>NZ_LMBV01000004.1:209927-421080 GCF_001439925.1 Peribacillus muralis
AGGTGTAGCCTCCACGGAGTATTGCGGAGACTACTTGAAAAATTGTCCCTAAATAAAAGAAGTTGATTATCTACAAATAGTAGGTATCAACTTCTTTTTTTCTTTAATGGACTTTATCAGTGACCTCGGCGCATGGGCCGAGGTTCTCCCTTGGACATGTATTCCTAAGGGGAGTCTCGCACAGCCGTTCCAACGACATTGCATCTTCTTTAGGCGGTTGATGCTTTCGGCTCGGTTTTATTCGGCGGAATTTTGAAGCAGTTTTTCGATTGTGAACTGGTAGAAGGCCTGTAGATCATGTTGTGAGTTGAAGCCTGCTTGGGCAGTTTGTTCACTTCCGCCGCCTTTCCCGTTAAAGAGACTTAGCTGGGCTTTGAAATATTGTCCACAATGTATAGGCAAGGGGCCACTGTTGGAAAGAACCACATTTTGGTCCTTTAGCGAGGCCAATAATACGAGCACTTTTTCTTTTTTTGCGATCGTAGCTGCTAGATTTTGCAGTTCTTTCAGTGAGCTTTCCTCGAATAGATGATGAATGAACCCTTCCTCATTTTCTTCTGCAAGCAAGGAGTCAGCCAGGAATTTTGCATTTTCAAGCTTTAGGTGTTCGTTTGCCGATAGCAGCTGTTTGTAGTCATTTTCCAATTTTTCGATCCGATTGAGAATTTCTGTACGTCCGGTGTTGAATTTATTTGTTAGTGTAGAAAGAATGCCAAGACCTTCGGAATAATCATTCAATGCCCTGAAGCCGCATTTAAAATAGAGGCGGGTATGTTCCTTCTGCTTCTCCGTCTTTAGAATTTTAATCATGCCAATTTCCCCGGTTCGTTCAACGTGGGTTCCACCACACGGGTTATATTCTATCCCTTTGATTTCCACGATCCGGATATTGTCTGAAACCTTTGGCATCTTGACAACAGGGAGATTCTGCAATTCTTCCTTTGTTACGTAGTAGGTGAGTAGTTCGAGATTTTCTATGATATATTGATTCACCTTTTCTTCAGCTGCCATCGTATGTACTTCAGTCCAATTGGATTCCGTTATATCGATGGTCAAGTACTCTTTTCCAAGGTGGAAGCTGACCGTATTTGCGTCAAAAAGTTCCCGGCAGACGGCTGAGAGTAGATGCTGGCCGCTATGCGATTGCATGTGATCGAAGCGGCGTGCCCAATCCAGTTCACACTGTACAGTCTCCGAACCTGGCCTTTCCTCAAGCTTATGAAGGATATCTCCATCCGCTTCTTTAATTATGTCAAGAACGGCGAGACCATCGATGGTTCCTTTATCGGAAGGTTGGCCGCCTCCTTCTGGATAGAAGGCCGTCTCATCAAGTTTAATGTAGTAATAGTCATTTTCTTTGAAGCACTGCTGGATCTTTGACTCCCATTGGGAGGTTTTGGGGGATGTATAAAATAATTTTTTTGTCATGAATGTTTTCCCATTCCTTTCAGTTGGTCAATAAATTATATCATTGAAATCCCTTTTATAAAAAATGTGTTGTTAGACCGCGAGTATCATGTAAATAAATTTTGCAAGATGGCGATATTCTATTTATAGACAAACATATATGTTGTAAAATATTCCTGAAATAATATACTATAGACCTAAAAATAGTATAATGAAACAAAGTTAGTAGTTAAAAAGGCTTATTCGCACAAGAAGAAAGGGTCAAGTGATTAAAAGTGAAACTTGTAAATATCGAAAAATACAAAAATAGCTTATTTAAAAATATTAAAAACAAACTTTCAGAGTGGCTAGAGCTTGAAGAAGTTCAGACAATTCCGGACCAAGAAGTATTCCGTTTTTTGCATTCAATTAAAGGAACGGCTGGAACGCTGCAATTATGTGGACTTATGGCAATCACAGAACAGCTGTTAGAAGAAACTTATGAAGACGGTGATCGATTATGGATACCATCCGATCTTAGGAATTTCCTGTTCGATCTTATTGAACATACATACGAATATGAGCATTTTGATGAAATTGAAATAAAGAAAAAGCCGGTATGTGATTCGCAGGCCCCCCTCATCCAAATCATTGATGATGACATATCCATGCTGATTTTATTGAAAGATGTTTTGGAGGAACAAGGATGGATGGTGATCACGAATGCCGATCCCGTCAAGGCGACTAATCAATACTTTGAAATGCAGCCAGATTGCCTGATTCTTGATATCCAGCTGCCTGCAAAGGATGGGTTTCAGATCCTTCAGGACATTCATTTGCATAATGAGAAATATTTCATTCCGAAAATCATGATCAGCATTCAGAACGATAAGCATACCCGAATAAAAGCATTCAAGATGGGAGCGGATGATTTCATTGGAAAGCCGATCGATATAGATGAGTTTATCGCAAAGATGGAAAGACATATAGAGCGGAAGAGGATTTTTGATCAATCGGTTTTGGTGGATGAACTGACACAAGTATATAACCGGAGGTTCCTTGAAGACACACTGACGCGTTATTTCCATGACTTTAAGCGGTCAGGACAGCACTTCACGATAAGCATCATTGATATAGATCACTTTAAGCGGGTGAATGATCGATTTGGACATGCGGTGGGAGACTTTGTCCTGGTAGAGTTTGCTCAATTCATTAAAAGCCAAATCAGGAGTTCGGATTTGATCTGCCGCTATGGAGGGGAAGAATTTGTGCTTATTTTCCCTGATACTTCATCCGATCAAGCCAAGCATAAGTTAACAAGTTTAATCAAGGAATTTTCGACAAAGGAATTCTCCCACGATGGGCAAACGTTTTCGGTTACATTTTCGGCCGGTGTATTTACGGTTGAAAATGACAGTGTTACGCCAAAGAAGGCCCTTGAAGAAGCGGACACTTCTTTATATGAAGCAAAGCGTACCGGACGTGCAAAGGTTGAAAGCACACAGCGAACACGCTTTAACAAGAAATCTCTTAATGTTTCCGTGATTGATGATGATATTATTATCCGGACCATCTTAACTAAAGCACTGCGGTCGTTGCAGGTACCGCACTTCGATTTGAATATTGCCGTTTATGAAGACGGCCCTTCGTTTTTGAATTCCGACCGAGCCAAGGAGAATGTCGGGCATTTTCTAATCCTTGATGGAGTGATGCCGAACATGGATGGAATCGAGGTGCTGCAGAACGTGAAACAGGGCAGTAATGCGGATTTTTATACCGTACTGATGCTGACAGGAAGAAAGAGCAGGGACGATATTGCAAAAGCATTGAAATTAGGCGCGGACGATTATGTAACGAAACCATTTAGCATAACGGAACTAAAGGCAAGGATAGAGCGTTTGTTGATAAAGCTTATCTAAACCATTTTAAGTAAGCGATCTAGAAACACTTACATACGGATATCTGGTTGCGCGCCGATGTTTCGGTATTTTAAAAACCATTTCAAGGAGATTGAATGATGAAACGAATTTTATTAGTGGAAGATGAAGAAGTGTTACGGATGCTCGTAGTGGATACCCTCGAGGATGAGGATTATGTGGTTGACGAAGCGGCAGATGGAATCGAAGCCGTAAAGCTCCTTAAGAACCGCACCTATGATCTAATTATTCTTGATTATATGATGCCTGGGTATACCGGATTGGAGATCATCGAAAAAATCCAGTCGTCCGAAATAAAAAATCAAGGGAAGATTCTCATGTTATCTGCCAAAAGCCAGCAATTCGAACAGGAAAGAATTTTGGAAGCGGGTGCGGATTATTTTATGGCCAAGCCATTCAGTCCGTTAAAGCTAATCGAACAGATAGAGGTTATTCTGCATGAAGCTGAATCTTTACAGAACTAACAGTCTATCCAGGCAGGTCGTGTCTTTGATGTCGGGGTGCATCATCATATTCATTGCCGGAACAGGAATATTATTTTACCAATTGCAATCTTTGCACGCAGAATATCTCCAGAAGCGGCAAAGCATTGTCGAGAAGCAATTGTTAGTGGAGGAGATACTCGACCAATATCATACAGTTTTTTTAACTATGCCGGCATCCGATGTGTTTGATAAGGATGGGTTAAAGGATGAAGCAATTCAAGAGGAAGCTTCATTAAGGAAAAAAATCGAAGAGTTTAGGGCTATTGCCAGTTCCAAGGAAGATAGGATCATTTCCGATAAGCTTGAGACTTTTTCCGATGATTATTTTGGCGGTATACAAATCTCGGCTCAAATTTCGGATTTTCGCGGCTTAATTAAATCATATTTAAACAATTTGGCCGATAAGCGTGATGAAAATGTGAAAAATCTTACAAAGGAGCAGTCCATCCTTCAAGGAGTTTTTGTCGGTTTCGTTCTTTTTTTCTTATTCATCTGCCTGTTCATTGTCAGATCGATTATCAGGAACATCGGTAAGCCACTTGCCGATTTCTCAGTGGCAGCCAATGAGATTGCAGCTGGTCGGGAGGCTGTCATTTCCGTCAACGAAAATCGCATGGATGAACTTGGGGTTTTGTCGGTTGCCTTCAAGAAAATGTTAGCTAGCGTTCAGGACAAAGAGCAGGAATTGATGGCGCATAATGAAGAACTGCTTGCCCAGCAGGATGAGCTGCAGGCCCAGCAAAACGAACTGCAAGTGACGCTTGGAATCATAAGGGATAATGAACAAAAGCTAACAAGGAGAAATGAACTGATCAATGGGATATCCTCCACTTTAGATAAAAACGAAGTATTAAATAGCATTGTCGTTAATATGAGTAACATCATTTCGGCTGATCGTGGGATGATTGCTTTAGTTCATGAAGATTCCTCTTCGTCATTTGGAATTTCTGAAAATGGAGTGAAGCAATTCCGCAATAACATCGACAGTGGTTTGAATTATCGCTTGCTAAAAGAAAAAAAGCCCTTCACGATAAAACGAGAACAATTGGACGCAGAGAAAGGGTACCACGAAAATACGAATTACAGTTATGACTTATATCTACCTGTTTTATCGACATTTCAAGAAGTGGATGCCATCATGGTTTTCAGCAGATATGGAACGCCCTTTACCGATCAAGAAGTGGAAGAATGCGAAACGCTGGCGAAGCAGATTTCAACGTCGCTTGATAAGATTAAGCTATACGAGCAAACCGAGGGGAATCGAAGGTTAAATCAAGATATTCTGAACACGATAAAGGAAGGCATCCAGTTGATCGATCAGGATGGGAAGGTCGTTCAGGTTAATCAGCCTTTCTGCGATATTTTTAAAACCGGTTCTACCCCTGAGCAGATCATTGATTTGCCATGGGAGAAGTGGAGTGCCGAGATGACTGGTCAAATGGAGGGGGACGGATTTTCCCGTTCATTGGATGAGGCGTTTCAGCATCTTGAAGCAACCAATCATGAACAACGAAGCTTTACATTTAAGAAGAAAGAGACGAATCAGGTCATAAAGGTATATTTCGAAGCATTACGCTACCGTGAAGAGGGCTTTGGTACAATTTTGGTTTATCGGGACATAACGAAGGAATATGAAGTGGATCAAATGAAATCCGAGTTCGTCAGTACGGTCAGCCACGAATTGAGAACTCCGCTTGCAAGTGTTCTTGGTTTTGCCGAATTGATGCTGAATAAACCATTGAAGCCCGAAAGACAGATAAAATATTTACAGACTATTTACAATGAAGCAAAGCGGCTCACCGCACTTATCAATGATTTTCTTGATGTTCAAAAAATGGAGTCCGGCAAACAAATGTACGAAAAAAAATATGTTGATATCCTGCCAATCCTTCAGAAGGTAATTGAACATCTGGAAATAAATACAGAACATCACGATATTCAACTCCAGGTTGAAACAACGGACTTGATCATTTTAGGAGATCGGATAAAGATAGAACAAGCTTTTACCAACCTTCTAAGCAATTCAATCAAGTATTCTCCTGATGGCGGCAAAATAGTCGTCCGTGTTTGCAGTAGGAATGATAAGCTTTCCGTTGATATTGAGGATGAAGGGCTTGGCATCCCCAAAGAATCACTGCCCCATTTATTTCAGAAGTTTTATCGAGTCGACAATTCAGATCGCCGCAGAATTGGAGGAACCGGATTAGGGCTGGCCATCGTTGATGAAATCATCAAATCACATGGAGGTGAGGTGACGGTGGTTTCACATTACGGACATGGGAGCACGTTTACCATTTCTTTACCGAGGGTTGCTCAAAAGGAAATGGGCCCGAATCATGATCGACAGTCGATGAAACTGAGCTATGAAATCATGGTTATCGAGGACGATATTAATTTAGCGGAACTATTGAAATATGAATTGATGGATAGCGGCTTTCATGTGAATTATTTCAATAGTGGAAGAAAAGCTTTTCAGGAGTTGAAAAACTCACCGCCTGACGCCATTGTGCTAGATATCCTTCTTGAAGAAGGAGAGATGGATGGGTGGGGAATCTTAAGGGAGTTGAAAATTTCCGCTGACTTGAAGGAGATACCTGTTTTCATATCAACCGCACTTGATGAAAGGGAAAAGGGACTTTCCTTGGGGGCCAACGATTATTTAGTTAAGCCATACAAGCCGAGGCAATTGTCCAAAGTGATCATGCATACGCTGTTAAGCACGAGGAAAAAAGGGCAAATCTTGATACCGCATTCCTGTAATGAAGGTGACCAAGTGTAAAGAAAAAAACAGGAATAGGTATACATAACAACAAAAAAATGATAAATTCAAAGATGTTGGAAAAAATAATGAATGACATACAATTTTAGGTAAAGGTACGTTACAGGAGGATTCATATACATGCAAAAAATCCAGGCCGGTATGGCTGTAGAGTTGGAAGTGGAACGTAAGGCGGATTTCGGTTGGTTTTTAACTGATGGTTCAGAAGATGTCTTACTTCATCATAATGAAATGATTGAGGGGACGGAGCTTGAGATTGGTGATGCGGTGACGGTATTCATCTACCATGATAAACAAGCGCGTCTAACGTCGACAATGAAGATTCCCGAGATTCAAATCGATCGATATGGATGGGCGGAAGTTGTCAATGTGAAAAGGAAGCTTGGAGTGTTTGTAAACATCGGCCTCTCCAAAGATATTCTTGTATCTCTTGATGATCTGCCGAATATTGATCGGTTATGGCCTGAGGTTGGCGATCGGCTTTATGTATCCTTGAAGACGGATCGGAATGACCGCTTGTTCGGTAAGCTTGCAACGGAAGATGTAATCCAGGAGATTGTCGTGAAAGCTCCATTAAAAGGGGTCCGAAATACAACCGTGAGCGGGAACGTCTATCGTCTGCTTATGGTTGGATCTTTCTTTGTTTCACAAGAAGGCTATCGTTGCTTCATTCATGAAAGTGAACGCAAGGAGGAGCCACGTCTTGGGGAATTGGTAGAAGGCCGGGTCATAGATAGCAAAGAAGATGGTACGCTGAACGTCTCGCTAATTCCGTTTAAACAAGATTTGATGGACGAAGATGCCGATGTCATTTTCAAGTACTTAATGAATCGTGGCGGCGCAATGCCTTATGGCGATAAAACACCTCCAGGTGATATTCAATTTAATTTCGGTTTAAGCAAGGGAGCGTTCAAACGTGCTCTTGGCAAATTGATGAAGGAAGATAAGATTTATCAGGAAGATGGATGGACTTACTCTTCAGACCGTAAATGATCGAAAGCGAACAGCCCCCCGATTGCTAGACATAAGTCTACCAATCGGGGGGCTGTTTTTATATTTTCCCTTTTAAAACCTGCAATGCTATGATCTCCTCGTTTGTAAAGTAAAGAAATAGCTTCTAATAATGATGTACCGTAAACCCAGGCTGGAGCCCACTGGACCTGAAAATGGGAGGTAGTGGTTAAATAAATATTATCAGAATATTAAAACAACTTGTTATCCTCCCGTTATCTTGCTGTGATGTTTGTCATCTATTCTTTATCTGTTTGTTCTTTGTATAGAAAAAAACTATGTTAAGATTTAACTCGTAGCTTATAAAGCAGCTCACAAGGAGGTAACAACATATGAAAAAATCAATCTTATCGTTAGCGGCAGCGGCTGCAATATCCGGTGCATTCACAATTCCGGTACAAGCAGAAGATGTCAAAGTGAAAGATGGAGACACATTATGGGGGATATCTCAATCGTATAAAGTATCAATAGAAGATATTAAGTCTTGGAATGATATGTCTTCAGACTCGATTTATGTAGGAGAAACTATACATATCTCTCAAGAACAGCACCATAAAGTCAAGTCAGGGGAGACATTATCGGAAATAGCGCACAAATATGATGTATCGGTAAATGATATTAAATCTTGGAACGACTTAAATTCCGAAACCATCCATCCGGATCAGGATTTAGTCATTAAGCCAGCGGGCAACAAAGTGGAAGCGGCGACGGCAGGCCCTGAGCCAGCATCAGCACAGGCTGCACCGGCAGAACAAGCCGAACCAGTAGAACAAGCTGAGCCAGTAGAACAAGCTGAGCCAGCAGAACAAGCTAAACCAGTAGAACAACCTGAAAAGGCAGAAACAAATCAAGAATCCAACGATCAAGCGGGTGTGGAAAAAGAGTTGACCGCTAGAGCAACGGCATATACCGCTGATTGTCAAGGCTGCAGCGGCACTACAGCAACAGGCGTGGACTTGAAGGCTAATCCTGATGCAAAGGTGATTGCAGTGGATCCGTCAGTCATTCCGCTAGGTTCAAAAGTTTATGTCGAGGGCTATGGATACGCAACAGCTGCCGATACGGGCAGTGCCATCAAGGGTAATAGAGTCGACATCTTTGTTCCTAATGAGCAGGACGCCAATAATTGGGGCGTTAAAAATGTTAAAGTTCAAGTCCTGAATTAACTTACCTATGCAAAACATGTTCATATATAAGAGTAGAGTAGACACGGAGATTTATGTGTCTACTCTTTTTTTATGCTTTTGGTTCATCGGAAAAGCAGGTACAATGAAAGGAAAAGCCCCTTATCGGAACTTACAACATAAATAGGAGGAGTAGTGAATTGATGGAAAAAGCACGTGAATATTTACAGCAGTATTATGGTTATGAATCTTTTCGAAAAGGCCAGGAACAGATTATTGAACAGGTGTTAAAAGGAATGAATACAGCGGGAATCATGCCCACTGGCGGTGGTAAATCCATTTGTTATCAAATTCCGGCACTTCTGCTGCCTGGTGTTACACTCGTGATCTCCCCGCTTATTTCCTTGATGAAGGATCAAGTAGATGCCCTCGAACAAAACGGGATTGATGCCACATTTCTGAATAGTTCCATTTCAGGTTTGGAATCTGCAAAGAGAATGAACGATATTAAGCAAGGAAGATATAAGTTGGTATACGTGGCTCCTGAAAGACTGGAAAACCCTGCATTTCAACAGGAATTGTTTAGTGTGGAAATTTCCTTGGTAGCCATTGATGAAGCTCATTGTATTTCTCAATGGGGTCATGACTTTCGACCAAGCTATTTAAAAATCAAAACACTGCTGAAGAACATGCCAGCAGAACCGACTGTCCTGGCCTTGACGGCGACGGCCACGCCGCACGTGACCGATGATATATGTCAGTCGCTTGGTATATCCAAGGAGCATGCCATTTCAACGGGGTTCTCCAGGGAAAATTTATTCTTCTCCGTTGTGAAGGAAGAAAATCGCGGACGTTTTTTAATGCGTTATATAGAGAAAAATAAAAATGAATCAGGCATCATATATGCCGCAACGCGGAAAGAAGTAGACTCATTACATGCGAAGCTTAATAAGGCTGGGTTCAAAACAGGACGATATCACGCCGGGATGAATGAGCAGGATCGTTCAAAACAGCAGGATGAATTCATTCGTGATGAAGTTTCCTTGATGGTTGCGACTTCGGCCTTTGGCATGGGTATTGATAAATCGAATGTCAGATACGTCATTCATTATCAAACGCCAAAAAATATGGAGAGTTATTATCAGGAAGCGGGCCGTGCAGGTCGGGATGGATTGGATAGTGAATGCATCCTTTTGTATTCGCCGCAAGATATGCAAATCCAACGATTCTTGATTGATCAATCAAACCCCTCTCAGGAGTGGCAATCTCAGGAGCTGAAGAAGTTAAATAAAATGAAGGATTATTGCTTTACCGAAGGCTGTTTACAGGCCTATATTCTTCGCTATTTCGGGGAAGAAAATCCTGAGGATTGTGGTCATTGCGAGAACTGTACAGATAAACGCGATTCCGTTGATGTAACAACACAGGCACAGATGGTTCTTTCGTGCATGCTGCGTATGGGTGAACGATTTGGTAAAACGATGATTTCACAGGTGTTGACAGGTTCACGTAACAAGAAAGTGGAGGAGTTTGGCTTTCAGAAGCTTTCGACTTATGGAATCATCAATAATCAAACGGCAAAAGATGTGGGTGATTTCATTGATTTCCTGACAGCTAAACAGTATATCGAAATGACGGGCGGGCAATTTCCTGTTCTGAAAGTTACCAATGCTGGCAGGGAGGTTCTTTTGGGGCAGAAAAAAGTACTTCGGAAAGAATTGAAGCAAGTAAGCAGCATCATCAGTGTGGATCATGGCTTGTTTGAAGAGTTAAGGCAGCTAAGAAAAGAAATCGCCACAAAGGAAAAAGTCCCGCCATTCATAATTTTTTCCGATGCGTCCTTAAAAGATATGGCCGCAAAATTACCTGGAACGGAACAGGCATTCCTTGAAGTCAAAGGGGTAGGCACCCAGAAGTTCGAGCGCTTCGGTACCGTGTTCCTCGAAAGGATCTCCCAATATGTCCAGGCACATCCTGAAGTGGAAGTGAATATAATGAAGACTAAGGAAACAGGTAAGCGGAGCACGGCACCATCACATCTAGAAAGCTACCACTTATTTCAAGAGGGCAAATCAATTCAAGAAATTGCGTCCTTGAGAGGGCTGTCTTCAATTTCTGTTGAAAATCATCTAATAAAGTGTGCACAAGAGCAGTTAGACATCAAATGGGAAGATATTTTCTCGGCTGAAGAGTACAATCTCGTATTGGAAACGGCGACACAATCCGATTCTGAAAAACTAAAACCACTGAAAGAAGCGCTGCCTGATCATTTTTCATACTTTATGATTAAAGCGATCATGGTGAAAGCAGGATTGGAAAACGGGTAAAATGAAAAGATTTTTGGGTAATCTTTTCCTGAATTAATAAGATTTTGGTTTAATGCGTATACTAGGGTTGATGTAAAGGTTAAGGTCGCTGCCTTTAATCAGAGTCTTTATATAAAAAAGAGGAGGTTGCTCATGTATTTTGGCAAAAAGAATTCAGAGGAACCAGAAATCATTATGGAAGATACGGTAGTATATGCGTGCGGATCAGCAGATTGCAATGGTTGGATGAGAAAGGATTTTGCCTCGGAAAACTACGATTGCCCGATGTGCGGAAGTCAATTGGTCGAGGAAATCAGGGAACTGCCCAAAATCGAAAATGAATATAATGCGTTTAAATAAAAGAGGTGAAACATTGCCTCTTTATTTTTTTGCTATTAGGAGCTTTACATGTGTGGATAAATGTGATAAGATTAAATTTCAGTGTTGTTAACAGGAAGCACTGGAGGGTAATTTAAAGTAACATTTTTATTAATCAAATAATTTTCCATCATCATATTGCTTGATGGAGTAGAATCAAGTTAAACACATCTAGAAAAAAGAAATACATGTAGTCACCAAGTATTTTCCTCGATCCATTTCTGTTCTTCATTAACTTACTTCTATGTACCATTTATCTTTTGGAATATACTTTTCCCAATTGGAATTACGGACGGTTTTAATTAATAAACATGTACTTATAAGCTTTTATCTGATTCTCGCAGGCACGGTCTAGGAACCGTATGGATGGGAGAGAGGCAGGGCTTTCATTGTTTTAGGTTTTGGCACTAAAATTACTCTCATGTCGGTTCATTTAGAAACACCGGCAGGAAGAATCATATGGAATGGATTCTTAAAACAACACAGTCCCGATTACCTCGAGGGGTTATCGGGACTGTGTTTCAAATTTATCCGGCTTAAGAATAGTGTTATTTACAGAATCATTTCTCCTTTAGAATCTTTACTCAATTATTAAAAGCATATATATGCTATAATGATTATTGAGATATTAAAAATTCATGGTCCCATTCTCAACTTCTTGAGTGTGGAGAATAAGCATGAGTGACTACTCACGATTATTTTAGACTTATTGCCATCTATTCTTCTTTTATCTTTATGGCTTGAGAGCTTTTATGCAGGACGGAGTCAATTCAATTCTAAGGAGTGAGATATATGTATAGAAGAAATAATACGGAAGAAATCATTCCTGAAGAAACAAAGGTATGGGAATGTACATCAGAAGATTGCAAAGGTTGGATCCGCGATAACTTTACAAGTAATGATGAACATGTTTGTCCACTGTGCAGCAGTGAGATGAAACCCGGAACCAGAATGCTTCAAGCAATCAACAACCCAAGAAATTATTAATTTTTGCATAAAAAAAGCTGAAGGGGATTCCCTTCAGCTTTTTTTATCTTTTTGCC
Source organism: Peribacillus muralis (assembly GCF_001439925.1). GTDB lineage: Bacteria > Bacillota > Bacilli > Bacillales > DSM-1321 > Peribacillus > Peribacillus muralis. The sequence goes on from NZ_LMBV01000004.1 coordinate 222,377, forward strand.
AAGGTTACAAACAAAATGCAGGAAGAATGTTTGTAAAACTTAGTGAATATCCTTTTTCTTGAACCTGCCTCCGCGAACTTCTGCAATGTCTCCAACAGCAAGGAATGCAGAGGGATCGAAACTTTTCACGATATCCTTGAGCTTTGCTTCCTCTAGCCGGTTGATTACACAAAATATAACTTTTTTATCATCCCCGGAATAAGCGCCTTCGCCTGACAAGTAGGTTACACCCCTTCCAAGGCGGTGCATGATTGCATCCCCAATATCACCGAACTCATCACTGATAATCCAAACGAATTTAGATTCATCCAACCCAGCGATAACGATATCCATCGTTTTATAGGCTACGAAATACGCGATGATCGAATACATGGCACGATCCCAAGAGAAAACGAAGCCAGCACTGCCAAGGATGAATACATTGAAGAACATGACGATCTCTCCAACGGAAAAAGGGATCTTTTTGCTCGCAAGAATGGCGAGTATTTCTGTACCATCCAATGAGCCGCCATATCGAATGACCATTCCAACACCAATGCCAAGAATCATTCCGCCAAAAGCGGAGGCTAAGAGGATATCTTGAGTGAAAGCTGGTACGTGATGAAGCAATGTAGTAGTTATGGAAAGGACTAAAATTCCATACAAGGTAGATAGTGCGAAGGTTTTCCCAATTTGTTTATACCCGATAAAAAAGAAAGGGAGATTCAAGATGAAAAGGAAGATACCGAGCTTCCAACCAGTAATGTAGGATAACATAATCGAAATCCCTGTTATTCCCCCATCAATGACATTATTCGGTACCAAAAAAATCTCGAGGCCGACAGCCATTAAAATTGCGCCGATCGTTATTAAAAGACCCCTTTGTAGTATTTGTCTTAGCGTTAATTTTTTATGCTGGGTCTTTTTATGCATAATTTCCGCTGTACTTGCTCCTGCCAGGTCTGACATAATCATGCCTCTCACTCCTTTTCTCTCTATGTGCTATTTAATTATAAACTTATAGGTATAATTAAATAAAGAATTTAACATTCATAATTGATATAATCTGTTATCCAGGCATCGAAAAGCCTTGCTTTTTCTATTTTACTCTATACAAAAGAATAGTATTTCAAATTTTAGTGATTTTATGAAAGAAAGCTCCTTTTCTTCAGGGAAAATAGGATTTGTTGGAAATATTAAACTTGAAGGAATAGGTGAAAGGAAATAAAAACCTTTGAGACACTATGAAATTCCATTACAATATAGGAGAATAGAACGGTAGAGATGAGCTTCCGATTAAACACTTAAAGGACGCTTTGCACGGGATGTCGTAACGAAAAAACCGTCCTTTAGGCCGGAAAATCGACTCACCAGGTCGAATAAATCGTAGAACGGCCGGAAAATAGGCTCAGCAGGTCGAATTAATTCTAGAAAGGCCGGAAAATCGACTCAGCAGGTCGAATTAATCCTAGAACGGCCGGAAAATAGGCTCAGCAGGTCGAATTAATCCTAGAACGGCCGGAATATCGGCTCACTAGGTCGAATTAATTCTAGGACGGCCGGAATATCGGCTCAGCAGTTCGAATTAATCCAAGAACGGCCGGAAAATGGACTCACTAGGTCGAATTAATCCAAGAACGGCCGGAAAATCGACTCAGCAGGTCGAATTAATCCTAGGACGGCCGGGAAATAGGCTCAGCAGGCCGGATTAACCCTTGGGCGGAGGGCCATCATCAAGGAAATCGGTAACATTGCATGGCTAGTTTTTGGTAGAAGATGACTGCATGGGGGAAACTGGATTTGGAAAAGCAAATGCGTGCTAATGTTATAAGTTTGAAGGTATTTTACTTATTTTCTTTTTTTGCTGTTGGAAGTTTAACGCCGCTCTTAAGCGTTTATTTGGCCAACGAAGCAGGACTCACGGGACTTGAGATAGGCTCAATCATGTCAGTTGGACCGATCGTTATGATCATTTTCCAGCCTATATGGGGAATTGTCTGTGATTGGAGCGGAAGACCAGCTAAAATACTGGCATTGACCTCGTTTCTTGCTGGTGTTCTGGGGTTAGGATATTTGCTGTTTGAGCCTTATTTACTATTAGTGGCCGTTGCGATTGCTTTGGCTGTCTTTCAAAGTGCCATCATCCCGGTTTCTGACAGCATCACGCTTCAATATACGACAAAAATCAAATCGAATTATGGAAAAGTCCGTTTATTCGGTTCGCTTGGTTTTGGTGTGGCCGTTTTCATGATGGGGAAGTTATCTGAATCGTTCATCGGTCCATCCATTATTTTTTACGTCTTTTTCCTCGGTCTATTGGTTGCGGCCCTTCTTGCACTTCGGTTGCCCGAAGAGCCGCCTGGAAGGAAGGTAAAGGTTTTCAGTGGCATGAAGGAATTGTTAACGATGAAACGATTTCTTATCTTTCTTGCGATAACATTCCTGCTCTTTGGTCCTAATCTAGCCAATAACGTATATTATGGTTTGTTTGTTGAGGCGAGAGGAGGGACATATACAGGAATCGGAATCGCCTTCCTTCTGGCTGTCTTGTCGGAAATTCCGTTTATGAGAATGGCTGGCAGCTGGATTCATAGAATAGGTTTGCTGCCAATTACGTTACTAGCTGGAGCGGCATCGTTGGTTCGCTGGGTCCTGTATTTTACCGAACCGAGTTTGGCAACGGTATACGTAACTTCGGTCATCCAAGGTTTTTCACTGGGCCTATTCATTCCTGCGGCCTTACAGTATATTCGGAAGGTCGTTCCTGCCCATATTACGGTTACGGCCATTACGCTCTATTCGGCGATCGGCAATGGTTTGGGAAATTGGTTCAGCACATTTGGCGGCGGGATCATCCTAGATAAATCAGGTATATATTCGGTATATTTATTTTACAGTGTGCTCACCTTAATTGGGGTCCTGCTCACAATCTGGCTCATGAGGTTGGATAGTAAACAAAAAGCGCCAACAAGAACGGCGGGCAGATTGGAAAATTGATTGTAGCGCCTAGCGTTCATATTCCTCCAATTCTGATAACAAAATTGGAGGAATGTGAACGCTGATGAGTGTGGCCTACCTTGCATCCGAAGGAAGATTCAAAAGCCTTTTCACCTTTACCGTGAATAGGCTTTTTCGGTGTAAATAGGAGGGATATGTTGATATATTCATCTAAAGAGCACTCAGTTTTTTGTTTTTGGAAATAATATGATTTAATGGAAAGTAGAGAATGAATGGAAGGATGAGTGTTCTTGAACAAACCGAAAGTGTTGGTTACTACGATTGTTTCAGCTTGTGTCGGACTGTTTTTTTTATTTTGTCTTGGATGGGCGATTTTAGACCATTATGGAAAGAAAACCTCTGATTTGGGAGGAAAAGAGGCACCCCCCATCAACAAGGATTTACCGAATGACTTTACGGTAGTCGCGTTAGGCGATTCGTTGACACGCGGTACTGGTGATGAGTCGGGAAAAGGTTACGTCGGACTTGTTTTGGAAGATTTGGAGAGTGAATATAATCACAAGCCACTCTTTCATAACCTCGGTATTAATGGACAAGTTTCAAAAGAATTGGTGCAGCAAGTTAAACAAACGGAAGTAAGGCGCCAAATCAAGGCAGCCGATGTTATTTTACTTACTATTGGCGGCAACGACTTATTTCAGAAAGGTCAGACACTGATTGATTATGATAGTCAGGTCATCACTGAGTCGCAAAAGGAATATGTGGAAAACTTAGATGAGATTTTTAAAAATATCAATCAAGTCAATGATAAAGCTACCATTTTCTTACTTGGTTTGTATAATCCGTTTATAGGGTTGGATGAAGATCTTGATACGAACCGGATCGTAAGGGACTGGAATAATGAAACGGCAGAAGTCGTGGCTGATTATAAAAATGCCATTTTCGTCCCGACATTTGATTTATTTCAATTGTCGGTAAAAGATTACTTATATTCAGATAATTTTCACCCGAATAAGAAGGGATATCGCTTAATTGCTGATAGGGTTGCTCCTTTAATAAAGTGGGAGGATGAGACACAATGAAACAGGTGACGTTATCTGTTAAGGACTTGAAAAAAAAGATTGGCGATCGGGAAATTATTAAGGGAATCGATTTTGAACTGAAAGAAGGCGAGGTTTTTGGCTTCTTAGGCCCGAATGGAGCAGGTAAAACGACCACCATCCGTATGCTGGTCGGGCTGATAAAGCCATCTTCGGGATCCATCAAAATATGCGGGTATGATGTTCGCAAGGATTTCACGAAGGCCATGCAGCATATGGGGTGTATCGTTGAAAATCCAGAGCTATATCCATTTTTGAGTGGTTGGGATAATTTGCTACACTTTGCAAGGATGCTACCTAATGTGGGTAAACAAAGAATAACCGAGGTCGTTGAGCTAGTGGGCCTGCAAGCAAGAATTCATGATAAAGTGAAGACCTATTCTCTTGGGATGAGACAGCGTCTGGGAATTGCGCAGGCCATGCTGAATAGTCCCAAGCTATTGATTTTGGATGAACCGACTAATGGCCTTGATCCTGCAGGCATTCGCGAAATGCGCCAATTCATCAGAAAATTGGCGGAAGAAGAAGGGATGAGTGTTCTCGTTTCTTCGCATTTATTGGGGGAAATCCAGCAACTTTGTGACCGGGTCGCGATCATAAAAAGTGGGGAAATAATCCAGACGGATACGGTGGAAAGCCTTTTGGCTACACAAGAGCGGATACTGTGGAGGGTAGAGCCATTACAAAAGGGAGTGGAAATCCTTGGTGGGTTCACGGAGGTAATCGTAGATCAAACATACATCATTACTGCTTATGATGAACTTGAAACCCCTGAATGGAATGCCGCACTTAACCGGGCAGGAGTGAAGGTGCATGAAATGAACCGGAAACTTCCGGGCTTGGAGGAACTATTTTTACAAGTAACCGGCGGCGGGGGTGCTGGCATTGAATAACTTGATCCAAAATGAAATGATGAAGTTGTTGGCAAAGAAACGGTTGGTCATAATAGGGATCATCGTTGGCATTTTGGTGCTGATGTTTACGTACGCACAATTTAAACAAGTGGAAGAGCAGCAGAAGAAGTTGGGTACTGTTGATTGGCGAGCGGCTCTTCAGCAGCAAATCATTGATACGCAAAACCGTTTGAGCTCAAATAGGATGCTCGATGAGTGGCGTGAACAGCTAGAAGTGGGGCTGAAGCAGCAGCAGTATTACCTCGACAATGACATAAACCCCTCAGAGCCAGGGGCTGCCACATTTACACGCATGTTTCTGGAAAATGCCATCGATTTGTTCATTCCCCTGCTCATCATGATTGTAGCAAGTGATTTGGTTTCTTCGGAAAATAGTCAAGGGACGATTAAGCTTCTGCTGACGAGGCCAGTGAAGCGCTGGAAAATCTTAATGAGCAAATATGTAACCTTATTATTGTCAGTTTCAATAATCGTGGCAATGACAGCATTATTGTCCTATTTATTATCGGGTCTTGTTTTTGGTTATCAAGGATGGGCGGCACCGGTCATAACGGGGTTCGAATTGAACGGCTCTGATGTGGATGTCAGCCAAGTAAGGCTAGTGGAGCAATGGAAATTCCTTATGATGGATTTGGGACTCGTATGGTTGGTTGCGGTCGTGATAGGGACCCTTTCGTTCATGCTATCGGTTTTGGTTCGTAGTACACCTGCCGGAATGGGTATCATGCTAGCAGCCTTGATATCAGGAGCTATCTTGAACAATATGGTTTCATCATGGGAATCAGCAAAATACTTCTTTATGGTAAATTTGAAATTGACCACCTATATTAGCGGATCTGCTCCACCTATCGAGGGAATGACACTTTTATCCTCTGTCATTACCCTGCTCGTCTGGTGGCTGCTTGCTTTGATTGTATCGTTCACCGCCTTTACCCGGAAGGATGTTTACTAACGAAAACCAGCTTATATAATATAAAGTCTAATGGCTTGTAAAATTGGAACAGTGATTTTCACTCCATGTTTTCAAGCGTATTTCCCTGTATTTGGATGGTCAACTCGCGAGATTGGGCGTTTACTCGCAAGTTTATTTTTTCTCCTATAATTCGGATTAGTTTTTCAGCCTTTTTTCTGCAAACTGACCAGCCTCTAAATTGTAGGCTGGTTTTTCTCATATAGGGTACCCTAAACAACAATATGTCCTAATTAGGGGGTTTAATAAATAATGGAAGATCACCATTTGAATGAAAAAGTTTTGCCAATGACATCAATGAGCAATGGAGATGTCAGGAAAGTTAGGGAGGATATTTATTGTCTATCGGTTCAAATCGTGAATGTAATTTTTTTAGGACTTCCGAAAAGTGATGAATGGGTGTTGGTCGATGCAGGAATGCCACGTTCGGCGGAGCTTATAAAGAAGACGGCCAAAGCCATATATGGACCGAACCATCCACCGGCAGCCATTATTTTGACGCATGGTCATTTCGACCATGTTGGTGCATTGATTGAGCTGATGGAGTATTGGGAGGCTCCTGTCTATGCCCACATAAAAGAAATGCCTTATTTGACGGGACAGGAAAGTTATCCTGAACCTGACCCTTCAGTAGAAGGGGGGATGGTCGCCAAAATTTCTTGGATGTTTCCGAATGAAGGGATCAATCTGGATGAAAAAGTTCAACCCCTTCCAGTTGATCAGTCTGTACCATTCCTTGACGGATGGAAATGGATTCACACCCCGGGCCACACCAAAGGTCATATTTCACTTTTTCGGGAAAGTGACCGAAGTCTGATTGCAGGTGATGCTTTTGTAAATGTCAGGCAGGATTCTTTATATAAGGTTTTCACCCAGGAAAGGGAAATATCTGGCCCGCCGCGGTATTTGACAACCGATTGGGAGGCGGCCAAGCAATCTGTGACGTTGCTTGAAGCACTGAAGCCTAATATCGCTGTAACCGGGCACGGGTATCCTGCGGAAGGGGAAGAATTGAAGCTTGGGCTATCTAAGCTTGCAAGGGAATTCGACTCTTTGGCTAAGCCCGATCATGGGAAGTATGTGGAATGAACCTTGCATTAAGCTGAATAATTTCCTTCCTGAAGTCAAAAATAATCAAGCAACGTATGATTAATGGAGGGGTTTCATGACTGCTTTGAAGGATATTATGTCTATGGATGTGGACTTTTGTACTGTGGAAGATAATATTTATGAGGCTGCCGTAAAAATGAAGGAGCATGATGTTGGGGTCATTCCTGTGTTGGATAATGGCCAGTTGGTAGGCGTCATTACCGATAGGGATATCGTAATCCGCTGTGTTGCCGGGAAAAAGCCCAATTCGACCAGAATAACCGATGTGATGTCCACTCATCTTATAACGGGCACCTCCGATATGCTAGTGGACGAAGCAGAGGAGTTAATGGGTAATGAACAAATCAGGAGGCTGCCTATTGTTGAAAATGGCAAGCTAATCGGGATTATTGCTTTAGGAGATCTTGCCATACACAAACAAACAAGTTCAGAGGCTGGCATTGCCTTAAGCTCGATTTCCGAGGACAGAGATGAAATGCAGCACTAACGATAAAAGCTCCGCTAGCTTTTCCAGCGGAGCTTTTATCGTTACAAATATTTATTGAACCATCCTCTGATTTCTTCGATATGCCCAAGACGCATTTTTGGTGATCCGCTACGTGAAACTTCATGAGTTTCTTCGGGGAAGGTTACGAGCAGAGCTTCTTTTTTTTGTCGTTTCAATGCAACGAAAAATTGCTCGCTTTGTTCTACCGGGCAGCGGTAATCTCGTTCACCATGAAGCAATAACAAAGGTGTGTCAACATTTCCTACATACTTTAAAGGGGAGTGCTGCCATAATTTTTCGGCAGAATGAACGATATCCCCACCGATTTCCCACTCTGTAAAATAATAGCCGATATCGCTGACACCATAAAAGCTTAACCAGTTACTGATGCAGCGCTGAGTTACTGCAGCCTTGAAGCGGTTTGTGTGGCCGACGATCCAATTTGTCATGAACCCGCCGTAACTTCCACCGGATACGCCCAAGTTCTCCTCGTTTAAAAAATCATATGTAGCTAGAGCGTAATCAACACCAGCCATCAAGTCGTGATAATCCATGCCGCCATAATCACCTCGGCAGGCATTAACGAACTCCTGGCCGTACCCTTTGCTTCCACGCGGGTTTGTAAACAAAACGGCATAGCCTTCATTGACCAATGTTTGGAATTCGTGAACATAGGTATTGGCATACATCATATGCGGACCGCCATGAATTTCTAAAATGAGTGGATATTTTTGATTTTCAACAAAACCGGCAGGTCTCATAATCCAGCCGTGAATCGTAAGCCCATCAGAAGCTGGAAACGAAATCGGTTCAGCCGTGGACAAATGTTTATCCTTCAAAAAATCCTCATTTACAAAACTGATTTGTTCTTTATCGCCATTGGTAAGGTTATATGCAAACAGGTCGCCCGGATGAACGGAAGTGCTGATGGCCACGACGGCACGATGGCTTTCTGGATCGATAGTCAGGCCATATATATGCTGGGCATCAAGGATTGAAGGATACATGGCTCCTTCAATCGAACCATAATACACGCCGGTATTTCCATAATCACTAATCAAAAAGTAAAAGCCCTGGCTATCGTTCGTCCATAAGATACCTGGGTCGACTGCACCGATTTGAAAATCACCGATTGCAGAATCCCCGATCTCGACGTCCCATCCATCGGTTAAGCATCGAATGGTCTGATCTATAAAGGTATATAACCAGATCTTTGAATGCGTCGCACCGGCGAATTCCTTATTATGCCCAATGAAAGAGAGGTATTCGCCATTTGGAGACCATTTCGGATCTGTATAAAACCCTTTGCTATCCGTTATTTTCTGTAAAGTTTTCGTTTCAACTTCCATAGTGAAAATATCGGAGAAAAGCTCATCATCACTTTTGTTTGCGTCACCACATATGAAAGCAATGTGCTGACCGTCAGGGGACCAGGCATTCGGGCGGTGATCAACACCATTTTCCGTTAGTACCACTGATTCGTCCTTCAAGACATCCACTATTACAAGCTGTTGATATGATTGGTCGAAATAGCCCCTGCCATCCCATTTATACTTGATTCGGTCATATCGATTAATCTCTTTAGACCATTGGTTTTCCTCTACGGTATCGAGTGTTTCTCCCTCTTTTAAACTTGTTGAAAGCAATAACTTGGTGGAGCATGGAGACCAGATAGGGGTGCTTGCACCGTTGATGAAATGGGTAAGCTGCCGAGCTTCCCCGCCGATGCTGCCCATGATGTGAACTTGTTTTTTTCCTGATCTGTCCGATATAAATGCGATATGCTTACCATCCGGAGACCAGGCTGGTGATGTATCGCGATTATCGCCAAACGTCCATTGTTTGGTTTCATTCGTAATCATACTGAACATATACAAATTGGAAATGTATTTTTCCGTTTTTCCGTCAATTCTCGTTTGGACATACACAGCCATGCTGCCATCTGGTGAAAGCTTTGGATCTGTCACCGACTTCAAGTGAAATAAGTCTCTTGCTGTTATACCTATTTGGTTCATCCTTTTCACCCTTTCATTTCTCATAGTTATGTATTTCGCTAAAGTGAAATATAAATCCTTTAGTAAATGGTAAACGCGTAAGGATTATTTATCAAGAATGAAGGAAACGAAAAAAATCCGGCCTTGGATCAGGACGGATTTTCATGCCAAATGGGTAAAGGTGTGCTGATCATTGATGCATGTGCCTTGAATGAGGACGGTGCGGCGGGATTTGGAAATTATGTTCTTCCATCATTTTATAATGCTTTTCAAAGTGTGAAAGCATTTTTTCGCCTTCTTCTTTCGTAAGAGCGCCATACTCTACGTATTTTTCAATCAATACCTTTTTGTCTGCGAGTATCCGTTTTTGAATGTTTGCAAGTTCTGTTTTTTGAGCTTCAGTAAATTTGACGCTTTCCCGCTTTACGTTAGTATCTTGTGCAGCCGAGTGATCCAAGTTAACGAGGAATAGGGAACAGGCTGTTAAACAGATGGCTAAAAATTTTTTCATGAATGAACGACTCCTCTTATTTGTTTTATCATGCTGTAAGGACGACAATCATAAACAAGAATTACTTTCTTATGTCATTTGTTTATCGTCCTTTGGTAGATACCTTATTTCGTTATTATCTTTTACATCATTTACAGTTTTATGTAATTTTTTTTGGTTTACCCACTAAAGTACATGGGTTTGTAAATGAAAGAAATGGGTAATTTAAAGGTAAGCCATCAAGAAGGTTGTTTGATGAGAAGGATGGAGAAAGGGAGATTATCATGTTTTGGACAATTATCGGTGCAATTATTTTAATATGGGTTCTTGGTTTAGTTTTTAAAGTGGCTGCCGGCTTTATACATATATTGCTTATCATCGCAGTCATTCTTATCCTGGTTAAAGTGTTTAAAGGAAGGAACCGAATGTAGATGTAATACGAAAAGAAAGGGCGTCCTGGTAATCAGGTCGCCCTTCCTTTTTTCTATTGGTTAGCTTTAATCATAGGGGAGCGGTTGTCCCAGAAGCCGCTTATGAATCCAAATCGCTGCTTGGGTTCCATCTCCCATTGATATGGTGACTTGTTCTGAATGGGCAACGAGGTCGCCGCCTGCCCAAACCCCGTTAATATTCGTTTCCTTAGTACGAGGATGGATTACGATATGATTATTTTCATTTACCTGCACTCCTAATTGCAATGCGAGTTCATTGTTGAGTTTGTTTCCTTTGAACGCCGTGAAAGCTTTTGTCGCTTCAATGATTTTGCCGCTTACCAATCGTATCCCAATCAGTTGTTGTTCGTCGTCCACAAGCACTTCCTCGACTTCTTCTTCGATTAAGGGAATTTGGCTTTCTTTTAGCCTTTCCCTATCCTTATCATCAATTGTTGTTTTCAAGTGATTTACGTAAAGAATATCTTTTGACCAATATAGTAGGGACAATGCCAGCTTGGCACCTGTATTTCCGCCTCCAATTACAACCGTTTGCTTATTCATGATCTCGTATCCATCACAGTCTGGGCATATGTATGTAGAAGAACCGAGAGTGGAGTAAATGTTTTTGATTGAAGGGATATTATCGGTAATGCCTGTTCCAAGAAAAATCGTTTCAGCTTGATATTGACTGCCATTCTTTGTTCGAACCATGTACTTGCCCTCTATTTTTTCAAGGGATGTGACCGTATCATCGAGAAATTCGACACCGAATTTTTCTGCGTGCTGTCTGCCAAGATCCCTTAATTGGTTGCCGCTAACCCCATCCGGCCATCCGAGAATGTTGTGATATGCCTTTGCGATGGAGGATCGGCCGTGAGCTGAGTCTATCACGATAATATCATGTTTATATCTACCGAGCTGGATGGCTGCCTGAATACCGGCGATGCCTCCACCAATAATAATGCAGTCTGCTTGCTTCACGATTTCACCGCCCATACAGTTTTTGGATAAACCTAGTGTTATTCTATCTGTTGAAAATATACCACTAGTTTTGCTCGGATAAACAAATGAAGCATATAAAAAAAGGAAAGCCCGCCATGTGGGGACTTTCCTCTCTAATTTCGTATGCTCTTATTATTGATTCTGTATTGGTGCAAGCCATTCTTGTGCCCAATTTTGAATTTCAACCATTACTGGTGCAAGCGCCTTGCCCTTCTCAGTTAAGGAATATTCAATTCTGACTGGTGTTTCTGGATAAACATCCCTTTTGACTATCCCTTCGAATTCCAAGTCCTTTAAACGTTCAGAAAGAATCCTGCCGCTAATCGGGAAGGCAGATTCAATATTACAAAACCGTTGAGGGCCATTTAGTAATTGATTGACAATCAGTCCAGTCCAGCGTTTACTCAAAATTTGCATCCCTTTTTCAAAACGTGGACAAAGTGTCGTTTCATTCATCATATCACCTCATATTCCTATATTATAATGCATTTACCACTACAGTAACAACTTTACCGATTATTATTTAGTTACTAGAGATGTTATAGTATAAAAGGTACATGAGCTTACTTTAAGTAACATGCCAAATTTCCATTTAAAAATTAAATGCTCATACAAGGTGGTTCTTTTAGAGATCCTCCAAGAAATATGTTACTTTAGTAGTGAAAGTAAAGTTTTGCAAATGGAAGGATCCGTGGGAAAGATGAGTGATTTACTGCAAGAGGCTATATCCTTTATTAGGACAAGCTATACGGAATCATTGAAAACTGAAGACGATATTAAAGGTAGAATCGAGCAAATCACAAGAGAAATCAATGATACAAACAAATATGAACATACATATGAAGAATTGGTATATGGTGCTAAAATGGCCTGGCGTAATAGTAATCGCTGTATCGGCCGCTTTTTTTGGGAGTCACTGCGGGTGATCGATAAACGGATGGTTCAAGATGAGGAAGAAATTGTTTCGGCTCTTTTTGAACATATCGATTATGCTACGAATAACGGCAACATCAGGCCAGTGATTACCATTTTCAAGCAGAAGGAACAGGAAGAGAGGGTGGACATTTGGAATCATCAGCTTATTCGCTATGCGGGTTATGATACGGAATATGGTGTCATTGGAGACTCAAGCTCAATTGAATTTACGAAGCAATGTCAGGCATTAGGCTGGGAAGGGAAATTTGGGCCCTTTGATATATTGCCCCTTGTGTTCCAATTAGACAGCAAGCGGCCGAAGCTTTATGAAATTCCGGATGAACTCGTGAAAGAAGTTCCGCTTACGCACCCACAGTACGATTGGTTCGAAGAGCTTCAAATGAAATGGTATGCTGTTCCGATCATATCTGGTATGAGACTGGAAATTGGCGGTATTACCTATTCCGCTGCCCCATTTAATGGGTGGTATATGGGGACGGAAATCGGAGCGAGAAACCTAGCCGATGAAGATCGGTACAATTTACTCCCTGTTATCGGGGAGAGGATGGGCCTGGATATCAAACGTGAATCTAATTTATGGAAGGATCGTGCCTTGATTGAGCTGAATGAGGCTGTCCTGCATTCCTTCAAAAAGAACGGGGTCAGCATCGTAGATCATCATACTGCTGCAAAGCAATTCAAGAAATTCGAAGAAAAAGAAGCTTATAATAACCGAAACGTCACCGGGGACTGGACATGGTTAATTCCCCCTGTCTCACCAGCTACCACACACGTTTTTCATCAGCAATACAAAAATGAAATACTTAAGCCTAATTTCTTTTATCAAAATCCTCCATATAAATAAAGGTTTACAAGATTTATCAGCGGGTATACAAATATAAATCGAAATATAAGGAGGAAGGTAATGATGGCAGTAGGAAGAAACGCTGTGTTACTTGGAGTCGGAGTTGCCGGAGTCTCATATTTATCAACTAAAGCGAACAGAAGTAAAGTGAAGAATATTTGGTTCACTGCTAAAGATAAGACGATGAGCTTTTTGAATAGGAAGTGTTCAGAATTGGATCCATTGATTGAAAAGGCGGGCCATCCAGATCCTTATGATCATGAAGATAATAAAATGGTGGATGAAGGCGCCATGTATGGAGTTCATTATTATAATAATGCAAAGCATGGATAATGTAATGCCAATCGCTTGGGAATCCCCAAGCGTTTTTTTCATGAAGAAAGGCAATCGCTTTTTCGTTTGATAAATCAGATAATTATGAATTTTAAACAAGGGATTCAAGACGTAAATTCGTTATTGTGCTTTAAAAGAATAAGGATTAAGATAAAAGAATCGAAAGGAAGTGGATACGAGTGAGCAGCAGTTCTTATGATCCTGAACCCAGTATGCAAGAGGAAGCCAATATGATGCTAGAAGTCGAGACTGTTATTCTTCCTGAGTATCTGCTCGAAGAAGGTAAATAAGGCTTTCTCTATAAAAGAGGAGGTCAACGAATGATTGAAATCTACAAGACGAATGAAAACCGTCTCCTAAACAATATCGAGGAAATGACAAAAGGTTCCTGGGTCAATATAGTCGCGCCCACAGAAGCCGAAATAGAATATATATGCAATACTTTGAAGTTACCGATTAATTTTATGAAAGATCCGCTGGACGATGAGGAAAGGCCGAGAATTGAAAAAGAAGATGATAATGTTTTAATTATTGTCGATTTTCCGTATCTGACTCGGGACGAAGCTAACCTACCCATCTTTGAAACGATTCCGATCGGGATGATTTTTACGAAAGACTGTTTCATTACAGTTTCTTTGAAAGAAACACCGATATTGGAGAATTTTAAGAATAATAAAATCAAAGGATTTTATACCAATAAAAAGACAAGGTTTGCCTTGCAATTGTTATTTGAAATTTCATCTTATTATTTACGTTATTTGAAACAGATTAATAAAATGACCAATGAAGCAGAACGGGAATTGCACCAGTCAATGAAAAATAAAGAGTTATATACTTTTCTGGCGTTGGAAAAAAGTCTTGTTTATTTTACGACATCATTAAAATCCAATCGTGTCGTGCTTGATAAGATCCTCCGTTTTAATTATTTGAAAATGTATGAAGAAGATAAAGAGTTGCTGGAAGATGTAATCATTGAAAATGCGCAGGCAATCGAAATGGCAGAGGTATACCTTTCGATCCTTAGTGGGATGATGGATGCATTTGCTTCAATCATATCCAATAATGTCAATAATGCGATGAAGTTTTTGACCTCGGTGACCATCATTTTAACGCTTCCGACGATGGTGGCAAGTTTTTACGGAATGAATGTGAAACTTCCATTTGAGCACAATTCGTATGCTTTTATTTTTACTTTATTAATTGCTATCACTTTAGCGGGAACGACAGCATTCATTTTTTGGAAGAAGAAATATTTTTAAGGAAAATTGGTTGTTATGTCTCTTTCAGACTGCAGGCAAACTCGGTTTATTGAGTTTGTTTGTGGTTTTTTTGTTTTCGTTGATTGATTCCTTAACGTCCATTCCACTCTGCATGAAGACTAAGTTAGAATCCTGATTGCCTAGTTTTGGAGAATTTGTACTTTATTCGTTTCACTCCACTATGAGTGAATAAGATGATGGAATCCTATTTTACCCATAGTTTTATTATATGACTATGTCCGTTTCATTGTACTGCAGCACTCCCTTATCCAGAGGCGGTCCTTGAGCCTCCTCGGCTTTTAGCCTTCGGGGTCTCAAGGAGACACGCAATTCCCGCAGGAGTGTCGCACCTTCCGTTCCATTCCACTCTGCATGAAGACTAAGTTAGATTCCTGATTGCCTAGTCACAGATATGGAGAGAATGTACATCGACCGTTTATTGCATTGCAGACGCTCCCTTTCCGCGGGGACTGTTTTGAAGGCGCATATATTAAATGAATGTCTTGTATTTTCCCTAATCCGGCGAGTGTACAGACCAATATAAGCTGTTGCCGCGAATCCAGCATGGATTGTCCTTGATGTGATGGGGGCGATGGTTTAACGTGCTTAACAACAAAAGCAAAACCGGCTATTTAAGCCGGTTTTTTTCATTCCTCGAAATAGTCTTCGAATCCTTCGCTGTTAATCCTATTGGAGTATGGATTTCCGTCCTTTACGTTCTTGGCATCCAAGTTTGTTTCAATGACTATCCGAGGGCTATCGGAAGGTTCTCTGAAGATACGGTCGTCCATCTCTTTGAAATCGGGAATTTCCTTTTTCCCTAGTTTATTTTGTTCCAACAAAACCACCTCCATTGATATTTTTTGCATGAATTGATGTGTTTGGTTTTTGGGAAATAAAGGTACAGTGGAGCGGGTCATGGTGTCAACATGGAACGAACCATTCCGCACCTGTTAATAATGTAAAACAGAAAACGCTTGGTTATTCACCAAGCATTTTTGTAATGATTGATTTTTCTCAAGAACGCTTTTGCTTTTTAAGGGAAGAGGGCTGAGTGAAGGACCCGGTCTCCTTTGTAGTGGTACCTTGTCCCTCTACCTGAGCAGAACCTAAACGAGTTTGCGTGGCATCTTTTTTGTTTTTTCCATTCATGTTTATCACCTCGAGATTACTTTCCCTATTTCCTTAGCGTTTTATACATATATTGACGGGGAAAAGGACAGGTTAGCAAGTAGAGGAGGTGTGTGTTCATGTCAAAAATCGGTGTTGAAGAATCATTAACGAACATTCAGGAAGCACTTCGCGAAAAAGGTTTTGATGTTGTGGAGATTAAACAAGAAGCTGACGCTAAAAACCTGGATTGTTGCGTAGTAACAGGGATGGAAAGCAATGTGATGGGAATCAGCGATCCTTCGATTAAAGCGTCCATCATTGACGCCAATGGCTTAACGGCTGATGAAGTGTGCAATAAGGTTGAAGATAAGCTGAATGCAATTCAATAGTTCACAAAAAAGGCCTAACCTTATTCGAGGTTAGGCCTTTTTTTGGTCACGGTTGTTGGGCTATGGAAATGGTTGCGTTCAGTTCCACTTCTACATTGCCTTTGATCGCCCTCGAAATCATACATGATGATTCAGCTTTTTCAGCAAGTTTCCTCGCTTTTTCGGCTACTTTTTCAGAAGTGTCCGGTGCCAATACAAGTGTCGGGCGATGGATGATTTTCTTATAGGTGAATACACCGTTTGTAACATCGACCAAGGCTTCGGATTGCATGGTCAAGCTGTCCTTTTTGATGGAGCTTCTTTCCAGCATGGCTGCCAAGGTGATGATATAGCAGGTAGAGGCAGCTCCAAGCAGCATTTCATCAGGATTCGTGCCCTTACCAGGTCCCTCCATTTCGGTGGGGATACTTATCTCGGTCTGAAGATTGCCTGAATGGATTTTACCAGTATCATTTCTGCCGCCAGGCCATGAAGCGGTTAAGTGAAAGTGATGCATCGTCATAGTAAAAAAACCTCCTTCGTATGTCCTTAGTCTAAACGATAAAGCCGGTTAAGTATGTAATTTTGCTCCTTGTCTTGAGGGCAAATTGGAAATAGCCAAATAAGGAGAAGGGTTAGTGAAACAAAAGGCTGAGGCATTAGGCTATTTTAAGCACAATATCGGTCAAGCTTTTCTATAATGATATAGATAAGTATCTCCATAATAATTCATGATAGAAAGGGCTGAGAAGTTGACTACTTTGAGTGATATGTTCGATTTAACTAATAAAACGGCTATCGTTACCGGAGGCGGCAGAGGTTTGGGCAAGCAGATCGCCATGGCATTGGGAGAGGCAGGGGCAAATATCGTCATTGCATCCCGGAATCTTTCAGTGTGCATCGAAGCATGTGAGGAGCTGAAAGGACTGGGTGTCAAAGCCATTGCCCTTGAATGTGATATCACCAATGAGGCTGACGTTGATTCTGTCGTAAAAGAGACCGTTGCTCAATTCGGCACTATTGATATTTTGGTCAATAATAGCGGAACGTCCTGGTCAGGTCCGTTGCTAGATCTTCCTAAGGATAAGTGGGAGAAAGTAATGAATGTCAATATTACAGGGACATTCTTATTTTCACAGGCGGTTGCAAGAGTCATGAAGGAGCAAAATTCCGGGAAAATCATCAATATTGCATCCGTCTCGGGTCTTGGCGGGACGTTTCCAGAACTATTGGATACTATTGCTTATAACACGAGTAAGGGCGCAGTCATAACGATGACAAAGGACTTAGGAGTCAAGCTAGCTAGATATAACATCCAAGTCAATGCGATAGCACCAGGTTTTTTTCCGACGAAGATCACGAAGAAAATTCTTGAAAAATCCAACTATGACATACTCGGAAAAACCCCTGCCCACCGATTTGGCAATGAATCTGATTTAAAAGGGGCCGCTGTATTTTTGGCTTCAAAGGCTTCGGATTATATGGTGGGACATGTTTTGACCATTGACGGGGGAATATCTGCTTTAGTATAAACGGAGAAGAAAGGAAGATATATATGGCGGAAAAAACGGATTTATATAAAGGTCTTAAATTACTTGGCTCACAAAAAGAGCAGCAGTTGAATGAGAAGTTGAAAAGCTTGCTGAATAATCGCAGTTTATTGGAATCGGTAAGCGATAATGCGCAGCTTCAGGTCCCAAGAATAAATAGGATGCAGGAAGCTTCGGAAAGAATGTCAATCATCATGAATTATCCAACAAAAAAAGACGTGGCAAGTGTTGCAAAATTAGTCATCCAGCTTGAGGGAAAAATTGACAGGTTAGAAGAAATGCTTTCATCCCTTGAAAAGAACAAGCATGTAAAAATCGAGGGTTCTTCATCACGGGGAAAGAAGAAATCAAGAGGGAGTTCCACTGAAAAGGAAGGGAATAAAAAAAGGATACTGGATTTTATCCATGATTCATTGTTGTTAAGTGCACAGTTACCTGAGGTCAATGGACAGAGGAATACGAATGTCTAAACGGAAAACACCGGGAAATAAACCTGGGATGAAACCCAAATGGAAGCACTTTTTGGATATTCCCAATCAACCTATGCCTGAAATGGGACTTACACCGAAAATACAGGTGTGGAAGAAAAATAAATCTACATTGTGGCACTATCCGTCGGCACAAAAAAAATATGCTGTGCCGGTTTTTCTCATTTATTCACTTATCAATACTCCTTTAATTCTTGATTTGTCGCCAGGCAATAGCTTAATAGAGTCATTCGTTAATGAAGGATTTGACGTGTATTTGCTTGATTTCGGGAGTCCGGGATTTGAGGATGGCGAAATTTCGATCGACGATTATATCGTCGATTATGTTCAAAATGGGGTAAAGCGTGCTCTCCGCCATTCAGGAGCATCGGAAATTACCGTGATGGGGTTTTGTCTTGGGGGCACGATATCCGCCATTTATGCAGCCATTGCAGACGAGCCGATCAAGAATTTAATCCTCTCCGTTACCCCGATAGACTTCAGTTCCTCACAATTTTTCGATCAGTGGCAGGAAGCCTTGAAAGAAGGTACAGCGGATTTCGACGACACGATTGATATTTATCAAACGATTCCAGCCAGTGCGGTTAAATATGGGATTCGCTTAATTACCTCTCCCGTCTATCTATCACCTTATTTATCATTATTGAATCAAGCCGATGACGAGAAATATGTACAAAATTGGCGACGTTTCAATGCCTGGACTAATGGACATGTCCCATTGTCGGGAGCGGCAGCAAAACAAATAACAAAAGATCTTCTAATAGAGAATCGTTTGGTTAAAGGCAAATTTAAGGTGCGAGGAAAAAAAGCGAAGTTATCGAGGATTGATGCGAATGTCTTGGTCGTTGCAAGTAAGTATGATCGTTTGGTTCCTCAAGAAATGATTTACCCGATCATGGAGCAATTAACATGTAAGGATAAGACATATAAAGTATTGGAAAGTGGACATGCTTCCAAGCAATATTCAGGGAGTTTACCATCTTATTTGAAGGAGTGGCTACCAGAGCGTTCTTCTCCTATTCAATAATATGGATAGGAAGATGGGAGGAGCCGCATGGGTAAATTCGAAATTGAAAAGATAGCGATGATGCCATTGACATTATAAAGATGCTTTGCAGCAATAGCTGATCGTTAGTATATATCATAGGGGCTGGTTCTGACATAGAGCCAGCCCCCCTTGCATTATTGATAATATTTCACTCGATCTTCAATGGGTGTGAAGGCTTTATCACCAGGTTCTGCAGTGGGCTTCCCAAACGGCATTTGTGCAATGAGCTTCCAATGGGGGGATATGTCCCATGTTTTTCTCACTTCATCATCAATTAATGGGTTATAATGCTGAAGACTGGCTCCAAAGCCCTCAATTTCCAATGAAGTCCATACGACAAACTGTAAAATGCCAGAAGATTGGTTCGACCAGATAGGAAAGTTTTCTGCGTATGTTTTGTATTGCATTTGAAGTGCATCAATAATAGCCTGATCTTCAAAGAACAACACCGTACCATAGGCGTTTTTGAAAGATTGTATTTTTCCCTCTGTTTTAGCGAAATCCTTTTTCTTGACGTTCATACGTAATGTGTCTTTCGTAATTTCCCATAAATGATCGTGGTTTTGACCAGTTAATACCACAAGTCTGGCGCTTTGGGAGTTGAAAGCGGATGGGGAATATTGCAGGGCATGATCGATAACTTCTTTAATCCTTTTATCAGGAACAACCGTCTCCTTGCTAAGAGAATAATATGAGCGTCTATCTTCTATTGCGAGAAAAAAATCTTTAGTCAACTATTGCACCTCCGTCATCTATACGAGCCTTATTTTGACCTTATTTTCATTTTTTTATGTTTTGGAAAATTTGCAGTCAGGAAAGGTTGACAAAGATGTGATTATCATTTATCTTTAAATCAAGATATTTTTATTAAAGGTATTATTCATCATGTTAAATATCTCGAATTCGAGATATTAGTTGGCATTAATGTTTCTTCTTAAGGAAAGATTGATAATGAAGATAGGAGTGATACGGATGGAACTAAGGGGATTGCACCATGTTTCGGCCATTACAGCAAAAGCGGGAAACAATTTTGAATTCTACACGAAAGTGTTGGGAATGAGATTGATCAAAAAAACGGTGAATCAAGATGATACAAATGTGTATCACTTATTTTATGGCGATCATATCGGATCGCCGGGTACGGAACTGACGTTTTTCGAAATTCCCCATGCTGCAAGAACGCATGAAGGAAATAATAGCATTTCAGAAATTTCTTTAAGAGTGAGCAGTGATGACGCGCTCGCATTTTGGAAAAAACGTTTTGTCGAATACGGTGTGGAGCATGAAGGAGTAACCACGCGGTTTCAGCGGAGGGTCCTGCCCTTTAAAGATCCGGAAGGTCAAAGGCTTGTACTTGTATCCGACCAGGAAAACAAGGGCGTACAAGGAGGAATTCCCTGGGAAGGCAGCCCTGTACCGCAAGAGTATTTCATCCTTGGTTTAGGGCCAGTTAAGCTCACCGTGCCCAATATTGAACCGACAGAAGTGGTTCTTACTGAATTGCTCGGGTTCAGGAAATCAGGCACATATCCATCGTCTATTAGCGGACAAAATCCGATTGTCGTTTACGAGACAGGTGAGGGTGGAACAGGAGCGGAAATCCACATTGAAGAAAGGACAGATATCCCCCGTGAACGACTAGGGAGGGGCGGGGTGCACCACGTCGCATTTAGGGTCGATGATGAAGGGAAATTGAGAAAATGGATTGAGAAAATTAATGAATCCAGTTTCGTCAATTCGGGATATGTGGACCGCTTTTATTTTCGATCACTCTATTTTAGGGAGCCGAATGGCATATTATTTGAACTAGCTACTGATGGACCAGGATTTGCAGTGGATGAAACAGAGCAGCACCTAGGTGAAAATCTTGCTTTACCACCTTTTTTAGAATCCAAGCGAAAAGAAATAGAGTCAAAGCTAAAACCACTGAATACAAAATCAACCTATTGATCAATGAAAGGAAGTATCGGCATGATTAAGCAAACGGCTGGAATTCATCATATTACTGCAATTGTTGGTGATCCTCAAGAGAATGTAGATTTTTATGCTGGCATATTGGGAATGAGGATGGTAAAGAAAACGGTCAATTTCGATGATCCAGGCACTTATCATTTATACTTTGGTGATGAATCGGGTTCCCCGGGCTCGATCATCACGTTCTTTCCTTGGCCTGCGGCCTACAAAGGCCAAATCGGTTCTGGTCAGGTTGGGACAACAACCTATGCCGTTCCGGAAGGTTCGATGGATTTTTGGGAAAGGCGATTGACTAAGTTCAAAATTGATTACGAAAAAACGAGCCGGTACGGCGAAGATTATGTGCAATTTCAAGATTCACATGGCTTACAACTTGAACTGGTTGAACGCAAGGAAGGTAAAAATAGTGAATGGTCTTTTGGCGGGGTTCCATCTGATAAGGCTATTAAAGGATTTGGTGGTGCAGTATTATTGTCTGAAGAGCCGACCAAAACGAGTGAATTATTAGAAAAGGTATTGGGCCTGCAAAAAATAGGGGAAGAGGGAGAATACATCCGTTTCAAATCCATTTCAGACATCGGCAATGTAATCGATGTGAAAAAAACGGTTTTGCCAACTGGTAAAATGGGAGTGGGAGTGGTTCATCATCTTGCATGGCGTGCGAATGATGATGAAGATCATAAAGAATGGAGATTGCATATTGCAAATCATGGATATGGAGTGACTCCATTTAAAGACAGGCAATACTTCGAGGCGATTTATTTTCGGGAAGATGGGGGCTTGCTCTTTGAAGTTGCAACGGATCCGCCTGGATTCGCTCATGATGAACCGAAGGAAACGATGGGCAGTAAATTAATGTTGCCTCCTTGGCTTGAAGGGAAAAGGGAAATCATGGAAAGAACATTGTTGCCGGCAGTGCCGAGAGTGTTGGAGGAGGATGAAGCATGAAGCATATTTTTCAAAAAGGAAGTAATTCAGAAGCCCCGTTACTTTTGCTTTTACATGGAACGGGAGGAACGGAAACAGATCTCCTGCCGTTAGCCGAAATGGTTTCACCTGGATCTTCGGTATTGAGTGTAAGGGGAAATGTGCTCGAAAACGGCATGCCCCGTTTTTTCCGACGGTTAGCTGAAGGGATTTTTGATGAAGAAGACTTGATATACCGTACAAAGGAACTTTATGATTACTTGGAATTTGCATCTAAGGAGTATGGATTCGATAAAAGCAAGGTGGTGGCATTAGGCTATTCCAATGGAGCCAATATAGCTGCAAGCTTGATGTTCCATTATGAGGGGGCGTTGCAAGGAGCGATTCTTCATCATCCGATGGTCCCGAGACGGGGGATTACTTTACCAGTACTTTCAGGTATGCCTGTATTTATCGCTGCTGGGAAAAATGATCCGATTTGCCCGGCCCAAGAAACGAACGAACTTAATCAACTGTTAGCACAAGCGGGTGCTAAGGTGGATATTCACTGGGAAAGCTACGGCCATCAGCTAACGCGCTCAGAGGTTGAAGCAGCTGGTTCATGGTTTAATAAGAACTTTCTATAAGAAAGCAAAGGGGGATAAAAATGATTTCCGTAAATCCTGATAGTCTAACGGAAAGGGAAAATTATAAGTTTTTGACTGGAAGCATAATCCCAAGACCTATAGCCCTTGTTACGACCAAATCTCTAATTGGAACAATCAACGTAGCGCCGTTCAGTTTTTTTAACATTGTCAGTTCCAATCCTCCGATGATTTCGATTTCTGTCCAACGGAAAGAAGGAGTTTCAAAGGATACCGCGAGAAATGCCATCCAAACTGGTGAATTCGTCGTTCATATTACCGATGAAGATAATGTTGCGGATGCTAATCAAACGGCTAAGGAACTCCCTCCTGAAGAAAGTGAGCTTGGATTGACGAGTTTTACGGTCACTGATAGTGATGTCGTATCCGTACAAGGGTTACTTCAAGCGAAAGTGCGCTTTGAATGTACTTTGGAGAAGGCCATACCCTTAGCAGGTACCGTTGATAAACCTGGCTGTGACTTATTGATAGGGAAAATAGTCCGCTATCACATAAAGCCGGATATTTACCATAATGGACGGATTGACCAGCATGGGTTGAAGCCCGTAGCCAGATTAGCGGGACAGACTTATACAAAACTGGGCGAATTATTTGAATTTGTTCGTCCTTAAATAGACAAAAAGGTTTCGGAATGGTCTTCGTTCCGAAACCTTTTTCATTTTTACAAGTTTTCAAGCAAAGTGGAATGGAACGGAAGGTGCGAGACTCCTGCGGGAGTGCGAGTCCAGGGGAGACCCCGCAGGCGTAAACGCCAAGGAGGCTCCCGGACCGCCCGCGGAAAGCGAGTACCTGCAGTGCAATGAAACGGAATAGTTATCAACTCATGTGTTTATTTATCATTTTTCTTTTTTTTAAAACGACCTGTCCTAATTCAGTTCCCCCATTTTACGTTTAGGGTGTTGTCAATCAGAAATTTCGTCACTGAAGGTTTAACTCATATTATTCGATTCTAGTGATGATAAGGGAGGGTGATGTATATGTCGCCGCACCGTGGCCTGTCGAAGTACTCCTGAATCGGAGCGTAACGACATCATTACTGTTCAATGATTTGATAATGCCCTTACCTATCGAGCCAACCTGAGCTAACGTGGCTGCTACGCCTGAAAAGTTTGTAATGGAATAACTACTGAAGCTAGTCGGATCTTCCGTTCCATTTACGTTCAGGGCAACATCTACAACACGGCTGGAGCCAGCAAGCAAAGTAGAAGTAACCGCTAGTGCAACGTTTAGATTATATTGAATGATGTATATGCCAGATGCTGAGACCGAGACGGTGTTTGCAGATAAATTTACCGTAGTGTTCAACGATGGGCCAGAAGAAGTAAAATCAACAAGCGATCCAGCGGATACAGGGCCATTGGCATTCGATCCGTAAACAGAGCCATATGCCAAAACGCCGGATCCGTTAATTCCTACTGGCCCGATTGGCCCGCTGAATGCTTGATTATTCATCTCAAAAAGATTGGCAAGATTATTAGTAGTTCCATTGCCGCTTTCCCAAGAGTTCGATGTCAATTTTGACCTATCATCTGTCATCTCGGCCATCCTTTCAAAAAAATGTCTTTACTGCATAATATGTAATAGTATAGAAATGCTCTGGACACTTTACAGATTTTCGATTCTAGTCTCCCTAATTCAGCCATACATTAAAAGGATGGAAGGGAAATGATGAAGGGGGAACTGATTTGTCAGAAGGTCTGCATAGTATTAAATTACCTGTATCAATCGAAACCGTATGGGATTTTGTCAGTGTCATCGACCGATGGGCACCGCTTGTTCCAGGATATATCAACCATGAGATGATAGGTGATGGCACACTATTATGGGAGTTTAAAGGCGATCTCGGATTGATGAAAAAGAAAATCAAGCTTGAAGTAACTATAGTGGAGTGGAACGAACCTGATAAGGTTACATTCAAACTTAGGGGGTTGAATGAAAAATTTGATGGGTATGGCTATTTTTTAGCTGAACAATATGGGATGTCAGAGACTAAAATGACTGGCTGCCTGGCGATTATGGCAAAAGGTGCAAAAGCACCTATTGCTAATGCTTTGTTAAAAACCTACGTTCCCCAAATGACGATCGAGTTTTCTGAAGCCATAGCAAAAAATCTACTTTTGCCCAAATGAATATACATACCGATTTATAGGCACTTGCCAATCATGCCTATCGACTATGTATCATAAGATTATTTGCTATAGGTATGGCAGGAGGTCGGCCTCACACGGAATATGAATCGTTTCGGGCCTGGGAAGGGAGGAACTATTTTGTGAATTCTTTGATTTCCGGTTCTACTAAGCAATTTCTTTGATATAAAGAATTTGCATGTTATCCTTAAAGGGATAAAAATTGAGTGAGGGTATGCTATGGAATTTACACATGTTACATCAGTTTTGCTCGGTCTCGTTATCATTCTTAATATATTATTCGCAACGATCGTTATATTTTTTGAAAGAAGAGAAGCGAGCACGACTTGGGCATGGTTATTGGTATTATATTTTTTGCCTGTCATCGGTTTTGTTTTATATCTTCTTTTTGGAACAAGTCTGAGGCACGCCCACCTATTCCAATGGGAGGATAAGAAGAAGATCGGAATCGAAGAAATTTTGGATAAACAGATGCAGGAGCTTTCAACGGAGCATTTTCCGTTTCGAAATACTTCATCAAGTAATTATCGTGATCTGATCTATATGCATCTACGTAACAATGATGCCGTTCTTACGGAAGATAACCAGGTCGATATATTTACGGAAGGTAAAAAGAAGTTTGACCAGCTTTTTAAAGATATCGAAGCGGCAGAGAACCATATTCATATACAATATTACATCATTCAAAGAGACGACCTTGGCAAACGGTTCATTGAAGCTTTGACTAAAAAGGCTAATGAAGGTGTAAAAGTTCGCCTGCTGTATGACGAGTTGGGATCGAGGGGCATGACAAAAAGTTTTTTTAAGGAATTTAAGCAGGCTGGTGGTCGAGTAGAAGCATTTTTCCCATCCAAGTTGAAGTTCATTAATTTACGATTGAATTTCCGTAACCACCGAAAGCTCGTCATCATTGATGGAGAGATAGGGTATGTTGGCGGATTCAATGTTGGTGATGAATATTTAGGGCTTAATCCTAAATTCGGTTATTGGCGTGATACACATCTCCGAATAAAGGGTTCTGCCGTCAAAGCCATCCAAACCCGTTTTATCCTGGATTGGAATCAGGCATCGAAGCACCATGATATCACTTATCAGCCCCACTACTTTCCTACGCTAGCGCCTCAAGGCAATATAGACTTGCAAATCGTGACGAGTGGTCCGGATTCTGAATGGGAACAAATTAAAAATGGCTATATTAAATTAATTTCTTCTGCTAAAAAATCGATTCTCATTCAAACTCCTTACTTCATACCGGATGCAAGTTTATTGGATGCTCTCAGAATTGCCAGCTTGTCAGGATTAGATGTAAAAATCATGATACCGAATAAACCAGATCACCTTTTCGTGTATTGGGCAACCACATTCAATGCAGGGCAACTATTAAGAGCTGGAGCCAAGATATACATCTACGATAACGGATTCATCCATGCGAAGATGATCGTCGTGGATGAAGAGGTATCTTCCGTTGGGACTGCTAACATTGATGTCCGCAGTTTTAAATTGAATTTTGAAGTCAATGCCTTCATTTATGACGATGAGATGGCTAAAAAGCTGACCAGGTTTTTTTATAAAGATGTCGAAGTTTGCAGGCAGCTTACAATTGAAGAATTTGAAAAACGATCGAAATGGATCCGCTTTAAAGAATCGATTGCAAGGCTATTATCACCTATTTTATAACCATTAAATGAAGCGGTCCCATACATGAGGGGCCGCTTTTTTTGATACAATGATTGGTGTCGAAAAAAAAGGGGGATATATCGTGAAAACTTTTATCATAACGGGAGCATCAAAAGGATTAGGGGCTGACATTGCCAAGCGGTGTTTGCACTCCGGTGATCATTGCATATTGATAGCTCGGACAGTCAATCCTGAGTTCGCTGGGCTCGCTAGCCAATTCGGGACGAAACTTACCTTTATTAGAACAGACTTACAGGAAACAGAAAAGCTAAGTCCGTTAGTCAAGGAAATTCTCACTGAAGCTGATGAAAAAAGTGATTTGTATTTTATTAATAATGCAGGGGTCATTGACCCAATTAAGCCTATTGGAAACCTTGGCCACGAACGTCTGGAATTCAGCATGAAGGTTAATTTCATGGCACCGATCGTATTGACCGATGAATTCATTAAGCAAACCAAGGATTCCGACAGAAAGAAGGTAGTGGTCAACATTTCATCAGGAGCAGCAAAAAATCCATACCATGGTTGGGCGGCATACTGCAGTACGAAGGCGGGGCTTGAAATGTTCACAAGGGTTGCAGGATTGGAACAAGATAAAGCACCTTTTCCTGTGTCCCTCATTTCTTTTTCACCTGGTGTAATGGACACGGAGATGCAAGGAACGATCCGGTTAGCAGACAAAAACGACTTTGCCGATCGAGACAAATTTCATGAATATAAAGAAAAGGGCATGCTAAGGAGCCCTGAGTTGGTAGCTGAAAAACTATTGCAGCTACTTGAAATGGAAGAATTGGAGAATGGGAAGTTCTATGATATTAAAGATTTACTTTGACGGATGACAGGAAGCGTTGCACTCATCGCCTGCACATGAAAAGATGAGGAAAGAGACGATTGGATATTCATCGCCATGAATTTGCGGTAATTCGTTCTAACCAAATACCTGAATATCATAAACTTCTTGAAGGGAGTTTGGAGGGGTGTAAATGACGATCATTGTTGTGGATAAAGGTGATAGTCTTTGGGAAATAGCCGCTAAAAATCAAGTAACCCCATCTAGGATCATTGAAGTCAATGGACTGGAATCAACTGGTTTGATTCCTGGCCTGGCATTGTATATTCCTGATGCAGTTGTCGCAAATCGAAGATATATCATCAGAAGCATGGATACGCTCTCTGCAATTGCCCGTCGTTTCGGAACGAACGTATCGTCCATCATCAAAGCCAATTCAGGCATTGTCGCAAGCTCGTTAAAGGTCGGCACGGAAATTTTGATTCCGTCTCCTTACAAAAACCAATTGATCACGCTTGGGTTTGCCTTTCCAACAGCAGGCGGTGTGGTGTTTGAAGCTCTTGAAGAGAATGGGAATAAATTAACCTATTTAGCAATTGTGGCTTATTCCTTTACCCGGGAGGGCTATGTTTACGTCAATGGTGATGATCGACCTCTTATAGCTAAATGCATACAGACCGGGGTGACGCCACTTTTGATGCTCCGTAACTTTCAGAACGGTGATTTTGATGCCGATTTGGCGGGTGAAGTTCTCACCAGTTCAGTATCCAGGCGGAATTTAATCAATAGTTTGCTAAATTTCGTCAAAGACAAAGGATATGGGGGAGTCAGTATGGATATCGAATTCATTCCTCCGGCAAGACGTTCCGATTATGTGCTTTTGTTAAAGGAATTAAAGGCAGAGTTGAACGAATTAATCTTACATGTGAACGTACATGCAAAAACAGCCGATAATCCTGACAATCGAATTGTCGGCGGGCACGACTATCGGGGAATTGGGGAGGCAGCGGATCTTGTTGCTGTTATGACCATTGATTATGGGTACCCAACTGGTCCACCGGAACCGATTTCCCCACTTTGGTGGATGGTCGAGGTGCTCCGCTATGCCTTGACGAATATACCTGCTTATAAATTACAGGCAGCATTCCCTATGTATGGATATGACTGGATCGTACCGAGCCTTGAAACGAAAGCTTTATCAGCTCAAAATGCGCAAAATCTGGCGATTGCGACTGGAACCGAAATCTCTTTTGAGACGACAGCAGCATCCCCTACCTATTCTTATCGGAGAGAGGATGCCAACCACGTCGTTTGGTTTGAAGATATTCGTTCGATAAGCGCAAAATATGAAATGATCGACGCTTATGATCTTATTGGTGCAACGTATTGGCAAATCGGTTTGGCATTTCCGCAGAATTGGGCGTTTATGGATCAAAACATAGTGATTATCAAATAGAATGATTCCATGGAGAAAGAGAGAGGATCATGTCTAGATCCTCTCTAAATTCTGTGAGTACCTTAGTAGCTCACCCTTTGGGCAAAGATAACAAACACAATGTTCAACCTACACATATTTTCATTTGCAATAAAGGGGTAAAAAATATGGTTTCTTTAAAATAGGAAGCTTGTTTTCGCCGGTGTTCCAAAACAATAAAGACTTTAGGGCTTTAGCTTGAAGTAAAAACAAAGTGGATTGGAGCGGGTGTGCGAGACTCCTGCTTAGAAAAGCGAGTGCCTTTGCTACAATCTTTGTTCAATTGGTGCATCATAAAAAAATGTAGACAAACTCGATTTTCATCCAGTTTGTCTACAATGTGAAAGGAGCCTTAATCAAGGCTCCTTTTCCGTTATAATGTGTTAAACCCTCTCCCTTCGCAGGTCTTTTCTTTTAAAAACGGCATAAATAAAAGCCAGGAACACGAGCGCGGAAGAAAATTGAAAGGTTGTTTTGACACTATAAGCTTCCGTTATATATCCTAATAACAAGACGGAACCGGCAAATGTAAGGTTTAATACCGCGCCCCAAACGGCATAAATTTTGGCTAATGTCTTTTCCGATGCATAATCTTGGAACAGCTTGGTGTAGATTACATCGCGGATTTGTTCAGGGAGTCCGTAGAGACATGCAAGCAACAACGACAATGCTGGCATCGTTGTTAATCCGAAAAACAGAATCAGCAAGGAATTGAGTAAAAGCCCGATGATAATGAAATGACGGGTATGTTTTTCAATGAATCTGGCAAAACGGATGACGATCAATCCACTGATGATCATGCCGATGAAGTAGCTTGTGTTAATGTATCCCCACCATTCCTCACCTAGCTGTAAGTTCTGTTCAACATAAACATATATCACGGCTGCCACCCAAACGCTTGAAGCTAAAGATGTTATGAAATCAAGCGAAATGAGGGTGCGGATGGTTGGGACTTGGCGAATTGCCAACCATCCGGATTTAATCGAATCCCAGCTGGAGCGATGTGTGTCTTCGGTAGTCTGCTCACTCAGAACTTCTATTTTCACTGCAAAGCCAGTCGATACAGTGTAAAAGATGACCGTAAGCCAAATAATGAATTGGCTGTTGGTGTTGATTAATAACAATGATCCAATTGGCCATCCCGCGAGAAAAATGGTTTGGGTGAGTATATTCAAGAAACCATTCGCCTTCATCCGTTCCTCTGTTGGTACCAATTGAGGAACCAAAGCTGCGCTTACAGGGGCAGCGACTCCATCCAATAATGAGATTGCAGCAATGAAGCAAATGACGACAATGGCCGAATCTTGACTGAAATGCAGGGTGATTCCGAGGATAATGAGCAAGATCGTCTTCCACCATTGTGATTGGACAAGGATCCTTTTTAAGGATAATTTGTCGATAACGAGTGGTGCAAGCAAACTACTGATAAACCGGAAAATCGTTGTGGTGAACGGAAGCAAGCTCAAATAAAAGGCCGATCCCGTAATGGCATATATAAATGAAATCAACCCGACGACATAAAATATATCACCGAGATTTGCAAATGCTTGCCCGACCCATAGAAAGCGAAACGATTTGTTTTTCATGAATACCATCCTTATAAGAGAATAATTGATTTAGGTTTAATAGAATGGTTGTTATCGTTACATTGGATTCACTCCTAGGTAAGTTTACAATGTGTCGGGCCGGTCTGGTTTATATAGATGATTTTACCATAATTCATTAAATGAAACGGTAATACTTGCTGAATATCCAATATGGAATTATACTCCTTAGTATATGTAAAAAAGGAGAAAAATTTGATGATTCGACGTTTTGCTTCATATTATCTGCCGCATAAGCGGTTATTCATTATCGACTTCCTTAGTGCAGTCATTGTTGCTGTACTTGAACTTGCCTTTCCTCTCGCGGTTCAGTGGTTTATAGATACACTGCTGCCTGGCGAGGATTGGTCTGCAATTGTTACTGTCAGTGCAGGATTATTGTTGATTTATATCATTAGTACCTTCCTGCAATTCATTGTAGGGTATTGGGGTCACAAACTAGGCATTAATATTGAGACGGATATGCGTGAGGAATTATTCCAACATGTGCAAAAGCAGTCTTTCCGCTTTTTTGACAACACGAAAACCGGCCATATCATGAGCCGTATCACCAATGATCTGTTCGATATCGGGGAACTCGCTCATCATGGACCAGAAGATTTGTTCATTGCCTTCATGACCTTTATCGGCGCTTTTTGGATCATGCTGACAATCAATGTGAAGCTGGCACTCGTATCTGTTTGTATATTGCCGCTCCTCGTTTTATTAATTGTCATAAGCAATTTAAAGATGAATAAAGCATGGAAGCAAATGTATACGGAGGTTGCCGATGTCAATGCCCGCGTCGAGGATAGCGTCTCAGGAGTAAGGGTCGTCCAATCCTTCACGAACGAAAAATATGAAATGGATAGGTTTTCAACGAATAATCGCAAGTTCCGCAAAGCGAAGCTCGTTGGATATAAAGTGATGTCGTTCAGCTTATCAGGTATTTACATGATGACGAGATTCATGACTTTGGCCGTGTTGGTGATGGGGGCCTGGTTAACCTATCATGGGCAGCTTTCTTCCGGGGAATTAGTGGCATTCGTATTATATGTTAACGTATTATTCAAGCCAATCGACAAAATCAGTGCTTTGATGGAGCTTTATCCAAAAGGAATGGCAGGATTCAAGCGTTTTACCGAACTTTTAGATGTTGCTCCTGATGTAGTGGACAAAGCTGATGCTATAGCAGTCCATTCGCTATTGGGCGATATATCCTTTAAAGACGTTTCTTTTAGCTATGAAGACAAAAAGACCGTATTAAAAAGTATTGACCTGAATATCAACGCTGGTGAAACGATCGCTTTTGTGGGTCCGTCCGGGGCTGGCAAAACGACGATTTGTTCATTGATCCCGCGATTTTATGATGTGAATGAAGGCTCCATTTCCATTGATGGAATCGATATCCGGGAGATGACGAAAAAGTCGTTGCGATCACAAATTGGGATTGTCCAGCAAGATGTGTTCCTTTTTACAGGAACATTAAAAGAGAACATAGCATACGGAATGCTTGATGCAACGGATGAACAGATTCATGAGGCCGCTCGCAAAGCCCATTTAGAGGCTTTCATTGCGGGACTTCCAGATGGTTATGAGACTCAAATAGGAGAGCGGGGGTTGAAGCTATCGGGAGGGCAAAAACAACGAATTGCGATAGCAAGGATGTTCTTGAAGAATCCGCCAATATTGATTCTCGATGAAGCAACCTCTGCATTAGATACCGAAACGGAAACAATCATACAGCAGGCCCTTACGGAGCTTGCCGAAAACAGAACGACACTAATCATTGCGCACCGTTTGGCAACCATTCGGAACGCTGACAAAATCATTGTGGTTACCGAAGCAGGCATTGCCGAAGAAGGCCGTCACGATGACTTGCTTATGCAGGGGGGCATTTTTGCTAATCTTCATCAACTACAATTCCAGAAATGAAAAACATGAGTTTCAGGAGATATATCAAATTTTACAATGTTTGCTGCACCAAGGACTTGGAGATACTTCAATTCCTCAGTTTGTAGACAAAAGGGGTACGGAATTTTTACATTCCGTACCCCTTTTGAATTTTTCCCTTAATGTTAAGATATTAATCCAACCAACTCTCAATGTTAGGCCATTTTTGATTCCTTACATGTCCAACTGGTCACCTTCTTTAAATTAATGGCAGCGAAAGTAAGTAGCACCTTCATTGAGAATTTTTTAAGTCCACTTTATGTAGTCCAACGCATATCATGCTTTTTTTTGCATCTGAGAAAGCAGGCTCAATCGTTTCTTTACGTTTTACATATATAGTTTTTACATCTTGGTGATGACGCAGATGATATGACCTTGCACATATGTTTGCGAGATATGTCTCATCACCACTTTTTGATATTATTTGCTATCTGTACACCGTTGTACAGATATGTAATCTCGGGTGGCATTCTTTATTTGTTGTTGAGTACAAAGACTCCCGGACTGCTTCTGGATAAGCGAGTGCCTTTCGTTACAATCAACGTTCAAGCGGTACGCACTCATAAAAAAACTATAGACAAACTCGATTTTGATCGAGTTTGTCTATAGTCTGAACTGCCTGACATCAATCAGGCAGCCTTTTGATCTTTCTTTGGAAAATCCACATTTCCATTGCCCCGGAACCGAGCAAAACGCCTAAAACGATAAAAATCAGTCCGACGAAATGTGAAGGTACAATTTCTTCGTTAAGAAAAATGACCGCCCCTACCAGCGCGAATAAGGTATTCAAGTTAAGGAATATGGAGGACTCCGCTGCCCCGACCTGGCCAATTGCATAATTATAGCTCATGTGTCCAAGCGCAGTGGCAAAAATTGCCGAAAATAAGAAAGCTCCCCACATGGAAGGAGGGGCATCTGCAAGCGAAGATAAGCCATCGGGTTCCTTCCAAAAGCTGATGGCAAAAAGAATGAAAGAACCGATTAGCATCATGTAGCCGGTCAATAACCGTGGATCCATCGTTTTCGACGCTTGGTTGATCAGAATGAAACTCAACGCCTGTGAAAGAATGGATAACAAAATATCGATATCTCCGAGATTAATAGAATGATTGCTTCCGCCTCCCGCCATAACGGTAAAACTCACACCAAGTGCGCCGCATATGAAACCAAGAAGGCGGATGATAGTGGGTTTTTGGCGAAAGAATATCATGGTCAAGATGACTGTCAATATTGGACCCATCCCCAAAATCAGCCCAGCATTGGAACCGGAAGTCCTTGACAATCCCTCTGCTAAGAAATAATGATGAAAAACGACGCTGAATAGCGCTCCGCCAAAAACGTAAATTAGCTCCCTTTTCTTAGGAAGACGCAGTAGACCAAGGTAGAAAAGGATAATAATGACTATAAGTGAAGCGGTAAAGATCCGTAATGCCGTTATCGTTACTGGCTGCGTATTCATAATGATAATTTTAAGGACGGAAACGTTTAATCCCCAAGTAATCATGATTCCTGTCAGTAATAGGTAAATTTTCGCATAACTCATTCAAAACAACCCTTCCAAAATATTTAGCAATTGATATAGTATAGCAAAGAGTGTCAATGTTAGGAAACAGGTTAACAGAAACTGCTGCATTAATAAAGAAGGAAAAGCTGTGCCCGTTTATTGATTACATATAAATATTTACAAAAAATAGCGCAAAATGAAGTTAATGATAAATTATGAAAATTTAATATTGTTTTTGGCAAGGTTTTCATTTACAATCTTTTTATAAACCGGTTTACTAATCCATACGGTTTTACTAAACCGATTTACTTAATTATTTAAGAAAGTGAGAAGATCACAACTTTAGCTTTGATTTGTGATTGTTCAAATAAAGGAGGTATTGTATTGTCATCATTAAAAAGTGGTGTATTAACGTTAGGTGATGCCATGATTACGTTAAATCCGCAACAGACCGGACCTTTAAGGTTCGTCAACCATTTTGAGAGGAAAGTGGGCGGAGCTGAGCTGAACTTCGCGATTGGCTGTGCAAGGCTTGGCATGCGGGTAAAATGGTTGAGTCGTTTAGGCAATGATGAATTTGGTAAAGTGATCTATAATTTCGCACGCGGGGAAGGCGTTGACATGGGTGATGTAGCATTTGTTAATGGACATCCTACCTCCCTTAACTTTAAAGAAATTCGCGACGATGGTTCAGGAAAAACCTTTTACTACCGCCATCAATCTCCCATTCTGACATTAGAGCCGGAAGATATAACGGAGAAGATGTTTAACGGGATCGATCTCGTCCATCTCACGGGAGTTTTTCTGGCAATTGATCCGAGGAATATACATATCGCCAAGCGTGTCATGGATTTTGCCCGAAAAAAAGATATCCGTGTTTCATTTGATCCGAATATACGGCTAAAGCTATGGTCCATCGAGGAAGCGAGAGCCGTTTATTCAGAGGTATTTCCTTATGTGGATATTTTGCTTACAGGTTTAGATGAAATAAAATCGATTACCGGAAATGACTCTGAGGTATTCTTGGCGGAATTCGCAAAAGAAAACAACATTGAACAGCTTGTCATCAAAGACGGGGAACAC
The DNA here is from genome assembly GCF_001439925.1 of Peribacillus muralis. Taxonomy (GTDB): domain Bacteria; phylum Bacillota; class Bacilli; order Bacillales; family DSM-1321; genus Peribacillus; species Peribacillus muralis. The sequence continues at coordinate 257,510 of NZ_LMBV01000004.1, forward strand.
GGCTCAAAGCTATATACAAAAGGAAGATGGCATAAAAAAGAGGCCTTCCCTGTTACCCCGGTAGATACTGTTGGAGCAGGGGATGGGTATGATGCCGGCTATATATATGGTTATCTGCATGACCTATCGATTGAAGAAAGGTTAACATTCGCAAATGCTGTCGGGGCAATTGTCACCACTGTTTCAGGTGATAATGAAGGATTGCCATATTTGGATGAAGTACTGCCGTTCATTCACAATGAAATCGTTATTGAAAGATAGATTAGCAAGGTAGTGGAGCGGTCAAATAGCTCACTACAGATAAATCGGAGTAGTTGTACATACTTTTTTCTTAGAGACGGGAAAGAGGCGGTCAATTTTGTTGAAGGCCAACAGAAAAGGATCGTAAAGCGCTTCATCGCATTTAAGGGGGAATCATGATGGATAAGCATTCAATAATCAATCAATTAACAGAAATGAAAGTTGTCGCCGTTATCAGGGGTCAGAATGCAGAAGAAGCTGCCCAACTGTCTAAAGCAGCTGTCGAAGGTGGGGTAAGGGCCATCGAATTGACTTATACAACACCAAGGATTGAAGAAGCGTTCAAGCAACTGGAACATACGGATGCGCTTATCGGAGCAGGGTCGGTATTGGATTCTGAAACGGCCAGACATGCCATTTTAGCTGGTGCCAAATTCATTGTCAGTCCTTATTTGGTCGAAGATGTTGCCAAGCTCTGCAATCGTTATGGGATACCCTATATGCCCGGCTGCATGACTTTACGGGAAATGGCTACAGCACTTGAAGCGGGCTGTGACGTATTGAAGTTATTTCCGGCTAACCAATTTGACCCTTCGTTCATCAAGAGTGTCAATGGTCCGCTGCCTAACGTACGGATCATGCCGACAGGTGGAATTAATCTGGACAATATGAATGACTGGCTCCAAGCCGGTGCAGTTGCAACAGGGATTGGCAGTGACTTGAATAAAGCCTATAAGAGCGGAGGCTATGAAGCGGTAGTTGAATTGAGTAAACAATACATGCAGAAAATTGCTGAATAGTGGGGGTGCATGATGAATATTACATTTAGATGGTACGGGAAGGACAATGATACCGTTACGTTGGAGCAGGTTAAACAAATTCCTGGGGTCAAGGGGATTGTTTGGGCATTGCACCAAAAACCGGTTGGTGAGGTATGGGAAAAGGAAGAAATCAAAAAAGAAATTGACCATATCCAATCCTTTGGTTTTCACACGGATGTTGTAGAAAGTGTAAATGTTCATGAATCGATTAAATTGGGCAACGACGATCGCATGATGTATATCGAGAAATACAAAGAAACGATCCGGAACCTTTCGGAGGTGGGCGTAAAAGTCATTTGTTATAATTTCATGCCGATTTTTGATTGGACACGTACTGAAATGTTTTATCCGCTTGAAGATGGGTCAACTGCATTATTTTATGAAAAGGGAAAAGTGGATACGTTAGATCCACAAGAGTTGATCCGTACCGTAGCCGAAGCTTCGGATTTAACGTTACCAGGCTGGGAACCAGAAAAAATGGAGCGGATTTCGGAATTGTTCGAAGCGTATAAACGCGTGAATGAAGAGCATCTGTGGGCGAATTTGGAAATATTCCTTAAGGAAATATTACCGGTTGCCGAGGCATGCGGCATTAAAATGGCTATCCATCCGGATGATCCACCATGGTCCATTTTTGGTTTACCGCGAATCATTACCGGGGAAGCGAGTTATGAAAAGCTAATCTCGATTTCGAAATCACCATCGAATGCTTTTACGATGTGCACCGGCTCGATGGGGGCAAACCCAGAAAATGATATGGTTCAGGTAGCTAAAAAATATGCCTGCCGCGCTCCTTTCTCGCATATCCGGAATGTGAAGATTTATGAAAACGGTGATTTTGTGGAAACATCGCATTATACTCAAGATGGATCGATAAACGTACAGGGTGTTGTTGCAGAATTGAATAAGCAGGATTACACGGGATATGTCAGACCTGACCACGGCCGCCATATATGGGGAGAGGTTTGCCGTCCAGGCTATGGTCTATACGACCGGGCTTTAGGAATCATGTATTTGTTGGGATTATGGGATGCCAATGAAGCTACTAAATTAGGTGACCGCTCATGATCCCCATCCATGAGAATTTAACGAATGAGTAGCGATAATCACTGGCGGCAGCGGTGTGTTCCAAAATGGCAGTGGAATTAGCTCGTCACGGAGTCAATATAGCAATATTGAACAGAACGGCAGAAAAAGGTCAGGAAGTGGTCGAGCTCATTGAACGAGATGGCGGCACTGCACTATCCATTGCGACCGACGTATTGAAATTGAGTTCATTGGAAAAGGCAAGAGAGGAAATCAAAAAAACGTTCGGACGTGTAGATTTATTAATAAATGGTGCAGGGGGCAATCATCCGGATGCAATTACAGCACCTGAGTCATATGGCGAGGAAACCGAAGGGAAATCATTTTTTGACTTGGATGAAAATGGCTTTTCAGAAGTTTTTGCCAGTAATTTCACGGGTACATTCCTGGCCAGTCAAGTTTTTGGGAAAGAGCTGCTGCAAGTGGAAGCACCAGCCGTCATTAATCTGTCTTCCATGAGCTCCTACTCCCCGATGACCAAAGTGCCGGCATATAGTGCTGCAAAAGCATCGATCAATAATTTCACCATGTGGATGGCTGTTCATTTTGCTGAAGAGGGATTACGGGTGAATGCCATCGCACCAGGATTATTCCTGACTAAGCAAAATCGAGGTCTACTGTTAACGGAAGATGGCAGCCTGACGTCTAGATCCAATAAAATCATTACTGCTACACCGATGAAGCGCTTCGGGAAGCCTGAGGATTTACTTGGTACTTTGCTTTGGCTGGCAGATGAATCTTATTCAAGTTTTGTAACGGGTATAACGGTGCCTGTCGATGGGGGCTTCATGGCTTACTCGGGCGTCTGAACGCCAAATGGCAATATAATATGGATTCGAGTATGACTTGACCTTCAGCCGACAACATCCGTTCAATGATATGGGGAACTGACCTTTGCTACTGCATCAGAAGGAGTTTGTAAACGGCCAATTAGCATAATAGAATATTCTTTATACAAAGGCATATTGTTTACAGGCATCAAGGAGAAAATTGAAATCACACGACAGGAATGAATGATATGAAACCCATTACAATAACTGATGTTGCCAATCACGCAAAAGTATCAAAAAGCACGGTTTCCCAGTACTTGAACAAGAGATATGAGTATATGAGTGAAAAAACGAGGAGAAAGATTGAAGCAACGATAGAAGAGTTAAACTATCAACCTAATATCCTTGCACGCAGTTTAAAACAAAAATCCACGTATACCATCGGGGTGGTTGTGGCCAATATTCTTCACACGTTTTCTACGCAAGTTATTAGAGCGATAGAGAACTACTTTTACGAACATGGCTTCCATATCATCGTATGCAATGCAGATGACAATCCTGAAAAGGAAAAAAATTATATCGAAATGCTAAGAGCCAAACAAGTGGACGGGATCATCATTTTCCCCACAGGAGACAATCTCGATTTATATAAGCGCATGAAGAGTGATCAATTTCCGATCGTCTTCATGGATAGGACGATTGAAGAACTAAATGTTGCAACGGTCATGCTTGATAATCAACTTGCCGCTCAATTGGCGGTTGATCGGTTCGTTGAAAAGGGTATTGAAAATATTGCAATCATAACCACTTCAATAATACGGGACATCAGTCCTCGAATCGAACGGATCCAAGGGTACAAAGCTGCACTCTTATCACATGGGATAGCATTCAATTCGGAATATATTAAAACCGTCAATATAGATGAAATTCCAGCTGCACTTTCAGAAATTTTCGATTTGGAAAAACGACCTCAAGCGATATTGGCAGGAAACGATATCGTCCTTAATGAGGTATTGCGATATATGAAAAAGCACCGCATCACTATTCCCGATGATATTGCAATTATTGGGATCGATGATGTACCGTATGCCAGCTTTTATACCCCGACAATCACGACGATCGATCAGCCAGCCATTGAAATGTCTAATTTGGCAGCCGAGCTACTGATGAGTCAAATCAATAAAGAAGAAACCAAAGACACAAGCGTGCATCGTTTGAAGCCGACTTTGCTAATGAGAGATTCTTGCTAAAGCGAGTTTCCTAAAAGCTTGTAGTAAAGACCGTCGGTGATGAATGGTTTCAAAGAATCGTTCAGAGTTCATGAAATAGCCATTTTTTTGAAAAAAAACAGGTCTATCAATCCTTATTTTTTTCTTTCATTTATTCGTAATTTTGGTATACTGAACTAGTGATATATTTTCTTGGTATATTCTTTAGGGACCTATACCATATGTGAAACGTAAATTGCATAGCTCAACATTCCCGTGAAGGGGAGTAGCGTCAGGGATAACCTGAAATAAAGTCGTCATTACGTGGGATTCCACCGGCTTTATTGGCCTAATTCATTTAGTGCTCAGCGAGACCTTTGCCATCAATGGCTGAGGTCTCTTTATTTTTGTACAAAAGGAGGAAAATGTGTTGGATTTTTTAACAGGTGAATTTATTTCAGGACTTTTAGCGATCATTATGATAGATTTGGTTCTTGCCGGTGATAATGCGATCCTTATTGGATTGGCTGCAAGAAAGCTTCCAAAAGATCAGCAAAAAAAGGTGATAATATGGGGAGCGGTCGGGGCAATAGTGATCAGGATCATTGCAACGCTACTGGTTGTTTGGCTCTTAGAGGTGCCAGGACTGCATTTAATTGGGGGATTACTTCTAGTATGGATTGCTTATAAGCTTCTCATCGATGAAGACGAACCTGATTTGAAGCCTGCAGACTCGATGTGGGCTGCAATCAAAACGATCATCATTGCGGATGCCTTGATGGGACTGGATAATGTCCTAGCTGTTGCAGGCGCGTCGCATGGTAACTTCACGTTAGTGGTAATCGGCTTGCTCGTTTCGATTCCAGTCGTCATGTACGGAAGCACCTTGATCTTAAAACTGATAGAGCGTTACCCATTCATCATCATCATCGGCGCAGGCATACTTGGCTGGACATCTGCTAAGATGATCGTTGCTGAACCCTTCATGCAGGACTACTTTGCCAATCCATTCATTAAATATGGATTTGAAGCCTTAGTAGTGATTGGCATTTTAGTTGCTGGAACCTCAAGGCAGAAAAAAATAGAAAAAGAAAAAGCAAGCAAGGAAAAAATGCAAATCGAACGAAATGGATAATGTGCTCCACAATGGGACCTTTCACAAATGAGAGGTCTCTTTGTTTATAAATGAAGCGTACTGCCTTTAAAATGATATAATTGGAGAATCAACGTAAACATCCAAAGGTCCTTAACCAAACGTTTAACGGTAATGGGCGATGTGACACCTCTTTGTTGTTTGACAGCGCTTTAAAAACAATGATATTTGGTAAGGACAACTGAAAGATGGGAAGGGGGAAGTGCCATGAAAGAAAAAATAATCGAAGAATTAAAGGGTATTGAAGCAGCCAATGATGTCAAAATCCTGTACGCTTGTGAGTCGGGAAGTCGTGCATGGGAACTTCCTTCGAAAGATAGTGATTACGATGTTAGGTTCATTTATATACATAAAAAAGATTGGTATTTGTCAATCGATAAAAAAAGAGATGTCATTGAGCTGCCAATCAATGATTTACTGGATATTAATGGTTGGGAACTAACGAAAGCCTTACGGTTATTTAGAAAATCCAATCCGCCGCTTCACGAATGGTTAAACTCGGGAATCGTATATTATCAAGCTTACTCGATTACCGACAAGCTGAAGGAAATGAGTGACAAGGTGTATGAACCAACCGCAGCATTGTATCATTACTTGAACATGGCCAAGGGGAATTATCGAGATTATTTACAAAATGAACAGGTGAAAATCAAAAAGTATTTTTATGTGCTTCGTCCAGTCATGGCATGCCTTTGGATACAAAAATACAACACCATTCCTCCCATGGAGTTTCCAGCATTATTGGAAGGTATCATTCCAGGGGGACCATTAAAAACGCAAATCCAAACTTTATTGGAGAAGAAGATAAATGGTGACGAGTTGGACCTTGGACCTAGAATTGAAGTTATAAATGCCTTCTTAGAACATGAAATCGAGCGTTTGACGAACTATGCTAAAACATTAGATACGAAAACGGAAGATCCGACGGAGCTTTTGGATCAGCTTTTTAGAGCGGCTATAGATGAGGTTTGGAATTAACGAAACGGCAAGATTCAGTTGCGCTTAAGATAATGTAACAAGATATTGTTTCCAAATGAAAATGCCGATTTAGAATCATATTAAAACTATGGAATTATTGGATTCTAGTTTTTACTTTAGAGCACAGTGAAGCTTTTGCCATATTTACTTGATCTAGCCTTTCACAAACGGAGTTCTATTTTTTGATACGTTGGTGCTATTCACCAAGTAACACGTGTGGATGATTACCGGTCCAATGCTCAGCTTTCCAGAGGGCGGGCGGGGAACCTCCTCAGCGTGAACGACATTTCCCGCAGGAGTCTAGCGATCTGCGCCAATAAACTTTAAATCATTTCGTTTCAAAAACGAAAAGAGCCATTATTTTTCACTTACATTCAGCAGACTTGTCAAGCAACCGATATATATATGGAAAGGTATTTTTCAGGGGATTTATAAATTCGTGAAGCATTGTTCATAATGCAAGGTTACTTCCAGATCGAAAAGTTTGGTCCCGTACTCTTCTATATGCATCATTTCTTGTATTGACTCTGTTTCCTTTAGCGGAAAAAGAGAGATTCACCATCTCGTTCAAATTTTGAAGTGCAGGAAATCAAAATCTCATATAGAATGATGTTAATGATGCAATATCTAAAATTCCGCAAGGGGATGTGGTGGTCATAGTATGGAGTTGTCATCTGAACAGAATCAGTATAAAAAAGTACTGATTTCATACTTGGAAAAAAATCAAAACGTTTTTTTAAATGAATGGAACGAGACCATTAAGATCAATGAAATAGATCCCTACAAAGAAAAGATCAAAGAAAATGGATATGGCATGTATGCTCTAGTCATCCAAACATTTAAAGGAGCTTTATCTGATTACATGCTGACAAAATTGGCCCATCAGGTTGCAAAAGAGCGCCTCGAAGCAAATATTAACATCGGGGATTTTCTCTATAATATTAATTTAGGGAGAAATATCATCATAAGGAATATTTTCGGGGCGAATATCCCTATTGCTCATCTACAGGAATTCATTAATGCGATCAATATACACTTTGATACATTCAGTTATCATGCCGTAACGAAATATACGAACCTTACGAATGACTTGATCGAGGAAAAAAAGTCTTATATCAGTGAAAATCATAAAGACAAATTGGCGGTACTTGGGCAAATATCTTCAAGCTTTGTACATGAGTTCAGAAATCCGCTAACAGCCATTATGGGTTTCAATAAATTGCTGAAGCGAGAGAATCCAAACCTGAAATACTTGGATATCATTGATTATGAATTGAACCAGTTGAATTTCAGGATAACCCAATTCCTCCACACTTCAAAATCTGACGTTAATGAGGAGCAAAGAGAGGAAATCTCCGTTCTAAAGTTAATTGAAGAGATACAGGAACTCACATATGCCAATATTGTGGATGCGAGCGTAAATGTTGAAATAGATATTCATCCGAACTTTTTCATTACCGCTAGCAAGGATGGATTAAAACAAGTGTTTTTAAATCTCTTTATAAATTCCATTGATGCATTGAAGGACAAAGAACACCCTAGAATATTGAGAATCGACTCTATAATAGAAGAAAATGAACGAATCATTCGCATTTCTAATAATGGACCAGTAATTGCCAGTGAACTGATTGAAACCATTTTCGAGCCCTTTGTCACGACAAAAGAGTTAGGAACGGGAATTGGTCTATACGTATGTAAAAAAATCATCGAAAGCAATGATGGATATATGAATTGCGAATCCAATGAAAACGCAACCACATTCAGCCTCCATTTCCCATATGACCAATAGTGAACTTATCTTTTTTTCATACATAGAATCGATTTCATGTATTCGCATGTACTAAAATAGTTAGTTGGTGGACTTTATATAGGTACCAACTTGTCGCAAATGGAAAATAAATGAATTTTTTTGGAAGATGCCGATATCGATATCGATGAATTGAATCGAGGCATCTTTTTTTGTCTTAACAGACAATCACCGTGCTGCATCTTACAACCAAGATTCCGATTTGATTCAGAATAGAATTAAAAAATCAATAATGGATCAAATATCGCCATATTAATCCATCTTTGAATCACTCTTCTTATCTAAACGCATAAAATCTCTAGATATGAACCTTCCTTTTTTGGCATGGATATTGCTTTGATTATTTATAGCTTTTAAAAGTTATACAGAGGAGAGGAGGGACAAGCAAAGCCTTTTATAAGGGCGGATGAACATACACCTATAAGGACATCGTTTCAGGGATAATCATTGTACTTCCCGGGCGTAACGCTGTAGGGCAAGCTGTAAGAGCAAAAAGATAAAACGTTCATAGCGAAACATTATTTTTCGCGCTATAACACGCGTACATATGAATTTTACTGATCGACCATTCACTCGGTCTTGCTTCAAGAGGCGGGGAAACGAAGGTTGGACATCTTGTAGCAAGGTAAGAACGCGAGACTACTGCCGGTGTACCTAAGGCAAAGGAAAAGGCATTATGACAAAACGGGATTCTTACATTTAAAGGGTGGTGCAAATAGTGGCTTTTCAAACAAATGAACTGAAGCATGGTCTTAAGACCAGACATGTGACCATGATTTCCATTGGCGGAGTTATCGGAGCAGGATTATTTATCGGAAGTGGCACAATCATCGTTTCCGCAGGACCAGGCGCTATTTTGTCATATATCATTGCAGGGCTGATGATCGTACTTGTCATGCGCATGCTAGGTGAAATGGCTGTGGTCAATCCGGATAGCGGGTCCTTTTCAACCTATGCACATCAAGCATTTGGTCCATGGGCGGGTTATACGATTGGCTGGTTGTACTGGTTCAACTGGGTCATCATCATTGCCATTGAAACGACATTATTGGGTACCATGGTACATGAATGGTTTCCCAGCATCCCGATGTGGGCGGCTAGTTTATCTTTCCCCATACTGATGACCATCACGAATGTCTATTCTGTAAAAGCCTACGGGGAGTTTGAATACTGGTTAGCATTTATGAAGGTAGCCGCCATTATTATCTTCCTATTTCTCGGTGCAGCCATGATATTCGGGTTTGTTCCAGGATTTGAGTCTCCTGGCCTTTCTAACATTTCTAGTGAAGGAGGATTTTTTCCTCATGGTTTTCTCCCTGTTCTCCTAAGTGTCATATTCATTACCTTCTCGTTATCGGGAAGTGAGGTTGCGGCCATTGCCGCAGGGGAATCGGAAAACCCGGAAAAAAATATCATTAGGGCCATAAACGCAGTGGTATGGCGTCTGCTACTTTTCTTTGTAGGCTCAGTTGCTGTATTGGTTATCATTATCCCGCAAAAAGCAGAACAGTTATTGAAAACTCCCTATGCCAGTGTATTTGAGATGGCAGGCCTGCCTGCCGCGGGTCAAATCATGAATATCGTAATCTTCATATCGTTGCTTTCCGTTTTGAATTCTGGACTGTACACAAGCTCACGTATGCTTTATTCCTTATCAAAAAAAGGAGATGCGCCGAAAATTCTGTCGCGGGTGAATAAGCGGGGAATTCCGATTTGGGCGTTAATGGCCAGCGTATTCTTTGCATATGTGTGCACGACATTTAAATTTGTTTCCCCAGATAAATTATTTGCTTTTCTCGCAAATAGCTCGGGAGGAGTCACCATGATTATGTATATCTTCATCGCTTTTTCTCATCTGTACTTAAGGAAAAAGACGGAAAAAGAACACCCAGGCACACTTAAAGTGAAAATGTGGCTGTTCCCTTACTTAACCTATGCCACGATTGCCGTCTTATTTATCATTTTTGCCGCACAAGCCTTCATCGATTCCATGCGGTTGCAATTCTTTCTAACGACCCTTCTCACCGTTCTCGTTATCGGATCATACTTTCTGTTTTATCATAAGAAAGCGGCTGTCATTCCGGAATCACAGAAACAACTTAAAAAGATTCAATAAGCTTTACAGCGTATGCAACACCTATATGATTAAAAGATTGAATATTCCATAAAAAGAAAAAGAGGTCCAGAATTTTTTATTCTGGACCGATTTTGCATTACGGTAAACAATTGGATCTACGAGTCTTCCTCCATGGCAGATGATTTTTGGGTCCCTTTCATGTCTATATATTCTATCTTAATTTAATAAAAAGTGGAGAGTTTCGAATGTTTTCAATCAACGTTCAATGAAACGGTCTAAGTAAAGATCTTCCAATACTGAGGGGGCGTCGGCATTCTAGTTTTGCTTATCAACATGATTCATTTGCATCTTTGAAATCCTTTGCTAGAATATAATCATATACATAAAAATTAGGAGTGGTGACTGTGGCTGAATCTCCAGCTGAAGAATTTATTCACTATATTGCCCCGAAAGGCGAGTATATCGCATTTGTAGATGATGAGGACTATATCGCTAAAGGATTGGAATGGAAGTTGTTTACTGCGCGATCGGTAAAAAGGGAACTGCTTTATAAAAGCGGCACCTATCAAGGAAAGGTGAAATTGGCAGGCTACGAACAATATGGGAACGGACTTGATACGGTTGTCGTTGAATTTGAGAATGGGAGGCTGAGCTGCATTCATCCTTCTTACTTAAAGGAAATGCAAAGTTCCAATTTTGGAAAAGAGCTTTTGAGTGGACCTGTTTCCGACATAACGGCCATTTCAAGTGATAACGACAAGGAGTCGGCAGCTCCAATAACGAAAGCTTCCGATTCATTAACTGAGGAACCAAAAAAGGCAAAAACGAAAAGCAAAAAGGCGACAGCAACACCAAAATTGGATTTGCCAGTGGAAAAAGTGCACTTCACCGCAACTGTCAAGGAGTTCACGGCGAAAATGAACCATTTTACAGGTGAGGAAGATGAAGTTATTCTGCTGTCGAATGTCAAAGTTACGACGGAACCAGAATTGTCAATCGGAGATGGTTGGTGCGGTTATAGCAAGACATTGAAAAAAGCTGAACTAGAAGAAGGCGACGAAATTGAATTTGATGGGAAAGTGGTCGATAAGAAATATAATAAAGAAATCCGATATAAAATCAATAATCCATCAAAGCTAGGGAAACGGGTGGAAGCTTGAACAAAAAGCTGATTCTTGCACAATGGGGAGTAGGCAACCGCTTACTGCCTTTTTTGTGCCCAAGAAGAAAAACAATGAGAGAGAACTCCGTTTTTCCCTTTTGTGGTTTCATCTAATCCAGTGTTGGGGATAATACATTATGATAATGGATTAATTATAAAGAAAACAGGGGGGACTTTTATTGAAGGAATTGTTTCGATTATTAAAGCAAGGAAACAAATCAGCATTCATTGCTGCCTGCGTGAATAGCATCATTGCCGTCTTAAAGGGAATTGCCTATTTCATGACAGGGAATGTGGCAATGTTTGCGGAAACATTACATACGTTGGGAGATGCCGCGAACCAATTTTTCGTCTTCATCGGTTCAGCATTAAGCAAAAAATCACCGACAGATCGATTCCCAGATGGATTCGGACGTTTGGTGAATCTCGTCCTTTTAGGTGCGGTTCTTGTTGTCGGAATTATGTCTTATGAAACGATCAAAGAGGGGTTCCATCACATTTTGCATCCTGTACATTCAACCGGAATCGTCATTAACTTGTCCGTTTTATCACTAGCTGTTGTGTTGGAATCATATGTACTATTTAAAGCGATGAAGGAAGTTGTGCATGAGACTGGAATTGAAGCAACAGGAACGGCAATTATCTTTAAAAGCTTTGCTGGTTTAAAACGGGCAAAACCAGCAACGAAACTAGTATTTATGGAAGATATGGTGGCAACTGGTGGAGGAGTGCTTGCGATTATTGCCATTCTATTAGCGAATTTCACTCCCTTCATTCAAGCGGAAGGAGTCGCTTCGGTCATGATCGGTCTTGGAATGTTCTACGTGGTTGGCCGGGTTTTCCTAGATAATGCAGCAGGTGCTCTCGGGGAAGCGGATATAGAAATGCGGAAAAAAATCGGAAGCATGGTCATGAGTGATCCGGATGTGAGGGATATCCAGAAACTTGCAGTTTTAAAAGAAGGTGAAGACTTTCATGTTGAATTGGAAGTGGAGCTTGATCCCCATATTTCAATCGCCGAAGCAGATGACATTAAAGATCGACTTTTTGAGGAAATATTCAAGGAACGTGGAGTAACGGATGTCATTATCGAGTTCGATGAAAATGATGGTGTTCCTAAATGGGAAGAACAAATCAAAAAAGAATTGACTGAACTGGAAAAAGAGAAGGAATAGGTTCTTACAATGTATGGGGAACAGCAGATTACCTAGCCTTGGGCGTTCAATCTAAATGGCTTCCCTTTCGAAATGTAACGTGAATGCTTCACACTCCCTTCTTCAAAATATATAGTTTGAAGAAGGGGAATCACCATTCTCCTTGCCCGGCAGTACTTGTTCAATTGTTCACGTTCTTTCCATGTAAACACAAAATAAGCTATCATGGTATGTGATACATAGAGAAATTTTTCTGAAAGGGTGAAAAAAATGATGAAACCAGATATTAAGCTGGTCGCGTTAGACATGGATGGAACACTTCTGAATCGAGCAGGGGAGATTTCTGAAGAAAACAGGAAAGCGATTAAAGAAGCAGAAGATCAAGGCGCGTTCGTTGTATTAAGCACTGGGAGGTCTTATGCGACATGCAGTGATTTTGCAAAGTCGATGTCACTCAGATCTTATCTCATTACGGTGAATGGAAGCGAGATTTATGATAATCAAGGAAAATTGGTGGAAAGAAATATCGTCGATACAGAGTCGATCCAATGGATGTGGGAATTAAGCCAAAAGCATGGAACACATTTTTGGGCCATAGCTTGCGATAAAATTTACAGAGCTGAAATGCCTGAAAGAATCAATGATTCGGAATGGCTTAAATTCGGATTCGATACAGAAGATGAAGCTACCCGCCAAATCATCATGGATGAATTGGTAGCAAGAGGAAACTTGGAAATCAGCAATTCAAGTCCGACGAATATAGAAGTGAATGCCTTCGGTGTAAATAAAGCGAAAGCGATAGAGCTCGTTTGTTCTTTGCTTAATATCACGATGGATCAGGTAATGGCAGTGGGAGACAGCCTGAATGATTTAGCGATGATTTCCGAGGCGAAAATGGGAGTCGCGATGGGAAATGCACAAACTGTGGTGAAGGAAAAAGCAGATTGGGTTACAGCAACGAATGAAGAAGATGGGGTAGCGAAGGCCATTCGTAAATGGGTCCTTTCCAATTAAATTGAGGCCGTATATGGTGCGTTGTCCATATACGGTTTTTTTATTGAAATCTTTCCCTTCAGCATTTTAGTTGGATTAAAAATTAAATTTCTTGAAAATTGTGCATTTAAGAAGTATGATAATCTTGTGGTGTTATATTTTGGTAATATATTAATAGTGGGAGGTTTCATAGATGAGTAGAACTTTGCCCGAACAGTGGTGGGATCAATTATCTTTGCCAGTCATTTCAGCACCTATGTTCCTGATATCAGGTCCTGAGTTAGTGAAAGAATGTTGTTTGAATGGCGTGATTGGCTCTTTTCCAGCGCCAAATGCCCGCCCGATAGAGGTACTTGACGAATGGATGGGCGATATTAGCGATACATTGAAGGCAGCAAGGGATAAAGAACCGAACAGCAAGCTTGCACCATGGGCAATGAATATGGTCGTCCATCGTACATATAGCCGATTGGAAGAAGAGTTGGAACTGGTTAAAAAACATCAACCTCCCATCGTCATCACATCGTTAGGTTCTCCTAAACATGTTGTGGACGTCGTACATAGCTATGGAGGGTTAGTCTTTTCTGATGTCAGCAGTGTCGATTTTGCCAAAAAAGCTGCCGAAACCGGTGTGGATGGGTTGATTTTGGTAGCTTCTGGAGCTGGCGGGCATGCGGGTGAGATTAATAGCTTTGCTTTCGTGGACAGCGTAAGGACATTCTGGGACGGCATCATATTGCTTGCCGGGTCCATAAGTACAGGTCACAGTATCCTGGCTGCTCAAGCTGCAGGAGCAGATCTTGCTTATATGGGCACACGTTTTATCGTAGCGAAGGAGAGCAGGGCTAATGATGAGTATCGTGAAATGCTTGTCGATTCGGATCACGATGATATCATCTTGACTGATGCATTTTCAGGCGTGAATTGCAATATGCTGAAGCCGAGCATCAGAAAGGAAGGAATGGACCCCGAGCAACTAGCCAAAAAAGAAAAGGTGGATTTCGACAGCATGTCCAAGCCATCCGAGTCAAAAGCGTGGCGTGATATTTGGTCGGCAGGACATGGCGTTGGGGCGATAAAAAAAATCGATACAGCTGCAGGCATCATCAAGCAACTGGAAAAAGAGTATCACGATTCCTTAGCGAAATTGACAAGGCAGGCGGAAAAATTAACGGGCATTACTTCAAAATGATATGAAAGCGCTTCATTTAATTATCTGGAAATAATTTTTATAAAAGGTAGAAAAGGGTGTCCGATTACGGATGCCCTTTTTCTGTTGCTAACGTATCTTTCATTTGTTGAAAGGGAGCTGTACAGGAAAAGGTGAAAAGTGAAAAAATATTGATAAAAAACTGGATAAATGTTATATTCAATACTGTTAATGACCAATTGAACGATTTGGTCATTTATCATTAATGGTTGAATGGAAAGAAATAAATAACTATATAGTACGAATGAAGGAACCTTAGTCATGGATTCGTACATCCATTGTGAAATAGAGCATATGAACGGCGATATACGCCGTAAAGGAGGACTTGGTAAGTGTGTTTAATTCTCTAAAGGGTGAGTTGGCAGCAATCATCAAACATCCTATGATACTCATTTCCATAATAGGGATCATATTGATCCCCTTACTATACAGCGGGACGTTCCTTTGGGCGTTTTGGGATCCTTATGGGAAGGTGGACCAATTGCCGGTTGCCATCGTCAATATGGATGAAGGAGCCGTGTACAATGAAACGGACCTTACAATAGGAAAAGACTTAGTCAAGGAGTTAAAGGAGAAAAAGGACTTTGATTGGCATTTCGTCAGTCAAAAAGTAGCGAATGAAGGTCTTGAAAACCAGGATTATTACATGAAGATAGAAATACCTAAAAACTTTTCCAAAAATGCAACCACATTGCAAGATGATAATCCGGAAAAACTCGATTTAATTTACACGTCTAATGAAGGAATTAACTATATATCTACGAAAATCGGTGATGCAGCTACTGAAAGAATAAAAGGGGAAGTATCTTCAGCTGTCACGAAAACGTACGCGGAGTCCATGTTTGATAATTTGAATGAAGTTGCTGACGGACTTAAAAGTGCCAGTGATGGGGCAGGGAAGCTAAAAGATGGAACGGATAACGTGAAAAACGGAACGAGCGAACTTGGAGCAGGAATTAATTCTGCTAAAGAAGGTTCCAAAAAAGTGGAAGACGGAATTGATTCCGTTCGTTCTGGTTCAGTCGCAATCCATGAAAATCTCGAAAAATTGGCCGGAAAATCCTTGACCTTTTCCAATGGGATTGATTCGGCAGCGGCTGGTTCAAAAGAGCTGAATCAGGGATTGCACCAGTTTAGCACTGGTGTAGGTCAAATGAAAGATGGGCAATCCCAGCTTTTACAAGGTGCCAAAAAATCCGAAGCTGGAACCGGTGAATTGGCCTCTGGACTGCAGCAGTCATTAGCTGGATTCAATGAAGTCGAAGAAAAGCTGCCAGCTTTGACTGAGGGTGCAAATGGTGTCGCTGCCGGGGCAAGTCAGCTTTCAGGCTCCTTATCTGAATGGAGTGCAGCTACAGGAGATGCGAAAACTGGGGCAGCTGAAGTTTCTGCCGGTTTGGAAGAAGTTATATCCGGATTGAAACAACAATCCGAAAGAACGGAAGATCCTGCCGAGAAAGCACGTCTGGAAGGAGTGATCGTCTCACTTTCCCGAATCAGTGAAGGCAGTAAGGGAGTCTCTGAAGGGGTTGGAAAGCTTTCGGCAAGTGCTTATGAAATTGCAAAGGGCGGCAACAACTTAAATGATGGAGCAGCTCAGTTAAGTGAAGGAGCAAGCGCGCTAAGCGGTGGTTTCAATCAATTGAAGCAAGCTCAAGATAAACTCGCCAATGGGGCAAATGAGCTGAAAGACGGTCAAGGACAACTGGTATCTGGCTTGATAACATTTGGCGATCGTATCGATGCAGCCCAAAATGGTCTTGGACAGTTAACAGATGGCAGCAATAACTTGGTTAACGGACTTGATCAGCTTGAAGATGGCTCCAAGCAATTATCGAGTGGCACCTCTCAACTTTCCGAAGGTTCCAAAAGCTTAATTGCCGGAACGGATAGGCTGAAAGAAGGCTCATCCAGCCTGACAAGCGGGATGGGTGAATTGGCGAACGGAGCGATCAAGCTACAGGATGGCATCGCCAAGCTATCTGATGGCTCGGAAGAATTACATGATGAATTGAAGGATGGCGCAGATGAAGCCGGCAAAATAAAGTCCAATGAAGATGTATATGACATGTTCGCAAGTCCGGTTAAAGTGGATAAAATGCCAATCAACAACGTACCAAACTATGGAACCAGCTTTGCACCTTATCTTATTTCCTTGAGTTTATTCATCGGGGCGATCGTTCTGACGATCATTTTCAAGTTAAGGGAGCCTGCCGTTAAGCCTGCAAATGGATTCAGTTGGTTCATCAGTAAGTATAGCGTCATGGCCATCGTAGGTATTTGTCAAGCGGTATTGGTCGATTCAATTCTAATTTTAGGGTTGGGAATCAATGTTACGAGCCTTCCGCTATTTTTCGCAGTAAGCATTC
Source organism: Peribacillus muralis (assembly GCF_001439925.1). Classification (GTDB taxonomy): domain Bacteria; phylum Bacillota; class Bacilli; order Bacillales; family DSM-1321; genus Peribacillus; species Peribacillus muralis. Next base: position 274,538 of record NZ_LMBV01000004.1, read on the forward strand.
TTGCGAGCTGTACATTCATGGCGATCATTCAATTCCTGGGCTCAGCCTTGGATAATCCTGGACGATTTATCGCCTTGTTAATTTTGATTCTTCAATTGACGAGCAGCGGCGGAACCTTCCCGAATGAATTGGTTCCTGGCTTCTTGCAAGGTTTTACACCATTTTTACCGATGACGTATTCGATTAATGCATTTCGGGCAGTCATTTCAACAGGAGATTATAGCTTTATGTGGCATAATCTAGGCATCCTGGCGATATTCCTTGTAGTCGCATTAGTCTTATCTCTTCTTTACTTCATTTATCGGTTCAGAAAATTGAACGCAAATGATGATGATAAGGAAGAGACAACCGTATAACAAAGAACGGATTCCCAAATAGGGGTCCGCAGACTGTAGACAAACTTTGATAGTAATGGAGTTTGTCTGCAGTTTTTTTGGTTTTGTATAAGTGTTTCTTACCACGTTGCTTTCCGTTTCATTGCACTATGCATTAGAACGGAACGAAGATGTATCCAAGATTGCCTAAAGTTGAGGAAACTAAACTTAGTCCGTTCCATTGCACTACAGGCACTCCCTTTCCGCGGGCGGTCGGGGAGCCTCCTCGGCTGCGCACTTCACTTTTCAGCCTGCGGGGTCTCCCGAAGACGCGCATTTCCCGCAGGAGTGTCGTTGCCTTCCGTTCCATTCCACTNTTGTGTGAAAACGAGATGGAATCCTGACTACCCAAAGTATTGGAGAAGTTGTACTTCAATTGTTTCACTGCACTGCAGCGCTTAGCTTTCCACTGTCCGTCGGGTAGCCTCTTTGGCTGTGCCTGTGGGGGTCTCCCCATTGACCGTATTTCCCGCAGGAGTGTCGTTGCCTTCCGTTCCATTCCACTCTGTGTGAAAACGAGATGGAATCCTGACNTGCCCAGAGTATTGGAGAAGTTGTACTTCGATTGTTTCATTGCACTGCAGGCGCTCCCTTATCCAGAGGCGGTCCGTGAGCCTCCTCGGCGCTTGCGCTTGGATCTCCCCACAACAGCCTTTCCCGCAGGAGTGTAGCTGCCTTCCGTCATTCCACGTTGCATGAAAATTACGTTAGAACGAAAATGAGCTTGAGAATGCAAGGGAAAACAGCCTTTCAAGGAGGTGAAAGGCTGTTTTACGGATTGTGAGCTAGGATAGGATGCGAATGCTGAACGAAAAACAAACTGCGGAGTCCGAAGGGGGCTCGGCAGTTTGTTTAGAATCTAGGTTGTTACAACGACCCATAATCCATCTATTGAACACCTGATGTTTTAGTAGACTTTTGTATGTATGGTTGTTCTTGATGGCTTCATCAAGTGTGTGTAATCGATTTAACAATTATACCCTTGATTTTAGGGAAGCAGGTGCGTATTTTTTCATTGGGTTTTTAGCAATCACGTCTTTTAAATAAGGATGACCGGCTGGACCCGGTTTTCTCATAAGCTCCATTAAATAGGAGATATCATCCAGAGCCCGGTGGGTTTGGAAGTTGGTGATCCTATGTGCCTGCAGTAAGGTTAACAGTTTACTATTTTCGAAGCCGTATTGTTTCCAAGGTACATTTCGCATCGTGCAGAACCATTTTTGATCATTGACTTCGGGGTACATTTGGTAAAGAAAGCTTCTATCGAATGAAGCATTATGTGCAAAAATGTCATCGGCACGTGCGATGAAGGATTTGATTTTTTCATCGTGAAAGCTTTTTCCTTCAACTGTGCTAAAAGGAATGCCATGAATCCGGTATGCTTGATCATAATTCATTCTAGCTTGAAGACCAAGAGGTTCCCTTAAAAATGACTCCTGATCAATGTGTTTAATGATTTCCCCAGTTTCACTATCATAGGTGAACAATATAAGAGCAAGCTCAATTATTTCATCGGAAGTTGGACGCAAGCCCGTTGTTTCGACGTCGAGCACTAAACCTAATCTATTAGACAATTTTTTTTCCTCCAATTGGCTTTCTTGCATCTATTATAGCGGAATTGTGTTATCTATTGAAAGTGTGAGCTATTGTAAATGATTTGAGCTACCAAGCTGAAAATCATTCTCGTGAATTGAATGATAGAATGATATAACCAGGTACCAACTAAATGAATCGCTACAGGGGATTAGGCAGTGAGGAGTTGTTCTATCAACAAAAAAGAAGCGGCCATTTGCCGCTTCTTTAGGATCTTATTTCCCGATGAATTGCTGTGTCCAGTAATGGCTGTATTTTCCTCCAGTCGCATACCCTATTCCGATATGAGTATAGTTCTTATTTAGAATATTGGCCTTGTGCCCGGGGCTGTTCATCCAAGATTTCATAACGGATGCGCTGCTAGGCTGACCAGCTGCGATATTTTCACCTGCGTATTTGTAGGTAGTGCCAAATGATTTCATCATTTCGAAAGGCGAGCCATATGTAGGGCTTGTATGATTGAAATAATCATGATCCCGCATATCTTCGGATTTCAATGTTGCGGTATGGGAAAGGGAGGTATCCATTTCGACGTTTGGAAGACCAGCTTTGGAACGCTCTTCGTTAACTAAGCGGAGAATCTGTTGTTCTACCGTCTGATCATATTCTTGCTTTGCAGTTGGTTTGTCGCTAGGTAAATTGATCGTTTGACCGACTATAATTTGATTTGAATCGGTAATGGCTGGGTTTGTTTTAAGAATATCGGAAAGGCTCACATCATATTCAGTGGCAATTTTTGATAAAGTATCTCCTTGTACCACTTCGTGAGTATTGGCGCCTAAAGCTGCCGTCGGAGAAAGTAGCGATAGAGATAGTGCAGTGATAACAATCGTTTTCTTCATTTTGTTTCCTCCTAGGATAATATCTGGATTGAGAATCTAGTATCCTACAAAACTTCTTCTCTGTAAAACGAGGCCATACTTTCTCGTTGGAAGATTGGGAGAAAGGTAACGTATCATACGATGCAAAATAGGGGGCCATATAACTGGAAAGAAAAATGGTGAAGGATGTTTATGAGGCTTATTTTATAGACGAGGAGATGTATTCCATATAGAAAAAGAATCATTTTTATGTTTGCCAGCCACATTATTCAGGGTAAATAAGAAGTAGATGAAAAACAGGAAGTAGCTATATGGAACTAAAACGAACATGATCGTAATATTATGGCAAAGGTGGAGCTTGTATGGATTTGAAGGCAGGGAAAGTGTTTTGGAAGGATACCTTTAAAGCGAGGGAATATCCAAGTCTTGAGGAAGATCTTTCATGTGATGTTTGTATCGTGGGGAGTGGCTCATCTGGGGCGCACTGTGCCCATTTTTTAGCGGAGACAGGACTGAATGTCGTCCTCATCGATAAGCGTGATATATGTGAAGGCAGTACGATTGCGAATACCGGACTTCTTCAGTATTCGAATGATAAAACATTGACTTCGCTTCTTCATAGTTTCGGAGAAGAAGCTGGAACGCGTCATGTTCAGCTTTGTTTGGATGCGATTCGGACGCTTGAGAAAGAGGTTGTACCTTCACTCGCAGAAAATCCGGATTTTAAAATCAGGAAAAGTCTTTATTACGCATCAAGCCCGGAGGATGTTTCACTGCTGAAAGAAGAATATGAAAATCTTAAATCTCGTAATTTCCCCGTGGAATATTATGATGAAAAAGAGATTAAGGAAAAATTTTCGTTCTCAAAATCGGCTGCACTCGTTACGGGTAACGATGCGGAAATCAATCCTTATAAACATGCTCATTTTTTGATTGAAAATGCCTTTCACAAAGGAGTCCGCGTTTATTCCAATACTAAAATCAACGGAAAGGTATTAAAGGAAGATCAAACCGTGCTATTTACTGAAAACGGACATACAATCCGTGCACAGAAGGTCATCTTCGCCACAGGGTATGAAGCGCAGGAAGAGGTAAGGGACAAAAATGCAGTGATTCTCAGTTCATATGCCATCGCGACCAATCCGATTGCCGACCACGCAAAATGGTATGGTGATATGATGATTTGGGAAACGGAAAGGCCTTATTTATATGCAAGAAAAACGGCTGACAACCGGATTATCATAGGTGGACTTGACGAATCAACTGGTTTTATCGACAAGCGGAATTCGATGATCATCAACAAAAGAGATGAATTATTAAAAGAACTCGTCGCTTTATTTCCGGAATTACAAAGTCAAATCAAGGCAGATTATGCTTGGGGTGCTTTTTTTGGCGAGACACATGATGGCTTGCCGACAATCGGGATATATCCGGATCACCCGAATTGCTATTTCTTATTAGGGTACGGCGGAAATGGGACGGTATACAGTGTCATCCTTTCGCAAATCATCAGAGATCTGATCACAAAAGGAGCACATCCAGACTCGGCTTTGTACCTTAAAGAAAGGAAAATACAGAAAAGGATCGCCCATTAAGACAGGAATCTTTCCTTCAAGAGTAGAATAAAGTAGACAGCACAATATACGGAGGGGTTCTTCGATGTGGTTTAGGGAATTGGAAACGAAACGGCTCAGGTTAATTCAAATAGGCCATCAGCATTCGGAGAGTCTGTTCGACATTCTCTCAAGAGATGAGGTGACCAGGAATGGTGGGATAAATAGCTTAACTCACGTTGAAGATGCCCGCCGCCTAATCGACGCGTTTAAAAGTGCATTCATCAACAAACGGGGAATACGCTGGGGAGTGGTCTTGAAGGATTCGGGCAAATTCATCGGCACTGTTGGAATCAATCAATTGAGCCTGGCCAATAAACGCGCCGAAATAGGATATGAAATCCACCCTGATTATTGGAGGAAGCATTATACATCCGAAGCTGTCAATGAAGTATTACACTATTCTTTCGAAGAAATGAAATTGGTCCGGATCGCAGCTTTAACCTTCAAGGAAAATTTTGCCTCGGCAAATCTCTTGAAGAAGTTTGGATTTAAAGAGGAAGGCAGCCTCCGAAGTTATGTATTTCTTCATCACCAATCACACGATGCGGTGGTGTTTTCCTTGTTATGCGGTGAATACCGGAACTTATATCAACAAACGGTTTAATGATTTATTCCATTTTTCCATCACATATGAAAGGATGAGCTGGCCACTCGCGCCAGCTTTTTTTGTTGATGTTCCCTAAATTGTAATTGCCCCTATAGCAGCCTGTTTTCTCCTCGAAATGTATTTGCTTCTTTTCGTTCAAAAAAACTCTTAAGCCAACAACTAAAAAAGTATCGACCATAAAAAGACAGTTCAGGCTCGTTCATATCAACAAAACTGAAGTTAGTTACAACAAGGAATATAACGAAATGGCTTTGAAATCTATTTGACATCTTTGTAAAAATATATTAATAATAGAAAAGTAATACTTATGGATGGAAAAACAGGAAAAATAAGGTGGTTGATAGGTAAAAAGAAGGTAAAATTGAAAAAGGGGGATGTCCGATGAATAAAAAAACCGTATTAACCAGAAAGATATTGGCTGTTATCATTATTTTCAGTTTATTAATTCCATTGGTTCCGACAAACGTGTTTGCGCATGGAGATATGTTATCTAATTCGGAACATGTGAAAACGACAGAAAAAAATGATGGGAAATTAAAATCTCCAAGTAAAAAAGGTGAAGAGCGTAAGTACACTGAAAAGGTCAGTGAAATTAAAGAAAAAAGAAAAGCCGATGAAAAAACATTTTTAAACAGTGATTTGAGCTATTCCACAGAAGTGTACAACGGCCCAGTGCATTATCATGATTCAAAAAAAGAGTGGAAGCCTATAGATAATGAATTAGAGACGAATGATGAAGCAGACAAAAAGGATTTTAAATATAAAAATAAAAACAATAAGTTCTCTGCCAAATTGTCTACTTCTACTAAAAAGAAACAAATTGTGTCACTGAAATTCGGAAAAGAAAAATTGGGTTTTGGATTGGTTGATCCAAATGCAGCAAATGCAAGCATGAAAGACGGAAAAGCCATCTATAAAGATGTCTATCAAGATACAGATATCCATTACACGATGCTTCCGAACGGGATAAAAGAGGACATTATTTTACACAGCAAAAAAAGTGCGACCAGTTTTAAGTATTCGGTTCATGGCACACTAAAAGCAAAAAAAGTAGATAGATATATTGAATTCCTAGATAAAGATAATAACGTAGTATGGGAAATGCTTCCTCCTTTCATGGAAGATGCCGAAGGAGAATACTCCGAAGATATTGAATATTCAGTTATCTAAGTAGGCAAGAAGCAATTCATTCAAGTTGAAATCGATGAGAAATTCGTGAAAAATCCTGCCCGTGTTTTCCCCATCACTGTAGACCCAACCGTCAATATTGGCGGAACTGCCTCCAATACAAAAGATACCTACGTCATGAAGAAGTTCCCGACCATCAACTATTATAACAGTACCGAATTAAGAACTGGATTTACCGATTCGACTAGTACGACAAGGTCTTATATAGACTTCACCAACTCTTTACCGAACATGGGTGGAGGCTTATTAGTAAGTGCCGAATTAAAAGGTTATAAATTCAGCCAACCAACAACTCCTATCAATACGAATGTATATGCGCAACGCGTGACCTCAAGCTGGTCCTCCACGGGTGTTACGTGGAATAAGCAGCCCTCGATCGATACGGCAAAATCATATGGAAGTACCGCTGTCAATGGAAGCAATGGCTGGTATAACTTTAACCTTACAGATCTTGTGGATCAGTGGTATAAAGGGAAAGTTCCAAATTATGGTGTCGTGTTAAAATCATCTTCCGAAGGCACTCTAGGAACATATCGAAAGTTTTACTCTTCCGATTATTCCTCCAAACAGCCCTATCTTTCTGTCACCTATTCAGGTGTGCCAAGCGCTCCTACAGGATCAGCCGTCGGAAACGGAGTGAATTCAGGTACAGGCTATGCAAATCTAAGCTGGACACCTGTCGCAGGAGCTACAGGAGCTACAGGCTATAAAGTCCTTGTTTTTAATGGAAAAGATTACGAAGAAATAAATGTAGGAAATGTGACATCCTGGTCAACAAAAGGGAAGAAAATATGGCCAACGGCTGCACAAATCGCAGCTGGGAGCTTCAATTTGCGTTTAAATGGAACGGGAACTGAGCTAGCGGATGATCCTAGGCCAGTTTACAAGAATTCTAAAGGAACGTACCAAAATAACAAAAATTACTGGTTCCGGATCAAGGCATACAATAAATATGGGGATAGTGCACAATCCGCCCAATTCACTCCAACGATTGCTGATCAAACGGCACCAACCAAACCTGGTAAACCAACGATTTCAAGTCATTTAGACTCGAATTTCAAATTCACTTGGGCAGCCTCGACGGATTCCAATTCCGGGGTGAAGGGGTATCAGGTATATGTGGGAACCGCTGCTGGGAAAACCGATGTTGTCAATGGCACTTTAGTGACGCAAAACTCTTTCACTTTGCCAAAAGCGGTTGCCCGTACCACTTACCATATGTATGTCCGTGCAGTCGACAATCAAGGAAACTATATCAATTCAGATTCCTCGTCAGGTATAGCGCGAAAGCAACTGGATGCGTCCATCGTCAGTTACACGATTCCTCCGCAAATGGAAGCGAGCGGTGATTACAATGTAGCGATCACGGTGAAAAATGAAGGAATCGAGACATGGACCAATTCCGAAGGCTTCATGCTCGGATCAACGGCAACGAATGATCCATTCTCCAATAATGCCAGGTTAACGCTGACAAACTCAGAATCAATCAGCACTTCCAAAACAAAGACATTTAACGTGAAGCTTAACGGCGGTAAAAAAACCGGTGATTATAGCAGTCAATGGCAAATGCTGAAGTTGAAAACGGGAATGTTCGGCGATCAAATATCCCAAAAAGTCAAAGTCGTTGATACAACCCCGGCAGCAGGGGAAATTGTCATTAATCACGGCGCAAAGGTAACGAATACGCCTAACGTGACTTTAAATCTAGCATCCTCCGATAATAGCAATAGTGACATTTCCCAAAGGTTTAGAAATGAACTAGCAAACTGGACAGCTTATGAAAAACAAGCGAAAACGAAAGCGTGGACCTTATCAGGCGGCAATGGAGAAAAAAACGTATCTGTCATGTTTAAGGATGGTTCAGGTAATGAATCAAAAGCTTATTCCGAGAAAATCCTACTAGATGCAACCTTACCAACTGCGAAATTAACCTTTCCCGCTACATTGGATTATCTTAATGGAATAACGGAAATACATGGTTGGGCAACAGATAATGATGATATGGACGAATACGTGCTAAGCTATGGAAAAGGCGAGTCTCCTCAAGCGTGGACTCAAATTTCCAAGAAATACGATGATATAAAAGATGGGATTTTAGGCAAATGGGATGTAACCGGCTTGGAAACTGGACTATATACAATCCAGTTGAATGTACGCGATAAAGCAAGCAATACATCGATCGCCACAAAAAAAGTATGGGTCGATCCGTTACAGTCGATGCTCGGAATAGAAGATTTTTGGGCTTATACGAGCACGGAAACGGGATATGGAGAAAGCAAGACGAATCTTGCCAATGGGAATCTACATTTGTCTTATACAGATAGCTCTGTAAAAGGACGAGGGCTGGATACAACGATAATCCGTTCATATAACAGTCAAGATTATCAGCAAACTTTACTAGGCAAAGGATGGAGACTGGACGTTCATATTTCTCTAACTGAAGAGTCAAACGGGGATATCCGTCTATATGATGAAGACGGGTCAAGGCACATCTTCAAAAAGAATGTGAATGGCACGTATAGTTCCCCGCAGGGAGTCAATCGAAACTTGGTCAAAACCAGTAGCGGGAATTATACGTTAACCGATCTAGATGAAGCAGGAATGATCCAAACCTTTAATGCTAAGGGTCAACTTACATCAATTGAAGATAAAAATGGAAACAAAAATTCAGTTTCTTATGATGGAAATAGCATTAAAGAAATCGTTGATTCTACTGGGAGAATTACAACCTTCTCTTATACGGATAAACTGTTAAGTGCAATTACCGATAGCACCGGAGCAACGATTAAATACATTCATGAAAATCAAGCACTTACAAAGGTTGAATACCAGGATAAGGACAAAAAACTAGTTCGGTCTTTAAATTATGAATATGACGGAATGGGCAAGTTAAAGAAATATATCAATCCTAATAAAAACGCCATTTCTTACGATTATAATGGACACCGACTCATCAGTACGGAACGGCAATTCTCCTCTTATAACGCCAAGGGGAATAAGAAAAACAATCCGTCCATCGTGAAAGAATCGTTTGTGTATGATCTACAGAAACGAACAACAAGAGTTTCTACATCAGGTAAATATAAGATTACCACTTCTGAATATGAAACGAATGACAAGGGGAATTTGCATAAAACGATCGATGACCCTGATGGCCTAAAGGTAACAAGCAGGAATGTGTATGATCAAAACAAAATCAAAGATTCCTTTGATGGCAAGGGATATAAAACGTCCTTTACGTACGATGACCGTGGGAATATTTTAACGAAAATCGAACCAACTACAAAAGATATCGAAGGCAATAGCACGACTCCTTTAACTAAATATGAATATAAACCTGGCACAAGTCTATTGACGAAAGAAATAGATGCCTTGGGCCGGGTCACAAGTCATGATTATGATGCAAAAGGAAACCGGTTATGGACCGTTGATGCAGAAGGTTTCAAGGATTCATTTAAATACGATAAATTCGGAAATTTGACGGAAAGCTCCTCAGAGAGAGGTCCATTATATGCGGCCGTTCCCAACTTTAGCTTTGAAGCGGGTGAAGGCACATCCATTTCAAATTGGAAGAGTTCGGGCAGTGCATCCTACCAAACAACTGAAAAAAGAACAGGAACGAGAAGCGTTTCCATAACAGGTTCGATAGAATCGGAGCATCTGCCGATTAAACCAGGAAAACTACCTGTACGTGGATTGGCATGGACAAAAGGATCAGGGGCGATAGTTTCTGCTCAATTTTATGATTCGTCCAAGAAATTAATTAGCACCAAATCCAGCGCAGCATCAACTGGATCTGGATGGAATTTACAACATATAGGTGCAGCGATTCCTACGAACGCTTCCTTCATTACCGTGAAAATACAAGCTGGATCATCTAATATCAACGTAGATGATGTGAGATTGGAAGAAAGTGATTTTACTACTCGAACTGTTTACGATTCAAGCGGTCTGCATGGAATAGAATCATATGATCCTTATGGAAAGAAAATGACATTTGAGTTCGATGCAGCTGGAAACAAAATGAAAGAAACGAATGAATTGGGACAAACAGCAAGATTTTCTTATAACCTGGATAATCAAATAACCGAACAAATCGATAGACTGGGAAAAATAACGAAATATCAATATGACGGTGTAGGCAATTTATTGAAGGAAACGGATGCACTTGGTCAGGCGGTAGAGTATGAATTTGATGAACAAAATCATCAAATCGTTGTACGGAACCCGAAAGTCACAAAGAAAGCTTATGATTTCCAAAAGCCTCTTCCTCCTAACATAACGAATAGTACAGAAATCGATGAATATAACGAGCTCGGTGAAAAAATAGCTGAAAAAGATGGCAACGGGTACGTTAATATCTATGAATATGATCCTTTGGGAAGACTCATCAAAAGTATCGACCCATTAGCCAATCAACTGCGAATGACGTATGATGCAAATGATAATAAGGTAACGGAAGAGAATTTCGCATATGATACAAAAACTTCCACCCTTTATTCAAAAGGAAAAACACATTATCGGTACGATGAACAAAATCGCCTGAAGGCTTACTCCGATCCGACCAAAGACCAAAACACCTTGGTGGAACAAAGCAAGTATGATGCTGTCGGTAATGTTGTCAAATCCATATCCGGTACAGGGGACTGGGTCAGTTATGAATATGATAAGAATGACAAAGCCATCTACAGTAAAGATTCTTCCAGTCCAGCAGTGGAAACGTGGACGCTTTACGACGGCCTCGGGAACGAAGCGATTGCCTTTGATAAATTAGGCGCAACACATTATATTTACGAAGCCAATGGACAATTAAAGGATGTAGTCGATACAGACGGAAAATATACGACATACTCCTATAATGCTGCAGGAGATAAAACGAAACTTGTAGATGCCACTGGTGCCGTAACAGAGTGGGAATACGATCAAGAGGGTCAACTGAAAACCGAGAAAAAAGCAGTGACCGATCCAACTTCCGGTGAATCTACGACACAAGTATCTTCCTTTGAATATGACTCTATTGGTCAAGTGAAAAAGAAAAGCTTGAAAGAAATAAATGGCTCCAAGACAACCGTTTCTAAAGAAGTCACCTATGAATATGATGAGTTAAGCAGACTTGTAAAAGAAACGGGCTGTAATGTGGAAGACGGGAAAATAACGGAAAACCGTTTTCTCCATGATAATAATAGCAATGTGACGCATACATGGGTATACGATGAGAGTAATCCCGTCCCAGTAGCGGTGGATCCAGATGGTGATGGGTTCTTTAACAGTGAAACCGTCTCTGAATATGACGCCAATAACCGCCTAATTTCAGAAACGATTTCACACACGGATACACAGACGACGACGAGATATGACGAAAAAGACAATAAAGAGATATTGAGCAACGCCCTCGGTGATACGGTCATTACGTATGATGACAATGATCGGATGACAAAGATCCTGACACCGAATTTTGATACCTATCATTATGAATATTTAGTCGATGATTCGTTATCCAAAGTAAAAGCGCCTGGAGTAGAAACATCGATCAGCTATAATGGCGGTTCTAAAGTGAAGTCCTTGAAGGCTGTAAGTCAAAAGGATCAGAGCGTGCTTTTTGACCTTCAATATCAGCATTCCGATACAGAACAAATCACGCAAATCTCCGATAAAGGAAAGATAAAGAAGAAATACACCTATTCAACAAAAGGGCAGCTTGAAACCGTTGAAGCAGATGGAAAGAAGCTTAAATATAGCTATGATGCCAACTCAAATCTGGTTAAAACGGAAAATGTAACATCGGGCAAGGTCGCTGCCACGTATACCTATACGACCGACAATCGGATTCTCCAGAAAAAAGAGTATAACGAAACATCAGGTGCGCTTCTCCGGACGACTGATTATGTCCATAATCCTGTCGGGATGCTAGCGAAAGTTACGATCAAAGAAGGAGCAAACACGACGGTAACCGATTACGGCTACAATAGTGATGATCAACTAGTGAAGGTCAATCAAACCGTGAACGGCAAGAAAAAACCTACCATCGCCTATGAATATGATACTGATGGAAACCGCATTGCCAAAGATGTGAACGATGGAACGAAAAACACGCACTATCATTACCATCGGGATACAAATGGTGAGTTATTCCTGGAAAGTATAGAAGGAATCAAAAGGGAAGACAAAATTAAATATCATCGTGATTCAGATGGGAATTTATTAAGCTTTAGCTTAAATGATGTTGTCTATTACTATCAATTTAATGCACGCGGAGACGTCATCGCCCTAACCGATAAAGCAGGCAACACGAAAGCGACCTATGAGTATGATGAATGGGGTAATGTTACAGCCATTACTGGTGACAAGGAAATAGCGAATACAAACATTTACCGTTACGTAGGGAAGTATGGCGTCATGTATGATGCCGATACCAACCTGTACTTAATGGGATGGAGAGATTATGACGCTTCGATCGGACGCTTTATCGTTCCTGATGAATACGAAGGCACGGAAGAAGACCCAACTTCCCTTAATCGCTATCTTTATGCGGATGCCGATCCAGTCAATAACATCGACCCGGATGGCCATGCACCAAAATGGCTGCAAAAAGGCTGGAAAGCAACGAAGAAATACTCGAAAAAAGGGTATAATGCCTATATAGGCAATGATATCAAAACCATCAAAAACCCGAAATCCAAATGGTATCAAAAGGCTGGAGCAACCGTATCGATCGCAAGCAACTTCATTCCAGGTGCCGGTCAAGCCAAATGGGCCGCCAAAGGCGCGATCAGTGCAGTCAAGTACGGAAAGAAAGCGAAGAAGATAAAGAAATTCCCAGCCGCTTCCGTCAAAAAATCCAAATCAAAACGCAACGTATCTGCGAGCAAAAAGTGCAATTGCTTCACCCTAGGAACCACCGTACTCACCAAAGATGGCGAAAAATCCATCGAAGACATTCAAATAGGCGACCTGGTCCTTGCAAAAGATGAAGAAACTGGAGACCAAGATTACAAAGAAGTAGAATGGTTATACGAACGAGATGTGGATGTTATTTATGAAATCCATATTGGAAATGAAATCATCGAAACGACCGACGAACATCCATTTTGGATCGTTGGCGAAGGCTGGGTAGAAGCTAAAAACCTTGTAGCTGGAGATCTGGTCGAGACGAATGATGGCAACACCATCAGAATTGACACAATCCAAATCGTCCAAAAGCAAGAAACCGTCTATAACTTCAAGGTTAAGGATTATTACTCTTATTATGTTTCTGATTTGGGGATTTGGACGCATAATAGTTGTAAAAAACTAAAGAGTTCAAATCATTTAAAAGCTGATTCTACCGCCACTGGGGCACATTCTGTGTTTAAAAAAAATAAAAAAGGAACTATAACCAAGTATGAAACTTACAAGCAACAAACAAACCTTAGAAATCCAAATCCTTGGGTCAAGGTAAAAAGGTATGATGGTAATGGTCCAACACATTTTGATAAGAAAAGAAATAAAGCAATAGACACTCCGCATGTTCATATGTTTAATAGAAAAGGAAACGAGTACAGTGTTAGATCTGCTCGACCAAAAGAGAAACCAAAACAGAGAAGGTAATTATATGAATACACTAAAATGGCTTGAAAGCTGGTTTATGCAAAATTGTGATGGAGAGTGGGAACATAATAACGGTATTAAAGTATTGACATTAGACAATCCTGGTTGGTTAATTGAAATTGATCTTGAAGGGACAGATTGTGAAGAGAAGTTTTTTAAGGATTTTAGAGTCGAAAACTCTGATGAAGATTGGATTTATTGTAAAGTAAGAGATAATAAATTCTTAGGGTATGGAAGTGTTAATAATTTGACTGATATTTTAGAAGTATTCAAAAAATGGGTAAAATAAATAAAGATATTTTTTCTATGAACGGTAAATGTATAAATATAAAGCAATAAGTGATTTGGGTTGCAACTCTTATTACTCCTATTCAATTTAAATTCTCAACCAGCATGGGTCCTGGACGAAAATATAAGAATTAAAAAAACAATATTTTGAAAAACCTTGATGGTCCAAATGGCTATCAAGGTTTTTCTGTAAATATTGTAAACAAAAGAAATAATCAAGAGCCAATAAACCGAAACAACGGACGAACATCCATTTTGGATCGTTGGCGAAGGCTGGGTAGAAGCCAAAAACCTTGTAGCTGGAGATCTGGTCGAGACGAATGATGGCAACACCATAAGAATTGACACAATCCAAACCGTCCAAAAGCAAGAAACCGTCTATAACTTCAAGGTGAAAGATTATCACTCTTATTATGTCTCTGATTTGGGGATCTGGACGCATAATAGTTGTGAAAGAACGTATCAAACATACACTAAGAAACATAAAAAAACAGGGAAGGTCTATACTGGTAGAACAAGTGGAACAGGAACCCCTTTTCAAAATATAGCAAACAGAGATAGAAACCATCACAGGAATAAAGCGGGGTTTGGAAAAGCAAGACTTGATAAATCATCTAAGAATAAAGATGCAATACGTGGACGAGAACAGTTACTTATTGAAAAATTTGGTGGCGCTCAATCAAAAGGAGGAACATCGGGAAATAAAATTAATGGAATATCTGATCAAAATAAAAAACGGAAAAAATATATTAAAGCTGCAAAAAGGGAGTTTAGATAAATTGAAAGTTAAAAAGAAACGCGTGAAAATTGGTAATGTTTATGCTATTCCTCTGCCAGACAAAAAGTATGCATTTGGAAAAGTCTATAAGGATGCCTGTATTGGCATATATAAAGAAATAGGTAACACAATTGAAGAACTTCCAAAAAAAGAAGAATTTGATTTTATTGTAGGAGTGTATCAAGATATACTAAAATCAGGAAAATGGGCACTTGTTGATTATCGAGAATTTCCTTCTGAAGAGGAAGCATGGCCACCAGAAATGAGTGTTTATGACACTATTGCTGGGACCTATTCTATCTATTACAAAGGAGAAATTTCACCATCTACTGAAAAAAAATGTATAGACTTAGAACAAGCTGCGGTATGGGAGGAAGAACATATAATTGATAGGATCATGGGCGATGACAAGTGGAATTGCGATTAATATCGAAAACTACTATCTTGAATAAAAAAATCGAATATTTTACTATTGGAGGCGCAGGAGGAAGTACTCTACAACGGAAAGTTATTTTCCTGACGTTTTCCCTATTCTATAACGTAATTGCTTTCTGTAAGTTATTGATTTAACAAGAAGGCAGTTGACATGAAAGGTGCAGCATATGAAAATGACTAATTTTATGAATAAATGTGTCTTCATGCAAGAAATTGTTAAGATGAGCACGACTGCAACGAAGAGAAATAATAACGGAAGTGATTTTAATTGAATAACAAAGAGGTTGAAGTAGTTAAAAATCTCCCTGCTCCAAAAAGGTATGAGTACTTTATAAAGAAAGTAGCTGACTTTGAGGAGGTATGGGGCTTGTTCAATGGTGGGTGGGCAATCTCAAAAGATGATGATGGGAATTCTTTAATGCCCTTTTGGCCGAAAAAAGAATTTGTAAATTTTTGTGCAGTTGGTGATTGGGAGAATTATCAAGCTGAACAGATAGAACTTGATGATTTTATTCATGATTGGTTACCAGGGTTGAAGGAAGATGGTATAAAACCTTCAATATTTTGGAACAATGCAGATTCTGTAGTATTAGAAATTGATATATTAATTTTAGATTTAGAAGAAGAGTTAAAGATATATTAATTTTAAAAATCTTGATTGGAAACAACCTTTCAAGGTTTCTTTTTGTGCGCCAAGCATAGGTGCAGGCTAGAATTGTGGAGGGAAAAGTAGCAATAATTTAATACAAGGGTGCCCTTGTCGACGCGATAGCTGAAGGAAGCGAGCTTTTATGGAGGTAATAAAGTATGAAGCTGAAAGGGCCTGTGTTTATGCTGAGACTTCGAGGGCTGTGATTTTTTTCACGAAGATTCTTCATGTTTTGTCGGGCAATTTGCTGAAGTTATAACAGTCTTAAAGGATTATTCAGAAAAACAATGAATGGTGCGTTTTTGATGTATTGGGTTCAAGTCATTTATCTGTTTTGATTTTTTCCAAAAAATGCTTAAGAACTTTGCATCGATTTTTCGTATATTGAGGTATACGGAATGGAAAGGGAGGTTCAGAATATTTTATTGAATCAAATTAGACGACTTTCGTAATAATTGGAAGTGAAAGGGTGTACCTTTCAATTTTTTTAAATCCATATCGACCAGATCACGGAGCTATCATTAGCTATATGTACTCAATCGTAAGAGAGGGTGTGGATTTTCCTCTATTAAAGGAGTGGACATGAAGGAACAAAATAATAAGGGGATGAAAGCCCTAAACCTCCAAATTGATTCTAGTCTAGGGGCGAAGGAGAATTAAGATAAAATAAGCTTTTTATTGATTAACACGTTATGGTACTAAAATATATCAAATGAATGAAAATTATTTTCTGGAACTATATTACACATTTGGAATCGCATTAATTTTCCGAATATTTAGAATGATTAAACGGAATTAAGTTAGGTGAACACACATGAATACTGACATTTCAGTGTATTTAAAAAACGGATGAAAATTTTTTTGTTCATTTAATGTGCCCTTATAATGCTATTTTCGCTTAATCTAGATCGAATTGTTCAGCAAAAAATTATTATCTTATGAAAAAGTACTCATTGGTTTATTGATTTTTTAATTTATTCGTAATATACTTAAAATTCAACATCTTTAATTCGAGGTATAGTACTTTTAGCGAGGTTAGAAAGTGGGTGGTTTTTACTGGTAAACTACCATTTTGGATGTTTAAAGTAAGAATCGTAGATTTATGCAAACGGTTCGCTAGATTTAATAAAGTGGATTGGATTTCTGCAATGTATGCTTCTAACTTTCCTCGCTATGTTTCATTACTATACGGAAGATTAATAGGTGGGAGAAGAATAAACTCTTAATTGGGAATATTCTTAGAAATATTAAAGGGGGAATATTTTTTGAAAAAGTCTAAATTTTCAGTGGTTGCTCTTCTTATGGCCATCATGCTTATCCTAGCGGCATGCAATGGCGGTTCGAAGGAAACTTCGAATGAAAAAGAAGGTGGGTCTGGTGACTCATCCAAATCAAAAGTGCTGAACGTGAACAACTCGAGTGAACCTGGTTCACTTCATCCAGCAAACGCTCAAGGAACTCATGAATCATGGATCCTTGAACATACGTTTGAAGGACTGACTAAGAAAACAGAAGAAGGTAAAATCGTTCCAGGTTCTGCAGAATCTTGGAAAATCAGTGAAGATGGATTAACATGGACTTTCAAATTGAAAGATGGCTTGAAATGGTCAAACGGCGATCCGCTTACAGCGCATGATTTCGAATATGCTTGGAAGTATGCTTTGAAACCAGAAACGGCTGCTGATTATGCGTACCAACTTTACTACCTTAAAGGCGGGGAAGCATACAACAGCAAAAAAGGCAAGGAAGAGGATGTAGGCGTTAAAGCGACAGACGACCTGACTCTAGAAGTTACTTTAGAGAAACCGACACCATATTTCCTTGATTTGACTTCTTTCTATACATTCTATCCAATCGATAAAAAGGTACAGGAAGAAAATCCAAAATGGGCTTTGGATGCAAAAACACACGTTTCAAACGGTCCATTCAAGTTAACGGAGTGGAAGCATAAAGAAAGCCTGAAAATTGAAAAGAATGAAAACTACTACGATAAAGACAAAATCAAATTGGATGCGGTTAACTTCGCTCTAATTGAAGATGAGAATACAGCATGGCAAATGTATCAGAGCGGCGAATTGGACTTAGCTTATCCACTGCCTGTGGATATTCAAGGTCAAATGGTCAATTCTGACGACAAAGAATTCAAAATGGGCAAAGAACTTGCAGTTTATTACTATAACTTCAATACAGAAGTGAAACCTTTCAATAATGCTAAAGTAAGGAAAGCGTTATCAATGGCAATCGAGCGTCAAAAAATCACAGAAAATGTTGCTCAAGGCGGACAAAAGCCTGCTTTCGGAGTAATCCCTCCGGGTATTCCTGATGCATCTGGAGATTTCCAGGAGAATACAGGTGACTTATTTAAGGAAGATGTTACCGAAGCTAAGAAATTGTTAAAAGAAGGACTAGCTGAAGAAGGTATGAAAAAATTACCTGACTTCTCAATTTTGTACAATACTTTAGATTCACATAAGAAAATTGCTGAAGCGGTTCAAGGAATGTGGCGTGATAACCTGGGTGTCGAAGTTACCCTTGAAAATGCAGAATTCCAAGTTAAGCTTGACCGTGAAAAAGCTGGTGACTTTGAAATTTCCCGTGCAGGATGGGTTGGTGACTATGTTGACCCGATGACATTCATGCTTTGGGAAACGGACGGCGCCTATAATGATTCAGGTTGGTCAAACAAAGATTATGATAATTTATTAAAAGAGGCAAAATCTACAATGGATCCAAAAGAACGCATGGATGCTTTGCATAAAGCAGAGAAAGTCATGATTGATGAAATGCCGATCCTTCCAGTTTACTTCTACACAAAACCATATATGGTTAAATCTAATGTTACTGGTGTTTATGCACCGATTAATGCTTATCCGAACTTTATTTACGCGGATAAAAAATAAGAAGGATTAACGTGAGATGGGAGGTATGTCCGATTTAGGACATACCCCATTTTCCATTACGAATTTGAATATTTCATGAATTCATTTCCGTTTTCAACTCCTTAGAAAATCGATGATTGGGGTGATTACCATGTTGAGATATACATTAAATCGTTTTAAATGGGCGATTATTACTTTATGGGCGGTTATTACATTAACGTTCATCATAATGCATACGATTCCGGGAAATCCATTTGCCAAAGAAGGAGCAATGCCTCCGGCTGTTTATGAAAATCTTCAAACCCACTATGGATTGGACAAGCCATTGCTAACCCAATATGGGAATTATTTATTGGAAGTCGTCCAATTTGATTTCGGTCCTTCACTAAAATCTTCATCCATTTCAGTGAATGATTACATCTTGAAGGGGTTTCCAGTGTCCTTGCATTTAGGTGCACAAGCATTGGTGATAGCCGTTTTCTTTGGTCTCATCCTCGGTGTAGTGGCCTCCCTGAAACGAAATAAATGGCCGGACTATCTTTCAATGGTCATTGCCATCGTAGGGATTTCCGTTCCTAACTTTATATTAGCAACTATTTTGATCAATTATTTCGCGATTAAATGGAACATATTCCCGGTTGCTACATGGGCAACATGGCAGCATACCATCTTACCATCCATTGCCCTATCCATGATGCCGCTTGCCTTTATTGCCAGGTTGATGCGGACAAGCATGCTTGAGGTAATGGGGCAGGATTACATTTTGACAGCAAAAGCAAAAGGATTGAAGCGAAGCGGAGTCATCATCAAGCATGCGATCCGCAATGCGTTATTGCCGATTATCACGATTCTTGGTATCCTAACGGCTAATATCGTGACAGGAAGCTTCATCATTGAACGTATTTTTGGTATCCCGGGCATGGGTGATATGTTCGTTAAGGGAATATCAAACCGAGACTACCCGGTCATCCTTGGTTCCACCATTGTGTATAGTGCAGTGCTTATCTTATTGATATTCATCGTTGATGTTGCCTATACGCTTATCGATCCAAGAATTAAAGTGACGGGGGAGAAAAAATAATGGCAGATAAAGCGCAGTTTACAGAGGATATGTTTCAACCCGCTGAAGGAAACTTTAAGGAAGCCGAAAAGATTGCGAGACCGACAGTTTCATACTGGTCTGACGTCTGGCGTCGTTTTAAGGAAAATAAACTGGCGATGACAGGATTCATCCTGATTATCCTCTTGGTCGTGATGGCGATTGTTGGTCCATATATTAACGGTTACACGTATTATGAACAGGACTTCGAGAAAAAGAATTTAAGTCCGAATAGCGAGCATTGGTTTGGGACGGATTCTTCAGGAAGGGATTTATTTACGCGAGCTTGGTATGGTGCGAGGATTTCCTTGTTCATCGGATTGATGGCTGCGTTGATAGACTTTTTGATTGGTGTGCTATATGGCGGGATTTCAGCTATCCGCGGCGGACGCACCGATAACATGATGATGCGTTTTGCAGAAGTGATCTATGCAATTCCTTACCTATTGATGGTCATCTTGATGATGGTTGTATTAGATCCAGGCATATTGCCGATCATTATCGCGATGTCGATTACAGGATGGATTCCGATGGCAAGGCTGGTAAGGGGACAAGTATTACAGTTAAAAGAGAATGAATACATTCATGCAGCGACCATATCTGGAGCCAACACGAGCTGGACGTTAAGAAAACATATGATTCCGAATACAATGGGACCGATTCTTGTCAATTTGACATTGACTGTACCATCAGCAATTTTTGCCGAAGCAACTTTAAGCTTTTTGGGGCTGGGAGTGCCAGCGCCGCAGGCAAGCTGGGGAACATTGACAAGTGATGCACTTGGTAGCATCTTGGTGGGGAATTTCTATCAGCTTCTTATCCCGGCAATCTTGATTTCCTTGACGATGTTCGCCTTCAATGTGGCTGGTGACGGTCTGCAGGATGCCCTGGATCCAAAACTACGAAAATAAATGAGTCCTAACATAAAGATTTGATATGACTAGAATAGGAGGGACGATGATGGAGAACCTATTAGAAGTAAACGATTTACACATCACCTTCCATACGTATGCAGGAAAAGTGCAGGCTGTCCGCGGCGTGAACTTTGAAGTGAAAAAAGGGGAAGCCGTCGCCATTGTTGGAGAGTCCGGATGCGGCAAAAGTGTCACTGCAAAATCTATCATGAGATTATTGGAAACACCTCCAGCAGAGTATGGAAAGGGATCAATTAATTTTGGCGGGAAAGACCTTATTAAAATAAGCGAAAAGGAAATGCAGAAGATTCGCGGAAATGATATTAGCATGATTTTCCAGGATCCGATGACTTCCCTTAATCCCACGACGAAAATTGGCAGCCAAATCATGGAAGGTATTTTGAAGCACAATAGCAACATCTCCCGAAAAGATGCATACGACCGAGCGTTAGAAACCCTTACACTGGTTGGGATTCCTCAGCCGGAAAAAAGGATGCAGCAATATCCGCATGAGTTTTCAGGCGGAATGCGCCAGAGGGCGATGATAGCAATGGCGCTAGCTTGTGAACCGAAACTATTGATTGCCGATGAACCTACGACGGCTTTGGATGTTACGATACAGGCACAAATACTAGAATTGATGAAAGATATTCAACGAAGAATGGAAACTTCCATCATCCTCATCACGCACGATCTTGGAGTGGTTGCGGAAACTTGCGAACGGGTTGTCGTTATGTATGCAGGGAAGGTTGTGGAAACGGGGACAGTTGAAGCGATATTTTCCAATCCGCAGCACCCGTATACAAGAGGGCTGCTCAAGACGGTGCCAAGGCTTGATATGGAAAAAACGGCCCCGCTGGTACCTATCATCGGATCGCCGCCGGATTTGTTGGATCCGCCTAAAGGATGTCCATTTTATCCAAGATGTGAATCTGCGATGAAGGTATGCAAAGACCATGATCCGGAACTAGAAGTAGTGGAAGAGGGACAGACAGCTGCGTGCTGGCTTCACCATCCAATGGCAAAAGCAGCACAGCTGCAAGCTAATGTATGAAGGAGGAGAACCAATGGTTTCGCTAAAAAATAAGACGGTAAAAGAAAAAACAGTCAACGAAAATTCTCCTCTTGTTGAAATAAAGAATCTGAAAAAATATTTTTCAGTCGGTTCTCAGACGCTGAAAGCGGTGGATGGTTTGGATCTCAAGATTTATCCTGGGGAGACTGTCGGACTTGTAGGCGAAAGCGGGTGCGGGAAATCGACGGCCGGTCGGACGATAACCCGCCTTTACGAACCTACAGATGGAGAAGTCCTTTTTCAGGGGAAAAATATTTTCGATTATAAACAGGGGGAAATGTCACATATCCGCCGTGAAATCCAAATGATTTTCCAGGATCCATACGCTTCCTTGAATCCAAGGATGAAGGTGGAGGAATTGATTGGCGAACCGCTTGCCATCCACGGTATATCCAAGGGAAAAGAGAGAAGAAAACGTGTCGAAGACCTGTTAAAGCTTGTTGGTCTAAGTCCGGAGCATATCACTCGTTTTCCGCATGAATTCAGTGGCGGGCAACGGCAGAGAATTGGAATTGCAAGGGCGTTGGCTTTAAACCCTAAATTCATCGTTTGTGATGAACCGATTTCTGCACTGGATGTTTCGATTCAAGCTCAAGTCGTCAATTTATTGAAAGAACTGCAAAAAGAAATGGGTTTGACTTATCTATTCATCGCGCATGATTTATCGATGGTCAAGTATATTTCAGATCGCATCTTGGTCATGTATCTCGGACGCATGATGGAGCTTTCGGATAGTGAATCCTTAACGAAGGATCCGCTGCACCCTTACACTCAAGCCCTGCTTTCGGCAGTGCCGATTCCTGACCCTACCATTAAACGGGAAAGAATCGTCCTTAAAGGCGATGTGCCAAGTCCGATCAATCCGCCAAGCGGCTGTGTATTCCGGACTCGTTGCCCTAAAGCGATGGAGATTTGCTCCAGTGCCGTCCCTGAATGGAAAGAACAAAAACCAGGACATTTCGTCGCTTGTCATTTATATTGGTAAACCCAAAAACCAGTTGCCCTTTGCAACTGGTCTTTTTTTATTTTTAATGTCGCACGTAATCATACATTTTGTCATAAAAATAATTCAAGAGGGGTATCAAAAGGGGTTTCGGAATGTTTTTCCGAAGTCCTTTTTGTTCATTTTAGGTAAGCGATGGTCAGGAAAAGAAATAATTTATCCGTTTATTAAAATAAATAACTGGGAATATACATATAAAACATATAAAATGTAATTATATGTAAATATAAAGAAATTTCTGTTGATTGCTTCAATGTGTGAGAGAAGGAGGGAATGATAGTGTATTCTACGATTACTAGTGAAATCATCGATCATGTGATGGTCGTTACTCTAAATCGTCCTGAAAAGCTGAATGCCTTTAATGAAAAGATGTGCGCGGAAATGATTCTCGCTTTCGATGAAGCAGACGCAAATGATGATGTACGTGCCGTTATTGTAACCGGCTCTGGCGAGTCTTATTGTGCAGGTATGGATTTGGAGAAAGGGGCGGCAACCTTTATGGACCATACCCCTTTGGTTGAATACCGTGATGCAGGCGGTGTTTTGTCATTACGGATTTTTGAGCTGAAGAAACCGATAATTGCGGCCATTAATGGGCCAGCTGTCGGGATTGGTATAACGATGACGCTGCCGATGGATATCAGGGTTGCTTCAACGGATGCTAAAATGGGCTTTGTATTTGCTCGGAGAGGGATTACAATGGAGGCTTGCAGCGGTTGGTTCTTACCTAGACTTGTCGGGATGGGGAAAGCCTCTGAATGGATTTTTTCCGGCCGGATGATTTCAGCCCACGAAGCATATGAGGGCAGGCTAGTGAACAAAATTGTCGAACCAGATCAATTGATGGCTGCAGCTATGGAAATCGCATCAGACATTGCCCAAAACAATTCTTCCGTTTCCGTGACCTTATCTCGGCAGCTGATGTGGACGATGCTCGGAGCTAACCATCCTGTTGAATCACATAAAATAGAATCGAAGATGCTCCATTGGACAGGAAAACAGCCGGATGCTCAAGAAGGAATTGAAGCATTCCTGGAGAAAAGGCAAGCTGATTTCAAAATGAAAAGCAGCACGGATATGCCTCCCTTTTATCCGTGGAGTACAGATCGAACGTACGAAGTGGAAAAGAAATGAATGAATGATACGTAAAATAAGTGCGTGATAATTTTTACTTTTCGGATAAATTAGGGTTTCTTATCTGAGTGTGGTATACTGTGTTTACCATTTACTAAACTTGTTTCATGTTACCCTATCCGAAGCGGATAGGGTTTTTTTTATTCTTTATGTTGCTTTTAATAAACAAAAAAACAGACCCTACAAGTAGAGTCTGTTATATATTGTATTTAAAATTATGCTTTTTGAACGTTAGTAGCTTGAGGTCCACGTTGACCTTGCTCAACTTCAAAAGTAACTTCTTGACCTTCGTCTAATGATTTGAATCCTTCGCTTTGGATAGCTGAGAAATGTACGAATACATCGTCTCCGTTTTCGCGTTCGATGAAGCCAAATCCTTTTTCTGCGTTAAACCATTTTACTTTACCTTGTTCCATTGTTGTTGCCTCCTAGTGTGAATCCACACATTGTGTTACTACCCTTGCTCAATCATTAGACGAAAAGTTTTTCACTTATCAATCTTCCCGAACAAAAATAATTCTTCTTAAATATAACAGATAATGTCGGAATCTGCAAGTAGACAAAGCAAGATTATTTATGGTGCCCAAACGCTAAAGAATTATTAATAGCCTTTTTTATAATCAAGTAAATTGGTTGAAGGTGCTTTACCGTTAAGATATTCCTTTAAATTTGGAATGAAAATATCCAGGATCAGCCGTTGGTCGTACAGCTCCGTGTCTCCCGATGTGTGAGGAGTAATCATGACATTATCCATTTCCCATAAAGGGTTAGTTTCTGGAAGCGGTTCTGTTTCGAATACGTCAAGGCCTGCTCCGGCAATTTGCTTGTCCAAAAGAGCTTGAATCAATTCGGGTTGGTTAACGAGCTTTCCTCTGCCTATATTAATGAAAAAAGCGGAAGGCTTCATAAGCTCGAATTCGTATTTGCCGAACATATTCTCTGTCTCTGCCGTCAAGGGCAGAGTCACGACAATATAATCGCACCTGGGAAGAAGGTCAGCCAATCGTTCCTGAGTGAACATTTCATCAACATATTCCTCGGCTTTCCCTGAGTGGCGCATCCCCAATACGGTCATGCCAAAAGCCTTGGCGATTTTTGCGGTTTCCTTGCCGATTTTTCCGACTCCAATGATTCCGATTGTCTTTTCGTGTATCTCCTGATGATTATTTGCCGGGCGCCAAGACTTTGCTAGCTGTTGCTGCATATATGTATCGATTTTTCTTGTTAAGGCAAGCATGAACCCGAAAATGGTTTCGGATATCGGAAATGCATGGACACCATTTGCCGTCGTTATTTGGACATTTCTTTGTTTCAAACTTTCCAGGGGCAGGCTGTTCACTCCGGCACTCCAGGTCTGTATCCATTTCACATCGCTTACTACGATGCTTTCAGACATGGAAGCTTTCCAGCCAGCGATCACTTCGGCATCAGTTAGATGATCCTTCCATATGTCAGGTGACCTTCCCGTGATTACCTGCCAATCGGGAACTAGTTCTTTCACTTTTTCCAATAAAGCCTCATTCAAGTTTTGGCTGATAATGAGTTTTCTTTTGGACATATCCATCCTCCTTTGTCATTTTTCTGAATTATACGTAAATTTTGTTTTTATTTCAATTGTGAACCGTGTTAGGATGGCTTTATTATCGAAATTAATGAAAGTGGTGTGATCATGAATATAAAGGATATATACGGAGCTTTGCCTGCCATCGAATCGAAGCGTCTAGTTATGCGGAAGATTACCATGGAGGATGCCGAAGACATGTTCGCTTATACATCGATTCCTGAGGTTTCCCGTTTCGTAACGTGGGAGGCACACCGTTCCTTAAGTGATACAAAGGATTTTATCCAGCAAGTCATGCAAAGTTATGAGGACCAAAAAATCGCTCCATGGGGGATTCAGCACAAGGAAAGTGGTAAGTTGATCGGTACTATCGACTATGTTACGTGGCAAGTGAATCACAATAGTGCAGAAATTGGATATGTACTCGCACCGGAATATTGGGGGAAGGGCTTGATTACGGAAGCTGTAAGGGAAATTTTGACCTTTGGCTTTGAACATATGAATCTTGTGCGTATTCAAGCACGCTGCTTTGTTGATAATTTGGGTTCAGAGCGAGTCATGCAAAAAGCAGGCATGTCTTTTGAAGGTATCGTAAGAAAAGGGATGTTCGTGAAAGGGAAGCATGTGGACCTTAAAACGTATAGCATCATAAAATGATTACGCCAAACAAGCCGGATGGATGAAATGTTGGGAGTGTCTGGAGTAACATGACAAAGCTTTCGTTCAAGTAAACAACACTATGTGCAAATATGGAGGCGAAAACTATACAAAACGTCTAATGTAAAAGGACCGATTGAAAATTATAATATAACTATTACATTGTGTTGAATGGGAGGGTTTCTAAAATGGAAGCGATCAAAGAAGTAGAAACATTGAAGAATTACATCGGTGGTATGTGGGTGGAATCCGCGACATCGAAGCATGAAGAAGTGCCTAATCCAGCGACAGGGGAAGCTTTGGCGATCGTACCGCTTTCCACTAAAGAGGATGTCGATAAAGCGGTGCAAGCTGCAAATAAGGCGTATAAAGAATGGAAAAGGGTTGCTGTGCCGAAAAGGGCGCGTTTCTTATTCCGTTACCAGCAATTGTTGATCGAACATTGGGAAGAGCTTGCCAAGCTCGTTACGATTGAAAATGGAAAAAGCTACACGGAAGCATACGGGGAGGTTCAACGAGGTATTGAATGCGTGGAATTCGCTGCAGGTGCGCCTACCTTGATGATGGGGAGCCAGCTGCCTGATATTTCCCCAGGGATTGAATCGGGCATGTATCGGTACCCAATCGGGGTTGTTGCCGGAATCACGCCGTTCAATTTCCCGATGATGGTGCCATGCTGGATGTTCCCGCTTGCGATAGCTTGTGGAAATACGTTCATCTTAAAACCATCAGAACGGACTCCGCTCTTGGCGAACCGCCTTGTTGAATTATTGACGGAAGCAGGCATACCTGATGGAGTTGTCAATATTGTACACGGTGCCCACGACGTCGTGAATGGAATTTTGGAGCATGATGATATTAAAGCGGTATCATTCGTCGGATCCCAGCCTGTTGCTGAATATGTATACAAAACGGCAGCCGCCAATAAAAAACGCGTACAGGCATTATCGGGAGCGAAAAATCACTCAATCGTCATGCCTGATGCGGACCTCGATAATGCGGTGACGAACATCACCAATGCAGCTTTCGGATCAGCCGGTGAGCGCTGCATGGCTGCTTCGGTCGTCGTTGCCGTAGGAGAAGTGGGAGATGGGCTCGTCGAGAGATTAAAGGCTGCGGCGGATGATATTAAAATTGGCAATGGGATGGATAAGGATGTCTTCCTCGGCCCGGTTATCCGGGATACGCATAAAAAGAGAACAGAGCAATATATTGAAATCGGGGAAAAGGAAGGGGCAACCCTCCTTCGTGATGGCAGGAATGAAGGAGATCAGGCAAGTGGCTATTACGTTGGCCCAACATTGTTCGATCATGTAAAAACAAACATGAAGGTATGGAAAGATGAAATCTTTGCCCCAGTCTTATCGATAGTTCGGGTCAATTCACTTGAAGAAGCGATTGATTTGACCAATCAATCCGAATTTGCCAATGGGGCCTGCCTCTATACGGATAGCGCTAAGGCCATCCGGGAATTCCGCGAAGAAATTGATGCAGGGATGCTCGGGGTGAACCTTGGGGTACCGGCCCCGATGGCGTTCTTTCCATTCTCTGGCTATAAAAGTTCATTCTATGGAGACCTTCATGCCAATGGGAAGGACGGAGTGGAATTTTACACGAGAAAGAAAATGTTGACGGCAAGATACTGATACGGTTAATAGGGTCGACGCCATATGTGCTCGGCCCCCTTTAGACATCATTTAGGAGGGGTGTGTCTTATGCAGGTTGAAAAACAAGGTCAGGATATCAAGACAATGGATAAAAAATACGTATGGCACCATATGAAAGGGGCCGACCCGAACCAAGGGACAATGGTGATCCAAAAGGGGCAGGGCGCGTGGATAACGGATGTGGATGGGAATCGTTATTTGGATGGGATGTCCGGTTTATGGTGTGTCAACGTTGGCTATGGACGCAGTGAACTGGCTGAAGCAGCCTACGAGCAGCTAAAGGAGCTTCCTTATGCCCCTTTAACGAACAGTCACATCCCAGCCATTAAGTTGGCCGGTAAGTTGAATGAGTGGCTTGGTGGAGATTATGTGATCTTCTTTTCTAACAGTGGATCGGAAGCGAATGAAATCGCTTTTAAAATCGCTCGGCAGTACCACCTGCAAAAAGGTGAACATGGCCGTTATAAATTCATCTCCCGTTACCGCGGCTATCACGGCAATTCAATGGGAGCCTTGGCTGCAACCGGTCAGGCACAACGGAAGTATAAGTATGAACCACTTGCACCTGGATTCCTCCATGTGCCTCCGCCTGATTCCTACCGAAACCCGGAGGATGAAAGCGGAGAAAAAAGTGCATCGGAAATTGAACGTACAATTACGTGGGAGTTAAGCGAGACTGTGGCAGCGGTGATCATGGAACCGATCATTACTGGGGGCGGAATTCTGATGCCGCCTGATGGATATATGAAGCGTGTCAAGGAAATTTGTGAAAAAAACGGTGTGCTTCTTATTTCCGATGAGGTCATTTGCGGGTTTGGGCGTACGGGCAAGAAATTCGGATTCATGAACTATGATGTAAAACCGGATATCATAACGATGGCAAAAGGCATTACCAGCGCTTACCTGCCTTTATCGGCGACCGCGGTAAAACGGGAAATATATGAAGCGTACGTCGGTTCGGATGATTATGATCGATTGCGCCATGTGAATACCTTCGGAGGCAATCCCGCCGCCTGTGCCCTGGCCCTGAAGAATTTGGAAATATATGAAGATGAGAAACTTATCGAGCGTTCAAAAGAGTTAGGACTTCGCTTTCTGAAAGAGCTAGAAGAAATTAAAGCACATCCCAATGTTGGAGATGTACGTGGTAAAGGTTTATTGGTAGGCATCGAGCTTGTTGAAGATAAACAGACAAAACAACCGATTGCCCTTTCGAAAATCAATAATGTGATAGCATCCTGCAAGGTAAAGGGGCTGATCATTGGCAAAAATGGCGATACGGTTGCAGGTTTCAATAATATCCTCACACTTGCTCCGCCGCTCAGTATTACTGAAGAGGATTTTTCCTTCATCGTGTCAACGGTAAAGAGTACTTTAGCTGAACTTTAAAAAAGAAGAACGCTCCACCCCAAGTTGAATTTTCAGTGAAGGCACCGTTAATCATGTAACGGTGCTTTTAGCCTTGTCCGATAAGCGGGATCATTTGATTAATCGTTGATCTGTAAAACCTGCGATGACTTTGAACCTTATTTATACGAAACGACTTTGCAATTGATAACGAGAATTGGAACCGTTTTCCTTGCATAGTGTTCAAGGATGTTTGAAAATGGAAGGATGATGATTGATCGAATGTTTATCGATTTTTGTATCGTCAATATTATCCGCAAAAAAAGAGGTGTGGGAGATGAAAAGTGAAGATATAACGAAAAAACTCATGGTGCATATCCCTGAAATTTTAGGGAGTGGGAATTTTTCAAAGTATGCGGTATTGGTGCCGTTAATCGAAAAAGAAGATGGGATGCACGTTCTCTTTGAAGAGCGCTCGCACAAATTAAGGAGGCAGCCCGGCGATATTTGTTTTCCCGGCGGAAAAATAGACAAGTTGGATCAGGATGAGCAGGCGGCAGCCCTTAGGGAAACGAATGAGGAGCTTGGATTAGGGGAAGAGGATATCGCTCATGTTTTTCCGATTGATTATTTGGTATCTCCATTCGGGATGATTGTGTATCCCTTTGCAGGAATAGTCCGTAACCATCAGCACATCATGCCTAATCCAGCTGAGGTGGAAACCACCTTCACTGTACCGCTTTCGTATTTTATGGAAAAACCTCCGGAGATATATTATGTGCAATATAAAATTGAACCGCATGAAAACTTCCCCCACGAGTTAATCGTTGGCGGGGAAAATTATAAGTGGCAGCCAAAACAGATGGAAGAGTATTTTTACATATATAACGATCGGGTCATCTGGGGAATGACAGCGAAAATCCTTACCCATTTTATTGATATTCTGCGTTAGACCCTTCTAAAGCACCTTTTTTTATCCAATCAATTCAATTAAACTTAATTTACGGAAGAGATGGGTTTTAATAGAATCGGGAGGGATGAGTGGATGAAGAATAGTTTTGAAGTGCTTGAAGAGGAACGCGTAATGGCCATGGCTGCACTTGTGGAATTCAGTGAAAATCGCGAATACTACGACCCAATCAAAGATCAGGAAATGAAGAAAGCGTACTATCAAGATGATTCCTTAAGCCGGGAGGGACTGAGGGATCTACTGGAATCGACTCATAAAAACCAGCTGAACTATTCACCGCATCGTCATGTTTACCCTTGGGTGGATTTACAGGAAAATGGAAAGTTGAAGAGTCTGTATTCCGGAAAAGGGATGGATCCCATTAAAGTCATCGAGGAAGATATCCGTATACTGGAAGTGTTGTCAAGCCAATCCGAAAAACTAGAGAACATGCTCGTCAATTGTGAACATGTCGTACCTCAATCGTGGTTCGATAAAAAAGAACCGATGAGGGGGGACCTGCATCACCTGTTTGCCTGTGAACCAAGCTGTAACAGCAGCAGAGGCAACTACCCCTACCATGATTTTGAGGATTATATCCCAGAAGTGGGAGCTGCCGGTATTAAAGCAGGTTGCGGCAAATCGGAAGAAGGTAAATTCGAACCTGAATATGGCAAGGGAATTGCAGCAAGGGCAACGATGTATTTTTCACTAAGATATGAAGGAATCATCAATAGCGGCCATGTGGACATGGCACTACTGTTGGAGTGGCATCGGCTATTTCCGGTCAGTACGTATGAAAAACATAGAAACCAAGCCATTCAGGAACTCCAGGGTAATCGAAACCCATTCATAGACTTTCCCGAAATGGCCGAGAAATGGTTATAAAGGTAGGATAATAAAAAAGGATGGAAGCTATAGAAGCTTCCATCCTTTTTGTAGATGATAGAATTAAAGAAATTTTACGCAAACGGGAAAGGGAACTTTAATATCCTTTTGCAAAAGAGTTAATCTTCCCGTATTTTCATTCCTTGAATATAGGGTCAGGCTCCCAGATTGTTCATTGGAAGCAATCAAAAATCTCCCGCTAGGGTCCATTGAAAAATCACGTGGCCAGTGCCCTTCCGTAGAAACGAGTTCGACAAAGGATAGCTGACCGCTCTCTTGGTCAACTTCATATACGGCTATACTGTCATGCCCGCGGTTTGCGGCATATACGAACCGGCCGTCATCAGAAATATGAATCGCGCTTCCTTGGTTGTTTTCCTTGAAATCATCTGGGGTGCTCCGAACCGTTTGTAATTCAGAAAAATGGCCGGTTTGGTCATCGAAGCTTAACACGATGACTTCGGGCACAAGCTCTGCCATCACATACGCGAATTTTCCATTAGGATGGAACGTTAAGTGCCTTGGTCCGCTGCCGGGAGCGACTGATAGGCTGTTTACTTCTTCCGGTACTCCATTATGTATTTTATAAGTGATCACTTTATCAATTCCGAGATCGACTACAGCAATGTAACGTTCATCTGGTGTGAAGCCTGCGAAGTGGGTGTGTGCCTTTTCCTGACGCTCCTCATTCGGTCCACGGCCTTCGTGACGAATGGTGGATGATAGAGACAGGGGAATCGCATCGGACTGGAGCTGGTATGTTTCGATTAGCCCGTCTCCATAATTGGAAGTGATCAAAACTTCTTTCTTGCTGTCGACACTGATATGACAGGAAGAACCATTGGGTGTAAGCTGTTTGCCAAGGTACGTCAGCTCGCCTGAATCTCCAGTAATGGAATAGGCAGCGACCCCGCCGCTTCCAGCTTCTTTTAAGATGGCGTATAAATTCTTTTTGTCCTCGCTGATCGTAACATAAGTTGGATCGGTCAATTCGGCTGCCAGGACCGGTGTGCTGAGTGTCCCCTCTGCAGTATCTAATGTAAAGCGGTATATGCCTTTGCTGTCGCCTTTTGTGTACGTTCCGATATATCCGATGATCTGTTGATCATTCACCATATAAATCCCCTCCATGAGTTTTTTGTTTATACTGTATTTTAACATAGATGGAACCCAATATTCTTTGCAGAGATCTTATTATGTTGGAAGCCCTTTTTTGTCCAGAAAAAAACCCCGACTAAGGGGACAAGTCATCCTAGCAGGGGGGGGATGTCTTTTTTACGTAATACAAACCCGCAGTTAGTTCAAGAAAAAATGAAGCGAATGGCGATTTGTCCTTTTGATGATCGACATTCATCTTGCTGGTTAGTAGTTCACTCTTTCATTATAAGCCTGCCATGCCTGAAACGGTGAATCGTGTCCGGTACAAGACAATTTATCCATTTTAATGGTGCGCTTTTCGAATGGTAAGGAAAGTTCTTGGTAAATAAAGTGATCATCAAAACCGATGAGTCCGGCCTCTTCTTTCGTGCTTGCAAAGTAAATCGCTCTTGGGCGTGCCCAATAAATGGCTCCAATGCACATCGGGCAAGGCTCACAGCTTGTATAGACATCACAATCTGTTAGCTGGAAGGATTGTAGGTTTCGGCAAGCATCACGGATGGCTTGCACTTCGGCGTGAGCTGTTGGATCTTTGGCTGTCGTCACATTATTGCATCCTTTTCCGATAACTGTACCATCTTTTACGATAATCGCGCCAAACGGTCCTCCATTCTTCGTCAATACATTTTCATGTGCAAGTCGAATCGCCATCTCCATGAATTTTACGTCCATATTAAACACCCCTTAATCAGTTTATAAACAAAAAAGGTTTGATGGTACATTACGTTTGTAAAATAAAAAATATACCACATCCAGAGTGATATGGTAGTTTTTTGAAAATATTTTTCGTGAAGATTGTTGTTTTTAAAACGCAACTATTTTCGGTTGATTGGAGCGAAAATCAACCACACTGCATTATTTGGTGATTAGCAACAATGTATGCGAAAACAGCTTTGGAAATAAAGGATAAATAATTAATGTTAGAACCTATAACATTGAACGAAGCTCCTTAAGTAAGGTAAATCAGAATTGTTGCACTCCACAATATGCCTTCGGTTCAAAGGTTGAGTCGTTTGCTTCACGATTGTAAAATGGTTTAGCAATTTGTCGGAACGTAAGGGTATTGCTTTTTTAATTTTTCGAGCTGGTATATACTTTTCAAATGCCTTGTATTTAATTGGGGAGGGATTTTATGTTTCAGTCAAAAATTAAACTATCCAATTCTGCAAAGATTGAAGCTATTTTAAGGGGAATCGTCAGCAGGAACTATGAAGAAGCACGAAAGGAAAAACTTCTCTTATGCATGGAATGTGGAGACGTGGATCTATATATCGCTTCCTCCAATAATGATGAGCTCCAAGATGCGATTAATGAAAACTTCGAATTTGATCAATATGGCGAAATCATAAAGCAGGAAGACCATCAGGAATTGATGGATGATTTATACGATTATTTCCTGATCCTGCATAAGGAAAGTGATATGTTTGATTTTTTTCCAGTTGGACCCTATGAGGTGGCAGGGGAAGAACGTGAATCGGAAACGGATATGCTAGCGCCAAGAGGCCTATTTTCAGCACCGTTCGAAGATGCTATGAAGGAATGAGAAAGACAGCAGAAGCTGTCTTTTTTTTGCGTTCTTAATAACTAGTGCAAATACAAATTATTTATGGGAAATAAATACACTGGGAAACCATTTTATATATGCACGTTTTATGGGATATGGCAATAGTATCATGAAATATAATAACATTTTTAACAAATTAAAGTTTATATGGTAATTTTAAGTAGCATTAGATATAATAAAATTGTGAATATTGAATATATTATTTAAATTACTAGATTAAAATAACAATAAATCAGCTATTTTTAACAATTGCTAGAGATGAAATGGGAAATAATGCGGAAAGGGCTTATGGTAAGGACAGGCAATGAAGATGAATTCAAGCGTGATATATGTAAGGGTGCTAATGAATACATAAAGAATTCTGATTATTATAAACTATTACAATTGTCGCAGGGAGGCTAATTATGATTGTTTTTGATGGAG
Organism: Peribacillus muralis; assembly: GCF_001439925.1. Lineage (GTDB taxonomy): Bacteria > Bacillota > Bacilli > Bacillales > DSM-1321 > Peribacillus > Peribacillus muralis. Next base: position 308,792 of record NZ_LMBV01000004.1, read on the forward strand.
TGAATAAGTATTTTGGTGATTTTCATGTGTTGAAAGAAATCGATCTGACAATCAACAAAGGAGAGGTGGTCGTGGTCATCGGACCGTCCGGCTCAGGAAAAAGCACCTTGCTGCGATGCATCAATCGCCTAGAGACGATTTCAGGCGGTTCACTTTCCATTAATGGTTTAAATGTTGCCGATAAAAAAACGGACATAAACAAACTGCGCCGCAATATCGGTATGGTCTTCCAGCATTTTTATTTGTATCCTCATAAAACCGTGCTTGAGAATATCATGCTTGCCCCTAGGAAGGTTTTGGGACAATCCGAAGCGGAAGCGAAAAAGATTGCCCTTAAATATTTGGAGAAAGTGGGGATAGGAGATAAAGCGAATTCATTTCCTTCCCAGCTTTCAGGTGGACAGCAGCAGCGGGTTGCCATTGCTAGAGGTTTGGCAATGGGACCGGAAATCATGCTGTTTGATGAACCGACCTCAGCCTTGGATCCAGAAATGATCGGCGAGGTATTGGATGTAATGAAGGCCCTTGCTCATGAAGGGATGACGATGGTGGTGGTCACCCACGAAATGGGGTTTGCCCGTGAAGTGGCAGATCGAATCGTATTCATGGACGAAGGCAAAATCTTGGAAGAGGCAACACCGGCTGAGTTTTACGCCAATCCTCGTGAGGAGAGGGCTCGTTTATTCCTTAGCCGTATATTAAATCATTAAATTAGAAAACAGGGGTGATTCACATGTTGAAGAAAAAGAAATGGGTGAAGCTTTCTTTGCTATCGTTACTCGCTGTCATCTTATTAGCAGGATGCAGCTCTGGCAAGGATGCTGACAAGGGTAAGGAAGACGGAAGCAAAGGCAAAGATACCGATGTCCTTACACAGGTGAAGGAAAAGGATGAGATTGTGTTTGGTGTCAAAAATGATACAAGATTATTCGGCTTGAAAAACCCTAGTACTGGTGAAGTTGAAGGGTTTGATATTGATATCGCGAAAGCTCTTGCAGCTGAAATTCTGGGTGATGAGAATAAAGTCAAGTTTAAGGAAGTGACTTCAAAAACAAGGATGGCATTGTTGAATAATGGAGATATCGATGCAATTGTAGCAACGATGACAATCACCGAAGATCGCAAAAAAGAAGTCGACTTCACGGATGTCTATTTCGATGCTGGACAATCTTTGTTAGTCAAAAAGGGCAGCGATGTCAAGGGTATTGATAGTTTAAAAGGAAAAAAGGTATTGGCCGTCAAGGGCTCTACTTCTTCCATAAATATTCGTGAAAAAGCTCCTGAAGCCCAAGTGCTAGAATTCGAAAACTATTCCGAAGCGTTCGCTGCACTTAAATCCGGACAAGGGGATGCATTGACTACGGATGATTCCATCCTTTATGGTATGGCGGATGAAGATCCAAGTTATGAACTTGTTGGCGGTACATTTACGGAAGAGCCTTATGGTATTGCTGTTAAAAAAGGTAATGAAGATTTTGTTGCCGAATTGAATAAAGCACTTAAAACACTTAAAGATTCAGGCAAGTACGAGGAGATCCATGATAAATGGATTAAACACTAATGCCATTTTTCTGAAAATATGTAGGGTAGATGGACTTACCTTACATTTGTACATTTTTTTCTGTCGGGATGAGCGAATTGCTCATCCTTACTAGTTAAAGGAGTGAATGTCGTGCTTGATTTCTCCATTTTAACAGAGAATCTGGATATGTATTTATTGGGCTTTAAAAATACGATACTGTCGAGTTTGATCGCATTAGTCGCGAGTTTGATCCTTGGTATACTAGTAGCCATCATGCGGATTGCCCCGATAAAGCCTCTAAATTGGCTTGGAACCGCCTATGTCGAATTCATTCGTAACATACCGTTATTGATCATTACCTTTTTCTTCTTTCTCGGTCTTAAGCTTAGCGGTCTATATGCAGGAACGTTAGCCTTAACCATTTATACTTCATCTTTCATAGCCGAGGCCATTCGGGCCGGGATATTGTCCGTGCCAAAAGGACAAATGGAAGCCGCCCGCTCATCAGGCTTGAGTTATGGACAAGCAATGAGGCTCGTCATTTTGCCACAGGCAGTTAAAATAGTCATTCCGCCTCTCGGTAACCAATTTATCAATCTTGTTAAAAATTCGTCCATTTTAGCCGTGGTCGCCGGACTTGACCTCATGTACCATGGAGATTTGATTTCTTCGCGGACTTTTGTTGTGTTCGATGTCTATATTTTTGTTGCCGCGTTTTATTTAATTCTTACCATTCCTTTAAGCATAGGCGTTGGTTATTTAGAAAAACGCCTGGCTAAGAGTAATTGAGGGAGGTATAATGTATGGATTTTGCAGGTGCCTATTCAGCGGATAATCTTGCGTTTCTATTAGAAGGATTTTGGGTAACGCTTAAGGTAGCTTTTATATCGATCATTTTAAGTTTCATAATTGGCGGGATTATCGGGATAATCCGTTACGCAAAAGTGCCGGTATTATCACAACTATTAGCTTTGATTGTTGAAACGGTCCGTAATTTACCGTTATTATTAATCATATTCTTTACTTATTTCGCTTTACCTGAGATACGCATTAAACTCGAAATCATTCCTGCAGCCATCGTAGCCTTGACGATTTTCGAGTCAGCCATGCTTTCTGAAGTGATAAGAAGCGGGTTAAAATCCATCGATAAAGGTCAGATGGAGGCTGCCCGGTCATCAGGGTTAAGCTATACACAGGCATTGATACATATCATTTTGCCCCAGGCGCTTCGCCGCATGGTTCCGCCCATCGTCAGCCAATTCATTTCCCTATTGAAGGATACATCATTGGCGGTCGTGATTTCATTGCCGGAGCTGACCCATCATGGGCAGATTATCTATGGACAGAGCCAAAAGTTTTTAATACCGATTTTGATCCTGGTTGCTCTTATGTATTTCGTCGTTAACTATAGTCTGTCATTGGTGGCACAAAGACTTGAACTGAAACGAACGTAAACATACAACTTACTTAATAAATATAGGGCGTTTCAGACTGACTGAAGACAAACTCAATAAAAATCGAGTTTGCCTTCGGTTTTTTAGTTTAAAAACTGTCAAATGGAAGTTGAAGCCTCTCGCTTTCCAAGCAGGGTCTCACTCACGAGCCAATCGATGTTGCGTGAAACAAATATAAAACTCCTATTGCCGGTAATTTAAGGATTCATACTTTATCCGTTCCATTCCACTTTCCGTGAACATGAAGATGGAATCCTGTTTGCTCACATTTTCGGAGGATTTGTACTTAAATCGTTTCATTGCACTGCAGGCGCTCCCTTTCCGCGGGCGCGGTCCTTGAGCCTCCTCGGCTTTCGGCCTGCGGGTCTCAAGTAGACGCGCATTTCTAAGCAGGAGTCTCGCACACTCGCTCCAATTAACTCTGTGTGAAAAAATGAAGTTAAACTTCGATGCACATAGTTTTGGAAGGCTAAGACTTTGGATGTTCCATCCCTCAACGTTTTAGATTAGAACCAAGATGCCAATGCCTGCACTGAAAAAAACATTCAATAAACACCCATAATTAGATTTCCATCTAATATATATACAGTCTGTGACTCATTTTTTATGGCGCAGTCGAAGTGTTCGAGTGCATAAAAATTGAATCTTTTCTTTTCATTGGCCGTATATATAAAGATAAGAAGGACGGTGGGCAAATATGGATGAAGTTAAACGGAGCAATAGCAAAGCGATTGTCACCCTGATTTTGGGCGTGCTATCCCTGCTTACTCCAGTTATCGGTATCATATTGGGTGTATTAGGCTTGGTTTTCGCATCAAGAAGCAAAACAGAAATGAAGCTTACAGGGGAAACAGGGAATGGCTTGGTGACAGCTGGAAAAATATGCAGTGTAATCGGAATAATTTTGAATCTACTCGCGATTTTGATTTTCATTGTGTTTTTTTATTTTGTCGTGAATACGGGCATTACCACCTATTGATGAAAAAATAACTTGACAAACAAAGAAAAATGAAGATAAACCACTTTTTAAAAGAAATTTATGTTATTATTAACTAATGATTCTAAATATTCATGAAGGGATGATATTTTGACCATTCAAATCTTTGAGTACCCGGCCGTATTCTATTATGAAAAACATCCGTTGATTATGGATTCTTTCTCTGTTCAAGTTTGTTTTCCGGATTTCAGGCAAGAGGGATTTATTTCATCTGTTAGCGGTAGGAATCGGGTAGATGCCTTAGCTTGTGCTCAAGAACTGTTGGAAACCATGGTCGAACATTTCATTCACGATAAAAAAACGATACCCGATGCAAGTGAAATGGAAAAGGTGAACCTTGATAGGGGAATTAATATTTGTGATGGTGCCCCATTTCGAATTGAAATAGAAAATATTATATATGAAAAATAAAAATCTTGCCTGATAGAGGACAAGATTTTTATTTTGGATTCGTATTGGCGAATGAAAGGGGATTCACACCAACTCCGCCCTTTATTTAAAATACGATATGGAAAGTGATCAAGGGCTAAACTACTCGTTTAAGTAATTATACGAACAAGGCAAATTAATAACGAAAGGTGATGGAGTTACTTTGTGTCATTAATAAATTTTTTATTTTGGGGAAAGGATATTGCGTTCTTTATAACGAATATGTATAGTATAGGTAACGTAGGTAAAAAGTATCAATATCAAAAGATTTTGGAGGTGTATCCGTGAAATATTATATGGCATCAGACGAAAAAAATATGAAGCAAGTAAGGTCCTTGGTTAAAAAATTGACGTCAAAAGGGTTTTTATGTGTGAATGACTGGAATGTACAAGCTGATGAAGAAGCTGACCCAATTGCTGACGGCATTAGCGATTATGAGAAAAAGGGAATTGAGGAAGCTGATTTTATGCTGATTTTCCTAACTGCAGGAAAGGGGAATCTTTCCGAGCTTGGATATGCTTTGTCATTAAATAAGAAAATTATTGTATATTCACCGGAAAAAGACAACTATCATATTAATAAAAAATCGATTTTTCATAACCTACCCGAGGTAACCATTTGCAGCGGTACACTTTATAAGCTGGTTAAATTGATACATACACTTTCTCAGGCAAATTCAGAAAAAGATCATTCCGTTCATATTGATTAATTGTCAAATATAAAAATTAAACGGCTACCCTCTTATAAAATATCTTTTGAACGTATTGTTTATTATATTTTAAATGAGGGTAAAGACGATTAAAAAAGGGAGAGGACTGTATTGGCTATTATTGATATCGACCAGTTATTGCTTGCTACTGAAGAGATTGCAGAAGAATCAGTTCCATTCCATCTTGTTACATTTGACATTGATCAACTTTTAGATAAAACGAATTACTGGAATTATTAAGGTTTCTTTAATTGGAAAAACCTAATTACCAAAGGTAATTAGGCTTGAGGCTGCTTGAGAGGGAAATTAAAATTGGCGTCCTTTTACAAGTCCTAAAATTACAAACATTAAGATTGTACCGATAACGAAGGTTGATTTTATGATATTAATGAGAAGTTCATCGTACATTTAATTTACCTCCTTTTATGTAATGAAAGACAGTGCGATTATGATTCGCTGTTTCTGTATAAATTATATCACAAAGCCTAAATGTGGTGGTGGGAAATTTATGTCGGTATGGGTAATGTTGTGTGGTTGGATGTAAAATGGCCATTAAAAAATGATATCCTTTTAAATGGATATCATCGAGAATATCTTGTTATTTTATTCCGAGCGCCTTTTTCGTTTTGGGCCCTACGACCCCATCAGCAGTAAGTCTCTTCGCTTTTTGAAATTTCTTTACGGCTAGTTCAGTGTTTTTTCCAAATTCCCCGTCTATTCCTTTCGTGCTATATCCAAGCTTAGTTAACCTTTTTTGCAGTTCAACTACTTGAGGGCCATTACTTCCTTTTTTCAATGTCGAATGGGCAGAATTCACAGGGACACTCCCAGGACCAGTAACTTTATACCCGTTTTGAGCAGCAATTGAAGCAAATGGTTTTTTAGAACTGGCAATCAAGACCACCGTATTCATACTCACCTTATCATACAGCCATTGAACATCTCCATTATACATTCGGATACAGCCAGCACTTATATATTTCCCGATGGAGTTAGCGTCATTATTGCCATGGATGGCATACGTATTCCCCGGTGTATTGCGTGCGTTAATCCCCATCCAACGCTTTCCGAGAGGATTCTTTGGATCTCCTCCCCTGATGTTGCCTTTGTAATAAGGACGATTCACAATCTTTGTCACTACCTTGAACTTTCCTTCAGGGGTGTAGGAAGCCTTCTTTCCTGTAGCAACAGGAAACACCTTCACTAATTTGTCATTCTCATAAAACGCAAGCTGATTATTGGCCTTATTGATGATTATCAGTTGTCTTGATGCCGCACTTCCTGAATGTTCGAACCCAAAAAAACTAAAGACGAATATCAGTGCAAATATTATCACTTTGTTCATATTTTTCCCCGTCCCTTATTAAAAACAGTTATATATTCACGCATATACTATCCTATGCATGCTGCTTAACAAAAGTGACAATTTTTTATCGGGAGGGTACATTTAATGGCGGCAAAGAGTCAGACGCCTATTTTACTTTTTTATTTGATCCATTAAGAATGAAGAACACTGTTTTTGGCCATATTACATACATTATTGAAGTGAAAGTGGAGGTGGGATAAGTGTCACGCCCAAAAGTCGAAGACTATCTAGAACAAGGGATGTATGGTCCTAAAGAAATCAAGCCCGGTGAACGAAGAGAATTTCTTGGCACCTTACGAGAGCGCGTCGTCATCGTCTTAAAGAAAAGCCAAGTTTTTGAAACAGATGTCTATCCGGAGATTGAGCAAATGATGAAACAGCACTCCGGCGCAGATTTGTTATTGAATGGTCAGATGGACTACCAATACCTAGGTAAATACATTAAATTGGCCACGAGTCATGATATACCGTATAAAATTGTCCTGAACAAAGATCATGACACTGAATTGGGTCTGGTCCTAGCCGAAAAAAATGCGATAAACAATGAAGAAATATATATAGAAAAGCAAAAAAAAACCATTCAGGTTGAAAAAAAGAAGAGCAACGAATCGAAATTAAAAAGTTGGGTTAAACGAATATTAAACAAACGCTGATGAAAGCATGAAGGAAAACATATAGCGCTGTCATCATTAATTGAAAGGGAGACCTTAATAGGTCTCCCTTTCATTCATGGATAAAAGTGCTTGGACTTTTTTGTTCAAGTCGTCCGCTTTCTTAATCGATAAAACTTCCTGAAGTTACCTATGATCGTTTTTAACACGGAATAAGTAGGAATTGCAATTAGGATGCCAATGAAGCCGTAGATTGAACCTGCAGCCAGTAACAATAAGATGATTGTCAATGGGTGGATATTAAGGCGTTTACCCATAATATTCGGGGTAACCAGGTGTCCCTCGACTTGTTGAACGACAGTGAGGACGATAAGCACTTTCACTCCCATCCCAACGTCTTGCTGCAAAGCAATGAAAAGGGCAGGAATGACGCTGATTAACGGCCCAAGAAATGGAACGACTGTAAAAATCATTGCAAGAAGAGCCAAGACAAGAGCAAAGTCGAGATCGATAATCAGGTAGCCGATATACATCAACGTCCCAATTACCATCGATACGATGAATTGGCCGATAATGTACGTTGACAGTGTTTTATCCACATCTTTTAAGATCGTGTTTCCCTCTGATTCCACTTCACTCGGAATGTATTTCAGCAGGAAGGGTCTAAGCTTCTCTCCATCCTTGAGGAAATAAAATAAGATGAATGGTGTAATGACCAGTACTGTCAAGACGCTTGTTATCATGGTGAAAACGGTGCTGACATTCACTAACAGTTTTTCAGAATAAACCTTCAAGTGTGACCCGGCATTTTCTTTTAAAGCTTCCGTATCAACCATTCCAAAATCATTTTTTTTGATCATATCTTCAGATTCTTTAGAGATTTCCTTGACCTTGCTCGGGAAGTCTTCGGATAGTTTTTGAAATTGATCGACCACTATTGGCGTTCCATAATAACTACCTGCCCCAATCAAACCAAAGATAATTAAAAAAACAATAAAAATGCTGACGGTTCTTGGGATGAATTCAGTCAATAGGTTAACGACCGGCCGTAATATGTAGTATAATAGCCCAGCCAATATGATTGGGAAGAACATCGCTGCAATAATCTTTTGCAGCGGCTGTAAAACATAATCAATCTTACCTAGTAAGAAAATAATTAAAATGATCAATATAATCGCGCATGCATGCTTAAAAAAAGGTTTATTGATCCACAAGAAAATCCCCCCTATTCCATCTCTTTGTTGATTCCCTTTATTGGCGTAAAGTTAAACTATTTTAATCAGGGGCACGAAAAGAAAAGGAAGGCCATACGAAATCCAAAGTTTTCTTTGAATCAAGCCGAGAAACGAGGACGGTTTGATTTCCGAAGGTACATCTCCAATTACTAAACACCTGTCAAAAAGCGTGCAACTCATGATCTAGAAATCTAGAATGAAGTCGGAAAGGTACGAGCGCTTTATTGAAAAGTAAAGGGTACTAATAAAAAATTATTATGAAATAGCTTATTGAGAAGGCATAATGTACTTGTTTATGTTATAATTTACGAACGAATTGGCCTCGTTACATGGGATTTGTTAATATTGGTTAGCATTTTTCGTGTGTGCAGACACACTGGAGCAGACGAAATGAATATTATTTTCTAAAAGAGAGCATACACAGTCATTTTATTAGGAAGCATACATATGTAAATTTGAAAAGTTCATGATATTATAAAAAAATTCGGAAAATTTCGTCACAAAGACTTGAACTATGATTCCTGATAGGAGTAAACTAATGAAAGATAGATTTTATGGAAGTGAAATCTTGTAAATTTATTCAGCAAGGGGTTTTGGTAATGAAGGAACAAGACATGCAAATCACGCTTAGCACAGCAAAGAAGGAAAAACCGCAGACCGACCAGCTTGAGTTCGGTAAAAAGTTTACCGATCATATGTTTATGATGGATTACACAGAAGGACAAGGGTGGCATGATCCAAGAATTGTTCCTTATCAACCGCTCGCATTAGAGCCGTCAGCAATGATATTTCACTATGGTCAATCCGTTTTTGAAGGGTTGAAGGCATATGCAACGCCAGAGGATGAAGTTATTTTATTCCGTCCCGAAAAGAATTTTCAACGCATGAATAGTTCCAATGGACGGCTATGCATACCTGAAGTCGATGTGGAGTTTGCATTGAAGGCATTAAAAACCTTAATAAGTGTTGATAAAGAATGGATCCCTCAGGAGGAGGGGACATCGCTATATATCAGACCATTCATCATAGCGACCGAGCCATATCTTGGTGTTTCACCATCGCACAACTATCAGTTCATCATCATCATGTCACCTGTCGGATCATATTATAAAGAAGGCATTCACCCTGTCAAAATAGCGGTGGAGTCAGCTTTCACCCGTGCAGTGAGCGGGGGGACAGGTGAAGCTAAAACGGGTGGCAATTATGCATCAAGCCTCAAGGCCCAGGAGGTTTCCGAAAAGATGGGCTATGCCCAAGTACTCTGGTTGGATGGAGTAGAGAAGAAATATATTGAAGAAGTTGGAAGCATGAACGTGTTTTTCAAGATTAACGGTGAAATCATCACTCCAGCTTTAAACGGCAGCATACTTCGTGGGATTACCCGTGATTCCATTATCGAATTGCTTAAACATTGGAACCTTCCGGTGACGGAAAGACGCATTTCCATGGAAGAAGTTTATGAAGCCCATAAATCAGGTCTCTTGGAAGAAGCCTTCGGAACAGGAACAGCAGCTGTAATATCGCCAATTGGTCAATTTTTATGGAACGGTGAAGAAATGACGGTACAAAGCGGCGAAACGGGTGAGTTATCTAAAAAGCTTTATGATACACTTACAGGCATTCAAACGGGTAAACTTGCAGATGAGTTAAACTGGACTACAAAAGTTGAAGAAAAAGTTACTTTATCATAGTTATGAAGGTTGCGGTTCAAAAAGGTTTCGGAATAGTTCTCTTCCGAAACCTTTTTGATTTCCACTTAAAAATCCGCTTCTGCCATTTATGCTGTCATCGCTTTTGCCTTTATTCCGTGGTTATTGTGTTCAAATTACAATAATGTTCATGCCCATTGACTCACTAAAATTATCTTACTTTAGAATAGGAGGTCTACATATGCCTAAACGATCAAAAGAGGAATTGTTAGCTGGCGGTAACGTCTCAAACGTATATAGGTCAGGTAATACAGTTAGAAGGGATTTAAAGTCGAATAGCAAAAGAATTCATGAATTATTTACGCATCTTGAACACAAAGGATACGAATACGCGCCTAAGTATCTTGGTATCGATGAAAAAGGAAGAGAAATTCTGTCATACATCGAAGGAGAAGCTGGCAATTATCCTGTGAAAAAATATATGTGGTCAGATGAAGTTTTACGAGCAATTGCCGAAATGCTCCGTCAATATCATGATTCCGTAAGCGATTTTTCATTTGAAGCAAACTGGCAATCAATCGACTATACGCCACAACCTGCCGAGGTTCTATGTCATAATGACTTTGCCCTATACAACATTGTTTTCCAAAATGAAAGACCTATGGGCATCATTGATTTTGATGTAGCGGGACCTGGTCCAAGACTGTGGGACATAGCCTATACTCTTTACACTTGTGTTCCATTAAGCAGATTTCATCTTGATGAAACAGGTGAAAAAGTTCATTATCAATCTTGTCAAGATGCGAACCGTATTAAAAACAGGGTTCAATTGTTTTTTGATTCCTACGGTGAAGCGGTGGCAGAAGATTATATAGATATGGTCCTGCTACGTTTAAAAGGATTATGTAAAACGATTACAAGCAAAGCCAATGAAGGTTACCTTGCCTTTCAGCGAATGATGGACGAGGGGCATCTTGAACATTATCAAAATGACATACTATTTATTACCGAGCATCAGAACGACTGGAAATGAATCATACCTTCGTCATGGTGGCATGGTTGAAAGCAGCAAAGGAAGTTCCTTTGGTTTTTTGTTAAAAAAAGAATTTTCATACAGAGCGGGTATCGAGATTACTGCTTAAAATCCATGCCCGGATGAAGGCTTCGGACTATATAAAACGCCAAGATCCTTCCGTTAAAATATGAGTGCCTGGAGCGGAAACCCCTTTAGGGTTTTTATATTCCTTTACATGATCATGTTATTCCTGATTGCAACTGCTACTGCCTCCGTTCGGTGTGCGACGCCTAATTTCCTGATTGCTGAAGAAATATGATCGCGGACGGTATATTCACTTACTTTCATTTTTGGGGCCATTTGCTTTAATCCCAAACCATTAGCTAAATGCTGTAAGGCTTCCACTTCACGTTTACTTAAAAGGTATTGGCAGGGAGCGGTATCGAAGGTTGAACTGACTGCCAGTTTCAAATAATGGGCTAGCGTCAGTAAATCATTCTTGGAAATCGGTTCATTGGGAATTTCGGGGTCTACTAAAACGAAACCGATCACCATCCCATTTACAATGACCGGAATGATAGCCAATGAAGAAATGTCGAACCTTTTTATGTATTTTGCAGGGATCGCGGATTTTGCATGCTGGATTGTTAAATAAATCGGTTGATTATGGATGACAGCCTGGTAAATGGGGTAAATATCGTGAATCTTCTCTTTAACATGTTGGATAGAATAGGTATCTTCACTTGTATAGGCGCATATTCCTTGACCCATACCCGTTAGACTAGAGTAACTGAATAAGGATGCTCGCTGAAACGAAAAAAAGTCCACACAGCCCCTTACGATCATTTGTGATTTAAGGGCAGCATTTTTTTGATGGGAAATCCTTTTAACATGATTCATGACAGTTTCCTCAAGCATTCGACTTTATTCCTCCCTACATTTTCAGTGCTAGTCGATAGCCTACTAATATATTACAATATAATGAAAGCCCTTACAATGAAAAAGGTACATAAATACAAGGAGGCAATAAAATGAAAAGAGAGGCGTTAACGACAACGAGCCGGAGCTTTAGAGAAGATATCCTACCATTTAAACTATATCAAAAAGCGAAGAAATTCGGTGTATGGAATCCTCGTGACATCGATTTCAGTCAGGACAAAGAAGATTGGAAGTCATTCACTGAAGTCGAAAGGGAGGTGTTATTGCGAATCATTTCGCTTTTTCAAGGGGGAGAAGAAGCAGTGACATTGGATTTACTGCCGCTCATTATGACAATTGCCAAAGAGGGCAGGATCGAAGAGGAAATGTATTTGACGACATTCTTGTTCGAGGAAGCGAAGCATATGGAGTTTTTTCGTTATACATTGGATCAAATCGGTGAAACAGGCGATTTGACGGTTTTTCACTCAGACACGTACAAAGCGATTTTTTACGATATATTGCCTGAGGCGATGGAGAAACTTTTAACCGACCAGTCCCCGGAAGCATTGGCAGAAGCAGCAACCGTTTATAACATGTTTACGGAGGGGGTTCTTGCAGAGACTGGATATTTCGGATTTTATCAGACACTTGAAGCGAATAAAATGATGCCTGGATTGTTGAAAGGTGTGGGTCTATTAAAGAAGGATGAATCACGCCACATTGCGTATGGGACCTTCTTGCTGCAGCGAATCATCAGTGAACATCCACATATCTTCAGACAGGTTGAGAAGAGGATGGAAGAGCTTTCACCAATGGCCATCGCGTTGAATACGGAGGGATACGACCGGTTGGGCAATCCGTTTGGAAATGACAAACAAGCGGTTTTGGATTTTACCATGAAACAGCTGGCTGTAAGGATGGAGATATTGGCAAGGGCAAAAGGTAAGAAGATTGAGGAAATCTATCATAGCCATGAAAAGGACTATGGAATTTTGTGATGAGTTGATGAAATCCTATACGGTCATCAAATGTGAATGGCAGCAACAATTGCTTTAACTGGCAATCGTTGAAATGGAAATATATCGTATCGTCAATACAAAAAAACTAAGAAGTCTGAGGTGGGAAAATATGGGCATAAAAAGTCATTCTAATTTTTGGTTAAGATCTTCAGTTTATAGCGGTTCTGATTCACGATCGCTCATACCGGAACTATTCAAAGGTCTTGGGGCAAAAAGGATCTTGCTTGTGAGTGATTCGGGATTGGAAAATGCAGGGGTCGTTAAAAAGGTTACCGAAGTTTTTGAAGTACATGCTTTAAGTGCTGGCCCAGAAATAGTAGGGGAATTTCTTAAGGTAACACAAGATGCAGGGAGCAGTTGTGTGAATGAAGCATTGAATTATGCTCGTGAAGTCCAAGCAGATGCTATACTAGCCGTTGGCGGCGGAAGTGTCATCGATACAGCTAAAGCGCTGAAATTCGGGCTATATAAAGGGATCACCGAAATAAACGATAGCATTCCAAGAGGCTTTCTGTATGAGGGGTTTCCAAAAGCGCAACCAATGAACATTCCTCATATATCCGTGCCGACAACGGCAGGGACAGGCTCTGAAGTTTCTCCGATCGCAGTCATATATAATGAAGATATGAAAGTTAAAATGAATATATATAATATTTATCTGAGTTCGGATGTGGCCATTCTCGACCCCGATTTAACAGTCGGTTTGCCGTCTTATATCACTGCTTTTACTGGAGTAGACGCCTTGACGCATGCAATCGAAGCAATCGTTTCACCTCAGGCAACATCTTTAACGGATGCCTACGCATTTCAGGCCATTCGTGTCATCGAAGATAACTTACCCAAGGCTGTAAAGGATGGAACGAATATCAAGGCCAGAATGGAAATGCTGCATGGGAGCATGATGGGAATCACCGCCTTTTCCAGTGCACTGAATGCGATCCCGATTCATAACTTTGCCCATGCGTATGGTGCATTATTTCGCATTCCCCATGGACTGGCCAATGCTGTTTTCCTGCCGGTCGTCATGGAGTCCATCCCTGATTTATATTTACCAAAGATTCATTTAATAGCTGAAGCTTTTAAAGTGAAATTCGACGGTGAGGATGCAAAAGGACTGTTGGCAAAAGTGATTGAAAAACTCCGTTTGTTTATGAATGATCTTGGACTTCCGTCCGAATTCAGTGAATATCGGGTTAATCAATTGGATATTGACAGCATTGTCCAAGCCGTCATGAAGGATCCAGCTGCCGCTAATTTTCCGATGTCAGCCGAATTGATTAAGTCAGTGGCTTCTCGTGTTGCACCTGTAGGAATCAATTAATTACAAATCAAAAAAAGCCTGCTATGTATATGCGACTTTTTTTGTTCGCTCTAGCAAATGCTTACGGGTGCGCATTTCAGGATGTTGAACCTATTTAGTTGGTACGAGCCTGATTTAATCGATCACTCCAATTTTGGGAGCTTGAACGAAAATGCATTATTTTTTCGTTAAGCTTTCCTGGGCCATCTTTACAAGCTCCTTGACCATCCCCCCTCCAAGCCTGCCGCCTATTTTTCCGTTCTCCTTTGCGGTCAACAAACCGTTATCGTTCTTTTTAAACGGCACACCCATTTCTTTCGCCACTTCAAACTTGGCATCCTCAGGATTATCCGTACCGGCTACCTTGGCTTTCAAGTCATCAAGCCCTTTCCTGGCTTCAGCAATCAAAATCTTATTTCTTTTTCTTTTTGCCATCATCGATACCTCCAATTTTTTCTTAGGTTTACCAAAAGGAAGGGAAATGATTATCGATTTTCGTTACATTCCACAATTGATAGTCATGTTAAGAATGAAAAAACAATAAGATTATGTAAGTGGATGTTCAGACACAGCATGAATGAAAAGTTAAGCGAAGGAAGTTTCAGTTCACTGTAAGCGGGTAACATAAAGTAAAAAAGAGATAAGGAGAACATTGATGCTAGCTGCTAATTCTAGTTTATTGACGAAAGCAGATATGACAAATCCCGATCGAGTGCCACCATGGTTAATAAAAGAATATCAAACATTCCACCAAACGGTGACGGATCAAACATTTCCTTGTTATTTTGGCATGAAGGCCGAGAATAAAGGGGAACTCCGTTATGCGTTTATTACCCAGGAGGATTGGTCGAACCTCCCAAAAGCTGTCGAAAGCTTTTTGAATTTATTTCAGGAACCGCCATATATCAGGCATGGCCTGTTTGTCTTTATGGAGCCTGAGAAAGAAGAAGCGGATCTTGAACGATATCGCAAACGTTTTTGGGATATTCTGCAATACCTGCATAAAGAGGATAAAAAACCTTGGCCGATTGAAAAGCCAAAAGATCCGGAACATTATTTATGGGATTACCATTTTGCTGGGGAGCCAATTTTCGTGTTTGGAAATGCACCAGCATATAAACAGCGTAAAACCCGTGATTTAGGTAATAGCCTTGTTCTTGGCTTCCAGCCTAGAATGATTTTCGAGGGGTTAAAAGGAACGGAAAAAGGCGGTATCATGTCACGTGAAAAGGTTCGAGAAAGAGTTAAAAAATGGGATAATCTCCCTACTCACCCGGATATCAGTCACTTTGGTGATGTAAACCATAATGAGTGGAAACAATTTTTCATCGGTGATGATATTGAACCGATTAAAGGAAAATGCCCCTTCCATCACAAGGAGATACCTTAAATCGAGAGCCAATTGGCTCTCATTTTTTTTGAAAGAAAAAGGGTTGAAGGACAATCATTGTGGTTCAAAACAAATTTCTTGCACTATTACTTTTCCAGTCTTATAATGTGAAAGTAGCAATTGCAGTTAATTCGAGATATATGGGTTGACAATATTAGCAGCAAAACAAACTTTTGGGGGAAATGACAATGTCTAAAGTGTTATTTGTTAAATCGAACGACCGTCCAGCAGAACAAGCTATAAGCGTGAAGATGTATGAAACGTTTTTGAACACATACAAGGAAGCGAACAGTAACGATGAGATTACTGAGCTGGATTTATTTAAGCTGAACTTACCTTATTACGGCAATACAGCGATCACTGCGCTATATAAACGGAGCCAAGGTATGGAACTGACGGAAGAAGAAGTGAAGATTGCTGATATCGTCCAACAATATTTGAATCAATTCCTAGCTGCTGACAAAGTGGTTTTTGCCTTCCCATTATGGAATGCTACCGTTCCTGCTCCGCTGATCACGTATATTTCTTATCTTGCTCAAGCAGGTACAACATTCAAGTATACAGCTGAAGGCCCAGTAGGTCTTGCTGGAGGTAAAAAAGTGGCATTGCTTAATGCGCGTGGCTCGGATTATGCCTTGCCGCAAATGAACGCTGGTGAAATGGCCGAGAAATACGTAACGATGAATTTGAATTTATGGGGCATTACGGACCTGGAAACGGTAATCATTCAGGGACATAATCAATATCCAGATCAAACTCAGGATATTATAGCTAATGGATTGGCAAAAGTGGCTGAAACTGCAGCGAAATTTTAATCGAACAAATGAGAAAGCCGGTATGTTTTTTAGCATACTGGTTTTTTTATGCAGATTTTTCAGAAAGTCGCTTATAATAAGAGGGAAGCCTATAAGCATGAAAGGAAGTGCCGGTATGGAGTCATTTAAATCACGTGATGAAATCAAAGAAGAAGAAAAATGGAATTTGAATGATATTTTTGACGATCAGGCAAGTTGGGAAAAAGATTATCAAGAAGTCTTGAAGATGACAGAACAATTAAAAACGTTTGATGGGCAAATTCAGTCCGCTCAACGATTATTTGAGTATTTACGTTTAAGCGAGGAGCTTGGTTACATTTATAACAAGCTTTATGTCTATGCCATGCTGCATGCGGATTTAGATACACGGGTTACATCCTCACAGGCATTACTCGATCGAGCAGGACAGCTAGGGCAAAAAATCAGTAACGCAACCGCTTTTTTCATGCCATTTCTTTTAAGCCTCGAGGAGCAAACATTAAAGGGGTACATAAAAGAGGTCGAGGGTTTAACATATTTTGAAGAAGATTTACTTGATTCATATCGCTATAAAGAGCACGTGCTAGCGAAAGAGCAAGAGGAGGTCCTCTCCCAAATCGGTGAAGCCTTTTCAGCACCGCAAAAAACATTTGGCATGATTAACAACGCTGATATTAAATTTGGAGAGGTCACGAATGAAGACGGAGAAAAAGTGGAGCTTACCCGGGGGATGTATGCCAAATTAATTGAAGATGATGACCGTGAAAAAAGGAAAGAAGCGTATATCGCTCATTATCAACCATACTTACAGCTGAAAAATACGATTGCCTTTACACTTTCCACAGCAATCAAAAACAATGTCAACCTCTCCAAACTAAGAAACTATCCGTCTGCTTTGGAAAAATCCTTATTCGGTGATCAAGTGCCGAAGGAGGTATATGATAATTTGATTATGTCTACTAAGCAAAATATCGGCCCGATGCACAAATATATTCATTTAAGAAAGAAGCTGCTAGGTGTCGAAGAATTGCGTGCCTACGATTTAAGTGTCCCATTGGTCGAAGGTGCTAAAGAGGTGATTTCGTATGATGAAGGATTCGCCTTGATGGTGGAGGCATTGAAGCCCCTTGGTGAAGAGTATGTTTCCATCCTGAAAACCTTTAAGGAAAAAAGGTATATAGACGTCAGGGAAACGCCTGGTAAACGTTCGGGAGCGTATAATTTAGGTCTTTATGGTGTGCATCCATTCATTTTATTAAATCACCGAGATGATTTAGACAGCGTATTCACCTTAGCCCATGAATCTGGGCATGGGATGCATTCCTACTTTAGCTCGAAATATCAGCCGCAAATAACGGCAGGCTACTCCATCTTTGTAGCAGAGGTCGCTTCGACAGTGAATGAAATCCTGTTGATTCGCCATTTAATCAAGACTACAGAAGACGTGCAAAAGAAAAAGCATTTATATAACCATTTCATTGACAGTTTCAAGGGAACATTCTTCACACAAGTGATGTTCGCGGAATTTGAAAGAATTGTCCATGAAAAAGCTGAAAATGATGAACCGCTCAATGCCGAGGTTTTTAATACAGCGTATGAAACGATTTTCCGCACCTATAATGGCGAAGAAATAATGTTTGATGAAGAAGTAAAATTTGGATGGTCACGTATCCCCCATTTTTATCGCCCGTTTTATGTGTATAAATATGCTACAGGTTATGTTTCCGCCATTACGATAGCGGATAGAATCCTTTCAGGTGATGAAAAAACACTTGAAACGTATTTGACTTTCCTGAAGAGCGGTAGTTCCGATTTTCCACTAGAGCTTCTTAAGAAGACAGGGGTCGATTTAACCAAACCGGAACCAATAGAAAATGCGATGAGGATCTTCAGTGAATTGGTTGAACAATTTACGGAGCTGACAGAGGGCTAATCTAAGCCATTTCTTCCAAAAGAGCCCATGGTATATGTGCTAAAAAAATGCTATAGTTAGTTTTGGCATATGAGAGGCCCAATCTTTTGATTGGGCCTTATTTTATATGAAAGAAACATTGACCTGTGCGAAAAAATGTCAAAGCAAGTTAGGGTATCCTATACATCAGGGCCGATCCAATCGGCCAGTTTCTTTTATCAACGGCATATTTTGTGAGGAAAGTGAAAAAATGAATTCGACAGTAAATTATATAAAAGAATGGCAGCAGGCACTACAGCTGGAAATTCTGCATTTGAAAAAATTCGGCAGCACTAAATACCTCGTATCAAATGGCCATCTGCTCAATAGTGATGGTTCTTTTAGCTATTATTTCGAAACAGGCGCATCGATAAAAATCCCTGTCGGTTCCGTCGTCCGACTGGAATGGGGAGGAATCAAACAGGATGGAAGAATCCTCTCATCGGAAGGGAAAAGTATCATCATCGTCTTTGAACGCTCGTTAGGCGATATGATCGGCGAAGCGTTTTTATACCATGATCCTTGGGAATTGCTTGAGCAATTGATTATCCGCTTGGATGAAATCAAGAGAAGCAAAAAGAAAAGGCTCCGGATCAAGAGGCTGATGGATCCGTCCATGCTGCCAAAACATCCCCAAATCGAAAAGCAAAGCAGCGTCAAAGAATTGTATGCACGATCGAAGTTCAATCCTGTCACTTTTGTTTGGGGACCACCTGGTACAGGCAAGACCTATACATTGGCACGAACCGTTGCCAATCATTATCTTCAAGAAAAAAAAGTACTGGTCTTGTCACATAGCAACCAAGCTGTCGATGTTATGATGGCCGAAATTTCTTCATTCATAAAAAAGAAAGAACGTTTCAAGGAAGGCGATGTTCTTAGGTATGGTTCTCAAATCGGGGAAACGCTGTCTAGTCATGAGGATATCGTTACGGGGCAATTGTTAGGTAAGCATGAGCCGTTATTAGTGCAAGAAAAAGAGCAGCTATCGGAAGAGAAGCGGTTACTAAAATACGACTTGGCCGGTTCTTTCAGCAGAAGGGATACAGATCAATTACTCGAGTTGGAGAAGAAATTGGCAAAAGTCTTGGAAAAAATCCGGCAAAAGGAAGTCCAATTCGTAAAAGAAGCAAAAATCATTGGAACGACCCTGGCTAAGGCTGCAAATGACGAAACGATTTATCAAAAGGAATACGACCTGGTCATTTTGGATGAGGCGAGCATGGCATACGTACCGCAAGTGGCTTTTGCGGCAGCATTGTCCAAGCATATTATCGTTTGCGGTGATTTCAAACAATTGCCGCCCATTGCGGCAGCTCGTGATTCACTCGTGAAGCTTTGGCTGAAGGAAGACATCTTTCATCGTGCCGGTGTCGCTCAATCAGTCGAGGAGGGGGAACTTCACCCTCATTTGTTCTTATTGAAAGAACAGCGCAGGATGCATCCGGATATTTCAGCCTTTACGAATCGAGTCGTCTATAACAACTTCGTTGGTGATCATGAAAGTGTAGCGACCAGCAGGGAGGAAATCATGCAGGCAGAACCGTTCGCCAATAAAGCCGCAGTGCTTGTCGATACAAGCTCGTCAGGGGAATATTGCATGACCGAACGTACTTCCCACTCAAGAATGAATCTTTGGCAGCTGCTTTTATCGTTTCAACTGATTCATGAAGCTTATGTCGGTGGGGCAAGGTCTATCGGTTATGTTGCGCCCTATCGTGCTCAGGCAGACATGATGGGAAAATTATTGGACGATTTATATGCTGAAGAAAGGCAAACGGCTGATATCATCGCTGCAACTGTACATCGTTTTCAGGGTAGTGAACGAGATATGATGATCTTCGATACAGTTGACAGTTACCCACAAAACCGGGCTGGGATGTTGTTGACGGGAAGAGAAAGTGAAAGGCTCATTAATGTGGCGATAACCAGGACGAAAGGAAAATTCGTTCATGTATGTGATACGTCATTCGTCAACAAACATGTATACCGTAGCAAGACACTTCGTCAGCTTGTCGACCATCAAACACAAAATGATCAGCTTGTAACCAAGAAAGACATTGGGACATGGGTCAATCACCAGCATCCGAAGTTACGATGGTTGCATGCACGTAAATTGGGTGATTTTTTAGAAGATATCCAAACCGCCAAACGAGAGGTAATCATGGCTGTACCGGATATGACGAGTTTGCCGTTAGAATGGCAGCAGCACTTGCTCAAGCGAAACCCAAAAGTGAACTTGACGATCATATCAGCAAAAAGAAATCCTGAAATCATCTCAGATCAGTTTGTTTGTTTACCCGTTTCCTTTGCTTTTTTTATCATCGATAAACGAATTGTCTGGCTAGGGTTGCCCGTTGAGTCCAACGATCGTGTTCAGCCTCCATATGTGGCAGCTCGCTTGGAGTCGGAAATGATGGCTGATGAATTACTTTTTCAATTCAAAAAAAATGAATGAAAAATCCGCCAAACATTCGGGTGGCTTTGTAGAAAAAAGGGGTTCGGAATTCTTCAATTCCAATCCCTTTTTTACGTATGATCTCATAAAAAACAAACAGAGATACCGTTTAATTAAAGTTATCTTCCATAAATAACCCCGCTAGAATAACAGTTAAATAAAATAATTTACTATAATTGTATTTAAACAACGACCTCGTCAGAATATATATTGATCGATAACTCTCAAATTTTCATGTACTTCTAATATTTTCGGCTAAGGGCTGCAAACTAAATACGAATGGAACAAGCTTTATAGGCGACTTCCGACAAGGTTAGGTTTACCATGAAGAGATGAAAGTCTAGAGACTAGAAGTGAGGGAAGAAAATGAAGCTGAGCATACTAGATCAATCCCCGATTGCATCGGGTCAGACCGCTCAAGAAGCTTTGCAGGCTTCACTGCAGCTTGCACAAGCAGCAGACATGCTTGGATATCATCGCATCTGGTTTACTGAACATCATGACTTGGCTGGTTTGGCCTGCTCGGTCCCGGAGGTCCTGATAAGCTATGTCGGTGCCCAAACGAAGAATATTAGAATTGGGTCCGGAGCAGTGCTGCTACCGCATTATAAACCGTATCGGGTAGCGGAAACCTATAATATGCTTGCCGCTCTTTTTCCAGGTCGAATCGATCTTGGTATAGGCCGTGCTCCCGGTGGATCAGCTGAGGCAACGATGGCATTAAATGATGATTTTCTGCAGAATGTATACAAAATGCCGGAACGTATAAAAGAATTATTGAGTTTCCTTAGAGACGATTTTCCGAAAGACCATCTATTCTCAAAGATTTCTGCTGCTCCGATTCCAAGCATCCAACCGGAACCGTGGATATTGGGAACAAGCGGAAAAAGCGCAATGCTTGCTGCAGAGAATGGTACTGCCTACGCATTTGGTGAATTCATGAGTGAAAATGATGGAGTGGAGAGCCTTCAGAAATACCGGGAACAGTTCCAAATGAAAGGGGAACTGAAGGCACCAAAAACGATTGTTACAGTTGCGGTCATTTGTGCGGAAACAGAGGAGTATGCAAAGGAAATCGCCCTTAGCAATACGCTTTGGCACATTCAAAGTGGATATGGAGAAAAGAAAAAGGTTCCAAGTATGGAAGAGGTAAGAACACATATGTGGAATGAAAAAGAAAAAGAATTGCTCGGGATGAATCATAAAAAAATGATCATTGGCTCACCTTCTCAGGTGAAGCAACGCCTCTTGGAGATTCAGGAGAATTATCAAGCAGATGAAATCATGATCATGACCATCACCCACAAGTTGATGGACAAGCTGAATTCGTATCGCTTGATTGCCAAGGAGCTACTAGATGGATAATACGCTTCGAGCATTTTGTGTGCATTTTTTCTGCATTTTCTATATGATGACTTTGCGTCCAATTAATCATAATTGAGAGAAAGAAGTTGAAGATATGAATGCCGATTTACATGAAAAAAAACTGAGTGACATTTCTTATTCCGTTCTGGACCTTGCTTCGATCGTTGAGGGTGGTACAGTTTCCGGAGCATTTAAAAATACAGTCAGATTGGCTAAGCATGCGGAGCAATTGAATTACAAACGCTTTTGGCTTGCTGAACATCATAGCATGCCTGGTATAGCTAGCTCTGCAACATCCGTGCTTATCGGCCATGTTGCTGGAAAGACAGAAAGAATCCGGGTCGGTTCTGGTGGAATCATGCTGCCGAATCATGCCCCACTCGTTATCGCGGAACAATTCGGGACATTGGAAGCAATGTATCCCGGCCGAATAGATTTGGGGTTGGGACGTGCTCCGGGAAGCGATCAATTTACCGCCATGGCTCTAAGGGGTGCTGAACGTAATAATGGACAGGATTTCCCTGAACAACTAGCACAACTCCGGAGTTATTTAGATGCGGATTCAAAACATAATCGGGTTCGGGCCATCCCTGGTGAAGGACAGGATATCCCGATTTGGCTGCTTGGCTCAAGTGGTTTCAGTGCTGCATTATCAGCACAGCTGGGGCTGCCATTTTCCTTTGCAAGCCATTTTTCCCCGGAGAACACTCAACCGGCTTTAGCCCGTTACCGCAATAATTTTAAACCATCGGAGGTTCTTGAAAAACCGTATGTGATGGTAGGGATCAATGTGTTTGCCGCTGATACGACGGAAGAAGCAAACAGGATTGCTACTTCTTATCAACAACAGTTTTTGAATTTGATCCGGAATACTCCTGGACAACTTGCTCCTCCAGTTGATACGATGGAAGGCGTGTGGACAGAATATGAAAAAAGCATTGTCATGAAACAGCTAAATGCCTCCATCATAGGGAATCCGGAAGAAGTAAAAGAACAGTTGCAAAAATTTCTAGATGAGACCCAAGCGGATGAAATGATCATTAACTCCGCCGTTTATGATCAGGATGCACGCCTTCGTTCCTTTGAAATCATTGCAGAAGTTACTGGAATGAAATAAGTGCCTATGCGAATGAGCTTGCAGATTAAGTATCTGCAAGCTTTTTTATCAAATACATACCGATTGACCCATTAACAAAAGGCAGGAGAAAAGAATGAACCAAGACTTATCCCTTTTATTTCACTTTACTGATAAACAAGGTGACAGCAGGCCGCTATCTTTCACCAACCCGATAAAAGTCTATAGCGCCCATAGCATCGAGGAAGTGCTTCCTCAATTTCAAAAAGTCCAGGAAGCGATCGATCAAGGGTATTATGCAGCAGGTTATGTAACCTACGAAGCAGCACCTGCTTTTGAAAGCTCTTTTCTAGTAAAAGATGGCGGCACGATGCCCCTGTTATGGTTCGGTATTTTTGAGAAGCCGGGAGAATTATCGGAAAAATCTTCTGGAGCTTTCCAATTGGTTGATTGGAAGGCAGAAAAAAATGCCGAATTCTATCATGCTGGCTTTGAAAAGATTAAATCAGAAATTGAGCAGGGCAATACGTATCAGGTGAATTATACGATGCGTTTACAATCCATGTTCGAAGGAGACGACCTCGCTTTCTTCGATCGCTTAAAGAGAGCACAACAATCGAATTATAGTGCATATTTGAACGTAGGAACGCATCGAATCCTCTCAGCCTCCCCCGAGTTATTTTTCCGTTGGCAGGATGGACAGCTTATTACACGTCCGATGAAAGGAACGGTAAAGCGGGGATTGACACTGAAAAAGGATCAGGAAAACGCTGCCTGGTTAGCAGCTTCAGAAAAAAATCAGGCGGAAAACTATATGATCGTTGACTTGCTTCGGAATGATCTTGGAATGATTGCCGAGCAAGGAAGCGTACACGTGCCGCAACTTAAGGAAATCGAGAAATACCCAACGGTTTGGCAAATGACCTCCACCATAACAGCCAATACGAAGCCAGACACAACGATTATTGATATATTCAAGGCGCTTTTCCCTTGTGGGTCCATAACGGGGGCACCTAAAATTAAAACGATGGAAATCATCTCCGAAATCGAAAACTCACCGCGCGGGGTATATTGTGGTGCAATTGGGTATATCACACCGGATTCCGAAGCGGTTTTTAATGTGCCGATCCGAACCGTAGTGATTGAAGCGGAAACAGGTAAAGCAGAATATGGAGTGGGCGGGGGAATCACGTGGGACTCCGAATTGACGGAAGAATATGACGAAGCTTTTTTAAAGGCCAAACTATTGTCGGTGGAACGTCCTGCCTATAAGCTTTTGGAATCGATGAAGCTCGATGATGGCGAGTACGATTTTTTGAATGAGCATATCGAGCGGATGAAACGATCTGCGGTTTATTTTGGATTCCCTTTTCCTGAAGATAATCTTAGAAACAAGCTCCTAAAACATGCCGAGTCACATCCGGGGATGCAAAAAGTACGGGTCCTGCTTAATGAAAAGGGAGTCTTTGAAGTTTCCGGTCAAGCAATCAAGCCCTTTGATTCAAAAATTCCCATCCAAGTCAAATTGGCGGAAAGTCCGATAGCAAGCGGAAATCCATTTCTTTATCATAAGACGACCAATCGGGAAGTATATGAAAAATTTCAAGCCAATAATCCTGACTTCTTTGACGTACTGCTTTGGAATGAAGAAGGCTTCATTACGGAATTCACGAACGGAAACGTAGTGGTGAAGATCAAGGGTGATCTTTTTACCCCTCCGATCAAAGCAGGGCTTCTTGCAGGCACCTTTCGTCAGGACTTAATCACGAGGAACATCATTAAGGAAAGGGTAATTTCAAAGGATGATTTGACCATGGCTGAGGAAATATGGTTTACCAATAGTGTGAGAGGGATGTTGAAAGTCCATTTAACCTTTTGATAAAACAGGAAAGCGGCTAACGGAAATAGATGTTGGTAGAGGATGAATGCGGATACTTATAGCTGGAAGGGACTGTTTTGGTATGCAAACAATCGCAGGTTTATCGTTATTGGAGTGGCAGCAAAAGCATCGATTACTTAATAATCTAATACAACTTGATGAAGTGTTCTGGATCAATCCAGATTACGGTACTGAGTTGGATGATACGATCGTCCAATATAATCAGGTTAACTCGGCAAAAAACAGATTGGATAGATTCGCAAATTATATTGTCGAGGCATTTCCTGAAACCCGGCCAATGCAAGGGATTATTGAGTCTCCACTAGTGGAGATTCCCTCCATGCAAAAAAACATGGAAAAATCCTATGATGTTCAATTGCCTGGGAAGCTTCTGCTTAAATGCGATAGTCATTTGCCCATATCTGGATCCATCAAGGCCCGCGGAGGCATCTATGAAGTCTTGAAGCGGGCAGAGGATATTGCCATGAAGCATGGTGGGTTAAAGCAAACGGACGATTATGGAATCCTCGCAAGCGATACATACAAGAAGTTATTCTCAACCTACTCAATCGCTGTCGGTTCAACCGGGAATTTAGGTTTGAGCATAGGCATCATTAGTGCAAAGCTGGGCTTCCGGGTTACCGTACATATGTCAGGAGATGCGAAGCAGTGGAAAAAGGATAAGCTAACAAATCTCGGTGTCGTTGTAAAGGAATATAATGATGATTACAGTAGGGCTGTCGAAGAAGGCCGCCTGGAAGCCTCTCTTGATCCTAATTGCCATTTTATTGATGATGAAGATTCGATCGACTTGTTTCTCGGTTACGCGACGGCTGCAGAGCGCCTGCAGAATCAATTGAGAGAGCGCTCAGTTGTTGTTGATAAAGACCATCCTTTGTTTGTATATCTGCCTTGCGGAGTCGGAGGGGGTCCCGGAGGCATCACTTATGGTCTCAAGCTAGCATTTGGCGAACATGTTCATTGCTTTTTTGCAGAGCCGACACATTCGCCATGCATGACAATAGGATTGCTGACAGGTCTTCATGACGAGGCCTCGGTACAGGAATTCGGAATCGATAATAAAACGGAAGCGGATGGACTCGCCGTCGGAAGGCCGTCTCGCTTAGTTTCCAGGTTAATGACCTCCATGTTAAGCGGCAGCTATACCATAGAAGATAAGCGATTGTTTGAGTTGCTTCGAAAAATGGCTGAGACGGAAGGGTATTATTTAGAGCCATCCGCCCTCGCCGGAGCAAATGGCCCCGTACAACTTATGTCCCATCCAACAGGGCGAAAATATCTTGAAGATCAAAAACTTCTGGATAAAATGAACCAATCCACGCATATTATCTGGGCGACAGGCGGGAGCATGGTGCCAAAAGACATGATGGAACAATATTTATCTCAAAGTTAAAAAAACCACAATAGTGAAATTACCAAACTGTAGACAAACTCCGAGAAAATCGAGTTTGTCTACAGTATTTTTATTTAAAGAACGTCCCAGCTGTACTCAGCCCGCGCATAATTGAACCGTTCAGGGAGTAATTTCGACCTAGACTGCGTATAATTCGACCTGTGCTAAGCATAAATCGACCGTCCGCGAAATTTTTTTATGCTTCAAGATAGTGAACTTCTGTTTCTTTATAAACCCCACGACATCAATAAAAGATGAATCGACTTTTCCAATTCAGCTTCAGGGATGCCTGCAAAGCCCAATATGATCGTTGGCGGATACTCTTCCATCTTTTCAATCGAATACGCGGATAGGCCATAAATTTTAATTTGCTTTTCAGTGGCCTTTTGGATGAGTGTTTGTTCGTCCATGCCGTTTTTCACGATTAACACGATATGTAGTCCTGAGCGTTCACCAATGATGGATATATCTTTATAAGGTTTAAGCAAATCCATCACTTTGTCCAGCTTGCGACGGTACACTTTCCTCATCCGATTTAAATGCTTTTCGAAATCTCCTTCCTTCATGAACTGTGTCAGTACATGCTGATCAATTCTTGAAACGGTTGAATGGTAAAAGGATAGTTCTTGCTGATGCTTTTTTAACAAGGGGGCGGGAAGTACCATATAACTGATTCGAATGGAGGGCATCAATGATTTCGAAAATGATCCCAAGTAAATCACCTTTTCGCCAGCATCCATACTTTGTAAGGACGGAATCGTTTTTCCACTATAACGAAATTCACTATCATAATCATCCTCGATAATATAGCGATTTTCTCCGCCTTGCGCCCAATTTAATAATCGTGTTCGTCTATTAACAGATAAAATCGTTCCATAGGGGAAGTGATGGGACGGGGTGACATAGACGACATCGATGTTGGAATTTTCTATCGGGTTAACCTTTACCCCTTCTTCATCTATTTCTAGAGGAAGCACTTCATTTGGATAGCTGCGTAAAATACGCAGGATTAGGTGATAACCTGGGTCTTCCACGCCGTAAATGGTATTTTTGGCGAAAAGCAGTACGAGCTGCTGCAATAAAATCTCCATTCCGGCGCCAATGATGATTTGTTCCGGAACACATTGAACCCCACGGGCATGATACAAATAATGAGCTATTTCACAGCGCAATTCATATTCCCCTTGAGAATCGCCGAGTAATAGAAGCTCTTGGCGAGACATATCTATTTTATTTTTCATATATTTTCGCCATTTCTCAAAAGGAAAGTTCTCTGTATCAATTTGGCTTGGGTGAAAATGATACTGCACATCGCCTTCTTTAACTTTAAATGGTTCGAGCGCAACAGGCTTTGTCTGCGTATACTCTAAGTCCTCGAAAGTTTGAATATAATATCCCTTTCTTGGGATGACCTCAACGTATCCCTCAGCAGTCAACTGCTCGTATGCAGTCTCGACGGTATTCTGGCTAATCTGCAGGAATTCGGCTAATTTCCGTTTGGAAGGCAATTTTGTACCAAAAGGAAGCCGGCCCTCGATTATTTCTTTTTTAATATGTGAATAGAGCTGTTCGTACAATGGTACGTCACTAAATCGATTTAAATCACACGTTAGCATATTCATTTAGTTCCCGCCTTTTTTATTTGAAATCACTGAACCCATTAAAATATTTAAAACTGACACTTTCAATACAGTCAACTATTTTTTATACTAAATAACAAATCTAAAAAATGCAAATATTAGGAGGAATCATCATGGAAAAATTATTAGGAACTGAAACAGTAAAAAGAGGAATGGCACAAATGCAAAAGGGTGGCGTCATTATGGATGTCATCAATGCGGAACAAGCAAAAATCGCTGAAGCAACTGGTGCAGTTGCGGTTATGGCTTTGGAAAGGGTCCCTTCGGATATACGTGCTGCTGGTGGAGTAGCAAGAATGGCGGATCCGAGAATCGTTGAGGAAGTTATGAATGCCGTTTCCATCCCTGTCATGGCTAAGGCTAGAATTGGACATATTGTTGAATCGCGGATTTTGGAATCAATGGGTGTGGATTATATTGATGAAAGCGAAGTGCTTACTCCTGCCGATGAGGAATACCACATTTTAAAAAGTGATTTCACCGTGCCTTTCGTTTGCGGCTGCCGTGATTTAGGAGAAGCTGCCCGTCGGATTGGTGAAGGAGCATCAATGCTACGTACAAAAGGAGAGCCAGGTACTGGAAATATCGTGGAAGCCGTGCGTCATATGAGAAAAGTCCAGTCCCAAATCCGCAAGGTGAGCATAATGAGTGATGACGAATTAATGACGGAAGCAAAAAATATAGGGGCACCGTTTGAAATTTTAAGAGAAATCAAACGGACAGGTAAATTGCCTGTAGTCAACTTTGCAGCCGGCGGAATCGCCACACCAGCAGATGCTGCATTGATGATGGAATTAGGAGCAGATGGCGTATTTGTAGGTTCTGGTATTTTTAAATCGGATAATCCAGAAAAATTCGCATCAGCAATCGTTCAAGCTACTACATATTTCACTGATTATGAGTTGATCGGCCGCTTGTCAAAAGAATTAGGCAGCGCAATGAAAGGGATTGACATTTCTAAACTGGCTCCAGCAGAACGTATGCAGGAACGTGGTTGGTAAGATGATAACGATCGGTGTTTTAGGATTACAGGGAGCAGTTGAAGAACATGTGAACCAAATCGATTCAGCCGGTGTGCAAGCAATTATCGTAAAAAAACCGTCACAGTTAAACGAGATTGATGGCTTGATCATACCTGGCGGGGAAAGCACGACGATGAGAAAGCTTATGGATCGCTACGGCTTTATGGAGCCAATCAAAACTTTCTTCGAACAAAAGAAACCGATCTTCGGTACATGTGCGGGAATGGTATTGGCCGCCAATAAGTTATCTGGTGATGAAAAGGCTTATCTTGAATTAATGGATATTTCCGTAAAAAGAAATGGGTTTGGACGTCAACGTGATAGTTTCGAGGCGGACCTTTCAATCAAAGGAATGGAAGAAACATTCAAAGCCGTTTTCATCCGGGCGCCATATGCTGATGGAGTTGGGGTAGATGTGGAAATTTTGGCTGAATATGACAATAAAGTAGTCGCTGCAAAACAGGAACATGTTCTAGTCAGTGCTTTTCATCCGGAATTAACGGGTGATGATCGTTTTATGAAGATTTTTATCGATATGGTAAAAGCATCCTTGAAAGAGGCGGATTTGAAAATTTGTTAAAGAGCAGCTGCCAATAAGCGAGTTCAGAATATAGACAAACTCATTTTCATCGAGTTTGTCTATATTTTTTTGAGTCTTTCAATATTCTAATTACTGCTTGCATGGCCATTGCCCTCATTTTAGGAGAGCTAGCAGCTTAAATTGGTGATTTCCACTGCAGGCGCTAGCTTATGAATTGGCAACACTAAGTTAGGCAATGATTAATAGGTCTAGTAAACTAACGAACACATACAAGATCCAGTTATTACGCGGAAGTGAATATTGAAGCGCTCTTTGAGTATGAATTGCTGCCATAAGATAATGCGGAGGCAGAAAATCTTTAAAAATTAGTAAGACAGAGTTGTTGAAAAAGCGCCATTGCGAATCGTGGAAGATGGGGTATGTGAGTCCAAAAGAAAACAAGCATTTACACCTTATGGGTCTAGTTTAATGTTGACATTTCAATTTTCGAGCGGCAGTCCCGCATGTTCCGTTACTTTCGTTTTCATTGCTAAAAATATGGTAAGTAACGACAGCAGCTGGAGCTTTGTTGTTGACTTGAATTTTTCAGACTATTAAGATAAGTTTGTGGCAAAAGGTGCATGAAGGGTAGGGCGAATTCGAAATTATAAGAATCGGAGGACATGTACATGAAAGATATTGTTATATTATCAGGAAGTCCAGCGATCCCATCAAGGACGGACATTTCACTTAAACATATTCAAGTATTGGTAGAGAAAGAGGGGTTTAGCACAGCTTATTATTCAATAACGGATTTTTCAGCAGATGATTTATTCCAAGGCCGATATAATAGTGGAGAAATTTCAAAGCTAGCAGAAAACATTTCAAAAGCCAGGGGAATCATCATCGGATCACCTGTATATAAAGCCTCCTACACTGGAGTTTTGAAAGCATTGATAGATTTGCTGCCGGAAAATGCGTTTAAGGGAAAGCCGGTGCTGCCGATCATGATTGGTGGAAGTCACAGGCATTTATTAGCGATAGACTATGCGCTTAAACCATTGATATCCATATTAAAGGGCGAGCCATTACAGGGCATTTATTTCGTCGATAAGGAAATAGACAAAACAGCTCCAGAAAACCCCATTCATGATTTGAACTTGATTGATCGCGTTCAGGGTCAGGTTCAAGAATTCGTAGAGGCCATTCAATTAAGGAATGGGTGACTTCAAGTAACTTTTTTTGCTACACTATTTCATTGGATTGTAAATGTTCATCTAAGCTGTTTGTGAAAATGGACCCGGGTTTTGGGGAATTTGTCCAAAAAATCGAGTCCATTTTCGCAGGTCAGTAACATAAAATCATAATACGAATATTATGTATAATACTGACAATTCACCCATAAAATTAATCCAAGTTACTTTATAAGAAAACTCCATTGACAAGGATTAAATATATGTTAATATTTAAAATAATAAAACTTATCCAGAGCGACGGAGGGAATTGGCCCTTTGAAGTCCAGCAACCTGCATGATGGATGCAAGGTGCTACATCCAACAAAATGGTTCACCATTTTGGAAGATAAGGTAAAGCATATTTACCTTGAAATCTTTCCAAATTGGAAAGATTTTTCATTTTTCGAAAAATTATTAGCAAAAATAATATAAGAAAAGTAAATCATTCAAGGATTTTCTTAGGGGAGGAACAATTTTGGATAAAGAGAATCAGCTTGAAGAAATATATGAACGACTTCAAGAAATGCTTCATTCAATGAAATATGGATCGATAACACTCATTATTCAAGATGGTAAAATAATCCAAATGGAAAGAAATGAAAAACTGAGAATTAAATAAAATTCCTGCTGACTAGAAAAACTAGAGGCGTGTTTAACTAATATAAAAGAGAGTATTGGTTAAATTCGTCTCTTTTTCCTAACAATCAAGGAATCTTTTTAAAATTACTGTGGGTGACGAACCCGTTACGCTAGCCAGGGGAACGCAAGCAAGTTTTTAGAGGGGGCTTTAAAGTTGGCTGCATTAATAAACTATGACAATTTCAACACGGAAGGTTTACCGGTTTTTCCTGAAGATAGCGAGACAAAAGGTGCTTTAGAAGTTCTTCAATGGGCAAATGAACAATATGGAAACAAACTCATTTATGCATGCAGCTTTGGAATAGAAGGTGTCGTGCTTACGGATTTACTGGCTAAGGTCAATCCTTCCGCCAAGATCGTTTTCCTCGATACCGATGTTCATTTTGAAGAAACGTACCAATTGATCGACCAGGTGCAAAAACGCTATCCAAAACTATCGATAGAAATGAAGAAACCCGCTTTGACGCTTGAAGAACAAGCGGCGGAATATGGGGATGAATTATGGCGAAGTGATTCCAATAAGTGTTGTAATATTCGGAAAATAATCCCGCTTACAGAGGTGCTTTCAACGGCAACTGCATGGCTTTCTGGACTTAGGAGGGAACAATCAGAAACAAGAGCAAAAACCGAGTATATCAATAAGGATAATAAGTTCAAGTCCATTAAAATATGTCCACTCATTCATTGGACTTGGAAAGATGTGTGGCGTTTTGCCCACAAAAATGGACTTCCATATAATATCCTTCATGATAATGGATATCCAAGCATTGGCTGTAAAACGTGTACGTCACCTGCCATCAATGCTGATGACTTACGCTCAGGTCGGTGGCAAGGCACTAAAACAGAATGTGGATTGCATTTATCTTAGTTAAATAGAATTAAACCATAGGGGGAAATGAGCATGACAATCAGTTTACCGCACGGAGGAACATTAATCGATCTTTGGGAACCAACATATGATTTTAGTAAAATAACAAAAACAGTCGAAATTGATGAAATTGCATTAAGTGATCTTGAGCTGATAGGCACGGGTGCGTACAGTCCGATTAAAGGTTTTTTTACAAAAAGTGATTATGAGTCAGTTGTCAAGGAAATGAGGCTTAACAGCGGTCATGTATGGAGCATTCCGATTACGCTGCCGCTAACCGAGGAGTCGGCAAAAACAATCACGATCGGAGAAGAAGTAAAGTTGAATCATGAAGGTGAAACGTTTGGAATTCTCCTTGTTTCCGACATTTACACTCCTGATAAACAATTGGAGGCGACATTAGTATACCAAACGGATGATGAGAAGCATCCGGGTGTGAAAAACTTATTAAACCGCGGAAATGTATATGTTGGGGGAGAAATAAAATTAGTTAAGAGAATCGAGCGTCCGTTATTTCAAAATCACTATTTGGACCCAGCTGAGACAAGGAAAGCTTTTGCAGAAAAAGGCTGGGAAACGGTTGTCGGCTTCCAAACGAGGAACCCTGTTCACCGTGCACATGAATACATTCAAAAGACAGCATTGGAGATTGTCGACGGCTTGTTCTTGAATCCTCTAGTAGGTGCCACTAAATCGGATGACATTCCAGCAGATGTACGAATGGAGAGCTATAAAGTGCTGCTTGAGAAATATTACCCGAAGGATCGCGTTTCTCTAGCCGTTTTTCCAGCTGCCATGCGTTATGCAGGACCGAGGGAAGCCATTTTCCATGCGATGGTCCGAAAAAATTATGGGTGCACCCATTTTATTGTCGGGCGTGATCATGCTGGTGTCGGCGATTATTATGGCACATATGATGCTCAAAAAATCTTTGCCAATTTTAACGCTGATGAATTAGGAATTACGCTATTATTCTTTGAACATAGTTTTTATTGTAAAGCATGTGGCAACATGGCTTCCGCTAAAACTTGTCCGCATGGCAAGGAAGACCATGTCATTCTCTCCGGAACGAAGGTAAGGGAGATGTTACGTAATGGTGAAATCCCTCCAGCTACATTCAGCCGTAAAGAAGTTATCGAGGTATTGATTCGTG
This sequence comes from Peribacillus muralis, assembly GCF_001439925.1. GTDB lineage: Bacteria > Bacillota > Bacilli > Bacillales > DSM-1321 > Peribacillus > Peribacillus muralis. The sequence continues at coordinate 342,423 of NZ_LMBV01000004.1, forward strand.
GTCTAAAAAATAATGAAGTCGAAGTAATGCAATAAGAGGGGGATCATAATGAATAAAAATACTAATGTAACTTGGCATGATTCGTCATTGACGAAGGAGCTTCGCCGAAAGCAGAACGGACATGAAAGTACAGTTCTATGGTTTACAGGACTTTCAGGTTCCGGAAAATCAACAATTGCGAACGCAGTCGCAAAAGAGTTATATAACCGCAGTATTCGAAGTTATGTTTTGGATGGCGATAATATCCGTCATGGTTTAAATAAAGATTTAGGTTTTTCCGAAGCCGACCGAACCGAGAATATTAGGCGGATCGGTGAGGTTTCCAAGCTATTTGTGGATAGTGGCCAGTTCGTATTGACCGCCTTTATTTCCCCTTTCCGGGCTGATCGCCAGATTGTACGTGATTTGCTTGAAGAAGGGGAGTTCATAGAAGTTTACATAAAGTGCCCAATCGAAGAGTGTGAAGTGCGTGATCCAAAAGGTCTTTACGACAAGGCGCGAAAAGGGATCATAAAGGATTTTACTGGAATCGATTCGCCATACGAAGAACCTGAACAACCGGAGCTCATTTTAGAATCGAGCCTTTACAGTGTTGAAGAGTGCGTTGAGCAGGTAATCAGCTTTTTGACAGCCAAGAAAGCGATTTAATCAAGGAGGAAATGTAATGGTTTATGAGAAGTTTTGGTCGGAAAATCCACTAATCGCCAAAAATAAAACGGAAATCTGGAAATTGGAAAAAGACGGACTGAAGATATTCGAAGATATTCCACATTACGCTGCAAATGGCTTTGATTCCATTCCTAAAGAGAATTGGGATATGTTCAAGTGGGCAGGCCTTTACCTGCAACGTCCAAAAGAAGCAGGGTATTGGATGATGCGTGTCGTTATACCTGGAGGAATCCTTACATATGATCAACAAATCGCACTCGCTAACATCGCAAAAGATTACGGTAGGGATGTTTATGACATCACAACCCGTCAAGCCGTTCAATTTCACTGGCTGACCATTGAACAAGTCCCTGATATCTTAAACCGTTTAGAACAGGTTGGAATAACTACGGCTGGAGCTTGTGGCGATATCACACGTAATATCATCGGGAATGCCTTAGCTGGCATCGATCCTGACGAACTTTTTGATACACGTGATGTCCTTAATGATGTATTTGAGTACTTCCGCCTTAACGAAGACTATTCAAACCTTCCAAGGAAATATAAAATGTCCATTAGTGCTAATATTCACAATGCTTCAAATGCTGAAATCAACTGCGTATCTTTCAATCCTGCTACAAAGGAAATAGATGGAGTAACGGAAGTTGGTTTTCATGTAAAGGTAGGAGGTGGACTGTCCTCCGTTCCGATGCTGGCAGAAGAACTTGATGTATTCATTTTACCTGAAAAAACAGTTGAAGTAGCAGCGGCAATCACGACAATATTCCGTGACTTTGGCTACCGTGAAAAGCGTCATCGCTCTCGATTGAAATTCCTTGTCGCTGACTGGGGTCCTGAACAATTCAAGGAAAAATTGCTGGAATACATGGGTCCGCTTCCTGAAAAGGGACAAGCTGCAGTGAAGGGATGGAATGCTGGTTATTTTTACGGCATCCATAAACAAAAGCAGGAGGGACTCAACTATGTTGGAATCAATATTCCAGTCGGCCGTTTAACTCCGGATGAAGTGATGGAGTTTGCCGAACTTGCCAGAAAATATGGAAATGGTGAAATCCGTAACTGTAATTCGCAAAATCTAATCCTACCAAATGTGCCTGATGCTAAACTTGATGAAATAAAACAAGAACCCATTTTTGAGAGATTTCCGTACCAACCAAAGAAATTCATCGGTTATTCCGTTTCTTGTACAGGCATTGAGTATTGTAACCTGGCACTCGTCGAAACAAAAAAACGGATGAGGACCATTTCGGAAAAATTGGACAAGGAAATTGATCTTGATGTCCCAGTAAGGATGCATATGGTAGGTTGCCCTAATAATTGTGGTCAAAGAGCAATTGCCGAAATTGGGCTGCAAGGCATTAAAATGAAAAACCAACAAAAACAAATGGTGGAAGCTTTTGAAATATACGTCGGTGGAACACTGAATGAGGGCGGGAAGTTCAATGAAAAGCTTAAAGGGAAAGTGGAGGCTGAACAGCTCTATCAAGTTCTGAAAGAGCTTATCCTATTTTTCAAAGAAACCAAGCTTCTCTCCGAAACCTTCCTTGATTTTGTAGATAGGGTAGGAAAAAGTGAGGTACAAAGGAAACTTGATGATATATTAACAGAAGTTGCCGTTTAATAGGGGATGCATGAAATCTATGAATTTATACCGTTTTGAAGTCACGATCAAGCAAGAACCAATCCATGTTGTCATTGTCGCCGAATCGGATGAACAGGCGTTTCAGCTTGTTGATATCGAACTGGAAAAGCATTATTTGAAGATGCCTGAAGTGGATGATATCTCTTTATATGAAAAAAGGAAAATTAAAAATGGAGCAGGTTTCGTGTTAACGGATTTTGAAACCATTCTCTAAGGGAGGGCAGGTTGCAAATATGGGAAAAGTCTATCTAGTAGGAGCCGGTCCTGGAGATCCAGATTTAATTACAGTTAAAGGATTAAAATGCATTCAAGAAGCTGATGTCATTTTATATGATCGACTTGTCAATAAAGAGCTATTGAATTATGCAAAACCTGGTGTGGAATTGATCAACGCAGGTAAACTGCCGGATTATCATTTGTTGCAGCAAGAGACAATCAATCGATTTCTAGTTAAATTTGCAAAAAAAGGAAAAGTTGTAACCCGTTTGAAAGGCGGAGATCCATTTGTGTTTGGTAGAGGTGGAGAGGAAGCGGAAGCTCTTGCCAAAAGTGGGGTCAGTTTTGAGATTGTACCAGGAATAACCGCTGGAATCGCTGCTACAGCTTATGCGGGAATTCCCGTTACCCATAGAGATCATGCTTCATCTTTTGCGATCGTTACCGGTCATCGAAAAAAGGATGAAGAGGATGATATCAAGTGGGAGTCGTTAGCAAAAGGAATCGATACATTAGCCATTTATATGGGAGTTAAAAACCTGCCATATATTCAAGGGAAGCTTTTAGAGCATGGGAAAAATCCAGAGACTCCGGTAGCCCTTATTCATTGGGGAACGTTAAAAACTCAAAAAACGGCTGTCAGTACACTGGCTAATGTAATTGAAACAGCACATAACGAACAGATTTCCAACCCGTGCATGATAGTGGTGGGCGATGTGGTCAATTTACGCGAAAAAATCAAGTGGTTTGAAGCAAAACAAACCGATGACTTGTTGGCAAATGAGGCCTATTAATGGAAGCGATTCTATACATATGCCATGGTAGCCGCCTTAAAGAAGCTTCAGCCCAAGCCATTGAGTTTATAAATGTTTGTATGAAGGCACAGCCAAATAAGATTCAGGAGTATTGCTTTTTAGAATTGGAAGCACCTACGATTGAAGACGCATACGAACAATGTGTACAACAAGGTGCGACAAGAATCATCGCCATTCCAGTACTATTGCTAACAGCTGTACATGCTAAACATGATATTCCAGCCATTTTGACCAAAATGAAAAAACGGTACCCAAATGTTGACTTGAATTACGGAAGGCCTATCGGTGTCAGTGATAAAATGGTTGACATTTTAGTGGAACGGTTGGAGGAAACTAATGTAAGGGTTATGGAGAATTCATTGGTGTTATTGGTTGGTAGGGGCAGCAGTGATCCTGATGTCAAACGGGATTTAGGCCAATTAGCTGACTTACTTCGGAACAGGTTACCAAACAGCCAGGTGAAAGAATGTTATCTGACGGCAGCATCACCAAGTTTTACCGAAGCATTGGAAATGGCTGAAGTCTCTCAATCAAACCAAGTTTTTATCATTCCTTACCTATTGTTTACCGGCCTCTTAATGAAGTCCATCCAAAACAGTATAAATAACGTTGAAAATAAGCGGAAGAATAAATTCATTCTTTGCCGATATCTAGGTTATCATCCAAAGATTGGACAAGCAATATCAGAAAGAATTCAAGAAGTGGGGGAGGGAGCTTATGTATCCAATTACGCTTAATATGGAGAACAGGAAGTGTGTCATCATCGGTGGTGGCAAAATCGGTTACTTTAAAGCTGGTCCCTTATTGGAAGCTGGAGCGGAAGTGACGGTCGTCAGCCCTGAGATATGCGAAGGTTTCCAACTGTTGGAAAAGGAAGGTAAGATTTTCGTTTCTTTAAAAGAAGTGGAAGAAGCTGACTATAGAGATGCTTTTTTAATCATCGTTGCTACAAATTCTGAAGAAGTGAACGAACGGGTGTATAAAAATGCCTCACGTAGTCAATTGGTTAACGTAATTAGTAATTATGAGTGGGGTAATTTTCATATACCAGCTACATTGAAAAGAGGCATGCTTTCCATAAGTGTTTCTACTAAAGGAGCAAGTCCGGAGCTGGCCAAAAAAATCCGAAATGACTTAGGGGAAATCTATGATGATTCATATGAAGAATATCTTGAATTTCTTTTGGAAGCGCGGATGATTATTAAAAAAAGTTCATTCTCAAAAGAAGAAAAGTCCAAGTTATTGAAAGATTCAATATCGGATATTTACAAGCATTCCACTAAAGAAAGATATCGTTTTTTAGCGAGGCTGCTACCGGTAGAAGCTGAATGAAATAAAAGTTCTTTTCGTAAAGGGTTGTTTTTAAAACGAAACGATTTTATTGCTTGTGAATGGCAACAACGTTTGCGAAAAAATAAAAAATGCTGATCAGAAAAACTGAAGGCACCTAACCAACATGATGTTCGTTTTGGTTAGGTGCCTCTTTGTATCTGAAATGCATTCCTGTTTGCTTTTTAAAAGGTACCGTAGCCGCCATATTGATACGGTGATACCAAATTCAATCTTGGAATAAAAAGGGGAAGGTCATGAAGAAGTTAATCGTTTTAGCCTTTATCGGGTTGTTAGCTCAATTAATCGATGGTTCACTTGGAATGGGATATGGAGTAAGCTCCACTTCCCTATTGTTGACATTCGGAATCGCCCCTGCTGTTGCATCGGCATCTGTTCACTTATCCGAAGTCGTGACGACGGCTGTGTCAGGCGCTTCACATATAAAGTTTGGGAATGTGGATAAGAATATGGTCTACCGTTTGATCATTCCAGGTTCGGTTGGCGCATTTGTAGGTGCATGTTTCCTGAGCAATCTGCCTGCTGAATTAGCTAAACCGTATATTGCGATATTTTTATTTGGCCTGGGGATATACGTTTTGTTCCGGTTTTTATTTATTTTTAAACCTTCAAATGAAAATGAGACCGTAAAGCCATTAACAGCTAAACAATCGATTCCATTAGGACTTTTTGCAGGTTTTTGTGATGCAACAGGCGGAGGAGGATGGGGTCCGATTGCAACCCCTGTTTTATTGTCCAAAAAAGGCATGACTGCTAGAAAAGCAGTAGGAACTGTTGATACGAGTGAGTTTGCCATTGCATTTTTTGGTAGTCTTGGTTTTATCCTTTCTCTAGGCTGGGAGGCTGTTAATTGGCTTTGGGTCGGAGCGTTGATAATAGGTGGAGTGATTGCCGCACCGATTGCAGCCTGGCTCGTCCGGATGCTGCCTGCTCAATTGATGGGTGTTTTGGTAGGGGGCTTCATTATCTTAATCAATGTACGAACACTTTTATCTTCATGGGTACCGGTTGAAGCCCATATGTATATCTATACAGGCATTGTGGTGATATGGGTTTTGGGAATCCTTCATACATTCAAAAAGATGTCCAAAGCAAAAAAACGTAATCAATTCGAACAACAGCAGCGTGTATCGTAACGATAGAGATATTGTCGAAGGCGTTGTTCAGTCAATCATTGTCATATAGGGTGTAATAGTGACTGCTTCCTCAAGTTTTCATGTGACGTTCTTCTTCAAATTAATCGTTTATTTGCCCATTGGAACGATATAAGATATATGTAGCGGCAGAGCCATTAATTTATGGTCTGCTGCTGTTCAAAGGATAGGAGAGTGCTCGTATATAATTCAATAAGCGGTACTATGTTTTTTTTGCGATCGAATTGCTTTAATACCAATTTCCGCAAGTCCCTTCCTGTTTGAACGCCAATATCTGATCGGAGGAAATTACGTAAATCCCGATGAAGGATAACTTGATTGCACGTCTGTTCTGCAGCGTGATCCCCAAAGTAGCACTCCCAAGCTTGTTGAAAGTTATTCCTATTCACTTCGCCAAAGTATCCGTGATGTCCACAGGCAATGACGGGTCTTTCGCATGCCATCGCTTCAAAAAGCAACCCTGCCTGTACCTACCACTTAGTCTGCAAACCGCATAATAATCTTTAACTTCCGTCTGAGGTGGCTGTTTCTTTTAACCGATTAAGTACCGCTCCTCCGGCTTTGAAAAAGGTTTTTAGAAAAAATATTCAAATCATACATAGGTAAGAAAAGACTTATGTGTGGTTTTTTTCTTGTGCCTGGATAACTCGATACATAAATCTATTATTTGCAATCTCGAGATTGATCAGTTCTGGATTGGACGTTTTGCTCATGAATTTTTGTGGAATGGGTGTAATGGTAGTTATTTATTTGTCGGTTTTGTACAATAATTAAGAGACATGAAAAGGAGGTTTGCTAGATGGAAGGAATAGCTGATCACTTAAAAGTGAATCTCGATATTTTGTTTGTCGGTTTCAATCCAAGCATCCGTTCTGGGGAAACTGGCCATCATTATGCCAACCCAAACAACCGTTTTTGGAAAATCCTCTTTGAGTCAGGTTTGACACCAAGGAAATATCATCCACATGAAGATAATTCCTTGCTCGATTTAGGCTATGGGTTCACCAATATCGTTTCCAGGCCAACAAAAGGTGCTGATGAAATTACTAAGGAAGAATACATAATGGGAAGGAAGCAATTAACTAGCAAAATTGAGACGTATAAGCCTAAAATTGTCTGTTTCGTAGGCAAGGGAGTCTACCAGGAATATCGTCAATCGCGACAGATAACCTGGGGTTTGCAAGAAGACCCGTTATCCGTTGAAACACTGGAATTCGTCGCCCCGTCATCCAGTGGCTTGGTGAGAATGAAGATAGCAGATATCATCGAAATATATAGGGAGCTGCCAATCCTGCTCGACAAGTTGGAAGCACATTAACGGAATTTATAAAAAGAGGAGATTGTTCTGGAATGAGCTGAAAGGAATGGTGACATACCCGGGGTCATTATTCAGGTCACATTTGGATCTCTTCAAGTCGAGTTGCATTGGACTGCGTAAACTGTCGATACATAAGATACTAATATTCGCTGCCATGTATGTACTCGAAGATGCGTTTCTTTTCATCTGTGAATAAAACCAGGCGAAATTAACGGTTAAATGATAAAACCTCAACGGTTGACAAACTCCAATCTTATCGAGTTTGCCAACCGACCAGTAGTGGATAACCATTACTGGTTTTTTATTTTAAGTAAAGGCTCTTTTCATAAAGTTTGCTGTTTTTAAAACGAAATTATTTAAGGGTAATAGGAGAGGGATTGAACACACCGCATTACTTGGTGAATAGCGACAACGTATGTGAAAACAGACATAAAAAAAGACCAGCTTCTAATTCTTACTTTCAATTCGGCTAGGCATTTAACGGTTTTTACTGAACATGGAAAGCTTGATTATCAAAAAAGACCTTGATGACATAAACTAGGGTGAAAGAAATTATGAAAAGTAACTTCAGGTAAAATTGTAAGCGCTTTTAATTTTATTGAAGGAAGCGATGTTTAGAATACGGCAGTTTGTCAACAATGGGAATAAGAAATTAACAATCATGGAGGTGTTCGATAAATGAATATAAATGGTGCCCTAGAGGTTCTTGACCGCATGCGGCTTCCTAATGGTGCGTATACGGCGAGCGTGTCCTCTGATTACAATTATGTTTGGATTAGGGATATCGTTTATACAGTACTGCCTTTTATAAATGACCCATCCAATCGTTATGAGAAGGCATATCACGCTTTATTCGACTTATTTCAAGCCTATGAGTGGAAGATTGATATTCATACTGAACAAAAACCCCAGTATCTATTTGAATATATTCATGCGCGATATTCGACAGAACTGAAGGAGTTGCCCGATGAATGGGGGCATGCTCAAAATGATGCAATCGGTGCTTTTTTATGGGGTGTCGGCGAAGGATACAGGCATGGGAAAAAGGTGATTCGAGATGAACGCGATTTACAAATCATTCAAAAACTGGTTCATTATTTGGAATGCCTGCAATATTGGCAGTCGGAAGATAACGGGATATGGGAAGAAAATATAGAAATCCATGCTTCAAGTATTGGTGCTTGCGTTGCTGGTTTGAATTCAGTCAAGATGCTGGTCAATGTAAAGGAAGAACTGATCAAAAAAGGAGAAGAGGCACTCCGTTTTCTGCTTCCAAGGGAAAGTTATTCGAAAGAAACGGATTTAGCGCTTTTATCCTTAATATATCCTTACCGACTCGTCGATAGAGACATTGCCCTTAAAATATTGAATCATGTTACGGGGCGCCTTGAGCGAAAAAACGGCTGTATACGATATGAGAAAGACCTTTATTATAATGAAGGTCAAGAAGCGGAATGGTGCTTCGGACTTCCATGGCTCGGCTTATGCTATTTGGAACTGGGTATGATGAACAAAGTTAAGGAATATATAAATAAAACGAAAAAGATCATTCCAGAAAACTGGGAAGTCCCAGAGCTGTATATCGGAGGGCGTAATATTCCTAATATAAATACTCCGCTTGCATGGTCAGTTTCTTTATCTTATTTATTCTTAACGAAGACTGAAAAGATTCGCAGTGAACAAGTAACATGAAATATTCATATAACGTAACATAGAGCTCTTCCTAAAAAATGGGAAGAGCTTTTATTGAAATAACATTATTTTTACATTAATTGGTTATTTTTAAGAATTAAATGTTTAAATCTTCAAAAAAACGGGGATTTATTACAATAAATTCTCCTCCATTTGAAGGATTAACATCATTTTCACCGAATATATATAATAATTGGGGAAGGATGGATGAAATGTTATCGAGTTTATTTTGATGGAGGGGTTTTATTGAATACTATTTTGGATCAGCTACAAGAGAATCATCCAAGCGATTTTGATTTATATTTATTTCATGAAGGAACTCTTTATGAAAGCTATAAAATGCTTGGGGCACATATTATCACATCCTTAGGTAAAGAAGGAGTTAGATTCGCCGTTTGGGCCCCCCATGCCAAGCAAGTATCAGTGGTCGGAAATTTTAATGATTGGGACGGCTCCGATCATGTAATGAAGCGGATCGAGGGTTCAGGAATCTGGGTGTTGTTCGTACCAGGACTACAAGAAGGGGAACTATATAAATACGAAATACATACACCTGGAAATAAACGTATCCTTAAAGCCGATCCATATGCCTTTTATTCGGAGGTCAGACCAAAAACGGCCTCAATCGTTAAAAGGCTGGATAATTTTGAATGGCAAGATTCGAAGTGGTTAGCCGATCGGAAAAAAGAAAACATTTACCATAGGCCGCTGTCCATTTATGAAGTGCATCCCGGTACATGGAAACAAAAAGAGGATGGCGAATTTTATTCTTACCGCGAGTTGGCGGATAATTTAGTGGATTATGTAATCGATAATAAATTTACACACATTGAAATCATGGCGATCATGGAACACCCATTCGATAAATCTTGGGGATACCAGGTTACGGGCTATTATTCTGTAACTAGTCGCTACGGTTCTCCGGAAGATTTCAAGTATTTGATCAACCGGTGTCACCAACATGGAATAGGAGTTATTCTTGACTGGGTCCCCGCCCATTTTTGTAAAGATGCTCATGGCCTATCCCGTTTCGATGGCACACCCCTCTATGAACCTATCGATCATAATAGGGCAGATCGTCCGTTATGGGGGACCTATAATTTTGATTTCAGCAAACCGGAAGTTAACAGTTTCCTCATTTCAAATGTAATGTTTTGGATGGATGAATACCATATTGATGGGGTACGTGTCGATGCGGTATCGTCAATGGTGTATTTAAATCATGACAATCCTTTGCCAGTCAAATTGAAAAATCAAAATGGCGGTGAGGAAAATCTAGAAGCGATAGAATTTTTACAAAGACTGAATGAAGCAATTTTCAAGAAATATCCGAATGCTTTAATGATGGCTGAAGAAGCAACCGATCGTCCGCTTATTACTTCTCCCACCGATATAGGAGGGCTAGGTTTTAATTACAAATGGAATATGGGATGGACGAACGATATCCTTCGATATATGAAACTTGAAACGGATGAGCGGCCATACCATCATAGCCTTCTGACATTTTCATTTTACTATGCTTTTTCAGAAAACTTCGTTTTGCCTTTCTCGCATGATGAGGTGGTTCATGGCAAAAAGTCATTATTAAACAAGATGCCAGGTGACTATTGGCAGAAGTTTGCGAACCTGCGTTTATTGCTTGGTTATTTCATGACTCATCCAGGAAAGAAGTTACTGTTTATGGGTGGTGAATTCGGTCAATTCATCGAATGGAAAGATGAGGAACAATTGGATTGGTTACTATTGGAATATGAATCTCATGAAAAACTGTCCAATTATTTTCGAACCCTACAGGCATTTTATAGTGAAACCTCGGCGTTATGGAGACTCGACCATGTCCAGGAGGGATTTGAATGGATAGATCCAAATAATAATAGTCAAAGTATCATTACCTTTATGAGAAAAGGCAAGCGCAAAGGGGATTATTGTATTGTGGTCTGTAATTTTTCTGCACAGACATATGATCAATACAGGATCGGCGTGCCCTCCCAAGGTAAATATATTGAGGTCTTTAGTAGTGATTCCCCAGCTTTCGGAGGATCTGGTCAGGTAAACGAGCAACCTGTTGCCGTTAAAAAAGAACCTTATCATAACCAACCATTCAGTATGGAAATAACTGTACCTCCATTAGGCATTTCAATTTATATGAAGCAAACAAAAAAAAGACGGGGGAGAGTGAACGAATAATGGGAGCGAAAAAATGGATAGCAATGTTATTGGCAGGAGGCCAGGGTTCAAGGTTAGGTGAACTGACCATTGGTTTGGCAAAACCAGCTGTTCCCTTCGGCGGTAAATATAGAATCATCGATTTTCCATTAAGTAACTGCACTCATTCTGGTATTGATACTGTAGGAGTGCTGACCCAATATCAACCATTGATTTTAAATGATTATGTCGGAAACGGGAAAGCATGGGATTTAGACCTGGATGTTGGTGGCGTCTCAGTTCTTCCCCCTTATCAAGGGAAAGAAGGCGGCGAATGGTATAAAGGGACGGCAAATGCCGTTTATCAAAATATCCATTATATTGACAACTATGATCCGGAGCATGTCCTCATTCTCTCTGGCGATCATATTTATAAGATGGATTATAGCAAGATGCTGGATTATCATGTCGAGAAGAATGCAGAGGCAACGATTGCCGTCATTCAAGTTCCTTGGCAAGAAGCAAGCCGCTTTGGGATCATGAATACCAATGAAGAAGATAAGATCACCCAATTCGATGAAAAACCAAAGTTTCCAAAGAGCAATCTCGCTTCCATGGGGGTTTATCTTTTCAATTGGAAGAAACTAAGGCAATATTTGATAAATGATGAAAAAGATGCAGATTCTTCTAATGACTTTGGCTCAAACATCATTCCCAAGATGCTTGAAGACAGAAAAAAGTTATATGCCTACCGATTCAATGATTATTGGAAAGATGTGGGAACTGTGGAAAGTCTTTGGCAGGCACATATGGATTTACTGGAGGAGAAACCAAAGTTCCAGTTGGATAATCAGGATTGGAAAATATTTGCACGTAATGCAAATCACCCACCGCAATATATCTCAGCAAACGCGGAGGTCAGTCAATCTCTTATCAATGAAGGCTGCATGATACACGGTAACATTGAACATTCTGTCTTATCCTACAATGTTCATGTCGGCTATGGTTCCACCATCAAAGATTCAGTCATCATGCCTAATGTTACGATTGGTGAAAACGTCCATATAGAAAGAAGCATCATAGCCAGCAATTGTGTTATAGAAGATGGTGCAGTCGTGGGCAATTCAGCGGTTACATCCGATATTACCTTAATTGGCGAAAATCAGACCATTTTGAATCCAAACAAAAAGAAGATAACTCTTAACTAGAAAAAGGGGAAGATGCTATGGAAAATGTGTTGGGTATTATTAACTTGATCAATGAAAAACAACATTTAAAAGAGCTGACCGCTCATCGTAATGTAGCATCTGTGCCATTTGGCGGACGCTACCGTTTGATTGATTTCACGATGTCGAACTTCATTAACGCTGATGTATCAAAAGTAGCCGTTTTTCCGAAAGAAAAATATCTTTCGGTCATGGATCACCTTGGTTCAGGTAAGGAATGGAACTTGGATCGACGTTCAGGGGGACTATTCATCCTTCCACCCATCCATCCGGATGAAACCGTAACAGGCGATATGAAGCAATTTCATGATCACCTTAGCTTTTTCGAGCGGGCAGCGGCGGATACTGTGATCATTTCCCCTGGATGTCATGTGTGCAAATTGGACTTCAATGAAGTGCTTGCATATCATAAAAAACATAAAGCAGATATTACCGTCGTGTATAAGGATTATGTAGGCGAATTGATAGAAAAACCGATCTATCACACCTGCTCGGTCGATTCTGATGAAGATATCACGGACATTAGCTTTTATACCATTCCAAGACCTGGAGACCATGTTTGTTTAGAAACCTTCGTTATAAGTAAGTCTCTATTGGTTAACTTGATTAAAAGCTGTGTAGCGAGTGGCGAATATGACTTTTTGAAAGATGCCGTGAAAGCCAATCTTCATCGTTTTACAGTCAAAGGATACAATTTTACTGGCGATATGCCATTCATCCATTCAATTGAAAGTTTCCATTCCAGCAATATGAACTTTCTCAATCCATCCGTTATCCGTTCCTTTTTCGGAGATACATGGGATGTTTACACAAAGATTAAGCATGAAGCACCTACAAAATATTCAGGATCTTCAAAGGTTACCAATTCTTTGATAGCAAACGGCTGTGTTATTGAAGGAACAGTCGAAAACAGTATACTCTTCCGAGGGGTAAAGGTGAAAAAGGGTGCAATCATTAGGAATAGCATCATCATGCAAAAAGGTGAGATTGAAGAAGGCGCTATCGTCGACAATACGATAACCGATAAAGAAGTGAAAATAACGAGTGAAAAAACGGTTATTGGGTTGAAACAGCCGACTGTAATAAAAAAAGCGGATATCATTTAATAGAGGAGGTGCGGCAATGAACATACTATTTGCTGCTTCAGAATGCGCCCCCTTTATAAAAACGGGAGGGCTTGGAGACGTCATAGGAGCGCTCCCGAAAGCGCTAATAAAACAGGGAGTCCATGTAAGTGTCATCCTGCCAAAATATGGGGATCTCCCTAACCAGTTCAAACAGGAAATGAAGCATATGACCAGTATTGAAGTTCCTGTAGGCTGGCGCCAGCAATTTTGTGGAATTGAAAAGCTTGTTGCCAATGGTATTACATACTATTTTTTGGATAATGAATATTATTTCAAAAGACATGGGAGTTACGGCTTTTTCGATGATGGCGAAAGGTTCGCCTTCTTTTCACGAGCCGTATTAGAGGCTTTGCCTTACTTAGAAGAAAAGCCGGATATCGTTCACTGCCATGATTGGCAGACTGGCCTTGTCAGTGTATTATTGAAGGCACATTATCACAACCATCCTTTTTACGAGGATATTAAAACGGTATTCACCATACATAATTTACGCTATCAAGGAATTTATTCTAAAACGGTTTTAGCAGAATTACTGGATTTGAGTGAATTATATTTTACGATCGATGGTCTTGAATTTCATGGGAATGTCAGTTATTTAAAGGCTGGCTTAGCTTTCTCGAATATCGTCACGACGGTAAGTCAAAGCTATGCAGAAGAAATTCAAATCCCTTATTTCGGGGAAAATTTGGATGGTTTTTTACGAAAAAGAAATGGTGATCTTAAAGGCATCATCAATGGAATTGATTATGAGGAATATAATCCTAGCACAGATGAATTCCTTGCTGTTCCTTTTGATTCCTATGAAGGGAAAATGGAGAATAAACGTCAGTTACAGGAAGCGTTGAATCTTCCAGTGATGGAAGATGTTCCGGTACTATCCATGGTAACAAGGCTCGTTGATCAAAAAGGAATCGACCTTATCCTCCATGTTTTTCATGAAATGATGAACCAGGGAATCCAATTCATTCTTTTAGGTACGGGCGAGGAGCAATATGAATCAGCATTTCGTCATTTAGCTGAACAATACCCAAATCAAGTATCTGTCCATACATATTTTGACGAGGGTTTAGCGCGGCGAATATATGCAGGCTCCGATATGTTTCTGATGCCTTCCCAATTTGAGCCGTGTGGAATTGGCCAGCTGCTAGCTCTGCGTTATGGCACCCTCCCAGTGGTAAGGGAGACAGGTGGACTTCGTGATACGGTCATCCCTTATAATCAATTCACTGGTGAAGGGAATGGCTTCAGTTTTACGAATTATAATGCACACGATATGCTTCATACCATTGAGCAATCCGTTGGTCTGTACAAATTCCAGCCAAAGCGGTGGAAGAGCCTAGTGAAAGGCGCAATGAAGCAGGACTTTAGTTGGTCATCATCATCTTTGGCTTATATAAAGTTATATGAAAGCCTGCTTCCTGTTTTGCAACGATAAATGGATAGGAAATATACAAAACACTTGCGAGATTAAATTCTTCGTAAGTGTTTTGTTTCTTTTACCATCAATTAGGGGTATATATTTAAATGTACATAAAATATTGCTGTGTAGGAGAATGAAACGATGAAAAGAAGAAGAATGGAAATTGTATTTTTATTTATTATAATAGCTGCGGTTTATATGATCTTATTTACACAAGCTAGCTTTGAATTAAAGCTATTTTTTGGAGGATTATATATTTTTGTCATGTTCATAACGATGATTTCCCTCATGCTCGAAAATAGATTTGCTCACGAGACCCTATTATGGATGTACGTTCTCGTGTTTTTCCCGGTTTTGGGATATCTGTTTTATTTATTTTCAGGTCAACTTTATTTAAAAGGCTATTTGTATCAAAGCAAACGGAAACGAGATCGTGAAGAATGGAAGAACCTCGTATCACATGTATCATCGCCAGATTTATCGTTCCTGAATAATCATCAGCAATCGTTCGCGGCGTTTGCCGAAAATGCTTCTGAGACCAAAATAAGTACAGCTTCAAAAACAGCAGTTCTGAAAAACGGAAATGAAACATTTACGGAAATTATAAAGCAGTTAAAAAAAGCCGAAAAGTTCATTCATATTGAATATTATATTTTTCGGTCAGATAGGCTTGGTACGGAAATTATCGATATCCTCATAGAAAAAGCGGAAGCCGGTGTGGAGGTATTATTCATTTTTGATGCAGCCGGCAGTTTAAAACTTTCTAATAATGAAATTAAACGAATGAAAAATGCTGGAATAAAAGCCTTTCCTTTTTCTCCATTGAAACACGGTTTCTTCAATCAAAAATTCAATTTCAGGAATCACCGGAAAATCATCATCATTGATGGGGAGATTGGCTTTGTGGGCGGCTTAAACGTCGGGGAGGAATATTTAGGAAGAAATAAAGAGATTGGATTCTGGAGGGACACTCACATGGTCCTTAAAGGGGAGGCGGTCTATATGCTACATACCGTGTTTCTTTTGGATTGGGAATATGTCAGTGGCGAAGATGTATTGCAAGAGCGTCCGCAATTAAAAAGCGAAGGTGAAAAAGGCGATGGAGCTGTCCAGGTGGTGGCAAGCGGACCGGATACTCAGCAGGGAATCATGAGTGATTTTTATTATGCGCTAATCACTAGCGCTACTGAATCAATTTGGATAGCTAGTCCATACTTCGTGCCTAATCAAGCAATTAAAGCAGCGATCAAACATGCTGCCGTAAAAGGGATTCAAGTTAGGCTAATGGTTCCAGCAGTAAATGATGGGTTTTTAACCCAATATGGCAGCCGCTCATATTTCGGCGAACTGCTCCAATATGGTGTAGAGGTATATTCCTATAAAAAAGGTTTTTTACATCAGAAACTTATCATCGTCGATGGTGATACCGCATCCATCGGGACGGCAAACATGGATATGAGGAGTTTTCATCTTAATTTTGAAGTCAATGTCTTCCTTATGGGCAGCCGCTCCATCGATGATCTTATCTCTCACTATAAGGACGATATGCTGCATAGTGAAAAACTAGACCCGATTACATATAATAGTCGAAGCATGCTTGAACGGTCAAAAGAATCATTTGCCAGGTTGTTCTCCAATGTACTCTAATGGGAAAAAACACGGATCAATAGTATAGTGGAAAGGAACGAAATTAACGGGAATAAGGGGAGTTTAAGAGAAAATGAAATTGGTTTCCTGGAATGTAAATGGAATTAGGGCTTGTGTAAAGAAAGGATTTTTAGATTACTTCAAAGATGTGGATGCGGATATTTTCTGTCTGCAAGAAACGAAGCTTCAAGAAGGCCAAATCGCGCTTGAGCTTGAAGGGTACCATCAATATTGGAATTATGCATTGAAAAAAGGTTATTCCGGCACTGCCATATTCACAAAGGAAAAGCCGCTTTCAATAAAATATGGTGTAGGTGATTTGACCGAGGAACCAGAAGGGAGGATCATCACCCTCGAATACAAGAATTTTTATGTCGTGAACGTCTATTCACCAAATGCCAAAAGGGATTTGACTAGGCTAGATTATCGTCTCGAATGGGAAGAAGCAATGATCGACTATCTTAAGGAGCTCGACATGATTAAGCCGGTTTTCTTTTGTGGCGATCTCAATGTAGCGCATCAGGAAATCGACTTGAAAAACCCAAAACCTAACATCGGCAATTCTGGTTTCACAACGGAAGAACGTGGTAAGATGACGGAGTTGCTTGATGCAGGGTTTATCGATACGTTTCGCCACTTTTATCCTTTACAGGAAGGTGCCTATACGTGGTGGTCGTACATGAGCAAAGTAAGAGAACGAAATATCGGGTGGAGAATCGATTATTTCATTGCTTCAAAGCGGTTGTCCAGTTCTCTAATCGATGCCAACATCCACTGTGATATCATGGGGAGCGATCATTGCCCCGTCGTCTTGGAAGCGAATCTTTCATTCGAATAAATTCGGTTAATTGGGGATACTATTGATTACCGATAAACAGGTAGGAGGTAGGATGATGAAGACATTCATCGTGAGTTTCCATCAAGAAGATAATGTAGACAGCATGCAGGTGCAAAAACTGACGGCCGCCGAATTTGAAAAAACGACGTCCCGTGGATTTCGCAGGTTATTTGATTTAGATACTAATATCGGCTATTTCGTCTTTTTTGATGCTGAAGATGATGAGGGGGATTTATCTCATTTGGTCTTACAGTATGCAGAAGATAATCAGGATCCAAGTGATTGTTATTCTTTTTCTAAACCTGATTTTTATGAATTCATGGCCCTTTATTTGCAAGGCATGAATGATAGTGAAGAAGATGAAGAAGGTGATGATGAAGAATATGGGCCTATCCATCATCTTGCCCATTTGATGTTTCACATCGTTGAGGAAGGGAAATCCGTAAAGCCTTAACGGACGTAGTGGGAAATGAGAGGTACATGTGAGCTTTGTCAAAGGGATGGAATTGAATTGACCGTCCATCATTTAATACCAAGAGAAGAGGGAGGCAGTCATTTACCAACTGCAGCCCTTTGTAAATCATGCCATAAACAGATTCACGCCCTGTATTCAAACAGGGAGCTAGCCATCCGCTTATATACGATAGCATTGCTTAAAGATGATGAATCCTTAAAAAAATATATAAAGTGGATTAAAAAACAGCCGGCAACGAAAGCAGTCAAAATAAGAAAATCCAAAACCAAATAAAAAGGGGAAAGCCGTCTGTTATGATGATGGCTTTCTCCTTTTGCTTTTTAGCTTGCCTTATTTTTTAACCGATCCAATAAAAATCCGCCTTTGAAATAACGCGGTTCATATGAAATGATGAAAGCCTTCGGTTCGAATTTTTCAACGGTTGCGATTAATTCTTGCTCACGGTTTCGTTTCGTCAAGATTTCCATTCGATAACGGTTGCTATCCCTGCCCTCACCAGTATAGAGGGTGACACCGAATCCATTGTTCCTTAGTGTATCGACTAACTCAGCATTTTTGGATTGGGTATTTACGGTTACATTTATATAGCCGATGGCGAGTTTTTGCTCAATTTTCGTTCCAAAAATAATACCGATACCAAAACCGACAGCATATACAACCATGGCAAGAAAGCTTTGGTCACCGCCAAATACGAGAGACAAACCAAAAACGTATACTAACATTTCTGCAATGCCTAGTATTGAGGCAAGGATGGTGATATTTTTCACTAAGAAAATGGTTCGCAGCGTGTAAATCGGTACATAAATAAGTTGCAATAGTAGTATTAGAAGTATCTCTTTCAAAACAGCACCTCACCATATCTTGTAGTTATTTTACGATGTTTGAGCTTTTGGGATCATCATCCCATATGTAACATCTTCCATAATCTAACCACAATTTATAAGCTGAATTCAATGGGAATATTATGTATTTTGTGTGAATGTTTATAGAGAGGGAATTCGAACAAATTATATTTTTTGGCTTTGTTAAAGATTGTGTTGTTATTAGATTAAAAACGAACGCTCGTTCCTGAATGGGCTGATATTACTGAGAGCAAGTGAGTTTTAATGGCGGTAGTGGGTTTAATCAAACCAAATCAAATACATCAGCAGCGATTGAAGGAGTTCTGCACAAAGAGAAACAGAATCTGTATTCACTGATGTATTTTACTTGTTTCTTCTCAGGTAACATAACTTATGATAAACTATTGTTATCAGAACTTTCCAAATAATGGAGCGTTCCTTATACCGTTTTATCGGCCAGTTTAATTGAACAAAGAATTGGCATGACATCTTATTAATTAGCGAGCAATCTCTAACACGTCGCAAATGAATTCTGACCAAAGGTATGATCTATAATAGGGATTAAATTGGAGGGGATAGAAAATGGATGTAAAGACACTTTTGTTACAACAGTGGGCAAACTGCTTAGATAAAGAAGAATGGTTTCCACCACTTGAAAAAGTGCTAGAGGATGTTACTTTTGAACAAGCACTTTGGAAACCAGCGGATGGGACAATGAATTCCATTTGGGAATTAGTTTGTCATTTACTTTTCTATGAAAAAAGATTTCTGATGCGATTTCTTGGTGAAACAGCGAATGAACCACAGGCAGAAGATAATGATGCTACATTTCGAATCCCAACTGAGACGTTAGAAAATTGGAAAGAAACAAAACAAGAATACTTTCATGTTCATCGTGAACTGGGAAAAATACTAGCAAAATCTGAACATGAAGATTTGTATAGACAGATCCCAGGAGAAGATAATTCATTAGTGCTTGAACTGAAGAGTTTAGCGTTGCACGACGCATACCATATTGGACAAATTGTATTCCTAAGTAAAATGCAAGGAGCTTGGCCTGCGAAGCGCAGCTTTTAAAAAGCTTCGTTAGCTTTACGGTTATTTCTCTATAGGTGCTTTAAAGGAATAAGAATGGGAACGTCCAAAACGGACGTTCCCATATTTTGTACTTGAAAAACAACAATACTATTAAAAAAAGCCTATTTATTAAACGAACTTCAACATACTCTTTTTTGTGAAGATTTGGTATCATTATCCTTAATCATTCATTGGGGGGATTGATCATGATTAATTATGATGGGCGGATTTTCAAAGCAAAAGTCAATTCAGAAATCGGGGAAGTTTCGGACAGTACGTCCTTTCACTATTCACAGGAAGGATCGATTCTTTCAGCAAGCTAT
Source organism: Peribacillus muralis (assembly GCF_001439925.1). GTDB lineage: Bacteria > Bacillota > Bacilli > Bacillales > DSM-1321 > Peribacillus > Peribacillus muralis. The sequence goes on from NZ_LMBV01000004.1 coordinate 362,399, forward strand.
CAAGGCGGCGAAATTATTAAAGGGACTTTGATAGGACTTGTCAATCCAGATGGAACTCTTCAATTCCGCTACAACCATATCAATGAACAAGGGGAAATTAGAGGAGGCAGCTGTTTCTCCAAACCGGAAATATTGAATGACGGCAGAATACGATTACATGAATGGTGGAAATGGTCAGATCTCGAGCAAAGCGAAGGACACTCCATCATGGAAGAACAGAGAAAATAATGTAAACCAATATAGAAAGGTTTGATGACAATTACGACGATTTGTTTAGTGAGGCATGGCCAAACTGATTGGAATGCACAGGGAAAACTGCAAGGGCAGACCGATATCCCTTTAAATGGACTTGGAAAAATACAGGCACGGCAATGTGGTGAATTTTTGATGAAAGAAAATTGGGATGTAATCATTACAAGTCCCCTTATCAGGGCAAGGGAAACGGCTGATATCATTGCTCTTAACATCAATGTTCCTGTAATTGAAAAAATTGAATTCATTGAAAAGAACTTTGGAGCCGCAGAGGGTTTGACAGCTGAAAAGAGGGAGGCGGCATTCAAAGATAAAGCCTATCCTGGCCAAGAAAGTGAACAGTCACTCACGAGCAGGCTGATGAAGGGACTTCAAGAAATCCAGGAGGAATATCCCGAAAGGAAAGTAATTCTCGTTGCACATGGGGCCGTCATTCATTTTATATTACGATTGATGTCCAACCAATCAATTATATCCAATGAAATGCGTTTATCCAATGCATGCTTGAGCACGATAAGATTCGAGGTCGATTCTTGGATCATAAAGGACTTCAATCAAATCAATCACTTATCATAATGCTATAAAAGGAATAGGCTTGGCTGTTCTCACCAGCTCATGAAAGAAAGAAGGAAATCATGATTAATAAAAAGACGGCAATGGTCTTGGGGGCAACGGGAGTGGTCGGCACCCAGCTCGTTAAAGAATTAGGCAATAGCCATATATATGAAGAAATTCACTTGCTGACAAGAAGGCATGTGGAAATCAAAGAACCGAATTGCACCGTACATACCGTAGATTTCGAACGTTTAACTTCGTTTGCGCATTTATTTAACGTCACGGATGTTTTTATATGCTTGGGTACAACGATCAAGAAGGCAAAATCTAAAGAGGCGTTTCGTAAAGTCGATTATGACTACGTTATGAAAGCGGCGAAAATCGCTAAGAACTGCAATGTTGAGAAATTACTTGTCATAACGGCTATGGGAGCCAATTCAAAATCAACCTTTTTTTACAGTCGTGTAAAAGGTGATGTCGAAGGGGGACTTCAACAATTAGCTCTGAAATCGGTCCATATATTTCGTCCTTCCTTACTTCTTGGCGAACGAGAGGAATTCCGGGTCGGTGAGAAGATTTCAGGTATAGTGAGTTCCATTGCCCAATTTATCTTCATAGGACCACTACGTCCCTATCGTGCCATTGAAGCAAAAAAAGTAGCCGCTGCTATGTATATCGCGGCCCAAACATCCACTACAGGCTTTCACATTCATCCTTCTGATGATATCGAGAAGCTTGCAGCTTCGAATGATTGTTAAGGGCTCCCACTTTTGAAATTCCTTTTGCTTCGCCAGAGGTTCAGGTATTAGGGCGAAACGTTCGAAAGCTACCGGTACAAATTCATTAATCAATAGATAATTTCAATTTGATCTCGCAAAATTGAAACATGTTTAGATAGAAACTTCAATTCCTCAAGTCTTACAAGCTAAAAGTTATATCCCAATTGATTGGTGTCCATGGTGCGAGAATCTGGCTTAGAAGACACCTCTAGGACAGTTCCAGCAGGCATAAAGTCGAGGACGGACCTCGAGTGCGCCTGGTACACACCCAAACATTTGTAGACAAATTCGATATTAATCGGGTTTGTCCTTTCTTGTTAGTCTTTAATTGGGAATGATTTTCTTATTAAATCATTTCAAGCTCAATTCGCTGAATTAAATCTTTCTTTAAACGAATCTAAGTCGTTGTTGACTAAAGCTCTTATCTAGTGAAGTGAAAGTCCGGTGGTACTCTCTTATAATTATTTTGCTTGGCTTGCCATTTAGTTATAGTTGTACCATTTGTAGTTTGAATTTTTGGTGAATGTTCGACGCTTATGTATAGTCATAGTAGATTATAAATTTTCGTTAGACTACTTGTCCTTAATATTATTTCACTTATTGTAGCCGATTGAATACAAAACACTGGGAGCAATTGAGGCGATAGCTTCATCTTGATGCAAAGTGGATTGGAACGGAAGGTGCGAAACTCCTGCGGGAAATGCGGTTAAGGGGAGACCCATAGGCGCAAGCTCCGAGGAGGCTCCCCAACCGCCCGCGGAAAGGGAGCGCCTGCAGTGGAAAGCCACGGTCTAAGTAAATACCACACGCAAAGCGGAATGGAACGGCAGGGCACTGAGAGATTGGGGTTTTTATACAATAGATCCCTTTGTCAATATTCTTATCAGTTCTCCATTCTTAACGGTTTTTGAGGCTTTATATTGGTTGTTGAAACCCTTTCGTTATCATCCTGTGATATCTGTCATCCATTCTTTATCTGTTTGTTCTTTGTATGATAAGCAGTTGTGCTATTATTTAAAAGGTTATCAAGTATGTGGATAGAATTAACTGCAGGTGATTATTCATCGCATTAGAGGAAATGTAATAGATATGCGCACTTGCATAGTTTTAAAAAACAGTTTTGAAGTTTCTCGATATCGCGACCCAAACTAAGTTAGAAGGGACTTGTTTTCCATAGATTGCCCAGCATCACAATAGATAACTTCATGGAAAGTAAAAAGGAAAGGTGAAAAAATGTGAACACAGATCAAGCTTTCGACCTTTTAAAGGATGCAGGTGTAGCAGAAAGTAACAGTATTCAAATTGTCAGGCGTTGGCTACGTGAAGGCCGGATTAAATATGAGGGAGGAAACGTGCATAGAGAAAAAGCATTTACGGTGTCTGACACAGATCTAGCGTTTGATTTGTTGAAAGATGCAGGGATTTCAGAAAACAATCGTATAAAGACGGTCAGGCGTTGGCTTGTTGAGGGCAGAATAAAATACGACGGCCGAAATATGGAAAGTTTTAAATCTTCAATTGATGACAAACCCTTCAAACTGTCTATAAATGAGCTTCCGGATCAAAATAAAGACGAAATCATTCAACGGTTAAAATTAAAAATACAAGCTCAAGATACGCATTTAAAAGGAATGGAAGAGCTTCATGAGACTTCAAAGAAAAAATTGATTCAGCAAAGAGAGATGTATAAAAAGGAAGTTGTCATGCTAAGGAATGAGAACAGCAAATTGCAAAATGAAGCGAAGGATTTATTAACGGAGAATATTGAATTACGAAATGAATTGATGAAAGCGAAGCAAAATCAAACAGATCGTAACCATTCAGTTCCAACTGCTCGAACAGATGATTATAATAAAAAATTAGGACTTTCAAAAAAAGCAACTGTTAAAGAAGTATTGGCAGGATATAAAGGTTTATTAAAAATAACTCATCCTGACCATAATGGCAATGCTAAGGTATTTCATTACATTAAGACTGATTACGATAACTTTAGGAATGGTAACAATGGTTAATGAATAGTAGGTTTTAAACATTTGCATAAGGATCCTTCAAATGAAACAAATAAATTGATGCGGCTTCTGAGCCGCAGAGAAGTAGGAACGTTACTAGTATTTTAAGCTATATATCGCTAAATATTCGAAATGCAACTCCATGCTTTTTTGTTTGCACACTGAAGGATTAAATATAGGAAAAAAAATCCCCTCCATGCTTAATGATGATATTCTTTCTTCCGATTTTGGTAGTCCTGTCATATTCATTTTATTAAAGCATCACACAACTCCTTGTTTCCACCTCATGTGAAAATTCCAATTATAGAATGAAGTCTTTTATCTTTTGAAAATCCAAAACTACAATATATAGGTTATTGTTTTACTGTCTTTCGTTTAATTTTATGGATTCGAGAGTGCAAAAAAAGTAAATTTTTTCGGATACATATAATCTTCCCCTACCTTCCAAGGACAAATCCTTATCTTTTTAATAACTCACTTCTAACACAACATATATGCCACTTAATATTTCTAATATAGAATTACCCGAAATGATCTTCCAAGCACGAAAACAAGATATTCTCCCGGAAATTGTACTAACTCCTTCATGAGACGATATTTCTCTCGGGACTTCAGGGCCATACAAATCATCTAGTATATTGATAGATTCCTAACTCTCGGAAATTTCCGCGATTCCGGAATTTAAAGCAGATTTATTTCTTTGTTAATTCCTTAATCCCGGAATAGGTTATCTTTGCATGAATCTTTCATAATAAAGGTAAACGGGGTTTTACTTCATAAATCACAAATATTCATAGATTAAAAATTCTATTGTAACATTGGCATGAAAACTGCAAGTAACATTAATGAAAAAACATTAGGAGGGTTGAAACATTTTGAAAACGCTCTCAAAAAGAGGGGGGCTAAACGGATCGTTTCTCTAGGATGGAGGGTATAAAGCACAACAGAAAAGCAATGGGTAGGCTCCACAACTTTCTTCGTTAATTCTCGCAATGCAATTGGCCAGAATATTATAATTAATAGCATACGAGCTTTTCTCCAGATTTAATTTTGACGTTGGAGAAAATACTTTTATGCATTGTGAAGAGAAGAAAACGAGGAGAGATGGCAATGAAATTAGGAATCAGTACTCTTCCAAAAAAATGGCTAGAAGAAATCATCAATTTAGCAGCAGAATGCGTAGTGGTGGTTGATTGTAAAGGGACTGTCGTGTATATCAACTCTGCATATTGTGAGTTTCTAGAAACAACTATGGAAGAGGCTTTAGGGAAACCAGTTCAAGAAGTCATAGAAAATACACGTATGCATATGGTGGCAAAAAACGGCCAAGCGGAAGTTGCTGTGGTTCAACCTATCAAGGGGAGCGAAATGGTGGCCAACCGCTATCCGCTTTATATCGATAATGAATTGGTCGGAGCAGTAGGAACGGTTATGTTTCGGAACCCTCAAGAATGGCTTAATTATTCAAGAAAAATTCAGCCGCTTCTGAAGGAACTTAAATATTATAAGACGAAGTTTGAAAAAGAATTGAAAAGTAAGTATCGTCTTGAGGATCTTGTCGGAGAAAGCCCTGAATTTTCAGAAGCAAAACGACTGGCTAGAAGGGTCTCCAGCAGTCAATCTTCTATATTATTATCCGGAGAATCAGGCACAGGGAAAGAATTGTTTGCTCATGCTATCCATCAAATGAGCCCGCGTGGGCACTTTCCCTTTGTCCGTGTGAACTGTGCCTCCATTCCGGAAAATTTATTAGAATCAGAGTTATTTGGTTATGAAGAAGGAGCGTTTACCGGAGCAAAAAGGGGAGGGAAAAAGGGGAAGTTTGAATTAGCTCAACATGGCACAGTTCTCCTTGATGAAATCGGTGATATGTCTATTCACATGCAAAGTAAGCTTCTTCGAGTACTGCAGGAAAAGGAGGTTGAGCGAGTTGGGGGTCAGGCCCCAGTTCCCGTCGATGTTCGCATCATCGCAGCGACACACCGCAATCTGGAAAAAATGGTCCAAGATGGGGAGTTTCGCCAAGATCTATACTATAGACTCAATGTGATGAAAATTGAAATCCCCCCTCTAAGAGAACGCAAAGAAGATATTATTCTAGTGGCACTGAAGCTTTTGATAAAACTTGAAGAAAAATTCAATAACCAAGGAATTGAACTTTCCGTTGAAGCAGCTGAACTCTTGCGAAATCATGCGTGGCCGGGAAACGTACGAGAACTGGAAAATGTATTAGAAAGAGCAGTCAATGTTTTGGATGGAAAAATAATTCGCGGGGCACATTTGCCGCTATATCTTCAAGATGGCAATGTTCGTCCGTCTCTTGCTTATACTCAACTTAAGTCTCCTGAAGTAATGTCGCATATAACAAAGACTTCAATTCAACCATTAAGAGAAATAATAGCTTCTGCAGAAAAAGAAGCTATTATTGAAGCATTGCGCTTAACAAATGGGAATAAGAAGCTAGCCGCTGAAATGTTGAAGATTGGAAAAACAAGTCTTTATGACAAATGTACATCTTACAATATTAAATAGTTTTAAAGTTTCCGATTTATAAAGAGGAAAGATGAAGTCATCTTCACAAACGAAGGAAATGAAAGTGCTGGAGAAGGTCCTTAAAAAGCTTGTTCATTGATTAATGGAATAGGAGGAGGTTTTATGGTTAAACCCAAACTGTTGGCGATAGCTACAGCTTCAGCTTTAATGTTTCCGTTTGTTACTCAGTGCTTCTTGCAAACAAGTGCTTCAGCTGCCGCTGCCTACTCTTCGGCCATCCCGGGTGCACAAGATGTTAAAGTGACCAATTTTGATGGGAATAGCGGAGACTGGTTAACGACTAAAAACCCGGAACAATATGCAGCGGCGACTGTCTTTGGGAATGTAGGATTAGTTCCTTATAATTGGGGAAATAAGGAAGATGGAACAGGTTGGTATAACATGTACAATCCAGCAGCGGTAAGGGGTGTACAAGTTAATGGGGCGTTTGAAGATGCAAAATTTCTAATTCGTGTTCCAGACAATTGGAATGGGAAATTGGTTGTATCCGGAATCCCAGCGACTCGAAATGAAACGGCTACCGATCTGCTGTTTAGCGATTTTGTGTTAGCTAAAGGCTATGCTTTTGCTGCTATTGATAAAGGGACACAAGGAGAAATTGACCTTAATGATACACTGGCAAAAGCAAAGAACGCGTTAGTTGATAGAGATGACAGTATTTCTGAGTGGCATCAACGCTTTAGACAATTGACCAAATCAGCGCAAAAATATTTGATTGAAAATTATCCCGATCAGCTTATTCAAGTAAAGGATAAGAAAAATCCAGCAAGTAAATTGATTAACGCCAATCATAAAGTGCCTACCTATGCAATCGGAATCTCAAATGGCGGATATGTCGTTCGTTATGCACTTGAACACGATGGACCAGATGAGACTGGAGAACCATCCTTGTTTGATGGCGGAGTCGATTGGGAAGGCGTGTTATGGAGAGCCAATGAACCGAATCTAATTAGCTCATTAACCTCGGTTGTCAATCATGCAGAGAAAGCTATTTACAGTACAGGTAAAGAAAAGCGGAAAGCGATGAAAGAATTATATAAAACTGGCTTGCCGAGAGGTTCTGAAAAACTTTGGAGTTACCATGACCAGGTTTACTGGTTCCTCACATTAAACATTTATCGGGATGAACTCGATCCATTCGCACCAAACAGAATCGATTGGAGAAATTATTTGAACTACCAAGACGGTATTCGTGATCGTACATACGACTCCATCTTTAAAGATTATACGTATAGTTCACGGCCGAACAATGTTAAACGCAATGTTAAGGCTATAGAAAATACCGGCGATATTGATGTGCCGTTAATCAGTTTAGCGGGGTCTTGGGATTCGTTAATCTTTCCGACCATCCATGCCGAGGGATATAATAAATTAGTAAAACAAGCGGGAAAAGGCAAATTACACCGACTTTATACCGTTGAAAAAGGAAATCATGTCGACAGCTTGGTGTGGAACAATGCAACGGATCCAAATAAGGAGTTGCAGCCTTTACTTCCATATGCTCATCAAGCTTTTGACTTGCTCGTGGACTGGGTAGAAAACCATGAAAAAGCACCAACCAGCAAATCAATTCCAACACCGCAGGATCATACAAAAGTGTTCAATATTAAGACTGGTAAAGAAGAAGAACCTAATTCAGCGGAGAATAAATAACCGTACCACTATATTTAAATCTCTAAGAATGATGAAGAGAATTATTGAAAACGCTTCCTATTTTGTTTTAAGCCAGGGAGCTTTGGGAAGGATATTAACTTTGGGAGGAATACTGTTATGAAGAAACTGAAAAATTGGTTCATTATCGGATTGGTTTTTACGATCTTTATGTCAATAGTACCAACAATGTCTTCGGCTGCAGGCAGTTTTATCTCAAAAACATTTAATGGAAGAAACTATAAGGTTTATGTACCAAGCGGATATCAATCAGGCACGGATGTACCTCTAGTGGTCATGTTGCACGGATGTACACAAGATCCTAATCAATTTGCTGCTGGAACGAAAATGAATGACCTTGCAGAGTCAGAAAAGTTTATTGTCGCATATCCTGAACAACCTTCTTCTGCCAACTCAAATAAATGCTGGAACTGGTTCGATCCGGCTCACCAAACCCGAGGTAGCGGGGAACCGAGTTTAATAGCAGGCATAGTGAATCAAATAAAACAAAATTATACCATTGATGACAATCGTGTCTTCACTGGAGGGTTATCTGCCGGGGCAGCTATGGCTGTTATTATGGGGGCAACTTATCCAGATGTTTTTGCTGCTGTTAGTGTCGGAGCTGGTTTAGAGTATAAGGCAGCTACAAGCGTATCAAACGCATACACCGCGATGAGCAATGGCGGACCGAATCCGGGTCTGCAAGGAGATGCTGCTTACAATGCCATGGGAGCCTTTAAAAGAGTAGTGCCAGTTGTCGTTTTTCACGGTACTGCTGACTCTACCGTAAATCAAGTAAATGCAAATCAAGTAATCTCACAATGGGCCCAAACGAATGATAAGGCATCCGATGGAACCGATAATAATAACATTGATGATACTGCAGAGCAAACCATTTCAGGAACAGTGCCAGGCGGTCGAACTTATAAGCAATATATTTACAAAGATACTGCCGGTTCAACAGTAATGGAGAAATATATGGTGGACGGCATGGGACATGCTTGGTCTGGTGGAAGCACTGCAGGTTCATATACTGATCCTAACGGACCAAATGCTACCCAAATCAGTTGGGATTTCTTTAAAAATCATCCTAAAAACAGTGCAGATACAGTTCCGCCAGTAACAACAGCTTCACCAGCCGGAGGAACGTACACCAATTCTGTTAACGTATCTCTATCAGCAAACGAAACAGCAACAACTTATTATACAACTGACGGAAGTACACCCACTACAAGTTCCAATAGTTATACAGGTCCAATTACAATCAGTTCCGACAAAACACTAAAGTTCTTTAGCAAAGACTCAGCCGGTAACCGAGAAAGTATTAGAACGGAAGTGTATGAGATCAATACAGGTGCGGATACTAGTCCACCAGTAACCACAGCTTCACCGGCTGGAGGAACGTACACCAATTCTGTTAGCGTATCCCTATCGGCAAGCGAAACAGCAACAACTTATTATACAACTGACGGTAGTACACCTACTACTAGTTCCAACAATTATACAGGTCCAATTACAATCAGTTCCGACAAAACATTAAAGTTCTTTAGCAAAGACTCAGCCGGTAACCAGGAAAGTATTAGAACGGAAGTGTACACGATTAATTCAAACCAGTCCGCTTCCTTTAGTTCCATAGCTTCAGAAGATGGATTCGTAGGGAGTTTACTCGCTGATAGTTTAAGTACAACTGTTCATAAGATTGGCGATAAAGGAATGTCCAATACAGATACGTATCGTACGATCTTGTCTTTTGACTTAAGCTCAATTCCGGATACAGCGATGATAACCAGTGTAAAATTAAGAGTTTATCGTAAATCCTTATCAGGAACAGTCGGCGGTATGAATGTTGACATTAAAAAGGGTGTTTTTGGAACTAGCAGCAGTTTGGAACAAGGTGATTACAATGCTACAGCATCAGCGGCGGCTATTGCATCATTATCCATTCCTTCAGGAGATAACATTTACGCTGAGGTGGATTTACCTTCAAGCGCTTTCGTACACATTAATAAAAACGGGAAAACACAAATCCGGCTTAAGAGCTCCACAGCAGCTGATTTTTCAGCTGATGTTCTCGAAATTTTCGGTGGCGAAGATGCCGTTTTTGCACCTGTGTTAAATGTTACGTATTAAAAGAATAGAATCTTGTGAAGTGGATTTTTTGAAATGGAATACACATTCCAAGGATGAGAAAGATTTAAGTGGATACCTTAGGAAACTATAAAAAGGCGGACGCCTATCACACTCTCAAGTGCCCTAACAAATGGGAGCAACCCTAATTCACGAGTAAAACCCATGCTGTCGATATTAATTTGTACTTCATTAACCAAATGATTCGTAATGTAATCGTGAAAGCCCAAGGATTATCCTTGGGCTTTTCTATCTATATGGAATTGTAGAGAAATTATGAGAGTAGCTTAAAGAAGAAGTTCGATACCAATCTGAACATCACTAAACATATCCAGTAATTAAACAACAAAAATAGAGAAAGAACAAAGAGCCAAATGAAGCAAAGAGCTGATGATATATTTTTGCACAGTCCTTTCTATTCATATTTTATTAAATGGTTTTTATCTATTTTACTTATAGAAACCTAGGTAGTAAACTTCTAATTAATGGATAATTCAGTTTTTTAAAAGGGGGAAATAAATTATCATAGCATCTTTATATTAAGGTTACATAATCAAATCAAACGTTTTTTCGGAACTTACAACTGAAGAGCTACAAAAATAGTAATGGCAGTTTAATAGGAATGAAGAACTTAGCGAAAACATAAGGGGGTAAATGTATTGAAGGCAATGATTTCATTTTCAAACAGACTGATGCAAAGGTATATGCCGGATCCTTTTTTACTTGTAATTGTGCTTACTTTTTTTGTTATAGGACTTGCGATGGTTATGACAGACAGCACACCAGTTCAAATTCTTGAATATTGGGGAGGTGGTTTCTGGAACCTTTTAGAATTCTCAATGCAAATGGTTCTTATAGTCGTAACAGGACATGTAATGGCGAGTAGTCCGTTTTTTAAGAAATTATTGGGAAACTTAGCCAGTGTACCAAAATCGCCCGGACAGTCAATTATCCTTGTTACCTTTGTAGCTCTAATTGCATGCTGGATCAACTGGGGGTTTGGTCTAATTATTGGAGCGTTATTTGCAAAAGAAATTGCTAAAAAGATAGATGGAGTCGATTATCGATTGTTAATTGCTAGTGCCTATAGTGGATTTATTATTTGGAGCGGAGGGCTTTCTTCATCCATCGCTTTAACCATCGCCACGCCTGGCCACTTTACGGAAAAGCTTATAGGTGTTGTTCCTACAAGTGAAACTCTTTTTTCAACATTTAACGCAACCATTGTTATCGGACTAATAATATTAGTTCCAATTATCAACCGATATATGATGCCCCCAAAGGAACAAGCTTTTTTCATTGATCGCAAATTATTGGAGGATGCGGAAGATATCCAAGCGGGTACAGTGGAGCACATCGAAATGACACCTGCCGACCGTTTGGAAAACAGTAAGATATTGTCCTTGTTCATTGGTATATTAGGTCTTTCTTTTTTAGGTTTTTATATCGCTTCGAACGGGTTATCCATTAATCTTAATATTGTTAATTTTCTTTTCCTCTTTATCGGAATCATCCTGCACAAAACACCTAAACAATTTTTGGGAGCAGTTACTAGTTCAGTGAAAAGTGCAAGCGGAATTATTATTCAGTTTCCATTTTACGCTGGACTAATGGGGATTGTAACAGCTTCAGGTTTAGCCGGGATATTATCCAATGCGTTTATCTCGATATCAAATGAGGATACCTTTCTCATGTTCACCCTGTGGAGTGCTGGTCTCGTGAACTTCTTCGTCCCTTCAGGCGGAGGTCAATGGGCTGTCCAGGGACCTGTCATGCTGGAGGCTGCGCAAAATCTGGGAGTTTCTTTACCAAAAACAGCGATGGCTGTAGCATGGGGAGATGCATGGACGAATATGATTCAACCATTTTATGCATTGCCCGCTTTAGCAATTGCAGGGTTGAAAGCGAAGGATATCATGGGCTATGGTTTGGTAATCATGTTTATAACAGGTTTCTTTATTTCTGCGGCTTTTTATTTTTTATAATATTAAACCCTTATAAACCTATCTTTGTCTGCTTTGAAAAGGAACAGAAAAGCAAACAAAGATAGGAGGGTGGGCAAGATAGGCTTGCATACTTGTTGAAACAACGGCTTTAGGCTGAATACCGAACTGCCCCATACGCTTTTGTATGTAATATCATAATAAAGGGTGCACCATATCATTGGTCCACAATCGATATTCTATATAAGGAAATTATGAAGAATTGCACTTATACCAGCGGAAGGGTTAGTTTATTAGGAGCTTGTGGCTAAAAGGCATATGCGCTTATTTAAGGGGGCTGAACCGGGGTTTTGGCTTAATTCATGATAAGGTTAAGCCATTTTTTGATTTCTTCCTAAGTTAATTATATCATGTAAAAAATCGTTAATATAGACTTTTTATTCTCATGTACTACTGCTAAAATCAATAGAACCATAGTGGTTAGGAGAGATGTAGAATGAGTTCTTTGGTTCTCGGTTTTCAGGAAATAGAAAACACACAGCTTTTGCTTGTTGGCGGAAAAGGGTTAAATTTAGGAAAATTATCAAGAATTCAAGGAATACAAGTACCAGAAGGATTTTGTGTTACAACAGAAGCTTATCAAAAAGCCCTCGAACAAAACGAAGCCTTCTACGGATTGTTAGATCAACTAACAAAGTTAAAAGTAAAGAATCGAAATCAAATTGGAGAAATCAGCAGGAAGATTAGGAAAATCATTATGGAAGTTGAAATTCCTTCCGATGTAGTGAAAGAAGTTACACACTATTTCTCCAAGTTTGGCGAGAAACATGCTTATGCCGTGCGTTCCAGTGCGACTGCTGAAGATTTACCACATGCCTCTTTTGCCGGTCAACAAGATACTTATTTAAATATCCTCGGCCTTGATGCCATATTGCAGCATATCAGCAAATGCTGGGCGTCCCTGTTTACGGATCGCGCGGTAATTTACCGTATGCAAAATGGATTTGATCATAGTCAGGTATATTTATCCGTTATCGTGCAAAGGATGGTATTCCCACAAACTTCAGGGATTTTATTTACCGCTGACCCGATCACGTCTAACCGAAAACTGCTATCAATCGATGCCAGTTTTGGGCTTGGAGAAGCACTGGTATCTGGCTTAGTATCACCCGATTGTTATAAAGTACGTGATGATAAGATCGTCGATAAGATGATAGCAACCAAAAAATTGGCAATCCATGGACTGGAAGAAGGCGGAACAGAGACAAAACAGATCGAACACGATAAACAAAAGAATCAAACACTTCCTGACCAACAAATTTTACAACTAGCACGCATAGGAAGACAGATCGAAGCTTATTTTGGTTACCCCCAAGATATCGAATGGTGCTTGGGTGATGATACATTTTCTATTCTCCAGAGTCGGCCAATCACGACTTTATATCCGATTCCTGAAGCGAATGATCAAGAAAATCACGTTTATGTTTCTGTCGGACATCAACAAATGATGACCGATTCCATGAAACCATTGGGATTGTCTTTTTTCCTGTTAACGACTAATGCCCCCATGCGTAAAGCTGGTGGAAGGCTGTTTGTTGATGTCACACATATGCTTTCTTCACCTGACAGCAGAAAAATGTTATTAGGTGCCATGGGACAACATGATCCGCTTACGAAAGACGCACTCATTACCATAATAGAGCGAGGAGATTTCCTAGAAGCTTTACCAAATGAAAAGCAAGAACAGAGTTCCGGTAAAAGCAATAAAAGTGTGTCTTCTACGGATTCTAGGGCACAAATCGAAAACGACCCGACAATCGTTTCTGATTTGATTATGAGGAGTCAAACATCGATAGAAGAGTTAAAGCAAAACATCCAAACGAAATCAGGATCGGATGTTTTTGATTTTATTATGGAAGATATCCAGATATTAAAGAAGATTTTATTTGACCCACAAAGTACAGCTGTGTTTATGGCAGCTATGGATGCTTCATCATGGATCAATGAAAATATGAACGAGTGGCTAGGTGAAAAAAACGCAGCTGACACCATTTCCCAATCTGTACCACACAATATTACTTCGGAAATGGGTCTGGAGCTATTGGATGTCGCAGATGTAATTCGTCCTTATCCAGAAGTAATTGATTATTTACAACATGTAAAAGATGATAACTTTTTGGATGAGTTGGCTAAATTCGATGGCGGACAGGAAACGCAAGAGGCAATCTATGCCTATCTCAGCAAATACGGAATGCGATGCGCTGGAGAAATCGATCTGACAAAAACACGTTGGAGCGAAAAACCAATTACACTTATCCCATTGATTCTGGGTAACATCAAAAACTTTGAGCCTAATGCTAGCAATCGGAAATTTGAGCAAGGGCGGCGTGTTGCTTTGAAAAAAGAACAAGAGATATTGGATCGATTGAAGCAATTACCGGATGGTGAACTAAAAGCCAAAGAAACTAAACGGAAGATCGACCTAATCCGCAATTACAGCGGGTATAGGGAATATCCAAAATACGGCATGGTTAATCGCTACTTCGTTTACAAGCAGGCTTTACTGAAAGAAGCCGAACAACTCGTACAAGCAGGCGTAATACATGAAAAAGAAGACATATACTATCTCAGTTTTGAAGAGCTTCACGAAACCGTTCGCACTAATAAACTGGATTACCAAATCATCAGCAAACGAAAAGACGAGTACAAAATATATGAAAAACTAACTCCGCCACGTGTTATCACGTCTGATGGTGAAATCATTGTAGGTGAGTACAAGCGAGAAAATCTCCCAGCCGAAGCTATTGTAGGTCTACCTGTTTCTTCCGGAGTCATCGAAGGGCGAGCACGTGTCATCTTAAACATGGAAGATGCCGTTATAGAAGATGGAGATATATTAGTCACCTCCTTTACGGACCCTAGCTGGACACCATTGTTTGTATCCATAAAAGGCCTAGTTACCGAAGTTGGTGGACTGATGACCCATGGAGCCGTTATCGCACGTGAATATGGCTTACCAGCTGTTGTTGGAGTGGATAATGCTACCAAACTAATAAAAGACAAGCAACGAATTCGCGTGCATGGAACAGAAGGGTATATAGAAATAGTGTAATGGCCGACTACGTTATAATTCAATCAATAGAACCTCTTTGCCCAATACATCAATACGGCTGAATTCCACATTTGGAATTCGGCTTTTTTTATAACCATCTGTGAATGGTATCATTTACCTCTTTAGTGGTTAGTGCAGACTACATTAAGTCAAATCAAAGGGGATTTCATGAAAAAAGAAGCGACTTCATGTCAAAGTAAGGAAAATTGTATTTTAACAAAAACCTCGACAGAATATAAGATATAAAATCCTAAGCAAAGCATTTAAGCAGTTATCAACATGCTCTTAAATAGATTTTAAATAAATTAAGGGGTATCTGTAAACATTTGAATGGGAGAACTTTGATGTCAAAGCGAATATCTGAAAAGTGCATGCAGGTACATCTTGGATCCGGACACCTATACGTAACAATAAAAATTTCCATCTTTTAATATATAAATATATTAACTGCCTTAATGAAAATAAGGTGGTTTTTTTATACCATTTTTTCAATATAATTACAACGAACTAGTTTTATTTAATATAAAGGTTTATAGCCTTTATTCTGTGGGTATAACAGACTGTGCATATAAAAAGGTAATATTTTTGTAAAATTTGTAATTGTACGAAAAATGGAGGTGCTTGTTATGTTAAAAATCGAAAAAGTATCGAAAATCTACAAAGGAGGAAAAAAGGCTGTAAATAATATTTCATTGGACATAAAAAAAGGGGAGTTCATCTGCTTCATTGGTCCAAGTGGCTGTGGTAAGACGACGACCATGAAAATGATTAACCGTCTAATTGAACCATCGGAAGGGCAGATCCTGATTAATGGGGAAAATATAATGGATAAAGATCCGGTTCAGTTACGAAGGGAGATCGGATACGTTATTCAGCAAATCGGACTTTTCCCTCACATGACGATTCTAGAAAATATCACTCTCGTTCCAAAACTGCTTAAGTGGAAGGAAGAGGAAAAAAAAGAACGGGCGCTTGAATTGCTTCAGCTTGTCGATATGGGTCCTGAATATTTAGATAGGTATCCACACGAATTGAGCGGCGGTCAGCAGCAAAGAATTGGCGTACTACGGGCACTTGCATCCAATCCGCCGCTTATTTTAATGGATGAACCTTTTGGTGCACTCGACCCGATTACCCGCGATGCCCTGCAGGAGGAATTTAAACATCTTCAACGGACGTTGAACAAAACCATTGTTTTCGTTACTCATGATATGGATGAAGCGATTAAGTTAGCGGATCGGATCGTCATTTTGAAGGCTGGGGAAATCGTTCAAGTGGGGACACCGGATGAAATTCTCAGAAATCCAGTGAACGAATTCGTCGAAGAATTCATCGGTAAAGACCGATTGCTTCAAACAAGACCGCATCTTGAGTTAGTGCTACAAATCATGAGTCGTAATCCGATTTCCATCACAGAGGATAAGTCCCTTACCGATGCCATCAAGATCATGCGTGAGAAAAGGGTGGATTCCTTACTGGTTGTCGATGAGCAAAATGCCTTGAAGGGGTACGTGGATATAGAAACGATCAGTGAATACCGTAAAAAAGCAACATTCATCAGTGAAGTGATCAATACAGAAGTTTATTCGGTGAATCAAGATTCTTTAATCCGTGATTCCGTTCAGAAGATATTGAAACGGGGATTCAAATACGTGCCGGTGGTTGACCACCATAACCATTTGGTCGGAATTGTCACTAGGGCAACATTAGTCGACATCGTATATGACAGCATCTGGGGGGAGGAAGAAAGTCAAATAGCTGAAATGGTTGAAATGTTTTAGGAGGTGTATAAGATGGAAACTTTGTTCGATTTTTTACAAACGAACTGGCAAGAATTGATTTTTAAGGCATGGGAACATTTATACATATCCTTGATCGCCGTGTTTCTTGGAATAATTGTTGCCGTCCCACTTGGCATTATGTTGACTCGAATGAAAAGGAGCGCTTCCTTCATAATTGGGATTGCTAATATTATGCAGACATTGCCGAGTCTTGCAGTGCTAGCCTTTTTCATTCCGTTCCTCGGAGTAGGGAAAACACCCGCCATTATTGCATTATTTTTCTATTCTGTTTTACCTATACTCCGAAATACATACACGGGCATTAAAGGAGTAAATGAAAATTTGCTCGAATCCGGGCGTGGCATCGGGATGACCAGCTGGGAACGAATTAAGCTCGTTGAATTTCCGCTTGCACTATCCGTCATCATGGCGGGGATTCGCACCGCTTCCGTCTATTTAATTGGCTGGGCCACATTGGCTTCCTTCATAGGAGGCGGAGGACTTGGAGATTACATTTTCATCGGTTTGAATTTATACCAAACAGAATATATCATCGCTGGTGCAGTGCCAGTCATTATCATGGCGATACTCGTCGATTATGTGTTCTCGATCATCGAACGAAAAGTCGTTCCAAAAGGATTAAAGGGTATGAAGGAAGTTGCTTGAGGAGGAATACCATGCATAATAAAAAAAGAAGTTCAATGATAATCGCCCTGATAGCTTGTACATTATTCATCAGCGGCTGCTCCTTGCCTGGTTTGGGGTCATCGTCAGAAACTACGGTTAAGATCGGTGCTCAAAGTCTGACCGAATCAGAAATCATCGCAAACATGATTGCTCAATTGCTGGAGCGGAATACGGACCTCGATACGAAAATCATTAAAAACTTAGGCTCGAATTTCGTTCAGCAAAAAGCGATGGAAACAGGTGATATCGATATAGCGGCAACGCGATATACAGGTACGGACTTAACAAGTGTTCTGGGACAGAAAATAGAAAAAGACCCAGAAAAAGCATTGAAAATTGTACAAAGGGAATTCAAGAAACAATATGGATTTAAATTCTTCGATTCTTATGGATTCGATAACACATATGCCTTTACGATTTCAAATGAATTGGCGGAGAAAAACGGCTATGAGAAAATATCCGATTTAAAAAAGGATGCCGGTGAACTTAGATTGGGTGTCGATAGCGCTTGGTTGAAGAGAAAGGGAGATGGATATAAAGGATTCGTCGATACATATGGCTTGGAATTCGGCGAAACATACCCAATGCAAATTGGTCTCGTATACGATGCCGTTAAAAGTGGGCAGATGGATGTTGTCCTTGCCTACTCTTCAGATGGCCGGATTAAGGTTAATGACTTGAAGCTTTTAGAAGATGACAAACAATATTTTCCTCCTTATGACTGTTCGCCTGTGGTTACCGAAGCATTATTGAAGCGATACCCGGCAATAGAAGACGAGCTTAACAAGTTAATTGGTGAAATTACTACGGAAACGATGCAGGAGCTGAACTACGAAGTGGATGGAAACTTAAAGGAACCATCGGTCGTGGCATCGGAATTCCTTAAAGCGCATCACTACTTTGAATAACGGGAGGTGCTAATGAATGGAAACCTTACAACAGCTGGTAACGTATTATTCGCAAAATTGGATGTATGTGCTTACTGAGTTTTATCGTCACTTTTTAATGTCCGCTTACGGTGTATTATTTGCCGCCATCGTTGCCATCCCGATAGGGATTTTCATCGCTAAGCATAAGAAATTGAGTACATGGGTATTTTCGATAACGAATGTGATACAAACTACACCAGCACTGGCTATGCTTGCTCTGCTTATGCTGGTTATGGGGTTAGGTTCAAATACCGTCATTTTGTCTTTGTTTTTGTATTCGCTACTTCCAATTCTAAGAAATACATATGTCGGAATTACAAGTATAGACCATGCCTATTTAGAATCTGGCAAGGCAATGGGAATGACCAAATTCCAGCTACTAAGAATGGTCGAGCTGCCTTTATCATTATCGGTCATCATGGCTGGTTTACGTACAGCACTTGTCGTTGCAATCGGGGTCACCGCAGTCGGTACCTTCGTTGGCGCAGGCGGCCTGGGCGATATCATCGTCAGAGGAACGAATGCTTCCAATGGGACGGCAATCATACTGGCAGGTGCGATTCCGACGGCATTGATGGCCATACTTGCGGATCTATTGCTCGGGTGGATCGAGCGAGCTCTTTCACCGATAAAAAAGAAAAAGATTCATACTGCTTGATATAAAACAAAGCAGAAAAAAGGGACCGGTGCAGCTAATGCATGGGTCCCTTCCCTTTGGAATCGGGGTGGTTCATCATGATCATCGATCCAGTACAACTCAAGCAGTGGTTGGTTCCGTTTTATATTTACGGAAAAGGGTAACTATAAGGGAAGTGGAAAAAAATATATAAGGGGAATCGATCATGAAACTGACACCAGAGCAACGAATCGAACTACACGGCTTCAATAATCTCACGAAGTCATTAAGTTTTAATATGTATGATATCTGCTATACAAAAACCCGGGAAGAGAGAGAAGCATACCTGGATTATATCGACGAGCAATACAATGCAGAAAGGCTTTCGAAAATTTTACATAACGTGGCGGATTTAATCGGGGCGCATGTATTAAACACGGCCAAGCAGGATTATGTACCTCAGGGAGCCAGTGTTACCATTCTTGTTTCAGAAGGACCTGTCGTCGAGGTGCCCACTGGTTCTTATGAGGAATCACCTGGTCCATTACCTGATAATGTCGTCATGCAGCTGGACAAAAGCCACATTACAGTACATACATACCCTGAATTTCATCCTAATGAAGGCATAAGCACCTTCAGAGCTGATATCGATGTTTCAACCTGTGGTGAGATATCCCCTCTTAAAGCCCTTAATTATCTTATCCATTCCTTCGACACCGACATCATCACCATCGATTATCGGGTAAGAGGGTTTACAAGAGATAAAGACGGCCGGAAATTGTTCATTGACCATGATATCAATTCGATTCAAAACTATATTCCTGAAGAAGTGAAGGGACTATTTGACATGATTGATGTGAATGTATACCAGGAAAATATATTCCATACAAAATGTAAGCTGAAAAGGTTCGATATCAATAATTACTTATTCGGGTATACGGAGGAAAAACTAAATTCAGAGGAACGGCAGGAAATCATTGCAAGGCTCCAAACCGAAATGGATGAAATTTTTTATGGGGCCAATGTTCCCCATCCAAAAGAGAACTAAGGTTTGCTTGAGACAGTGGACAAACTCGTTTAAAATGGAGTTTGCCTACTGTTTTTTAATTTTAAAAATTAGACCGTACTTTCCTCATTCCACATTTCATTTACTTGAAGTAAGGAGATCTTCATAAGTTTTATTGCTAATTCCAAATATAAAAATATAACTACTTCAACTCATATTCATATCGTTGGAGTCATTTCTATCAATGGTCGGCCTATTTCGCTTGATAGGAAAGATAGTCTGTAACCTTTCATCTCTAAGATAAATACCTCCCCAAGTTAATACTGCAAAATAAACAGGAAATAAGGTATGTGAAATCAGAGGATTATCTAAACGAATATGAGAAGCGATTACCCCACCAAAAAAACCTGTTAAAAGAATGGCACCAAGTATGGATGTTTGTGGCAGCGCGTATAGGATTGCTGAAACAAGTCCTAACGCACCTATGATTATCACATGATGTTCAGCAAATCCCATTTCCACCGTTCCATCTACCATTACTTTTAGTTTAAGCATCTTCGTGATACCATCAAACAACATAAAAAGTATAACAATACTACTCATTACTCTCGCCGTCCAAAGACGACTTTTAGAAATGGAATTCTTCAAAGTATCCTCTCCTCTTTTTTTCATAAATTTAATGAAGAAAGCTGAACCAAGGAGATAAGCTGATCGTAATCAGGTTTCTCATCTTTAAGTATCTTTAATGTTTTTCTTTCTGAAGGACCATCAAAACTTGGGGGGATTTCAAGGTCTGTCGTATTAAATATTGTAAAGCTAACAACCTTCTTGGATGTTGATATTACAGCAGCATATTTACCATTTTTTAAAAAATGCGGTTTTTTGTACTGCATTCTTTCTTGTACTTCAGGAATCGCATGATGTATGGATTCTCGAAGATCATTGCATAATTGTAACTGCCATGGTTCATCTAAACTTTGAATGAAATTCGTAACTTCTTGATCCACAAAAACTCTCTCCTTCCAATTTATAGGTAAAAAACCTTACTAATGGTAAGTTATAGAATTTTATGGTAAATTATAACTTTTTAATTGTCAATGGAATTTTTGTGATAGGAAAATCTCGAAAAGACTTTCACCATATTTTCATGCCGGAGCACCGGCCGCCCTCTGTAAAGCTGAGGATTGGAAGGGAAATCAACCACTCCACTTTACTAGTTGTGAATAGCAACAAAGTATGCGAAAACAGCTCTTTGAAAAGAGGAATAAAATGGAAATTGTGTGGTAACATTATTTTAAAGAACTCAAAATATGGTGTTAGGGCTAATTCATATATTTTGATAGTGGAAGGGCTATTGACGTTTTAGGGGGAACTTACAACGTGAAGTGAATATAATGACAAAGCCGAATTCCATTGGCGAATCCGGCTTAGAGTCAAGTATGCCTTCGAACCGATGCTTGTCTTGTTCCTGTTAATTCAAGTGAAAAACGTGAACCAAGACATACCCGAGGAGCGATAATAAAATGGAGCCTATCAGCCCGGCCGCAAATGGTTTTGCGCCATATTTTCTAAAGGTCCAGAGGTCTATGTTCAAGCCGAGCCCAGCCATCGACATGGCCATGAGAATATAAGAAAGCGTTACGAGCATTTCCGTGACAGATTCAGGAACGATTCCCGAGGAATTGAGGGTACTCATGAATAAAAATCCAAAGATGAACCAAGGTATCTGCAACGATTTCCAAGAAGACTTGTTAACTCCAGCTGATCGCTCTTTCCAATTCATCAAGAAGCCGATAAGTAGAGCAACCGGGATGAGCAGGGCGACCCTCGTTAACTTGACCATGACGGCCAAGTCCACTGCTTCGTTTCCACCTGGTGCGGCGGCGGCGATGACGTGGGCAATCTCATGAAGCGTAGCTCCAGCAAAGATCCCGTAGCCAGGATGAGATAACCCGAGTAAAGGGTATAGGATCGTGTAACCGAAGGTGAAGGTTGTGCCTAAGACCGCGACTGTCGCAACGGCAACGGCTGTTTCCTTTTCCTTTGCTTTAATTTGCGTTGAAATGGCCAGAATGGCAGCTGCGCCACAAATTCCGGTTCCGCAAGCTGTCAAAATGCCTAGCTTTTTATCTACTTTAAAAAGGCGGGTCAAGCCATAGACTACCAATATAGCAAATACAAGGCTAATGGCACCGACGGCAAATGTACGGGGTCCGGCAATGAATATATCCTTTAGGTTCAAGCGCATTCCCAACAGGATAATCCCGACCCGCAAAAGGACTTTACTGGAATAATTTGTACCGGAGGCTGCATATGCGGGAACACCAAAAATGTATTTCCAGGCTACGCCTATTAGTATCGCAAGAACTAGCTGACCGATTATATGAAGGAAGGGCAGCTCTGCTAAGTATTTTGCTGCGATAGCAATTATCAAAGTCAAGCTTACTCCTATTGTAAATCCAAGCTTTTTTGTTTTTACCTCTGTTCGTTCCATCGTAATCACTCCATCTATGCTGATGACTCTACTTTAAAGTGAACTGTACAATAAGTGAAATATATTTTTGCTATTTCAATAATCAGTTTTACTTATGATAAAATAATCTTAAGAAAATTAAGGGGGGAAATCATGGATCCTTTAAGAGTATTCGTTACTGTAATTGAACAGAAAAACTTTTCCCGGGCAGGGGAAATCCTGAACCTGTCCCAGCCAGGGGTAAGCCTTCATATAAGGAATTTGGAGAATGAGTTAGGAACGAAGTTAATATATCGCTCCCCGAAACAAGTCCAAATAACGGAACCCGGAAAAATTTTATATCGTCATGCGAAGCAAATGCTTAATTCTTATGAGACGGCCATAAGGGAAATCAATGATTTCAATAATGTTGTAAGCGGAACGATGACAATAGGTGCCAGCTTTACAATCGGGGAATATTACCTTCCAAAGGTTTTGGCGGAATATGCGGCGCAATATCCGCTGGTGGATATACAGATCATCATCTCCAATTCAAATGAAGTCATTCAAGGGATTCGATCAAATCAGCTCGATATAGGCTTGATTGAAGGGGAAACGAATCATAAGGATATTCAAGTTAGCCCATTCATGAAGGATGAGATGATTGTCGTCGTTCCTCCGGTTCATCCACTTTCACAAATGGATATCATTGATAGCTCCTTTCTGCAGAATCAAACCTGGGTGTTTAGGGAGCAAGGATCAGGCACACGTACATATTCGGATAAACTTCTAAGCAGCCTGGAGCTGAACGTCGAGCGAAGCTTTATTTTCAGCAGTATCCAAGGGGTGAAAGAAGCCGTCATGGCTGGGCTAGGGATTGCTCTGTTATCCCGATTGACTGTTCAAAAGGAATTGAAATCCAAGGAATTGAAAACCTTTCACTTGAAAACTGAACCCATTATCAGGCCATTTTCAATCGTGAAAAAGTTAGACTTCGAAGCATCAAAAGCATTGGAGCTATTTTTAAAGAAGGTTGAAAAATTTTCCTTAAGGGAATAGCAAGAAGAAAAAATGTCGGCTCCTTTTCAAGAACGAAGGGGGCGGACATTTTTTTATGACGAATTCTTTTTTTCAATTGTACTGAAAACGTCGAAAGTATTTTGGAATAGGGGGCTTGAAAGAGCAATATTTACGTATTTTCAGATAATGACAAACATATAAATGAACTAAGCAGTTTCCCTTGATGGCTAAGACGCTAACCGACTTTCTTTCATTTTATTATCATAAAAGGAGCAATTACATTGGCTATAGAGGAGCAGGAAGATAAACGGATTTCTGTTTTCGACAGAATTATAGGTTTCATGCCAAAATTTTATGTGATTGGTACTATTCTAATTTTTGTTTATACGCTTGTAGCGATGGGTGATTTAGCTTTTGAATCTTGGAAGAATCCTGAGGAAGCGGCCATTCCGGTACATCCTCAAAACCCTCCCGCTTCTGCAGGTTTTCAACATACATTGATAACGTTAATCATCGAACCGATCGTAACGTCTGAATTTTATCAAATCATTTTTAATACGTTATTTCTGTATCTTGTTTGGATTTTGCTTTTCCTATTGGCACCGATCGCTTTTTATCGATTAAAGCACTTTAAGTTTTTTAATATAGAAATAGAAATTGAAAAACAAGATGCGGCCGTATACGAGGTATTCAGCGTGAGCAGCTCGAAAATGAAATTTGCCGCGCACTTAACTTCCGAGGAATATCAATTGGAAATATCAGGGATAATTGCCGACAGCAAGGAATTTAAAGCACCCTTAATGTATACACTGGACAGTGCGGTTGACTTTTATTCCGATCAATTAGATTTGAATTTCACCTACGAAATCTATACGTTGAACCAGTTCAAGAAAGCAAAATTGCCTAAATCGATCAAAGCGATGCTTGATAAGTCAATTCAAACGGGAGATCCCTGCATTTCGAATAAAAGCAACAGTGATAGTGAATATTACAAGAACTTCCTCCTGCATTATTTCGAAAACATCGATGGGAAATTCGTAACAGTGTTAAACAGTTATCAAACGGAATTCGATACATTCGATAAATCACTAATCAAAATCCTGCATAATGTCGTTTACGATTACTACCTGCAGTATCAGTACATTTATGATGCAACTGATAGTAAGGATAAATGAGCCGACCTTCTCCATAAATAAAAAAACCACCCTACAAGTGGTTATTTTTTTTGGCAAGGTGATTATTTATGATATTTTGGACAATCACATTGTTACCGATGAGCTCAGACGATCTCTTGACGTTCTGTTCCCGAAAGTCCATGTTCTTGATTTTTTTAGATTTTTTCCCATTTTTAAAATTATTGAAGGCATGTAGAAAAGCTATCTGAATCACTCCCCTTATAGATTAGTATATTCATATTGTGGATAAAATTTCATAAAAAAACCTAATTTTACAGAAAAAAATTAAAGGGTATTTTGAATTCAATCCGAATTTATTTATGAATTTATTTATGTATGTGTTGTTCAATATATTATTTTTAAAGAATCCCCAATAAATAAAATAAATGTCAATAAAAAAAGAAAATTAAAATATTCGCAAAATATATTTGTTACATATTGACAGTTGTTTAGCGGAGGTGGTACTTTATACATAGGATGTTCTTTATAAAGAACGAAGACAAAGAACTGTAATCCTATTCAATGAGGAATATTTTTTCTAAGTAGCATGCTATAAATTATTTATCTTGAATGCTCACCGCCAGGAGGAGAAAAATGAGTGCAATCGCTGGCCTCTATCATTTAAACCATGAACCGATCAATCTCCATCATGGAGAAATATTAATGAAGTCATTGCGGAAGTTCCCTGCCGATAGCATTCAAGTTTGGAATGATGAGCGCTTGCTTTTCGGTTGTCATAATCAATGGATTACACCAGAATCAGTGAATGAAACCTTACCATTTTATGATTATGACCGACAGTTGGCGATAACCGCCGATGCAATCATTGATAATCGGGAAGAATTGTTTGAACGATTACAGATAAAGAACTCCGATCACCCTAATCTGACGGATAGTCAATTAATCCTGCTTGCCTATCATAAATGGGGAGAGGAAACGCCGAAGTATTTGGTTGGTGACTTTGTTTTCATGATATGGGATCAAAAACATCGAAAGTTATTCGGAGCACGGGACTTTTCAGGAAGTCGAACGCTATATTATTTCAAGAATGATGATAAATTGGCGTTTAGTACCACGATTGAACCGTTGCTTGATTTACCATATGCGGAAAAGAGATTGAACGAGGAATGGTTAGCCGAATTCTTGGCGATTCCGATTAATGTCGAATCGGTCGATCCTTCTTCCACCGTCTATCAGAACATCAAACAGATACCCCCTTCTCATTCAATGAAGGTCATTGACGGAACTGTAACGTTTTCCAGGTATTCGTTCATAAAAAAAGAAGAACAACTCAAATTAAACTCTGATGCCGAATATGAAGAAGCTTTCAGGGATATTTACGATAAAGTGATACAATCCAAACTTCGATCAAACTATAATATTGGCTCACATTTGAGTGGCGGATTAGACTCAGGTTCCGTCGTTAGCTTTGCGGCCAAGGCGTTAGAAGCGAAAAAAAAACAATTATATACATATAGCTATATACCTGTCGAGGACTTTGTCGACTGGACACCGAGAAGCCGGTTGGCAGATGAAAGACCTTTTATTTCATCAACCGTAGAATATGTAGGGAATATCAAAGCTCACTATTTGGATTTCAAGGATAAAAGCCCGTTTTCCGAGGTGGATGATTGGCTCGATGTTTTGGAAATGCCCTATAAATATTACGAAAACAGTTATTGGCTTAAAGGAATTTACGAGCATGCAGCACAAGAGGATATCAGGGTGCTTCTTAATGGGCAACGAGGAAACTGGACCATATCTTGGGGACATGCTTTAGACTATCAAGCTAGTTTATTGAAACAGTTTAAATGGATTCATCTTTTCAAAGAATTACATTCATACAGCGAAAATCTTGGCGTGAAAAAATCGCGAATCATGGCTGCAGTCAGGAAAAAAGCTTTTCCATCATTTTATCGGCTCCTTTCTGCGGCTGAAGAGCCTTACCCGATGTTAATAAATCCTGGGTTCGCTCAAAAAACGAAGGTGTTGACAAAATTACAAGAACATAAAATAGATGTGAAAGGAGTAATCCGAACGAACGTTTTTACCATGAAAGAAACTCAATTCCAACAATTATACTATTGGAATATAAATGGTAACATTTCGACGAAGCTATCTTTACGACATGCTATCGCAGAGCGTGACCCAACAAACGACCTGCGTATCATCCAGTTTTGCAATTCCATTCCCGAGTCACAATACGTATTAAATGGACAAGATCGTTCGTTAATAAGAAGGGCAACTAAGGGATATCTTCCTGACAATGTCCGACTCAATAATAAGACCCGTGGAATACAAGGATCGGACGGAATTCATAGAATGGCATCATCATGGAATTCATTTATGGAAGAAATGCAGATTCTAAGTAAAGATGAGCACATGTCCGAATTCTTGAATATGGATGAAGTCAGAAAAGCACTGACGAGCATCGAACAAAACCCTCATCCCGAAAAAGTATTTGATGATGATTTCAGAGTATTAATGCGTACGTTAATCGTGTCACGATTCATAAAGAAACACTTTGAAGGGAGGTGAAACAATGAAAAAGGAGTGGGAAAAACCAAAGTTAGAAATACTTAATGTTAACATGACAATGGCTGGACCAGGAAGGAGGCTTCCGGATGCGATACAGCCAGATCCAGATGATCCGGTAAAATTCAGCTAAATTTAATTAAAGATGCATACCCTTATACAAGGAAAGCCTGTGTAAGGGTTTCTTTTGACAATCAGGTTATGTTTGGAGTGAAGCAGAATGTTAAGCACGGATAAAACGTATGCGTACACCACATTTGGATTAACTGTAGCAAGTGATATTCCCCTCCCTGAATTAGAAAAAGCCACTGGTCAAGAAGCTGATGTTACAATCAGGCGTCAAGACTTATCAAATGAGTGGGGTGAAACAGATCCCTTGGACCGGAAAGGTTTCATCGTGGACAAGAACCGGGTCATGTTCGAGGTACCTGAATTGGCCGTATTCTTAATAGAAGAAGGGAAAACGATCACTGTATCATTCTATGAAGCTGGAAATGAAAATAAGGTCCGGTTATATCTATTAGGAAGTTGCATGGGGATAGTATTGATGCAAAGAAAAATACTGACCTTACATGGGAGTGCAATCGCGATTGATGGGAAGGCTTATGTTTTTATCGGTGAGTCAGGTGCAGGTAAATCAACCCTTGCTTCTTCTTTCATGAAGAAAGGATATAAGCTGTTAAGTGATGATCTTATCGCTCTTTCATTGAAGGAAGGCGCACCTTTGGTCACACCATCGTATCCGCAACAGAAATTATGGTTGGAAAGCATCCATGCATTCGAAATGAAAGAGACCGATTACGAACCATTATTCGATAGGATCACAAAGTTTTCGATACCAGTGCAAGCTGATTTTCAAAACACGCCATTGCCACTTGGAGGGATATTCGAGCTAGCCTGCGAGAATATAGGAGCGATTCAGCTTCAGCCTATAAAAAAACTACATAGACTACAAGTATTGCATAAGCATACCTATAGACGGTCCATTATGGAAAGGATGGGCATGATGGCCTGGCATTTTACATACTGTGCCGAATGCTTACAATCCGTTTCAATTCACCGAATAATCCGGCCAACCTCTGCGTTCACTGCCCATGATCTTGTAGATGCCATCACTCATGTTATTCAAGGGAGGAAATAGGTAATGATAGAATCAGCCGTGTTTTCAAAAAATAAGGTCGTCACGCAAAAAAAAGGCATTATTGTCAGCAATATGGATGGGGAAATCGTCATGCTAAGCATTGACAAAGGCAATTATTACAATTTGGGCGTGCTGGGTGGTGACATTTGGAGTCTGATAGAAGAACCAATAAGAATTGGTGATTTGATTAATAAATTGATGTCTGATTATGAAGTGCAACAACAAGAATGCGAGGAAGAAGTGATATCTTTCATTAGTGATTTATATGCCGAGGGGTTAATTCTCTTATTAGATGACATGTAATAAAACATTCACATATAGGGGTATAAAATGAAACTTTCTAAAAAAATACACACATTTCTATCTATCAAGTGGAGTACGAAGCGTTTATTAATAGAAGCTTTATTTTTTTTGGCATTCGGGCGTATTTTTAAAATGATTCCATTCGTGAAGGGCACTCGATTATTAGGAAAACATATGGAAGAAACAGCGTATTCGATAAGTACTTTAAATACGGCAACCGCCAAGAATATATCGAATGCCATCCATATCATGAGCCGTTATACATTCTGGGAAAGCCAATGCTTGGTAAAGGCGGTGGCTGGAATGAAAATGCTCGAAAGAAGAGGCATCGATAGTACCCTTTATTTAGGGACGACAAAAAACCAACAAGGCGAATTAATTGCTCATGCATGGTTACGGAGTGGTTCGTATTACGTAACGGGAGCAGAAGAAATGGCTAAATTCATCGTTGTAGGCACATTTGCTAAAACAAAAAAAGCTTAAAAAGAGGGAATTAAATGAATGATGAAACGGCAATCGTAACTTCAAGCATGTCCAATGAATTGAAGTTTTTATTGAAATGTCTGAGCGATGAAAAGAATAATCAAGCTCCACAAGGTAATGAGCCAAGTCTTGATTGGAATTTGTTCTTGAAACTTGCCCGGCATCACCGGGTATACCCACTTATTTATACGAAACTAAAATCCGCATCATATATTCCTGCTCCCATTATCCAATCGATGTTCTACGATTATCAAAAAAACACCTTTAAAATGTTAAAGCTAACTGGTGAAATCGAAAAAATTTCCCGGATGGTTGTTGAAAACGATATTTCAACGATTTTTTTGAAAGGGCCGATTCTCGCAGCTGACTTATATGGGGAAATATCACAAAGGACATCAAGTGATATAGATATTTTGGTTGACATCGATGATCTCGAAAAGATCGAAGGCCTGTTAATTCATATGGGATATGCGAAAGACGAATATATAGAAACCGTATTGAATGATTGGAAATGGCGTCATCATCATTTAGTTTTTTTTCATCCTGAAAACCAGGTTAAACTGGAGATTCATTGGCGTTTGAATCCCGGCCCAGCAAAAGAGCCGCCATTCTCTGAATTATGGCAAAGAAAACAGGTTAGCTCCCTAACCACCTCCTATCCGATATATGGTTTAGGGAATGAAGATCTCTTTTTATTCTTGATCTCACACGGGGCACGTCATGGATGGTCACGCCTGCGATGGTTAGTGGATATCGATCGGCTCTATAAAAAAGACTTGGATTGGGACAGAATCAATACACTTTTGCAAAAATATCAATTCATGCATGTAGCAGGCCAAACGTTGGTTTTATCTTCGCATCTATTACATACGCCTTTACAGGATGCGGCAAAACAACTTACATTACACGCCCGTTCCAATCGATTGGCGCAAGAGGCACTATTTTATATACAGCAATTCATTAATCTTCACGATGAACCACTGCCTAAGGATATTGCTCAATATCATAAAAAACACCTATTTGCACTTATGTCATTTAAGAATAAAGTGTTATTCATCCTAAGCTTTCTGCATCCATATTTCGAGGATACAAAAACCTTGCCGTTGCCTCAAAGGTTGCATTTTTTATATTTTCCATTGCGGCCTTTTTTATGGTTTTGGAGAAAAACAAGAATACAAGAAATGTCATAGGAGGGTAAGATGGAACATCTTTGGTTCTTTTTCAAGCGGTTATATCATTTCTCGGGTAAGATTCTTTTCATCAATATGCTTGGAATGGTCATTGTAAGCTTAATGGACAGTGTCGCTATCCTTTTATTAGTCCCAATGATAGGTGTTAGTGGAATTATCGATATAGATCTATCAAGCAATCTTCCTGCAATGTTTTCATGGATCGTCGAGATACCTAAAATGACAAGCTTGACCATTATTTTAGGGTTTTATATCGTGTTAGTCATTTTCCAGAACGTTTTGCATCGTAATCTGACAATCCGTGACGTGAGGATCCAGCAGGAGTATAGCAGTCATGTAAGGGTGGAATTGTATCAGTCCTTATTACATGCAAATTGGGAATTCTTTATAAAAACGAGGAAATCGGATGTTATAAATGTCATGACCAACGATTTAGCAAGAGTAAGTGCAGGAATCAATCTGATCCTACAATTATTGGCTTCCGTCATCTTCACCCTCATTCAAATTGGAGTGGCTTTTTGGCTGGCTCCGAAAATTACGTTGTTCGTATTGGCTGCAGGCTTGCTGCTTGCCATATTCTCAAGGAAGTTCATTCGAAAAGCGAAGTCATTAGGAGGCAAAACCTCTCAGTTAGCTCTTATGTATCTAGCAAGTGTAACGGACCAGATCAATGGAATCAAGGATATAAAAAGCTATCATTTAGAGAAATCACATGTGAATTGGATCCGTTCCTTAACTAAAGAAATGAATGAGGAACAAGTGGAATATATCAAGCTGAACACTACCTCCCAATTATCCTATAAGGTGTCTTCTGCACTATTAATAGCATCATTCGTTTTTTTATCGATTACCCTTTTTGCCGCTCAACAGCAGGAATTGCTGCTCATCTTGCTTATTTTTTCTAGATTATGGCCTAGATTCACAGGCATCCAAGGGAATTTGGAACATATATCATCAACGATTCCAGCTTTCAAATCGATTCTGAAAATGGAGAGTGAAGCAAAAATTCACGAGGAAGGAGGTAAAATCAAGGGCGAGATGCCAATGGCTATGAAACGAAAACTGGAGGTCCAAGGTCTTTCTTTTCGGTATAACAAAACTGAAACGGACTGTACATTGCGAAATATCAATCTAGCGATACCGGCGAACAAGATGACGGCCATTGTCGGTCCATCAGGCGCAGGTAAAAGCACATTAATCGATTTACTGATGGGGCTCATGCTCCCTGACAAAGGAAAAATCATCCTCGATGGCAAGCTGCTTTCCAGTCAGGATATAACCGGTTTAAGAAGATCGATTAGCTACGTTTCCCAAGATCCATTTTTATTCAATGGAAGTATTAAGGAAAACATGCTGATGGTCGATCCACAAGCGAGTGATCAACAAATATGGGAGGCTTTGGCGTTTTCCGATGCTGCAGATTTTGTACTTGAATTGCCTCATAATCTGGAGACGATCATTGGGGACAGAGGGATCAGGTTATCTGGTGGCGAACGACAAAGGCTAGTATTAGCTAGAGCCATTTTACGTAAGCCTTCCATATTGATATTGGACGAAGCGACAAGCGCCCTAGACAATGACACAGAAGCCAAAATTCAAAGGGCGATCGAAAATTTGCAGGGCAGCATGACCATCATCGTCATTGCCCACCGCTTAAGCACCATAAGGAATGCAGATCAGGTCATCGTCCTGGAAAAGGGTGAAATTTTACAAAATGGTGATTATAAGGTATTGGCCCGGGAAAAAGGTTTATTTAAACAATTATTAACAAGAGAAGTGGAAATAATGTAACCGATTTGTTCATGAAATAATTCTAAAATAAATGTTATAAGCTGTTGACTCGTTCTTTATAAAGAACTAAAATAAGGATATACTCATAGGACTTTAACAGCGCAAAAAAAAAAACGCATCATTCTCCAAGGTGAGATCTATGTTGCGGTTCTCTTGTTCTTAATAAAGAAAAGTTTAGATGGAAAAGGTGGTTCAATGACAAATTACACGAAAAGGAACTTTGAATATCAACAGCCTGCAAAAGAGATAAATGTTAAAGAACTGATTGGAATCATAAGCAGGCGTTTCTGGATCGTCATTATCGTCACATTATTATTCCTGTTAGCTGGTTATTTAAAAACATTAACGACTACCTCTCTTTACCAATCATCTACGAGAATTATCATTGAAGCCAACCAAGATAAAATGAAAACCCTGCAGGTCATCATAAAAGATCCTACCGTTTTACAAAAAGTTATTAATGAAATGGAATTATCACTGTCACCGGAAGCATTGGCTGGGGCTATCAATGTGACCAGTGTAGAAGATTCAGAGGTTGTCAGCATCAGCGCTACGTCATCCGACCCTTATCTGGCAGCGGAGATAGCCAATACGACAGCTAGAGTGTTTAAAGCTGAAGCTCCCCAAATCGTCGATTTTAAAAAAATACGAAACTTATCTCCAGCCAAGGTTAACGTAGTACCGATTAATGGAGACAATTACGGAACCATCATTAAGAGCGGAATCATCGGGTTGTTTTTGGGCATTGGACTGACATTTCTTTTGAATTCATTGGATTACACAATCCGTAATGAACAAGAAGTAGAAGAAATCATCGGTTTTCCAGTAATAGGACATGTCTCGAAAATGAATAAGAAAAATTCGAATATCAGCAGAAAAAATATTGAAAAAATCAAAGAAGTACAGCAAGCTAAACATTCAAAAGAAACGAGAATCGAATTATGAGGTGGTTAGCGTGTCGATTCATAAGCAAACGTATAAGGATAAGCTAAAAAAAAGGAATCTTGTTGCCTATTCAAGTCCGGATTCATTAATCTCCGAACAATATAGGACGATACGTACAAATATTAAGTTTTCCTCCGTATCGAAAAAAAGGAATATCATCATGATTACCTCTCCAACATCTGCGGAGGGAAAATCTACCACTGCGGCCAATCTGGCCGTTTCAATGGCCCAAAATAAAGAGAAGGTTTTATTAATAGATGCCAATTTAAGAAATCCAGCGATTCACTCGATTTTCAAGGTACCCAATAAATCCGGATTGACCAATATCCTTTCCGGTTTATCAACACTTGAAAACACAATATTCAGGACCGGAATGGGAGAGTTGGATGTGCTGACAAGCGGCCCGATCCCTTTCAATCCAGGAGAGATAATCGGCTTGCCAGCCATGCAGGAATTTCTGATCCAGTGTGAAGAGAATTACGATATTATCCTGATTGACTCGCCTTCAATACTGGAGGTTACCGATACAAAGATCTTAGCGGATTATTGCCACGGCATCATACTTGTATTCAATAGCGGAAAAACAGAGATAAAAAAGGCATTAGCGACGAAAAGGATCCTACAATTTGTTGAAGATAAAATTATCGGGGTCGTATTGAACGAAAACCCAGAAACCCGGTTAACGAATTTACTTAAGAAAATTCTCTAAAGATGGCTATTTTTTTATACCAATGTTCTTTATTGTGAACGATACATTAGATTACAATAATAACTGGTGATGTCTCCTTGCCATTATACACGGAGGCACTCGATCATGCTGTGGGTTGAAGGACCTTAGACGCCAGTCGTCAAGAGTGTGGGGTGAGGGAGGGTTAAATGCCCTATTTTTCTATTAAAGTGCTAATGAATGCTGTCTTATAATAAGACGGCATTCATTAGCACTTTATCATAGGAGGCCATTTCATTGCACTTCTATGCTGGATTTCTTAGGGGGGGGAACATATTGACGTATCAGCAAAGATTATCTCTATTTATATTAATTGATTCTTGTATTGTCCTATCAGCCATATTTCTAGGCCGGTTTTTGGTGGATGCCAGCATTTATGTATTTACACTCCCAATAGTGCTTAGCTCTGTTACGATCCTCCTTAGCCATCATCTTTTTGCCATTACATTTCATTTATATAAAAAAGCTTGGGAATATGCGAGCATAGGTGAACTGGCCATTATCTTTAAAACGGTTACAGCTTCCATTTTTACTACAGCCATTATACAAGGTATCCTTTTTCAAGATGTGTATTATCGATTATTGGCGGTAACGTGGCTGCTTCATATGCTTTTGATAGGCGGATCACGATTTTGCTGGAGAATGTACAGAGATCAATATTTGATTAAATATGAAAATAAAAAAAGAACGTTAATCATCGGAGCCGGATCAGCAGGTACAATGGTTGCGCGGCAGCTATTAAAAAACAATGATGTTGATTTATTGCCTGTAGCGTTTATTGATGATAATCCAAGAAAACATAATCTTGATATTTTAGGAATCCCTGTCGTCGGAGATGTGGGAAAAATCGCCCGAAAAGTTGAAGCCTTACAGATCGAGCATATCATCATTGCCATTCCTTCCTTGAATAAACAGGAGATGAATCGAATTTTTCAAGAATGTGCAAGAACCAATGCAAAAACGCAAATCCTGCCCATGCTGGAAGATTTATTAACAGGAAAGCTTTCAGTCAATAAATTCAGAGACGTACAAGTCGAGGACCTTCTCGGGAGAGAGCCAGTCGAATTGGATATCGATGTAATATCTGAATATGTAACGGAAAAGGTAATCTTGGTCACTGGGGCAGGAGGGTCAATCGGATCGGAGATTTGCCGGCAAATCTCCAAATTCAATCCTTCAAAGTTAATATTGCTTGGTCATGGTGAAAATAGTATATATACAATTGAAATGGAATTGAGAGAAACATATAAAAATATCGAATTTTTAACGGAAATTGCCGACCTTCAAGATCAAAAAAAAATGCTGTCAGTCATGGCGGAATACCAGCCGGATGTCGTTTATCATGCTGCAGCACATAAACATGTACCATTAATGGAACGCAATCCTGAAGAAGCGGTCAAGAATAACTTGATAGGTACGATGAATACCGCCAAAGCGGCAAGCTGGAACGGTGTTAAAACATTTGTGATGATATCCAGTGATAAGGCTGTCAATCCTACCAGCGTTATGGGCTCCACTAAAAGACTTGCGGAAATGACGATTCAACAAATGAATGGAAACAGCAAGACAAAATTTGTGGCCGTACGGTTTGGAAATGTACTGGGGAGCCGCGGAAGTGTCATCCCGCTATTCACCAAGCAAATTGAGAAAGGCGGACCAGTCACCGTGACTCATCCTGATATGATTCGGTATTTCATGACAATCCCTGAAGCTTCCAGACTTGTCATTCAGGCAGGTGCTCTAGCAAAGGGCGGCGAGATTTTCGTCCTTGATATGGGCAATCCGGTGAAGATTGTCGATCTAGCTAAAAATTTGATTAAGCTCTCGGGACACTCTGAAGAGGATATAGCGATACAATTCACTGGCACAAGACCAGGTGAAAAGCTTTTTGAAGAGCTATTGAACAAAACGGAGATTCACGACCAAAAGATATATCCGAATATCTACATCGGTAAAACAGG
This sequence comes from Peribacillus muralis, assembly GCF_001439925.1. Lineage (GTDB taxonomy): Bacteria > Bacillota > Bacilli > Bacillales > DSM-1321 > Peribacillus > Peribacillus muralis. The sequence continues at coordinate 398,124 of NZ_LMBV01000004.1, forward strand.
AAAACTATATACAAAGGAAATTGAGGAGATCATTAACAGCTATGCGGAAATGGATAAAGAAACATTACGGAGAAAGCTTGTCGATTTGGCTAATGAACGTGTAACCGCACCTCCTCTCGTTTCAGTTTCGAACTAACCGCCATTCGCAATTTATTTATGAAATCTGGTTGCATGAAATCATGTAAGGATACATGAACAGGATACTGAAGGGATCGTGAATCATAGTGAAGGAAGTCCTATTTTGTGCAACGAAGGATTATCATTTCGAAGCGTTTCACTTGCCATATTTTAAATGGTTCAAGGAACAAGGATATATAGTTCATACAGCAGCTCATGGGGATTTGGATCTTCCATTCGTTGATAAAAAACATATAATCCCCATCCAAAGGTCGCCATTTAAAAAGGAAAATCTATTGGCATATAAAGAACTGAAATACATTATCGAAAACAACCATTTTCAAATCATCCATTGTCATACACCGATGGGCGGAGTCCTAGGCAGATTAGCGGGCCGAAAATCGCGGGAACGGGATACAAAAATGATTTATACAGCCCACGGCTTTCATTTCTGCAAAGGCGCCCCGATGCTAAACTGGCTCATTTATTACCCTATTGAAAAAGCATTGGCTAGTTTGACAGATTGTTTAATTACGATTAATGATGAAGATTTTCAGCTTGCCATCCAAAGAAATTTCAAGGCACAAAAGATTACTCACATCCAAGGTGTCGGAGTTGACACGAATCATTATCACCCCGTCTCCCCTAACAAGAAAAACATGCTCAGAGCGGAAAAAGGCTATCATGATGATGACTTCCTTATGTTTTATGCAGCAGAGTTTAATAGAAACAAAAACCAGCAATTATTGCTTAAGGTTTTCTCCATGATAAAAGACGAGATTTCACAGCCACGGTTACTGTTGGCAGGAGATGGTCCTCTATTAGATGAGTGCAAGAAGCTGGCACACACATTAGGTATTCACAATCGAGTGGATTTTCTTGGATTCAGGAAAGATATAGCCCATTTATTGAAAATCAGTGATCTTGCTGTCGCATCTAGCTTAAGAGAAGGGCTTCCGGTGAATATCATGGAAGCGATGGCGTGCGGCTTGCCTATAATTGCTAATGAAAATAGAGGACATAGGGAGCTCGTTTCCAACGGTCAAAATGGCTGGTTAATTAAAAAAAATGATGAAAAGTCTTTTTCTGAAAAAATCATAAAAATCGCTGGCAATAAGGATATGAGAAAAGTACTTGGGGAGACCAGCCAGATCATGGTTGAAAGGAAATATAGCATGAAAAAAATCATGGAAGCCAAAAGTGAACTGTATAAATCATATATGGAAGATGCGGAGGATAAAGTATGGGGAATCCACTAAGAATCCTGCATGTTGTCGTCAATATGAATCGAGGCGGAGCGGAAACCTTAATCATGAACTTATATCGCAATATCGATCGCTCCAAAATCCAATTCGATTTCCTTACATCAAAAAAGGGTGTATTCGATGATGAAATTGAACAACTTGGAGGTAACATCCATAGAATTCCTTATATTTCCGATGTGGGACACTTTGCATATAAAAAACATTTAGACTCATTCTTTCGCGAGAATGATACGTATAAAGTCGTACATGCCCATATGGATAAAATGAGTGGACTTGTTCTTCAATCAGCGAAAAAAGCAGGAATTCCGAAACGAATTTCCCATAGTCATAATACCCGAAGTGAAGGCGGCTTGGCTTCCCGGATCTACAAATGGTATGCAGGGAATTTAATCATGAATAATGCTACAAATTTATTGGCTTGTTCCAGACAGGCAGCACGCTGGTTATTTAAAGATAAACAAGCGGATATTTTAAAAAACGGCATTGAATGTACATCATTCTCATACTCAGCTGAGACAAGAAATATAGTGAGAAAAGAATGGAATATTGATAGCGGAACAACAGTGTTAGGTCATGTGGGAAGGTTCGCTCAACAAAAAAATCATCGTTTTTTAATCGATATTTTTGCAGAGTTTGTTAAAGAAACAGAAAATGCCGTGCTGATATTAATCGGGGAAGGAACGTTAAAACCCGAAATAGTAGCAAAAGTTAAAGCTCTTAAGTTAGAAAACAAAGTTAAATTCCTAGGGGTGCGAAGTGATATTAATCGGATCCTGCAAGCCTTTGATGTTTTTATCTTTCCTTCGCTGCATGAAGGCTTGCCCGTTTCCCTTATTGAAGCGCAAGCAGCAGGCCTGCCATGCATCATCTCGGATCGAATATCGCAAGAAGTGGATTTGGGTATCAATCTTATTGAATTTCTGCCCATCTCCAATAAATCAATATGGATCTCCCATTTAATGAAGTTAACTAATATCAATAGAAACAGAGATATACTTTCAGATTCATTTTCCAAACAGGGCTATTCGATTAACGAAACAGCCAATGAATTAAAAGAATTTTATCTATCAATGTCAGGGTGATGTCTATGAAAACGTTAACCGTGTTCACGCCAACCTATAATAGGGCTTATTGCCTTGAAACATGTTATCGAAGTTTAGTCAGTCAGGATAATCAAGATTTCACTTGGTTAATTATTGATGATGGATCAACGGATCATACAAAAGAAATGGTACAAGAGTGGATTCAAGAGAAAAAAATTGATATTACGTATTTTCATCAAGAAAACCAAGGGATGCATGGTGCCCATAATACGGCCTATAAGCTTATCGAGACTGAATTGAATGTCTGCATAGATTCGGATGACTATATGGCTGAGGATGCCGTTGAAAACATCGTTTCATTTTGGGAAAAGCATGGAAATGACAACGTAAGCGGCATCGCTGCTCTCGATGCAACGATCGATCACCAAATCATCGGATCAAGATTACCTGAAGCCATCCATAGTTCCACTTTATTTGATCTTTATTACAAACATGGCGTAACTGGAGACAAGAAGCTAGTATATCGTACGGAACTTACAAAGCTATATCCTTATCCCCTTTTTAAAAATGAGAAGTATGTTGGGCTGGCTTATAAATACTATATGCTGGATAAGCAATATGAACTGTTACTGATGAACGAAGTGCTTTGTCATGTTGAATATCTCCCTGATGGTTCCTCACTAAATATGTATAAGCAATACCTAAAAAACCCAAGGGGGTTTTCATTTTATCGCAAAGAACTTATGATGTTACCATTTGGTGGCAAAATATATAAATATAAGCAAGCGATCCATTATGTATCTAGTAATCTTCTTATGAAAAATCCGAAACTGTTCATTGAAACGCCTAAGAAAGGACTCACGGTTTTGGCCTTTCCATTAGGCTTTCTTTTATATGCTTTCATCATCAGTAAAACTAGGACTAGGTTAATTGAAAGGAATTAATGTTAGATGACCATACTTTGGATCAATCTCGCCATCGTATTTATTTTTTCGTTTCTAGGCAGGTATTTCTCTAGCTATTCACTTGTCACACCAACTGGATTATATGAATTTAAGCCAAATAAATCGTTGGTTTTTTTAGCGATTATTTGTTTAGTTTGTGTTTCCGGACTCCGAACCAATATTGGTGACACATTCAATTATAAAAATATTTATATCGACAATGATTTTACTTGGGAGTATATATCATCACAAAAGGATATGGGCTTTGGCATTTTGCAAATGCTATTAAAAAATTTCTCGGACGATCCCCAAATCCTGATTTTCACAACGGCGTTAATCACAAATATATTAATCATGATCGTTTTATACAAATACTCACGACTTTTTGAGCTAAGCACGTTTGTATACATTACTGGTGGGCTGCACTTAGTTTCCATGAATGGCATTCGCCAAGTGCTTGCGGCAGCCATTTTCTTTACGGCAACCAAGTATTTGCTCAATGGGAATTTCATGAAATATTCTTTGGTCGTTCTGCTCGCGTCAACATTTCACCAGAGTGCCCTAATTCTCATACCTATTTATTTTCTTGTCAGAACGAAGGCATGGACAAAATCGACGCTTGCCTGGCTATCCTTGTCAGTGATCGTCGTCATTGGCTTTGGCCAATTTTCCACCTTATTATTTTCGGCGTTACAAGATACCCAGTATAGCGACTATTCGAAATTCAATGAAGGGGGAGCGAACCTAATAAGGGTTGCAGTGAGTGCAGCGCCATTATTGATTGCCTATCTAGGTAAAGATAAGCTGCGAAAGCTCTTACCCAACAGTGACTATATAGTCAATATGGCTTTATTGGGGTTGATATTCATGATTCTCTCGACGCAACAGTGGATATTTGCAAGAATCTCGATTTACTTCAACTTATATCAACTCATCCTCATTTCCTGGCTTATTGAACTTTTTAATAAAAGGGATCAAAAGCTTATGTATTATTTGATCTTGGTTTTGTTTTTCGTTTTTTATTTTTACGAGAATGTCATCAGCTTGAATATTCTCTATAAAAGCGATGTTTTAGAAAACTTATTTTAATGGAAGGGAGGCAGACAATGACCCCCATTAGAATCTTACATATTGTCAGTGCCATGGATCGTGGCGGTGCGGAAACAATAATCATGAATATCTACAGAAATCTGGATAGAAACAAAATCCAATTCGACTTCATTACACATTCCACTAAGAAAGAAGATTTTGAAGAAGAAATTTTAGCCCTAGGCGGGAATATAATGAAGATACCCAGCTTAGGTAAAACAGGCCCACTATCCTATCTGAAAGAATTAAAGAGGATCATGTCATCAAAGCACTATCATGCCGTACATGCTCATACCGATTATCTAGCGGGCTTCCCGGTATTGGCCGCGAAAATGTCGGGAATTAAAATAAGGATATGCCACTCACATAGTGATAATTGGTCAAAAGGGAACCTATTTAAGGAGAGGCTGACGCTTAAAGCCCTCCAAGCATTAATGAAAGTGTCTGCTAATAGATATTGTAGCTGCAGTCATGAAGCGGCAAAGTTCATGTTCGGTAAACAAACGTTGAGGCAAGGAAAAGTGACAATCTTAAAGAATGGGATTAATGTAGGAGAGTTTACCGGAACAAAGATCGATAGTAGAGATCGCATCATGAAAGAGTTCGGTTTGAAGGAAAATGCCAAAATCATTGGACATGTTGGCCGCTTTTCAGATTCTAAAAACCACCAATTCATATTACGGCTCATGCATGAACTAGTAAAGAACGATCGCAGCTTCTTTGCACTGTTAGTCGGAGATGGTCCATTAAGACAGGAAATCGAGCATAAAGCAAAAGCTCTAGGCATCATGGAAAATATTAAATTTCTCGGGGTCAGAACCGATATACCCAGGTTGATGAAAGGCTTTGATGTCTTTTTATTTCCTTCCTTATTCGAAGGTTTTGGGATTGCCGCACTAGAAGCACAAGGTTCGGGTACACCTTGCATTTTGTCGGATACAATACCAAAAAGCATCGATATGAATCTAGGATTACTATCATTCATTAGCCTAAACGAACCGCTTGATGTTTGGTGTAACGAAGTGAATGCCTCGCTGTTGCTTGCAGCCCCTGACGATGAAGCCATTCAATGCAAAATAGCGACGAATGGCTATGATATTTACGGAAATGTCAAGGAATGGATAAAGCTATATGAAGTATCATGAAAAAGAGGTTGTAACCATGAAGAAGAAGATCTTGATCACTTCCTTTGATTTGGCTATAGGGGGGGTCGAAAGAAGCTTGATCGGCTTGCTGAACCAAATCGATTATGCTAAATACGAAGTGGATTTATTATTATTTAAACATGAAGGGGAATTTCTCTCTTTTATCCCCGAAGGCCCGACTTTATTACCAGAAGTGCCATCATATACGACCTTTAGAAAATCCATTTATCAAATAGTGAGAGATGGATTTTTTCCAATTGCTTTATCGAGAGTGATCGCTAAATATTCCGGGCTTGTCCACGGTAAAGTGAAGAAAGTGGAAGAACCAGGTTATCTTGCCATACAGTACGGTTGGGAGCTGACTAACCGGCATCTGCCAAAACTTAATAAGGAATATGATGCGGCCATAGGATTCCTCTGGCCGCATCACTTTATCCGCGATAAGGTCAAAGCCAAGAAAAAAATAGGCTGGATTCATACCGACTATTCAAATATTTATATAAACAAGAACATCGAGAAGAAAATGTGGCGAAAAATTGATGAAATCGTAGTCGTCTCAGATGAATGCTCCCAAACCTTTCTCGATGTTTTTCCAGACTTAAAAGGGAAAACAACGGTCATTGAAAATATTTTCTCCCCGGAGTTCGTTAGAGAACAAGCAAGCTTGGAAAGTCCTAAAGAAATGGAGCAACTCCCTGGTAGAACGATACTAGTAACAGTCGGCCGACTCACGCATGCAAAAGGTTTGGATGAGGCGATAAAGGCTTGTAAAAAACTGGTGGACGAGGGATTTAACATTCAGTGGTATGTAGTGGGGTATGGGCCGCTTGAACGTGATTTAAAAAACCTGATCGTGAAATTGGGGCTTGAAAACCACTTTATTTTAGCAGGAAAGAAAACCAACCCCTATCCCTATATGTCAGCTTGTGATATCTACGTGCAGCCCTCACGTTATGAAGGTAAAGCCGTTACGATTCGCGAAGCACAAGCCCTAGGAAAGCCAGTAGTTTTAACCAATTTTCCGACCGCTAAAAGTCAAGCGGAACATGGCGTCGATGCATGGGTAACGGAGTGCGGTCATGAGGGAATCGCTGCAGGTATAGCAAAAATGATGACCGACGAAGAACTGAGAACCAAAATAGTATCAAATGTTCGTGCCCAGGATTATGGTAATGAAACGGAAATCACTAAAATCTACGAATTGATTCGCAAATGAATCTGAATCTAAAGGCGGGGGATCAGTTATATGGCAATACTAGTCACAGGAGGGGCTGGCTTCATCGGAAGCCATACTTGCTTAGAGCTCTTGAGCGGAGGCTATGATATCATCGTGGTCGATAATTTTTCCAATAGCAATCCAGAATCCTTGAAACGTGTTACTGAGATAACCGGTAAATTGATAAAGATTTATCCTATGGATCTGTTAGACCTAAACTCACTTGAAACAGTATTTCTAGATAACCATATCGAAGCAGTCATCCACTTTGCTGGTCTTAAAGCAGTGGGTGAATCCGTTCATGACTCTCTCAAATATTATAAAAACAACATCACCGCTACACTTCTCATTTGTGAACTAATGCAAAAGTACAAAGTGAAGAAAATGGTATTCAGTTCTTCTGCCACCGTATATGGCCTGCCGGATTCCGTTCCGATATCGGAGGGTTTTCCTTTAAAAGCATTGAATCCATATGGCAGGACAAAATTAATGATCGAAGAAATTCTTCAAGATTTATATGTATCGGATAATGAATGGAGCATTACGATCCTTAGGTATTTCAATCCAATCGGTGCACATGAAAGCGGCTGGATTGGTGAAGATCCTAGTGGGACACCTAATAATTTAATGCCCTACATCACCCGCGTCGCAGTAGGGCAGTTAAAAGAGCTTCAAATTTTCGGAAAGGATTATGCAACGGTAGATGGGACAGGTGTCAGGGATTATATTCATGTTGTCGATCTTGCAAAAGGACACTTACTCGCACTTGATAAAACGCTAACTTCCTCAGGGATTCATACTTATAATCTTGGAACGGGGAGAGGCTACAGTGTTTTAGAAGTGGTCGAAGCTTTTGAATTAGCAACTGGTGTACAAATCCCTTATAAAATGGTTCAACCTCGATCAGGAGATGCAGCCATTTGTTATGCCGATCCAACTAAGGCAGAAAAAGAGTTGAATTGGAAAGCGGCCAAAGGAATCATGGAAATGTGTCAGGACGCATGGAGATGGCAATCCAATAATCCCCATGGCTATATGAAGAAGGAAGAATCCGAAAATCCCCGCTTAGTACAAAGCGAGGATTTTTTACTGCCAAATAATTAGAAACTGGTGCGAAAGATGAAGCAACAAATACAAAAAGAAAACTTCAAAGATATACTATTGTACGCCTATAAATTAGGAAATGAATCAGACGATATGAAGTTATCCCTTTTAATAGAAGAAATTAAGCAGCAACTTGTTATATCAAAAGGAAAATAAACAATCCTGGAAGTGAAAAGATGAAGAGAACATTTGACTTACTAGTTTCATTGCTTTTATTGGTTATCCTTAGTCCAGTTATCCTGATGGTAGCGGTTTTAATAAAGTATAAAATTGGTTCACCCATTTTTTATGTACAGATGAGACCAGGATTAAATGAAAAGCCTTTTACCCTCTATAAATTTCGTTCCATGAATAATCAACATGATATTCACGGAAGAACGCTTCCTGATCATCTAAGATTAACTAGATTTGGAAAGACACTTAGAAAATTAAGTCTAGATGAATTACCGCAGCTAGTGAATGTTGTTAAAGGCGATCTTAGTTTAGTGGGACCAAGACCCTTATTAATGGAATACCTTCCATTGTATACAAAAGATCAAGCAAGGCGTCATCTAGTTCGTCCTGGCATTACCGGATGGGCGCAAGTAAATGGGCGTAATGCGATATCATGGGAAGAAAAATTCGAACTGGATAACTGGTATGTAAACCATCGTTCAATCCTGCTTGATGTAAAGATCTTGTTGCTTACGATCATGAAGGTGATCCGTACGGAAGGAATAAATTCATCATCTCATGTTACCATGAGTCCATTTAAGGGGACTGTCCTTAATGAAAAGGAGAAGCAAGGATGAAAATTGTCTTAATTGGCGAAGGCGGACATAGTAAGGTCATTAAAGACATGATTGATAGTATCACTGGTTGCGAATTGATTGGTTACCTCGATGATAAATATGAAAGAACAATCGTAAAAAAAGAGTTATTCTTCGCACCGCTCTCGACAGCATCCCATTTATTGGAGGAATTTACCGATATACAATTTATTGTGGCAATAGGAAATAACCAGAAACGAAAAAAAGTGGTGGATGAAATGTGTATTCCGGATTCTTATTATGGAACACTGTTGCACCCTTCCTCAATCATCAGCCCAAGTGCAGAAATAGGGCTAGGCACAGTAGTCATGCCAGCGACAGTCATCAATGCCGATGCTAAAATCGGCCGTCATGCAATCATTAATACTGGCTCAGTGATTGAGCATGACAGCAAACTTGGTGATTTTGTCCATATCTCACCACATGGTACGTTAACGGGTTCCGTAAAAGTGGCGGAAGGTGCGCATATCGGAGCCAGCGCCACACTAATCCCCAATATGGCAATTGGAAAATGGTCCGTTATTGGTGCAGGAGCTACAGTTATAAACGATATCCCAGCACATAGCTTAGCGGTTGGGACACCTGCCATCTTAAAAAATAAATTAAGTATAGAAGGTGTATAAAGTGTTAAATGCAACAACCAGTAAACGAATTCTCCTCTCACCGCCCCATATGAGCGGAAATGAAGAGAAGTACGTTAAAGAGGCTTTTGTAACAAATTGGATTGCCCCTTTAGGACCTAATCTTGATGTTTTCGAAAATGAATTAGCTAAATATGCAGGAGTCAAAGAAGCGGTTGCAGTCAGTTCCGGCACGGCAGCGATTCATTTGGCTCTTTCTTTATTGGACGTGAAAAAGGGAGATACCGTTTTTTGCTCCAGCCTTACCTTTGTGGCTACCGCCAATCCCATTCTTTATCTGAATGCTGAACCGATTTTCATTGATTCCGAATCGGAAACGTGGAATATGTCTCCAAAAGCTTTAGAAAGAGCATTTAGAGATGCTGCCGAAACGGATAAGCTTCCCAAAGCCGTCATCATTGTCAATCTGTACGGTCAACCGGCTAAAATGACTGAACTATTATCCATCTGTAATCGATATCAAGTTCCCGTCATCGAAGACGCTGCCGAGTCACTCGGTTCCACATATCATGGAAAAGCAAGCGGGACATTCGGGACATTCGGCATCTACTCATTCAACGGAAACAAGATCATCACGACCTCCGGTGGCGGAGCGTTGGTTTCCAATGATACCGATGCATTGCAGCGAGCCCGGTTTTTAGCTACGCAAGCAAAGGATGCAGCTCCCCATTATCAGCATAGTGAGGTTGGTTTTAATTATCGCATGAGTAATATCCTTGCTGGAATTGGAAGAGGACAATTAGAGGTATTGGGGGAAAGAGTAAAGGCAAGGAGAGCGGTTTATGATCTATATGCCCAAGAATTGGCCCATATAACAGGATTAACTTTCATGCCTGAATTGAACGACACTCTTTCTAATCGTTGGCTGACGGCAGTCACAATAAACGAAGCAGAACTTGGCATATCAAAAGCAACCTTGCTTGATTCTCTAGAACACGAAAACATTGAAGCAAGACATGTCTGGAAACCACTTCACCTTCAGCCTCTTTTTGAAGGCTCCCGTTATTATCGACATGAGAGCGAAGCCAACATTTCCGAACAATTATTCCATACAGGAATCTGCTTGCCATCAGGGTCCAATATGACCCGGGACGATCAAATGAGAGTCATCCACTCAATTAAAAAGGCAATAAATGAAGCAATGGATAACACCCATCCATCGATAAGAAATCACATTGGAACTGGGTAAAAAAGAATGAAGAGGTAATCAAATGATTGGAAAAAACATTGCAGAGTTGCGTAAGAAAAGAGGATATACATTATCTGAACTGGCTGAACAGGCCAATATATCGAAATCTTATCTAAGTAACATCGAACGTAATCTCAATCAAAACCCCTCACTTCAGGTCATGGAAAAAATTGCTCACGTACTGAATGTCGATTTCGTTTCACTCCTAAAAAAAGAAAACACAATGGAAGCTCCGTATTACTTAGAAAAAGAATGGCTTGAATTTGTCCAAGAGCTTCAAAGATGCGGCCTTAAGAAAGAACAGCTTTCCCAGTACAAGCCGTTGATCGAGTTTATTAGATGGCAGAATGAGAGGAAGTAGGTCAACTGTTTATACCTTGAGTCCTCTAATAATGTTGGTTGATGAAAGGAAAAGACTACATTGTGATATGTGTAAAATATCCCTTGAGGTACCGACAGTATTAAACTAGTAAAGAACATGGAAAATAAGAGGGGGATGATGAGGTTGAATATTAAAGTCAGTGTAGTTATCCCCGTATACAATGCAGGAGATTACATTGAATATTGCATCAAATCTTTATTAAATCAAACCCTATACGAATGCGAGTTTATATTTATCAATGATGGATCAATAGACACGAGTAAAGAAACAATAGAAAATTACCATCAAATAGATTCTCGAATTATATTAATAAACCAACCAAATCAGGGGGTAAGTAAAGCTCGTAACAATGGGTTGATGCTAGCGAAGGGTGAATATGTAGGGTTTGTAGACGCTGATGATTTTGTAGAAGAAGATATGTTTGAAAAATTGTATAGGTCTGCAATAAAAGAAAACTATGACTCTATAATATCAAACTTTGAGATAGAAATTAATGGCCATAATATAAAAACGAAGTTTCCGTTTCCCCATTCCATATTATTAGATAAAGAATATATACAAACACATATAATGACATATTTTATAAAGTCAGATAACTTAAATAGTGTTTGCAATAAACTATATAAAAATACTTTAATAAAAGAAAATAATATTAGGTTTCCTGAAAATACAGATCTTGGAGAAGATGGAATTTTCAATTTGGATTTTTTTTCTATATCTAATACTTCTTCATATATAAATTATTCAGGATATTACTATAGAGAAGTCTTAGGGAGTGCAACAAGAAATATAGGAGAAAAAGATTATTTCAAAAAAGCACTTGAAATTTACAATTATCAAATTCCAAAAGAACTATTTTTAAATATTAAACAAACCACTATTCAAAAATATAAAGCAAGAAAGTTTATTTATAGTGTTCTATCATACATTCATATTTATTTATCACCCACAAATGATATGAGTTATTTTAACAGAATTAAATATGTAAAAAGTATGTTGAAAAATAATTCTGTACATGAAGCATTATCTTTGTTCAGTCAGGAAAGAGATTCACTTGGCAAATATGAAAGGTTACTTTTAAGGATGATAAAAAACAAAAATTTGATCGGAATATATCTGGCTACTTCATACAGTAGAATGAGAAATAAATAATGTTCAGGGAGATTAAATTAAATGAAAATATTAATGTTTGCACATGATGGCAGTTTAAATAGAGGGTGTGAGGCCATTGTAAGGTCCTCTACATCGTTGATAAAAGAATCAATAGAAGATTCAAAAGTATATTTAGCATCAGGAAAACCTGAAACAGATAAAGGTATTTTAAAATTAGATACAATCTTTGATGGATCAACATCATCAATAAAAAAGTACTCACTACAGTGGTTGTTGTCCTATATTAATATAAAACTATTTAAAAATGAGTCTTATGCATTAGGAGAAATTCATAAGAAGACTATACGACATATTAATGAAGCGGATGTTTGTTTATCAATTGGCGGGGATAATTATTGTTATGGTGAGCAACCAGGTTGGTATGAAATTAACAAAAGAATAAAAAATAAAGGGAAGAAATTGGTTTTATGGGGTTGTTCAATTGGGGAAGAGGATATGAGCGAAAGAAAACTTCAAGATTTAAAGCTTTTTGATTTAATTCTTGCCCGTGAAACTATCACTTTTAATATGTTAAAGAAAAAAGGGCTCTCTAATGTTAAATTGTGCGCTGATCCTGCTTTTACTATGGAAAAGGAAGAATTGCCCTTACCAAAAGGCTGGGAAGAAGGTAACACAATAGGTCTCAACTTTAGCCCCTTAATTATGAAAAAAAATGAAAATTCAAAAGTTGCAGTAATAAACCTTATTAGTCATATTTTAAATACAACAACTTTTATAGTTGCATTAACACCTCATGTAACAGAAAGACATAATAATGATTATGATTTATTAAAAGAATTTTTTTACAAATTTAAAGATTCTAAGAGAGTTATTTTATTACCTGATAACTTGAATGCTATCCAATACAAAGGCTATATAGCAAGGATGAGGTTTTTTATTGGAGCTAGAACCCATGCAACTATTGCTGCATACTCTAATTATGTTCCAACTATGGTATTAGGTTATAGCGTAAAGTCAAAAGGGATTTCAAATGATATATTCGGTGAAGAAAAATTGGTTCTAGGTATAGGAGAATTATCAGATACTAATATACTGATAAGTAAATTTGAAGAAATGGTAAAAGAAGAAAATGAAATCAAAGAAACGTTGTATAATTCAGTTCCAAAATTAAAAAAAATGTCTTATAAATCAGTACAATATTTAAATGAGATATTTAAATAGTCAGGAGAATTTATGAAAAAAAATATCTTGTTTGTTATGCCAAGCCTTTCGGCAGGTGGTGCAGAGAAAAGTTTAATTAATTTGCTTACTTTAATAGATTATAAAAAATATAAAGTGGACTTATATTTATTTAATAATTCGGGATTATTTATAAATTCTATACCGTCAGAGGTTAATGTGATAGAAAGTTCTGAATGTCGAAAGGTATTTTCAACCCAGCTTTTTAAATCAATACTTTATTATATGAAAAAAGGTCAAGTTCGTTTGGTATTTAACAGAATTATATTCTCTTTTAAAAATAGATTAATAAGTACTATTGCACTTTCAGAACAATATACTTGGAAAAATCAGAGGCTGTCATTTAATTTTACAGATAAAAATTATGATATAGCAATTGGTTATCTAGAAAAAACTTCTATATATTTTGTTGTGGATAATGTTCGAGCAAATAAAAGGATCGGTTGGATACATACAGACTATTCAAATTCCGGTATGAATCCTAAATTTGACTATCCTTACTTCGAATTATTGGATGAAATAGTAACCGTTTCTGAAGAATGTGCAAATGCTTTAGAAGAGAAATTTATTACCCTGAAGGAAAAAATAAAAGTTATACAAAATATTGTATCTCCTGGAGCTATTAAAGAATTAGCAGCAAAGGACTTAGAATCCGAAATTGTTTTTGAGGAAGGAAAAATTAATATTGTTAGCGTTGCTAGGTTAAGTATGGAAAAAGGGGTAGATATTGCGATAAACACATGTAAAATTTTGACTGAAAAAGGATTTAATATTAACTGGTTCGTATTAGGTGAGGGAAAAGAGCGAAAAAGATTAGAATCATTAATTAACATTCATGGATTAACCGACAACTTTAAGTTATTAGGAACTGTTGAAAATCCATATCCGTTTATAAGAAATGCTGACATTTACGTACAGCCATCAAGATATGAGGGAAAATCAATCGCCATAGACGAAGCAAAAATACTTCTTAAACCTATTGTTGTTACCAATTTCGTTACTGCAACAGAACAAATAAAAAGCGGAGTAAATGGACTAATTTCTGAAATGAATCCCGAGGGCCTTTCGAGAAAAATTGAGATTTTAATAAAAAATGAAAATTATCGAAATAGACTAATAAGTAATTTATCCAAAGAAAAACTAGGAACTGAAGCAGAAATTCAAAAGTTATATAAACTAATGTAGGGTAGGTGTTCATTATAAAGAAAGAACTCTTGTTTGTAATAAACAATTTAAATTGCGGTGGAGCAGAAAAAGCACTTATTTCCTTGTTAGAAACAATAGATTATTCAAGGTTTAATGTTGATCTGTTTCTGTTTAAACATGAAGGCCTCTTTTTTAGTAAGATACCCAAAGATGTTACTTTACTAAAAGAGCCTGTAGGTTATAAATATTATGATATGTCTATTAAAAAAGCTACAACTGAATGCTTAAAAACAGGTAAATTAAAAACCATATACAATAGAATTCACGCAGGCTTTATATTTAAAAAAGAAAAAAATAAAGCAAAATGTGAACAGAAAGTTTGGAAACTAATTTCAAAATCCATAAATAAATTAGAAAAAGAATACGATATAGCAATTGGATACTTAGAAAAAAACCCAATCTATTTTTGTGTAGACAAAGTTAATGCAAAGAAAAAGATTGGCTTTATTCATAATGATTATGACAAGTTGGGGATGGATCCAAAAAAAGATTATTATTACTTTACTAAATTGGATTTTTTGGTAACGGTTTCGGAAGAATGTGCAAAGGTATTGAGGGAGAGGTTCCCCCAATTTAGTTACAAGGTGTCGGTCATGAATAATATTATATCATCTAGAATAGTGAACAAAATGGCTTTGGCAAAAATAGATCAACTCAATTCTAAAATAAATATTGTCACTGTAGGAAGACTAAACTATCAGAAAGGATATGAAATGGCAATAAAAGCATGTAAATATTTAGTTGAAGAGGGTTATGAATTTGTTTGGTATGTTATTGGAGAAGGTACTGAACGTCCAAAACTACAAAAATTAATAGTAGACAATGAATTGTCTGAATCCTTTGTTTTGCTGGGAATTAAGGAAAATCCGTATCCCTATATAAAACAAGCAGATTTATATGTTCAAACCTCGAGATTTGAAGGGAAATCAATAGCTATAGATGAAGCAAAAATTTTAAATAAACCAATTGTAGTAACTAATTTTACTACAGCAAAAGATCAAATAAATCATAATGAAAATGGAATTATTGTGAATATGAATTCTCTTTCAATTGCAAAAGGAATTAAAACGTTAATAGATAATGAAGAATTACGATTAAAACTTTCTAAAAACCTATCAAAAGAGAAGTTAGGAAACGAATTTGAAATAAACAAACTTTATGAAATGATTACCTAACAAGGAGGTTACTAATGGTAATAAGTTTAGGTATACTCTCTATATTAATAATGGTATTGCTTATGGATATTATCCCAATATTTAAAGATTGGTTGAAAAGAATACATATTGGCAGATTTACGAATGAGAAATTGTGGAAGAAAGAAATTAGTGACAAAGCTATTAAATGGTTAAATAAAACACCTTCTATTAAGGTAACTGATAATCAACGATTAATTGCAATTGATATGCTAAAAGGAAATTACAAAAGTGGCGTAATCCAACATTGGCAAGAAGCTGGGTTACTTTTGGGTTTGTCGGAATATTTGAACTTAACTGAAGACAAAAGACTAAAAAAGGAAATAAATAAATTTATTAATAGTAAGTTTGACAAAAATGGAAATTGGATAAGAAATCCGCAAAATATAGATGTTGCAATTCTCGGTTATGCAATTATGAAATTGGATTTTATTAATATAGCTGATTATAAACCAGCTTTAGATACTATATGGAAATTAATAAAAGATCATATTGGAAATGATGGAACTGTAGAATACAGAAGCACCATGAAAAAATACAGGTATGTGGATACTATTGGTTTTATTTGTCCCTTTTTAGTTTCATATGGTATTAGGTTTGATGTAGAGGAAAGCATTCATTTAGCAATTAAACAAATCAAAGAATATGAGAAATATGGCATGTTAAATAAACACTATCTACCGTGCCATGCTATTAATATAGAAAATAAGTTACCTGTAGGGTTATATGGATGGGGAAGGGGATTAGGATGGTTTGCTATAGGAATTATAGATACATGGGATGCCCTTCCTAAAGACCACCCTTATAAATTTGATTTAGAAGAGATTATAAAAAAGTTTACTGTTGAAATTTTAAAATACCAGCAAAAAGATGGAAATTGGAATTGGGCAGTAAATAGAAAAGAGAGCCGAGCAGATTCTTCTACTACAGCTACCCTTGGTTGGTTTTTGGTAAAAGCTGCCAAGATAAAAGGCATTTCCATTCCATGTCAGGAGGGAGTGGAAAAGTCAATAAAATATTTAATGAAAGTAACAAGAAAGAACGGAGAAATTGATTTTTCCCAAGGAGATACAAAGGATATTGGTGTATATTCAATGTCATTTAATATTCTTCCTTTTACTCAGGGATTTTCTGTTAGATTAATGTGTTTTAGATTACGCATACATTGAGGAGGAATAAAGAATTTAATGAAGAAAGTATTGAATTTCATTAGAGTTAGACTTAGAAAATTGTTATTTGAAGAAATTTGGTTAGATGATTATATCAAACAAGGAATGGTCATAGGAGTAAATTGCTCGATTCAACCTGGAGTTATATTTGATATTTCACACTGTTGGTTAATAAAAATTGGAAACAATGTTACCATTGCTCCAGAAGCATATATTCTAGCTCACGACACAAGCACAAAGCGTTTAATAAAATATACAAAAGTTGCGAATGTCATAATAGAAGACAATGTGTTTATTGGTGCGAGATCAATAATAATGCCAGGCGTTACTATTGGGAAAGGTTCCTTGGTAGCTGCAGGCAGTGTAGTAACAAAGTCTGTTCCAGAAGAAAGTGTAGTTGCGGGAAATCCAGCAAAAATCATATCAACAACGGATAATTATCATAAAAAACTAGAAGAACAAATCTTATCAGCAAAGATTTATGATAGCAAATATACGTTAAAAGGTAATATTACAAATAACCAAAAAACAAAAATGTATAAAGAATTAATGGAAACTAGAGGTTACGTTGAATAAACGTTGCCCATGCTGCTGCTGAATTTTCCGGTTTACCATTGTACCGTTACCTTGTAGGGTTCAATATTCAGTAATTTTACAGCCAATAGCAGTAAGTAATGATTGGTTTATAAAATTTTATACTGCACTCATGTTAGGAGTAAACCATGAGAACAAGAAATTCATTAATAAACATTTCGTTTGGGTTAGGAAGTCAGGTAATTATTACAGCATTAAGCTTTTTTTCTAGAACGGTTTTTATTAACAGCTTAGGAATTGAATATTTAGGCATAAATGGACTATTAACAAATATTTTAGCTATGTTATCATTAGCCGAAGCAGGTATTGGTTCTAGTATTATTTATAGTTTATATAAACCAGTTGCTAAAAATGATAATAGAAAAATAATTATTTTAATGAGATTTTACAAAAATGCTTATTTTATTATCGCTCTTATCGTTTTTTCACTCGGACTTTTGTTAATGCCTTTTCTTCATTATTTTGCAAAAGATGCAGAAATTCCTCATGTTAATTTAATTTATTTTATATTTTTAATAAATACAGTATTACCATATTTTTATATTCATAAAAATTCATTTCTAAATGTGTCCCAGAAAGGGTATATTGTAACAGCAATTTATACACTTTCATCAGTCATAACTATAAGTCTTAAAATTGTAGTATTACAATATACACAAGATTATATTTTATATTTATTGATTGATAGTGTCACCACTATAATTACTTCAATAGTATTAGTCAAAATAGTAAATAAAATGTATCCATTCTTAAAAGAAAAGGTTAAAGACAAATTAGATTTTGAAACAAAAAACGGTATTACAAAAAATGTAAAAGCGATCGTTTTACAAAATATAGGTAATTATCTTGTTATTGGTACGGATAATATTTTAATTTCTTCCTTTATAAGCGTAGCAGCAGTTGGAGTATACTCAAATTATAATATGTTAATTGAGATATGCAGAAATTTCACTTATCAAATTTTTAACAATTTATATCATAGTGTTGGTAATTTAGTAGCCATAGAAGACAGTAATAAAGTGTATGAAATCTTTAACATATACAATTTTTTGAATTTTTGGTTATATTCATTTTTTTCAATTTGTTTATATAACCTAATCAACCCATTTATAACTATTTGGATTGGTTCTGAATTTCTAATGAATCAAAGTATAATAATAATTTTATTGCTCATTTTTTATGAAAGAGGTATGAGAAATTCAATATCTACTGTAAAAACTACAGCTGGCATATTCTATGAAGATAGATTTGTTCCCATTTTTCAAGCTGTAGTAAATCTAGCTATTTCAATAATTTTAGTTAAGAAGATTGGTATGATTGGAATCTTTACTGGAACATTATTAAGTACTCTTCTTTTTCCATTTTGGACAACGCCGTACTTAGTATATAAAAAAATATTTAATAAAAAACTTAACACTTATTTTACTAAATACTTATATTATATGGTTATAGGGGTTTTTGCTTGTTTATCAACAAGTTATTTATGTAGTTTGGTTTTATATGACGGATTAATGGGTTTTTGCTTAAAGATGAGTATATGTATATTTGTCCCAAATACTATTTATTTATTATTCTTTTTAAGAACCGATGAATTTAAATATTTAAAAGAAATTACTGGCAGAATTTTATTTACAATATTATCCAGGATCAATTTAGTTAATAAAGTTGAATTATGATTATATAATTTAGTGGCTTGATAAATATAAATTAAATTATTAAAAATCATTAATGTCGGAAAGAATATCATAGGGAGTTAAGTTAGAACTCCCTATTAAGACAGTAGTTCTATTCTAGATCTCAGGAAATTATGTTGTTAGGATCATGAACTTTATAGTTAGCATTTACATGTAATTTGCTAGTTGAATACGCTGTATCCTTTAAAATATTTCTGGTAAAAATTGAATCAGCTTGTGTGCCTAGAGTAATAGCTAAGGCCCCTTTCCCCTCAAATATATTATTAACAATACGGTAGTTCTGTGTTCTGCCCCATATTGTCAAGCACGAATTGTTGAACGTATTGTTCAAAAGGGCTAGACTAGAACCAGCACTATATACGACTCCTAAAGGCGAATTAAAAATATTCTCCGTTGCAATATCTCCCACCATGTTTTCCCACCCATCTTCCCAGTCGATATCGCAACCCGGCATGCGTCCTTTGTTATTTGCAAAGGTGTTCCCCTTTATAATCCAATCTTCCCCACCGCATATCGATATTCCGGTACTGAAGTTATCTTCAATAGTACAGTTTTTTACAAAACATTTCTTTGGCATATCGACTGTTCTAATGAAAGCTACAGCAGAAAAATCATTATCCTGAGAAGATGGAGGATCTTTCTGATAAATAACTACTTTTGCATATTTAGCTCTAGCAGGTTTAACATAATTATAAAATTGTAGGTTGTACATTTGAGAGGTTATATAAGCTTTACTTGAGTCGTAAAAATGAATACTATACAAACGAGATCGTAAATAATTATACCCATAGTACCCTTGATTATAACCAAGCATATAGTACTCACCCAAACCAGTAAGATCGAGGTAATCATTACTTCTCCAATAATTTAATATAGTGGTATTGTCTAAGACACCTGTAGTTGATATGTTACCAGGTTCGAAGCTGGATTTTGATATATTGCGACCAATGGTTCCTTTCTTTACAGGAGAATTCTCAGTTATTATGTTAAATCCTGGAGATTTACTTATGATACAAGATTCTAACCCCGAATTGTAACCACCTTTAAACTTAACTGATATACATTTCTCAACTGATGCCGAGATAGTAGTAGAATCCACTTCACCATATATATGAGCATTATAAAGAGTGGAATTTTTCACTCCATTGAATAAGAACATTACATACCCTGAAGAAGTTAGAGTAGTAGGTTCAATATTGATTCTTGACCCGCTGAAATCTACAAACATTTCGGTCGGAATTTCTATCGTTCGTGCTGAAGGATTAACCAAGTAGGTGCCTAACGGGAATACAATTTTCTTATAGGCATTATTCGAAGCGTAATTCAATGCATTTTGTATACCAAGAGTAGTATTAAAGGAGTTTGTATTATTGAGACTTATAGAGTATTCAGCAGGGTTAACAATATAAACTTCCTTAGAAGGAATTGCTTTTTTAACAGGTTCCAAAACGGCCACAGTAAATTCTCTTGAGTACTTTTTTGTACGATCATATGCTGTAATTCTTGCAGTTCCAATTGAAATACCCTCTAATATACCATTATTTACAGTACAAACTTCAGGGTTAGAAGTTTCCCATATTACTATATTATCGTTCAATACATCAAATGGTAGTGCAGATGAAATTTCGGTTGCCATAACTACATATTTTTCCCCTACCATCAGAGTGTCAGTGAATCTATTAATTGAAATTCCATTAATCAATCTTGTTGGTGTTGGCAGAAGAGATAAAATTTGTTCTCCCACGGTTACATTAACATAGTTAATGAAAGTCCTATCCTTGTAATTAGTGGTAACTTTTATATTTGTCTGTCCCTTGTTAACTCCTCTTAAAAGACCCTCGCTATTGACAGTCACAAAACCGGAGTTTCCACTTTCGTAAATTGTGGTTATTTGACTGTTATATTGATTGGGTGATGCTGATACTAACAAAGTTTGGCTTTCTCCTATTTGCAATTTGACAACTTCAGGTAGAATACTCACGTCTTCTAATACGTTATTTTTTTTATACGCTTGATAGTTACCAAGGATTTCAGTATCTGTAAGCATTCTATTATAAACAGAAAAACCAACTAAAGTCATAGTATTGGTATTTAGCGCAACGATGTTTCTACGGATATGCATTGATTTATTAATTAAAGAATTAATGAACTGAGTAAAGTTAGAAGGTGGGAATCCTATTTGAGTTGATTTCGAACCATTAATATAAAAAGTGATGGAACCTAGTGGGTTTATCTTAACAGTAATTACATCGATAGCATTTGAATCTCTCTTGTTAATTACACTTGAGTAGTTTACTTTACTTGAATCTTCCATATTCGTAAACTGAGTACCTTGTACATAGTGACTCTTTGTTGTTGAATCAGTCGCTAAGTATTTATAGTCAAATTGTATTAAACTTGAAACGAATAATCTCCATTCAATAGGATCTGTTCTAAATAGGACACCATTCGTATTGTAGCTGGCTATCTGAATAGTAAGGCCATTCTTAATTTCCAAGTAATCCCTTAAAGGGATTTGATTAGAAGGGATGGTTATATATCCTGTTGGTTTAAGTAGTAGGCCCTTATCGTTTGTGAATCCGTCTGTAATGCCATCATGTCCAACGTTAACTAATGTAGCACTGACATTATTCACAGTATCCGAGATAGAATTAGATTTATACCCCTTTTTATTAGTGAAATCATAGTTCATTACTAGTGAATTAGTTATGATTGATGCAGTACCATCAATATTCTCTTCTCGATAAATATCTTGCTTTGTATAGATAACTTTCTTTGGAGTGCTACTACTCACAACTTCGCTGACATATGGATTAAGTGCATCTGATTTTTCTTGAGCTTTAGCATCAATTTCAATCCCGCTTATGCGAAAATCATTAAGTAATGATTCGAAGTCTTTAATAGTTTTTGTCATTAATTCGAATTGATTTGTGGAGATAATTTCAGTGTTAAGGATGCCTTTTTTGGAAATATACTTGAAACCATTTGTAATTAAAACAATGTTCGAATCATAATGAATCATGATTTCCGCCCTATATGTCCCTGAAATAGAATAAGCCTGAGTATCGACCAATACAGAACATGATCCATTTATTGCGTCAAGTATAGTACACTCTTGGAAAAATACACTTTTATCTGGCTTTTTATATACAATTCGGATTGCTGCTCCTGTTAGGTTCAAAGGAATGCTGTCTTGAGTAATAGTGATAAAGAATTTCACTGAATTAAGATCGTTAGTTTTCACCGTATATATGGGGTTAGTGATATGTTTTATTGTATCTACAGTAATATATAAAGGTTTATACACTTCTACACCTCCTACTACCAGGATATTCTTAGGAGCTAAAATGGTGATGGACAAGCGTTTATGAGGTTTAAAAAATCATAAAATCTTTAAAAAAACTATATCGATGATAGATCTGTGGATTTTTTAGCACTTGCACAGTTGCAGCTATACATGAAAAAGGTATCCGAAGTAAATTATTCCACACAGCATTAAAAAACAGAAAAACTTAATGATCATTCTGCCATTGTTTTAGGCCACAATGGCTATTGAATTGACTAAATAGTCTTTAATAAAGTTCAAGGAACAGTATATTATTTTAAAGCTTTTTCTGAATAAGATAGGATATTATTTATGTGAATACTTTTCTTATTGGGTTCCAGGCAACCCCTAGAATCTTAACTAAAGGGGCGTTATCTATGAAATTCAAATAAAAAAACGATTCCTAAATGTTAGAGTGACCCAGTAAAGTGAGACAAGGAAAAAACACCCCTTGAGTCGTATTAGTTATCTAAACGATTT
>NZ_LMBV01000058.1 GCF_001439925.1 Peribacillus muralis
TCAAGATATCGTAACCGGGTGGAAATCATGTATGAAGCGACATTCCGGGCATAAAAAAGCCCGTTCCCTACTTGCATTGGCCAAGCGTTCAATTGGTACGAAACAAGCCCTTGATGAGTATAAACTTCACTTGGAACAGTTATTAGAGGAATATGATCTCGCTTCATCCCAACTCGAAAGAGTGACGCAAGAAGTCACAAACGTCTTGGAACAGATTCCATTCGTTAACCAAATACTTGCCATTAAAGGAATCAGCGAGATTTCATTGGCGGGAATCTTAGGAGAAGCTGGAGATCTGAGTGGGTTCGCTCACGGGAATGCGCTCCTTCGTCATGCAGGATTACATCTCGCTGGAAGCCAGCTCTGGGAAGTGGAAAGGCCAAATTGTTCTTTCCAAACGTGGAAGATCACGCCTGCGGCGTTACCTCNACCTTGCGACCATGAGTCTGGTGATGAATAACCCTGAGTTTAAAGCCCTGCACTCGAATAATGTTAAAGTGAAGAAGATTAAGAAAATGAAATCCATCATGAAACTTTGTGGAAAACTCGCACGTGTCCTAGTAGGGATTGCTCGTAATGGCTCTGCCTATAAACCGGAAATGGTCTTCCCTCTTGAACAACTAGCAGCGTAAATTTACATTCACATTGTTATTTTAACGAAAGTTGGCTTATTCGTAGGACCTCAAAGAAAGCACGAAGTACTGGATGTAATGAACAAAAGGGCAATGACCCGTTCCGTTAGCAAAACCAGCCTCCACCCCTTGGATAGGCATGACGAAGGAATGAAAGGGCATAGGATTATGACCCGTTGAGACATGGNAGGGCAGCGTGAAGAATGCGTGCAGCATATGTAATAATATGGGATTTTCAACAGATCCCCTATTTCAATCTGCCCTCATCTTATCAAAACGGTCCTATCTCTTTCGTTTATGTAAAGCAACCTATACCATGTGGTTTGAAATCCTGCGAATAAGCGAGTATTCGTGAGCATTATCTATTAAACTGAGNAAAACAAATAGTTGATAAGAAGTGAAAAAAATTTAAATAAGTGTTAACTTTTTTCTAACTAATACGTCTTACTTACGGGAGGACAGCGATGAACAATTCAAAAAAAATTCAAGAATTAAATGCCGAACTTAATATTGTTTATCGTTATCTACGTAAATTAGGAGTCTCACATGAAGATGCTGAAGATATTGTTCAAGAATCAGCCTATCGATTTCTTCTTTACTACGATTCAATAGATATATCTAAGACCCGGAGTTGGTTAATACGTGTAGCTTTAAATTTTCACCATGACCAATACAGAAAGCTTAAACGAGAGGAACTTGATTTAAACCAAGAACAAATAGCTTTGCTATCTAAAGATTTACCAGAAGAAATAATATTACAGAAAGAACAGCGTTCAGAAGTTCAAAAAGTGTTATTAAAATTAAAGCCACAATACAGAGAGATAATTCTATTAAAGTATCAGTGGGATCTAAAATATGAAGAGATATCCAAGTTACTTGAAATGAGTATTGGGATGGTAAAGACCAACCTATTTAGAGCGAGGAAACAATTTGTCAAATATTATAGGAGGAATAACAATGAGTGAAAAAAACACTACTGATGAGATTGATTTTACTAGTAAATCTTCTTTTCAAAATGTAATGAATAAGGCAAAAAGAAAGCAAACTGTTAAATATTTCATAATAACAACAATAACAACAATATTTTTGTTAGCAGTAATTTATATAGGGAGCCAGCAGATACTTGAAAAACGTAGAGCTGATGATAAATCAGGAAATTATAGTTTGATTCATGGAGCAAATACTCATCAAGGAAGTGCAAGTCCTTCCGATTCAAATCTTTTTAGTTATACTCAGGAAATAACATATGAAAAGAAAATTGGAGACAGAAGCATATTATGGAATACTAAAAGTGTAACAACACCGTTATTTGGAAAAAAAAGGTTTAATGAAAATGGTAGTGAAGCAAAAATATTTAGTGAAAGAGAAAAAAGGTATGTGAATTTTAATCAGCTTAATGGAGAGAGAGAAATTGAATTTTACTTCCCGCAACTTACATATACCTATCTTCCAAATGAGATAACTGCTGCGACAGAATTAGGTAATAATAAGATAGTAGAAGTAGCTCTATCATTTAAAAAGCCTCTAACCCTTCATGAAGCATCAAAGATCCTTGGAACAGATAATGTTAATTGGTTGTGGGTAGACACATCTACTGATGCTCAAGTAAAGGAATATAAAAAGGAAGCACTTATGAAAGAAAACGAAAGAAATGCTATTACACAAGGTGGAGGATATGCATATGGTTTTGAAGTACTGGATTCGGATTTTGAAATAGGAGGACAATACTTTCTAAATATCATTAAAACGCTTAGTTTGGAGGATGGAAACTATCAAAGCAAGGTAAAGAAATTAGCTAACAGTATTAATGAAGAGTCTTCACCAAAAGTTAGCGATATTCGTATTAGTGGAGCCGTAGTTACGGGGACACCAAAAGAGTTAGAAAGGTTTAATAATATTGATATTATTAGAGCCTCTCTTATTGGGGCTACTGTTGATATTTATTAATTACACACTTTTAACTAAGAAAACTTTAGTTGAGGATATTAAAGGATCTTCCAATGGAAGATCCTTTTTCATTATCGATAAAATCGATCTCCTA
This sequence comes from Peribacillus muralis, assembly GCF_001439925.1. Taxonomy (GTDB): domain Bacteria; phylum Bacillota; class Bacilli; order Bacillales; family DSM-1321; genus Peribacillus; species Peribacillus muralis. The sequence continues at coordinate 2,674 of NZ_LMBV01000058.1, forward strand.
TGTAACTCGCATAGTATTTTTGTTCAACGCCTCCGTTTTGGCGCTCCTTGTTGAACTATCCTGCCCCGTTAGTTCCATAAGAAAAGAGCTGCCTTAATGACAGCTCCGATCTTAAGCTTAACGCACTCGTTAGCTTAAATATCTAATTTATTTATCATTATCTAAATCATCATCAAGAAAAGACTTTTTATCTTCTTTAACTCCATACTTATTTTCAAGAAATTGACCAATTATTGAGCTGTTTATTCCTTTCCTTACTGCTGTTTCGATAACTATATATAGAATAAATAACCCAACAATATAAAAAACAATAGGTATGATAACCTCCACCAAAAAGCCCCCAAACAAATAACAATTATTAACTTTATTTTACCATAAAACGCAAAATTTCTTATGGAACTAACCTGCCCCGTTAGCCATCCATGAAGCGCAAAATCGGCGCTTCACCACAGAGAATGAAAATCAGCCTCTATGTCGATAATGTTTTAATGGCTGGCGAAGAAGGTCGTTGAACTATGGTGCCTTTGAGCCCATCCGTTAGTCTGACTCCGACGACCACGGTGTACCACCGACTGTCGCGCCCTTTATGGGTAGCACTCATGGGAGATTAATCCTTTTTTGGTCGTCGCGCTAGCCTCTACTTAATATGCTGTGATTGGAGGTTTTTGTTTAACGATCTATCAAACTCAATCAGATTACTCATAAGGCTCAGCCTTTTTTTAAAAAGCGTTTTTACTGGGTCTATTTTGTTGTGGTTTTTTCTGGATTTTGAGCTTTTTTAATTTTCATGGGAGTTCCATAAATCGAGTAGGAGGAGGCGCCTAGCCTCCGACCTCTCACACCACCGTACGTACCGTTCGG
>NZ_LMBV01000061.1 GCF_001439925.1 Peribacillus muralis
TAGAGTGACCCAGTAAAGTGAGACAAGGAAAAAACACCCCTTGAGTCGTATTAGTTATCTAAACGATTTTGGAGGTGTTTTTCTTTATGGGCACAAGAGTTCACTACCCCGAGGAAGTAAAGTGGCAAGCTGTAGAATTAAAGTTACAAGGAATGAGTAATAAAGCAATAATGAAACAGTTAGGAATCAAAAATGTATCCCAGATTAAAACATGGAAGAAATGGCATGATGAAGGGCAAACCCATCGATTCTCTCAGCCTGTAGGAAAACAATATACGTATGGAAAAGGACCCGCTGGTTTAAGTGAAAAAGATGCTTTAAAACAAGAGAATAAGCAATTAAAAGCACAGTTGGAAATCTTAAAAAAGTACCAAGAGATCGAGAGGAGTTGGAGCCACAAATTGTTGTACAAGTAGTCAAGGAACTGTCTTCCATGTACAAAATCGTTGATATATTAGCAGTATTAGAAGTACCTAAGGCCACCTATTATAGGTGGAAGAAAAAGTATACAAGATCCGTTATGAGCCCACTTGAAGAAGTAGTCGTTCTCCTTTGCGGAGAGAGTCATTTTCATTATGGTCATAGGAAAATCAAGGCTCTTCTAAAAAGAAGACATGGAATAGAAGTTAATCGAAAAACAGTTCAAAAGATCATGCAGAAATATCAAGTGCAGTGTCAAATTAAAGTTAAACGACCAAAATATTTAAATGGTGAGAGTAACATTGTGGTGAAAAATATCCTAAATAGAGAATTCACAGCTGCCAAGCCTAATGAGAAATGGGTAACGGACATCACTTATTTACCGTATGGATCAAAAATGTTGTATTTATCAACAATCATAGACCTTTATAATAACGAGATTGTAACCTACAAAGTGAGTGANGACTCAGGATGTAGATCTGGTTAAAAATACACTTAGTGAAGCTGTAGAGAAAAGAAAACCAAAAGATGGGTTACTGATTCATACTGATCAAGGNNTTCTGTTTATACATCTTATGTTTTTCAAAATTTAGCTAAAGAAAAAGGCATCATCACAAGCATGTCCCGAAAAGGAAACTGCCATGATAATGCCGTCATAGAATCCTTTCACTCCTCGCTAAAGTCGGAAGGATTCAACACTCAAAGAAGAGCATCTATATCTAATTCTAAAGTAGTGCAAATGGTAAATCAATACATGTATTATTATAACCAAATACGTATTCAGGCAAAATTAAACTACCTGTCTCCAATTGAGTTTGGAGAGCAGGCAGCATAAGTGTTTTTTCTAAGTCTCAATTCGATGGGTCAGTTCA
>NZ_LMBV01000073.1:0-244 GCF_001439925.1 Peribacillus muralis
TTTTAATAGTGTGTGCTCACTTAAAATTTAACGTTGGCGCTTTGTTTTGTTCAGTTTTCAAAGAGCAATAATGGAGCGGGTGAAGAGAATCGAACTCTCATCATCAGCTTGGAAGGCTGAGGTTTTACCACTAAACTACACCCGCATTTAATTTTTCTAAAGTATCCGAGAAAGGATGGTCGGGAAGACAGGATTCGAACCTGCGACCCCTTGGTCCCAAACCAAGTGCTCTACCAAGCTGAGC
>NZ_LMBV01000073.1:309-542 GCF_001439925.1 Peribacillus muralis
TAATTTCTATGATGTTATTGGTGCGGCCGAGAGGAGTCGAACCTCCACGGGGTTTCCCCCACTAGGCCCTCAACCTAGCGCGTCTGCCATTCCGCCACGACCGCGAAAGCGACTTTGTAAGTATAGCACCCTTTTCTCCTTTATGTCAAGAAGAAAATTATCAGTGCGGGTGAAGGGACTTGAACCCCCACGCCTTGCGGCGCCAGATCCTAAGTCTGGTGCGTCTGCCAATT
>NZ_LMBV01000080.1:0-179 GCF_001439925.1 Peribacillus muralis
TCGCCGTGTTTCTCAGCGACCATTTCATCTTATCATTTTCATAGTAAGAAGTCAACAGTTATTATTTTTCTTTCGGTTAATCTGCCGAAAGCTGATGAAATATTTCATGCGTCTTACTTGGTGCTTATTTATAATATACCGATTTCATTTTTAAGTCAACACATTTCTAAAAATAATTC
>NZ_LMBV01000080.1:238-389 GCF_001439925.1 Peribacillus muralis
GCTGGGCTTAGGCCGGATTAGCAGCTACCTTCCCTTCATTTCGTCATGATTACACGCTAAAAACACAAAAAAAGACCAGCCGGGCTGGCTGATCTCTATATTGGCTTGGCGGCGTCCTACTCTCACAGGGGGAGACCCCCAACTACCATCG
>NZ_LMBV01000085.1:0-154 GCF_001439925.1 Peribacillus muralis
GCATATCGAAGATCGCATTCGTGAATATGCCCAAACGAAAAATGAAGCCGATGCGACCATCGTCATCGGCGGTGGCGGCTTGACCGGCGTCGAGTTGATCGGTGAAATCGTCGATCATTTCCCTAAAATCGCCAAAAAATTCGGCGTCGACTAC
>NZ_LMBV01000085.1:210-328 GCF_001439925.1 Peribacillus muralis
CCGGGCCATGACAAGCCTGCAAAAGCGCGGCGTCGAATTCTTGACGAGTCTGCCTGTAACAGGTGTTAAAGGCAACCAGATCGAATTGAAGGATGGACAAACCATCACGGCCAACACG
>NZ_LMBV01000005.1:0-177378 GCF_001439925.1 Peribacillus muralis
ATATCGAGAAAAGGCCGCAGCTTAAAAAACACTCTTTTTTTATTGTCTACTTGACAGGGTTATGTGCAAATAAAACACTCTTTTTCAAGTGTCCTAACTACAGGTACCAGTTTAATTAGCATCTTTTATTTTTTTTTCTAATTGTTCAATTCGTTCCTTTAATTCTGTATCTCTTTCTTTTGATTTATAATTAACGTATCGCAGAAGACTTAATAAACCGCCGAACATTCCTAAAATACTCCAAGTACCAGCATCCATGTTTAATTACTCCTTTAGTAAGGTTTTGAGGAATAAAAGTAGGTAGTATAGCTTTTAAGTAGAATCACCTATTTTATTTGATTGCCAAAGTTAATATAGAATATATGTTTATTCCTATAGTTCAATGTTCTCATGAGATCGCTTTTAAAAATAGGACTTACTTTTCAGGAAAATATGTGTATAATTGTAATGTTTACTAAATCCAGGTAGTAATAACTAGATTGGCATCCATATCAAATAATTAAAAAGCGGTTAAGTTGCTTGAAGATTGAATAGGGGCCATTTTTTTAAGATTCAACTGAGTGAAAATATTTTAGGAGCTTTACCCGAAAATGATTATTTATATTCAAGTGGTGCATCTTTCGCTACAGCTTATGTAACGGGAGTAGCGGCATTAGTATTAAGTGAATTTGAAGATATTAGTAGTAATGACTTGGCTGAAATACTTAAAATTAGTAAGAAACCATTAACGAATGCTAGCTCAGATATTTATGCTAAAAAAGCTCTTGAAAAAGCAAAAGTAAGGGGAAAATAATTTTATTAGGGAATGATATCATGTTTTTTTTACTTATCATGATGGGACTTTGCTATCTGCAATATAAGATTGTTAAAAAATCCACTATACTTGTAGGGGTGCAATTGCCTGTTATTTTTAGTATTACTTACATTGTTCTAAACTTCGATTCTTTTCATTTATACGTGCTGTTTTTTTGTATAATCCTCTGGTTATTATTCTTTTGGAAAATGATTAATATTAAAAGATAATGCTTTTATATTAACGCATGAATGGCAGTGGGGGTCCCTGCCATTTTTTGTTGATAAGATAACTTTAGGAACTAATCTAGCTGAAATGGTAATGCGAAATTGAAAGGCGCGATAGTCGTGGTGATTTTACAACTATACTAATATACACCCATATTAAAAAATGACCGCTTTGCATAAGGGGGTTCTTGTTCGATTATTAAGCGGCGGAGGGCAATTCGCCTCCAGTTTTGTTTGTTGTTCTTGGGTGCATACAATATTTTTCTATTGGATGAACCGGAACGAAAAATTTATTCTAGTTTGATTTTTAAGTAAATGAGAAAATAAGCCGATGGGGTCAACCTGTCGGCTTATTTAAGATGGGGAAAATCTTACGGATGAATCGTCACCAATGTCCCGATCGGAACGATTTTCGATAAGGCTTCTACATCTCGGTTGTACATGCGAATGCAGCCCTTGGATACCGCTTTGCCGATTGAGCTTGGATCATTCGTTCCATGAATTCCGTAGTGTTCTTTTGATAAACTCATCCACATCGTTCCGAATGGGCCTCCAGGGTTGGGGGCCTTATTGATGATGATGAACTGACCTACTGGTGTTCCGTACAATATCCGGCCTACCGCGATCGGGTATTGTTTTTGGAGGGCGCCATTGTTCAGTAGCTTTAGCGTGCGGTTGTTAATGGAAACATCAATCTGATATGGAATGGAATCAGGTGGGGGGAAGCCGGGTATTACGATTGCTTGGCCTGGGTATATGACGTTAGGGTTTATGGTCGGGTTAGCAAGGATGATCGAAGCTAGCGATGTTCGGTAGTCTTTGGAAATCTGACCTAGCGTTTCCCCTTTCTTAACTGTATGAATCATGTAATCACTCCATCGGTTATCGTCGTCGTTACATTGTATGTGAAGGGGAAGAAGTGTTTCGTGCCGGTTGTATATTCTTTGGAGGATGCCTTGTCCCTAGGATCACGGGGGCCAACTGTTACGTGTTTTTAATAAAACGTATTCGTTCAGTAAATAAGCAGAAAAGAAACCGACATGAAGGATTGGTACAATGAGCTTTTATGGAATCGGATTTGATAGTGAAAGAGGGGGATTTTGGTGGAGGAGCATGTGAAAAAGGCGTTAGTGGATTGGAATGAAGAGATCAGTGCCGTGCTGAATGAGATCGAAAAGGAATATGAGGGCGTGAAACGTGAGCTTCAGGTTTATTCCTACAAATTCAATATTACGAAGCAGGTTGTCCAATCGACCATTAATGATGAGATTATCCGCAACATCCGTGAGCTGTATCATAAACCGTTTGAGCAAAAGCTGAACGAGTTGAAACAATCAATAAAAGAGCTGGAGGAAAAAAGGAAGGTTTTCCAAATGTTCGTTGATAAGATTGCGAAGGTTAGTGAAAAAGAGGAAGGAAAACCGCAAGCTTCCGTCATCTAAGCCCTATACATAAAGTTGGCCACCTATATGCCCTCGCGACGCTGATTTACCTTGTTTCTGTTTACATAGGGCACCAACATGGGTATCATGCTAGAAAAAAGGAAAGTAGGGTATATGATGTGGAATGCGGTCTTTTGGGGAGGGGTTTCAGGCTCAGCTGTCCTGCTTGGTGCACTTGCGGCCATCTTGATTCCGATCAAGAAAAACATCATTGGTTATATTATGGCATTTGGAACGGGGGTATTGATCGGGGCGGCTGCTTATGAGCTGCTTGCTGATTCGGTGCATGATGGCGGACTCTGGGCAACGGCGATCGGATTTATTGCAGGAGCTGCCGTGTTTACGGTCTTGGACTTCCTTGTTTCCAAAAGAGGTGCCGATTCACGGAAACGGTCCAATAAAAGCTCGACAAAGGAAGCCGGCTTAGCGATTTTCATTGGGACGGTGATGGATGCCATTCCGGAGTCGATCATGATTGGCGCCAGCCTCTTAGGCGGTGGCTCGGTAAGCTGGCTGTTGGTGATTGCCATCTTCATCAGTAATATTCCCGAGGGGCTTTCAAGTACGACGGGCTTGCTCAATAGTAACTATTCCAAAAAGAAAATCATGCTGCTATGGTTTTCCGTACTCGTCATCTCGTCTTTATCGTCGATGGGCGGCTATCTCTTTCTCGACCATGCCCCGGAATATGTGATGGCAGCGATGGCAGCCTTTGCGGGCGGCGGGATCATTGCCATGATTGCGTCAACGATGATGCCCGAAGCCTATGAGGACGGAGGCCCGATCACCGGGATATTCACCGCTGCCGGCCTGCTCATCTCTTTGATTCTTGATTCAATGTAACCAAAAAAGTGTGAAGTCCCCTTGGACGGAAAGGGGGCTTTTTGATGATACATAGGAGAAATAAGGAATCTATCGTTAAAGAGTAATTCCGGGTGTTAAAATAGCCCATCAAAACATACATTTAAATAATGAGATGTAGCGGGATTTTAGACATGGGGGAGATGAGATGGAGTGATGAGCTTCGAGATGCAAATAGCGAATATGCTCGCTGATCAAATCAAGGGTTTTATTGAATTCGTCCAAAAACAACATGAAGATAAGAACAATATCTTTTGTGTACATATAGATAAGTTGTATCAGTTGAAGCTGCTTGTCGAGGAGTTTAAGTTTCAAGTATGGGCAGATGAACTTAAAAGGATCAATCGGTACACCTGGGATGAAAACTACACGCATTTATTGGTTGATAGATTCAGAAAAGGATATATCATCATCGAAGAATATGTAGGAAATAACTACGATGATTTATTCATTTTTACCGCCAGACTTCACACATTGAACAGCCTTAGCTTGACATTTTGCGATCAGGAATGAAGAAAAGAGGCGCAGATAGTTGTCTGCGCCTTTTTTGCATGTTCGAGGTTATTTGTTAACCGTAGTGATATATTGTTTGACCACTTCATAAACGTATCCTTGATTGGCAGTTGCTGTATTCGGGTTATATTTACCGCCATTCACTTTATTATTGGATAGCACCCGTATCCCTAGGAAGGGAACATCGTAAGCTTTGGCGATTTGTGCGGCGGCGGCGCCTTCCATCTCTTCTACAGATGTATCATAATTCTTATGGAACCACTTAATCCGATCGACTTCATTATTCCAAACGTCCGCTGAACCGATCGTACCATCGACAACCTTACCTTTTGTGTACGTATCCTTAACGGCATGTGCGGCTGCAAGTAATTCCTTATCTCCCTCGTAGAAGCGTGGCTTTTCAGCATTAGGGTCTTCTCCAGCACTTCCTTCAGAAGCCATTAAGTCCATCGGCTTCCATATAGTTGGGTCGATGCCTTCGTTTTCAGCTTTATCGGCTGTTTTTAATGAACCGAGGTTTGTCGTTCTTTTTCCTAACACGATATCAAAAACGTTTAATTCTGGATCATGTCCGCCGGAAGTTCCTTGATTGATGATGGCGATGGGATTATATTTTTCAATGGCAATTGCTGTCGCGGCAGCGGTATTTTCCATGCCTTTACCTGTTTTCGCAACGATTACCGGATAATCATCTAAAGTTCCGATGTAAAAAACGAAATCCCCTGATTTTTCTTCCTTTACATTTTTCAATCTTTCTGCGAAATGTTCAGCTTCGATTGGCATGGGACCTTGAACCATGATGGGCCTTTGCGCCTTTTTTTCTGCTGTTTCTTTTTTCGGTGCAGAACTGCAAGCTGCCATCATCGAAACTAACAGTAACGTAAGAATTCCTACTATCGTGTACTTTTTCAACAAGTTGTTTTTCATAGTAATCTCCCCTTTATATTGGATGCACTCGCAGGTTTGATCTGAAAGAAAAAAGCTCCAGAACGGCAGAATGATTCTGCCTTCTAGAGCTACGAAAGTCAAAGCATCGATAATAAAGCAACAATGAAGATATTGCTAGATCATTAGCTGCTCGAATAAGACGAGCAGAAGAATACTTTAACTCGTAGTCCAGTTCTTTCAGGCGGGAACCAGGTAGAAACGCTCAGACCATATTTCCGAGCATATACGAGTAATGATTGTTGGGTTTTTGCTTTTTTAATATAACAAACGAACAGTAAAGAATCAATGAAAAAGTGAACATTTATAATAAAAACATTATTTAATATTCGTATTTAACTTATTTTTTTCTTAAAAACCACTAATTTCTTCATTTTCGGTAGCTTTTTATGTGTGTGTGAATCTCTTTAAATAATGAACGAAAAGCAATATGGAGAAACTCAAATCAGGATTTTCTTTTTTAAATGAGGAGGAATATATGGTGAGGAATAGAGGGTCAATCATCTTAAAGGTAAAAGATAAAGTAGCCTTGATTAGAAGATGTAGAGAAGGGACTGCTTATTATGTCTTCCCAGGCGGAGGGATTGAAAAAGCTGAAACGCCTGAACAAGCTGCAAAAAGGGAAGCCTTTGAAGAATTAGGAGTTAAGGTGGAGGTTAAAGATTGCCTGGCAATTGTTCATTTTAATGGGATTCAGTACTTTTTCTTAGGAGATATCATTGAAGGGGTACTCGGTACGGGAAATGGAGAAGAGTACAAAGACAGCTTAAGAGGAACATATCAGCCTATGAAAGCCTATGTGGGTAAAAATAGAAGACCTCTCCTCGTTAGATGTTCGGCCAAAAGAAGTAGCCGAAAAAGTGCTATCGTTGTCTAAAACACAACCAATTAAAAGAAATAGGTGCTAAAAAGAGCCGCACCTATTTTGTGACCAACCATAAAAACAGAGCTAAAGCGATCATTGAAGAGAAGCTTCCTAGCACGGCTTTCCACTTTGATGAAGCGTTTACCCATATAAAGACGCTATTCACTATCTATCATATGGCGCTTCCCGTTTTCAACCATGTGATTGCAAAAATCGGTTCGAGCCATAATAGTGCGAAGCTGAGTGCAAGTAAGCCGTATGTAGCGGCAAAACGCTTGCTCGCGAAATCAGTTCTAAAGTCATTTCTTTCTTCTTCCGTCATCTTTTTATAGCTCCGCCACATCATCAAGGCTGGAATCCCAATAAACAAAACCAATTGTACAATGGCAACTATTTTCATGACTTCCTCCCGAATTTCTCATTACCTTCCATATACGTGTGTTTCTGGTTAACGTTTCACGATTTATGAATTGAGTGGAAGTACGGAGGAAGGGGGTTAGGATACAAGTAGTGTGCAAAATGCTATGTCAGTCTTCGTCATGATCAACTGTTATCACGACATTTCCCTTTTTATGTCCTTTTTCCACATATCGATGAGCTTCGGGAATTTGCTCGAGTGGGTAGCATTTATCGATGACCGGTTTTAGCTTTCCTGTTTCGATGAGCTCCTTGAGGTAAAGTAAATCTTCGGTAAGGATTTTGGCTATTCCTTGGCCCTCCACTGACACGTATCTTCCATTTGAAGCTAGAGCTTTTTTGCAGCTGGCTTTGGAGCTTTTTCCAACTGCATCAAAAATGATATCGTATCGCTCTGGGCTTTTCGTGAAGTCTTCTTCGGTATAATCGATGAGTTTGTCGGCTCCGAGCGATTTCACCAGTTCAAAATTAGCGGCACTGCATACGCCGGTAACCTCTGTTCCAAAGCATTTGGCAAGCTGTACCGCTGAAGTCCCTACAGCTCCGGAAGCCCCGTAGATGAGGACTTTTTGTCCAGCCTCGATTTTGGCTTTTCGGAAAAAGTGAAGCGCTGTTGTTCCTCCAAATGAAACGGCGGCCGCCTCCCTGTAGGATAGGTTCACCGGTTTCATGACAACCTCCCCGTCTTCAGGCAAGCAAATGTACTCGGCATAAGCGCCGAAATTCATGCCTGTCATCGCAAAAACGTCGTCGCCGTTTTTGAATTTTTTCACCATTGATCCCGTTTCCGCAACGATTCCGGCTAATTCCACGCCAAGTATGGATTTACGCGGTTTTCTAATTCCGAGGAAGATTCGCATCGGGAGCCAAAGCAAAAAGGGGCTATTGAAGCTGCGGACCCTTACGTCCCCGGAGGCTACTGTTGTCGCATGTATCTTTATGAGGATTTCGTTGTCCTTAGGAGTGGGTTTTTCCACCTCCTTGAGCTCCAGTACATCTGGTGAACCGTATTTTGTGCATACCATTGCTTTCATAGCGAGTCTCCTTAGTATTCGAATCAATCCTTTAATCTTATGATGGAGGCTGGTATACATGCTGAAAAGCAGTGAATTTCGTCGATGAAATTCACTGCTTTTCATTTATGAGGAAGGTCACATTGTACGATTTGCTTTCCTTCCTCCAACAGCTTCAATAGCTCTTTCAAGGCGTACGATTGGTAGGCGTCTTTTTTGGTGATGACTCCCAGTTTCCAGTAAAGCTCCGAGTTTTTTAGCGGGATGATTTTTACGTTTTCGTTCGTTTGCTTATGATAAATCGATCTGGGCAGGAGGGTGATGCCGAGCTTGGATGAGACGAGCTCGATGATTAAATCCCATTGTGAGCTTTGGTATGAGATGTCCGGGGTGAATCCGTCCTTTTCACACGCCTGAATAATGTAGTCATGCAAGGTAAAACCCTCTGCAAAAAGGATGAATTTCTCATCCTTCAATTCAGCTAGAGAGACAAAGGCTTGCTGGGCGAGCCTGTGTTCATCATGAAGGAACAAAACGAATTCATCTTCAATGAAGGGGGAGATATTGAAGGTAGCATCACTCGCTGGCAATACGACGATGCCGAGATCGATTTGGCCGTCTTCGACAAGCTTGCCGATCAGCTTGGCTCCAAGCTCCACCAACTGAAGGGTAACCTTCGGATAACGTTCTTGAAAGCTGCGGGCAATTTCCGGAAAAAATAAGGTGCCGATAAGCGGCGGGATGCCGATTTTGACTTCGCCTGTTGTAACCTCCCTCAGGTCATCGAGGAGTACGTTCAATTCCGATAAGGCCGCAAAGGCTTTTAGGCTTTGCTGATAGACAATTTGACCGGCATCGGTAAGGCGTAAATGTCTAGTTGATCGGTCGAATAGTTCGACACGCAGTTCTTCCTCGAGTTTTTTGACGGCTTTACTCAAGGATGGCTGTGTTAAATAAGAATTTGCTGCGGCATTGGTAAAGCTTTTATGAAGGACTACCTCCGTGAAGGATTTTAAGTCTCGAAATTCCATCTCTTTATCGCTCCTACTTATTCGCGATTTGCATGAATTCTATTCTTTTTATTCATTTTACTTATAAATATAGTGGATGTAAACTATATGAGAATTAAAAAAGCAAGTATATATTACCCTATATCAAAAAAACATTCTCTTTGCTAGTAGAATACGTAAGAAGTTCATAGATATACTCTTAACTTATTGCTTGTCTTGTTCAGCTTACTAGGGACACAGTCAAGGAATCATTTTAAAAATATGTTGGCATAATAAAAAGAGGATGTTCTGATATAACATTTTCAGGGGTGAAACATCAAGGGGGAACTAGGATGGAAAGCAAAACGATTGATATCACCAAGAAAAGAGGTGATTTCGAGTGTTAAGTATTGTTATTGGCTTAGTATTGTTGATGGCTTTAGCTTATCTGGGATGGTCCATAATTTGGGTAGCTCCATTAGTGGCTGGAGTTGTAGCATTAATGAGCGGACTAAATGTATTTGATACGTATACAGGAACGTATATGACCGGTTTGGTCGGATTCGTTCAGAAATGGTTCCCTATCTTCTTGCTCGGAGCGATTTTCGGGAAGTTGATGGATGAAACGGGCGCAGCGAAATCAGTTGCTAAAAAGGTAACACAGTTAATTGGTAAAAAGAGAGCAATTCTTGGGGTACTTATCGCTTCAGCTTTATTAACATATGGTGGCGTTAGTTTGTTCGTTGTCGTGTTTGCAGTTTATCCTATCGCACTTGCTTTATTCAAAGAAGCAAATGTTACGAGAAGATTATTGGTACCTACTTTCGCTCTTGGGGCCTTTACTTTTACAATGACGGCAATACCAGGTACTCCACAAATTCAAAACCTGATACCGATGGAGTATTTTCACACGACTCCTTCTTCTGGAATGATTATCGGGATCGTCACTTCACTAATTATGGCTGTTGGCGGGTATTTTTGGTTAGCTTATAGACAAAAATCCCTGTCTGCCAAAGGTGAGGGGTTCATAGAAACGGATGAATCCGTTAAGGATTCGGATGAAGATGAGAAAATTCCAAATTGGATTTTATCGTTGGTTCCGCTTATTATTGTTGTCGTATTACTTAACGTCGTAAAATTGGAACCGATTTATGCTTTAATATTAGGTGTTCTGAGCATAATGGTCATTAATATCAAGGATTATAAAAGGTTCGTTTTCTCTGTTAACGAGGGAGCAAAAGGTTCAGTGATGGCAATCCTGAATACTAGTGCTGCTGTTGGATTCGGAGCTGTCATTCAGGCGACACCTGCTTTTGATAACGTAACTTCTTGGCTGCTTAACATTTCAAGCAATCCATTAGTTGCAGAATCGCTTGCCGTCCAGATCATGGCAATCATTACTGGTTCCGCTTCAGGCGGTATGGGGATTGCGCTCAATGCTCTTGGCGACACGTTCTACAGCTTGTCCCAATCTACGGGAATTAGCCCGGATGTATTCCATAGAATGGCCGCAGTTGCCTCAGGTGCATCCATTTTCCCTAATAATGGAGCGCTGTTAACACTTTTAGCGGTTACAGGGTTAACACATAAAGAAACATATAAGGATGTATTCATGGTAGCATTCATCATCCCGACAATTGCGATGATCGTCGGTATTATCATGGGTGCCATCGGAATCGTCTAATAAAAAAATGTTCAGTAGGAGGAATTTATCATGGTTGAAAATAAAGTCGTCATCATTACAGGTTCTGCTCGCGGTATTGGATTTGAAATAGGTAAACATTTCGCTCAAAGCGGTGCCAAGGTCGTTCTTTCCGACATCAACGAAGAAATGGTAAAAGAAGCGGCTGAGTCCCTTAAAGCAGAAGGCTTTGAATCAATCGGTATCAAAGCTGATGTAACGAACGAAGAAGATATCGTAAACATGGTGAAAGAAGCTAAAGAAACATTTGGTTCGGTAGATATCGTCATTAACAATGCTGGGTTACAGCATGTATCACCAATCGAGGACTTCCCGACTGCTAAATACGAATTGATGATCAAAATCATGTTGACAGCACCGTTCATGTTAACTAAAGCCGTATTCCCGATCATGAAGGAACAAGGTTTCGGCCGCATCATCAACGTATCTTCCATTAACGGAGTCATCGGCTTCGCAGGTAAAGCGGCGTACAACAGTGCGAAACACGGAGTCATCGGTTTAACGAAAGTTGCTGCTTTGGAAGGTGCAGAGCACGGGATTACGGTCAATGCTTTATGCCCTGGCTATGTTGATACTCCACTTGTTCGCGGACAAATGGCAGACTTGGCGAAAACACGTAATGTTCCGATTGAGGATGTATTGGCAGAAGTCCTTCTTCCATTAGTCCCTCAAAAACGTCTATTGGATGTTAGTGAAATCGCTGATTATGCCTTGTTCTTGGCAAGCGATAAAGCGAAAAGCGTAACAGGTCAAGCTGTTGTCATCGATGGCGGCTATACAGCTCAATAATAACTAACGTATAACAAACTGAAGGTGAACCTTTCTGTCAAACTGAAATTGACAAAGAGGTTCACTTTTGGCGTATATTTGACTAATTTGGCGTAATTTTTCAAAGTTGGATTAAATGTGTTAGGGGGATTTACATGGACTTACTGATAATTCTACTGTCGCTTGGTCTGCTAATGTTCGCAGCCTATCGCGGTTATTCCGTTATTTTATTTGCACCAATCTTTGCACTTTTACCGGTTTTTTTGATTGATCCGAGTAACGTCTTACCCTTCTATTCAGGGGTATTCATGGAAAAGATGGTCCTATTCATCAAAAACTATTTTCCCGTCTTTTTATTAGGTGCCATTTTTGGGAAAATCATTGAAATGTCGGGAATCGCCGAATCAATTGCCAAGACGATCGTTCGCTTGATCGGTGCCAAACAAGCGATGCTGACGATTGTTCTTTTAGGTGCAATTTTAACTTATAGTGGAGTGAGCTTGTTTGTTGCGGTATTCGCCATTTATCCTTTTGCCGTCCAATTGTTCAAGCAAGCCGATATTCCAAAAAGGCTGATGCCGGCCACCATCGCCCTTGGTGCATTCACGTTCACGATGGACGCTCTGCCGGGCACGCCGCAAATTCAAAATGTCATCCCTACGTCCTTCTTTGGTACGGACATTTATGCCGCCCCGATCCTTGGCATCATCGGAGCCATCTTTGTCCTATCGGTCGGCCTGGCTTATTTGGAGAGCCGTAAGAGACGCGCCAAAAAAGCGGGAGAAGGCTATTACGGCACGCCGGAGGAAAAACAGGCCGCCGCTGAATCGGAACAAGGCGAGCCAGTTCCAGATTTACAAACCAATCAATCTGTTTTACGGCAGATATTAGCATTCGTTCCCCTTGCATTAGTGGCCCTCATGAACAATTATCTGTCCAAGGCGATACCGAAGTGGTACCCGAATGGATTTGATTTTTCGGCAATCGGACTTGAGGCCTACTCCGTTGATGTAGCGGCCACTTCCGCCATCTGGGCGGTTGTCATCGCCTTGGTAGTCGGCATCATCACCGCCCTTGCCTATGATTGGAAACGAGTGACGAAAAACATGAAAGAAGGCCTGAACACCAGTATCGGCGGATCCTTACTTGCCGTCATGAACACAGGATCCGAATACGGCTTTGGCGGAGTCATCGCTGCCCTCCCAGGATTCGCAAAAATCAGTGATGGCATATCCGGCGTCTTTTCCAATCCGCTTGTCAATGGCGCTGTCGCCACCAGTGCACTCGCAGGCATAACGGGATCCGCATCAGGCGGAATGGGAATTGCCTTAAGCGCAATGGCCGACAAATACAATCAAGCCATCGCCGCGGCCAATATCTCACCCGAAGTCATGCACCGAGTCGTCGCCATGGCATCAGGCGGCATGGACACCCTTCCGCATAACGGAGCAGTCATTACCTTACTTGCCGTCACCGGATTAACACACCGACAATCGTACGGCAGCATCTTCATGATCACCATCATCAAATCACTGGCAGTCTTCGTCGTCATCGCTCTCTACACGTGGTTCGGCATCGTCTAAAGACGAAACCGAGTAAAGCACGAGATGATGAGAAAACGTCCGAATTAGAGTAAAGCACGAACTCACGAATAAAAGTGCCAAACTCACGAATAAAACGGCCAAATTCACGAATAAAACGGCCAAACTCACGAATAAACGAGCCGAATTCGCGAGTAAACCCCAAAAAAAGAGCCCATACGATAAGATATGGGTTCTTTTTTTATGAATTTTGATTAATCTGTATAGTTAAATTTCTGGACAAGGTTTTTTTGTTTAATCCATTTCGCTTAGTTTATCCATGTGGCTGGCGATCATGGCGATGATGGTGCTTGCTTCTTCCCTGCTGAATATGAAGTTGGTTTCATCCTTCAATAGGTCATCATTTGCTGTTCGGATCCGATTGATCCGCTTTAGTACGCCATCACCGGTTTCCTGGACGATTCCGAATTGATAGGTGACTTCCACTTCATTTTCCTTGCTATAAGCGGTTACTTCCGGTGTTTCCCATTCAACATCAATTTCGTAAGTCACGGTATCTTCATTTTCTTCAAATCCATCAGCATCGTCTTCATAATCGGTTTCTTCCATGTAGTCATGAAAGCCTTCGTGGACAGCATCAACGATTTCTTCAATATCCGCTAAAATCACTCTGCTGATCTGCCCTAATTCAGGCTCGAAGGACTCGAGATAAAATTCTTGATTATGCGGATCGAAAAACACCGAGGCGAAATGATCCCTTTCGTTGTCATCCAGCTCTGTATAAAATTCGATGCGTGGATGCTTCGCTCCGCGCTCCACGATCATGCTGCCATTGCTGTCATATTCGTCGCATATCGAAGTAAGATGATCCTGCAATTCCCCGCTTATTCGGTCGAACCATTCTAGTGTCATAACTGATCCACTTCCTTTCACGATTATTATTTCCATTTAAAAGCGAACATATTGTTCCAGTTAAAGCCAAATGCCGAATTCTTTCATAAGGCAACGTTCAAGATGATGCTACTTTCCGCTCCAAAATGTTTATATAGAGTGTGAAAGGAGGTGAAAAACATGGCTGACCAAATTCCAGTATCCAGTACGCTTCGGGTGGATTTTGAAACGGGGATAAATGAAAAAGGATCCATCGCCTTCAAACGCAGAACCTTCACGAACATCAGGATCGAGGCAAATGCTGATCAGTTGTTTTCAACAGCTGCTGCCATTGCCAGTGTGCAGAATTATCCAATGGGCGAAGTGACCAGGGTCGATACGTATTCGTTGATTGGCTAAGTGGTGTATAAACGGTCCGGAGGGAGGTGATGTCAAGTGGCTAAAGTGTTGGAAATGATATTCGAGACTGCGGAAGGCAAATCAGCGACGATTGCCGTTGAAAATCCGAAGCATCCTGTTCATGTAAATACGATTAAACTGGCAATGGAACAATTGATTGCCGGAAATGTCTTCGTTTCGGCTTCGGGAGGATTCGTCGGCGTGAAGGGCGCACGACTTGTTGAGCGGAATGTCGAGGAGTTGGAGCTCGGCTAACGTATAGCGTCGTGCATCCTTTTAGAGTTCACCCCTAGAAGGTGAGGTGAAGAAAGTGGATCAAATCCTGCCGTTTGTCAGTGATATTGGGTTTCCGATCATCGTAACCCTTTATTTGCTTCATCGAATTGAAACGAAACTGGATACCTTGAACGAAACGCTTGTAGAGCTGCCAGATCGCCTGCGAGAGGGGAT
This sequence comes from Peribacillus muralis, assembly GCF_001439925.1. Taxonomy (GTDB): domain Bacteria; phylum Bacillota; class Bacilli; order Bacillales; family DSM-1321; genus Peribacillus; species Peribacillus muralis. Next base: position 13,817 of record NZ_LMBV01000005.1, read on the forward strand.
TCCAAAATCAGGATAAAGAAAGTGGAAAGCATCATGAGTGGTAGCATTCATGATGCTTTTTCGGCGAAAAAATGAATAGACATATAAAATCGCCGTTAAATGGATACAAGACTTTCCTCATTTTTTTAGGTTAATGAACGTGGCAGCACATTGCAAAGTGTGCTCGGAGTGCAAAGTGGGTAAAGAAACAAGAAGAGATACACCTATAAAAGGAAGAGGTGTTGAAGTTGTTGATGTCTCATTATGCATTTCCACGCTTAAAACTAGGCGCAGTTACCATCAAGCCCCGGCATACATTGCTAGCTCTCGGGATAGCTGGCATCGCTTGTCTCGTTTCACATAAGAGACTGCACCGGGCCGTAATCAAGACGACGTCCTTGATGTGCAAGATTGAGCGGAAAGAGGCTGCCATAATGCTTGTCTGGCGAGATGATGCACACTTCTACCGGGTATTTAGAGACCTACAGCTGATATATAGCGGAGCGGAGCCTTATGTAGCAGAAGAAGGACTGACAGCTGGAACGCTTTATACGTATACAATCGAGAGCATGGATGAAGGGAAACGCGTCTTGAACCGAATGAAAATACAGACATCGACGACTACAGACAATAAGAAAGAGGATAATATCCTTCTGGATCTGGTCTTCACCACGATTGTAGCAAAGGGCCAAATCAGCCTGGAATGGGAGCCGATAAAAGGAATAGAGGAATATATGATTTACCGGAACGGCGTGAAGGTCGGGAGGGTGAAAGGATGTTCCTTCCATGATCGGAGTATTGGTGAGAACCAAGAATACACATATACGATCAAAGCGAGGCGTCCCCTTCCGCGTTCCGAACAAGAAACATATGCCGTAAAATCCCTTTTGGCGAGTATTGTTGGAGCTTTTAAAAAAGGATCTTCACTAGAACAGGCAGCGATTGAGGAAATAACGAACACCAAGAGGGTAGGACAGGTGAAACAGCTATTGCAGTCGGTTGAGGAAAGCCAAATCGATCGTAAAAAGCAAAGGAATTGGCAGCTTCGCTATACCACCTTTTTACCGGAGGAGTGGCTGAAGAACCCGAACCTTGCTTCCAAGGTTCCTTATTTTAAAGGAGACAATCGGAGTTTCGATCCTGAATCACCCCGCTACAGAACCAGGGTTGATGTGACGATCCAGGAAAAGGAGAAGGCTGCGGAAATCGAATTTTCCAAAGCGGTCGGAAAAAGTGAGGCGTACGATAAGGATCGCGTCTTTCTTGAAGAAGGTGTGGCATCAGACGAAGACATTATAGTGAAACATGTTTTATCCAATAAAGAGAAAACGACGATTCAACTGACACACTCTGTTGGCAATCCAATCATCCTTTCTCCTGCCGTCGATTATAAAGTGATCGGAACCTTTTACCGTAATGGCGAAATCAATATCGCCGGCTATCATGACCAAGCACCCCATCATGAAATATATCTAAAGGAGACGGATGACCAAGAGTGGGAGACGCTGCATCTGGCGAAAAGTAAAGGTCTTGAAATGATGGCCCGCCCAACGGCCAATCATTTATGGAGGTACTCCACTTTTACCCAATGAAAAGGACAACGAGCAACTGATGGCTCATTGTCCTTTTTCTTTCCTATAAAAAACGCTTCCGAACATTTGGTGATGGCAGCATACAACTCTCTGCCTTCTTTCCGAACCATTTATACCGGTTTCTGGCAATGAAGTCATAAACGATATTCCGGATGAAGCTTGGAACGATGATGAAACCGTAACACAATTTCCATGCACCTTGCAGCCCCCGGCAAATCCTCAAGGCGGCAGACGATTTATAATAGGCCTGATCCTTCTCGATCAGCACGATGCTATCCATGTCTGCAGGAACATCATACTTTTTCAGCAACTCCTGCCCCGCCTCGCTTTGGAGCGAAGCGTAATGAAAAAGCCCCTTCGGATCCCGCTTAATGATGAACTGCACGCTCGAATCACAAAAGTTACATTCCCCATCAAATAAAATGACCGAATTCATGAACATTCCTCCTATAGAGAGACGTTTATCAAACTCATGCTTCTATCATACACTACCCGTTCTGGTAAGGCGAAAACGTAAGGAGGTTGATGAATACATATTAACTTATCATAGCTGAAGTACAGCAAGTTCATCCATTTTAATCGGACTTAAAAACAAATTCTATACGTAACAGAAAAAAATACGGAAACTAGCTACTCTGTTTAAACTATTCATAAAAATATACAAATTTTAAATGAATAAGTAATATTACCCTGTTTTAGGAGGTATATGGTTGATTTTAATCAAAAGTCTGGTAGTATAGTACTTTGATTCATGATTTAAAGAAAATATTGGAAAGAGGTAAAGGGAATGGAAATTAAAATCAAAAGAAAAAGTAAATTATTTAAAATCACCGCGACTTGTGCTTTCGCTGCAGCTGTATTATGTACAGTTCCGAATTCATCGTTTGCCGCAGAGGGTGGTTGGACTGAAGGGAAAGGCAGTTGGATTTCAACGAATTCCCAACAAGTTTCAACGTATGCAGCAGCGTCTAAGCCGCAAAGTCACAAAGCTACAATTGAGACGCAAACTAAAAGTACATACGTAGCTAAGCGTGTTGTCGCACGTACGTCCTGGAAAGGCGTTCATCATTATTCAAGAGCAAGATTTGAGGGAATGTTTGGGGTTCAAGGAGATAGTTATAGAGTATACGGCACAGGTTCAACTGTAGCTTATAGTAAGTATATTGATCCAGTCGGAGCAGTTGCGAAGACTTACTGGGGCAAAAAATAGATAAAGATTAGGAGATGGTCTTTTGACCATTTCCTATCTTTATCCTATGTTATAAATTATGAAAAAATATCATTTTTTCACTCCCGAGTATATGATTTATCTTCTTCTTTTACATTTGTGCTGTATGGCTATTGGTTACTTCTTATCTTATATCGATAAAGTCAATATGGTTAACAATGGTTATGTTAATAGCAATTCCATATCGTTTACAACGCAAAAGCCGCTATTTCCTATTGTAGTAGATCAAGATAATTATTTGTTATATCAATCACATCCTGAATCTCCTAATCTTAAACATGTTGTATTGAGTGGAAACGTTCTTCTCCCTCCTATACATTACTCTGAGAAATATGATGTATTCTCTACTAACAAGAAGGTAGCGATTATTGGAGAAGATGTGTCAAAGACAAATGTGCCAAATGATTATCAGGTTATTGGAATCTTTGCTTATTCAAATTCCTACAAACTAAACCATGATATTTGGCTAATATCCAATGTAAATCATATGAATACGAAAAACGGCGGATTTTTTACGTTCAGCAGTCCCGAAAAGGATGTTGATAAAATTTTAAAAAAGAATGTAACGATAAGTTCCATTCAAGAAATAAATCTTGATGATTACGGTACATATTCTGTAAGTTCAAATAAAACGGTCATCTTTTCGTTAAAAATAGGGCTGATCTTTCTAACTGTTATTTTTATTTTTGTTGGTTCCAATTGGGTGATAAAAGATCAATCTATTTTCAGGGTCCTGTATTTATCAGGTAAAGATATTTTTTCTGTGTTTTTTACTGTTTTACAATATAAATTAGCGCCATACATTTTTTTAACAGCAGTATTTGTTACTTTAGATTATTTATTTAACAAATATTTTCATGTCTTTTGGTCTGATTTGTGGTTAATTTCTATAAGGTACCTCTTAATTGGCTGTATTCTCTACTTAATTGGTTTTAGCTTGATTATTATCATTTACTCTACACAAAGAAAAGGTGGAAACAGGTTTTGACTCTGTTTTGGATATTATTTAAACAAAATCGATTTTTAAATGTATTAATACTGCTGATCGCTATCTTGTTTTTTTTCTTAGTTTTAATTTTAGTCGTAAATATGAATCAGGCTAGCATTGAAACACGGACTGTTTCAAACTTTGAAGGCAAGAATGTCTATCAGCTATCTGATGATTTAGTTAATGATAAAGAAATTAGCTTTTTTTCTAGTGGCGAGGGTTATGACACCTTAAGTAAGTTCAACAATAAACTATCAACTTCTTCAAAGTTTATTACCTACACAGCTAACTGGCAGCCAATCGAATTGGCGGATTTTAAGGGAGATCGTTCCTTTGATCCTAATTATCAGTATGGAGATGAACCGAACCCCACTATCAAGCTAAATGGCCATGTTTATACGAGAGTTCTCTCATTACAGATTAATGATTCTGTATTCGATATGAACGCCCTGCAAGTAACGAAAGGAAGAAAGTTCACCAAGAAAGAGTACATATATAATAGCAATACGAATGAAATTCCTGTCATACTAGGGAATGATTATTCCCGTATGTATAAGCTCGGTGATAATCTGAATATTTTAGTTTATGGAAAAGAATTTAAAGGTCAAATCATAGGTTTCTTTGGACCATCACAAAAAATAATGACCGCAAACGAGCCAGAAGTAATGTTAGACAAATATATTATATTGCCAGCGTTAACTTTCAAAACAAAGGTTTCGAATTATTTACCGAAAGATCCTGATGCGCAAGTGTTCTTTAGTGCTACATTATATGCTACAGCCAATAGTCTATTAATTACAGAAGCTTCACCTCTAGAAATCAGAAAAGATATGGAGCATATCTCCAAATACTCAGGTTTCGAAGATTTTCAAATCATTGGTGCAAATGGTATCGCTATCGACACTTTATTCAGTATGACAAAAGCAAATCTTACACTTATTTATCTGGCAATTGCGATCACTTTTTTAATAGCTCTTTGTGCATATACGTTTATTCTTTATTCGAAAGTGAAGAGGAATATAGATACTTATTCTGTTTTACTTATTAGCGGTGCCAATATGGATTATATAAAAAAATCCATAATAGCAGAATTTTTGTTGATTAGTACGGTTGGCATCATCGTTCCAGTAATCCCATTTGCATTATTGCTAGGTGGATCATTCTCATTTTTGATTAATTATCTTTTTGTTAGCGTAATCTTTTTAATCATCATGTTGATAATCATCCAAATACTCGTTAAAAAAGTATATGCTAAAGTTGATATCGTTCAACAGTTAAAGAGGTGAGTCAATGTCTAAAATCATGTTAAGTAACCTATCTAAATCGTATAAAAACAAAGCTATATTCCATAATGTTAATGTATCAGTAGAATCAGGGGAAATGATAGCTATTAAGGGGAAAAGTGGAGTAGGAAAAAGCACGCTTCTTAATATTATTGCAGGGCTGGAGACAGTTACCTCTGGAACTTATCGATTGGATGACATGGATATGGAAAAAAAGAATCTATATCAACTAGCTCGAGTAAGAGGAGATCGTATTGGTTATATTTCGCAATTCAGTCCGATGATCTCTAAGTTAACGGTTTACGAAAATATTTGTATTCCATTCATCTTCGATAAGAAAAACCCAAAATTAGAAGAAGCAAAAATGAAAAAAATTGTGGAGTTAAGTAAATGGTTTGAGGTCTATCATTTATTAAATGAAAAAATCAAAAAATTATCTGGGGGAGAAGTTCAAAGAGTAGGAATTATTCGTTCAATAATAAGCAATCCTACGTTAATCGTTGCTGATGAACCAACGGGTTCGCTGGATGACGAAACAACATCAATCATATTAAAATTCTTCCAAGAGACGAAATCTAATGGAACGACCATTATATTGGCAACACATAGTCAATTGGTAGCTGCTCATAGTGATGTTGTTTATAATATGACAAAAGAAGGACTTCATATAGTATAGATGAATTTATATAAAGTAGGTTTCCTGGGCTTCATCCAGGGAACCTTTTTGAGATGCTGTGAGATTGGGGTTTTCAAGACGGATTAGTGGACCTAGCTCACAGGGCTAAACTCTCTTATAGAATAATCAGGTGCGTTAGCTGAAGGTCGAAGCTGTTCTTGCTCACTAGCACCCTAGATGTTAGCAAATGGCTCGGCTCAGCGGTACAACCTTGTAAGGCCCGCGGATACAACCGACCTTTAATTATCATTACAAATCAAATCGTTTGGCAGCGATCTGATGTTTTATTGTTTGTATGATAATAATAACATGAAAAGAACAAATGTTCTAGTATTTAAATGTAAAAAATTACACTTTTTTGAATAAATAGAGAGGTGGTTCCGTTTTGAGATAAAGTGTTTTCAAGCTGTACAAGAATGAAGTGTTATAATTATCTGACAATAAAGGTAATCATCATCGGATTAAAGTGTTATCCACGAAACTAGCAGCGGAATTTTTAAAAAGGAGGCGGACTATGACACAGTACATGTATATAGCGTCACCAATGAGATTGCCAAATGGTTCATTCGGGTCGAAACCCTTGTCTTCGGAACAACCTAATGTCTTCATAAACGAATTGGATTTCATCGGTTTATATTTTGATAATAATTACGATAGCAGATTGAAACGAAAGATTTCATATAGTCCGCACTTCTCATTCGATTACCAAGTAGCCGCCTATTCAAATCACATCCCCTTAGGACTTGAATATAAGGGAACAGCGGAAGAAGTCAAATGCTTAACAATACTTTATGCTTATTTAAATGAAGCCCTTAATGCTAGTGGTGTAGTAGAGTACTTTACTTGTTTGAGTGGCAAAGAGCATTCTGCACTTTCCAACAAACGAAACATGTGCTGGGTGGATATTAAAGACCCTTATGATCTAGTCTTAGAAGATCTTGAGTTTTGGGTCATAACCTTGTAAAGTTAAAAACTTGATAATGGCGCTACTTTACTTCCTAATGTCAAGCTGCATGAAGTTTTACGTTAAGTGAGGTTTAGTGATTTCATCCAGTGCAAAAAAGAGTATGGCACAAATAATCGCCGGTATAAACAAGCCTGGCATAATAAAGTATGTAATCAGTCCAAAACCAATATGAATGAATCCAGATAACCAGATGCGAATCGCGAAAAATCTTATTGAGATAAGTTCAGCCAAAAGTGAGGCTGGTAAGCCGTATATGAAATTTCCCATCACGCTATAAAAAAGCACAACAATCATAGAGGATAGGGTATCACCGGTTAACGTAGATGAAGGTTCATCAAAAGCCGAGAGTAGCAATAGTCCGATTGTAAAGCTCAATGAGGAGTATAATGCCACTTTAATTTTTCTGAATTTGTCTTTGAACAGAAGCTTCCTTATCGCAGGAAAGTAAAGCGCTATCGTTAAAACGGCAAGTAAGGCCTTGATCATTATCGGTGTAGTGGAAACAAGTACGATTAGCAACAACATCAGCATGGAGAAAACAAGCATATAAGAATTTCCTTTTATCATACATACCTCGAGCCTTTTTAGCTTCATTCTACAATATGACGACGTTGATTGGAATGAGATACATGTTAATCATTTGCTTCCAGCATAGAATGTAAACCGGATTATGAGTGTGGTTCATAAAAAGTTTCTAATGATTATTGTGTCATTATCCTAATTACAACATAAAGTGAAGTAACCCATTTAATTATTCCCTCTAAAACAAATAAGGAGATGTTTCTTTTGTCAAATTGTGGTCATGAATCAAATTGTGGTTGTGATAATGGTGTTGGTGGATTTGGTGGCGGTTTCGCTTTTATAGTCGTTTTGTTTATTCTTTTAATCATTGTTGGAGCGGCTTGTTTCGGCGGTGACGGAGGTGGTCATGGCGGAGGTCATGGCGGCAATCAAGGATATGGCGGTTACTGCTAAACATTATAAAAAAGCCGACCTTTAAAATGGTCGGCTTCTTTTATGCTTCATTTTATAGCTTATTTATCGTGAAGTGAGCTTTATGACTGAATCAATAATTTCAGCCCAGTCTTCACGATGAATTTCATGCCCTGATCCATTAAGAGTCACTAATTCAGCATGAGGGATCGCTTTCGCAAGAGCAAGTCCATGCTCGTATGGCAGAGCTGGATCTTCTGTGCCATGAATGATGAGGACAGGTACGGAGATCTCACCCATTCTGTCATAATATTCGTCCCCGCCAGCAAGCATGGCATGATTGAATCTGCTACGTAGCTGTATGGCGCGGTTCGCCTCTCTTTTTGCCAGTTTATACATTCTTTCCTGCTCATAAGGTTTGGTACCGGCTAACGTTTTCCATCCATCCGCAAGAAATGCGATGACCGCATCCCGATTTGACCAATCTATGGAAGCGCTCTTTGCATGATGATCCAATATGCTTTGGTCCATTGGAGGCAGTTTTTCCATGACAGTCCCGAACACACTGGATGCAATTAGCGTAAGCGTAGTTACGCGTTCCGGATATCTTAAGGCAAGAATCTGGCCGATCATACCACCTAGGGACATGCCAACGATAGAAGCATGCTGTATGGAATAAGCGTCCAGGACACCCACGGCATCGTCAGCCAAATCCGTTATTGTATAGTTGGAGGTACCGGGTTCATAAACGGTGGACCGTCCGAGATCCCGATGATCGTAGCGAATGACAAACCTCCCCGAATCAGCGAGACGGAGACAGAAGTCCTCATCCCACCAGTCTAATGACGACATCGCTCCCATGATCAATAAAACAGCAGGGTCCTTACGGTTTCCAAAACTTTCTGTACATATATCCACTTTATTTATTTTCAGCATCTGTTCACCCATGTTTTTAACCTCCGTATTAAATATTATCTAATGGTCGTTACCATGGCGCAGATCAATAAATACGTTCCGGAGCATGATTGGCCTGCGCTTTTCATTATCGCAGCCTAACCCACTTAATAATCATAACGAGGCCTCCTTTTACATTTGGAAAATGGGAAGTATCCCTATAATACTGTAACATGTGCGGATTTTTTGCACCACCAAAATTTACCACATTTACACAAAAACAGAAAAACCCGAATAAAGAGCAGCTTCATTCGGGTTTTTCCTATTATTGAGCTGTATATCCGCCATCCAGCACAACTGCCTGGCCTGTGATGCCCCGTGCTTTGTCGCTTGCGAGGAAAATGGCGTAGTCGGCAATTTCACTTACATCGAGCAAGCGGTTTTGTGGAACGAGTGGATAGATGACTTCTTCCAAAACATTTTCCAGTGGTACTTGTCTTGTTTTCGCCAAATCCTCCAGTTGACCGCGGACGAGAGGAGTGTCGACGTATCCTGGACAAAGGGCATTGACGGTAATGCCAAAAGAGGCGCTTTCCAAGGCAGCGACCTTTGTTAATCCGATGACACCGTGTTTGGCACTATTGTAGGCCGCTTTGTTGGCAAATCCAATTAGACCGTTAATGGAAGAGATGTTGATGATCCTGCCGAAGCCTTGTTCTTTCATGATGGGCAGAACGTTTTTGATCGCGACGAATGGTGCGGTCAGCATGATTTTGATCATCAGCTCGAATTTTTTGGTTGGAAACTCTTCTATAGGAGCAACATGCTGAAGGCCGGCGTTGTTAATGAAAATATCAATTCGTCCATATTTGTCCTTAGCTTGTTGGATCAGCTGGATAATGTCGTCTTCACTTGTTACGTCCGCTTTTAAGCCGATAACGTCCAAGCCTTTGTTCCTTAAATTTAACGCCGCTGATTCAACTGTGTTTGCATCAAGATCGGACAAAACGACCTTTGCGCCATTTTCAGCAAAAATCTTTCCAATTTCAAAGCCAATTCCTCTAGCAGAGCCAGTAATGATCGCCACTTTATCTTTAACCATCTTACATTCCTCCAATAAAAATGTAATGGTCCAGATCTGTCATTTTATATCGGGAAAAGGGAAAATTTCTCAAAGTAAGTAATAAAAAGGGAAGGTGAAAAAATATGGTTTAGGTTAATGAGTAAGAGTCTATCATGATTTTCAAGATAACAAAAGAGTTTTTATTTCCTCTTATCGTTGGCATGGATATTGCATGAATAAAAGGTGAATGCAGGCAATTAAACGGAAGGGGGATTTATATGATTAAGAAAATAGCGATTATCGGTTCGGGTGTAATGGGGAGCGGGATCGCCCAGTCTTTTGCAGTTAGCGGGTATTTCGTCACCATTAACGATATTAAGGAAGAGCTGCTATACCATGCCCAAAAACGAATTTCCGAGAATCTAGCACTGCTCATCGAGGAAGGGGCTTTGACTGAGCAGGAAATGCTAGGCGCTTTAGCTCATATTACATATAGCGTAGATTTGGAAGCGGCCGTTAGCGATGCCGATTTTATCATTGAGGCGATTCCCGAAGTCATTGAGTTGAAGGTGCATCTATATGAGCAACTTGAGAAAATCATCAAACCGGATGTTATTGTTGCTTCCAATACATCGACCTTTCCGATTTCACAATTGATGGAGAAGGCCTCGTTTGCGGACCGGATGGTCATTACGCATTTCTTCAATCCTGGTCATTTGGTTCCATTGGTTGAAGTCGTGAAGCATGACGAAACAAAGCCGGAAGTTGTTCAGACAACACTCGATTTGATGCGTAAAATCGGCAAGTCTCCAATTCTCTTGAAAAAAGAAATAGCAGGCTTCATTGCCAATCGCCTTCAGACTGCCTTGATGCGAGAAGCCTTTTATCTACTGAAAGCGGGCGTTGCCGATGCAAAGGATATCGATACAGCGATAACGGCTGGACCAGGCTTTCGCTGGGCATTTACCGGACCGATCGAGATTGCTGATTTTGGCGGACTGGATACATGGCAGCGTGTTTTTGATAATGTCGCACCAGAGTTGGATCAAAGTAAGGAAGCACCTGTATTGATTCGTGATTTGGTGGCTGAGGGAAAACTTGGCACAAAGTCGGGGGAAGGCATTTTTACGTATGAGGAATCAACGGCTTCTCAAAAACTCGATGAGCGGGACCGTCATTTCATTAAACTGGGAAAATTAAAAAGGGTGAAGGAGGAAGTATGATGAGAGAAGTAGTGATTGTAGGGGCGGCGAGGACACCGGTTGGTACGTTTGGAGGCAGTCTTGCCAATGTTTCCGCGGTTGATTTGGGAGTTGTGGCAGCGAAGGAAGCGATCAAGCGGGCAAATATCTCGGCTGATTTGATCGATGAGGTGTTGGTCGGAAATATTCTATCTGCCGGATTAGGGCAAAACGTGGCACGTCAGGTTGCGATTCATACAGGGATTCCGGAAACGACGCCAGCCATGGCCATCAATAAACTTTGCGGATCCGGACTCCGTACGGTCATAATGGGGGCGCAATTCATTGCTCTCGGTGATGCTGAAGTGATTCTTGCCGGGGGAATTGAAAGCATGAGCAATGCTCCGTATTTACTTCCCAATTATCGTTTTGGACAGAAAATGGGGAATGCCGAAGCGGTGGATTCCATGACGAATGACGCCTTAACGGATGTCTTCAATCAATATCATATGGGCGTGACGGCTGAGAATATTGCCGAGCAGTGGGAAATCAGCCGCGAAAAGCAGGATGAATTTGCACTAAATAGCCAAAGAAAGGCTGAAAAGGCGCAGCTTGAAGGACGGTTTGCAGATGAAATCGTACCGGTTGAATATAAACGCCGTGGAAAGACGATCTTGGTCGATCAGGATGAACATCCACGTCATGGGCTGACGATAGACCAGCTATCGAAGCTGCGTCCTGCTTTTAAGGAAAATGGCACGGTTACGGCAGGAAATGCATCGGGAATAAATGATGGGGGAGCGATGCTGGTCCTGATGTCCAAAGAAAAAGCGGATGAGCTGGGACTGGAAGCATTAGCGACGATTAAGTCCTATGCAAACGCCGCGCTCGATCCGAAAATCATGGGGTACGGTCCAGTGCCTGCGACCAGAAAAGCTTTGGAAAAAGCGGGAATGACAATTGATGATATTGATCTAATGGAAGTGAATGAAGCGTTTGCGGCGCAGTCGCTTGCAGTAACGAATGACCTTGAGCTGCAGCCGGAGAAAGTGAATGTCAATGGCGGGGCGATTGCACTCGGTCATCCGGTAGGTGCTTCTGGTGCCCGGATCTTAGTGACGTTATTGTATGAAATGAAGCGTAGAGATGCAAAAACCGGCCTTGCCACATTATGTATTGGCGGCGGACAGGGAACAGCGCTGATTGTGGAACGGTAAGAGCTTGGCTCCATTTTCCTATGATATAATGGAGGAAACTTCAGACGGGTTAAGGAGAATCGGAATGGCCAGCGATAAGGAAACGATACAATTGGAATTAGTGAAAGCGATATTGGAAGAATTGCCTTTTGGTGTTTTAGTAACGAAAAACGAAAAAGAAATCGTTCTAAGAAATCGCATACTATCAGAGGTCTTTGCTGAGGATCAAGTTGATCGGCAAATCAATTCGATACTAGACAAAAACCTCATGCCAGCTGTAAATACCCCTATACGTTTGAATGATACAAATGGGATTATCAGAAAAGCGATCGTTCAAATGGCTGATGAGGAGTACCAGATTTATCTCCTATTGTTTACAAATAATAAAAGTGATTTTCTTAATGTCGATAATCATGAAGAAATTTTGTTTAAGGATATTATCGAAATTGCCTATGATGGCTTGGTGATGGTCGATACACAAGGATATGTCCAAATGCTGAGCCACGCATATGCCGATTTCCTTGGGGTCGATCAGGAAAGCTCTATAGGGAAGCATGTAACGGAGGTCATTGAAAATACCCGTATGCATGTAGTTGCCAAAACGGGTAAGCAAGAGGTCGCTGAATTACAAAAAATCAATGATAATTATATCATTGCGACCCGCTCCCCGATCCGCAAACAAGGTAAGTTAATAGGAGCGGTCGGAAAGATTCTTTTTAAAAATGTCGGGCAATTCACCGCGCTTTCCAAGCGGATAAACTCACTTGAAGTAGAGCTGAAGAAGTATAAAGGCGATTTTCGCGAAAGAAATAAAGCCTCTTACACGTTTGATCACTTGATGGGTAGAAGTCCTGCTTTCATGGAGGTGAAGGGTCAAGCCAAAATTGCCGCCAAAAGCGATTCAAATGTATTGATTTTGGGTGAAAGCGGAACGGGTAAGGAGCTGTTTGCCCATTCGATTCATAACGATAGCAGACGCGCGATGGGCGTATTTGTGAAAGTGAACTGTGCCGCCATCCCGGCAGAGCTGCTGGAGTCGGAGCTTTTTGGCTATGAAGAAGGTTCTTTCACCGGTGCGAAAAAAGGCGGAAAAGCTGGGAAGTTCGAAGCGGCTGAAGGCGGAACGATTTTCCTCGATGAAATCGGTGAGCTGCCGCTGCATATGCAGGTGAAGCTGCTTCGCGTGCTGCAAGAAAAAGAAATCGAGCGGATCGGTTCGACGGGAAGCATTCCGATTGATGTACGGGTAATCGCTGCTACGAACCGCAATCTGGAGGAAATGGTCTCAAAAGGGGAATTTCGGCTTGATATGTATTACCGGTTAAAGGTCATGCAATTCCAGGTTCCTTCCTTAAAGGAGCGATCAGAGGACATCGAAATACTGATACATCATTTTGTCGAAAAGTACCAAAACCTCATGAAAAAGCGCGTAATCGGAATCAGTGACCAAGCATTACGTCTGCTTCGCCTTTACAAATGGCCGGGCAATATCCGTGAGCTGGAAAATATCATCGAACGGGCAATGAATATCGTTGAAGCAGGGGAAATGATCCGTTCCAAGCATCTCCCGAAAGAAATAACGGGTCATAAGGAAGCAGTCACAATCCGCACTTTAGCTGAAGTGATGGATGAGACCGAACGGGCAGCCATCGTTTCATGCCTGGAAATGACTTCAGGCAATAAATCAGAAACGGCCAAAAGACTCGGCGTGAGCCGAACCACGCTATATGAAAAAATGAATAAATATCGGTTATGAATGTAGAAACCACTTTCAGACTGTAGGCAAATTCGTATGCCTGCAGTCTTTTTATTGATGGGAAAATAGTTACCTTTCCGCTGATTGCCTGCAGTGTAAAGGAACGGTCTAATTCCATCTTAGTTCTCACGCAAAATGGATTCGAACGGAAAAAGCGCTAGCAACTATGCGCTGGTGTCAGGAATTCCGTACATAAATAAACAGAGAGTTATAATGTTGTAAGAAAAGGCTTACACTTTTTGTGGAGTGTATACGCATGTGTACTGAAACCTTGACAGTTTTAAGAGATTTTATAGTTTGACAGGGAAATGAAATGTTGGAAAAGGCTTAAAAGATGAGATTTTCGATCGTAGGTAAGTTGGCACACTACTTGCATATTTACTTTAAGAATGGCCTATCTGTCATGTTATACATGTTTCTACGTAATAATAATGGTATTCAACAAATTTTGTTGAAAGCGTTATCAAAGAGGGGATGCGTAGTGCGATCATTCAGCTTGACTTGGGGAAGGCAGGTTTGGGTGGTAAAAGTAGTAAAGATATGGAGCTTAGGAGATTGATAGTTCTGCTTAAAGGCTTGCGAAAAAATATTTTTGGGGCTATGAGAGAAAAGGGGGAAATGAATTGGTGATTCAAATTTTAGCCATAGTTGTGGCGCTAGGACTTTTAATCTTTTTAGCCTACCGGGGCTATCCGGTCATTATCATTGCACCAATCGTTACGTTATTGGCGGTCATTTTATCTGGTGGACATTTGCTGCCGAGTTATACAGAGACATACATGACGTTTGCGGCTAACTATGTGAAAGCATTTTTTCCGATATTCTTATTAGGAGCCGTATTTGGAAAAGTCATGGAAATGAGCGGTGCTGCAGCATCCATCGCCAAGACCATCGTCAAATCACTAGGCTCAAAGCAAGCCATTCTTGCTGTCGTACTGGCCTGTTCGGCGCTGACATATGGCGGGGTATCACTGTTTGTTGTGGCATTTGCCGTTTATCCATTTGCAGCAGCCATCTTTAAAGAAGCAGACATTCCAAAACGATTATTGCCAGGAACGATAGCATTGGGCGCATTCACATATACGATGGATGCACTTCCTGGAACACCTCAAATCCAAAATATCATTCCAACGAACTATTTCGGAACAGATACGTATGCCTCGCCAATCATCGGGATTATTGGCGCGATCATGGTATTCACTGGAGGGATGCTCTGGTTAGAGCGTCGTCGTAAACAAGCGGTGGCAGCTGGTGAAGGCTACGGGGAAGGACATATTAATGAACCGGAAAGTGCCGAACAACAAAACCTGCCTAATTTTTGGCTGGCCATCGTACCGCTCATCCTGGTCGTCGTCTTCAATTTCGCTTTCAGCCGCAGTGCCATTTCGGTTAAGCACTGGTATGATGCATCGATGTTGAAGGAAACATTCAACATTGCCGATGTAAGCACCGTCACTTCATCCTGGTCTTTGATTGTCGCACTGACAATCGGTATCATTGCAGCGATGCTTCTGAATGTTGGACGAATCAAGGTCAAATTGGCGAGTGGATTGACCGCTGCTGCTATGGGATCTTTGCTTGCCATATTCAATACCGCATCTGAAGTTGGGTTCGGGAATGTTGTGAAAACGCTTCCTGGATTCTCGGTCATTCAAAACTGGGTGTTCAATGCAAGCGGCAATCCACTCGTGTCGGAAGCTATTGCCGTCAATGTGCTGGCAGGAATTACAGGATCTGCATCTGGCGGACTTTCGATTGCATTAGAGGTTATGGGAAGTCACTATTTGCAGCTCGCCCAAAATGTCGGTATTACCCCGGAAATGCTGCATCGAATTGCATCGATGGCCTCAGGCGGTATGGATACGCTGCCGCATAACGGTGCCGTCATTACCTTACTTGCCATTACGGGACTGACTCATCGTCAATCGTATAAGGATATCTTTGCGATCACGATCTTGAAAACAGTGACGGTGTTCATCCTTGCTTTTGCAACTTCATTATTTATTTAATAGAATAGTATTAAGAATGGAGATGATGGGAAATGAGTAAATTATTAACATCTTTTGATAACGCAATTGAAAGAATCGAGGATGGAGCAACCATTATCGTTGGGGGGTTCGGATTAAGCGGAATTCCCGAAAAACTAATCATTGCTTTACGTAACAAAGGTGTAAAGGATTTAACGATCGTCAGCAACAATTGTGGTGTCGATGATTGGGGTCTGGGCCTTTTGCTGGAAAATAAACAAATCAAAAAAATGATCGCTTCTTATGTAGGGGAAAACAAGTTATTCGAACAGCAATTTTTAAGTGGAGAGCTGGAGGTCGAGCTAGTTCCCCAAGGAACGCTTGCTGAACGGCTAAGAGCGGGCGGAGCGGGAATTCCTGCCTTTTATACAGCAACAGGAGTAGGAACGGAAGTCGCAAAAGGTAAAGAACATAAAGAGTTTGACGGCCGC
Source organism: Peribacillus muralis (assembly GCF_001439925.1). Classification (GTDB taxonomy): domain Bacteria; phylum Bacillota; class Bacilli; order Bacillales; family DSM-1321; genus Peribacillus; species Peribacillus muralis. The sequence goes on from NZ_LMBV01000005.1 coordinate 30,011, forward strand.
ACATACATTATGGAAAAAGGGATCGTCGGAGATTTTGCCTTTGTAAAAGCTTGGAAAGCTGATCATTTCGGCAATCTTGTTTATCGGAAAACGGCAAGGAATTTTAACCCTGTCGTTGCCACCGCAGGGAAAGTCACGTTGGTCGAAGTGGAGGAGCTTGTAGGAATTGGGGAGCTCGATCCAGATGATATTCATACTTCAGGGGTTTATGTACAAAAAGTGCTTGTAGGAAATGACTATGAAAAACGAATTGAAAAACTTACAACTGCTAACGCATAAAAAGGGGGAGTATTCGAATGAAAAGACAGCAAATTTTAGAACGGGCCGTTAAAGAAATCCAAGATGGTATGTGTGTCAATTTAGGGATCGGAATGCCGACCTTGATTGCCAACATGATTCCAAATGACTTTAATGTTATGCTGCAATCGGAAAATGGCTTACTCGGAATCGGGCCATATCCACAAAAGGATGAAGTCGATCCGGATTTGATCAATGCCGGAAAAGAAACGGTAACCGCAAAAGCAGGTGCATCTTTTTTTGATAGCGCTGAATCGTTTGCGATGATTCGCGGCGGCCATATCGATCTAGCGATTTTAGGCGGGATGGAAGTTTCCGAGAATGGGGACTTGGCGAACTGGATGATTCCAGGGAAGATGGTAAAAGGGATGGGCGGAGCGATGGACCTCGTCCAAGGCGCAAAACGCATCGTTGTCATTATGGACCATGTGAACAAGCATGGTGAATCCAAAGTGAAAAAGAATTGTTCACTGCCATTGACGGGAGAAAAGGTCGTCCATTGCCTGATTACCGAATTGGCTGTTTTCCAGTTTACAGAAGCCGGAATGGAATTGCTTGAATTGCAAAATGGCGTAACGCTGGATGAAGTGAAAAGCAAAACGGAAGCTGAATTTACAATAAGCCCTTCCATTGAAATTAGGGCATAAGGTAAGAGATTAATAGGAATAGACTACTTTTATTTCGTGCACGAAATAAAAGTAGTCTATTTTTTTTGTCTTTAACAATCATATTTAAGGTATCATTACAGTAACGTAGAAAAGCTCGCCCTGGAGGTTTAAAAAAGTGGAGAAACGTTTGGGTAAGGAAAAGTACAACAAAATCTATATGATGCAGCTGGCAACGATTTTTTTAGGATTCATTATTTTTGGTTTTTCGGAAAACATTAAAGGTCCGGCAATTCCGCGGATACAAGTCGATTTCATGTTGAACGAATCGCAACTTGGCACGTTGTTATCGCTCAATGCATTAGGGTATTTGATAGCGTGTTCATTCACGGCATTTCTAACCCGGATCTGGGGAATCAAAATCGTAAGTATCTCTGCCTTTGGAGCCATGATTTTATCGGGTGTTCTCATCTTTTTCTCCCGCGGTTATCCGTTGTTTTCCTCGTCTTACTTTCTGATGTACATCGGTAACGGGATGCTTGAGATTGCCCTCGCTATTCTTGGGGCGCGCATTTTCGTGAAAAATACGGGAACGATGATGAATTTGACTCATGGCTTCTATGGGCTAAGTTCCACCGTGGCCCCCTTGATTGCAATTGGCGTCATGTCGGTTAATATATCTGGTCATACGCTCGACTGGCGCGGCATGTATCTTGTTATGCTCTCCCTGTCGGTTGTTCCGATTATATTTGCTTTAGGCAGTTCTTTTCCCGGTGATGATCTTCCGGATAGTGACCGGGTTCCGTTGAAAATGCTGGTGCGGGATCGGGCCATCTGGTTCATGGTCCTGATTCTTTCGTTTGGTGTCGTATCGGAATTGGCGGTAGGCGGTTGGTTAGTGAATTATTTGGAGAAGGTGTACGAATGGGATACCGTCACTGCTTCCGGTATGCTTTCTGCCTTTTTCCTCTGCTTTACGCTTGCACGTCTGTTATTGGGACCTGTAACAGACAAAATCGGTTTCAACCTGTCGCTTATCATTTTCTCGGGGAGTTCGGCCATATGCACCTTTGCCGCCATTCTTGGAGGAGAAAAGCTAGCTTTTTTGTTCGCTGCGGCAGGAATTGGGATAGCGATGATTTACCCGACGGTTATGGCGTTTATTGCAAAAAGATACCCTAACGGCAGTGATACGGCCATTACGTTTACCGTTACGCTAATGGGAGTAGGCAGCGTTGTCGGCAACTATCTCATCGGAGGAATCATTGAAGCGGTCAAAAATCTGTACGGACCCGATACGTCCATAGGCTTGCTTCGCGGACTTCAAGCCGGGTATGGATTCATCGGATTGTGTGCTGCCATATGTGCGATTTGCAGTTGTGTTTTATACCGTTTTCTTAAAAAGCGAAAAGAACTCATTTAACGTGTTGATAGCGAAGTAACCGTATGAAATTTGTCCCTGCCATGCTACTTTTCCGTTAAAAAGGCTTATATAAAGTCTGATGGAAACGTGAATGGAGGGATTATATTGAAAGTGGCATTAAAAACATTACTGGATCGATCAGTGAAGAAGATGGGCAAGGCGATGAATCCTGTAGTGAGGGCATCAGCATTGGAGATGATCGAACGCGCATACAGTGAAGGGATCAATGTACAGATAAGTGCAGGTCACCGCTCTTTGGAAGAACAAGCCGCGCTTTATGGTCAAGGACGAGTTTACAGCTACAATGGAAAAAACTATAGTAATCTAGCTAAGCCAGTTGTAACGAATGCTAAACCAGGCCAGTCTTATCATAATTTTGGCCTCGCCATCGATTTCTTCATTGTGAGTGATGATGGCAGGAACGCGATATGGACCGTCAATTCAAGGTGGAAGCGTGTCGCTGCAATAGGAAAGGATTTAGGATTTAAATGGGGTGGGGATTGGAGTGGATTCAAGGATTATCCCCATCTGGAAATGCCACATCTTACTCCTAAGACCAATAAAGAAAATAGCCAAATAATCTCGATTCAAAAAACAGTAAACAGCCGATATAAAACCAATCTAGCGGTGGATGGGATGTATGGTCCTAAAACTAGATCGGCCCTTATAAAAGGCTTACAAACCGAGCTAAATAAGCAATTCGACACAAAGCTCGCCGTCGATGGAAAATGGGGCCCAAAAACCAAGGCAGCGATCGTCACCATAAAAAAAGGTGCTAGCTGCAAGATCACATGGATCCTGCAAGCTGCACTCTATATGGAAGGATTTAACCCCGGCCCCCTTGACTCACGATTCGGGAATAAAACCGAAACGGCATTACTTAACTACCAAAAAGCAAGCAAAATTACTGCAAATAAACAAGCCAGTAAAGAAACTTGGAACCAATTGTTCGCTTAATAGAGTATGAGCGCAAAACCAGCTAATCTGAATAGCAAAACTACTCGAAACCCACCTCTCAGCGAAATAATTCAACCTGTGTGGAAATAATTCAACCAACCCGGGAATAAACCATCCAATTCAAGCAATAATTCGACTTTCCCGGGAAATAATTCACTTAAATCTAACAAAGTTCGACTTCCCCGGAATATTCCTTTCTACACAACAATCCGCAATCGATTTAAGGGTTCATTCTAGCTCTAGGCACCAATCATTGCATTGCATGAAGCTCCCTGGCGGATATTCAAATTCGCTTTCGGAGATGAGGGTGAAGCCGAGCTTGCGGCATATCGCATTGGACGCTGCGTTATGGACGGATGGAAATGCGTGAATGGAGCGGTATTTGCGTTCGTCCTTGATTTTGGCTATGACAGCCTTCATGGCATCTGACGCCAGACCTTTCCCCTGAAAAGAGGGGAGGACGCTCCAGCCGATTTCATACACATTTTCATCGTTCCAGACGGTTTGCCAGTAGCCTACCGAGCCAACAGCATCTGCCTCTGGCAGGATGATGCTGAACATGCATCCTTCATCGCCAATCTGTAGATATCTTTGATGGCGTTTCAGGATTTGTTCTTTACTTTCTGGACCACCAAGATGCTCCATCATTTTCGGTTCATTGAGTTGAAAAAGTAGATCAAGGTCCTTCTCTCCCCAAGGCTTAATTTCTAATTTGGTTTCATGCATTCTTTTTGGAATCCCAATCACCCCTTTTATATTAATTTCCCTATAGAAAGGGAAACTCCTTTTTCAAGCTTTGTTGATTCTGTGAAACTATTTACCAATAAATGATATAATTTACAAGTGATTCTATCAAATGACAGAGAACGGAGATGAAGAAATGAAATCTTCAGTCAATCAGTTTTCCACTCAATTTGAATGGATATTGAATGTGATCAATGTGGGTGTCCATATCGTGAATAAAGATGGAGATACGGTTTTTTATAATGAAATGATGGCCCATATCGATGGGCTGGCTCGTGAACAGGTGCTTGGGGAGAATATCTTTCAGCTCTACCCATCCTTGACCGATGAATCGAGTACGCTGCAGGCGGCATTGGATAAAGGCATCGAAACGAATGAGTCGATTCAAACATATGTCAATGTAAAAGAGAAAAAAATAACCTCAATCAATAGCACGTATCCTTTATATGAGGATGGGAAGATCATCGGCGCAGTGGAGATCGCCAAGGACATTACCAAGGTCATGAACATGTATGACCAAATTGTTGATTTGCGTTCACAGCTTGCCGAGACCTATAAGAAAAATAAGTTCTTGGAAGGGACGGCAACTTATCATTTCAGTGATTTGATCGGAAGCAGTCCCGCATTTAAAGAAGCGCTATCATTGGCAAAGAAAGCGGCCCGTACTCATTCTCCGGTCATGATATATGGACCGACGGGAACAGGGAAGGAATTGGTCGCGCAAAGTATACATAATGTAAGTGCCCATCGCCATCAACCATTCATTGCCCAAAACTGTGCGGCGGTTCCAAAGGAATTAATGGAGGGACTGCTGTTTGGCACGACGAAAGGGGCCTTTACCGGAGCGGTGGATCGGCTTGGGATTTTTGAACAAGCCAATGGCGGTACGCTATTTCTTGATGAATTGAATAGCCTTGATGCTGGATTGCAGGCGAAATTGCTGCGGGTGCTGCAGGAGGGCGAGGTGCGCCGCGTCGGAGGAGCGAAGGAGCAAAAAATTAATGTGAAAATCATTGCGGCGATGAACATTTCTCCGGATGAGGCATTAGAGAGGGGAATCATTCGCTCCGATTTATTTTTTCGCCTGAATGTCGTGACGATTCAAATGCCGTCTCTGCTGGAACGTAAAACGGATATAGCGGAAATCGCCGATCACTTTGTTCAGAAGTTCAATAAATCATTTTTTTCGGACGTCCGCGGCATCAGTCAAAAGGCGATGGATCGGCTTCTTCAATATTCTTGGCCAGGCAACATTCGTGAACTGGGTCATGCCATCGAATTGGCATTTAACGTCATGGATGCCGGGGAGGATATGATTGATGAACATCACCTTCCGGCCTATCTTTTTCCTTCAGGCAAATACACTCCCACCAATGGGCACAGCCTGGCAGCAACATTAACGGACAAGATTGATTTACCTGCCGTCCTTGAAGAAATGGAAAAGGAAATGATCATCAATATGTTCCAGAAGTATAACGGAAATATCAGCAAAACGGCTGAGGCGCTCAATATTACGAGACAAGGATTACAATATAAATTAAGCAAGTACAGAATTGAAAAGGTGTATACGGCGGAAACGAGAGATTCAACATGACCTGTATGGATTAAAAGGAACAAGGAACTCCTGATTTCAGGAGTTCCTTTTTTGGGGCAATTTGTTCCATTCTTCGGCCAGGAGTCCATAAATAACATGATCGACATAATGGTCATATAACCACTCTGCTTTCCTTACTTCCCCTTCTTTTCTAAACCCTAATCGTTCAGGAAGCGCTCTGCTATTTTTATTTTCAACAGCCACTCTAACTTCTATCCTATTAAATGCAAGATCTGTAAAACCGTATTCAATTAACCTTTTAAAAGCTTTTGTCATGATCCCTTTCCCTTGAAATTCTTCACCTAGCCAATACCCGACAACCCCAATTTTATTCAACTTATTTATGCTATTGAATCCGATTGTACCTGCAATTTTCCCTTTATAAATAATCGCAAACGACGTTGGATATCCGCCATTTTCAACTAATTCTATCAGTCTTGATTTAATATTTTCAGCAGTATCTTGTACACTTTCTACATAATCGAGCCAACCGAGCCATTCTTTTAAATATGCTTTTGAACGAATCGTTAGCTTATAAAATTCTTCCGCATCATCTTTAGTGAGCAACCTTAAAGAAACTTCTTCATCAATCATATGTATCAACAAACCTTACTCCCCCTTGAAGCTATTATTTAGAAAATACAGATAATACGAGTTTATCATAGGAGCCTGCCGTAGAGGATGCTTATGTCCTCGAATGCAAGAAATCTGGCTGCAAAATATTGGGCATTACGAAAAATGTTTTGCGGTCTAGACGCACACTTTCCCTATTGGTTCAATGTTTTCCTTGTCACGGCTGTTGGCATCATTCTTGCGAGTATATATTAATATGTTCTTAGAATAAGGGGAGGCGATCTTTAACATGAATATGGTCGGAATGGAAATAAAACATAAGGAATACCTGGGCGGTCGCAGGCACTATAATGAAATCGAGCTTTGGAAGGACGTCAAGGAGGAGCAGTGGAATGATTGGATTTGGCAATTGACCAATACGATCAAGACCTTGGATGATTTGAAAAAGGTCGTCAACCTGACACCGGATGAAGAGGAAGGAGTCAGGATTTCGACGCAAACGATTCCTCTGAATATAACACCTTATTATGCTTCTTTGATGAATCCTGATGATCCGCGCTGTCCGATTCGATTACAGTCCGTCCCGCTTTCGGCAGAAATGAATAAGACTCGGTATGATTTGGAGGATCCGCTGCATGAGGATGAGGATTCACCAGTTCCAGGGTTGACGCATCGTTATCCGGACAGGGTGCTATTCCTCGTTACGAATCAGTGCTCGATGTACTGCCGCTATTGCACGCGCCGTCGTTTTTCAGGTCAGGTCGGCATGGGCGTTCCAAAGAAGCAATTGGATGGGGCGATCGACTATATTAGAAATACACCGGAAGTGAGGGACGTGCTGATTTCCGGAGGAGACGGTTTGCTGATCAATGATAAAATCCTCGAATACGTATTGAGCAACTTACGGGCCATCCCGCATGTGGAGATCATTCGGATCGGCACGCGGGCTCCAGTCGTTTTTCCGCAACGGATCACCGAAAATTTATGCAATATTCTGAAGAAATACCATCCGATTTGGTTAAACACCCATTTCAATCATTCTCTGGAACTGACCGATGAAGCGAAGAAGGCCTGCGATATGCTGTCGATGGCTGGCGTCCCGCTTGGTAATCAGGCGGTCATCCTCGCAGGCATCAACGATAGTGTTCATATCATGAAAAAACTGATGCATGATTGTGTCATGGCAAGGGTTAGACCGTATTACATTTATCAATGTGATTTATCTGAAGGGATTGGCCATTTCCGGGCGCCGGTATCAAAAGGGCTGGAAATCATTGAAGCGTTGCGTGGCCATACATCGGGATATGCGGTGCCATCCTTTGTCGTAGATGCTCCTGGCGGCGGAGGGAAGATCGCTTTGACGCCGAATTACCTTCTATCTCAAAGCCCGGATAAGGTCGTGTTGCGGAACTTTGAAGGTGTCATCACGAGCTATCCGGAACCGAAGAATTATGTTTCCGGCAGTGCGGACGCATACTTTGATGAAGTATATGGTACCGACGAACGAAAACCAGCTGTGGGGATCTCTGCGCTCATGACAGACGAAAAATTCAATTTGGTACCCGAAGGCCTGCGCCGTCTTGATAAGAGAAAGGCGTATGAGAATGCGGCAGAGCATGCCTCATTGAAGGACCGACGCGATAAACGGGATGAAATGAAGGGAAAATTGCGGAAAGCCCAAGAAAAAAAGAATGAGATGGCCAAAAGTGCTTCGGTGAAAGTGGAAGGCAAGGAGGGATGAAGATGGATTGCTTATGGTGCAATGCCCCAAACGTTGAGGAAAGTGAAAAGAAGGATTGTTACTGGATCATGCCTGATGGAAAACGGTCGATAAAGATCCTCCAAATTCCAGCCATAAACTGTCCCGAATGTGGAATTTATGTGTCCGATTATATGAATCAGAAGGTGGATGAGGCATTGTCCATTCACGATCTGAGTGAATATCCTGAAAAATTTACCTATGATCAGCTTTTGCTGGCGCCTGTCAAGCAGCTATTCAATTGGAAATAAAATGGACGGGAGAAGTGGGTGAAGGGCATCCCTTCTCCCGGAACATGTAAGTAAGGAGGGTCAGAATGACTGTTCAAAAGCTGCCTTTCTTCACCAAAATGGAGACTGGAGATTGTTATGTAATGGAGCTCTATCATGATCATGTCAACCAGCGGCTGCGTCTAGATGATTATCGCGGACAGTTCCAAGCAGCGGTAAGCCGTGCACTTACCATCGCGAAGGAGCAAAGCTTCACGAAAGTGATCCTTAAAGCGAAACAGGAGGATGTATCTGCGGCTTTAGCTCATGGGTTCATGCTGGAAGGGATACTGAGCAAGTATTTTAAAGGGAATGACGCTTATTGTATGGCCTTCTATTTAACGGATGAAAGACGAACGAGCGACTTTTGGGTCAAAGAGGATAAAATCATCGAAGCTGCATGCAGGGTTCCTCGGGTGAAGGAAAAACAGCAAATTCCTGAGGGGTATGTGCTTCGATTTGCTACAGGGAAGGATGCACGCGAGCTGGCAAAACTTTATCGTACCGTTTTTGAAACCTACCCTACACCGATGAACGATGAGTACTATATCGATAAAGTGATTGAGGGAGGGACGATTTTCACCATCATCCAATATGAAGGTTCGATCGTGAGTGCAGCATCCGCAGAAGTGAATGAGACGTATCACAATGCTGAATTGACAGACTGTGCAACGCTTGCGCATCACCGGAAGCATGGCTTCATGAAGGTTCTCCTAACGGAATTGGAAGAAGAACTGATCAGGAAAAGCATTTTCTGCTCTTATTCATTGGCACGATCTTTATCCATGGGCATGAACGCCGTTTTTCACCAGCTGGGCTATGAATATGGCGGCAGGTTGACGAAGAATTGCAACATTTGGGATAAGTATGAAGACATGAATATATGGAACAAGGATTTATCTTCTTCAAATATAGCTTGCAAATAGATGTGTAAGCGAACGTGAAAGGAGAGCTGATATGAAACGGAATCATTTGATTAAGCCCATTCTGGACCAGCACTATCCCACCATTTCTCATGGGAATGGCGTATACCTTTATGATACGGATGGCAATCAGTATCTAGACGGCTCGTCTGGTGCGGTTACTGCGAGTATTGGCCATGGTGTTTCGGAGGTTGTAGAGGCGATGACGGAGCAGGGCGGCAAGGTTTCTTTTGCCTATCGCTCCCATTTTACGAGTGATGCCGCAGAGGCACTGGCAAAAAAACTAAGCGAATTGGCACCAGGGGATTTGAATTGGTCGTTTTTTGTGAATAGTGGCTCGGAGGCGACCGAAACGGCGATGAAAATCGCGATCCAACATTGGCAGGAAAAAGGATTTGAACGAAAAAACCGAATCATCTCCAGGTGGACGAGCTATCACGGAATTACGATGGGAGCCCTCTCGATGTCGGGTCATGTACAAAGAAGGAAACGGTTTGTTCCACTGTTGGAGGATTTTCCAAGCATATCCGCTCCGTACTGTTATCGCTGTCCGTATAATGCTGAAGCTTCCAGCTGCAAGCTGCAGTGTGCCAATGAGTTGGAGACAGCCATTCAAAGAATCGGCTCCGAGAATATCGCGGCCTTCATCGCCGAACCGATCATCGGGGCCTCTGCTGGTGCTGTAACCCCTCCTTTAGGATATTATCCAAGAATTAAGGAAATTTGCGAACGATACGACATTCTCTTCATCGCCGATGAGGTCATGACGGGAATGGGCAGGACAGGAAAAATGTTCGCGATGGAACATTGGGAGGTCATCCCGGATATCATCGCATTGGGTAAAGGAATGAGTGCCGGATATACCCCAATGGCAGCCACGATCATTAGCGACCGTGTCATGGAGCCGATTTTAACAGGCTCGAAGTCGATCATGGCCGGACACACATATAGTGCAAATCCACTATCTTCCGCCATTTCATTGGAAGTGCTTACCTACTTGGAGCGAAAGAATCTCGTTTTGGCAGCGAAGGAAAAAGGCGCGTATCTGCTGCAAAAATTGCAGATGCTCACTCGGAAATTCGAAATCATTGGGGATGTAAGAGGAAAGGGACTGCTCCTTGGACTTGAGTTCGTTTCGAACCGGATTTCAAAAACGCCATTCGACTTGCAAGCCGGCGTGACTGCAAGGCTGGTCGATAAGGCTTTTGCGAAGGGGTTGTTAATCTATCCTGCTGCAGGTGCGATTGAAGGAATTGCTGGCGATGCGGTTATTGTCTCACCGCCATTAATCATTACGAATGAAGAAATCGATTGCCTCGTCGAAATCCTCGAAGCCTCACTTGAAGAGTTGCAGCAGGAATTGCACGAAGAAGACTTGATCGAAAACATGCAGGCTATTTAGGAGGAAAGCTATGAAGCAGGGCATTTCGAAAAAAAACAAACTGGCGACAATGGAAGAAGCATTGGAGCATATAACCGATGGCTGCACGCTCATGTACGGAGGCTTTGGAGGAGTGGGCTCTCCGCCAACGCTCATTCAGGGCATCCTTGACAAGGGAGTCAAGGAAATGACCTTGATTGGCAATGATACTGGATTTCCTGATATCGGCATTGGCCGGCTTGTGACGGCAAAAAGAGCAAAGAAGGTCATCGCCTCGCATATCGGCTCCAATCCAAATGCCGGCAGTCTCATGACGGAAGGAAAGCTGCAGGTCGAATTTTCACCGCAAGGGACCTTGGCCGAACGGATTCGTGCCGGCGGTGTTGGGTTAGGCGGGATTTTTGTCGATGTTGGGATGAACACGATTGCCGAAGAAGGCAAGGAAAAGCTGATGATCTGCGGTAAGGAATATTTGGTGGAAACCGCCTTAACCTCGGAAGTTAGCATCGTCTATGCCAAAAAAGCAGATACGCAGGGGAATTTAGTGTATGACAAGACGGCACGTAACTTCAATCCGCTCGTGGCGATGGCTGGGTCCTTCACGATTGCGGAAGTCGAAGAAATCGTCCCGGCAGGAGAGCTGGACCCGGAGTGCATCGTCACGCCTGGCATTTTTGTAGATATGGTGATTCTGACAGAAGGGGTGAATTGGAAATGGGCATGGCAGTAGATGTACGCAATCGTATCGCCAAACGCGCAGCCAAGGAAATTGGTGATGGGTTGATCGTCAATTTAGGCATCGGCATCCCGACATTGGTCGCCGATCATATCCAAGACACTTTTCATGTATTGTTTCATGCGGAAAACGGAGTCCTCGGTACAGGTCCGATGCCTGATCCCGGTCAGGAGGATGCTGCTCTTTGTAACGCTGGAGGGTTCCCGATCACGACCGTGAGTGGACCTTCTTACTTTGACAGTGCAACCGCCTTTGGAATGATCCGGAAAGGGTATATCGACATTACGATACTCGGTGCCTTGGAGGTTAGTGAAACGGGAGATTTGGCCAACTGGATCGTTCCTGGCAAAAGGGTCCCGGGCATGGGCGGGGCGATGGAGCTTGCCCAAAAAGCGAAAAAGGTGATCGTCCTGATGAATCACGTGAATAAGCATGGCGAATCGAAAATCTTGAAAACTTGCACACTTCCATTAACCGCGAGACAAAGCGTCGATCTAATCATCACGGAGATGGCTGTCATGGAAGTTACGAACGAAGGATTGGTGCTGAAGGAGGTCATGGCTCCTTATACCGTAGCTGATGTGATTGCCAATACCGAGGCAACGCTAAAAATCCATGCTGCCGTCAGCATCATTGAATAAGATCAAACAGGAGGGAAAACCGTGACGGAAATAATAAAACGGATTAACCAATGGATTAAAGAACATCGTGAAGAAGGAACAAATTTATTGCAAAGAATGGTACAAGCCCCGAGTACGCAAGGCAATGAAGCTGGTGCACAGGCCATCGTCGCCGAAAAACTGAAGGAAATGGGCTTGCAGGTCGATATTTGGGAACCTGATGGCACTGAACTGAAAAAGCATGACTATTTTTATTCTCCACGCAGTGAATTTTCCAACAGTCCTAATGTGGTCGGAATCATGAAAGGAACGGGAGGCGGCCGGTCCATTATCTTGAACGGTCACATCGATGTCGTTCCGGACGGTGATCGCAATCAATGGGATGACGATCCATATAGTGGGGCAATCAAGGATGGGAAAATGTTTGGACGCGGCGTAACCGATATGAAAGGGGGCAATGTATCCCTCATCCTTGCCATGCAGGCATTGAAGGAAAGCGGCCTTCAATTGAAAGGAGATGTCATCTTTCAAAGTGTCATCGAAGAAGAAAGCGGCGGTGCCGGCACGCTAGCGGCCGTCCTGAGAGGATATAGTGCCGATGCTGCCCTCATCCCTGAACCGACAAATATGAAGATTTTTCCGAAACAGCAAGGCTCGATGTGGTTCCGGATCTCTGTGAAAGGACGCTCAGCTCACGGCGGAACAAGATATGAAGGCGTCAGTGCCATTGAAAAAAGCATGATTGTCATCAATAATATCCGCACTCTTGAAGAAAAACGAAATGCACGAATCACGGATCCGCTTTATCAATATACACCCATTCCAATTCCCATCAATCTAGGTGTCATCGAAGGCGGTAACTGGCCTTCGTCCGTTCCCGACCTTGTCAAGATCGAAGGGAGGATGGGCGTTGCACCGGAGGAAACGATGGAGCAGGCAAAGCAAGAAATGGTTGACTGGCTATTGCAGCTGAAAGAAAGAGACGACTGGTTCAAACAACATCCACCCGTCTTGGAATGGTTCGGGGCACGCTGGGTTCCCGGAGCCATCGATGCAGAGCATGAACTGATGAATGCGCTCATCCACCAATACAGACAAGTGGCTGGACAGGACCCTGTCATTGAAGCCTCCCCATGGGGAACGGATGGTGGCTTGCTAACACACGTCGGTCAAACACCCGCCATCGTTTTCGGACCAGGAATAACCGAAGTTGCCCACTATCCAAATGAATACATCCTGCTCGACAACGTCTTCGCCACAGCAGAAATCATTGCCCTAACCCTCATTCAATGGTGCGGCTTGGAAGTCGGGCAAGAAAAAACCAATCAGGAACAGATGGCAAATAGACAATAATGGTAGCCTGCCGCAGTGGCAGGCTACTTCACTTTAATCGCCGAAATTTCGTTTATCATCAGCGAAAATCGGATTATATCTCCGGAAACAGAAATATATCAACGAAGCCCTCATTGATATCTCATTTTCACTTTTTAGGAATACCGATGATGAATAATTGGCGAATATGCACAGTATGATGGAATGTGGATGATATTACTGAAGAGGAAAGGAAACGGATGATGCAAACGAAAGAAGCTTATCGCGGTACTGGAATGGGAATTATTTTCATGGCATTCTTCGGGACGATGTGGGCAGGTGTCGGTGTAATGGGACTACAAGGATGGGGGTTTCCATACGTGGAACTCATCGCCATGTTAGTTGGACTCATATTGGTTATTGGAGGCCTTTCATTCATATTTGCGGCACAAAAAATGCCCAATCAGGCTTCGGCGCATTTGAAACGCATCCACTTCTGGTTTAACATCGTCTTCATCGCTGAAGCTTTGCTGATTTGGGCGGCCATTGCCATCTGTAACGCCACCGATCAAGCCGAGCTTATCCCCGGCATCATCGCCATTATCGTCGGCATTCATTTTTTACCTCTGGCAGCACTTTTTAAAATCAAGCTATATTATGTAACGGGAGTGATGATCTGCTTAGTGGCACTTCTCACATTGCTGCTAGATCCAAACACCGTCTTGCTTGGAAATCACCAAATCACGTCAAAATTATCTCTGCTCGGCTTTGGCTGCGCACTGATCCTGTGGACCACTGGAATTACATTATGGCTTCGTGTAAAGAATGGCAAGGGATTGGATGTAAACCGTTCTCTTTAAGGTTCGTCCAATCCTGCTTCTTCGGAGTTCCAACAAGACAAAGAATTTTCATGCAAATGGCATCTTCTTTGCGGCTTGCCTGTATATAAGCTAGTTCATATGATTGTATTCAGTTATAAGTAACTTCTTCATCCAGAAAAAGAATGTAGCTTTTCCTTGTCCATATTATGAAAAGCGTATATAGCATTAATCCCTTTAAATGGTTCGCCGTTCTTTGTGAAAAGGGCACTTCCATTTGGAATCGCATATACTTTTCGTTCTGTAGAAAGCGGAAGTAATTCTCCATCTATCTTATCTTCGTAATGAACTTCAACGCTAAACGGAACTAATGCCAAGCCATCGACCACCATCGTATCTGGATAGTCTTTGTCTTTCGTCATTTTGCAATCGGTACAGAAGGCTAACGAACCGGCACTATATCCAATGATTAAACGTTCAAAGTTTTTCAGGGGCGGGATAAGTCCTTTGTTTTTCAATGCAGTGATCAATTTTTCGGGCCTGCCGCCAATAAAATAAAGAGCATCATGTTCGTTTATAGCTTGGTTCATTTCCGCTTCAGAAAGATTTTCGTTCAATAAGTTAACACTTACATGCTCCATGATGGAAAAAGCTTGCTTGATGGTTGCCAGCCAACTTTCATATCTGGAATTGTCGGTAGCGAATGGGATTATTAAAATCTTAGCATAGGGCTTCATCATGTTTGAAAGTTCCACGTACACGTCATCTAATTCACCATTCGCGTGATTGCCGATGTGTATCGCCTCCAGTTGTTAAAACACATTTAATTCCTCATCCAAGTTAAAAGCCTGATGACTTGAAATGGTTCATTCCAGACCAGAAAGAAGCCAAAAAGAAAAAATGCCGCTGCAATTAATTCGCGAGTAAAAGCGGAAAACTCACGAATAAAACGCCGAAACTCACGAATAAAGCACCGAAACTCACGAATAAAACGCCGAAATTCGCGAATAAAGCACCGAAACTCACGAATAAACGCCGAAATTAACGAGTAAAAGCGCCAAACTCGCGAGTAAAGAGCCCGAAATCGCGAGTAAAGCACCGAAACTCACGAATAAGCACCGAAACTCAAGAGTAAAAGCGCCAAACTGACGAATAAAATCACAAAACCATTTTATATCGTAGCAAAAGCCCTCTGCTAGGGGGCTTTTTTGTCGTCGGGAGAGGATTCGTTTATGTAAAGAGCGCTTTTGCGGCCTGTATGGCAAAGTAGACGCCGATTCCTATGAGCGATATGCCGGATATGACGGATATGCTAACAAGAATGGGTTTGGATAGGAATCGTCTGAAGCTGCTGGAGATGATGGCCATGGTGGTATCCCAGACTAAGAGGCCGAGAAGGATGCCTGAACTGTATAGAAGGATGTGGTGAAAATCGTATTTAGTTGTGGTGTTTGCAAGAATCGATCCGTAAATACCGAGCCAAAACAAAATGGATAAAGGATTCGAAAGTGCCATGATGAATCCTGATGCAAAAGAAGAAAAGTGGGATTCCTGCGCATTCCGTGCGTTCACTTCTATCTTACCTGCACTAAGGATGCTTTCGAAGCCGGTGTAGGTCAGGACGAAAAAGCCAAAAAGCCATAAAAATGTCTGTATGAAGGAGTTTTCCAAAAAGTTGATCACTCCGTAGTAGACAAGGACTAAATAGACGGCATCCGCTAACATGGCACCCCAGCCGAAAATCCAGGCGTGCCAAAATCCTTTCTTGATTCCCTTGTCCAATTGACCGGCATTGATGGGGCCGATAGGAGCCGCTAGGGATAGACCCAGTAATACGTAGCTAAAAAAAACACCCAATATCTCATCACCTCATCATAAAAGCATCTGTTTAATTGAATGTATTCAGACAAAAGGACTTGTACCACCTTTTTAGCCCTTTTTTTGAGGTGAAATAGTAATCATAGGCCGGTTTGAAGCTTAAAGACGTACTAATGTAAATTTCTCAAATGGAAAGACGCCGATTTTAATGGCATGCGTTATTCAAAGCGGACTTGGAGGATCATTATGTCTGAATTATCGATTCCGTATAAATACGAAGCAATTCAAAAAAAAGAACGGTTTTTCGTTTTAAGGCCAAAGGGGTATTTTTGGCTGTAGCGGTACTGAATAAATCTCTCTGCGCTTTAACATAATAAATGAAGACGATAATGCAAAGTTCCATATTGGTTACCTTTTATGCAACAAGTTGCTTTTATAATGGTTGAGGAGTGTAAGTATGGAGGGTCATGAGAAAAATAATGTCAGCGTATGGTGCTTGATCAGCATGGCATCAATCCCATTAGTTATGACACTTGGAAATTCAATGCTTATCCCCGTATTGCCCATTTTTGAGGAGAAGGTGGGGATTTCTTCTTTTCAGTCAAGCATGGTCATTACAAGTTATTCCGTAGCCTCGATTTTTTTAATCCCTATAGCAGGATACCTATCCGATCGATTTGGACGAAAAATGGTCATCCTGCCCAGCTTGGTCCTGGCCTTGATTGGCGGATTGATAGCGGGATATGCTTCGTGGAAGATCCATGATCCTTATACTTGGATCATCATTGGTAGGGTCTTGCAGGGGATTGGGGCTGCAGGTGCCTCGCCAATCATCCTGCCTTTAGTGGGGGATCTATACAAGGATGATGATGAAAAAACGAGTGCATGCTTGGGTATCATCGAAACTTCGAATACTTTTGGAAAAGTGCTGAGCCCCATCTTGGGTTCCCTTTTTGCCGCATTTATATGGTTTTTACCGTTCTTCTCGATTTCCTTCTTCAGTTTAATATCAATTGTTTTAGTTTTTTTCTTTATTAAGGTGCCAAAGGAAAAGGAAGAACCAAAGAAACTAAAGGAATTTTGGCATGATACGAAACAAATCTTCAAGAAGGAGGGAAAATGGCTGTATACCGTTTTTCTGATTGGGGTGTTTGTGATGTTGGTTTTGTTCGGCGTCCTTTTCTTTTTGTCGGACAACCTGGAGAAAATACATGATTTACATGGAGTCAAGAAAGGCTTTGTAATAGCGATTCCACTGTTTTTTCTTTGTGTATCCGCCTATATTGCCGGGAAGAAGATCAAAGGTGAATTGCCGATCATGAAAAAAATCATCATGATCAGTTTAACGGTCCTGTCGATCAGCTTGGTCTTTGTCGGATTTACAAAGGAAAGGGTCTTCCTGCTCCTGCTCGTGACGAGCCTGGTTGGTGTCGCAATTGGTGCGTTGTTACCGACGCTCGATGCAATCATCACCCAAAATATTGAAAAGGAACAGAGAGGAACCATAACCTCTTTTTATATGTCCTCAAGGTTCATCGGTGTTGCAGCAGGTCCTCCAGTCATGTCGCTAGTCATGAAAGATTACCTTAATATGAGCTATATCATTTCTGGAGTCATGGGCATTTGCATCGTATTGATCGTGATGAAATTCATTAGTTCGGATAAAAAAGAAGCTGCTTCCTAATATAAAAAATCCTTTGAAAAAGCCGGGCTTTTCCCACGGCTTTTTTTGTTTGTAACTCGCGATATTTTTTTTGCATGTGGTTATAGGCTGGAGGTTGTCACATAAAATGTACAAGTCTTGAACTACCTCGAAGGAGTGATGTTTATTGAGTGTACATTTACTGCTGAGTTACTTTTTCTTGGGACTTACACTTGCAGCACCAATCGGTCCGGTGAACTCTGCTCGTATCGATAAAGGAATCAAGAATGGGTTTTGGCACGCCTGGATCGTTGGGGCAGGGTCGATGATCGCAGATGCTTTGTTCATGATTTTGGTGTATGTAGGTATGGTGCGGTTTTTGGAAATTCCGATCGTTCAGATATTTCTTTGGCTTTTTGGAGGATTTGTGCTTATTTATTCTGGAGTCGAAAGTGTATTACGAGTTCATACGATATCTGTAAATCAATACAGGAATAAAGATTCTTTAATTTCCTGTTTTTTAACGGGGTTCATCATGTCCGTGACCAGCCCATTGTCCATTTTATTTTGGTTGGGGATATATGGATCTGTTTTAGCAAAAACGGCTTCAAGTTATGGGACATCCCAACTTCTCATCTATAGCGGGATGATTTTTCTAGGTCTTACTTGCTGGGATTTTTTTGTTGCGGCATTAACGAATGGATTTCGCAGGTTCTTAAATGAAAAAAGCGTAATGGCCATTTCGATCATCTCTGGATTATCATTGGTCGGCTTTGGGGTTTATTTTGCTTATCAAGGCATTTCTGCCATCCTATCTTAAAGGAGAATGCTTCAGTTTATACATAGGGTATTTGAAAACTTCTTCCTTGCATAATTCATTGTGGCATTATCAACACTATGAATGATGGAAGGGGGTAATGTCATGACAACAAAAGCCAATTGCAGCTCGGCGAAAGGGAAGGCTGGTCAAGATTCCAATGCATCGGGTGAACAACAGGGCGATATGAAATGGTGGCAGCTATCATTGGTCGGTGTAGGCTGTACGATCGGGACAGGGTATTTCCTCGGATCGACTATAGGAATTAAAACGACGGGGCCATCCATTGTATTTTCATTTCTATTGGCTGCAGTGGGTACCTATATCGTTTATAATCTGCTTGCCAAGATGACGGCTGCCGATCCTCAAGAAGGTTCTTTTTGTTATTATGCCAATAAAGCATTTGGACGATGGGCGGGCTTTAGCTGTGGCTGGAATTATTGGTCCTCCAATATATTGATCATGGGAAGCCAGCTTACTGCGCTTTCGCTATTATCTCAATTTTGGTTTCCGAAAGTACCGCTGTGGCTTTTTGCATCTGGTTTCGCTATTGTTTCCATCGTAGTGGTACTGTTGGGAACAAAAGGGTTTGACAGGGTGGAAAACATCCTTGCGGTAATTAAGACAGCAGCAATCGTAATGTTTATCATTATAGCAATATGTGCTATTGTGGGCTGGTTTGGTCTTGACGGAGAAAAACCGCCATCCTTCCCGAATACGTACAATGAATTATTTCCAAAAGGGCTAAAAGGGTTTTGGACATCACTTATCTATGCTTTTTATGCGTTTGGCGGCATTGAGGTGATTGGACTTATGGCGATGCAACTTAAAAAGAAAGAAGATGCGCCAAAGGCAGGAACGATCATGCTCTTGGTTCTTACCATCATATATGTGGTTTCATTGGGGTTAGCCGTAACCATGATTTCGTTAGGGGCATTCAGTGTAAAAGAAAGTCCATTCGTTTCGGCATTGGAAAGTTATCACCTGACATTTTTCCCGCACGTTTTTAATGGTGCGATCATCATTGCCGGTTTTTCGACGATGACCGCTTCCCTATTTGGTGTAACCAATCTATTGGTAACGCTCTCCAATGACGGGAACGCACCTTCATTATTCATGCAAAAGATCAAAAAATTCAAGGACCTTCCACTGCCTTCGCTGGGTCTTGGAGCCTTGGGACTCTTAGGATCAATCATCACTGCCTTGCTCCTGCCAGGCAAGATTTATGAATACATTACGACATCTGCTGGAATATTGCTTTTGTATAACTGGGCATTCATCATTCTTTCTTCATTCAAAATCTTGGAAAATAAGATGTGGAGTAAGATTACGGCCGTTTTCGGGCTTCTTTTAATTTTAGCGGCGGTCAGTGGCACTCTGCTTGAAAAAGAAATACGTCCCGGGTTCTTCATAAGCCTATTATTCGTAGTGATCATAGGACTTGCAGCCATTTTCATGAAGCTTAAAGTTTGGAACAAAAACAAGGCGATGGCAGCAAAAGCGAGTAAATCAGAACTTGATTAAAAAAAGGAATTCGGCTTATACAAAGTCGAGTTCCTTTTTGTGCTTTGAAGGTGCTAAATTTCAATGATGATCGGAAGGATCATTGGTTTTTTCTTAGTTTGAGTAAAGAGATAATGCCCCAATTCCTTTTTTATGGTTTGTTTAATGATGTTCCAACGGTATATTTTTTCACTTTGTAAGTCATTGACCGTTTTCGTGACAAGATGATTCACAGTTTTTAGGAGGTCCTCGGAATTTTGAACATATACAAATCCACGGGAAATGGTATCGGGTCCAGATACTATTTTTCGTTCCGTCTTGCTTAGTGTTATGGCGATTACGAGCATGCCATCTTCGGATAGCTGCTTACGGTCCCGCAGTACGATTTCGCCAACATCACCAACGCCAATACCGTCAACAAAGGTATTGCCGGCAGCCACTTTTCTCGTTTGCCGGGCAACGGAATTTTCGATATCCACCACATCGCCATTACTGATAATGAAAGTATTGCCCTTCTCTACCCCGACGGACTCAGCCAGTGATCGATGCTGGTGCAACATCCGATATTCACCGTGAATGGGAATGAAATACTTTGGCTTCATCAGGGTGAGCATGAGCTTCAACTCTTCCTGATAGGCATGTCCAGATACATGCATGCCTGTTACAGTCCCAGAACCGTAAATGACTTTGGCACCAAGTTGAAATAAGTTGTCGATGATTCGTGAAACATCCCGTTCATTTCCGGGTATTGGAGTGGAGGCAAGAATCACTGTATCATCAGCTAATATACTCATATCCCGGTAATTCGAACTGGAAAGGCGGGAAAGGGCAGCAAACGGCTCTCCTTGACTTCCTGTACATAAAACAGCGACCTTTTCTGGAGCATAATTATCGACTTCATGTGGTTGGATAAGCATCCCATCAGGTACTTCGAGGTAGCCGCGTTCAATGGCCACGGTTACGACGTTCACCATGCTACGTCCAACTAGGGCAAGTTTTCGGTTTGTCTTCAGTGCGGCGTTCACAACTTGTTGAACACGATTGACATTTGAAGCAAAGGTCGAAAGAATGACTTTCTGTTTTGCTTGCATAAAAGCATCTTCAATATGGCTGCCAACGAGATGTTCCGAGGGACTGGAGCCGGGACGCTCTGCGTTCGTGCTTTCTGATAATAAAACCAAAACACCTTCACTCCCGATTTTGGCCATTTTATGAATATCGGGATACTGATCATTCATGGGAGTCAAGTCAAACTTGAAGTCCCCTGTATGAACGACCGTGCCTTCCGGCGTATGCATGGTGACCCCCAGGCAATCAGGGATGCTATGATTCGTTTTGAAAAAGTCGAGAGCCATCTCCCCGAATTCCAATCTTGAATCCGAGTCGATCTGGATTAATTCCGTTTCACCCAAAAGGTTATGTTCTTTTAATTTCAATTCAATCAAACCTAGTGTTAAACGTGTGGCATAAATGGGTACATTCAATTTTTTTAAGAAATAGGGGATGCCGCCAATATGGTCTTCATGCCCATGAGTAACAATCAGGGCCCGGATCTTCTCCTTATTCTCCTGGAGAAAAGAAATATCAGGAATGATTAAATCGACTCCTAATAAACTTTCATCAGGAAACTTTGCACCACAGTCAATAATGACGATATCGTTAGAATATTGAATTACATACATGTTTTTACCGATTTCATTCACTCCGCCCAGAGCCAATATGGACAAAGCATTCTCGTTCACACTCAAGTGGATAGACCTCCCTTTATTATGATAAAGATAGTGTTTCCTTAGGTCGTTTTTATAAAACCAACTCTTTTTTTAAATCAGGCTAATTCAAAAAGCCATAAAAAAACACCTGCCGCATTCGGTAGGTGTGTGTGTCTTCAATCTTCATCGACTCAAGCAAGAGTTGATGCTTTCTTCAAAAGA
The DNA here is from genome assembly GCF_001439925.1 of Peribacillus muralis. Taxonomy (GTDB): domain Bacteria; phylum Bacillota; class Bacilli; order Bacillales; family DSM-1321; genus Peribacillus; species Peribacillus muralis. The sequence continues at coordinate 51,732 of NZ_LMBV01000005.1, forward strand.
CTCAATATATACTTGGATTTGTGAAGCATATCCAGTCTTCAAAGTGGCAAGCAGACTTTCTATCAGGAATTCACGCGGATTGTCGGACTGCATCAGCTCATCTTGGATAAAGTCGATCAGTTCAACCGCCCTTGTTCGATTTTCCCCGCATGGAAAAGCTGTGTTTATCGCTTTTTTTAATTCCAAGGTCGCGTTTAATAAATCATCATGACACGGATAAAGGTGGTTTTTGAACTCCGGAAACCACGTATCCATTAGCTCGGGATCAAGAATCTGTTCCTTACCTTTTGCAACTTCATCGATTGTATGGATCATACGATTCATGCAATAGCGAATGATTTGTATTTCCGGCTTTGCGACCGTAGTCTCACGATGATTGAAATAATTCATATGGGTGATCATTGAGTGGAAAATAATGACGCTGTCCAACAGATAGGGCTTTTTACTTTCCCCGAATATATCGAGAAATCGGCCATGCATCCAGCGTATGCTCAACAACAGGGTTTGATTGATGAATTGTTTCAACTCTTCATCGTTGGAAACGCGGACTTCCTCAATCAGGACAAGCAATTTACTTTGTTTATTGCCCATCATTTGCAGTTCGATCTGCTGAATGAAGATTTCAATATCGGCTGAATCCTGGTTAATCAACAGTTTGTCCCGTTCATGGCGAATCCTTTTATAGAAGGAACGGAAAATGGCTATAAATAATTCGCCCTTCGAAGGGAAATAATTATAAAATGTACCTTTGGAAATGCCGCTGCCGACCAAAATGTCCTGGATCGACGTGGCTTGGTATCCCTTTTCGATAAATAGCTTATGAGCCGTATCGATGACATCCTGCCTTCGGTTCTTCATCATATCACCTAATTTTCATTATACTGCTTGTATAAATGTAATCGTACTCTATTTTCCATCACAGTACAAACCCCTATTTAAACCAATAAAATTTTATTGCAAAAAATGGACTAGGGGTATATTATTGATTTTATGAGATTTCGTTATACCAATCGTACAATTAAATGAACCAATAGTTTGAATGGAGGAATAGATAAAAAGTGAGTACAGCACAAACAACTGAAAAAAAAGGCTCTTATGGCATTTTGATTATATTGATGGTCGGTGCATTTATAGCGATACTTAATTCGACCCTTTTAAATATTGCACTGCCATCCATCACAAAAGATTTAGGAATAGAAACGTCAACAGTCCAATGGCTGACAACAGGCTACATGCTTGTGAACGGGATAATGATTCCGACAACGGCCTTCTTAATAAGAAAATATTCGGTGCGTAACCTCTTCCTGACAGCCATGCTGCTTTTCTCAATCGGGACGATCATTGCAGGTGTAGCGGAAGTTTTCCCGCTATTATTAGGTGCACGGATGGTGCAGGCTGCAGGTTCGGCAATCATGATGCCGCTATTGATGAACGTGCTATTAACTTCCTTCCCTGTCGAAAAACGGGGATCGGCAATGGGATTATTCGGTTTAGTCATGATGTTCGCCCCTGCAATCGGGCCGACGCTGTCAGGCTGGATCATTGAACATTATGATTGGAGAATGCTATTCCATTTCATTACGCCGCTTGCGTTACTCGTGCTTATTTTCGGCTTCTTTAAACTTAAAGACCACAAGGAAAAAGTCGATATTTCAATTGATAAAGTATCGGTCATCCTTTCAAGCTTAGGCTTCGGCGGTTTGCTTTACGGATTCAGTTCGGCAGGCAGCAAAGGCTGGGATAGCCCGTGGGTATACGGGACACTGATTGTCGGTGCCATTTCCCTAATCCTTTTCATTACACGCCAGCTTAAAATGGAAACACCGATGCTTGAATTCAGGATCTTCAAGCACCCGATGTTCGCTTTATCCGCAACGATCTCAATCGTGCTGAATATGGCAATGTTCTCGGGGATGATCTTAATTCCGATGTACACACAAACAGTACGTGGCATTTCACCATTCGATTCTGGATTACTGATGCTGCCGGGTGCATTATTAATGGCCCTCATGTCACCGGTTACCGGTAAGCTTTTCGATAAATTCGGTGCCCGCATCCTTGCTTCAATCGGTTTGCTTATCACCGTGGCAACTACGTATTTGCTAAGTAAATTATCAATGGAAACAACGTATACAGAAATTGTACTTCTGTTTTCCGTTCGTTCCTTCGGGATGTCAATGTGCATGATGCCGATCATGACAAATGGTTTGAACTCGCTGCCAGCCCGCATGAACCCGCACGGTACAGCGATGAATAACACATTGAACCAAATATCCGGTGCGATCGGTACAGCATTGCTCGTTACGGTCATGTCTAACCGTGCAGCTTCTACTGCCGAAGAATTAATGACGAAAGCGATGAGCAAATTAACAACCCAGCCCACCGCTGAAATGATGGGCCAAATGAAAGCCCAAATCGGGATGCAAGCAATGCTGGATGGAATTAACTTCTCATTCTTCGTATCAACCTTCATTGCTGCTGTGGCACTGATACTCGCATTTTTCATTAAGCGCGCATGGCCAGCTGAAGAAAAACCAGCTGTAAAAGAAAATCAAACCGCATAAAACATGACAAGGCCCCTATGTGAATAGGGGCCTGCTTTATTGATTAGGATTTCGGTCTAGGTACGCAAAAATGGTATGGGACAGCCAATAATTCAACCTGAGCAAGTAATAATTCATCCTGCAATCAAAAAATTCGACCTCAGCAAGCAATAATTCGACCTAACCCCCAAATAATTCGACCTACAATCAAATAATTCAACCTGAGCAGGTAATAATTCAACCTACCATCAAAAAAATACATAAAATCCGATAACAACCCAATATGTCTAAGGACAATCGAGCTAGTCTGATCGGAATCCATCCTGCCCTGGTGCAGGGAAATAGTGGGCGGTGGTCGAATTATAGGTGTATGTCGAAGAAAAAGCCGGAATATTTTATATAAAGACGAAGGAGGGAGCGGCGTTTGCTAGTATTAGACGAAGGTGAGTTTGAAAAGTTGGTGCCTAGCTTATATAAGAGTGTGGATCCCATTCCAACATTTGCTTTTGCAGTCTTGGAGCAGTTCATGCCGGGTTTTGTTTTTGTGGATGAATCCCACTCACCAAAAACGATAGGATTAGGAACAAATTCTGGTTTATATTTTGTTGGCGGTGACCATGAGAACGATGAATTCAATAAGCAGTTTTTGAGGTTTTGCAGAAGCAAGCTGAAAGAGGGAAAGCGGTTCACTCTATTTTCAGGGAATGGCAAATGGGACGAGCTTATCTCGGGATGCTTCAAAGAAGAACTGAAGCAGGGGAGCCGATATTCCTTTAGCTTTCAGCCTGAAGGATATGATGTCGAAGCAATCCATCTGCAAGAATCATACACTTTAAGTAGATTGGATGAAGCAGCGATAAGGAACAGCAGTGAGTTTAACACAGATTACTATGAGCGGTTTTGGGGGTCTGCCGTGGATTTTCTTAATAAGGGGTTCGGCTATTCCGTGGTTCATGATGAAACGGTAGTGGCAAGTGAGTGTACGTCCATTTTTAGTGGAAAAGTTTATGCCGAAATCGATATTTATACCAATGCTGATTATAGAGGAATGGGTTTAGCCCAAAAAGCGGCCCAAGCCTTTATTGAGCAGTGCTTAAAGCATAAAATGATTCCTCGCTGGGATTGCAATGTCGAAAATCTGGCATCAATGAAGCTGGCAGGTCGGTTGGGCTTCAGTGAGCCCAGCATCTACTCCATTTTCGTAAAAAATCGACAACCATAAAAAATGTGTTAAGAAAGCGAGGATTGGATTTCATGTTGATTTTAGTTCCATTTCTGACGGCTCTCATACCCGGAATGATTATACCTTACTTGGTGGCTTAGTAAAAAAGGGTTTTCGCCTTTAATAAAGATGCTGCCAGGAATCACAGCAATCATGGCAGCCTTTATTCTCTTTTATATCGGATTTGTCCATATTAGGGGATTTGAAGGGGCAGCTTACGGTTTTCTTTCCTTTTTTGTCATGCTTTTTGCTTTTCTATCGTTCCTAATCGGAAAGAAGGCTAGTGTCAGCCGCTAATGTGAAATAACTGAACAAGGAGCAAGAGGGTTGCCCGTGCAGTCCTCTTATTTCAGCTCGCCCTCTTTAAACGTTTTACTTATTTTATAAACAGCATCGATAGGTCGGTTTGTGATGATTTCAAGTAATTGTTGCGCCATATAATCTGCACTATATTCAAAATCAGTGTTGACCCATTCGATAATCATGCCCAAAATGGCATAGGCTTGGTAGCTGGAGGCAAGTTCTTTATTAATTTTACGGTTCGGCCGATAATTCTCCAGGTCCTCTAATGGCAGGTTTTTAAGTTCTTCACAAATTCTATCATGTAAAGTCGGCAAAGCATTCGACTTTAGTACGAGTGTATAAATATCGGCAAAGTTAGCAACATGCTCAAATATTTTGATGACTGAAGCCGATAGTTCTTTGATGGTGAACACATCAACATGTTTATAAGGCTCCCGGTAAGAAATGATCAAATCGGCGATGACATCCTCCATCACTTCTTCAAGAAGCTCCTCTTTGTACTGATAATGTTTATAAAAGGTACCGCGATTCAGGTCTGCGAGCGCTACGATGTCGGTAATAGATATGTCCCTGAAATCCTTACTCTGCATCAACGATATGAGCGAATTTTTTAAAGTCTTTTTCGATTTCCTGATTCTTCTATCGATTGCCGGATCTCTATTCATTTCCATCGCCCCTTGGTCAGTTAATGATCAAAATGCATCCTTACTGTTCATTGTTCAACATCGAGGGCTGCATTTGCTGATTGTATAACGGTATTGAAACTAATTATACTATAAGTGAAGGTAGTTAATGAACATCTGTACAGTAAGTTTCACTTTTGCAAAAACCATTAATTGGAGGAGATTCGATGAAATTACAGGACAAGGTTGCAGTCGTAACAGGTGCAGCATCAGGCATGGGTAAACAAATTGCGATTCTTTATGCTGGAGAAGGTGCCAAAGTCGTCGTCTCGGATGTAAATCTTGATGGCGCGAATGATACGGTCGAGGAAATAAAAGCGGCAGGCGGGGCGGCCTTTGCGATTAAAACGAACGTGGCATTGGAAGAAGATATTCAGCATTTGATCGATACGGCGGTCGGAACGTACGGTACGGTGGATATCTTGGTGAATAACGCAGGAATCATGGATAGCATGGAACCGGCAGGAGATATTGAAGATGCTAAATGGGAGCGGATTTTTGCCATCAATACGACAAGCGTCATGCGCTCGACTAGAAAGGTGCTGCCGATCTTTTTGGACAAACAAAAAGGCATCATCATCAATATCGCATCTGCCGGAGGTTTATATGGTGCACGGGCAGGCGGTGCTTACACAGCCTCGAAGCATGCAGTGGTGGGTTTCACGAAAAACACTGGCTTCATGTACGCTGACAAGAACATACGCTGTAATGCCATAGCGCCAGGTGGCGTTGAAACCAATATTGGCTCAAGCATGACGAATATCAATGGATTCGGTGCATCTCGACAGCAATTGGGAATGGCCATCAATCCTCGTAATGGAAAACCGGAGGAAATCGCGAAAATCGCTTTGTTCCTGGCTTCGGAGGATTCAAGCTTCGTCAATGGCACCGTCATCACGGCGGATGCGGGCTGGAGTGCCTACTAAGCGAGAAAAACGTTTAAAAGACTTCTGCAAAGAAATGATTGCAGAGGTCTTTTTTTGATGCGAGACATTTATTGCTCAAAAAGAGGAATGGCGAACAATTAGCAGAAGTTATATTATCGAGCTAGTTAAAGGAGCGATCATATGGTCACATTCAGGAATGCAGCAGCAACGGACTTAGGTGAAATCGTGCAAATGCTTGCGGAAGATGTATTGGGTCGGGAACGGGAGCGTTATGAAAATCCGCTTCCGGAAAGCTATATTCAAGCCTTTGAATCTATTGATTCTGATCGAAACAATGAACTGATCGTTGCCTGCCTCGATGGGCAAATCGTTGGGGTGCAACAGATCACCTTCACACCTTATCTTACGCATCAAGGAGGTTGGCGAGCTACGATCGAGGGGGTTCGGACAGCAGCTTCACAACGGGGTAAGGGCATTGGAAGCAAGTTGATTCAATATGCGATCGAGCGTGCGAAAGAGCGTGGTTGTCATCTCATTCAGCTGACGACTGATAAAACTCGCGAGGAATCGCTGCGCTTTTATGAGCATCTAGGGTTCAAGGCAACTCATGAAGGATTGAAAATGAAGCTTTAAGGCAATCGAAAACTAAAGGGGAAGTTCGATGATAAAAGGGTTATATGAAGCACATTTACCGGTTCGTAATTTGGCTCGTTCGATAGCATTTTACGAAGCACTTGGCTTGCAGCTGGATCACAGGGTGGAAGACCATATAGCTTTTCTATGGATCGAAAAGGATAAAAGCTGGATCGGTCTATGGGAAACGGAGAAAGTCGAGGTTGAGTATCATCCTTCATTGCGCCACATCGCTTTTCAAGTATCATTGGAAGATTTAAAGAGCTCTGTCGCGTGGCTGGAAGAAAAGGGATATAAGCCAAGGGAGGCTTTTGGATTTGAGCCGGTCGAGCCTTTTGTAATGCCTCACGGGGATTATGCACATGCAAAAATCCACTTCAATGACCCGGACGGCAATAGCTTGGAGTTTATTTGCAAACTGGAAAATCGACAAAAAATCATGACCCGAATGTATCTAAGTGAATGGGAACGAATGCAGGAAGGATAACTTCCATGCGAATCAAGGAGGAAGCTCATAAAATGAATCAGAAAGCGGAAGTATATTGGAATGAATTTTGGCAAGGGAAAGAAGAAGAAAAGCCCCAGGCAGTCAGTGCGTGGCAATTCGGCGCTGATTCCGATCAGTTGGCTCAGTTGGTGATCGATGGGAGGAAAACGGCGACGTGCTCAGCACATGTTTTTTACGAAGAAGAAAATGAACCAATGCCATCCGTTGGTGATTACAGCATTATTTTAAGCAGCGGGGATAGTCCTTTAGCAATCATACGAACAGTGAATGTCGAAGTATTGCCGATGAATGAAGTGAGTGAAGAATTTGCGATTTCAGAAGGCGAAGGCGATGGAACATATACATACTGGTGGAATGCACATGAACATTTTTTTAAAAAAGAACTGCACAAACTTGGCCACACCTTTAAAGAAGATATGCTCCTCGTTTGTGAAAGCTTTGAACTGATACATGTGAAGTGAATGTAACGGGGAATTTTCCCTCGGAATCGAGGGCATTCAGCGATATGTAAAGGGTGAATCGATCGAGCGGGTGCACGAATGTGTTCTGGGAACCTTGGCCATGGAGTCAGACCCTGTTGATCCTAGATTGTAATAGAAGAAAAGGGGGGTGCTGCGGCAGCCCTTTTTTGTTTTATATACAGAATAGTACAAAACATCGGCTGCATATAGTTTATAAAGGGCGTCCATTTATATGTTTTTCCTACGTGTAAATAAAGCTATTAAAATGGGGCTGGTTACTTGTATCGGAATAAAAATACCGCTCTGATCATGATTTTATGTGTACTGTTATTCTTGTTTCTTGTGGTGCTCATGTTTCGCCATATCAAGGTGTATTTCGTGTTTAGCTCGGGCATTGGCCCGTTATTGCTTATCGGGGTTATGGTCATGGCTATCGTGTTGCTTTTTTTCAGAGGATTTAAATAACCGAATTCTTTTCTTTGAGGCTGCTGTGCAGTCTTTTTTACGTGGGGAAAATAAGATTCACAAAAAAATATGAAAATCAATAAAAATTTAACATTTAGACTTTAGTAATATATGGTAATATTTTAAATGGGATTATTTTCTTATAAATTTTATTCAGGGGTGATTAATGCGTGGAGTTTTTTACGAAGTGGTCGTTTAAGAATAAGGCTGCCGTTTCATTGGTAACCATATTTATTTTGTTGATAGGAGTTGTCAGTTATTTTAAACTGCCGATGGAATTCCTGCCATCTGCTGATAATCCACAAGTTACGATTATCACGATGGGGCAGGGCACCGATTCGAAAACGATGGAAGTGCAAGTTACAGATCCGATTGAAAGAGCGATTACCGGGGTTAAAGGAAAGAGTTCCATATACTCCACCACTGGCGATGGATTTTCGAAAGTAGATCTATTCTTTGAATCGGGATCGGATATGAAACAGGCGAAACTTGATGTTCAAGAGGCTTTAGGCAGTGTAGCGTTGCCAGAAAGCATGACAAAGCCTACCGTTACCCAGTTAAATACATCAATGATTCCCATTTCATTCATAGCTGTGACGTTCAAGGATGGCTTGACAGCTGAAAACGTGGATTTCACGAAGAAGGAACTGGAGCCTCTATATAAAGACATTAAAGGAGTCTCGGATGTCCAGACATTTGGAATCTCACAATCTGTTGTTTCTGTCAAAGTCGATAATGAGCAATTGGCGAAAAAGAAAGTCTCGATTCAAGATATCATGAGCGTCCTAAACGGCCAGAATGCGGCCCTAGCCGTCGGTGAAAAAGTGATCGATGGGAAGGCAAGTAACATCAAGGTCATCGGGGATGTAACGAGTATTGATAAATTAAAAGCGCTGAAGGTCGCTGCAAATGTCAAACTTGGAGAGATAGCAAAAGTTGAGGAAGCGAAGGATGGTAACCTCATCAGCCGCTTTAACGGAAATGAAAGCATAGATATCAGCATTATGAAGGACAGTCAATCAAATGCGGTCACAATCAGTAAAGAGGTTGAAAAAGTAACCAAAAAAATAAACGAAAAGTATGCTGGCCAGACATCAACCATCTATCTATCGACAGCTGATATGGTCGAGACTTCCGTTCAGACGATGGTTAAGGAAGTGCTGCTTGGTGCACTATTTGCGACCATTGTCATCATGGTCTTTTTACGAAATGTACGATCTACATTCATCACGATTGTATCGATCCCGTTATCACTTGGTTTTACGTTATTTTTGCTGTCATTATCGGGAGTGACGCTGAATATTTTGACGCTAGGTGGCGTCGCTGTTGCGATCGGACGCTTGGTGGACGATAGTATCGTCGTAATTGAAAATATTTTCCGGAAATTGCAGCAGGAGAAGATGTCGGTCCAATTGGTGATGGATGCGACAAAAGAGGTAGGTGTGGCCATCACGGCTTCCACGCTTACGACGGTAGCCGTTTTCTTGCCGGTCGCTTTATTGAATGGTGGGCTTCAAGAATTTCTGCTGCCCTTCGCTTTAACCGTCACTTATTCTTTGCTGGCATCCTTACTTGTCGCATTGACGGTCGTTCCATTAATGAGTGCAGGATTGCTGAAACGGGCGAAGTTGCCAAAACATCGGCCAGCCAAGCGTTTTACGAAGCTTGTTACATGGTCACTAAACCATAAATGGGTTGTCTTGATTGTTGCGTTGCTGTTGTTTGTCGGTTCCATTGGTACATATTTTTCCATGCCAAAAGGAGCAATTGATAATTCTTCAGCTGACTATGTCTCCGTGTCATTAACGTATCCGAATGATAAGCCCTTCGATGAAGTAAAAGAGAAGGCGATAGAGCTCGAGAAAACGATTCAAGATATGAGTGAAACGGATAATATGTTTATGCAATTGGGCAACTCAGCCGAAACGGCTCAATATGGCGCTGTCACATCACCTACAGAAGCAACTTTCGGCATATTGGTGAAGGATAAAGCAAATATAGATAAAATCCTGAAAAAATTCGAAAAGGAACAAGAAAACTATCCTGATGCAAAGCTTGCGGCCACCGCCTCTTCATTTATGATGGGGGCATCAAAGACGAACATTACGATAGATGTGATCGGCAGTAATGTGGGAGATTTGGAAGAGACGGCCAAGGCGGTCAAAGGAAGTATCCAGGATATTAAAGGAATTGAAGATGTTACAACGAACCAGGACGAAAAGAAAACCATTTATTCGTTCAAGGTAGATCCAGCTAAAGGCAACACCGAACAAATCGGCCAGCAGCTTGGCATCATGCTCAATAGAACCCCAATCGGCAATATCACGCTTGAGGATAAGCAGACGCCAGTAGTCCTTGAACCGATCTTAGATCCGAAAAAACCAAATGATTTAAAAACTATTCCGATTATGGCAATGGGCGGGTTAGTTCCTGTATCAAAAGTGGCTTCTTTAAAGAGCGAAGAAAGTGCAACGACGCAATTCCATAAAGATGGAGAAACGTATCTTCAATTAACGGCAACGGTAGATCCGGCGAAACTCTCTGATGTTGCCAGCAAAATAAATGTAGAGATATTTGGAGACAAGGAAACCAAGGGCCTTAAGATTCCAAAAGATGTAGAGATTTATGTAGGAGGAGCCAGTGCTCAGCAGACGGATGATTTTTCCGATTTGTTCATGACGATGATGATATCGATTGGCATTGTCTTTCTGATCATGGTGATAACCTTTAAATCGATCAAAGCACCGATCGCGATTCTGTTTTCACTGCCGTTCGCCGCGATTGGCGCGGTGTTAGGCTTGGTCATCAGCCGGATTTCAGTCGATGTCACAGCGCTGTTAGGTGCACTCATGCTGATTGGCATTGTCGTGACTAACGCAATTGTGCTTCTAGATCGCGTCAAGCAAAATGAAGAAAAAATGATCATCCGAGATGCGATCATTGAAGCGACGGCCACAAGATTCCGTCCGATCATCATGACGGCTGTCGCAACCATTTGCGCCATGCTGCCTCTTTTATATAAAAAGGCGGAAACGGGCAGCTTGGTTTCACAAAGCTTAGCAATTGTCGTCATTGGCGGGCTAGCTGTCTCCACACTGCTCACACTCATCGTCATTCCATGTATATACGAATTACTATACTTTAAAAAATCCAAAAAACAGAGAAAGAAAAAGAATGCACCGGTTACCGAAAACATCGAGATGTAAGAGAATGAATGAAAAAGTTTGTAGAGAATGCACGTTTCTTTACAAGCTTTTTTTCTTTGCCTATAAAGGCGTAATTCTAGCTGTAATTCCTACATCTTCGCAATTCAGCCGTTTCTCCACGAAAAATCGTCCGTTCGGCGCAAAACCCCGTCCAGTGACGCGAAAATCGACCGTGTGGCGCAATAATCCGTCCGTGTGGGTCGATAATCAGACCATCCGCCACAATAATCCGTCCGAAGGGAATTGGTGGTTAATCTTACATGCGATTTGGTGAACGAAAACATTAGTTTTTCCTTTTAACCCTTCTAAAAAACAACGGCTTATTTGGGAAATCTCCATGAGCATTTGATATAAAGTCGTATCAAACGGATGGCGCATGGTTATCCTTATATGGAGGTGGCGATTGTGGTGAATACGAATCTTTTAATGAAGGCTTTTCAAGGAAATGATGACATTGTCCGAAAAGAAATCCATCTGACTGATAAATCAATAAGCCTATTCTATATGAATTCCCTGACAGAACAAAAAACATTAGAGGAATTGGTGATCCGACCGCTTCAGTTACATAATGGTGAAGAATGGAAGGGACTGCAGAACGTTCTTATTTCTGGAGAGTCAACTGATACTGTCAGTGATGCCGTTCAAGCGGTATTAGAAGGATTCACACTTATCTCTGATGATAAAGAATTGATTAAACTCAAGACGTTCAGTGTTTCCCAGCGCGGTATTGAAACTTCTTCTATCGAATCCTCTATCATGGGCCCGCAGGATGCTTTTACTGAATCGTTACAGACGAGTTTATCTTTAGTTAAAAGAAAAGTGAAGAACATTTCCTTAAAAACGATTATTGGTAATATCGGAGAAGAAACGCAAACACAGTATGCTGTTTTATATATGGACAATAAAGTCTCCCGTGACAATCTTGATTTTTTGCTGCGTGCTTTGGACCAGCTGAACACTCAAGGTATAACGACCGCTTCCTCTTTGCAACAAATGCTGGAAGAGGCACCTTGGTCGCCTTTTCCACAACTGCTCAACACGGTAAGAGTGGACACATCGATGAGTTCATTACTGGAAGGGAAGGTTGTCTTGCTTTTGGATGGGGCACCACAGGCTCTGATTGGTCCCATCCATTTCATGGAACTGATGAACTCTGCTGATGATGAATACAATCGGTCATTGACCGCTACATTAATTCGCAACTTAACACTTTTTGGTTTCTTTCTTACGCTTTTCATCACTTCTTCTTACGTTTCATTTTTAACGTTCCATCCGGAAATGCTCCCGCCGCAGCTATTTAGCTTGATCGCCACTTCAAGGGCAAAGGTGCCTCTCCCACCTGTGCTGGAAGTGCTGACTCTGGAAATCATTATTGAAGTGTTAAGGGAAGCTGCCGCACGTATGTCCATTAAAGTGGGACAAACCATTGGCGTAGTCGGTGGGATTGTGATCGGAACAGCTGCTGTGGAAGCTGGTTTGGTTAGCAATATCATTATTATTCTAGTCGCTGTTTCAACGCTTCTATCTTACTTGCCATCCAACGTCTTACTGCGGAATGGCTTTCAAGTGATTAAATATGCATTCATTCTTTTAGCTGGATTCCTCGGTCTGTTTGGACAAATGATTGCTTTTGCTTATTTATTATCACATCTAGTCAAATTAAAATCGTTGGGATCGCCGCTTCTTTCCACCGGTTTTAATAATAGTAAAGGCTATACGAACAAGGGCATACTGAGAATGCCAAAGCGGAATCTTTAAAAATAAACGTTTTAGAGCAAATAGGTGGAAAAATGGGAATGCAAAATCAAAAAAAACTAAATTCAGTTCATGTTATTTTCTTGATGATAAATACGGTTACAGGAGTCGGATTGATTACATTTCCACACGACGTAAGCCAAGTAGGTTATGGGATGTGGGTCATGCCGCTTGTTTATGGAATCGTCATACAACTGTTTTTTTTCTTGTTTTTCAAGCTGCTCAAATACTATCCCAATCATACCTTATTTCAAATCAATACATTATTATTGGGAAAAGTGGCAGGTAACGTCATCAATTTCATGATCTTTATCTATGCCATCCTTGTTATCTTCCGAGTGATCAAAACGTATGTTCATATACTGAGCCTACTGTCCTTGCCATCCAATCCAACATTTTGGATCGTAACGGCCCTTCTCTTTGTTACCTTTACGATTGTCAGTAAAGGAAATATCATTTCACTGGCTCAATATCATATTTTGTCTTTCTATATATCCATATGGATCATTCTTTTTCTGATTACCGGTTTTAATAAAGGAGATATTACTCATTTGCTGCCGCTTTTTAACTTCACGGCCCCGGATCTCATTGCAGCATTCCCTAAAGGGTACTTTTCTTTTGTTGGATTTGAATTCATCCTTTTCTTTTATCCGTTTATTAACAATCAGGAAAAAGCATTTAAACATAGTAGTATAGCTTTATGGGTTATGGTTTTAATATATTGCTTTGTAACGATTGCCACTATCGTCCATTACACGGATTGGGAGTTACAGCATACTAAATTTCCTATAATCAACTTCATGCAAGAGGTTAAATTTTCTTTTATTGTCCGAATCGATAATCTATTTATCAATATATGGCTACTTTTGGTCTTAGGCACGACTGCTACTTATATTTGGATTGCTAAGAACGCCTTAGATCAAATAACGAGGAATCAAAAACATGAAAAAACGAAAATACTTTCGGGTTTAGGTGTGGTTTTTATCCTTCTTTTCCTGCCAGGAGGTTCGGGTGAAGCAGTAGGGAAAATTGCAGATGGGTTAATATATGCTAATGTTCTACTGGCTATTTTTCCATTATTTCTACTTGTAATAAGGAGGGTGAAGTCTTGATGAATTTCTTTAAAGTCACCTTCTTGGGTATATGTCTACTCCAATTATCCGGTTGCACCCAGTTTCAGCAACCGGCTATTGAAGATTATGCCTTAGTTCAAGTGGTTACGTTCGATTATGTGGAATCAACAAAAGAAACGAAAGTCTCCGTCATGATTCCACAGGTCATTACGAGAGATAAAGAATCAATCAAAGTTTATGAAGTCACGGATGCTACGATTGCCGGTGCTATCAATAAACTTTCGATGAAAATCGATAAGACGATGGTTCCTTCCCAGCTGCAGGTAGGACTGATCAGCCAAAAGTACGCAAAAGAAAAAGGATTGAAGGAACTCATAGAATTCTTCAGGTACCATCCTACTTTATCGATGAATATGATGATGGGCATTACAGAAGAGAATGCAGGAAATATCGTTAAAGGAAAATATAAGGACCAACCTAAAATTAACGACTATATCATCAGTTTAATGATACCAAGATTCAATAAATCATTTGCTACCTTCACAAATCTTCAAGAGGTGTATTATAGAACGTCCAGCGGAACATCGGATCCTACAATTCCCCTGCTTATAAAAGAAGACCAACAATTGTCCTTTGATGGGAATGTGTTATTTCGGGACTATAAAATGCAACATACCCTTGGGGTGAATAAAAGCAATATCCTTCAATTACTTAGGGAAAAGAGAGGGAAATTATATACTGTTGAAATGGACTTAAAAGGAGCAAAACGTAAACAAATCTTTACAAGAACGCTGAAAAGTAAAGTAAGGTACATAAGTAACGGAGATTTAAGTCATCCGCAGGTAACGGTAAAGCTGGATATCCAAGTGGGTGGTTTAACCATCGATTCGGGTGCACCTATTAGTGCAACGGAAAAACGAATTAACCAATATATTAAAACAGAAGTGAACCAGTTAATTGCCGAGCTTCAAAAAGAAGAAGTGGATGCCATCGGAATGGGTGAAGCATTCCGCCGTACACATAGAGGAAAATGGTCGGGGGAAAATTGGAGACAGACATTTCCAAAAGTAAGATACACTACAGAAGTTACTACGGATGTTACTGAAGGAGGACTGAGTGAATAGATCATAATACCAGAATACCATTGCTTAAACAACGGGCGCTTATCCAATATGGATAGGCGCCTTATTTTAGTCGGGTCCTTTGCACTATAACGATTTGTTAAGTTAAGTATAAATATTATTAAATTGTCGCACTTGATAACTGAATCTATAATTAATTTAGAATTTGTAATTTTTAGAAATATCTTATTTTTGGTGAAACCGAAAGTAAATCTAAGGAGGATAGTGGGATACATGTTTGGCGAAAGCAATGGAAGCAGGACTGATAAAAATAAAAAGTGAATGGATGATGAAGCAATTGAAGTCTAAAATTCTGAAACGAATGAAAAACCCCTTTTTAACGATACTATCGGTAGGGGTATTGTCTATAACCTTTCAAAGTAATCTTCAGACAGTTTCGGCGGTAAAGAATACTAGCGGCGAAAAAATTCTGGCATCTTTGACGCAAGAACAAAAAGAGGCGCTCAACGAATTGAAAGTTTACCAAAGTAATGGATTGGAAGGTTTCAGCAAAAAAGAATTAGAGAATGATAAAGAAATATCCGTCATTGTCGAATTCCGTTCAAAACCAGAAAAAGTGGCAATCTTGAATGAAGCTCTGATGGGTAAGAAGATATCAGAAAACCAGGCAAAGACGCAAGTTGATCAGGAGCATGAACAATTTAAACGTGATATTAAACAAATATTCCCTGCAACTTCTGCAAAAAAAGCAAAGCAAGATACATACAAGATTACGAGAAACTTCAAGACAACGTACAATGGGGTTTCAATGAACATTCCCGCAAATGAAGTAGAAAAGCTGTTAAAGTCAAAAGCTGTAAAGGCCGTACATAAAAGTGAGCAATTCACAATCGATCCACCTGCAGAAACAGATACCAAAAATGTACAAGGAACAGAGGTGACTCTTGACAGCGGAGCATTCTTAAATGTGGACAAGCTGCACAAAGAGGGCTATACAGGAAAAGGTGTAAAGGTGGCCGTCATTGATACGGGTTTAGATTATAACCACCCTGATTTGAAAGCGGTCTTCAAAGGCGGCCGTGACTTTGTCGATAATGATGAGGATCCGATGGAGACTACGTATGAAGATTGGAAGAAATCAGGAAGACCTCTGTACGATGGTGGGGGTAATTCCTATTATACGGATCACGGCACGCATGTCTCAGGTACGATAGCTGCGCAGGCACAAAACTCAACCGCTCCAAAAGTAAAAGGGATCGCCCCTGATGCCGACTTGTACGCCTATCGTGTACTTGGACCATATGGCAGCGGAGATGAAGAAGACATAATGGCCGGGATTGATCAAGCAGTCATCGACGGGATGGATGTCATGAACCTTTCCTTAGGAGGAAATAGTAATGATCCTGCGGCGCCGCTCAGTACGGCGATCAATTATGCGGTCTTAAATGGTGTGACCGCAGTTGTCACTGCCGGCAATAATGGGCCATCTGACTATACGATTGGCAACCCGGGAGCGGCAGCGTTTGGGTTGACTGTAGGAGCAAGCAGTTCGCCATTATCTGTCGTGAAGTATGCGGGAAGATTGACTGGGTTGAAAAAAGGATACAATTTAAGCAATTTGTATAAAGCCTTTAATAGCGACCTGAAAGCGTTAGAAGGTAAGAGCTTGGACATCGTCGACATGAATGATGGCATGGCAGCGGATTATGTCAATAAAGACGTAAAAGGGAAAGTCGTTTTTATAAAGCAAGGCATCATTGGAACACAAGACAAAGTCCTTATTGCCAAGAACAACGGAGCCAGTGTTGTTATTACCTATAACAACAGACCAAATGAAGGACCTTCCAATTTTGTCAGAGAAGATCAGCGTTTCGTCCCTACTTTTTCATTGAGTAATGATGAAGGACTGGATTTCAAAGCCCAACTGACTACGAATAAAAAACTGACCTTCGAAAATTATAAAGAAACGTTTACTGATGGCGATAAACTGGCCAGCTTCAGTTCCCGCGGTCCGACACGGAAAAATTATGACATGAAACCAGAGGTCACAGCACCTGGAGTGAGTGTATTATCCACTGTTCCCGCGTATTCCTTGAATCCAGATAAAGAGGATGACTATCAATATGCCTATGATCGCTTGTCAGGAACGTCGATGGCCGCCCCTCACGTAGCTGGGATTGCAGCACTGTTATTACAAGCAAATCCTGAACTTGGGCCGCAAGATATCAAGACGATTTTAATGAATACAGCTAAGCCTTTAAACGGAACATATAGCGTCTTTGACGTAGGTGCCGGCCGTGTAGATCCGTACCGCGCAGTCCATAACGTAGCAAAAATTGCCGTCCAAGATCAAACGGGTGTCGTGTTTGACAGGGAAGATGTTTCGTTAAAAGAACAGACTGGCGGTCTTGCATTCGGCAGCCATTATGCGCGTGAGGAAATCAATTTAGAAAGAACTGTAAAAATTGAAAATGAAGAAAATAAAAAGAAAACATTCATGATTACGACCTATTTCCAAAGGGGAGTAAGCGGCTCGTTAGACGCTAAGCAGAATGGAGTTAAATTGACTGCGCCACCGATCATTTCTGTTACTGCGTCAAAGTCGAAAAACATTCCGGTATCAATAAGGATCCCCGCAACGGCAAGACCGGGTGTATATGAAGGATATATTATGGTTACAAACCAAGAAAACAGTAAAGAAAGATATCGCGTACCATTCAGCATCCGTACGACTGAGGAAGGCTTTAACGCTACAGATTTATCAGAAATTGCGATATCACCGCCATATTTGCATGTAAAGAGAATTTACCAAAGTAATTCAAGTGCTTCCTTACTGTTCAATTTCAAGGCACCAATGAAACGTTTGGACCTTATTTTGGAAGATGGAAAAACAGGGAAGGAATTGGGCTTCTTAGGAACCGTCAATGTCGAATCCTTATACGATGGGATAAACTATTCTATCCAAGATGCATTCAACGGCACATACTATGCCTATACAGATGATACGCATCAAGCGGTTGCTTCTCAAGTCAGCTATGCCAAGCCGGGACAATACAGTATCAAGGTTATCGGTACGACCGAACGTGATAAAGTTTTCAGTACTTATGAAGAGATTTACATTGATCATATTGGACCGAAAATGACAACTTCTTTTGATACAAATGAAACACGTGTCATCGAATATCAGGAGGGACAAAATACAGTACCTCTTCACGTGCAGGTTACCGATAAAGAAGTGGAACAGATGACGGCTGCGGGTATCGAAGTCGATCAATCGATCAACGCTTTTAATTATTCCTTGGACGGAAACTATTCTACTGCAGTCCAAGTAGGATCTGACGGGATATTAGATTTTGATGTTCCGATGAATGAAGCTGTACCATTCTTGAAATTGAATGTATTCGGAACAGATGCTGCGAACAATCCAAGCGTGAAGGAAAATTATTATTTTGTGAAAGAAGGAACACCATATAGTTTCATGAAGGCAGATAAGACCGTTATGAAAATGGGCGATAGCACTTCCGCAAAACTTGCGTTACACAATGTGATAAACGTAAAATCTGCGGAATGGACAATCAATACTGGATCTAATCTAGAAATCAGTGATGTGAAGCTGGATGAAAGCCTAGCATCACATGCCAACGCCAAGGTGTCTGTTGAAAAAACCGGAAACACGGCGAAGGTGAAATTGGATTTAAACGGTTCAAAAGGAGTATCTGGTGACATCAACGCGGTGCGTATGCAAATAAAAGTAAACGATTCTTCGTTTGCAGCAAATGCGACATGGAAAATGACCGCTTCTTATACGGATGAAACGGATAACCAACATACCATCTCCGGGGCCAGCTCTGAACTGACCATTCAACCTGCATTTTCTGAAGTTTACGGTTCACTGAGATCAGAGGGACTTGGGTTTGGGACGGATTGGACAAAGGTAGGTGCCACTGTTCAGGTAATAGACTCTGATGGGAAGAAATATGATGGAACATCTACGTTAGATCGGATTGGAAGCTACCGCATAACGAAGCTCCCGCTGTCTGATAAACCGTTCACATGGAAGATGACGCTTCCTGGACATTTTTCTATCTCACAACAACTGCCTATCGGTGTTACGCGAGATAATGAAGTTTGGGGCCAGCTGTTGCAATACTTTAGCAAAAATATTGTGGCTGGAGATGTGAATCAAGATCAAGTCATCGATATCCTGGATGCAATGGCTGTACAAAAAGCTTGGAATACAAGTGATAGAGCCGCTGATATTAATTTTGATGGAATTGTCAATGCAAAAGATATGTCATATATCCAAAACAACTATCAAAAGCAGAATGCGGATGCAAACAACCCTCCTTCTCCTCTAGACGAAAAGGATGGAAAGACATTGAACGATATTTTAAACGAATTGGGAATAACTCAATAAGAACATAAGAGGGATAGTCCTTTCATAGGGCTATCCAAACTCGCTAATATTTGAAATTGCCTAAATCTCAGGAAAGTTTGTACTTTGCCCCTTGGCACATTTACTTCTGTCACAGGTGTATCTGGATCAGGAAAATCAACATTTCTGTACAGCTAGAAAATCATATAAGTAAAACCAAAGCCTCTCTAAACATGCTCGTTTCTTACATGGAGTGGAACAAATCATCAGAGTGATCACTGTTTCTAATGAAGCAGTGGGCAAGGTGATACGCTCTAATGTAGCTACTTATACTGACTTGTTTACGCAACTTCTATGCTAAATTGCCCCGCTCTAAGCCAAAAAAATTAACAGGTAAACACTTTCTTTTAATACACCTGGTGGCCGATGCGAGTAGTGTAAGGAATGAGGTATTTTAGCTATTGATATGCATTTTTTGCTAGATCTACAGATGACTTGCCGAGGGAAGCGATTAAAAAAAGAGGTGATACGAGGCTGCTTCGTATCACCTTCTTATTAATTATTAAGTGAAATTGATTGTACAATATTTCCGCCGCTTGGACCACCAATCACAAACTTAGCTTCATAGGAAACTGTTGTTTTCGCAGGAACAGAAAACGTATAATACTGAATGTTACTGCCTGGCTCCACTTGTGTATTTCTCCATGTGTTATCGGAACCTCGATATGCAATAAATGCATTTGAAGAAGGATTTCCTTTGTAGTTTGCTGATACTGTTCTTGTTCGCGTACCGTTGTTTGTAACGGTTCCTTTTACCGTGTAAACTACACCCCAGTTTGCCAGATTTCCATACTTTCCTTCTCCATCTGACGGGCGAAGAGCATCAATAATACCCCAACCTGGCATATCGAACGAAAGCATGTCATTCGTAATGGCATTTTGATTATTTACCGGGCTAATGCTGCTAACCCAACCGTCGGAGCGAACACTTGCACTTCCATATGTCCCTGTGCTGACGTTGAAATTTGGATATTGAACAGCTAGCACACCTTGGGAATCGGAATCGCTAATCGTAAAATTGACATTGGGTGCTGTCACTTCCGAATAAGGACTGATCCCTTTGTAAACGCGCGCTTCATGCGTTCCATCACTTTCTATCCGTTGAACGTAGCCCATATATGCTGTTGATCCGTCTAAGGCACTGAAATTTCGATATGCTGTGTTGTTCATAAGTACCTGTCCGCCTGAAATAGCGAAATCAATGACGCCGCTAAAGAAACTGCCGTTTGTAATCGAATTATCTTTACGCATAATCCACTGACTGCCTCCAGCTTGAATTGTATAGGAGGTGCCTGTTGGAGAATAAGTACTAAACATTTGTGAAAAAGGTCGCCCTCCGTACACGCTCGCTTCGTAACCACTACCGTTTACCGTTACCGTTACTGGATAAGAGTTAGGATTATAAAGCTGAATACCGAATCCGATTGTTGAGCCAGATCGATTGACATGTTCAAAAAAATTACGGTACTTCCCTGGAGCTAAAGTATCCCGGTAAATTGATTTGTCTCCTAGGTTGGCATCCCCTAAATCTCCATTGTAAATTTGTTCAGGGTTATTCACGAAAATGAACGACCGGTCTCCACTCTTTGTATAGTTAATCATCGGCACGGTAGCTGCCTTTCCTTCTAAAGCAAACCATCCTGAAAACAAAAGAACTCCTACTAAAAATACTGATATAGCAAACCTCTTCACTATCTTCACACCTCTCCAATAAAATAATCCAAAGCTACTTTTTTAATACCGCGATGCTGTATGGATCGTATTTGAGAAGCTTTCTTCGACCTTTAAGCCCGATAACATATGAATAACAATCGACTGATCCAGAGTCCTTACTCTGTTGTGTATACGATGTACCTCAACGCGAGATCACTTCGAACTTATCATCAGACGGATCTGCGGAGTTTTGTCCTGCATCCTGATACCACCTGTTGCTGGAGTTCATCATCGTTTGTATTCGAGTCGTGGCCGTGGCTGCGGAAGCACCGGTTAGGCCGGTGGCCGCGCCGTTTTGGATTTCGGCCGGTGCGCCGAAGCCCATGGAGTAGAAGTACCAATCTCGCGCCGCGCCGTGCTTGCCGCCTTGGTCAGTAGCGGAGATATACCAAGGTTTCAACTCGGCGAACGCCGTCAGCTGAATCATGCCGTTATTGCTGTCGCCGATTCCGACATCGGTGATGGCGCTCGATTTATACTGTTCGAATGCCACTCCTTTTGTTTTAAGATGGGTCACGTATTGACGGCACAGCTCTCCTGTCCATTTATTAC
This sequence comes from Peribacillus muralis, assembly GCF_001439925.1. Lineage (GTDB taxonomy): Bacteria > Bacillota > Bacilli > Bacillales > DSM-1321 > Peribacillus > Peribacillus muralis. The sequence goes on from NZ_LMBV01000005.1 coordinate 73,253, forward strand.
CTAGGTAGCTTTTGGCATCTTTTGACCAAAACGGATCTAGAAGAGCCACTCGCTTCGGTCTTAGGTTAGTAGCAATCGTGCCGCCATCGACCTGGTCGCTAATCAATTTTGCACTGTTCGTGACCAGTTGGTTTCCGAGCGAATGTCCCGCGAAGCGGACTTCGCTGCCGGTAAAGCCCTGCATAGCTTGTTTGTATGTATTTACAAACAATTGCGCCGCTGACACTGTCGGTGCGCCTGCTGTGCTGTATGTACCGTCTTTCTTGCGCCAGCGCATGCCCTGCGGTCCGGAGGATGTCCAAATCTTAGCCTCTGCGTCTTTTACTTCGCCTTCATCAGCGAGCTGGTTCCAGTAGAAGATGCCGACGTTCCAACCTTTGGAAACCCAGTAGTTCACAGTGTTCACGTCCGGACCATTTGTTGCGTCGTTTCGCTTAGGATTGAATGTTTCTCGGAATAGAGACGCGGTGGTGTCTTTTTGCCAACCGTGTATATAGATGAGGGTGGGTTTGCTTGCGCCGAAGTAAGAATTCGATTGCCCGGCAATAAACTTTTGTGATACATTTCCTGAACCGAACCAGTAGATTCCGGTGTCCAGGGTTTGACCATCATATGCAGCGGCAGTGGAAGTAGGGTACCAAGGAGCAATAACAAACAGCAAAACCAAACTGATGAGAATATGGTGTACCTTCTTCAAATCATCAACCTCCAAATTCCAAATATAATTTTGTGGTTCATTTTTCAGTATAAGTTAATATTCTAAATATTCAATAAATTTTTTCTGAAGTATTAGAATTGCGACTAATGTAGGGCATTTTCATAAGAACAACTGGAAATATAAGTGGTGATGTATGGCATATTTGTAATCATCGAAGTAATGAAAAGGAGAATCTATCATGCATACCCTTGTAACGAACACGATTTCAGCTTGTAGGTAAAGTCTAAGAAATTGATCCTGTCTACAGGCTTTTTTGATTTACCTTTTTTATAGTCAACAAAACAGGTGAAGAAGATGGACCACCTTTCATATAATTAGTGGTCATATAAAATTGACAATGAGAATCATTTTCATTTATAGTTGAGGTATAGTGAAATTGATTCTCAATTAGGGGGTTGGTATAGATGAAGGTATTCATTGGTTACGTCAGTTTATCCGGTAATACCGAGAAAATGGCTATAAACATAAAAAATCGAATGATGGCTGTCGGCTGTGAAGTATATATGGAAAGATTGGATACGGTAGAAGTGGATACCTTGAAGGATTTTGATTTGGCTTTTATCGGTTTATATACATGGAATCAAGATGATTTGCCATATGAGGCACACGAATTTTATGAAGAACTTGATCAAGCTGATTTTCCAGGAGGGAAAGTCGCGTTTTTTGGGGCAGGCGATGCAATCCATATCCTCTCCGCTAAAATGAAGATATGTGGGTTTACTGTATATGATCGAGTATTGAAAATGGAACAGGAGACCACAGCACATGACCAATGTGAACACTTTGCAGATCAGGCTCTAAGTTGGGGAAGTAAAAGGATGAAATGGCGGTTTATCCTAACAGATTTGATGCAAAATAATCCTAAGTACCAAAGACCGCCTATTTGTTAAGGAGGCTCATGGTGATTACCCAATTAAATAAAAAGGGAGAAGCGAAGAAGGTATCCAGGAACTTCTGAAATTCGGCATATTCAAAAAATATAATAAACAGCTTTACGAACTCCCGATCGTAGTCCTACAGAAAGAATTCAATCACTTGCGAGGTGAATTAAAGAATGTCTAGGAGAAGGAAATCTTATAAAGAACTGCTAAATGAAAACCGCGAACATCTGTTGCATGACAAAACGGAGGTCGAGCGCATTTATACAAAAATCGATCAAAAGGCCGTCGTTGAAAACAAGAAACCGAAGCAAGTGAATCCATAAGTGTATGTAAAAGCCGAATCGAGCGTTGATTTCGGCTTTTTTCTATGAAGTGAAATATTATGGATAAGATGATGTCGAAGAAAGAAAAGAGGATTTACTTTTGAGCAGAAAAAAAAGGCTGGTGTATTTTTGTTACGTTTATTGTGTCTAAGTGGCTGTTCTCAAACCAAGGTTCAACAACCTCCAAACAATGCTACTCCCGGTTTTGTAACCGAAAAGGATGTAGAAGAGGTAGATTGGATAAAGAACGCTGCTGAGTTTAACACCGATGCAGGCAGCGATATGGTAGGCAATGAGCACAAAGTCGGCATAATTGGACCTGAATTGAAGCCAAACAAAATCGAAAAATGGCTGTGGCACTTTTGGGGGATCGATAAGGGGAAGCTGACACTTGTTGGATACCATAAAGAATCGAAAGGCATCAGTCCTGTTTTCAGTGAAGCAGTTTGGTCAAGGAAGGGGATCGGCGGTGGTCAGCTGAATGGAGCGGATGCAAGCCTGCCCACTAATGTTGTACTGACGAAAGCAGGTAAATGGGCGATATTGATTTATATCGATGGGCAATTATTCGATATCTTGGTAATCGAGGTCAACGCTTAAGTCAGAAGACCTTCAGCATCTCATGAACATTTTTTACCATTTTATTTAAAAAAAGTGATTAAAACGCAATTGGTGATTTCCATACGTTATAATGAATGAGCTCCATAGAAAGTTAATCAGACATGAGCAGAATGATTATATGAATGGAGGTTATATAACAGTGAAGAAAACATTATTGGTCATGATCCCAGCCGTTGCCCTGATGGTGGCGCCAGTTGGTACGGGAGCAAATTCGATTACCCACGCAGCTTCAAAGGATAGTCAAGTACAGAAAGTCGAAACGAAAGCGGAAACGCGTCCGACCCTCCGCAAAGGCTCGCGCTCAAGCTATGTAAGAGACCTGCAGCAAAGCCTAAAAGATGTTAAATATACGGTGGGCGTTGATGGCATTTTTGGCACCCAAACGCAAAATATCGTCAGGGAATTTCAAGTGGATCACAACCTGAGCTCGGATGGTATTGTCGGTCCGATGACATGGTATGCTTTAGATGAAAATAAAGTGGAAAGAAAACAGTTCACGGAGAAAGCCGCGATTGCCCTAGGCACAAAGAAGCTAGGAAGCAAGATCGTATTCAGCGGTGACGGCAGGCTGCTGAAAGACGGCAAAGGAAAAGCCTATTACATCTATAAAGCAGCCAACAAGGATTGGATCGATCAAGGCGGTACAGGTACGATCGGCTGGTTTCATATATATAAAGACGGACGTGTAGTGGAGCAATAAGAAGCGACAGCAAATTGGTATAACACGAAGCGGTCACTCCTTTAATGAAAGGGGTGACCGCTTCGCCTCTTAAAAAAAGTAACCCTTTTCCTCCATACCATCCGGCCAGATGTATGTAGGAAAAAGGTTACTATCTCAATCGAGTAGCTACTGACTTGCCACAGAAAGCCGCTGGTTTATCCAGTGTCTTTTTTTGATGTTCGTTAATTTGATTGTATCCTCATTTTACCCAAAAACATAGAGTGGATCGAAACAACGAACATAGTCTGAATGCAGGAAATTAGATATTCGTTACATTTTTTTCAGCTTCCAGTTTAGCTGATTTCATCCCTTTATAGGATGCAACCGCAGGAATCAAGCAGCACACTGCCATCGGTAAACAATAAAGCAGGTAGAAGTGGCCTCCGCTTTCCATTAGAGGAATATAAGCTAATGCGGCGAAAAGTAACGCGGAAAAAATGATCGCAAAAATCCCGAAGGACTGATGGTAAAAGGCATATACTTCGCTATTTCGTTCGTCATGATTAAGTATTGCCTTTGCTGCAGTATTCGTTCGAAGGAATAGGTACACGGAAATCAATAGAAACAAAGCGGAAAATGGTAAAGCGAAGGCAAATAAAGACACGTCTAGAATGGAAAGATAAAAGCTGGATAGAAAGAATACCTCTGACACACCTAATGGGAAGCAATAATTGAGGATGCTTATTTTGTTATTCATAAAATCCCTCCTTCAATATAATAGTATGCAACTGCTTACATGTTCACTACTTTGTCACAATTTAAAAGGAAAATAATTGTCCAAGTTCCTTCAACATTCCATGCAACCGTCAATGAGGGTTAAACATATAAGCTGAATAGCCGCCTTGCTTATTACGAATAGTAGTAACATATCGACATAGGGGGAATGGTCAGTGGCTGCCAAAACGGCATGGAAGGGATTATTATTCGTTACTTTCGTATATATTCTTTATGTAGTGGTGACGGCAGTGGTCATTTTCTGCTTGCCAAAGGAAAAGGAAGCGGGGAGGATGACGAATCACATAAGTGCCTATATGGGAGAAAAAGAAGCCACGGTGGATCGTGTACTGCTGCTTGAAGATGGGTATCAATCAGGATTGGCTCGTATGCAAATGATTCAGGAAGCGAACCAATCAATCGATATTGCCTACTACTCCATTGCAAAAGGTGAAACAAGCGAACTCCTTTTAGGAGCACTGATACAAGCAGCGGATCGCGGCGTAAAGGTCCGGATCCTTCTCGACGGAATCTGCCATGGCCTTAGGGGGGAACTGAGAAATGCCCGCTATGCACTGGCAGCACATGACAATATTGAATTAAGGTACTACGAAACCTTCAAGCCATTCAAGCCATGGACATGGCACAATCGGCTTCATGACAAAATCATGACCGTGGATGGCAAGCTAGCGATCATCGGGGGCAGGAATATTGCCGATAAGTATTTAGCAAGCAAGCCGCCTAAGAATTTTGTCTACGACCGCGATGTCCTGATTTTTAATGCAAAACAAGAAAAAGTTAGCGTCATCGTTGATATGAAGGGGTATTTGGATGCATTATGGAATCATCCGTATACGAGTGAGGTTTTTGCGGATCTTTCAAAGAAACAAAAGGAAAAAGGAAAAAGAATGAGGGCCACATTATCCAGTACATATCGTGATGCAAAGCATGAGAAAGCCGAATTTGTCGAGCCATCCATCGATTGGAGTACCTCAACAGCCACGACGAAAAAAGTTTCTTTTCTTCATAATCCAATCGAGCGCTTCTATAAATACCCGTTTGTGTGGAAATCACTGGTCGATATTGCAGCAGAAACCAAGCGATCGGTATTCATCCAGAGCCCTTATATCGTTCCGGCCAATATGTTGGAGGAGTATGTGCCAAATCGGCTGGATGCTAAAGCGGAGTGGACGATATTGACCAATTCGGTAACATCGACCCCGAATGTTATCGCATTTTCCAGTTATTTAGCACTAAGAGATCGAATCGTTGAAACAGGTGCAAGACTTTATGAATATTCGAAGCTGTATTCCTTGCATGGCAAGTCCGTTGTATATGATGAACGGTTAAGTGCAGTCGGTTCCTTCAATTTGGATTCACGATCTGCCTTTTTAAATACGGAATCCATGGTGATCATTGATAGTGAAGTATTCGCCTCACAGCTTATGGGGGCAATTGATTCGAAAATTGCGGATAGTACACTCGTTGCAGACGATAAAAAGTATATCGAACCGCCTGAAGACAAAAAAAAGGAAGAATCCTTTTTTAAAGCCACCTTTTTAAATGCCCTCTCGAAAATAACGGTATATTGTAACCGGTTCATATAAAGATAAACCGCGAAGCTAATTCGATTTGGTATACTTAAGCAACAATATCAATCCGAAGGAGAAAGAATCATGCAAACTTTACAGCACCTTTCGAAACATATCGTCTACCTGACACCAGTCCAAGAAACGGATCGGCCGATTCTTGCCGCTGTTAAAGGTAACAAAAAAACGCTCATCATCGATGCCGGTAACTCCGTCCAGCATGCACAGCTCTTTCAGGAGGAATTACTTAAACATGATATAAGCGGGGACTTCCTCGTTTTGACGCATTCCCACTGGGATCACGTATTCGGACTGGAGCATATCGAAATTCCAGTCATTTGCCACGAAAAAACCTATCAGCATATTAAGGAAATGCAGCCGCTTTCATGGGAAGACCAAGCTCTTGACCAGCGGGTTGAAGAAGGCACGGAGATCTTATTTTGTGCCGATGCAATCAAACTAGAACTTGGAAGAAATCGAGAGATCGCCCTGCCGCTGCCCGATATCACGTTTGAAAAAAAGCTGACAATCGATCTCGGCGATGTAACCTGCGTCATTGAACACATCGGCGGTGATCATGCAAAGGATTCCTGCATCGTTTATGTTCCAGAGGAAAAAACCTTATTTCTCGGAGACTGCTTTTACGCCAATCTTTATGCGGAAAAATGGAATTATACCGCTGAACAGGCCGCGCTGCTCGTCAAGAAAATTGAAGCCTATGAAGCCGATACATATATACTTTCCCATCATCATCAGCCTTGCACGAAGCAGGAAATGAAAGCTGAATTGGAATTAATGAAACAATGTGCCAGAGCTGTCGTCGAGCACCGTGGCAATCGAGCCCTAATTCAGCAGGACTTGGCCAAGAAAGCAAAAGGTGAATTAACGGAAGATGAACTCGAAACGATCGGCTTTTTTGTGAATGGGTATGAACTGGGGCAGTGAAGAATGGGAGTAATTAGTAAAGGCACCCCAACTCGAATGGGGTGCCGTGCAAATTAATTATGTGCTTTTTCCAGTGCGAGCTTGATTCCAAATCCAATCAGCACCATTCCAGTTACACCCTCGAAAATCGCCTGCGTTCTCGGCCTTTTCATAAAGGCGCTGATCTGGTTCAACAAATAAATATAAAAAATGAACCACAACGCCGTTAACACGGTATACGTGATCCCCATAATCAGAAACGGCAAAAACGTCGTATTGCCTGGATCCACGAACTGAGGCAGAAACGTCAAGAAGAAGACGGCCACTTTAGGGTTGAGTAAATTGGTAAGAAACCCCTGCTTGAAGCAAGACTGATTTTCATACTTGCTTTTGATTGGTGCCCCTTCGGCACTAGCAGCTTGATTATTCTTTAATCCCCATAACGTTTTGATACCTAGGTATACAAGATAAATGGCACCAACGTATTTGAAGACGGAAAATAACAAAGCTGACTTCACGATGATTGCTGAAAGCCCAAACACGGCTGCTGATGTATGGATAAGCAAGGCGCAGCAAGTCCCTAGCATCGTCTTAAATCCACCCTTCGTCCCATCGGTAACCGTATTCCTAGTGGCGATAGCCGTATCCGGACCAGGCAAAAGGATGAGAAGAATGCACATAAGCACGAAAAAATAAAAATTTTCCATATACGGACCTCCATTCTCGTTGTTGAATTCAGAAGATTATAACATAAACAAACGCAGTTGCGGGAGCTATGAAAGAAGATATTCATGATTTTGGGCGTTTACTCTCGAATGAGAGCTGTTTACTCGCGAGTTTGAGCCGTTTATTCGTGAGTTTGAGCCGTTTACACGCGAGTTTGAGCTGTTTATTCGTGAGTTTGAGCTGTTTATTCGCGAGTTTGAGCGGTTTATTCGCGAGTTTGAGCTGTTTATTCGTAAGTTTGAGCTGATTATTCGCAAGTTTGAGCGGTTTATTCGTGAGTTTGAGCTATTTATTCGCAAGTTTGAGCTGTTTATTCGTGAGTTTCGATCGGTCAATGCTTGTAAAATTGCTTATCTGTTAATCGGGCGTTCGAGCGTTAATATTTCATCTTCAAGGGAAGCGTATTGCTGTTCGACGACATGCTTGACATCATGTACGGCGGCGTTATAGAAATGGGGGGCGAGCGATTCCTTAACGAAGTCCAATACTCGTTCTGCGGCGAATTCCGTTATTTCCTCATCTCTTTCTTGTGAAAAAAAATATTGGATATCGGATATCATTAATTGTTGTTGCTCTTTAGTTAGCTTGATGAACATGCGGAACACTCCTCAAAATATGTTAGTAGTTTTAACTATACATGTGGAATCGAGATAATTACAGGCTGGATTTTCAAAAAAGTTTATGTACATACACAGTGTAAAACGAGAATGGCTCCCGTATAATTCGGGAGCCATTCTCACATTTTTAGGCTGACCCCATTCAGGGGATTTTTTTCAATACAGCTCTTACCGGACTTCCATCTGCTTCAACTATAGGAAGGGGAAGGGCAGCCAATTCATAATTCCCGGGATCTATATCGTCCAATACAAGACCCTCGAGAATATGAATTCCATGATCGGCAAGCTGATGATGGGCAGACAGTTCCTTACTATCCAATGGATCCACCGAAGGTAAATCAAGTCCTAGAAGCCGAATGCCAAGACCTGAAAGGTAAGCGGCTAATTCTGGTTGGATATGGGGGATGGTTTGCGGAAATACGTTCCTATCCTTCCAAGCATCTGTCCGAATTAACAACCGCGTCACGCCTTGTAGATCATGATTGGCCAATTCCTTGACGCCAATGCTCGTCTTGTTTGGCAAGTGGACGACGCGTGAACTGCCGATATATAAATTCAGATCCAGGTCAATCACTCGTTTTCCCTCATTATCAAAATGAAACGGTGCATCAATATGCGTACCAGTATGTACACTCATGTTGATTTGACCAACATTGACAGATCCACTTTGCTCCTTGCTCCAACTGACTTTGTATGAGAACGGTGCATCTCCTGGCCAAGTTGCGACATGTTCATCCAGTCGCTGTGAAATATCAATCCATGTACTCATGCATTACCTCCAGTACTTTTCTTCTTATAGCTTCGTTCGTAAGCTCCAGAGCTCTGGGAAAAAGTGTTGATCGAGTGCTCTTTTTAAATACGTTACACCTGATGAACCACCAGTTCCGGTTTTGTTGCCAATGATTCGTTCCACCGTACTCATATGGTTGAACCGCCATAACTGCTGCTGGTGGCCGATATCCACTAGCTTCTCTGCGAGCTCATATAAGTCCCAATATTGTTCGACATCACGATAAACGGTCAGCCATGCTTCTTCTACACTATCATTCGGTTCATATTTTTGCGACCAATCGCGACTGATGGCTTCTTGATCAACAGGTAATCCGCGCGCTACAAGAGCATTGATCGCCTCGTCATAGATGCTTGGCTCATGAAGGGCCTGCCGCATTTGCTCATATAGGTCGGCCTCGTGCTGATAGACTGATAGCGTATGGACATTTTTGTTTCCTAATGCAAATTCAATCAGTCGATTTTGATAGGATTGAAATCCTGACGATTGTCCGAGTTTATCCCTGAACTCCATATATTCAGCAGGGGTCAAGGTTGCAAGCACATTCCATGACTGGATGAGCTGCTGTTGGATTCTCGAAACACGCGACAGCATTTTAAACGAGGGCTCCAAATTGTTATCGTGTATGCACTTTGTTGCAGCCTTCAATTCATGTAAAATGAGCTTCATCCACAGCTCGCTCGCTTGATGGATAATGATAAATAGCATTTCGTCATGATGATCGGAACATCTATGTTGACTGGTTAATATTTGATCAAGGTGGAGATAATCTCCGTAGGACATCGATTTTTCGAAATCGGTTTGGATATTTTTTTCTAGTCCAGGCCCGTTTTGTTCCTTGTCATTCATATTCTTCATTCTGATATTCCCCTCACTTTTCATATACAAAGACGTGAAATGTCATTCTAATTTATCTTCTTATTGGGAGATTCCTGCCCTGGATGCTGAATCGGATTTCTTTTTTTCGAAACGAAATAAGCAACAGATAAAAATAACAGCCAAGGAACCCCGAATTGGAGCATGATTTTGAAATCCGTAAACCATGTCGTAATCATCAGGCAAAATAAAAGGCCTGCACCTAAAATGGTTAGATAGGGAAAGCCAATCATTCTTACCGGTAATTTGCGTCCGCCTGATTTCTCCCATTGCACCCTGAAGTACAAATGGGAAATGAAAATCATGAACCAAGTGAAAATGGCACCGAACATGGAAATGCCCATCATAAAGGCATAGGAGGAACCTGGAAGTAAAGCATGAACGCCTGCAGCAATGAAAATTCCCGTTGTCGAGATAGCCATTGCATTTGCCGGAACGTTCCTTTTGTTTAATTTCCCTAAAATGCTAGGTGCATTTTCCCGCCGCGCCAACGAAAACATCATGCGTGTCGAAGCATAGAGCTGAGCATTCATGGCCGATAAAGCGGCTGTTAAAATGATGAAATTCATGATTCCGGATGCACCTGGAATGTTCAAGATCTCCATTACCTTTACGAAGGGGCTTTCCTCGATCCCAGCCGTTTTCCACGGTACGATCATCAACATGATCCCAATTGTCAGAACATAGAAAGTGGATAAACGAAAAACCGTAGCTTTTAATGCTTTCGGAACAGCTACATCGGGATCTTTTGCTTCTCCTGATGTAATCGCTATCATTTCGGTTCCAAGAAAGCTGAATAATGAAATGAATACGGCTACCCACATTCCCCACCAGCCAAATGGGAAAAAACCGCCTTCATTCACGAAGTTCTCCGGTCCTATATTTGGCTGTTCGGATGTACCGAGCAGTACATAGGCTCCAAGAAGGATAAAACCAACGATGGCACTTATTTTAAGAAAGGAGAACCAATACTCAAATGTAGCGAAGGTATTTACGCTAGTGGCATTTACATAAATCAGGACACCTGCAAACAACAAAATCCATACGATTCCCGGTACGGCAGGGAACCAAAATTTCATATACACGCTGACTGCGCTAACTTCCACGCCAACAGCCAATACATTGCTTATCCAGTAAGAATAGCGAACAAGATAACCTGACATGGGATTCATGTACGTTTCAGCAATGGCTCCAAACGATCCGGAAGTGGGATGAGCCACTGTCATTTCTGCCAAACAGCCCATCAACAGCAGGACAATGAACGCCCCCAGTGCATAGCTGAGCAATACACTTGGACCTGCCGCTTGAATGGCAAGGCCGCTGCCAAGGAATAAACCCGTCCCGATGGCACAGCCCATGGCAATCATCGAAAGCTGATTGGTTTCTAATGATCGCTTCAATCCTTTTTCTGGATCATCTGTCCTGTTCAATTGTATATTGTTGTTCTCCATATTTCATCCCCTTTCTTTCTGTAAAGACTTCATTCAATCTAACCTTCGGGGGAGTGTGTCCCCCAGGTTGTATTGTCATGCCACGACTTCACGTTCATTTTTATACTTTTCATATTGTTTTTCTGTCATGATTTTTTTGAGGATTTGGACGACTTCCCAAACTTCAGCGTAGGAGGTATAAAGCGCAACCGGAGCTAGGCGAATGATGTTAGGCGCACGGAAATCCGGTATTACGCCGTTATCCTTCAATGCTTTGCAAATGCGTGCAGCTTCTTTATGTTCTAGGCTGACATGGCCGCCGCGCCGAGCATCTTCTCTAGGGGTCCCGATAAAAAACCCCATGTCCTTCAACTCATATTCGACCAAGTCGATTAAATATTGATTGATTTTAAGAGATTTTCCCCGGATGTTTTCAATTCCTGCCTCCATAAAAATTTCCAAGGACCCCATTAAAGGAGCACAGCTTAACACATTTGGTGTCCCAATTTGGTAGGCACCAGCGGAATCAGCTTGAGTTAACGTATGTTCCATATCGAATTGTTTTTCTTTACTTGACCCGAACCATCCAGCCAATCCAGGCATCGTCCCAAAGTGTTTACGGTTAACATACAAGCCGCCAACGGCGCCAGGACCGCCATTCAAATGTTTATAATTGCACCAATAAGCAAAATCAACATCCCATTCCCTGAACGAATGCGGGATCGCACCAATCGAATGGCATCCATCAAATCCGATCATGATTCCTCTTTCATGGGCTTCCTCGGTCAGACGTTTCATATCCAATATTTGGCCGCTGCGATAGAGGACCGTCGGAAGGATGATGAGAGCGATATCATCGGTCATGGCCTCGATGATATCATCCTCTTCAAGGAATCGGCCGTCCCGGCTCTTCACTCGGATGAGATGGGTTTCCGGATCGAGCCCATGAGTGCGCAGCTGGCTTTGGAGTGCATAAATATCTGTCGGAAAGGTTAGCTCATCCGCCAGGATTTTTGTGCGGAATCCTTCAGGCTTATAAAAGGTGGACACGAGCTGATGCAGATTCACCGTAGTCGAGCCGGTTAGGATGACCTCATCGGAGGAAGCACCGACCAAATGGGCCATTTTTGCCCCCAGTTCCTCAGCCATGAAAAACCATGGATGTTTTCCCTGTGTCCACCCGTCAATCCCATGTTCCTTCCAATCCGATAAAGATTCCAAAAGAGTGCGCTCAGCCCTTTTTGAAAGCAGCCCTAAGGAGTTCCCGTCCATATAGATGGAATCAGGCTTTAAATAAAACTCATTCCTAAATGCATGAAGAGCATCTTGTTCATCCAGCTGTTTCGCGTAATCCAACGTGTATGTTGTAACCATAATGACCTCCTATTTTCTATTTACTTATCGTTCTAGGAAAATCGTAGCAAAGAATATGACATCATGTCAATGAAATAAATCAGAAAATTTAAATAAATAACAGAAGATTGCAGATTCCTGCAAATGTTTTTTATTTTTATAGAAATCCTTTATGCTAGATATAAGGAGGGATGGGCATGATTGATGGCCAAGTAGGGGATAAACGGCATTTACGCTCGATGATGACACGGCAAAAGCTATTGGAAGCTGCAAAAGAAATTTTTCTTGAAGAAGGTTATCAAGCCGCAGTTATTTCCCAAATGATCAAAAGGGCGAATATCGGATATGGAACGGCCTATGTGCACTTTAAAGGAAAAGAGGAACTATTAATAGTATTAATGGAGAATGTGATGGAGCAATTTTATGAAATTGCCGAGACATCTTTCTTTCCGAACTCAAAAGAAGAAGCAAAACAAATTATAAACAACCAAGCCAAGGCTTTTCTGAAAATGGCAGAGGCTGAACGCAATATGATGCAAGTTTTCGAACAGGCTATAGGCATTTCGACCGCCATTTCAGATAAATGGAAAGCGATCCGCAAGCAGTTCATCCAACGAATATCAAAGGACGTCGCTTATGCACAGCAAAATGGACTGGCAAGAGCTGAACTGAACCATGAACTTGTGGCAAAAGGCTGGTTCTTCACAAACGAAATGTATCTGTGGGAAATTGTCCGGAACGAGCATCAAAGCACTGTCGACGAAATTGCTCAGACCATCACCTCAGTTTACGTAGAAGGCCTATATATGTAATTGACATCGCCTAAAACCTTCCAGGTTAATACAATTGGAAGGTTTTTTGGTTTAAACAGAACATAAACAGCTGGTAAAAGGAGAAGAGCACTCAATTCGCGGTAAACTACAAAATTCACAAGTAAACCTCCCAAACTTGATTAAGACTTATCTCGGCTACGCCTTAGGTCTTAGTTGAAAATATAGCTAAGGCTCATTATACGAACTTGTAAAAGTAGATAAGATATAAACAAGGAAAGGAGGACGAAAACAATGAAGAAATTTGGTTTATTGCTTGTAGGTCTGATTGCATTGTTCGTGCTGCTGGCGAATGTTGGTCCATTGATCAGTTTGGCAATTTGCTTGGCGATCCTGTACTTTGGGTTCAAGCAGTTCATGAAGTCCAATTCGACAGGAGCGAAGGTTGCTTGGGGAGCATTATGCGTTATTGTGCTGATCGTTGCTGTTTCCCATATCCCGGCGATATTAGGATTGGTGGCAGCTTATGTACTTTACCTTGTCTATAAAAAATGGAATGACAGTGCATCGACTGAAAATGATCCATTCTCCAATTTTGAGAGAGAGTGGAAAGATTTGAATAAAAACGAATAGAAGGGATGGAAACATTATGGGAAATTTATTTACTAGAATGAAACAAACGATTTCAGCTGATTTTCATGATTTGCTTGATAAAAAGGAGCAAAAGAATCCGATTGGCATGTTGAATCAATATTTGCGTCAGTGTGAGCAGGAGACAGAGAAGGTCGGTAAGCTGCTTGAACGTCAATATCTTTTGAAAGAAGAGTTTACGCGTGAATATAATCAAGCGCAAAATTTAGCTGAAAAACGCAAAAATCAAGCTGACGTTGCGAAGCAGTCCGGTGAAACGGATTTAATGGAGTTCGCCCTTAAGGAAAGTCTGCACTATGAAGAACGTGCGCAAAGCTTGAAGGAGGCGCACAAAAGTGCAGAGGTTCAGTTGGCTGAGCTGGAGCGTAAATATGAAGAAATGAAACATAAGCTTAAGGATATGCACCTAAAGCGGATGGAATTGATGGGCAGGGAGAATATTGCCCGGGCAAACCACCGGATCAATCGTGTGTTGGATGCCGGCCGCTCTGAGGCGAAACCGGTAGCGATGTTTGAAGAAATGGAGCATTATATCGATCGCATCGAGCATAAGGTCGATTCCGATTATAACCGACATACCATCGATGCGAGAATCGCCCAGCTTGAAAAGGAATTGGAACAGAAAGAATCGTAAACATTATTCATGCATGGCTGTGATCCCTTATCCTCCAAATGCGCGGATGAGGGAAAACGCTCTGTTAGAACCTAATCAATTCGTGGTATTCTTAAAAGGCGCTGGTGACTGCGCCTTTTAAGAATATCATGATCATATACAAAGGAGGCGGGCCGATGTTGAACAAAATGAAAACGGATTATATGGGTTGGATCTTCCTCATCGGAATCGTCCTGCTTTTTTTAGAGATTTCATTCAAGGGTGGAGGCTTGCTATTCGCCCTTGCTTTTTCGGTTGTATTAATCTATTTGGGCAGGAAATACACGAAACGGACAATCGGCAAGATTCTATTTTTTGTAGGACTAATCTCTCTTATCATAACTGTTTTGAATATGTTCGTGTTTAAGTTTTTTCTGATGGCGATTCTCATCTGTTTATTACTTTTATATTATCAGTCGAAAAAGAATCCTGATTGGATCAACCCGATTATAACCAATGAAGGGTTTGAAGAAGAACAGATCCATAAAGAGCCGTTATTGAATGCTGGGTATCTTTTTCAAAATAAGCTGTTCGGGCACCAACAAACGGGTGAGCATGTATACGAATGGAATTCCGTGAATGTTCAAATCGGTGTCGGGGATACGGTCATTGATTTGAGCCGGACGATACTGCCGAAGGGGGATGCCGTCATTTCTCTTAGGAATATCGTTGGAAATATTACGGTCCTCATCCCATACGGCATTGAAATAAGGGTCCATCATTCTGTCATGGCAGGAAGAACGCGGATTTTTGAAAATAAGCCTGAATCCAGGGTCTTTAATCAAATCCATTCTTTTCAAACAGAAGGCTTCGATGAAGCGGACCATAAAGTTCATATCATCACGTCCATCCTGGTCGGGGATTTAGAGGTGAAGCGGGTATGAGCATCGTGACACGGCAGATCTTGACTGCCCTAGGTGTTTCCTTCGTTCTTTCGCTTCTTTTGCCGGCGGTGGTTTTCTTTATCTTTCCACTATCCGACTGGAGCTTGTTATGGGAGAAAGTGGTCATGGGCCTGCCCTTCGTCATTTTTCTGCCAAGCCTGGTCATAACCGCAGGGCTGATATATGGAGCCGTTTCGGGGATGTTTTTCAAAAGACAGCTGCAAAGAGTGGATGAAGGTCTTTACCTACTGGAACAAGGCCGCTTACCTTCACGACCGGAAACCTATCAGATTTCGGAGCTGGCTACCATGGTTGAACGGATGAATCAAATTCATAAGCAAATCAATGAACAGACTAAATTATCGCAAAAAATGGCCAATGAAAAGGCCGTCGATCAGGAGAAACAGATTCAGGAAATCGTTTCCCAAGAGCGAAACCGCCTGGCGCGGGAACTGCATGATTCAGTGAGCCAGCAATTGTTTGCCGCTTCGATGTTCATGTCGGCAATTACAGAGTCACCCACCGTCGATAAAGCGGTAATGAAACAATTCAAAATCGTGGAAGAGATGATTCATCAATCACAGCTCGAGATGAGGGCGCTATTGCTCCACCTGAGACCCGTTGCATTGAAAGGAAAATCATTACAAGCGGGAATGCAGGAGCTCCTCGAGGAATTGGCCCAAAAAGTGACGATGGATATACATTGGAAGATGGAGCCCGTTACCCTGGATAAGGGGATTGAAGACCATCTGTTCCGGATATTACAAGAATCGATTTCCAATACTTTGAGACATGCGAAAGCGAGCTCGCTTGAAGTGCTAATGATCGTTCGTGATGGGCTGATCATTTTACGGATCACCGATGATGGCGTCGGTTTTAACGCCGAGAATTCAAAAACCGGATCATACGGACTGCAAAACATGCATGAACGGGCTGTTGAATTAGGCGGAACGATGCAGCTTGTAAGCGTCCCGAATAAAGGAACGAAGCTCGAGGTGAAAATCCCATTGATACATACAGGAGGTGATCATGATGATTAAAGTATTATTTGTCGATGACCATGAAATGGTAAGGATCGGGGTATCGGCCTATTTAACGGCACAAGCGGATATCGAAGTGATCGGGGAAGCGGATAATGGTTTGAAAGCAGTCGAACTGGCCTTGGAATTGCGTCCGGATATCATTTTGATGGATTTGGTGATGCCAGAAATGGATGGCATAGAAGCGACGAAGCGAATTATCGAAAAATGGCCTGAAGCCAAGATCATTATCGTGACAAGCTTCCTGGATGATGAAAAAGTGTACCCGGCATTGGAAGCCGGGGCGACGAGCTATATGTTGAAAACATCAAAGGCCAGTGAAATTGCCAGAGCCGTCCGGTCCACCTTCCAGGGACAAAGCATACTGGAGCCTGAGGTGACGGGGAAAATGATGGAAAAGCTGCGTCGTCCAAAGGTAACACAGCTTCACGATCAATTGACAAACCGTGAAATGGAAATTTTGCTTTTGATGACACAAGGGAAAACGAATCAGGAAATAGCCGATGAGCTATACATTGCCCTGAAAACGGCCAAAGTGCATGTAAGCAATATATTAAGTAAGCTTGAAGTGCAGGACCGGACCCAAGCGGTGATTTACGCGTTTAAACATTCACTCGTCCACGATGAACAATGATGCAAAAAGAGCATGTTTTTAAAACATGCTCTTTTTTATATAGTTCAATCAAGCTTCCTCTGCCGTATCAAGCCTTGTGCCGTATATGCGATAAAGCACCAGGGCGAAAATCATGCCGATAAAGGATATCGAGGAGATGAACAAGTATAGCGTCTTGCCCCCAAAGGCCTCATAGATGGATCCGCCTACATAAGAAGCGATGATTCCCGAAACCCCGAAGAATAATAGCGCCAGTACAGTCTGGCCTGTGGCGCGCCACTCCACTGGTACGATGCGGTACAGGTATTGAATTGCCGCAGAATAGAAAATCGGGAAAGTCAATATTTGCAAGACCTGCAAATAAGCCAACAGATGCGGATCGGTAATCCATGCAGAGACGAAATAGCGGATAAAGAAAAACGCCGCTGCAAACGAAATGATGATGATTTCCTTGCCTTTGCGCAGCCACCAAAAGCTTAGGGCGAATACGACGATTTCACTTCCTGCTGCCAGGAACCAGGTCAAGCCGACAAGCTTGGCGCTTCCTCCAAGCTCGCGGATATACACACCAAGGAACGTATCATTCATTCTTGCTGGAACAGCACAGATAAACACCAATAATAGAAAAAGCAGCGTTTCCTTATTGCTGAAAAAGTGCTTAAGGCTCTTCAAGGTGACAGGTTTCCCCGACACCGGTGCATCAGGCATCATCCAGCTAATGATGAAGCTGATCAGCCCGATTCCGGCAAAAAGAAAGGCAAGGCTGTTTGCTCCGAAATAAGACATCACATAGCCAGTGATCAGCGATATGACCGCATAACCCAATGCACCATATGTCCGGATCGAGCCATAACTGATCCCGGATTTTTCCGCTATCGTAAAGTTGAGACTTTCCGTCAGGGGATCGATCGGCATCAAAAAGAAATAAAGCAGCATGGCAAACAGGATCAGTTGAAGATAGCTACTTGAATCATATAGAAAATAACCAATTACACTTGAGCAAAAAATGAGCATTAACAGGACTTTGCGGATCGTCCGCGTTTTGTCGCTGATCATTCCCCATAATGGCTGGGTAATCAGGGTGACAAAACCTCCTGTACCAATGATGAATCCGATTTGGGCTGGCCGCAAACCTTGATCAGCCAGATAAACTGGAAGAAACGGAATGAAAATGGCAAGCAGTCCAAAATATAAAAAGTTAAAACTTTTTAATAATCGTAAAGCTTTCATAAAAAAAATGATACCTCGCCTGTTCTATAGATTGGATGAGTTCAACCCTCGCTATTGTAACATTGATGGCAGATTTTGAAAAAAGTTTTTATGGTCATAAATAGCTGGTATACGATTTGGCTCTGGGAAATCGTTACTTTACCTTTTTATAAATGGTTGAAGATGATAAAATTAACACTAAATGTTAACGGTGAGGTGGAGAGGTGGATCAGGACACAAAAGTGGTTCAAGAGTTGCAGGAGCTGAAGCAAAAAGTCGGCCATCTTGAAGACTTATTGACGGCTCAGTCGAATAAAATGGAAAAGCCAGGAGTCGTAAGAACCTTCTTGGACGCAGTGGTCTCCTTGCTATTTGGTTTATTTATTGTGGGACCGGTTGCTGTAATCGTCATCGGCTTGCTGATGGTTGTGGGATCGTGGTTAGGACTCTTTAAAGGTTGACGAGAGTTTCGGAAAATAGAGAAGTTGAGGGGGAGAATGATAGGTGGATGTAAATATCTTTTTAGCATTTAGTGCAGGAATATTATCCTTTATATCTCCATGTTGTTTACCGTTATATCCTGCTTTTTTATCTTATATTACAGGTTTATCGGTTAGTGAGTTAAAAGAAGGAAGCAATACATTCAATCGAAAGGCGCTGCTTCATACCTTTTTCTTTTTGGTCGGGTTTTCCATCATATTTGTTGCACTTGGGCTTTCGACCACAATTTTTTATGAGCTTTTTTATCAATATATTGATTTGATCAGGCAAACAGGGGCTATATTGATCGTTTTGTTCGGACTGATCCTCGTCGGATTTTTCCAACCGAAATTCTTAATGAAGGACAGGAAAATCACCTTTAAAAACCGGCCATCCGGATATATCGGATCGGTTTTGATCGGCATTGGCTACGCAGCTGGCTGGACTCCATGTGTTGGTCCGATTTTAGGGGCTGTCATGGCTCTCGGATTATATACGGGACAAGGATTACTCTATATGATTGCCTATATTCTTGGATTTTCCATTCCTTTCTTCATCATGTCATTTTTTATCGGCAAATCAGGCTGGATCAGGAAGTATAGTCATAAATTAACTAAAATCGGCGGGTATCTCACGATCGTTATGGGGATTTTCTTGTTTTTTGATTGGATGACGAACATAACGACTTTCCTGACTAACCGTGTATTCGGCGGATTCACGGGTTTTTGAGAACATGGACGCTACATAAACAACGAAAAGAGGATAGCCGCTCACGCTTTGCGGTATATCCTCTTTTTTGATGTATTATTTGATTATGTAATGCAAAAATAGGGCGGTTACTGCAAGGTTGTATCTTTTCTCGATCGAAAGAGATTCATTTTCTGCCATGAATTTCTCGATATCTTCACTTTCAAGGTTAGAGAATAAGGAAATCGTCTCCAAGGGTATACCAAATTCATTGTTCAGTGCCTGAGTTATGGCGAATACCCTCTCATTTGAATCGGTTGAATTCATCCCGATGACTAAAAGGCCGACTAAGTCTATGAGGTCCATCATTTCTGTTTGAGAGATCAAAGATTGAACATTTTCGCCGTTTGCAAAATCTAAAATAATTTGTTCAGATATACCGGTAATTTTACTTAATGATGCTGCAGGCATTTTATAATCATTTAGTAGATTCTTTAATAATTCTTTAGGCTCATGATTAATCATCATTGATAACCCTCTTTCATTTTTAACTATATTATACATTTTTATGTTTTAAATTTGTCCGTTTCGATCCACTGAGCGTGAAAACGACAAATTCGATGGATATGGACTTAGAACGTTCCATTGCACTGCAGGCACTCGCTTTCCGCGGGCGGTCCGTGAGCCTCTTCGGCTTTCAGCCTGCGGGGTCTCACGTAGACGCGCATTTCCTAAGCGGCAGTCTCGCCGCCTTCCGTTTCATTCCACTCTTCGTAAGAAAAAAGATAGAAACTCCATTGCCTATAGTTTTGACGATTTGTACAATGCATGTTGCATTCCACTTAGCGTGAGAACGAAGATAGAATTCCGATTGTCCCCAATTTTTTTTGTAGGATTTGGACAATGAACGTTCCATTGCACTGCAGGCACTCGTTTCCCTCGGCGTTTACGATTGCGGTGTCTTCTGTGCGATTTGTTCTGCTGTACTTTGCATGGCAATTTAAGTGTTTTCTTGTAATCAGGCGATAAATTTTATTTCGAATAATTTTTTACTGGTGCCATATGGCAATCCTGCACAATTTCTTTTTATTTGTTTCTCTTAAAATATTATCCTAAAAAAGTTATTGACAAAGGTTCTTTGAGTCCGTATAGTAATGGTTATTATAAAAATATTCAGTTATTATTTTCGGAAACGCAATGATCAGGAGTAGTAAAAGCTCATTATTCGGTATAGAGAGCTGCGGGGTGGTGCAACGCAGTCCAATGATACTTTGAACTTGCCTGGGAGTGGTAAAACGGAAGATGGGAATGATTCCATTCTTTTGTTTTAACGGTTGACCTTCGTTACAAGGTTTTAAAGCAGGGTTCTGATAAAAGAGCCAAAAAGAGTGGTACCGCGGTAAGCATAAGGCATATCGTCTCTTTCTTCATTTGATTATGAAGGAAGAGACGATATGCTTTTTTTATTTTTTGGGAGGTAAGGATATGGAAACGGACAATCGGAATTTACAGAGGACAATGACTTCACGGCATATTACGATGATGGCATTAGGCGGTGCCATCGGGGCCGGTTTATTTAAGGGAAGCAGTTCAGCCATTGATATGGCGGGCCCTTCCGTCATTCTGGCGTACTTGATAGGAGGGATCATCCTTTTATTCATCATGCAAGGTTTAGCTGAAATGGCGGTCGCCAATAGCGGGGCACGAACATTCCGGGATCTGGTTCAGTCTATTTTAGGAAAGTATCCAGCTTACTTCCTCGACTGGATTTATTGGAAAATGTGGGTGTTGAACATTGCGGCGGAATCTGTGGTTGCGGCGATTTTCCTTCAATATTGGCTGCCAGGATATCCAATCTGGATATTGGCGTTAGCTGTATCCGTGTTAGTCACAGCGGTTAACTTGCTGTCGGTGAAGGTTTTCGCGGAAACCGAGTATTGGCTTGCACTAATTAAAATTACCGTCATCATTGTCTTCATCCTGGCCGGTTTATTGTTATTGCTTGTAACGTTTGGTGATCATGCTGCAGTCGGTTTTTCCAACTTGACTGACAACGGCGGTTTCTTTCCGAATGGATCGAAAGGATTAATCACCGCGATGCTTGTGGTCATCTATTCATATGGTGGTACGGAAATCATCGGGGTCACATTGGCTGAAACGAAAAATCCTGAAAAGGTGGTTCCAAAAGCCGTTCGCAGTACATTGATACGAATCATTTCCTTCTATATCATCCCTTTTTTCATCATCGTCAGCTTGATTCCTTGGAACGAGGTGAACGGTGTGCCGGAAAGTCCGTTTGTGATGGTCTTTCAAATGATCGGAATTCCAGGTGCTGACCATATTATGAACGCCGTCGTTTTACTGGCGATCATTTCGTCGATGAACTCAGGGTTATATGGTTCATCCCGCGTCCTATATACACAAGCGGTGGATGGTCGCATTCCGAAAATCTTCTCGCATTTATCCAAGAAGAAGGTTCCTGTTTATGCCATATTAATGTGTACCTCCGCTTTATATCTTGGTGTTCTTATTTCTTTATTTGCTGGCAGCAAGACGTTCGAATTCTTGATGGGATCGCTAGGATACACTGTCTTATTCATCTGGTTGATCATTGCCTTTGCCCATTTGAAATCACGTAAGCAGCATTCCGGAAAACCAAGTGCCTATGTGGTCAAATGGTTCCCTTATACGACTTGGGCTGCAATCATCGCTTTATTGATGATTCTGATTGGCATCATTTTCACGACATCGGTGATCGTGACGACGATTACACTGTGCATCTACATTTTTATAACCTTAACGTATATATGGAAAAAACGACTTCATCAAATTTAGCAGTTAAGCCGTGGCAGTCGACCATGGCTTTTTCTTGTCATCCGGGTGAATAAGAAATCTAACGCAGGATGATATATTATAATAGTTCCTGGGAATCATTAGATAAGCAAATAAAGAGTTCATTCAATGAAAAATGTAGTATAATTAGCTTTGGAAAATAACCATTATATTGAAAGTCGGAGCAAACTATGAAAAACAAATCTATCCTACCTTTACACCCGCTATGGTATTTATTGCTGCTGGTGGTTACTAGTTCCATTTATTCAATCATCAATCAATCTTCAGGTCACGCTGTCGATGTTACGACTATAATAGATGGAGAGATTCCCTTTATTAAAGAATTCGTCGTTCCTTATTTACTGTGGTATCCGTATATTTATGGATTGCTGATTTACTATTGTTTCGTTGACCGGAAAAACTATTTTGTGGCATTGGGCAGTTTAGTATCGGGGAAGTTGATCTGTTTTCTTGTATATTGCCTTTGGCAGTCGACAGTCCCCCGTCCAGAAGTGGTGGGGAATGATATCTTCGCCCATTTAATGAGAGTCGTTTATAGTCATGATCAACCCGTCAACTGCCTTCCGAGTATCCATGTACTGACAACATTCATCATGATGATCATTGTCCATAAACGGAAAGAGCAGCATAAATGGGAGTATGTTGGTGTAACGGCAATGGGCACACTGATTATCTTTTCTACCCTATTCACGAAACAGCATGCCGTATTGGATGTACTCTCAGGAATACTCCTTGCATGTGGCGTGTATGCCGCCATACAATATATGTTTCAAGCGCTATCTGCTCATCAGGCCAATCATTATCCAGCGAGGCAAATGAAAAAATGATGAAGAAAAAAGCCACTGTAAAATATTCGCTCCCGTGAGCTGATGTGCTACAGTGGCTTTTTGTGTAAAATATATTTGGGAATTTGTGTTAAAATGTATGGAAACAGTGGAGGAGGGAAGAGCGTGCCTCAATATCTTAATCGAATTGCGGAAGACTTGGTTCAGGCGAAGCTGGAGAATTATTGGTCAGGTTTTGAACTTGTTGCATACGCCTTATATGATAAGAGAAATGTTTATCTATTCAATCATCCTAAATTCAGTAACAATCCACAATACACCTATCATATCTTAAACTGGGATGTACAGTTTACTGGGGATACAATGATTCTGTATGAAGAATATCCCACTGCAATTGTTAATTTGGATTCTTATAAAGATTATGAGGATTTATATTCCGTATTAATTCACGAATTATTTCACGGCTATCAGTATATAAAAGATGAAAAACGGTTTCCTGATGAAATGATGGGAATCACATATCCGCTGTCACAAGAAAATGTGGAATTACGAAATCAGGAACGAACAAATCTTTATCGTGCGTTGTTGGAGCATAACACAATAAAGAAGAAACATCATCTTCATACTTTCATTGCCTTAAGGGAAAAAAGAACTGCCATGTTTGAAAAGTACCTACCCTATGAGAAATTGATCGAAACGATTGAGGGTCCCGCGTGGTATGTTGAATTAAGAGCGTACGCGGAAAAAACATTGAAAGATTACGATTTCGTACTAAAAAAGTATGCACAACAGCTAATAAACAAATATGAATCTACATCCAGTATTAGAAGGAGTTGTTATAGTTCCGGTTTGTTTATTTGTTTGTTACTGAACGAGCTTTCACCAGGATGGATGGAAAGTTTTTTTGATAGAGAAGAAACATTATATGAGCTATTAATACAGCACGCCGGTGACTATATGAAAAATACAATAACTGATGTGAAAATAAGTCCTGAAACAGTGGAAGTCGTTAATTTTGCTATAGAAAAAAGGGGGAAAGCATTTGAAGAGTTTAATAAACAAACAGGAATCCATCTATATATTGAAGGGGAAATAACGGCTGTATCCTTTGACCCGATGAATATCACTCCTTTGGAAGGTAGGCATTTACATAAAAGCTTTATAAAAGTAAGAATGAACAATGAAGATTTTCTTATTCAACAACCAGTTATTGCCCATGTTGATGATGGTATTCATAATATAAATAAATTACATCTGATAGTAGACAAGAAACCAATCGAAAACATTGATTCGATTATCATTGATGGTGTTGGAGAAATAAAAGGAAGATATAAGAAACAAGAAAATACATTGCATGTACTTGTTTAAATGGAATTTTATCTTCGATGATAAAACAGTTTGTTTCGTAGATAACTCTCCAATTCGTAGATAAAACAGTACATTCCGTAGATAAATCCCAAAATTCGTAGATAAACCAGTCCATTTCGCAGATAAATCTCGAATTTCGTAGATAAACCAGTCCACTTCGTAGATAAATCTCGAATTTCGAAGATAAAACAGTACAATTCGTAGATAAATCCCAAAATTCGAAGATGAAACAGTCAACTTCGTAGATAAATCTCGAATTTCGAAGATAAAACAGTCCATTCCGTAGATAAATCCCAAAATTCGAAGATAAAACAGTCCATTTCGCAGATAAATCTCGAATTTCGTAGATAAAACAGTCCATTCCGTTGATAAATCCCAAAATTCGTAGATAAACCAGTCCAAATCGTAGATAAATCCCAAAATTCATAGATAAACCAGTCCAAATCGTAGATAAATCCCCAAATTCGAAGATAAAACAGTCCATTTCGTAGATAAATCTCTGAACTCGCAGATAAAGCAGTCCATTTCGTAGATAACTCTCCAAATTCGTAGATAAAACAGTAAGTTCAGTGGAAAGGTCTCTAAAATTCGTACATAATAGATAGTAAATATTGTGAAATTAAGTATATCTTGTATATCAGGGTATATATTTTTCATATCTATACCTTGTTATACAAGATAAAGGAAGAAGTGAATCGATTTCCATGTCATCAACTCAAATGCTTAAAGGGATTTTGGAGGGTTGTTTGTTAGCGATCATTAAGGAAGGGGCAGTTTACGGATACGAGCTAGCCGAGAAGCTTGGGGAATATGGGTTTGATTCGTTAAGTGAAGGAACCATTTATCCATTACTGATACGCATGCAGAAAGAAAAATTAGTCAGTACGACTTTGAAGAAGTCAACAGCGGGTCCTAGTCGGAAATATTACTACTTATCTGAAAAAGGTGAAAGCGAGCTAGAAGTCTTCATTGACCGCTGGAACAAGCTTAGTTCAAATGTAAATAAAATAGTGAAAAACAAGGGGGAATGTGACGGTGCTTGATGCTAACAAAACGTTATCGAAGGAAAGTCAGCTTTTTTTAGAAAACCTAAGATTGTATCTTTTTTCGAGTGGAAAGAAAACCGAAGAAGTGGAGGATATCATGGAAGAGTTAGCCGCCCATCTTTTTGAAGCGGAGAGAAATGATAAAAGTGTAGAACATATCATAGGCAGGAGTCCTAAAGAATACATGAAACTTCTTTCTGATGAAATGTCTTTTGATTATACGGGATCACTTAAATATATATTAATTATTTTATTCGGTGCGTCTTCTTATTTGATCATTGATAAAGCTCTAAATGGAGGGATTGAATTTTCAGTTTTGGAGCTGATTGGTTATCCTTTGGCCGGCCTTCTTTCAATAGTAGTTTATATGATATCTTTTAGGTATATGGCAAGTCATAAATTATCGATGGTAAAGCAAAGTGTACTCCTATCCGCCTTAGGATTGATCTCGATAGCGTTGTTTGCAGGTGTAATCATTATTAGTGGAATGTATAGCACATCTTTTATGAAATTTGACAATACTGGTAACGTTATCGCTGTGATAGTGGCTATTTCGATATTCATCAGTTTATCCATATGGAGTAAAACTTGGGTTTTAATCATCATCCCCATCCTCCTTTTTGGTCCCGCCCTTATATTGGACAGTACCGATTTTCAGGAAAATGTAAAGCAGGTTCTGAGCACTGTGATAACGATGCTCGGCATAATGCTTTATTGCGGAATTACGCTCAAGAAAATAAAAAACGTGTAATAAATAAAAAAGGCACCAACCTCCTCTAGGGAAGGTTTGGTGCCTTTTCGCTTTACATTTCAGCTTCAACTTGCAAAGATGATTCTTCGCTGAAT
Organism: Peribacillus muralis; assembly: GCF_001439925.1. Classification (GTDB taxonomy): domain Bacteria; phylum Bacillota; class Bacilli; order Bacillales; family DSM-1321; genus Peribacillus; species Peribacillus muralis. The sequence continues at coordinate 99,420 of NZ_LMBV01000005.1, forward strand.
TGCTGCTTATCCAGGTCTCCGGTTATTTTACTTGTCAGGATACCTGAAGTCATGCTGCCGCTGACATTCACGGCCGTTCTTCCCATGTCGATCAATGGCTCGACGGAAATTAACAGTCCTGCCAAGGCGATTGGCAGGTTCATCGCCGATAATACTAGAATGGCAGCGAATGTTGCTCCACCGCCTACGCCTGCGACCCCGAATGAGCTAATCGCTACAATGGCGATCAACATGGCAATGAAGGATGGGGTCAGCGGGTTGATGCCCACAGTTGGTGCAATCATGACCGCTAACATGGCCGGATAAATGCCGGCACAGCCATTTTGTCCGATCGACAAGCCGAATGATCCGGCAAAGTTGGCAATTCCCTCTGATACTCCAAGTTGCTTCTGTGTTTGGATGTTCAATGGCAGAGCACCTGCACTCGTTCTTGACGTGAAGGCAAATGATAATACCGGGAAAGCTTTTTTCAAATAAACGATTGGATTTAAACCAGCAAGCGCCAGCAATAGCAAATGGATGAGGAACATGACAATCAGGGCCACATAAGAGGCTCCGACGAATTTCCCTAATTTCAGGATTGCGTCCAAATCACTCGTCGCTACCGTCTTCGTCATGATCGCCAAGATGCCGTATGGTGTTAAACGCAGGATCAGCGTTACGACGCGCATGGTGATGCTATGAAATGTATCTACTATTTTTGCGAAAAATTCTGCATGCTCCGGCTGCTTTCTCTTAACCCCTAAATAGGCCATACCAAGAAATGCAGCAAAAATCACGACGGAAATGGTTGATGTCGGACGCGCTCCGGTTAAATCAAGGAACGGATTTGCCGGAATTAATTCAAGGATTTGCTGCGGCATCGTTTTGTCCTGGATCGTACCATATGTTTCCGATATTTGATCTCCGCGGCTTAACTCTGCTTCGCCTTGCTCGATCTGTACCGCTTCCAGGTTGAAGACAGTTGCAGAAGTGATGCCGATGGCTGCGGCAATCGCAGTCGTTCCAAGCAGAATTCCAATAATTAAAACACTGATTTTACCGATATTGCTCGTTAGCTTCAATCTTGTAAATGCGGACAAGATCGAGATGAAAACAAGCGGCATAACGATCATTTGCAGGAACTTTACATAGCCGGAGCCTACGATGTTAAACCAATCGACTGATTTTATGATCGCGTCTGACTGTGGCTCATAGAAATACTGTAAAAGAAGTCCGAACACAATCCCTAATCCAAGCCCGGTAAAAACCCTTTTTGTAAACGAGATGTGTTTCTTATTCATGTAAAATAAAACGCCTAAAAGAATGAGCATAATGGCAAGATTTAAAAACACGTAACCTATCATCTTTATTCCCCCTAATTCCGATTAACCTAATACGAATAATGAATACTTGAAGATTATGATACATCATCGATTGCTTTTTTACCAGCAGAAAATAATTTATTTTTGACTTTTCACATAACTATTCAGGAACCGGATTAGAAAGAACAATAAAGGGACGCTGGACAAGCTATTATCAGGAAGGAAAAGCCATTGGTTTTCTCGAATAATATATAAGGCGTTTTATTGAAAGGATGAAGAAATGATGGGTATATACATTGACAGGATTAATGAACAGGATGCAAAAGAGTTATTTGCATTTGAATGTAAGAATAGACGGTTTTTCGAGCAAACGATCCAGAGCCGGGGTGATGATTATTATAACTTTGGATCGTTTGAAATCAGGCATAGGGAATTATTAAAAGAACAAGATGATGCTATGTCCTCTTTTTATTTAATTAAGGAAGACTCAGGAAGAATCGTCGGCAGGATTAATCTGGTGGATATCGACTCAATTAAAAGTACGGCTCATGTCGGGTATCGAATCGGTGAAGCTTTTACGAAAAAGGGGATAGCAAACAAGGCTTTACAGCTTTTGATTAAGCTGGCACCGGGGAAATGAATGTAACTCAAATACATGCAAAAACGACAACCGTCAATATTGCCTCCCAAAAGGTATTGGTGAAGAATGGCTTTGAACGAATATCGGTTAGTGAGGATCCCAGTGAAAAGCTACCACTCTACCATTATAGAAAGAACCTTTAGTGGACAGCACACCCTGGCAGCGCCTGTTACACAAAGTAGCTATATGGAGACAAAGAAATTTTAGGAGACGAAATAATGAAACAAGTGATAGAAGGTACAAAATACCCGAGAACGAAGCAGTCGATCGTAGCGGATTTACGAAAAATGGGAGTCGAGCGAGGAATGACAATACTCGTCCATTCCTCCTTATCCAGAATAGGATGGGTGAATGGGGGAGCGACTGCGGTAATTCAAGCCTTAATGGAAGTTGTTACGGAAGAAGGAACCATCGTTATGCCTTCTCAATCCGTTGAACTATCCGACCCTGCAAGATGGGAAATCCCCCTGTACCAGAATCCTGGTGGAAGGTTATTAAAGAAAGCATGCCGGCATATGACCCTCGATATACACCTGTTACTAGTGCACTGGGGCAAATAGCAGAATTGTTCAGGTCTTTCCCAGGAGTTGTAAGAAGTAATCACCCCAACTATTCCTTTACAGCGTGGGGAAAGGATAAAAATAAGATCCTTGAGCCACATTCTTTGGCGTTTGGGCTTGGTGAACAATCTCCTTTAGGTAACCTGTATAACCGTGAATCGTATGTCCTGCAATTAGGCGCTACATTCGACAGTACTACGTGCTTCCACCTTGCTGAATATAAGATAAATTATAAAAAAGTGATACGTCTGGGCGCTCCCCTGCTAGTAGAAGGGGAACGGGTTTGGAAGGAATATCAAGAGCTTGAATTCAGGGAAGAGCTTTTTGCGGAGATTGGCGAATCTTACAAAACAGAGCATGTATTGAAAGAGGGACATGTAGGTTCAGCTTCTTGCCGACTTTTTTCTATTAAAGAGGCGGTGGATTTTGCTGAGAAATGGTTAAATCAGTTTGATTCCAATCAGAACGCAAAAGGGAGAAAGGATGGTTTATAATGATAGAAGGTTTATATGAAGCCCATTTACCGGTCAAGAACTTGGCCATCTCAAAGGATTTTTATAAGAAAATAGGCTTGAAACTAGCTTGGAGCGATGAAGATACAGCCTTCTTTTGGATCGAGGAAAACAAAAGCTGGGTCGGCTTATGGGAAGGGACGGAATATCAAATTCCCTACCATCCTTCACTACGCCATATCGCGTTTCGGGTAACTTATGAAAATATGAAACATGCATTAGCTTGGCTCCAATCCTTGCAAATTGAAGTGGTCCCTTTTGGAAAAAGGACATCCATCGAACCTTTTGTTCGTCCGCAGCAAGGAAATGCCTCCGTCTACTTTCAAGATCCGGATGGCAATAGCTTGGAATTGATGTGTTCAATCGAAGTGCCTGAAGCGTATAAGCAGATGACCGACAAGCTTTCACTGGAAGAATGGGAGAAGCTGTTGACTAGGTGAACTTTGTAGACGAAAGGGTTCACGTTCCTGTAAACTGTAGCTGTTTAGACCCGCAAATTCGGCTTGGAACATGCTAATATTTCGCCTTTAGGGCTCAACATCAAAACATTTCGATGGAAGAGGACGTTTGTAAAATTGCGGTTTGACCGAACAACAAGCCGGCATGGAAATGAAGCGTAGCGAAGACGAAGTCCCCGCATTTTTTACCGTTAAAAGCGCGGGGACGTTTCTTTTGAATTGCTGTCGTTATTTTCTTATGAACAAATAAAAAAATGGTTGACTAATTACAAAAGAATACATATAATGTTGCTATAGCAACTATAGTTGACTTTTTACAAACATGCATATAATGTTGCTGTAGCAACTATTGCGTTAACGACCAGTGGAGGTGAGAAAAATGTCCTTTTCTTTTGATGATTATATAAGTATTTCCATTCATAAGACCGATTTAGCTTTTACCCAATATGTAAAGAATAAACTTGCCGCTTTCAATATTGCACCTGAGCAAAATTTAATTATTATGCTACTCTTGAAAAATGATGGACTAACACAAATTGAATTGGCTGAGAAACTAAACAAGGATAAAACCAATATAGCCCGGATGGTTTACAACCTTGAACAGAAGGGTTTTATCAAACGATCTCCTGATGTGAATGACCGTCGTTCATTGAAGGTTTTTCTTACCGATAAAGGAAAAGAATTAAGTAATATTGTCATACCGATTGCAGAGGAATTCAACCATGTGGTAACGAAGGGCATTACAGATGAAGAATTGGAAAACTTAAAAGTATTATTAAATAAAATGCGTGAAAATTTACGTAGTTAGTATTTTTTGCAAAATAGTTGCTATAGCAACAAAATATGAAATGTTACTAAATTTACTGGAGGTAATAACATGTTAGATACAGGATTATTGATAATTCGATTGGTGATTGGTTTGACTTTCGTTGGGCATGGAGCTCAAAAATTATTCGGTTGGTTCGGCGGTTATGGCCTTAAAGGAACAGGCGGTTGGATGGAGTCAATCGGTATTAAACCGGGGGTATTCGCGGCTGGGATGGCTGGATTGGTAGAGTTATTAGGCGGAATCGCTTTTGCAGTAGGTTTGTTTACTCCGATAGCGGCAATCTTGCTTTCCCTAACTATGGTAATGGCTATCGTTAAAGTACACGGTCAAAATGGTTTTTGGAGTACTTCTAATGGTTATGAATTCAATCTTATTCTCATCGCTGTGTTCGTCGGAGTTGCATTGATTGGTGCCGGACAATATTCAATTGATGCGCTTCTACAATAATTAAAATGTCGCTTCTTAACGAGAAAAGATATTTCAAAACGAAGACTGAAAGAACAAAGTGATTAAAATGAAGGAAGGAGATGAACATCTATGAAATGGTTGGAAACAATCTTGTTTTCTTTCGTGACATCCATTATTGTTACAATCCCGTTAGCGTTTGTACTGACAGCCTACAATCTTGGCTTCACAGATATATTTCTTAAAGCTTATCTGACCAATTCGTTAATTGCGGTAATTGTATCTACCCCAGCCTCATTGATTGCCGCGCCGTTAACAGTAAAGATTATGCGTGGAATCTTTCCTAAGAAGAAGCAAACCCAATGAACTGCACATCCACTCAAAAAAACGAACAGCGCTTCCCGTTAAGGGGGGCGTTTTTTTTTTGCTTTAATATTGACCTAGCGCGCTAGTATGTAATTTGTCGAAGCGACGATCTGCAAAACTACACTCGCCGTACAAGTGGATTATGAATTTTTTTGTTAATATATAGATTAATTGGAATTTTTGATAGAATAGTAGATAGCAAAAAACCTACTAGAATGAAACGATTGGTTTTATAAAAGGAAGTGTAAGTAGTGATTAATCAACATTTACGTGCAGACTGTGAGAATTGTTTCGGTTTGTGCTGTGTAGCTTTACCTTATGCAAAGTCTGCTGATTTTGCATTCGATAAAGAAGGAGGTACTCCATGTTCAAACCTGCAATCAGATTATCGTTGCGGCATCCATAAAAATCTCAGAGAGAAAGGATTTCGAGGCTGCACGGTATATGAATGCTTCGGTGCCGGGCAAAAGGTATCTCAACTCACTTATGATGGAAACGATTGGAGGAACAATCCAGCGTCAGCAAAGGAAATGTTCGATGTATTTCCTATCATGCAACAACTGCATGAAATGCTTTGCTACTTACATGAAGCACTGAATTTAGCTGATGCGAAACCTCTTCATCGAGACTTGCAGGCTGCTTTTGAAGATACGGAAAATCTCACCAAGCAAAGCCCAAAGTCTATCCTGGACCTTAATGTAACAGCTCATCGAGCGATCGTTAACGATTTACTTCTGCGCACAAGTGAACTGGTACGTGCAAAGGTTTCATTCAAGAAAAACCCAAAAAAACAAAACAAGATCGGTAGGGGTAGTGACCTTATCGGTGCAAAATTGCGTGGTGCTGACCTTAGGGGAGCTAACCTTAGAGGAGCTTTGTTGATCGCATCCGACCTCAGTGAAGCGGACATGAGAATGACCGATCTTATCGGAGCAGATTTCAGGGACGCTGATTTAAGCGGTGCCGATCTTACTGGAAGTTTCTTTATCACACAAGCACAAGTCAACTCGGCCAAAGGAGATATGAAAACCAAATTACCGCCACCACTAAGCATACCCGATCATTGGAGGCAGTAATAAAACTTGAACCAAATAATTGAATAACTAGCGAGTAAACGGGCGATTCTTCATTAGGAAGGATCGTCTTTTCAAATTGGGCGGAGAATTTTCATTTTTCCATTTGACTCTGACGCTGCGTAATATTTTAAAGTAATGGATAGCGAAAGGAGGTAGGAGGCAGTGGCGATGAGAGTGAAAGAGCTAGCCGATTTAGTGGGCATTAGTGTGCGGACCCTGCATTATTATGACGAGATCGGGTTATTATCGCCAGAGGAAATAACCGATGCAGGTTATCGCCTCTACTCGAATGATAATCTTGAGATGTTGCAGCAAATCCTGTTTTTCAGGGAACTTGGCATGCCTTTAAAGGAAATAAAACAAATGATAAGCAGCTCTTCGTTTGATAAACAAGAGGCGTTAAAGCAACATAAAAAAATGTTACTGGAGAAACGAAGTCAGCTCGATAAATTAATTAAGACGGTCGAAAAATCGATTAAGCATATGAAAGGGGAAATTCAAATGACGAATAAGGAAAAATTCGAGGGATTTGACTTCAGTCAGAATCCATATGAAGAAGAAGCTCGCAAGCTTTGGGGAGATAAAGCTGTCGATGAGTCGAATGCCAAAGTGGCGGGCTTATCGAAAGACGCACAAAAAGCAGTTTCGGAAATTTATACAAAACTTGCATCGATTCGAACGGCTTCTCCTCGATCGGAGGAGGCACAGACAGCCATTAAAGAATGGTATGATTGTTTGAACAATAACTTCGGAACCTACTCACTGGATGCTTTCAAAGGATTAGGGCAGATGTACGTGGATGATCAACGCTTCACCAAGAATATCGATCAATATGGTGATGGCTTAGCTGCATTCATGTGTGAGGCGATGAAGCATTTTGCTGATGATAACCAAAAGTAGGGATTCCTTGACCAGAAGGCGAAAAAGTGGCGGAAGTCTACAAACTTCCGCCACTTTTTTTAAAGCCTTCATTAATCCTTTATATTCTTGTATCTGGAATGATTTGTGTCGACGCTTCGAATAGGTCTTCACGTTTACCTGTTAAAGGTGGATAAATGACCGCTTGATTAATATTCATTTTAATTTTTTTCGCTTCGGCACCTTGATATTGGGGAATTCGGTCCCAGCCATTCGTAAATAAAGCGCCCCATGGACCTAAATCAAGGCAAGTGACATATTGTTCTTGCTTGTAAGGAATACCCTCAATTCCAAGTAAGTCGCACACAACGTTATGGCCAGCGACTTTTCCTTGAGGCATGGCATGTTGGCAGGTCATCAATGCTACATGATTTTCATCTGTCATGGCAAGAGCTGTATCTCCAGCAGTGAAGACGGACGATAATCCTTTTACTTTCAAATTTTCATCGACTGGTATACGTCCCAATTCATCCTTCTCTACAGGGAATTGTGCCGTCAATGGGCTTGCCTTCACACCTGCAGACCAAATGGTTGTTAATGCAGAGATACGGCTTCCAGATTGTAAGGTCACTCCTTCTGAATCTATCGAACTCACTGTTTCATTTACATAGGTTTCAATATTCATCTCACGAAGAGCTTTTTCGACGATTGGGAGTGATTGTTCTCCCATGTCAGGAGCTACGGTAGCTGTTCTTTGCACGAGTATAACTCTTACTTCCGCTTCTTTATTTTCTTTTTTAGCCACTTCTCTGAGGCGGCTGGTCATTTCCGAGGCAATCTCAATTCCAGTAAACCCGGCACCTACAACTACCGCGGTATACTTCCCTTCAACATTATCCAGGTCAACCAACCCATTGATATGATTATCAAGTTTGATGGCCTCCTGATATGTATCCGTAGAAAAACCATATTCTTGTAATCCAGTGAGGTTAGGAAGCACCAATTGACTGCCAGCAGCGAAGACTAAGCGGTCATACGCAAGCTCCATTTGCTGCTCTTTTTGATGGACCATCACTTTTTTTCCTTCTGTATCAATTGTTCCTACTTCCCCTTCAATGAAGCGAACGCCAACCGGATCCAAAACTTCGCTTAACGAGATTCTTAAATTTTGTGGATTTTGTTCGTAAAAGCGTGGACGGACGCCAAAATAAGGATCTCTGTTTATTAAAACCACTTCCACTTGTTCTCTTTGTAGTTCGTGCAATTGTCGTGCTGCACTTATTGCACTCCACACACCTGCAAAGCCTCCACCAATAATCACGATTCTTTTCATCATAAATTCCTCCTTATAATTATATATATAATAGACAACTGTTATCTGCAATTAGGAGTAAAAAAATGTCAGGAGTGTAGCATTGGAACGAAGGTTCCGTTGCTACAATTATCGACGATTTAATGCTTCCCGAAACCAGTTGACTCCTTCTTCATGTTGGTCCTTCTGTTTGGATAGTATCGTTTCATTCAACCAGGCAATGGTTTTACTCTTAAGATGTTCACGCATCAATTCCTCAGCTTCGAGCATGACTACATTGATTGTACAAGGTGCACAGCTCTTAGGATCGTTTTCTTTTCCTTCAAGCAAGATGCATTTTTGCCTTATTTCTGCACATTGAAAAAAAGGCTGAGTTCCTTCGATTGCTGCGATAACATCCCAAAAATTAATTTTGCTCGGTTGTTTAGCTAATTCATAGCCGCCTTTAACACCAGGCATGGAACGTACGATACCTGCCTTTTTTAATTTTGTGAATATCTTGGAAAGGTATGTTTCGGAAACGCCTTGAAATGTTGCCAATTCCTTAACTCCAATAGTTGTCCCGGAAGGAGAATCAACAAAGTAAGTCAAACAATGAAGCGCATATTCCACTCCTATACTGAATTGCAAGAAAATTACCTCCTATTACAGATACGCTTTATCTATAATTAAAGGTACCTTATTATGTGATTTCTGTCAAATGAAAAAAGAGATCATAGAAATGATCTCTTCTAGCTGAATGTCATCCATTTTTGAGCAAGTTTACGATTTCTTTCGCTTTCTCTACTTGAACACCCTCAATGAGACTGTTATTTTTCCGCACGGCCGTGCCGAAATGATAGTGACCGGTTTTCAGTTCGGAATCGATAGAAAGGATGTTATCCTTATTTAAGCCGCTTCCAACCAGTATCGCGATGTGGCCGCACGCTGCTTTCATTTGTTGAATCGTTTTCATGCGGCTTGGTAGATCCCCATGTCCTCCTGAAGTCAAAATCGTTGTAATTTCTGGATAAGGTGACAGCATTTCAGCTGATTGGATTGGGTCGGGCGTATCGTCGATGGCTCGGTGGAACGTAATCTCCAAGCCGGAGCATTCCGCCAAGAGTTCTTTTAAATAAGATCGATTGATTTCATTTTTGTCATTTAGAGCACCTAGTACGACCCCGTTCGCTCCAAGCGTCCGTATGATCCGGATATCGTTTTTCATGATGTCGAGGTCTCTTTCTGAATAACAAAACGATTGGCTATGCGGCCTTACCATCACGTTGACTGGTATCTTTACTGAATGGACGACAGCTTCTATCAGGGCGTGGCTCGGAGTTAATCCCCCCTCGGCCAAAGAACTGACAAGCTCGATTCTGTCTGCGCCCGATTGTTCGATTACAATCGCATCTTCTATCGTTGTGGCAATGAATTCAATGTACATTGGATTGTCCTTTCCTGGATGCAAGAGTTATAAGATTATTAAATCCAATAGCACCAGTAAAGTCAACCTGATCGGAAATCGGCAAGCGGACTATTTCTTTATTAATTATGAAACGAAATGAACATTCAAACGTATAAAAACTAGAACATAAGAAAGGTAAAGAGGACTATCATCATGACGGAGGTTATTTAATTGGATAAAGAAGCTAAGGAAGTAACGAAATCTAGGTTTTACAAAATAGGAATGGCTTTCTTGATCATTTCCCTTCTCACCTGGATCATTCCGGTAATCGCTCCGTTTATGCCCTTTTCGGCTGCGGGCAAGGCGGGGGTAATAACGGGCGCTATCGTATTCGCGGAGGTCATGTTTTGGGTGGGGGCGCTTTTGGTCGGCAAAGAAGTCGCTGCTAAATACAAAAGCTATCTAAACCCGAAAAACTGGCGAAAAGAAAAAGGGTGACATGAGGGAAGTGATCGACCGCTGATCAGGGAAAAATTCAGGTGCGGAACGCTTATTGCGTTTAGATACATTGGCCTGACCGTTACGACTTGAAATGGTAGTCCAAGGGCTTGTTTTATCCCAAAGAGACAGAGATATTTCCTTATTTGTTCGGATTGTTGCACTGGGGATATATACTTTGTCTTTCATGTGAAATCGAGGAAAAACCGATACATACCGGATCATAACGGTGGCTGCAGGGCAAAGGGGAAATCACCCTTTGCCTTTTTCCTTAATTAGGGAATTTATCACTTGTAAGAAAATTACAAAACTGTAATATGAATAGTGTATAAATTTTGTTAAGGGGATGAGTGAAACAATGAAGAAAATCGTTTTATGTTTTTCATTATTAGCCGCTTTTTTAGTCGCTTTTGGCTCACTGGATTCATTAACGAGCAGAGCGTCAGCAGAAACCCACAGCTATGATGGGAAAAGTCCATACTATAACAATTGTGCGGATAGTGCCGTGACCAAGAAGTCCGTTAAGATTAATGCCAACGGAGCTACAGCTAATTTGGAGCTGAAATTCAGCACCACATGCAAAACGGCCTGGGCGAAGATCACGCTCAGCAGACCGGCTAAAGCGGATGGTGAAGCAACTGCATTGGTTGTTCGCAGCACAGATAATAAACAATATCACTGTGCTTCTCCCGGAGGAAATGGTGAAATCAATAAAGGTCAAACGACATGCTATACCCCGATGGTGTATGATTTAGATCCGCGAAAAGCAAAAGCGGTCGGATATTGGCCTTACACAGCAGGTGAAACAGACTGGTATTAATGATTTTTGAGTATGAGAGGATGAATGAATTGAAAAATACATGTAAAATGATCGGTTTATCCATATTGATGACATTTTCGCTATTTATTCTCGAATTCATGGTCATCGGTAAGCATCAAGCATTGGCTGAAACTCATAGCTATGATGGAAAAAGCCCCACCTATAATAATTGTGCAGGCACAGCTGTAACGAAGGATAAAAAATGGATCGATTCCAATTCATACGTTGAATTGAAATTCAGCACTACTTGTAAAACCGCCTGGGCGAAAGTCACTGTCACCCGTCCCGCCGTATATAATCATGAAGCGGATGCGAGGATCGTCCGCAGTACAGATGGGAAAGCCTATACGTGCGAAAGCTCCGGAGGCAATGGCGTTGTGAATAAGGGACAGACCTCATGTTATACTCCGATGGTATATGATTTGGATCCGCGCACAGCGCAAGCCCAGGGAATACATGCGATCCCTAATAGTGATGCGTATAATAAAGCGGTGACCATCTGGTTTTAAAAACAGCAAGCAGCAAGAAAGCATCCGAATGATCGGATGCTTTTTTTAGTCATTTCCTCGATTTGCTGCTTCCAACTGAAGTAAATAATGCTTCATCTCCGTACCGCCGCGGTAACCGGTAATGGCGCCGTTCTTTCCGATTACCCGATGGCAGGGCACTGTAATCAAGACAGGATTGGCGCCAATCGCCGTGCCGACCGCCCTAACGGCTGTAGGTCTTTCGATGATTTGAGCGATATCCGAGTATGAACAAGTCGTTCCATAGGGGATATGCTTCAGTGCGGCCCAAATTTCCTCTTGAAAGGGAGTTCCTTTTACATCTGCTGGAAATGAGAAAGTTTGCCGGGTTCCTTTGAGATAGTCTTGCAGTTCTTGTATATAAGGCCTTAATGCTTCTTCGTTTTCTGCAAGCTTGGCCTTTGGGAAGCGCTTTTGTATCCATGTGCTCAACTCCTGATACGTTTGTCCCGGTGAACCTACATAGCAAAGTCCTTTCTCCGTCTTGGCGATATATAATGGACCTTCCTCATACGGCAGGACTGACCAGTCAACGGTTTGCTCTTTACCACTCATCTTATTCACATCCCTTCGCGTACCTCACCTTTAGTATACAAGAAAGAGTAGATATGCAAACTAGACTATTTTATTGTTAAAATAAGGAGAGGCGATATTCAGCTTAAAGTTGATTAGAGGAGGAGTATGAATGAAAGAAGCGTTTTATGAAACTAGCGAATGGACGATCGATGTACCCAATGAGTTTCGCTTTACGGAAAACCTTAAATACTTGTCACGTTCCTCCAATGAATGTTTGTTCCATATTGTCGATCAGAAGATATATCGTGCCTTAGCTTTCGGAAACGAGACGCTTTTAGTGGAAATCAGTGCGGTAAATGAAAAAGAGCTGAACGTTCGAATTCCTGGCCGGACTGCACCAATCGAAAATCATGTGGTAGATGCCGTTTCCGAGTACATTCGCAACTGGTTCGATCTTGACACAAATCTGCTGCCTTTTTATGAGCTTGCAAAAAAAGACCCTCTATTGCAAAGGCCGGTCGATCAATTCTTCGGTTTAAGGAACATGGGCATTCCAGATTTATTTGAAGCTATTGTCTGGGGAATTCTTGGACAGCAGATTAATTTGACTTATGCTTATACCTTGAAGCGGAGGCTTGTTGAAGAATTTGGCCAATATGTTCAATACGAAGGAAAGCAATATTGGCTGTTTCCAACGCCTGAGTCAATATCCGAATTAACGGTGGAAGACCTAGCCGTCCTAAGAATGACTGTGAAGAAGTGCGAGTATTTAATTGGTGTAGCACAACTAATGGCGAAAGGGGAACTAACGAAAGAAAAGCTGCTGCAAGCAAACGATGTAAAGACGGCTGAAAAAATGCTTACGACAATACGCGGAATTGGACCATGGACAGCGAACTATGTACTGATGAGATGCTTGCGTTTTCCAGCCGCATTCCCAATCGATGACGTCGGTCTGCACAATGCCATCAAGCTTGTCCTCGAAATGGAAGGAAAACCTACAAAAGGCGAAATCCTAAACTGGTCGAAAGCTTGGTCAAACTGGGAATCGTACGCAACCTTTTATTTATGGAGATTGCTTTATTGATATTTCGTAGATAAATCCCAAAATTCGTCGATAAACCAGTACAATTCGTAGATAAATCCCAAAATTCGTCGATAAACCAGTACAATTCGTAGATAAATCCCAAAATTCGCAGATAAACCAGTACAATTCGTAGATAAATCTCAAAATTCGTCGAAAAATCAGTACAATTTGTAGATAAATCTCAAAATTCGTAGAAAAACCAGTACATTTTATAGATAAATCTCAAAATTCGTCGATAAACCAGTACAATTCGTTGATAAATCTCGAAATTCGTAGATAAATCAGTATGTTTCGTAGATAAATCCCAAAATTCGTCGATAAACCAGTACAATTCGCTGATAAATCCCAAAATTCGCAGATAAACCAGTACAATTCGTAGATAAATCCCAAAATTCGTAGATAAAGCAGTACATATCGTAGATAAATCTCGAAATTGGTACATAAGTCAGTACAATTCTATCGGTATTTCTCCAATTCGGGAGATAAAATGCGGTTTGACTCGCAGGTCCTTCGTTACGAGCCCAACCAACTTACGTCCACATATCATATCTTATATCATTCAATCATATAGGGGTGAATGACCATGTATGTGTACCCAACGTATTATTATGAAGATCAACCGTATCAAGATCGAGTGTTTCCTGAACTACCAGGATTTCCAGGCGGGCCGCAATTCCCGGGTCAATCGGGATCATCGCCGTATTCGCAAGCACCAACAGCTCCGCCGCCATCGTTTATCCCGCAGCAGCAACAAGCGTCAACATTTGCTGTAGATCCGGGGGCGATTTCGTTTTGCTTATTCAGGAATACGTACATTTGGTTAAATAATGGCGGGAGTTTCTGGTATTACCCGATTTTCGTCGGTCCGCGATCTGTAGCAGGCTTCAGATGGAATGGGAGATTCTGGACGTTTTTTGGGATCGATACAAGACAAATTAGATCTTTTACCTGTTTTTGAAAAAAGGCTTAAAGGGGTTGCCGTCATGGGAGCTCTTTTTTGTCTTTCCCCAATTCGAATAAATCGGGAAGATCGATAAAAGCAGGACAACCCATAGGAAAGCGTTATTGAAGGAAAGACCTACCGACGATTTTCCACCTAGAGCGGTCAGCATGCCGATCAGGAAAAGAAGGTACAAGATGGAAAGTATTTGCTCTTTGAACTTCGCTCTATGATTGGCATGGCGATCCCTTTTCAAGAGGAGACTGAGATAAAAACCGATCAAAAGGCCAAGAATTATTTCCGGTAAAATGATAGTAGGAAGAATGTTTGGGAAAAAGTCGTAAACAAGCAAAAAGGTAATGACGATTAAATACATTGGATTCAAGAAATCACCTTCTTTTTTTGTTATAGTATACCATCAGATGCTTGTATCACAATGTTCAATACTTAATAGAAATGGTAAAATCATTATGCTCCAATACTTGTAGAAAATGAATATTGAGGACTGTTGAAAAATGAGGAAAATACCGCTGGAAACCAAGATTCTCGGACTAGTCTTAACGCTGAGCCTTTTTTTGATTCTGTTATTGACGACGACTTTTTCCTATATGGAAGGAAGGCAAATCGCGAAGGATAAAGGCCAATTAGCTTTGGAGCTTTCAAAAACGATTAGCTTCATGCCAACTATTACAGCCGCTTTTGAAACGGAGGATCCGGCCGGCACCATTCAGCCGGTTATCGAAAAGATCCGCCGTGAAACAGGGGCGGAGTTCATTGTTGTAGGGAATGAAAAAGGGATTCGCTATTCCCATCCTTCGTCATCCGAGATAGGGAAGCGGATGAAGGGCGGCGATAATAGCAGGGCACTACGCGATGGCGAATATTATGTTAGCGAGGCAGCAGGCTCACTTGGTCTTTCGATTCGGGGGAAATCGCCGATCTTCAATAAGGATGGGAAGATTATTGGGATCGTTTCGGTCGGTTTTTTGGTCGAAGATGTCCGGGCCCAGATTTTCAAGGATCTTTCGAAGGAAATGCTTATATCTTTATTGGCGATCATGATTTCAATCATTGGCAGTTACATGCTGGCAAGAAGCATACGTAAAGATACGTTAGGACTTGAGCCATTTGAAATAGCCAATTTATATAAAGAAAAAAATGCGGTGCTTCAGTCGGTCAAAGAAGGAATTCTCGCCATTGACCAAAATGGGTTGATCACCTCGATGAATCAGCCAGCGAAAAAATTGCTCGATATTAAGGAGTCGGTTCGCCATTTGAATGTTGATGGACTTTTTCCGTCGAAATATTTATTGGAAGTGCTAAGGTCTGGTGAGCCGCAGGTGGATAAAGAGATTTCGTGGAAAGATAAATCGATTATCGTGAATTGTACGCCAATTTTCGATAGTGAAGGGGTAAGCGGTGTTGTCGCTTCGTTCCGCGATCGAACCGAACTTGAGGAAATGGTCAACACGTTATCGGAAGTGAAGATGCATTCAGAGGATTTAAGGGCCCAAACCCATGAATTCACCAATAAGCTATACGTCCTTTCAGGATTGATACAGTTAGGGGAATATGATGAGGCGATAGATATGATACAAAGCGAAACGTCCGAATTGCATTCCTTGAACCGTGTCGTGTTTGAACAGATAAAGGATACTAAGGTACAAGCGCTGTTACTTGGCAAGATCGGCAAAGCATCGGAGAAGAAGATCAGCTTCGAAATAGATCCGCAAAGTTATTTGGAAAAGCTGCCTGATCATATAAAATTGTCACAGCTCACATTGATAGTAGGCAATCTTCTCGATAATGCGCTTGAAGCGGTTTCCGGCTTGGACGAGCCGCTCGTGAAGTTCTTCGCAACTGATATTGGGAATGATCTAGTATTTGAAGTGAGTGACAACGGAAAAGGAATACATGAGAATGATATTTCTTGTATTTTCGAACGGGGATTCACTTCGAAAAACAATGCAAGTCCGAGTGGTTATGGACTTTCAAACGCTGATCAAGTCGTAAAAGAACTAGAAGGCATCATCGAAGTGCAAAGCGAGGATGGAAACACCATATTCACCGTGTATCTTCCTAAACAACGGAAAGGAGGGGAAACATGCTAAAGATAAAAGCTGTCATCGCCGAAGATGATTTTCGGGTAGCGGATATACATGAAAAGTTCTTGAAAGCTTTTGATGAAATAGAAGTGGTCGGAAAAGCCGTAAATGCCAAAAAAACACTGCGGATATTGGAGCAAAAAAAACCGGATTTGCTTTTGCTTGATGTGTATATGCCGGATCAACTTGGTACAGAGCTCCTTCCCGAAATTCGGCAAAAATCTCCGAATGTCGATATCATCATGATTACGGCAGCGACAGAAAAAGAGCAACTGGAAAAAGCGCTCCACTACGGGGTAGAGAATTATTTAATCAAACCAGTGGAGATGAAGCGCTTCAACCAAGTTATCAGGGAATATCTGAAAAAAGTTCAGCTGCTGAAATCCAAACAAGAAATAGATCAAGATTTTGTTGATCTCATTTTGAAAAAAGGAGACGTCCTGCCGGAAACGAACGAAGTGCCCGCCCTGCCGAAGGGAGTCGATGAAATCACGTTGACGAAAGTGATCGAGGTTCTCCATGCAAGCGATATCAGCTTGTCGGCCGAGCAGGTGAGCGGTCAGATTGGCGCCTCCAGAACAACCGCACGACGCTATTTGGAATACTTGATTTCCGTAAAGAGATGCAAGGCGGAAGTCGTATACGGGGTCGTGGGCAGACCGGAGCGAAGATATTATAAAATTGAATAGTTTGTAGACAAAAATGGTCAGTAATAGATACGCTCTGTTACTGGCCATTTTTATGCTTAATTGAAAGTGATCGTAGAAATATATTGAACAGTTCCTTGTTCAGCTACTAAATTTATCTCTAAAATAATTGTTCCCTTTCTACTTGGCAGATGTAGTGTGTTATCTTCAATTGAAATCGATTCTTTCTTATTATTATTCCAAAGCTGTGCTGTAATCTCCTTTTCTAAAACTGTACCATTTGCTAAATATGAAAATCCTATATCCTCTCCAGAAGGTATATCGATTTTTTCTTTTTGTGCAAAGGCAAAGGCCTTTATATCCTCCACCCGTTTTTTAAAAAATTCACCATCTTTCACTTCCCAGTTTACATTTCCTTGTTCCATGATTATTTCGGAACCATTAACGTGTAACTGGCCTGTGGGAGGGCTTGTATCATAATCTTCACCTATAAAAGTAAAGACACCAAATTGTTCAGCAATCAGAATAATAATAAAAATCGTGATAGCAGCAAATGGGATAAACAGTAAAAGCTGCAGGGTTTTTTTCATGATCTTCCTCCCCACGTTAATCAACTAATTTCACCATTAATATAAAACCTTAAATGCTGCGCTTCATTCACCCGTGAACACAATGAACAAAATTAACATAATAGTTTTAAAACACAATAAATTGAAAACGCTTACAGATAAAGCGATTTCATATACAATTTACTTAATTAGAAATTGAGGAGTGATCATATGCTCGCTTTATTAGGATATTTGATGATCGTAGTGTTTATGATATTAATTATGACTGGGCGGCTTTCCGCCATGATAGCATTGATTGTAGTACCAAGTGTGTTTGCGCTTATTGGTGGATTTGGCGGTAAAATGGGCGAGATGGCCTTGGAGGGAATCAAGGATGTCGCGCCAACGGGAATCATGATTTTATTTGCGATCCTTTTCTTTGGCATTTTGATCGATGCAGGGGTTTTTGATCCCATCATAAATACAATCCTTAAGCTTGTGAAAGGAGATCCAGTCAAAATTGCCATCGGTACGGCAGTCCTGGCTTTGCTCATTTCCTTGGATGGTGATGGTACGACTACATATATGATAACGATTTCAGCAATGCTTCCGCTCTATAAGCGGATTGGTATGAAGCCGCTTATTTTAGCTGGTATTGCTGTTTCGTCATCTGGTGTCATGAATCTTCTTCCTTGGGGAGGTCCGACAGCACGGGTGATGACCGCTTTGAAACTTGAGATGTCCGATGTTTTCACGCCGGTCATTCCAGCGATGATTGGCGGAATTGTATTCGTCCTGTTCATGGCTTATTGCCTTGGGAAAAAAGAAAGAAAAAGAATTGGGATCATAGAAATCGATTACCCTGGTGGGGCCCAGCATGCGGCTGCCACGGAAGATGCTCATCTTAAGCGCCCAAAATGGATTATATTCAATTACGCATTGACGCTTACACTGCTGGTGGCGCTTATTATGGAAGTAATGCCTTCAGCGGTTCTGTTCATGATAGGCTTTGCCATTGCCATTACGGTTAATTATCCAAATGTCAGTGATCAGAAAGAACGTGTGGCGAACTACGCGGATAATGCTTTATCGGTCGTTTCAATGATTTTTGCAGCAGGTGTCTTCACTGGAATCCTCTCAGGTACGGAAATGGTCGATGCGATGGCAAACTCTTTGATTCAGCACATCCCGGCGCAAATGGGTGCACATTTTGCCGTGATCACAGCCGTCATCTCAGCACCTTTTACGTTCTTCATGTCCAATGACGCATTTTATTATGGTGTGCTTCCATTACTTGCTAAAGCGGGAGCTGCATATGGAATTGATCCTGCCTTGATAGGGAGAGCCTCTCTGCTAGGGTTACCGGTTCATTTATTAAGCCCACTTGTTCCATCTACCTATCTATTGGTTGGAATGGTAGGGGAAGATTTCGGAGCATTGCAGCGCACTTTCTTGAAGTGGGCATGCGGATCGACGCTTGTCATGATAGTCGTATCTGTCCTATTGGGAATTATCCCGTTATAAAGCTTGAAAGAGTCCCGTTCGTCAAGATGCGAACGGGGCTCTTTTCGTTAAGGATCCAGCGCTGAATAAATCGGGAAAAGTGAGATACATTATGTTTGTCTGCTCTTTCGCGACAAAGTTAGCTTTTTCTTTCGTTGAATGAGGAAGGTGCGTATCTTAAGATAAAGGAAACTATATTAATATGAAGGGAAGAGAGCAAAATGGCTCAATTTAATATAAAGGTCGCCGTTCAAAAGTTCGGTAACTTTCTAAGTTCAATGGTCATGCCGAACATATCTGCTTTCATCGCCTGGGGGTTAATCACGGCCTTATTCATTCCAACGGGTTTCCTGCCAAATGAAAGCCTTGCCAAAATGGTTTCACCGATGGTTACATTTTTACTGCCGCTTTTAATTGGGTATACGGGTGGTAAGCTAATTCATGACCACCGGGGCGGCGTAGTCGGTGCCATTGCGACAATGGGCGTCATCGTCGGATCTGACATCCCGATGTTCCTTGGTGCAATGATCATGGGACCACTCGGCGGGTATGTCATCAAGAAATTCGATCAGCTGATCGAAGGTAAAATAAAAGCCGGTTTTGAAATGCTTGTTAATAATTTCTCAGCGGGGATAATTGGCGGCTTAATGTCGATTCTATCCTTCCTGGCCATTGGGCCGGCCGTAGTCGTATTTACAGGATGGCTTGTAGCAGGAGTCGATTGGCTTGTCGGTACAGGCTTACTGCCATTGACGAGTATCTTGATCGAACCTGCGAAAGTATTGTTCTTGAACAATGCGATCAATCACGGTGTATTATCACCAATCGCTCTGGAGCAAGCTAAACAAACAGGATCTTCCATCCTGTTCCTGCTTGAATCAAATCCAGGACCAGGTCTTGGCGTTCTGCTTGCATATTGCTTCTTTGGAAAAGGAACGGCGAAGAGATCGGCGCCAGGAGCTGCCATCATTCATTTCTTCGGCGGAATCCATGAGATTTATTTCCCTTATATCCTAATGAAGCCGATGTTATTTATAGCGGTCATCCTTGGAGGCATGAGCGGAGTTTTCACATTGGTTCTTTTAGGGGGCGGACTATTCGCACCTGCTTCACCAGGCAGCATTCTTGCCATTACAGCTGTAACTCCGCATCATGCAAGCGCATATATCGCCAACTTTGCCGGTGTACTGGTAGCTACAATCGTATCATTCGTCGTCGGTGCATTCATCTTGAAAACAGGAAAGCAATCGGATGAAAATATTGAAGATGCTGCGAAGAAAATGCAAGAAATGAAAGGCAAGAAAAGCTCTGTTGCCAATGTGTTCGCTTCAGAACCAGGAACGATGCCAACAAACGTCAGCAAAATCATCTTTGCCTGCGATGCGGGGATGGGATCTAGTGCGATGGGTGCATCGCTGCTTCGCAAGAAGGTCAAGGAAGCCGGGTTGAATATAACGGTTACCAATACGGCAATTTCAAACATTCCTGCAGATGCACAAATCGTCATAACACAGGAAGAGTTAACGCCAAGGGCGCAAAATAAAGTGCCGAATGCGTATCACGTATCCGTCGATAACTTCCTATCAAGCCCTGAGTATGATTCATTGCTTGCGCGGCTTCAGGATGACGGTACAGATGAACTGCATGAAATCGTCGAAGAAGCAGAAGAAAACGTTCCTGGTGTCCGTGAAGATTCAATTCAACCTGGCATCAACGAGGATGAGCACGATGATAATGAATTGCTTCGCGAAGAAAACGTCTTCCTTAATCAACAATTCGCCAATAAGGAAGAAGCGATCCGTTTTGCGGGAAGGGCCTTGGTCGATGCAGGTTACGTGCGTGAAAGCTATATTGAAGCTATGATTGCCCGCGATGAATTGACTTCAACTTATATGGGTAACGATGTAGCGATTCCACACGGAACAGAGGAAGCGAAGAAGGACGTCCTTAAATCTGGATTCACCGTTTTACAGATTCCAGATGGTGTGGATTTTGACGGCCAAAAGGCACGATTGATATTCGGTATTGCCGGGAAGGATGGCACGCATCTTGAAATCCTTTCTGGTATTGCAGTCACATGCTCTGAGATGGAGAATATTGAAAAAATGGTGAAAGCCACTTCAGCCAGGGAATTGATGGATATTATCAAGGTAGAAAAAAATTAAATACTCCTAACCAAGAATAGAAAAGCGTTTTACGCTTTTCTATTCAGTATATTCTCGTGTTACTCCACCTGAAATGAGTTGGTAGCATGTATATTACTTCAAGGGAAAAATCAATCCTGGAACTGATCATAAAAACGTCAGGAAAACATACGGCCATTTCCATTGCCGCACAATTGAATGTGAGTGTCCGCACGGTTCAACGTGATATGAAGTCAATCGAAAAAATCCTGCAATCCTTTGACTTGCACCTGACACGCAATACACATGAAGGGCTGTCGATCGACGGCAAGAATGAACAAATCTTTCGGCTTGTGCAGCATTTGATGGGCAATCATCCGATCGATCAGACGCCGCAAGAAAGAAAGCTGCATCTTCTTTTAACTTTACTTCAGGAAGAATCCTACAAAACGCAAGGACTTGCTGGTGATCTAGGTATAAGCATTACGACTCTTACAACCTATTTAGACGAATTGACTGAGTGGTTAAAGAATTTTAATATCGTGATTACGAGAAAAAGGGGAGTCGGGATAGAGCTTACCGGCACGGAAGAAAATAAACGGAAAGCCCAGGCTGCCTATTTTTTGCACTTCTTTAATGAAGAGCTGATCGAAAGCTTATTTTTGCTTCAAGAAGGGAAAATCCGGGATGGGAAAATCCTCGATTATTTTGATCCCGATTATCTTTTGGCCATAGATGGGGTGCTGAATTCGACCTTTAATAGTGTCCATTCGCGTTTAGCCGATAGCGGGTATATCGGGTTGATCGTACATATCCATGTCACCCTGCAAAGAAATGAAAGTCAATTCCATTTGGAGAAAGACTTCAAGAGGCTAAGCGACCTCTCGGATGAGAATAACCTTATGGATAAAATCTGTAAGGAACTCAAGCCCATGCTGAACGTTTCTTTTACAATCGATGATATAAGTTACTTGGCGGCCATCCTCAAAGGTTCCAAACTTCATACAGCCGATGCCGTTCCGTATGACAGTGTGCTGCTGGGTCAGCTGATAAGAAACTTGATCAAGGATGTATCCGCTCAATTGCAAATCGACTTGACCAAGGATTTCCCATTATATCAAGGGCTTCTTGCCCATATGGAGCCTTCGCTGTTCCGCATCAAACAGGAAATGGGATTGTACAACCCCTTAACGGAAGAAATTAAACGAAAGTATCCTGTTCTCTTTTTAGCCGTTAAGACAGGTTTGGAAAGGGAATTCAAGGAAATTAAAGAATTCCCTGAAGATGAAATAGCCTTCATCGTTCTTCATTTCGGATCTGCGTTGGTGCTGCGGGAAGAGGAAATATCAATAAAGGCGCTCATCGTTTGTCCGACAGGGATAGGGACGTCAAAGATGCTTGCCAGCCGCATTAAAAAAGAAATCATCGAAATCGAGACGGTTGAAATTAAAACGATCAAGGATATCCAGAAGCAGAGCAGCCTGCAAAATTATGATGTCATCCTTTCGACCGTTCGTCTTCCTTATATCAATCGTGATTATATTCTCGTATCTCCTCTTTTGAGTGAAGAGAATATCGAAAATATCAGGAATTATCTCAGGAAGAATATTGAAAGATTCACGAAGAATAAGCGTTATCGCGGTCAGGCAGTCAACAAGGATTTCCACCCGGAAAAAGTGGAAGGCGAATTAAAGGAAGTGCTGCAGGAATTGAAAAATGCCCAGGAAAGCATTCAGTCGATCATCGATAATTTCCGGTTATATCGTCTTCCGCATTTGAAGGGCCATCCGGAAATCTTGGAAGAAATGGTTTTGATCGCTGAAAAGGAACAACTGATCGTGGGTGCCGATGATGTAATTGCAGCGCTGAACGAGCGGGAAAAAAAAGGCGGTTTAGGCATACCTGGCACTGTAATGGGCCTTTTCCATACAAGACATAAGAACGTGAAAGAGCTGCTATTCCAAATCGCCCATTTGGAGGAAGCTTGTTCTGTCAAAGGGATGGACGGAAAAGAAGTCCATATGAAAAACTTGCTGCTGATGCTGGCTCCTGAACACTTGAGTGTGAAGCAGCAGGAAATCGTCAGCTTGATCAGTTCAAGCTTGATCGAAAGCAATGAATCGATCATGATTTTTTCATCTTCGGACGAAGAACTGATAGGCAAAAGATTGGAAGCCATATTTTTGGACTATTTATATACTAACTTGATAAAGGGATGATTGTAATGAAACAAGCCGTGCATTTTGGTGCAGGAAACATTGGAAGAGGATTTATCGGAGCACTTTTTTCACAATCTGGATATCATGTGACATTTGTAGATATAGCGGAAAAAATTATCGATCAATTAAATGAAAAAAAGCAATATCAAGTTAAATTGGCAACAGATCAACAAGAATCGGTTCTAGTAGAAAATGTTTCAGGTTTAAATAGCTTAAAGCAGGAAGGGGAGGTCATCAAGGCCATCACGGAAGCAACCTATCTGACCACGGCCATCGGTCCGAATATCCTGCCTCATATCGCTCCTTTAATTGCAAAAGGATTAGTCGCAAGAGTGAAGCAGACTGATGAAAAACTATATGTGATCGCTTGTGAAAACCAAATCTCGGCAACAGACCTTTTAGAAGGTTATATTCTAGAACACTTGGATCAAGATACAAAAGAAAAACTAGCCGATAAAGTATTCTTCTTCAACTCAGCAGTCGATCGCATCGTTCCTATCCAAAATAACGCAGGATCACTGGACGTATTGGTTGAACCTTATTATGAATGGGTCGTTGAAACGAATGAAAGCATTCCTGAGGTTGAAGGGATGACGATTGTAAAAGAACTCGCTCCATTCATTGAGAGAAAACTGTTTACCGTTAATACAGGACATGCATCGATTGCGTACCTCGGTTACCTTAAAGACCGTACTTTGACGATTGACCAATCCTTGGAGGACGAAGCCATAGTCGAGCAAGTCAAGAAAATACTAGGCGAAACCGGCGACTATTTAATTGGACAATACGGATTGGATGCAGACGAGCATCAGCAGTATATTGAAAAAATCATTAGTCGTTTTAAAAACGCCTACTTGAACGACTCGGTGAATAGAGTCGGACGTTCACCGCTGCGCAAGCTCGGGCCGAACGACCGTCTCGTACGCCCCGCCGTAGAAGCGAAGAAGGCCGGACTATCTTACACGAATTTAGCCAAGGCGATAGCCGCCGCCATGCTGTTTGATTTCAACGAAGATGAAGAAGCAATCAAGCTGCAAACGATGATTAAAGAAAATGGTGTACCAGCCGTCCTCAAGGAAGTAAGCGGCCTGGGAGAAAACAGTGAAATAACCATTGAAGTCGTCAGTCATTACAATGAGTTGAAAAAATAAATACTTTAAGATTTGAGGCTCCTGAATGTTCAGGAGCTTTTGCTTATTTCAAAGGAAAAACAGCATTAGCTTAATAGTTGCAAGTGAGAAGGGAGAACCAAAGCAATAAAAAAACCTTGTAAATAGTAATCGTTACGTTTTATAATGAAGCAGTCATGAATTACGAGGAGCCGATTTAGGTATTAAATCGTAATCGTTTTGATTTGAAGGGAGGCGGTTACATAAGGCAGACAGTGTTCATCAATAAGTTTTAAATCGTAATATTTTCGATTTACGTGATGATTCTTGTAATTATGGAGGTAATGGAGGATGTCGAGAAAATATCAATCATTTATTATTGTATGTTTATCATTCTTTCTTTTGGCTGCTTGTTCCACTGAGTCTGCGAAAGAAAGAGGAGGAGCGGAGAAGGAAGTGAACTTACTTTTTAACTTTGCGACGAGCTCGCTCGATCCGAATGTGGATACTAGTTATGTGTCAATGCGGGCTGGCATTACGGAGACATTGGTGCATCTCAATGATGAGGATTTGACCATCGAGCCGTGGCTGGCAAAAAGCTGGAGCAGCAAGAATGGCCAGTTATGGGAGTTCAAGCTGAGGGAGGGTGTGACGTTTCAGAATGGAAAGCCGATGGATGGCAAAGCGGTGAAGGCATCGTTAGAGAGGGCGATGAAGGATAGTCCGGCGATCAAGAATGCCTTGCGCATTGAATCGATTGAAGCGGATGGGAATGCGCTGACCATTAAGACGGAGGTTCCCTTTCCTGAGTTTCCTTCTGAATTGGTCCATCCAAATACATCGATCATTGACGTGAAGGAAAGTGACTATATGAACAAGCCGATAGGAACAGGACCATTTGCCGTTTCGAAATTCATACCAGGTACGGCCGTTGATTTAATCCGCTATGAGTCTTACTGGGATGGAGCCGCAAAGCTAGAGAAAGCCAGGTTTTCGTTTAATGAGGATGCCAATGCCCGGTCTCTTGCCCTTGAATCGGGAGACGCCGATATTGTTTTCCGTCCGGAAGTGGAAAGCCTGGAAAATTTAGAAGCGATAGATGGAGTGAAGGTAGAATCGACTTCCACGTTCCGCGTCCATCAAATGACGATGAATTTGGAACGAAAAGCATTGCAGGACATACACGTCCGAAAGGCGATCGATGCCTTGATCGACCGTTCATCCATAGCGGATACGATTTTACATGGTCATGCAGAAGTGGCAACAGGGCCTTTTCCATCCACTTTCTCTTTTGCTCCGGACTATCCGGAAAAAGAGAAGGGAATGAAAGCGGCAAGAACGTTTCTTGATCAGGCGGGATATAAGAAAGTGAATGGTGTCATGCAAAAAGATGGCAAACCGTTAACGTTAACACTGCTTACATACAGTTCACGTGCCGACCTGCCGTTAATTGCCCAAGTTTTTCAATCGGATGCCGGCCAATTGGGGATTGATGTGAAAATCAAGCAAATAGAAATCCCAGAAGAGTATATGGCTGCCAATCGCGATTGGGATTTAACGACCTACAGTAATTTAACGGCTCCGCGCGGGGATGCCGGCTATTATTTAAATGCTACGTATCATCCTAAGGGTGCCTTGAACTTCAGTGGGGCCGATGATGATCATCTGACGTCACTGATCGATAAGCTGAACGTAACGGTCGGACAGGAGAAGCGCTCGGATTTAGCTGAGGAGATTGCGCTGTATGTGGATGAACAGGTGTATAATGCATTCATTTTACATCCGAATACACTTGTTGCTTTTAATGCCGAAAAAGTTGAAAACTGGATCACTTCGAAAAGTGAATACTACATGCTGACGAATGAACTGGATGTGAAGTGAATGCTTCGCATCTTATTCCGGCGATTCATTGAGGTCGTGATTTTTGTCCTTGTGATTACTTTCATCTCATTCCTTTTTGTTCGGCTTGCTCCAGGGGACCCGGTTCTCTCGATCCTTCAAGTGGATGAGGTATCGATCACAAGCGAGCAAGTCCGAGAGCTTCGAGAAGAATTGGGGTTCAATGATCGGCTGTTCGTGCAGTACGGTCATTGGTTCATCGACTTCATTCAATTGGATTTCGGGCATTCCTATCTGACGAATCAACCTGTGATGGAGATGATCATGAGCGGGCTGCCTGCAACACTTGAGCTGGCGGTTGGCGCATTGCTTGTTATGCTTTGTATTGCCATTCCTTTAGGTTCGCTTGCTGCTTTGTACAGGGGAAGCTGGATTGATCAGATAAGCCGTGCCGTTTCTTTAGTAGGTGCAGCCATCCCTAGCTTTTGGCTGGGTCTGCTTTTGATAGATTTATTCGCGGTACGATGGGGAGCGTTTCCAACAATGGGCAGGGACGGATTTCGTTCTCTCATTCTGCCGTCGGTCACGTTAGGGCTGGCCATCACAAGTGTGTACGTCCGTTTGCTGCGTTCGAGTTTGATAGATTCCCTCAGTCATGATTTCATTACGGCTGCCCGCTCAAGGGGGATTTCAGAAATGCGGATATTCTTTGTTCATGCATTTCGTTATAGCCTGCCACCGGTCATTACCGTATTCGGGGTGAGCCTTGGGAGCCTGATCGGAGGTGTCGTGGTGATCGAAGTGATTTTTGCCTATCCAGGCATAGGGAAGCTGGTCGTGGACTCGATTCGGTCGCGGGATTATCCAGTCATTCAAGGGTATCTGTTGGTCATGGCCATCATCGTATTCATCGTCAATAGTGTCGTTGATTTATCTTATCGTTATTTAAATCCTGAGCTAAGACTGAAGGAAAGGAAGCATGGAAAATGGAGTTAGTGATCAAAAAAAAAACCAAAAGGCGTTGGCTTTTCATGGTGATGGCTACAGTCCTTGCTGTTGCGGCTTACGCCTTTCTTATTTTGAAACATGATCCGGCACTGGTCAATTTGGGAGAAAGACTATGGCCGGCAAGCTTGGAACACCCGTTAGGGACGGATCATCTAGGTCGTGATGTATTGACACGTCTTCTGCTTGGTGCACAGCTGACGGTTGGCTACGGACTTTTATCTTTGTTTGCCGCGGTGATCATCGGCGTACCGTTCGGGGTGATTGCCGGTTTTAAAGGAGGGCTGATCGATCGGATCTTTATGCGCATTGCAGACGCGTTTCTCGCATTTCCTGATACGATCGTTGCCATTGTGCTAAGTGGTTTATTAGGTCCAGGAATCGAAAATCTCCTGTTGGCAATCGTTTTAGTGAAATGGGTGAATTATGCCCGGCTTGTCCGAAGCACGGTGATCACCGAACGTGGGAAGGATTATGTCACAGCTGCTAAAATCAATGGATTACGTTCATTTGCGATCATGCGGAAGCATTTATTTCCGCACCTTATCGGGAATGTGCTTGTATTGGCTAGCCTCGATTTAGGTAAAATCATTTTGCTCATATCTTCCTTATCATATATCGGACTCGGGGCGCAGCCGCCGGCACCAGAGTGGGGAGCGATGCTGAATGATGCCCGGCCATACTTTCAATCTCATATGATGCTGATGATTTACCCGGGGCTCGCCATCGTATTTGTCGTCCTTTTATCCAACATACTCGGTGATTATTTGCGCGATGCATTCGATGTGAAAAAGGAGGTGGAATCATGAGCATTTTATCCGTAAGGCAGCTTCATATCATGGGAAAGCAAAATCATATCGTCAAGAATCTTTCATTCGATGTGCATGAAGGTGAGTGGTTCGCACTTGTCGGACAAAGTGGAAGCGGCAAAAGCATGACGGCCATGGCAATAGGTCAGCTGCTTGCACCTAATCTCCAAGCGAAGGGCGAAATATGGTACGGGGAAAGAAACCTATTGGCGCTATCACCCTCTGAAATAAGGAAGATTCGCGGAAAGCGCCTAGCTTATATTTTTCAAGATTACCAGGGTTCATTCACACCTTTCCTTACCATCGGTCAGCATTTCGACGAATATCAGAAAACACATTTGAGCCTTTCCAAAAAGGCAAGGCGGCAGCAAGCGGTCAAGGCGCTCATATCGGTGGGCCTGAAGGAAGATATCTACAGCAGATACCCATTTCAATTAAGCGGTGGTCAGCTTCAACGCGTATCCATTTCAATGGCCCTGCTGCTTGAACCGGATATTTTGATAGCGGATGAACCGACGACAGCCTTGGACAGTGTATCTTCCTTTAAGGTTTTAGAGCTGTTATCAAGGCTCCAAAAAGAAACCGGATGTGCAGTCTTGTTCATTACCCATGATTTGCGTCATGTTAAGAAATATGCGGATCGCATTGCGGTCATGAAAGACGGAGCCATCATGGAGATTGGTGACAAAGATCAAGTATTGAATCATCCCAAGCATGCTTATACGAATGAACTGATTCAATCATCGCCATCATTGCGCAGAATGCCATTCAAGCTTGAAGGAGTGTCAGGATGAGTTTATTAGACGTACGAAATGTCCATAAAAGCTATGAAACCGGAGTGGAAATACTAAGGAATGTAAATTTAAGCATCGAAAGGAAGGAATGCCTCGGGTTAGTGGGAGAGAGCGGCTGCGGAAAAAGCACACTGGCAAGAATCATCCTTCAGATTGAATCCTTTGACCAAGGCTGCATCTTATTTGAAGGAACCGCACTGCAAAACAAAAATGAAAGAAGTCTAAACCCATATCGGAAGAACATCCAGGCTGTTTTGCAAAATCCTGCCGCTGCTTTGAATCCAAAACTAAAGATAAAGAATTCATTAATGGATCCTTATCAGCAATTTGGCAGCGAGATTACCCTAAAACATTTTACGTATACAAGTGAAGCGAACTTTATCGGACAGCTGCTGGAAACCGTGGAGCTCCCAAAAAGCTTTGCCGAACGTTACCCGCATGAGTTAAGCGGCGGACAAAAGCAGCGGGTGACGATTGCACGCGCAATCAGCATTGAACCGGCCCTGATTATTTTGGATGAACCAGCTTCAAGCCTGGACGTGCTGTCTCAAGCGGCGGTGCTTAAATTGTTAGGCGGGCTGAGGAAGACATTGGACATTTCCTACCTATTTATTTCTCATGATCTGTCGGCAGTACAGCAGATGAGCCAGAGGATTCTGGTGATGAAAGAAGGGGAAATCGTGGACTCCTTTGAAAAGGAGCTGCTCTTTGGTGAGGACCGTCATCCTTATACGAAAGAATTGATTTCACTGTTTGAGTGAATAGGTAGGACGAGTCCAGTTTGTAAATCGGAATGATTTCGTTTTTGATTTTAAATATAGGGAGGAAGTAAGGTGAACCACCGATCATATTTGGCCTTGGCCATTCCTCTGACCATATCGACGATAACGACACCGTTGATAGGTGCGGTGGACACCGCTGTTGTAGGTCAGTTACCAAACCCCGCTTATTTGGGCGGCGTAGCTATAGGTACGGTCATTTTCAATACCTTGTATTGGCTATTTGGCTTTTTGCGTGTGAGCACTTCGGGATTTGCTGCCCAAGCACTTGGGGCAAACGACGAAAAGCAGAGCATGTTAGCTTTTTTAAGGCCCTTTATACTGGCGATTGTTGCAGGGATAGGTTTCATCCTGCTTCAGGGACCAATTGAACATGTTTCTTTAACACTGATGAATCCGGAAGCTGACGTACGAAGATATGCAGCTGAATACTTCAGCATTCGAATCTGGGGTATTCCTTTCACTTTGATGAATTACGTCATATTGGGATGGCTGATGGGGATGTCCAAGATCAAGGTTTCGCTAGTTTTACAGGTGTTCATGAACTTGATGAACATCGCCCTGGATGTGCTGTTTGTCCATGTTTTCGAATGGGGGGTGGCAGGAGTAGCGATAGCGACCCTCCTTTCGGAAGTGACGGCCTTTTTCATCGGACTGATCGTAATTGTAAAAGCGTCGCCGCATCGAATGGAACTGCCTCCATTGAATGAGATGTTCAATCTTTCATCACTTAAGAAAATGATGTCGGTGAATCGGGATTTATTCATCCGAACGCTTTGCTTGTTGGCCGTTTTCAATATCTTCACGGCAAAGGGTGCCTCATATGGAACGGAGATATTGGCGGCGAATGCCGTTCTCATCCAGATCCACTATATGATGGCTTACTTCTTTGACGGGTTCGCTAATGCTTCAAGCATACTTGTCGGAAAAGCGATTGGTGCTAGAGATAGACACTTATATAAGAAAACCCTAAGTCTATCGTTGCAGTGGGGTATCCTTTCCTCCCTGATGATGGCTGTCAGCTATTATCTATTCGGTGAAAGCATCCTGCCGCTTTTCACACGAATACGAAGTGTCATTGAGCTGGCAAACATGTATGGAATTTGGCTTATTTTGTTTCCTCTATCGGCCAGTGTAGGTATCGTTTTCTACGGTGTCTTTACCGGGGCAACAGAAGCTGCCCCGATTCGTAACTCGATGATCTATTCCTTGATTGCCTTTGTCATAACACTTTATATTTTTGTGCCGACCTATCAAAACCATGCATTATGGCTCGCTTTTACTGTATTCAGCCTAGGGCGATCGGTATTTTTGGCAATGTATATACCACGATTAAGTAAAAAATTATTTCCTAATAGGAGTGTGTGCCTTGAAAACGATCAAATGGTCTAGGAACCAGGAAAAAATCATTCATACATATATGGATACGTATAAGATTTTACTGGAAGAAAAAGATTTATCACCAAAAAATCCAATCATCAATCGCGTTTTAACCGAACTGGTTTCGCTGATTTCGAAACCGTTGGACCAGCATATGGCAGAAGAAATTCTCAACCATGATCAAATCCGCTCGATTCGGGGTGATATGCTGGATAAGCTGACGATCGCCGAAACATCGATGGAGAATCATTATGCAAACTTATTTGTTGGCAGTGTGAACACCCTTGAGGATTTTCGTTCCTTCCTTTATTGGGGGAACTACAAAGAACTAATCAAAACGGAGATCAATGAATTGAAAAAGGTGAAAAATGATAGTCAATCATTCGCATTTGTAGGTACGGGCCCTTTGCCTTTAAGTCCATTGTTGCTTCAACAGGAGCTTGGAGCAAATATGACTTGTCTTGATATAGATGAACAAGCCTATTCGCTAGGCAAACGGATCATCAAGCAACTGAAGGGAGAAGCGACCTCGAATTATATCTTAAATGATGGCGCCCTTCATGATTATGGGGAGTTTGATTTGGTCTGGATTGCCAGCCTAGTTCCTAATAAAGAAGAAATACTGGAAAGAATATATGAGACGAACCCACACGCAACCGTGGCAATAAGGTCGGTGGACGGCATTCATCAATTATTATATGAACCCGTTGATGCGACAAAATTCAGTAAAGTGATATGTCAGGAAGTCGGGAGAACCATAGCCGACTCTTTCATCATCAATTCAACCGTTTTTTACACATTTAGATAATGACACGATGAAATGAGTTGCTTCGGCAATTCGTTTTTTTAAAGGAAAAAAGAAATCCAACAAACCTTACTTGACAGTACAAACTTATAAAAATATAATTACTTACATAAAGTAAGTGCGTTAGGCGTTTGAAACACGTCGGCATTCCTGGGTTCTAGGCGCATATCGAATTGGTGGGAGGACTTGCGGTTATACTGGGTTTGTCTATCTAGCGTGTGCAAACCACGGTTTTTTTCTTTGGATCATATGATTTTTAATAAAAAAGGGAAGTGACATAATGGAAAAATTTCATCAGAAACCAGTGACTTTTGTTGGCGAAGTCAGTATCAATGTTTTGGATTTAAATAATGCCATCACGTTTTACCAAGATATCATCGGTCTTCAAGTATTGAGAAAGACGGATAGACAGGCTGTGTTAACGGCAGACGGAAAAAATTCATTGCTGACCCTAGAACAGCCAGTCGGTGTGACTCCAAAGGAAGGGCGGACTTCGGGCTTATATCACTTTGCCTTGTTGCTGCCGACCCGTGCAGACTTAGCGGTTTTCTTACGCCATTTACTTGAAACGAACTATCCGTTAGGTGCGGCAGACCATGTTGTAAGTGAAGCGCTATATATTACCGATCCGGATGGAAATGGCATTGAAATTTACTCTGACCGCCCATCTGCCGGTTGGAAATGGGCCGACGGGCAGGTCGCCATGGGCACAGAGCAGTTGGATGGAAACGACCTTCTCAAAGAAAGTGATCGGGAGTGGAGCCAATTGCCTGCAGGTACGCTAATGGGGCACATCCATCTGCATGTATCCGAACTATCGAAGACGGAGGAGTTTTACATGCAAGGTCTAGGATTTAGCGTTGTAACCCGAATGGGAGGGGCGCTTTTCATCTCCACCGGCGGGTATCATCATCACATCGGCTTGAACACCTGGAATGGCGTCGGCGCTCCTGCTGCTAAGGAAAATAGTGTCGGGCTAAACTGGTATACCCTCGTTTTTGCAGATGAAGAAGCGAGAAACAAAATAATCGAACAACTGAAAGGAATCGGAGCTGTCGTCACGGAACAAGAAGCGTTTTACGTTGTAGCCGATCCATCAGGAAATGAGATTCATTTAGTCGTCTAAAACGGAAAGATTCGTCCGTTCGGGCTCATAATTCGACCGTTCGAGCGCATAATTCGACCGTCAACGCCAATAATTCGTCCGTTCGGGCTCATAATTCGACCGTCAACGCCAATAATTCGTCCGTCATAGCGAATAAACCGTCCGTTCGGGCTCATTGTCCGTCGGTGCGGACTGTGGTGCATGTATTTAGCAGTCCATGCAATAAGTTAGCTTGCTTTCTGGTCTTGCTCTGGGTTTCTTAAGGCAGTATAAAATATTACATTGGAAATGTGACCATTCCAAACATAAGAAGGCCCTCCATATCATTGGGGGGCCTTCTTCATGTTTATTTGACTCGATATTTTTTCAAGCGGTATTGAAGACTTTGGCGGCTAATATTCAAGGCTTTTGCTGCTTGGGAGATATTCATCCCATGTTCCTTTAATATTTTCTCCAAGTATAGCTTTTCCGTATTAGCGATATACTCATCAAGGGATAAGGTGGTCTCCTGTAATCCTCCACTTGGAGGGTTAGGTTTTTTCCCCGAATGAGTCTCTCCAATGTGAGCCTTCTTTTTAGATAGAGCTGGAAGGTGGTTGGGCGAGATTTTTGTATCGCCAGGTTCCAGTAAATTCATGGCACCCTCGATGATATGCTCAAGCTCCCTGACGTTCCCTGGCCAGTCGTACTCATAAAAAAGGGCGTAGACCTCTTCGCTTATTCCTTCGATATTCAATTCGAACAACGCATTGAATTTCTCGATGAAGGATTGTGCCAGCAAAGGGATATCCTCTTTCCGCTCACGGAGAGGCGGGATGAATAAGGAAACGACGCTTAGGCGGTAATATAGATCCTTTCGTAAGTGATCATTTGCAATGGCATCTATCGGATCTTCATTGATCGTCGCGATGACGCGTACATCGATTTTTTTATCTTTTGTATCGCCAACACGGCGAATCGTCCTTTCCTGTAAAGCCCGCAACAGCTTCGCCTGTAAATTCGGATTTAATGAGTTGATTTCATCAAGCAGGATGGTACCGCCCTGTGCCTGTTCGAATAATCCAGGTCTTTCAATCGATCCGGTAAAGGCCCCTTTCTTCGTGCCGAAAAGTATTCCTTCAATGAGACTATCTGGCAGGGCAGCGCAGTTTTGGCTGATGAAAGGGTGTGTCGAACGGCTGCTGCCATTATGGATGCTTTGGGCGAAGAGCTCCTTTCCGGTTCCGGTTTCCCCAACGATGAGAATCGAGGATGTGGTCCTGGTCGAGCGCTTGCTTTTTTCGATGACCTCCAAGAAAATTTCACTCGTTCCGATAATGCTGTCGAACGTATATTTCGTATCGCCTTTATTTAAAATATTGTCTTTAATAAGTCTTTCTAGGTTTGTTATATCCTTTGCCACCTCAATGGCCCCGATGATCTGTTGGTCCTGGTCCAATATCGGGAACGTATTATTGATGGTGGTGATTTCCTGTCCGAGATTGTTGAAGTAGGTTTGCTTCGAGTTTTCCGTCGTTTTGCCAAAATGTAATGCGCGATTTAAAGTACTCTCCGCTTCCTCTTTGAAACTAAAGATCTCGTGAATCTTTTTCCCCAATACCTCATCCGATTCCATGCCTTCTATTTCAGCCATTTTCTTGTTATAGACAATGGTTCGACCTTTTGGATCAATGATATGTATCCCGATATCAATTACATCCACCAGTGAATGGAGAATGGTATGGAAACCTTCTATTTTAATAATTTGGTCTAGAAACATGAATGCCTCCCAGTTTTTTCATTTGTTAGAGCCTATTGTAGAGGAATGAAAGAGAAGGTGCAATGAAAATTTGCGCTGCAACGATATTTTGCGGGTAGATGCAAAGAAATTTTGCGTAAAAAAAGTGAAAGAGCTGTTTTTTTATGATAAAAACAGATTGGCATGAATTTTGCATCTATTAAAAGAGAAGATAAAGGGCAAAAAAAATGCTTGCTATGTACACTTTGCCCGCGCAGTGCTGAATTTCATTATATATTTTATAAAAAAACGATATTTTTTTCGTGAAAATGAAAAGTTGGCACGGAACTTGCTTATTAAATAAGCGAGAAGTAAATATATAAAAAACTTTAGGGAGATGAGAGATAATGGTCCAACCATATAAACACGAACCATTTACGAATTTTAAACTTGAAGAAAACAATAAAGCTTTTCAAGCGGCATTGAATGAAGTAGCGAATGATCTAGGGAAGAAATACCCGCTAGTCATTAATGGTGAAAAAGTGTTTACGGAAGAAGTCATTACCTCTGTAAACCCGGCAAATAAAGAAGAAGTTATCGGAACCGTATCGAAAGCGAATCAAGATCTTGCTGAGCAAGCGATGCAAGCGGCCGATCAAACATTCCAAACTTGGAGAAAAACGAAAGCGGAAGTGCGTGCCAATATTTTATTCAGGGCTGCTGCCATCGTTCGCAGAAGAAAACATTATTTCTCGGCGCTATTGGTTAAAGAAGCAGGAAAGCCTTGGAATGAAGCGGACGCAGATACAGCGGAGGCGATCGACTTCATGGAATACTATGCACGTCAAATGCTGAAGCTTAAAGACGGCATGCCGGTGGAAAGCCGTCCGATTGAACACAATGCGTTCAGTTATGTTCCACTAGGTGTCGGTGTCATCATCTCACCTTGGAATTTCCCGTTTGCGATCATGGCAGGGATGACGACGGCGGCTCTTGTTTCAGGTAATACGGTTCTATTGAAACCAGCCAGTACAACTCCGGTCATTGCAGCTAAATTCATCGAAGTATTGGAAGAAGCGGGCTTGCCTGCAGGAGTGGTGAACTTCATTCCAGGAAGCGGTGCCGAGGTGGGCGATTATTTAGTAGACCATCACCGTACACGTTTCATTAGCTTTACCGGATCTCGTGATGTCGGAATCCGTATTTATGAGCGTGCGGCAAAAGTTCATGAAAACCAAATCTGGTTAAAACGTGTCATCGCTGAAATGGGCGGTAAAGATACGATCGTCGTTGATAAAGAGGCTGATCTTGAATTGGCGGCACAATCAATCGTCGCTTCTGCATTCGGATTCTCCGGTCAAAAATGTTCAGCTTGCTCACGTACCGTCGTTGTGGAAGATGTATATGACCAAGTTTTGAATCGTGTCATTGAATTAACGAAAGAAAAAACAGTCGGGGAGCCATCTGATCTAAACAACTTCATGGGTCCGGTCATCGATCAAGCTGCTTTTGATAAAGTCATGAGCTATGTGGAAATCGGTAAAAAAGAAGGGAAACTTGTTGCAGGTGGAGAAGGAGACAATTCAAAAGGCTTCTTCATTCAGCCAACGATCATTGCCGATGTGGATGAAAACGCACGCGTCATGAAAGAGGAAATTTTCGGACCAGTGGTTGCGTTCTGTAAGGCAAAAGATTTCAATCATGCAATCGAGATCGCCAATAACACGGATTATGGCTTAACGGGCGCGGTCATCACGAACAATATTGAACATATCGAACAGGCGCGTGAGGATTTCCACGTAGGTAACTTGTACTTCAATCGCGGCTGTACGGGTGCCATCGTTGGATACCAGCCATTTGGCGGCTTCAATATGTCAGGAACGGATTCCAAAGCAGGCGGACCTGATTATTTAGTTCTTCATCTTCAAGGAAAAACAACATCTGAAACGCTATAAATTTTAGGGGGAATCAACATGACAACAATTACTGAAAAATTAATCGAGCAAACGGAACAATATGGTGCAAACAATTATAATCCACTTCCAATCGTCATTTCGAAGGCAGAAGGAGTTTGGGTGGAAGATCCTGAAGGCAACAAATACATGGATATGCTTAGTGCCTATTCAGCAGTGAACCAAGGCCACAGGCATCCGAAGATCATCGACGAATTAAAAAAACAAGCGGATCGCGTAACATTGACGTCCCGTGCATTCCATAGTGATAAATTGGGACCGTGGTATGAAATGGTTTCACGCCTTACGCAAAAAGACATGGCACTGCCGATGAATACGGGTGCTGAAGCCGTTGAAACAGCCATCAAAGCGGTTAGACGCTGGGGCTATGATGTTAAGGGAATCGCAGAAAACCAAGCTGAAATCATTGCGTGCATCGGGAACTTCCATGGCCGGACGATGGCTGCCGTGTCCTTGTCATCCGATGAGGAATATAGAAGGGGCTTTGGACCGATGCTTCCAGGGGTCAAGCTTATCCCTTACGGCGATCTTGATGCATTGAAAGAAGCGATTACACCGCAAACGGCTGGATTTTTAATCGAACCGATTCAAGGTGAAGCCGGAATCATCATCCCGCCACAAGGTTTCCTAAAAGAAGCTTACGAACTTTGTAAAGAAAACAATGTCTTATTCGTTTCTGATGAAATTCAATCAGGACTTGGACGTTCAGGAAAAATGTTCGCCTCTGATTGGGATGGGGTCGTTCCGGATATGTACATTTTAGGCAAGGCGCTTGGAGGCGGGGTTTTCCCGATCTCTTGCGTAGCTGCCAACCGTGAAATCCTTGGCGTATTCAATCCAGGTTCCCATGGGTCTACATTCGGCGGCAATCCATTGGCATGTGCAGTTTCCATCGCATCATTGGAAGTCCTTGAAGAAGAGAAACTTGCAGAACGGTCATTGGAGCTTGGACAATATTTCATGGATCGCTTAAAAGAAATCAAAAATCCGATGATCAAAGAAATCCGCGGCAGAGGGTTATTCATTGGAGTTGAATTAACAGAAGCAGCAAGACCTTATTGTGAGCAGCTCAAAGAAGAAAAACTGCTATGTAAAGAAACGCACGATACCGTCATCCGTTTTGCACCGCCGCTTGTGATCACGAAAGAAGATTTGGACTGGGCGATCGAACGCATTAATAAAGTTTTATCCTAATATCCCTATGAGGTGAATTCCATTGAGTACAATGATCAAAGGTGAAAAAGAAACCGCCAGCTTACTAGAATCAACACAGGTTGTAATTAAGGAGGCGCTCGGGAAGCTTGGCTACTCCGAAGAAGTGTTTGAGCTTTTGAAGGAACCACTACGTATGCTGACCGTTCGAATTCCAATTAAAATGGATGACAATACGACCAAGATATTCACTGGATATCGTGCTCAACACAACGATGCCGTCGGTCCTACGAAAGGTGGAATCCGTTTTCATCCTGAAGTTGATGAAGAAGAAGTAAAGGCACTATCCATGTGGATGAGTTTAAAATGCGGGATTGTCAATCTGCCATATGGC
The DNA here is from genome assembly GCF_001439925.1 of Peribacillus muralis. Taxonomy (GTDB): domain Bacteria; phylum Bacillota; class Bacilli; order Bacillales; family DSM-1321; genus Peribacillus; species Peribacillus muralis. The sequence continues at coordinate 137,521 of NZ_LMBV01000005.1, forward strand.
GGTGGAAAAGGCGGCATCATCTGCGATCCGCGCCAAATGTCGATAGGGGAACTGGAAAGGCTTAGCCGCGGGTATGTCCGGGCAATCAGTCAAATAGTCGGGCCGACAAAAGATATTCCGGCCCCGGATGTTTATACGAATTCACAAATCATGGCATGGATGATGGATGAATACAGTAGAATAAGAGAACACGATTCTCCTGGGTTCATTACCGGTAAGCCACTGGTTCTTGGTGGTTCACATGGCAGGGAAAAGGCAACGGCTCAAGGTGTCACGATCTGTATCGAGGAAGCCGCTAAACGGAAGGGCATTGAATTGAAGGGGGCCCGCATCATCGTCCAAGGATTTGGGAATGCCGGAAGCTTTCTAGCCAAATTCATGCATGATGCAGGTGCGAAAGTGATTGGCATTTCAGACGCATACGGTGCGCTATATGACCCGGATGGTCTCGATATCAATTACTTACTTGATAACAGGGATAGCTTTGGTACGGTAACAACACTATTCGAAAATAAAATCACCAATCAACAGCTTCTCGAACAAGATTGTGATATTTTAGTGCCTGCTGCCATTTCCAACCAGATCACCAAGGAAAACGCCCATCTTATTAAAGCCCAAATAGTCGTGGAGGCAGCGAATGGACCAACCACTTTGGAGGCTACCAAAATCTTGACGGAACGCAATGTGCTTCTTGTACCGGATGTATTGGCAAGTTCAGGCGGCGTGACGGTTTCTTACTTTGAATGGGTACAAAATAATCAGGGGTACTATTGGGAAGATGCAGAAGTCCAAAGAAAATTAAAAGACCTATTGGTCAGCTCATTCAACCAAGTATATGAGATGGCCGAGACAAGAAAAGTCAATATGAGGCTGGCCGCATACATGGTGGGAGTCAGGAAAATGGCAGAAGCCTCAATATTCCGCGGCTGGGTATAAGCTTTAGCCAAATAATGAAGAGTGGAGGAGTGATTCCGTGCTAAAACCGATCCATGCAATCGAATGTGCTCAAAGTGGGACCGTCGAGCAAGTTTATGTTCAAAAGAATTCCTATGTTTATGAATGGGAGAGGCTCTTTCTAGTGAAGACGGAAGACGGAAAGCTGATTGATGTTTCTATAGGTGCGAGTGGACACATTACTGAAATTAATGTCACGGCAGGGGATCCAATAAATAGAAAGCTACCTTTAGCTTTGCTCCAAGACGATTTTATTATAACTGGCTCTGATTAAACATGAAAACGAGGGTATTCCAAAGGCAATCTGCCTTGGGATGCCCTTTTTTTGACCTTATTCTAGGTTGAAAAATGCCGCTCTAGGACGAATAACTCGCGTGTAGGTTGAAAAACCCTCGCTCTGGGACGAATAATTCGCGTGTAGGTTGAAAAATCCCCGCTTTAGGACGAATAATTCGCGTGTAGGTCGAAAAACCCTCACTTTAGGACGAATAATTCGCGTGTAGATTGAAAAATCCCCGCTTTAGGTTGAATTATTATCAGACGAAGCTAGATAGTTTCTGCAAATGCACTGATTTATCAAAAAGTTGTTGGGTCTTTAATGAATATTTCTGTCAACCGTAAAGATTTAAAAGGAACTAGCGTGAGCCCGGTTCATGTTGGGAAAGGAAAAAAGGACTATAATAAATAAGAAGATTTTACTAGAATGGATGATAGAACTTTCATACCATATGCTTTTAACGAGGTATGATTTTGCGAAAGTTTTTTCTTTTGGAGGGAATGAAAAGGTATGCGGCTCTTGAAACGATTAAGGCATATTGCCATATTCACACTCATACACTGTTAGGGGATGCAAACAAGCTAAGGACCGGATCGGAGGTGATCAGTGGCCGATTATGAAAAAAAGCCTAGGTTTTATAGGTAATTTAGCCCGATGCTGGTAATTGTATGTTAAAATACAACTTGAGATTTAAATATCAAATATATAGTGGTTTTTCAAAATACAACCATGTTTAGAATCATGATGGATATATTTTGAGTTCTGCCATTTAAAAAGGGGAGTTATTAAAATATGAGAATCTCAGAATTAAAATCAAAAGCTCTTTTTTCTTTAAGAGGTAAATGGGGAGTAGCCGTTTCGCTTATTTTACTTCTGTTCTTGATTACTGTCATTTTACCTTTTATCGTCGAGGTGATCGGAAGCGGCGGATTTACAAAGTGGTTCGCGCAAGAAGGAACGCCTATATGGTCGGATATATTCGGAATGGTACTGTCTATCGCCCTAATACCGCTGACTATAGCGACCAGTTGGTTTTACCTGGATCTAGTCAGGGATGGAAACCCTGATATTCCAGAGGTATTTGCTATCTATAAAGATGGAAAAACTTCTTTTAAGATGATCGGTGCTTCAATTTTACAAGCTATATTCATATTTTTATGGTCATTATTATTACTCATTCCAGGTATAATAAAAGGCATGTCCTATTCGCAGCTGTTTTTATTATTGAAGGATCATCCAGAATATACAGTGCTTGAAGCAATTGCTGAAAGCAAAAAAAGGATGAATGGTCTTAAATGGAAATACTTCCTTATGAATCTAAGCTTTATCGGGTGGGGAATTCTTTGTATGTTCACGCTGGGGATCGGATTACTATGGTTGATTCCTTATATCGGAACAACACTTGCAGCATTTTATAATGAATTAATTGTCCCCCAAGAAGACGAGCAACAAATAGAAGGATGAAGCCTGTGACCGATAGCAAAATGGCTATCGGTTTTTTATTTGTGCCTTTTGCCAGCTACCATCATGCATGCGTTGACCTGTTATTAAACGGAAGGTTATATGTTTCCTCCGTCATCTCCCTAAAAAAGGATAAATGGTAATTTCAACTGATGTATAATGGAATGGTGAGTTTGCAATTTAGGGGGATTACATAGTGAGTAGTTTTAATTTGGCAGATATGATTTATCAATTGTTTTTGCTTGCATTTTTAATCTTGATCATTGCTGGTGCGATATCCTTCTTCCGATCCATCAAGCACCGGAAAACGAGACTGGATATCATGGAAAAGAAGCTGGATGCTTTACATGAACAGCTAAAACGGGGTACAGATTGAGCATGTTACGGCGGTCAGGATATAGACAAACTCCATCATGGTCGAGTTTGTCTATATTTTTTAGGTTTCAGGCACTTGCTTTTGAACGGGCGATCAGCAGGCGGAAGGCGACGGGCCAGTCATTTATAATGACGATACAATTCCTGCAAGCGGTTGAAGATGCTTCGCTTCCGTTTCAATTTAACTAAATTGGATGGAACGGTCAGTGGGTGCGACCGGGAAAACGCTGACATTCATGTCGCTTAAGGTGTACAGATTGTACCCTATCCCAATTCTACTTCTTTTCCGATTGTCAAAACATCTATGTCCTATTCGCTTTCTCAATTATTTTCCAGTTACGTGAATGATTTAAAGTCAATTAGGTGAAAAGGTGCCTTATATGCATCGAATCCTATAATCTAAAGTAACCTTAAGTTGAGGTGTCTAGGTTGGATAGAGTAGTATGAAAAAGTAGAACGTTTTGTACCTCGGCATGCTTATGCTCATAAGGGACATGCTAGCGTCATTTTTTGGTCTGATGGGCTAGGAACAGTAGCCTTGCAAGCTGAAAAAGTGATGAATTTCTTTATGAAGAAGTGAGCCTCGAAAAGTGAAAGGATGTTATTATGAATTTAAAGCTGCAATTAACGATGGCCTTTATAGTGAGTGTGCTTGCCTTAATCGGATTCAGTTTCATGGCATTTGCCATAAGTGCCAATGATTACTTGAATTTCGACAGTAAGGTGATGGCCCTTATACAGGGATGGGAGTCACCGCTTTTGACAGGCATCATGAAGTTCTTTACTTACATAGGTTCAACCGGTTCGATAATTGTCCTCTCCTTGTTCATTTTGTTTTTTCTATATAAGGTATTGAAGCATCGTTTGGAGTTAGTTCTGTTCATTGTCGTCATGGCTGGGTCTCCGCTCCTTAATGTACTGGTTAAGCTTTGCTTTCAACGGACAAGACCCGATTTACATCGTCTCATTGAAATAGGAGGCTACAGTTTCCCAAGCGGACATGCAATGAATGCCATGTCATTATACGGGATTCTCACATTTTTGTTGTGGCGGCACATCAAGGCTAGGTGGGGAAGGATTGTCTTGATTGTGATAGGCACAATGATGATCCTAGCAATAGGAATAAGTCGCATCTACTTGGGAGTCCATTATCCTAGTGATATAATAGCTGGCTATTTGGCTGGCGGTTTTTGGATTGCGATATCGATTTGGTTCTTCCAAAGGCATCAAGACCGCCGGAAGGATAAAAGAAATGAAAAAAATTAAATGGCTGGCTAAGTAACTGGCGGCATAAAGTTTCATTACAGTAAGGGGCGTTTGAAATGGTAAACTGGATTACGGAATTCATGAATGATTTTGGTTATATAGGTATCTTTCTTTTAATAGCATTGGAAAATATTTTTCCTCCCATCCCATCGGAGGTCATCCTGACTTTTGGCGGTTTCATGACAACGACAGCCAATATGACGATTTTTGGCGTAGTGATTGCTGCAACCTTTGGTTCAGTGGCGGGAGCGGTCATCCTTTATTGGATTGGTTCGATTCTTGATGTGAAAGTCATCGAAAGGTTCGTTGAAAGGTGGGGGCACATTTTTCGGTTAACGGTATCTGACGTCCATAAAGCGAACGCATGGTTTGAAAGGTACGGGGCATGGACCGTGTTCTTTTGCAGGCTCGTTCCATTGATCAGGAGCTTAATCTCACTGCCAGCAGGGATGTCGCATATGAACTTTTGGCTATTCCTGCTATATACAACATCCGGAACGTTAATTTGGAACATCATTTTAGTGAATATCGGGGCGGCTGTTGGATCTTCGTGGGAAGATATCGTGCAGTATATGGACATTTATTCAAACATCGTTTATGCCATATTAGCCTTGCTAGTGATCTCTTTCGTTGTCTGGATATTCAGAAGAAATAAAGGCAAGGTGGAATGATCCAAGCGTATAAATGATTGTTTTTAAAAAAAATAGCAATTTGAAGGAGATGCCGTCTGTATTTTTGCAGGCGGCATTTTTTATTATGCCCTGTCCTCGATCCTTTTTACTTCGCGTTTCACACCTTTTCATGCCTCGTGAGTATAACTAATTCCTATCCAATTCCTACAGTGCATGACGATTTATACAATGAACGTTACATTGCACTGCAGGCGCTCCCTTATCCAGAGGCGGTCCGTGAGCCTCCTTGGCTTTCAGCCTGCGGTGTCTCACGTAGACACGCATTTCCCGCAGGAGTCTCGCACCTTCCGTTCCATTCCACTGTGCGTGAAGACAAAGAAAGGATTTACAATGCCAATAGTTTTGGGAATTGCACTTTAACCGTTCCATTCCACATTGCTTTATAAAGAGATAAGATCTCTATTGCCTATAGTTTAGATGATTTGTACCTCGACCGTTACATTGCACTGCAGGCACTCGCTTCATTCCACTCTACATTGAAACGCTAATACAATTCTGTTAACCAACCGAAATGTTAGTCTGAAGGAAATGGTGATTCCATCTTTTTTCTCACGCACAGTGGAAAGCGACATTCAATATCCAAATTCTCTAAAAGGCCATCCAGTATACTGACTCGTTTTCACCCATTTGATCTGATTGATAGGAGCTGAGGAAGAAGGGAAACACAGAATAAAGGGTATCTCCTTTGGACAAAATGAGTGAAACGAAAAAGGAATGAGGTTCGGTGCGATGGTTTCTTTTTTCAAACAAAAAAGACAAATGAAGCAGCGCGATGCGAAAAAGGAAGATCAAGGACAATCCAAAACTGTGGATTATATTGAAAGTTCCCTTTCCGCCAATATGGAAATCGTAAAGCAAAAAACGGGAGACAGCCCGGACATCATTATCAGAACGTTGAAAATCAGTCAAGATCCTGAAATAAAAACGACCATTGTGTATGTCCAGGGATTAATTGATAATCCTAGCGTTACAGACTTTCTAATCGAATCTATCATGAAGAACCCTCATCTATCGGAGAAAATACTTCCGCAAAAAGCGTTAGAGGTAATAACTGAAGACGTCGTTTCCCTCGGTGGTGTAGCGACCGTCAACGATTGGGAGAAATTGTTTTTGTCTTTATTATCAGGCGATAGCATCATTTTTGTTGATGGGATAAACACGGCGCTAGTGGCCAGTACAAAAGGGGGAGAAAGGCGCTCGATTCAAGAACCGAGCACTCATTTGACTGTCAGGGGATCGAGAGAAGGCTTTACGGAATCGAATGTAACGAACATTGCCATGTTGCGCCGCATCATCAACAGTCCGGATTTATGGATCGAGTCGATGAAGATTGGAACGGTGACAAAAACGGATGTTTCGATCATGTATATAAATGGAATTGTGAAAAAAGAGATCGTTGAGGAGGTCAAGAAACGCTTAAAACGAATAAACATTGATAGCATTCTTGAATCGGGATATATTGAACAATTGATAGAAGATCAGGTTATGACCCCTTTTCCTACCCTTAATCATACGGAAAGGCCTGATATGGTCGCAGGAAATCTCCTCGAAGGCAGAGTCGCGATATTCGTTAACGGGACGCCATTTGTCCTCGTGGCACCTGCGTTATTCGTCCAATTTTTCCAGTCCGTCGAAGACTACTATAATCGGTTTGACATTGCAACAGCCACACGTTTTTTACGGATTATCGTTTTTATCATTTCGGTCGTCGGACCGGCTTTATATGTTGCAGCAACGACTTTTCATCAGGAAATGATACCGACGAAATTGCTGGTCATCGTCGCGGCGCAAAGGGAAACGGTTCCTTTGCCGGCCGTCATTGAAGCACTTCTCATGGAAATTACCTTTGAAATCCTGAGGGAGGCGAGCCTTCGGATGCCAAAGGCGGTTGGTTCGACCATGTCGATCGTCGGTGCACTTGTAATCGGGCAGGCGGCAGTCCAGGCGGGGATCGTATCCCCGGCAATGGTCATCATCGTTTCGATCACGGCGATTGCCAGCTTTGCAACCCCATCCTACTCGATTGCCATATCGGCCCGGTTAGTACGTTTCGCCTTTATCCTTTGTGCCGGCATAATAGGGTTCTATGGGATGATTCTAGCCTTCATCATTCTCATCGTACATTTATGCAGCCTGCGCTCATTCGGGGTCCCGTATATGTCACCGCTTGCACCGCTGAACACGCAAGGATTAGGTGACACATTCTTCAGAAGACCGATGTGGGCGTTCAAGGAAAGGCCCAAACTAATAAGCTCCAAAAATAACCTGAAACGGGAAGGCGAAAATCAAAGACCACTGCCTCCTGAATCTCGTGGAATGAAAACATCAACCGAGAGAAAAGGTGATGGAAATGAATCGTAAAAGACTCGTTCTGCTCTTGATGCTGATGGGCACCACATTCACCTCCGGCTGCTGGGATAAGACGGAGTTGAACGAAATGGCGATCGTTTCGGCAGTTGGAATCGACAAAAATGAAGCGGGAAGGTTGGTGGGAACGTTTCAAATCATTAATCCCGTCAATGTAGCGGGTTCACTCCAGGGCGGAGGGGGAACCAATCCCTCCATCTCGATTTACAGGGCCACTGGCGATAATGTGCTTGAACTGGATAGTAACGCCTCAACCAAAATATCGCGTGATATGTATTTTGCGCATGCTAACCTTGTCGTCATAGGTGAGGATGTTGCAAAGGAAATGGGGATTAACTCCATTTTTGATGCCTTTGAGCGCTCCCCGGAATTCAGGGCGACTACGAGGATCGTAATTGCCCGTGGCGTAAAAGCAAAGGATCTCGTTGAAACGTTGACGGCAATCGATAAGGTATCAGCTGAAAAAGTGATTAAAACGATTGAATCGACGGAAAAGCAACAAGGTGGAAGTATCACGATCAACCTTCAAGAAGTGATCAAGAATCTCGTCAGCTCCGGAAAAGAACCGTTAATCAGTGGTTTTACAGTGAGGGGTAATACCAATAAAGAGAGTAAAATAGAAAATACCCAAACCTCCAATATGGCAGCAAACCCAAATGCTGTTGGCATAGGTGTATTTAAAGACGGCAAATTGATTGACTGGCTGGATGGTAACCAGGCAAAAGGAACGATGTGGGTGTTGGATAGGATTGTGAATACGAATGTTAACATCGATTGGGAAGGTAAAAAAGACGCAGTCACCTATCAGGTGCTTCGTCAAAAAACAAACGTCAAGCCAAAGATGAAAAACGGTAAACCGAAAATGTATATTACGGTCCGCGCCGAAGGAGATATCCGCGAAGTGAATGCTCCTATTGATCTTGCCAGTCCACATGGTTCGATAGACATCGAAAAGAAGCTAGCAAAGGATATAAAGAAGGATATGGAGGATGCGATCAAACTGGCCCAAAAAAACAAATCGGACATTTTTGGCTTTGGTGAACTCATCCATGAGACTCATCCAGCGTACTGGAAAAAGCATGAAAAGGATTGGGATGATGTGACTTTCCCTAAGCTGGAAGCAGAGGTGCAGGTCGAGGTCTTCATCCGCCGCACGGGAATACGCAATAAGCCGTATCTTTTGGATATTAAGAAGGGTGATCAATAATGGAAAGGAAGTGACATCCACATGGAAAAGGCAAAAATCAGCGGCTACCAGCTGTTTGTCCTTATTTTCTTGTTTGAAATGGGCAGTGCACTTTTGGTTCCTCTTGCAGGTGAAGGGAAACAAGGTGCCTGGCTAGTCATTCTCATTGCGATGATCGGCGGCATCTTATTGTTTTTCGTTTATTATGCCCTTTTTCAATATTACCCAAATCAGATTTTGACTGAATTTGTAAGGAGTATATTGGGCAACTTTTTAGGAAGGATCGTCGCTTTTTTATACATCCTTTATTTCATGTATCTTGCGGCACGGGTATTGAGGGATTTCGGAGAAACGCTGCTTACCGTTGCCTACCCACACGTTCCGTTATTCTTTGCCAACGCAGCATTCATTTTAGTCGTGATCTATACGGTTCGTAAAGGGATAGAGGTATTGGCAAGGACGAGCGAACTATTCTTTGTCCTCGAGAATGTGCTTTTCCTGACATTCATTCTGCTGACCATCGTTTCAGGGATGATCCATTTGAACAACCTGAAGCCCGTGCTAGAAATCAATGGTGTCGAGATGGTGAAAATGGCCTTCTCCAAAACGATTTTCTTTCCTTTTGGCGAACTCATTGTCTTTTTAATGATATTCCCTTATTTGAACGAACCACAGCGACTGAAAAAAATTGGTGTCGGCGGATTGGCTTTAAGTGGGATTTTCCTCTCTTTCACAATGGCAGTGAATATTGCGGTGCTTGGAGTGGACCTTACGTTACGGTCACAATATCCGTTGCTGACCCTCATTCAATCAATTGAGGTCGCTGGATTTTTGGAACGGCTCGATGTTTATTTTTTGTTGAAGCTAATGATTGGCGGGTTCATTAAAATAACTGTTTTCACCTATGTAGCGGTAACCGGAACGGCCAATGTGTTCAATGTGAAACAACCATCGCGGCTTGCCTATCCGGTCGGCTTCGTCATATTGCTCGTATCGATCGTGATAGCCAGCAGCTATAGTGAGCATATACAAGAAGGGCTAAGTGCCGTGCCGGTGTATATCCACCTACCATTCCAGGTGATCATTCCTCTCCTTCTCCTGATCATTGCTTATTTCAAGAATCGAAAAAAAAGCAACAAGCACCAGCAGCATAAAACGGAACTAAAAGGTGGAGTTGAAGGAAAATGAAATTCTTCGGTATTACGATATTATTGCTCGTTCCTTTAGTGCTCTTTTCTTTAGGCATGGATATTCTTTTAGGATTTGATTTGGATAATTCGGTTAAACATGCCTTTAACCCGTTTTTGGTAAAGGACCGTGCCGAACTAATACTGTTCTTGATCCTTCTTGTCATCCTCGTGTTTAGTTTCATTTATCGAAAAAAAAAGAAAGACAACAAACCGAAGGGCCAACAATGAAAGCTTACATAGCCATATCCGCATGATAGATGAACTCCATTTCAAATCTTGGTTTGAATTAGGGTTTGTCTTTTTTCTTTTTTACCACCCTGTTCATCACTTTCATAGTATGATGATGGTTACATAGAAAACCTCAGGAGGGAGGTCTGCCATTTGGACATCAAGTTGAATCAAAAAATCATTAAAGACATGTGCGGGACCGTTTCCTTCAAAAGAGGAGAAGCCTTTCAGCGCACGAATAAAGTGACCCTCGAAAGCTACCGGCCTGATGGCTGTGAAGCAATTGTCGCTGGAAAAGAAACCTTTCATGTATCCATTGCAGTGGATGCTGACGGCGGTTTTAAATCGACTTGCTCCTGCCCTACGCTCGCGTCCTTTCAAAAGGAGTGTCAGCATATTGCAGCCGTACTGCTGTCTGTTTACGATCATCAGCGCCATGGGACAATCCCTGTTGGGGCAGGCACAGCTCAGGCTGATGCGTCAGCGAATAAAAGGTTGTCCGAAGGATTGCTGACGCTTTTCAATAATCAGCTTGTGCGAAAAAGCGGGCATCAGCTTCATTTTGAAAACCGGCAGATGCTTGAAGCTGAGTTTACGCTAAAGCCAATTTCGATGGGCAAAAGGCAATATATGCTCGGTGTGGAGCTGAAAATCGGCTCTGTTCATGTAGCGGATGTTCGGGATTTCCTTAAGCGAGTACAAGAACGGAAACCAATTTTGCTGTCACAGTCATGTCAGTATGACCCGGAGCTCCATTGCTTTGAACGTGAAACGGACGCAGTGCTTCAGCAGCTCATGACCGTGATAGCGGATGAAAAAATCTATATGGACGCCATTGCCGACAAAGCTGAATACAAAATGGATAATCACTTATTACTTTTGCCTCCTTCGTCCTTTACAAGACTGATTCCTATTCTGGTCAGTGCGCCATTGGTGAAGCTTGCTTATCGCGGCAATACGTTTCATCGTCTGCTAGTTTCCGGCGAGTCGCTTCCTTTACGGTTTGATTTTAACCAAAGCGTGGACAAAGGTTATCGACTGGATATTAAAGGGCTGAATGAGATGATTGTCATGAATGCTTATACGATGGTTCTTTTTGGTGGGAGCCTCGTCCAGCTTGAATCCGAGGATTGCCAACGCCTCTCGGAATTGAAGCAAATGCTTGAAGATTCAGGGATGGATCAAATCCCCATCCATCATGACCAACTGGAATTATTCCTCGACAAGGTCGTGCCAGGCTTGAAAAGGCTTGGAGAAGTCCATATAGCAAGGTCCATCAGTGAAAGATTTTTGGTGACACCGCTTGTGGCCAAGCTATTTTTGGATCGAGTAAAAAACAGGCTGCTTGCCGGATTGGAATTCCATTATGAACATATCGTGATCAACCCTTTAGAAAATCAGCAAGCAGGTGCAGCTTCGTTGCTCATAAGAGATGTGGAGAAGGAAGCGGAAATACTACAGCTTATGGAAGATGGACAATTCGCCAAGACGGACGGTGGCTATTTCTTGCATAATGAAGAGTTGGAGTATGAGTTTTTGTATCATATCGTCCCGAAACTCCAAAAGTTGGTCCAAATCTATGCCACGACAGCTATAAGAAACCGGATTTCCCGAGGAAATGCTGCACCGCGCATCAAGGTGAAAATCAAGAAGGAACGGACGGATTGGCTCGAATTCAAATTTGAAATGGACGCGATTCCTGATAAACAGATACGTGAGGTTTTGGCAGCGCTTGAAGAAAAGCGGAAGTATTATCGTTTAAGGAATGGGTCGCTCCTTTCCCTCGAAACGAGGGAGTTCGAGGAAATACAACGTTTTCTGAAGGCACTTCCCGTTCAGGATCAAGACCTGGAAAGCAGCTTGAACATGCCAATCGTAAAAGGGCTTCAGCTTCTCGATTCCGTGAACGACAGCGGGACATTCACGATGGAGGAATCATTCCATACGTTCCTCGAAAACATCAAGAATCCGAGTGGATTGGAATTCGCAGTGCCAAAGAGCCTGGAGCCGATATTGCGCGATTATCAAAAAAGCGGCTACAAATGGATGAAAATACTTGCCGAATACGGGTTCGGAGGAATTCTTGCAGATGATATGGGGCTAGGAAAAACATTGCAAAGCATCACGTTCATCGTATCGGAGCTGCCCGACATTCGTAAGAAAAAGCTCCCTGTCCTCATTGTCTGCCCCTCGTCACTATCTTATAATTGGTTGGCGGAATTCACTAAATTCGCGCCTGATATACAAGCAGTCATCGTTGACGGCCACAAAACGGAGCGAGCAAAGCTCTTGAAGGAAGCGCTGGACATGGATGTCGTGATCACCACTTATCCGCTGCTGCGCAAGGATATCCTGTGGTTTGAGAAACAAGACTTTCATACGGTGTTCTTTGATGAAGCTCAGTCGTTCAAGAACCCCGGGACACAAACGGCACGAGCGGCGAAAAAGATAAAGGCGAGACATCGCTTCGCGTTAACGGGCACGCCGATCGAGAATTCACTGGAAGAGCTCTGGTCACTTTTCCATGTCGTTTTCCCAGAGCTGTTCCTTGGGTTAAAGGAGTATAGCAACCTCTCGAGGCAGAAGATTTCCCGGAGAATCAAGCCCTTTATGCTGCGGAGGATGAAAGAGGACGTACTTGGCGAACTTCCGGGGAAAATCGAGTCGCTCGAATCGATGGAGCTGCTTCCTGATCAAAAGAAATTATACGGTGCCTATCTGGCGAAGCTTAAAGCTGATACGCTTAAGCATCTTGATAAGGATACCTTCCGCAAAAACCGGATCAGGATTCTCGCTGGCTTGACCAGGCTGCGGCAAATTTGCTGTCATCCCGCCTTATTCGTGGACGGGTATACAGGCAGCTCAGCGAAGTATGAGCAGCTGATGCAAATTATCGAGGAATCGAAGCTTTCGGGAAGACGGGTACTGATTTTCTCGCAATTTACAAAGATGCTTCAAATCATCGGCCGGGATTTAGCGAGTAGGGGACAAGACTATTTTTATTTGGATGGGCAAACACCATCAAAGGAACGAGTGGATGTCTGCAATCGATTTAACTCAGGAGAACGGGATATATTCCTCATTTCACTGAAAGCTGGAGGTACGGGGCTCAATTTAACCGGTGCCGACACGGTCATTCTTTATGACCTTTGGTGGAATCCGGCCGTTGAGGAGCAGGCTGCCGACCGAGCCCACCGAATGGGGCAGAAAAATGTGGTACAGGTCATCAAACTAGTTGCCAGGGGCACGATTGAAGAAAAAATGAATGAGCTTCAAGAGAAGAAAAAACAGCTGATCGGGGAAATCATCGACCCTGGGGAGGTGTCATCATCCGCACTTACAGAAGAGGACATTAAGGAAATTCTGATGATATAGGAAGGAGGGAGCAAGAAGCTGGCATGGCAGCTTCAGCTTCCGTCATAGCCCTTTCCTTGAAGGCCGCCCTAAGAGTGGGTGGCCTTTTTTGCATCGTTGTTTTTAGAGGGCGATGCGCAATCATAGAACAGCGGCTCGCTGAAGCTACGCCTTTTAGAGGCTGCCGCGCGAAGGCTGATGTTTGAATCAAACTTTCACGACTTTTATAAAGATTTCTATACCCCTTTTATTTAAATAAACTATTAAGTAGGTATTTGCAATATTAATTATTTACACCTCTCCTTTTTCTAGTTTTTTGTTTAAAAGTACATAATCACTTTTATTAAAGGTTATCGCTACTCGATCTAATCTATCTCCATTTGGGTACAAATATAATTGTTGATTGAATTTTATACCTAAAGGTACAATTGTCCGCTGGATAAGATCTAAAATTTTGAAACATTCTAAATCTACTCCTTCTTTTAAATGATTTTTAACATGAATTATTACAAAGTCATCAATATATTCAAATCTAGGTTTTCGTGGTGAAATATTTTGAGCTTTACATAGTCTTTTTAATAAATCATGATAATAGTCATGTTTTTGTGCCATTTGAACCACCTCATACTTCAATTTCTGTTATTAGTATAGTGTAAATACAATATATAGTAAAATAGGTTTATTTTATGAGGTGTTTTTTATTATCAGCACTTTTCATGCTATTTTCGTTAGTTTTAGTTACTCCAGCATTTGCAAGTGATGAAACAGCTAATCAAAAATCTCAAACAGGTGAAATTATCTATGAAGATGATGAAATTAAAGTTGTAGACTTTGGAAATGACCCAGAAATTTCTGAGGCTATTTTTGATCATCCCGATAGTGAAGTAAATGGAGCAAAGATAGATATAGTCCCGTTTTCATCAGTTAATGGACCTGGAGGGAGATCGAGTATCGTGGCAAGTAATACAGGGAGAAGTGTATATTGGTCTGTTAAACCTGCCACTTTATGGCCGTATCATTTTTCAGGTGTTGTAAAATTAAGATATCATTCTGGTTTTAAGAGAGATGCACCTGTAGGAAGTATGGGAGCCTTGGGTCAAACTGTTAGTGGTGGTGTAACAATGAAGAAGAATAATGGTGGAGTTGCTTATCTTTCAGGTACAGCATATGCATTAAGTCGTGATAAATATAGAGTATTACCAGGAGTTAACACTTCATTTAGACCGAATTAATATTCAAACAGAAAGTAAAAAATCGATTGCTAAGAATCGATTTTTTACTTTCACATTTCTATTCAAGGAGGAGGAGATCAATATGGTTCAAATTGAAATAACAAGGAATGGAAAGTTACAATCAATCATTGATCAAAAAGAAGAAAACTTCTATTTAAAATGAGACTATTTCGCAGAAAGAAGATATCGCTGAAAATAATGATTTTTAAAGAAAGATATTGAATATCTAGGAAACGAGTTTCAAGCCGACAGCTGAACAGAGCACCATCGCTATAAAAACGACCCTCCGCCAATCTTTGGATTCGCCATATAGGAGCATCCCGATTATCGCTCCGCCAGAAGCGCCAATTCCAGTCCATATCGCATAGGCCGTTCCCATCGGCAAAGTTTGCATCGCATAAGCAAGAAATAGGAAGCTTGCACCGAATCCGATGAATAACAGCGTTAAGGATTGCCAATTCCGGTCTTTATGCAGTTTATTGATCATCGCAACGCCAAACATTTCACATAGACCCGCTAAGATTAAAGAAATCCAAGCCATTAAGATTCATCCCCTTTTGCAGCTTTATCATCGGTCACTACCTTTAAACCGATTACCCCTCCTAATAATAGGAGGATCAATAGCGTTTTACTTAACTTGAATGATTCTCCAAAGAAGATAATTTCAGATAAAACGGTTCCAGCTGTCCCCATCCCTACAAAAACGGCATAAACCGTTCCGACGGGAAGCTTTCGTCCAGCCATGATCATTAAATAAAAACTGATGATGATGGAAATGATCGTTCCGCTCCAAGTCCAAAAGCCATCAGCATGTTTTAAGCCAATCACCCAAAAAACTTCAAAAAAAGCTGCAATGAATACTTTAATCCAGTTGATATTCATGAAATACACACCTCCGCTATTATTCTTTACCAAAAAAACAAAAAAAGCCTAAGAGATTACTGTTAAACAGTTTCTCCCAGGCTTTTATCCTTCCGTGACACAGCAAGCTGTGAGTTTTCTCTCGGACCAGGCCAGCACTTACACGTGCTGCGGAACCCTAGAAAACATTTGACGTATGCAATTACCTTACATTATACATACTTTTTGAACTTACTCAAGAGAAAAATAATCAAATCAAGTAACCGCTTCATGATAAAAAGCACCAATCAGGCACTAACTGTCCGTTTTCGGGATGAACCTTCTTTTTTATGTGATACATAGCTATGCAGGATCATTCCAATGATAACGATGAAGATGCCGAACCACGATAAAAGCGAAGGAATTGGTAAAGCAAGAAACAGTAATTCGCCAGCTAAGGCAAAAAGCACTTCCATCGATTGAGTGGCTTCAACGGAAGCTAATTTCTGCATATTTCCACGGACCATATCGGTCGCCTTGAAAAAAAGGACGGTCGCAAAAACGCCGGAAAACAGGGCTACCAAAAGGGATTGAAAGCTCTGCATCTTCGTTGGGGCGCCTACTGTCATGAAACCGTAAATGGAAAGCAGGAACCAAAATGGCAGACTTGCCAAAGTCATGCCTAATACCCGTTGATAGGCATCGAGCCGCCCTTCTGAAACCTCCATCATTTTACGATTGCCCAAAGGATACGCGAAAGAGGCGATGATGATTGGGAGCACGCCTAACCAAAGGTTAGCCATCGAAATATGCTTCGTATGCTCCAGCTGCATAAGGATGATACCGAGCAGGATGATCATTGACATGAAGAGCCCTTTTACGGAAATCTTCCCTCTTTGTTTTTCAAGCCCATTTTTCTTTTGGACATTTTTAAAAAAAAGCGGCGCAAGTAAAGCACCCGAAATGATCGTGATTTGCCAAGTGCCGGCGACCAGCCAACCTGGTGAGTAGGCGGATGCAAAGCAAAGGGGAGCATAAAATAACCCGAAGCCTACAAAGCTCCATAGCAACCAAGGTCCCGGCCGTTCTCTCATCACACGCAAAAGGGGAAGCAAGTTTTTTCTGCTTAAAACGATACACAATAGAAATGGCACCATGAAGAAATACCGCAGCGAAGCACTCCAAATCCAACTTCCACCGGACAATTCCATCGCCTGATTCAATACGAACGTGAACGCAAAGAAGAAAGCTGAACAAATACCTAATATAATCGGTCGCAATGGACTCACCTCAATCTGTTTTACGAGCCAGTAATTAGCCAAGACTCTGGGATAAAATAGTTGCAATCTACCTAAATTTTGCTTTATAAGTGAAAGAAAATCAACAGGATTCTAATCCAAGCGACATGCTTGTTTTGTTGGTGCAAAAAGGAAGCGTTCTCATATTTATATTTAATTTTCCAATAAATTCTATAAGAAAGGAGTATGAATGCTGCCATGACGGAGTTTACGAATATATGAATGTCATATATTCAAAAAAATCATCTAGAGGTAGATAATATCCGAAGATACGAGAATTGACGAATATGGCAGGGAGTGGTATCTTATTAGAGGTGCAAATAATGTCGAATGCTGACGAAATATTTAGATGCAACATTCGCAAGAAAATGAGTGGGGTAAAATAAAATGAAATCTACAGGTATTGTACGTAAAGTTGACGAACTAGGACGGGTAGTCATTCCGATTGAATTACGCCGGACATTAGGAATTAAAGAAAAAGACGCTTTGGAGATTTATGTCGAACAAGACCGTATAATCCTTCAAAAATATAAACCAAACATGACTTGTCAGGTAACAGGCGAAACATCCGATGACAATATGAAACTTGCTGACGGAAAACTAATCCTTAGCTCTGAAGGTGCTGAACTTCTAATCAAGGAAATTCAAGCTAGCCTGGAAACCGCTAAATAATAAAGATAAAAGCAATCCAAGTGTAGGGAAATCACATTTCCCTACACTTTTTTCAGATGGTGGAGAAATGGTAAAAATAATTCGATTCACGGGCAAAGCCTAATTTTTCATATAGGCGCTGTGCCTGAACATTTTCTTTACCTGTCTCAAGTGAAACTCCTTTCGCGCCTGTTTCCTTTGCGAAAGTGATCGCCGCCTTCAATAACGCCTCGCCAAACCCCTTTTTACGAACAGACTCCTTCACGAATAAATCATTCAATATCCACGAACGCCGCAGGCTCACGGATGAAAAGGAAGGATACAATTGAACAAATCCAACAGCAGCTTCCTCTTCAAAGGCCATGAATACGACAGACTCCCCATTCACCAGCCTTTCACTCAAAAACCCTCTCGCAGAAACCGGATCGGACGCCTGCTCATAAAACACCCTGTACGAATCAAAAAGACCTGTTAGAGATTCTAGCTCATCCAATGTAGCTCTCTTAATATTCATATAAGACACCTCAAATTCTTAGAATACTCCCAATTTACCATTTGTTAGCACATAAAGACATACTTCATACTCATTTGGGCAATTTACTCGTGAATTGGTTGCATGCCTCGTTATTTTAGAATTTATTTATTGAGAATGTTAGGCTTACATGAAAGTATAGCTCAATCCTTTTTAAGAAGGATTTTCATTAGTTAAATTTAGTGGGGAAAGTATCACGATCCTAGTAAAGGATTTGTCAGCACCGATAAAGAATATATACTGAATGCTATTTTTATCTAAAATCAAGGGGGAATGAAGATGGACGTAAGATACCCGATTGGTACGTTTCAATACGACGGGGAAGTTACGAATGGTGTGGCCGAGGGATGGATCAGGGAGATTGAAGCTTTGCCTGGGTTGCTGCGGGAGGCCGTATGTAACATGGAAGATGAACAGCTTGGTACCGCTTATCGGCCGGGAGGATGGACGGTGCGCCAAGTGGTGCATCATGTTGCCGATAGTCATATGAATGCGTTTATTCGCTTTAAATTGGCCCTTACGGAAGAAAGCCCGGTCATTAAACCGTACGAAGAGGGGCGATGGGCAGAGCTGCCTGATTATGATTTGCCAATTGAAGTTTCTCTATCATTAATCGAAAGTGTACATAAGCGAATGTGCAAACTCTTATCTGGTCTTCATGCAGACGATCTGAAACGGACATTCATCCATCCTGATTCAGGAGAGGTTACTATCCGGGAGAATATCGGCATTTATGCATGGCACGGCCGCCATCATCTTGCTCATATCACTTCTTTATCAAAGCGCCAGGGATGGTGAGTATATCCATTTTTGCTGAAAGGTTGTGAGCACGTTGAATGCTGTGGTGGAAGTCGAACAAGTAACATCAATTGAATCCCATCTTAATCAGCTTTCCGACCTGTTGGTGCAAGTTGTGAATGATGGGGCGTCCATAGTTTTTTTACCTCCGATGAAACAATCTGAGGCTACTGATTAATTGGGTTGGTGTCCTAAATCCTGATGTGATTTTGTTTGTCGCAAAATTACAGGGTAAGATAGTCGGGAGTGTGCAGCTACATTTATGTTCAAAGCAAAACGGCCGCCATCGTGCCGAAATCGCCAAATTATTGACGCATATGGGTTATAGACGAAAAGGCATAGGGCGTGCACTCATGCTAGTGGCTGAGAAGAGAGCCAAGCAGGAGGGGCGGACATTATTGGTTCTGGACACAAGGGAAGGGGACCCTGCCAGCTCCCGGTACACTTCATTGGAATATATTCAGGCTGGCAGGATTCCTGATTATGCGCAATCGGCAAATGGTGATTTTCATCCGACCATTTATTATTATAAAAAATTGAATGGGGGGACCTAAGTGCAAGCTGTAATCAAAAAAGAAGGCAACGGAATTATCGCAAAATTAGATCGTCTGTTCAATCATTCAGTGGAAGAAGTTTGGGGTGCCTTAACGGAAAATGATAAGCTGGAGAATTGGATGTCCAATCTGGAAATAAAGGACCTTCGAAAAGATGGGATTATAACATTCAATTTTAATGACGGGTCAGGAAAATCCTTTGATTTGAAGATAAGGGACTTCGAGGAATATACCGTTTTAGAATATGATTGGGGCGATGGCTGGGTTCGATTCGAGCTATCTCCAGAAAAGGATGGATGCTCGCTCGTATTGACAGAATCCAGCAGTAAGCTCAATGATCATACAGCAAAGGATTTGGCAGGCTGGCATGTGTGCCTCGACATGCTAGGGGACGTATTGGATGGTCGCCACAAGGACTTTCCGATGGATGACTGGGCAAAATGGCATGAGGAATATATCATCGCCGTCAAAATGATTGGAGAACAGAAGAATATGTGAAAGAGATAGTGGTTGAAATAGGTGAAGGGTCAAAAATAGACGATTAGATTTTCACTTTTACTCGCGAGATTGAGCGTTTTACTCGCGAATTCGAGTTTTACTCCTGAGTTTGGGCAGTTTATTCGTGAGTTTGGACGTTTTATTCGCGAATTCGAGTTTTACTCCTGAGTTTGGGCAGTTTATTCGTGAGTTCAGGCAGTTTATTCGTGAGTTTCGGAGGTTTATTCGTGAGTTTGGACGTTTTATTCGTGAGATTGAGCGGTTTATTCGTGAGTTTCGGAGGTTTATTCGTGAGTTTGGACGTTTTATTCGTAAAACGATTTGAAGGGATTGCCGAAGAATGTATGAATATCGTTCGTTGTTAACACCATTTAGCTTGTCTAAATGGTGTTTTTGTTATGGTTGGGAACTTTGGACCCATCAAATTGATTAAATATGATAATTGACAGAAGTTAATTAGGTATATAGTATGTTTATGTGGAAAAATAAAGTAAGTGTTAGTGATTAAGGGATGACCCATTTTGATCACGTATCGATTCTTTGTTTTTACACGAAGTATGGTTCAGGTAAGTATAAGGGGGAAGATGTTAATGAGAGGTTCAGCGGCTGACAAGAAGGAAAAAGTGAAAAGAAGGATATCGATCCGGGTAAAATGGCTAGTATTCATTTGTTTATCCGTTTTTCTTGCAATAATCGTAGCCGTTTCGATAATGGGGGTTAAAGTAACTTCCATTTTTAAAGAAGATAGTATATCCCTTAACAAAAGCTCGGCACAAAATGCTGCGACACAAATCAATTTGAGCATGGCTACATATGAAAATTCGCTAGAGCAATTATCTCAGTTAATTGCCAATCAGGTTAGTAGTGGTGATTCAATCAAGGATATCCGCAAGACAATAGAAGCATTCCAGAAGAATAATGGGGAATTAATCTCTGTTTATTATATGAACGGGAAGAATGGTACGTTGCATGCTTCACCGGAAATGGAGTTCAATCAGGACGCTCGGGAGACGAAGACCTATACGGAGCTAACGGAAAGGCCTGAAACGAAATGGATGGACGTGTATAAGGATACGACTTCAGGAACGGTCATGACTTCCGTGGTCACACCAGTTTTAGTGGATGGAAAAATGGCAGGAGCACTTGGGTATGATATTGACCTTTCGACGATTGGTAAAATGAGGTCCAACATTGAGAAAGATTCCACAAGCAGTCTGGTGATTTTGGATTCACAAGGGTTTATCGTAAGTTCCTTCATGAAGGATATGGACGGGAAGAATATGAATCCAGAAAAAAGCGGAATGGAAGAAGGCGTGGAGGATTTGATTGCGGACACCGACCGCTTCGATTCGGAGTTCAAGTGGGTGGCCGACTTGTATAATGGAGAAACGAAGGCCAATCAATCCTTGACCCTGGGAGATGAGGATTTTACAGGTGAAGTGAGTGCGGTTCCTGAGGTTAACTGGAAAGTGGTGGCGCTCACGCCAGACAAAATCCTTCAATCCAAGCTTGATGATATGATAAAAATCGTATTGATATCCAGTATTTTAGGTCTCTTATTCGGTACGATTTGTGCCCTTTATCTTGCCGGAAGGTTAACGAAGATCATGGGCGACTTTAAAAAGGTAATCGAAAAGACGGCGAATGGGGATTTAGTAACCGAATTGGCGATTAATTCAAATGATGAGATTGGTGATTTGAGCAAAAGCTATAACTCGATGCTGGGGAAATTAAGGGGATTGGTTGCCAAGGTAAACGGCAATGCCGAATCGGTCACGAATGCCAATGCCGGACTAAGTCAAATCGCGGCAGAAAATAGTTCGGCGATTACGGATGTTTCACGTGCGATAGACGAGATTGCTTCAGGCGCATCCAATCAATCTGAGCAAGTGGAGCATGGAGCGAGCACCATCCAGGTATTAAGCAATGAAATCGACGGATTGTCAAAACAATCGCGCGAGACCCAATCCGTATTGGAGCTTGCCTCAGAAAAAATCGAATCAGGGAAACAACAGGTAAGCGGCCTGGAAACGTCGTATCAGAAGTTGGAGCTGGCATTTACGGCAGTCACCGACATGAGCTTAAGACTTGTGGAAAAATCGAAAACCATTTCCGATGTAACGAATGCCATATCAAAAATATCGGAACAAACCAATTTGTTATCCTTGAATGCATCGATAGAGGCGGCACGGGCAGGTGAGTCAGGTAAAGGCTTTGCTGTCGTGGCCAATGAAGTACGGAGTTTGGCGGATGATTCAAAGGAAGCTACCAAAAATATTCAGGTGATCATCCAGAGCATTTTGTCCGATACGGAGGAACTGCTAAAAACGACGAATGAAACGAACCAAATTAGCAAGGATCAGAAAAATGCCGTAATCACGGTAAGTGAGGCGATGAAAGAGCTGGAGGATTCAGTTGGGAAAATCTCCAATTCAATTCAGGAAGAAACACGATCGATTGAAAGCATCAATCAACAAAAAGAAACCGTCGTACAAGTGATAGAAGAAATCACCGCTGTTTCCCAGCAAACAACGGCTTCATCAGAAGAAATTGCATCATCGATGGAGGAACAAGCTGCTTCATCCAATGAACTTGCCCAATATACGAAGCAACTTACACAATTAATCAATGATTTGGAGACTACGCTTGGGGAGTTCCAGATAAACAAGTAGAGACACGGAATGATGCAAGGCAAAAGGGGAGACCGCTAAAGTGGTTTCCCTTTTTTTGCATGTGCATGTTGGCAAGTCGTTCATTCCTCAGGCAACCATCCTTTCTCTTAAGTGGACATGTTCGCTAGAAGTACAAAAGTACAATTTAACGTGACTGGTCAAGCAACACGTGCTTTTTCCATCAAGAGGAATATACATATAGGGATTGGACAAGTAGGGTCCAATGGCTCAAGGCCCAAAGGAGAGAACAACATGCATTTCAAATCGTCATGACAATGATCATTATATTATGGAGGCCGGGAGGTATAAATGAATCATGGCCAGCTATCACCTTAAAAACCATCTATCTGGCAAATATAATCGGCAGTGACATGGGATAAGTTGCTATTGCCCATTGGTACTTTTGCCTCGCTTATCTGGATGCATATCCTGAAGCAACATAAAGTGAAAATAACGTGGAAAGATTATTTAAGCATATCCTTGGTAGTCACCACCGACTACTGTCGTAACACTGCTATTATTATATGTTTGGGTCCCAATGATATTTAGCTAAATGACCCTCTAGGAGGAGATAGTAATGAGTAATGCAGGTGCATTACTGGGTAAGCAAATCGATGTCCAGCTTTCGGGAGAAAAATCGTTCAAAGGAATTTTAACTGATCTGGGTATGGATATTCTCGTGCTGTACAATGGAGAGCAGTTTCTATATTTTCCAATGCTGCAGGTCCATAGATTTAATCTGAGTGAAGAAAAAGATAATGAGATTGAATATCCGCTATATTCTCCGATGATGGAGGACATGGGATCGATTTCCTATCGAAAAACGTTAATGAATGCAAAAGGGATGTTTTCTGAAATCCACGTTGCGGGCCACATTCCGCTGCACGGTTATATCACCAATGTTTTCAATGATTACTTTGCGTTTTACTCGCCTGTATACAAAACGATGTATATATCACTGCATCACCTTAAATGGCTTTCCCCCTATCATCAAGGTAACATCCCTTACGGCCTCAGCAAAGAATGCTTTCCCGTCAATCCATCAGCCGTGCCAATGGTGCGCTCCTTGGGAGAGCAATTAAAGAAATATGCAGGAAAGCTTGTGGTCCTTGATGGGGGAGAAGACCCTATGAAGATCGGGGTTCTGAAAACGGCAGCAAATAACTTGGTCGAGTTAACGACAGCAAGCGGCAATCAAGTGTTTTTCAAGCTTGCCCATATTAAAAGTGTGTACATGCCATGAATTCATGACTTTCCCTCTATTAATCCTCTGCTGGGTAATCCTGGCGCACCCCTGACATCAATGCCGTATCTTATCGTATTAATTTGTTGTTTTTCATGATTACTAGGCTAAAAGATTCATTATCTTTGCCGATATTAGGGATATTGATAAGTGTTTAGTTGGGTTAATTTATTCCGTGCAGGCAATAAGGTTGATGATAATTGATCAAGAAGGAAGGGGTAATATGTTTAAAGCAAAACTAAGCGCCAAGGTTCTGATAGGAGTATTCATCGTTAGTTTCATTTTCTATCCGAGCTTCATTGCGGAGGCAGCAGATCGTGTTCATACTGTAGCTGCTAATGATACGGTAGAATCGGTTGCCAGGACCTATCGTATATCCACGGGGCAGTTAATGAAAACGAATGGGTTACCAGATCAAAAGCTATATGCTGGCCAGAGGTTAACGATCATTCAAACCCTATACACTCCTGCCGTCTACCAGTGGTCGGAGAGGGGAAAATGGATTGCGAATTATGCGAAAACCTTTGTGGGGTTTAAAAAAAGGGCAGGAGAAGAGAATCCTGCAAACGGCTTTGACTCCAGCGGATTGATCCATTGGGTGCTTTCTGGGCAAAACGTTCCGATTGATCGTTTGACAGTGGACGGTTTTTATGAGCAAGGGATGGATACAACGAGTCCGAAAGCCGGAGATCTAATCTTCTTTCTTGAAAAAGAAAGTGCAAAGGTCGTGAGCGGCGGTATCTATCTTGGCAACAACCAATTTGTTCATTCCGGATATGGGAGTGAAACGGTTCAGGTGAGATCGAGTACGGAAAAGTACTTTGAAAAATATAAACTGGCCTATAAAACTTACACACCTAAGGGTGAGCATATCGTCCAAAACGGCGAAACACTAAAAGGCATTTCAGAAAAATACGACGTTTCCATGAATACGATCAAACATCGAAATGCCCTTCCATCGGAGCGGCTGTTACCAGGGCAGTATTTGCAAATATACAGCAGTCCTTTGTTTCCGTTTTATGTAAACCATGAGTCTGCTTATGATAAGGCTGAGGATGTCATTAAGTATGCCTACACGTTACGTGGATTCACTTATGCGTTTGGGGAAGATGATCCCGTGAAAGGAATGGACTGCAGTGGATTCATCTACTGGGTCATGAAGGAGCAGGGCCTGTCGGTAAAGCGTGGTTCGGCGAAGGAATACTTCTCTTTAATGCCGAAAATCAAAAATCCAAAAGCAGGGGATTTAGTTTTTTTTAAGGATACCGGTACAAGGCTTGGTGTGACGCACGTGGGCATTTATCTGGGGGCAGGACGTTTCCTCCATACAACCGAAATCCCTGGTGTCCATATTTCGAACCTGTCGTCCGCGTATTTTGCCGAAAAGTTCGAAGGCTTCGGACAAGTCGAAAGCGTTATCAACTAAACTCTTTCCTTATCACTCACTGAACCGTTTATAAGTGAACGCACCTTTTTCGAGGGCGTGAACGAAGTGGTGAAACAAATCCGAGCGATTGATTCGGTTGTTGCTGCTAAAGTCATCGCCTTTGAACAAGCTTTTCCTAAGCTTAGTGGACAGTTCCAGCTGAACGCCGGCACCGATTTTGCATCGGTTGGTGATGTTGCTTGCACTCATGCCCAAAAGATGCCGAGGCGCGTCATATGTTTGAAATCCAGCAGCATTCAGGGAATGCTTGATATAGTACGTAAAGGCTTCGTTCCGCCCGCCGATGTAAACGAACGAATCCGTTTCGTTGCGATGTCCGTGGATCGTAAGGGTTGTCTGTGCGTTCGCTGCCATAAGAACCCCGCTCGGTTCATTGAATAAGCTGGACTTTATATGAAGGATCTGGTTGCCCCGAGGCTTCAGCCCTTCGAATGAATAGGTGCTGGAACCGATTCTACCACCAAGGGCGTCAGCAATTTCACTGGTGCCTGGTTCGATATTTCCGCCATGAATGGCAAGGATGGCCATATCCGGGTTCCTGTGATAACAGCTAATCCGGTAGTCAACGGATTCTTGTTCATGTTTGGTAAGCTCGGCGAAATTCGTGTAGCTGGTTAAAGTCATGGTTATCCTCCAATTAGGGGGAAAATAAAAAAGCGGGTAAGACCCGCTTTTTTATTTTTCCACTGCCGTATATCGTTCAATTTTCTTTTGCTCGTCAGGTGTTAAAGTTTCCGTCCGTTTGAACGTATTCATCGTCACAAGCAGGGCTGCAATGAGAACAACAGGCATAACCCAGCTTGCTATTTTTTTTACGGTATTCATAGTCTCGTCCCCTCATACTCACTAAATTAATAAATAGTTATTGCTGCGCTTTCCAGCTTCCGCCTCTTCTCTTATCCCCAGCTCCGGATATTAGTCCGTTGTTCTCGTTTCTTACGAGTACTTGAACTCCGCCGTAATACATGGGATTCGGATCATGAATGACTTCATATCCTGAATCTTCTAAATCTGATATGGTTTCATTTGATAATCTTGCTTCTGTGTGAATGTTTCTGCCATCAAAAGCAATCCGCTTACGGTCGATGATATCCTGGAAAGAGCCTTCTTTCTCCGTATATGAGTAAAGAACCTGCATCAATACTTGAGGAATTCTATTACCGCCGGGTAAACCGATCCCAATCGATTCCTTCCCTTGTTTTTTGAGAATGGTCGGTGACGTGAACGTTCTAGAGCGTTTATAATCCTCCTGGGCATTCAAGTCGGAACCGAAATTCTTCAATTGATCATTTAGGAAAAATCCATTCGTATAGTCACCCGATCCGAAAAAGTTACTTAATGTATTTGTTGCAGAAACGGTCGTGCCATACTTATCCATGATGACAAAATGCGTGGTACTTTCATGCTCTTCGGACTCATGATCTTCTTTATCTTTCCAGTTGTCATTGTTGATTTTATTCTTAAGATTAGTTAAGTGAATGGGGGAGAGCAGCTGTTCAGCTTTAGCTGGACTGATTCCATCTCCTATATGCTTGATTCGATCTTCGTAAGCGTTATTGGTGATGCCCCCAAGCACCTTTATATAATCTGATTTGCTTTGCATATTACCTAAGTTCGCTTTCTCGGCCAGCTTTAACATCTCAAGAACTGTAATACCGGAAAAGGGAGGAGGGGCGGTCCAAACGTCATAGCCGGCAAATGTTCCTTGAACCGGTTTTCGTTCTTTCACTTCATAGTGCTTTAAATCCATCATGTCGACGTCTGTTTCTTTTTTTATATCGCGTGCAATTTCCCCTTTATAAAAACCATCAGGACCATCTTTTTGAATCTTCTTCAATGTTTCAGCAAGTTTTTCCTGTTTGAGGGTTTTGCCTGGTTCAATAGCATCGCCATCCGGGTAAAACAGTGAAGTATCATCGGATGAAACCCTTGCTTCGGAATTGGCTAAGCGTTCGGATAACATTTCGTTCACTTTAAAACCGTCTTGTGCCAAATCAACTGCTGGCTGGATGAGGTCTTCCATCGGTACGGTTCCGTACTTGTCGTGGATAACCTGCATGCCTGCCACTAAGCCTGGAATCCCCGTTTCGTGTCTTGAACTTGGGTCTTCCGGAGAAGATTCCCGATAATCGATGAAATTGGGTTTGCCGGACTTAGGGGTGATCAGCATACCGCCGCCGCCACCTATACCAGATCCATATGGTTCGGTTACTCCTAAAGCATAAGATACAGCAATGGCGGCATCTGCCGCCGTGCCGCCGTTTTTCAATATCTCCATTCCCACATCTATTGCTATTGGGCTAGATGAGCTGACTCCATAAGCTTGTGCTGGTTTACTATCTTTCGGTTCATTCGTGTCAGAAATAGGGGGTGTCTTCGAGCATCCTGCTATATATATGAGCATGCAAAGGGTAAGGAGCACTTTTCTCGTCATAGTGTTAATCATCAGTGAATCCCCCTTTTTCGATGAGTATCTAAGTTGTGTGTTTCTCTATTTCAAATCGTAGCCAACCGATCCTTACTGAACGGGTTGTATATGCTCTTTAGCATTTTCTGGCTTTTTCGCTTGTGCAGCTTTCTTTTCTTTTGCAGCTTTTTCTTCTTGCTCACGCTCTGTTTTATGATCGATTACCTTTTTGTGGTTGATCGTGATTTCGATATGATCCTCTTTTTTTGACCATTGGACGTTCTCACCCGTTTCCTTCGTCAGCTGGCGGTAAACACGGGCTTGATCCGTTTTCGAGGTGGCAGGTCTCGGTGTCGCCGCCTCAATTTGCAGTGGGACGACATCGATTGAAGCTTTTCCGTCTGCGGCCAAATGGTATTGGACCATCGCTGAGTCCTTTGTACGAGTCCAGCCTTGATCGAATATGAAGTTACCTAAACTATAGAAAATGATTCCGCCTTTATAAACGTCAAACGATTGAAGGACGTGGGGGTGATGGCCGATGATGATGTCAGCTCCCGCGTCAATGACCGCTTTGGCCAAGTCTTTTTGACGAGAGGTGGCAGATGATGAATACTCTTGACCCCAATGCATATTCACCACAATCAAGTCGGCATTGCCTTGTTTGGCATCCTTTGCTTTTCCAATCATTTCAAATAATAAATCAGGATTCGAATTCAATAGTCCAGCTTTCTTATCGGTTGGCACGGCATTCGTACCATAAACATCCGTGAAGCCAAGTGTTGCCACCCGCACGCCATTAACATCACTGTAGTCGATGCTAGCCTTGGCGTCGTCACTGTTCTTTCCAACACCGACATAGTTCATATCCGCATGTTTGAATTCATCAATCGTGTCAACGAGTCCTTGCTCTTCAAAATCCATCATATGGTTGTTGGCAAGGTTCATGACTGAAAACCCTGCATCCTTGACCGCTTTGACCCCATTTTCATTGGAGTTCAACCGGATGGCTGTATCAGCTTTCTTGTAGCTGGCTGCCTCGTCTTTCAAAGCGGGGTGCTCATAGTTGCCGCTAACATAGTCCGAATTGACAAAATAGGGCTTCATGTAACGGAACAAGTAATCATACCCGTGTTTTTCCGTCACTTCCTCCACATAACGCCCCATCATCACATCTCCGACCATTGTCATCGTCAATGGCTGATCAGATTTGGAAGCGACTGTTTTCACTTCCTCAGCCCGTCCCATCCACGTGGTGATGGCTAACCCGATCAGTAAAAGTGGTAGGATGATTGCAGCGTATTTAAGATTGTTTTTCTTCGTGCGTTTAATGAAGATAAGTGTTTTTTCTTTAGCGTTTAAAGTCCGTTTCATCTTGTGCACCTCAGAATAGGGAATACACGTTCATTAATCCGAAAGTTAAGCCGGATAATAAAAGCGTGCTGCCAAGTGTTAATGGCATCCCTTGTCTTTGAATGGTATTCGCGATCAAGCCAGGAACGATTATCCCAATTCCCCGAAACTCGAATATTTCAAACGGCATGACGGGGTAGACGAAGTCCAATAGAAGCTTCAAGCAAATCCCGGTCACCATCATCGCTGCGAATTTTCTTCTTCCATATAATATCACCCATCTTGAAAGGCCGTGGGTGACGATTAAATACGTTACGATACTAATGATCATGATGATCAGCATGATTTGCCATTGATCAAACACGAGTGCCAAATAACCAGGCACGATAAGTCCAGCGGGCACGACACCCGTTTTTTCTGAAAAGATGAGGCTAAGCGTCACTCCCAATACTAGGGCTACATATAAATCCGATCCAAACATTTTGTTTCCTCCTACTTAACTCGCTTTTTGCTTTGCTTTAGATTTCATGAATGCTTCAATTAAAGGTTCCGCTGCACCATGTATATTGCCGACACCGTATACGATACGGTTTTTCATGACTGGACGGAGACGGGCAACGATTTCTTCTGTCGTCCAGTTTTCTAGATCCCAATACTCGTTTGTATCTAATGTACCTTGCTCGAATGCCCGCGTAATCGGTGAAGTGGTTTCACCAATGGCGATGACGATGGAAGATTTTATGTAAGGCAACACATCTCTTGCAAACTGCTCAGTCCGATCTACACGGTCAGGACGGCAGTTCATGATGACGATAGGAGATTCCGTGCTGTATCCGAACGTATTGACACGGTCCCATATATTCAAGGTCGATGATGCATCATTAGCAGCAAAGCCGTTTACGAAGTAAGTTGGCAGAATTGGATCTCCGAACTTGGTAATTCGCATCGCACCTGGATCGGGATGTGCATGTAACATGCCGCGAAAGGCTGTTTTTTCATCAATGCCCAAAGCTTCGGCAACGGCCAAAGCTAGTGAGGCGTTATCCGGAAATACCATATAGTCGAATTCGCGTAAAAATTCTTCCGATATTCTTGAGTTATCTGCGACAATCACCTTTGTGTTGCGTTCCTTGGCAACTTGCTTGAAAAAGTCCAAATACTCACTTTCAATCGTTATTAAGTGACCATTATGGGGGATGGTAGCGGTGAAGGCCTCGGCAACCTCATCCAAAGTAGGACCCATGACATCCATATGGTCTTCGAGTACATTCACGATGACCCCGATGTTCGCTTGAATCATTTTATTTTGGAAGATTAGTTGATAGTCAGGCTGTACGGCCATGCATTCACAAACTAGTGCTTCCGTGCCCAAATCAGCCACTTCTTTGACGACACGACGTTGTTCGCCAATGTTCGGTCCCTCTGGGCGGCGTTTGATCGGCTTTTCTTTGTCCGTAAACCAATAAATCATCCTTGCTGAGGTTCCGGTCGTTTTTCCTACTGTTTTGTATTTGGCTTCCTGGATTACACCTGTAATAAGACGTGTTACAGTCGATTTCCCGCGGATGCCATTCACATTCACCCGTACCGGAATGGAGTCGAGCCGCTTCTGATGGCGTTTTTGTTCGACTATGCCATAGCCAAGCAAAAAGATCGCACATATAAATATTAGTGCCATTTTTTACCCTCTCTTTTTCACATATTTGATTTACTGAATACACACTACATGATTTTAAACTTAATAGGCAAGGGTCAATTATTCTATCGTAATATAGTTATTCTCATTTTTTGCAAATAAATGTATATACGAGTGTAATACTATCTAATGCTAGAAATGGATCAGTGAGTACAAAGATATGTGTGAAAATGAAGTGAAACTACGAATTATTTACACTAAATTATGGAAGTTGTAATGTGAGCACGTTATAAAGAGAGGGAATGTCAATTTATAAGCAATTAAACCCGATTCATAATGACTATATTTATATAATGATTTGTTTTTCAAAGCGGGTATTATTACAGGATGATAATTGTTTATACCCACATGTCCGGACTGGATGTAACAATATTGATGCATTTGTCATGTAACGCAAGAGTTTGTACCTAACGACCCAATTAGTTTGACTCTTTTGAAAAGGGACAAAGATGAGTAAAAGCACACATCTCTTTTTATGTGGATGTTTTGTCGCGATCATACTAAAAGGGCAATAATATGCTTCTTTACCTAAATCATGAAATAAACGAAAGTTAACTCAATTTTTAAAAAAATACCTAGTTTCTTCTATTATATTGATAATGGGAAATGAAATAAAAAAAGCTCAGAAGGATCTCTGAGCTTTCGGATTATAAATTTGTATGAATTAACTTGATTTCTTTCTGTTTGAAATTTCAAGGTTTGCGCCTTTTTTACCACCATCAATCACATAAAGTTTAGGAGTCAGTCTCCTTTTTGCTCCTGTGTCGGAATTCATTTTCATGTAGTTTTCGTATTCTTTGCGAAAGAATTCGTCGGTTTCCCTTTCTAGGGCTTTCCTCTCGTTAAACTCTGCTATGAATTTGAAAAAACGTTTCATCTGAATTCCTCCTTGTAGGGTTAAAAGGTCTTGGTTTAATGGTAACATACTAGCACGGAAAATTAACCTTTTTTTACATTTTTGGAGAGAAAGATAGAGTTTCATGGTAATAAAGACTTGTAATTAAAAGATCGTTGTATCTGCGAATGTGCAATGTCCTTTCCATAATCGTTTCAAAGCCCTTAATACATTCATTATTCTAATAATAAGGGGTTATCATATGGCTACTAAATATGTGTGTATAGTCAGTTATTCCCCGAAACGACTAAAGTGAAACAACCCCATCGTAGAGACAAAAACAAATTCCCGCCTGTAAATGGCAGGAATTCACTAACATCAAATACGGAATTTCTTCACCTGTTCAATTAGTTGCGCAGCGGACGATTCGAGCTCGCCGGCATGATTGGTGATTTCATCCATAGAAGAACTGGATTGTTGTGCGGAGGCGGAAACTTGCTCAATTCCTGCGGCTGACTCCTCGGAAACGGCTGCGATGTCTTCAATGGCCACATTGATGTTTCTACTATTAGTAGAGATATAGTTCAATTCATCTGTAATATGTTGGATTTTCGTGCTCATATCATCGACAGAATGATTGATCGTTTCAAAGGTTTGACCTGTAAGGGTAATTTGTTTTGTACCCTCATCAACCTGGGAATAACCATTCTCCAGGGATCGGACGACGCTTTTTGAACCAGTCTGTATCGTACCTACAATTTCGGTGATGTCCCCTACGGAAGCTGTGACCTCTTCAGCGAGTTTACGCACTTCATCCGCCACGACGGCAAAGCCTTTGCCATGTTCGCCAGCTCGTGCAGCTTCTATGGCAGCATTCAGGGCCAAGAGGTTGGTTTGATTGGAAATGTCCTTGATGACCTGAACGAGCTGCGAGATTTCCTGTGATCGAGAATCGAGCCCCTTCACTTGCTCGACGGCATGTTTGACGATGTTATCGATTGTTTTCATTTGCTGAACTGAACTGCGCATTAAAATGGTTCCTTCTTTTGTCAGGTTAAGGATTTCGCTGGAACTCCTGAATACCCCGACCCCATCCTGATGCGCCTGTTCAATTTTACCGGTAAATTCCTCCATCATCCGGACCATTTCCGTTGCCCGGTCGGCTTGTGACTCCGAACCTTCCGAAAGTTCATACATCGTGGTCGCTATTTGCTTGCTTCCTTGCTGCCCTTCAAATGCCGATTGAGTCAGGTTTTGGCTTTGGTTGGAAACGGATAATGATACAGCCAGTGTCTTTTCGATCGTATCACGGAGGTTTTTCTGCATTTGATTGGCAGAAACCGTTAAATCTCCAATCTCATCATTCGCTTTATGCTCCAGTGGCTCATGATTTAGCTCTCCAGCAGCCACCGATTTCATTCTATCCCTTATCTTAAGCAGGGGGGCGGTAATGAATTGGGCAGTGACAATCGCAAGCACAATGCCAATGATGACGGCGGCACTGGATATGATAATACTTGTCATCCTGACCGACTTTCCACTAGCCATGACGGTTTCGCCTGATGCTTTAATCAATTCCTCTTGTTCTGTAGCAAGCCCCTGAAAGCCTGCTATTATATCGTTACCGATGGGCGACAGTTCGTTTTTGAGAATCTCTTTAGCTCTTTCTTCATTTCCTTTTTCATATTGTGTGAATACCCGTTCGACAATCATCGTTCTCCAATCCACACTTTTCTCGATCAAGTCCTTCGTTTTTTCCGAATTGCTTGAGGACAAGAGGTCCTCCTGGATGTCTTTACTATCTTCGGTATATTGTAGGAACTTATCTTTATAACTTTCGTCGCCGTATAGAATATAGGCTCTTGCGAACGCCGTTCTTTGGGCAAGATTATACAACAGCTTTTCGTTCTTGATCAGAAGCGGCAGCTCCTTTTCCATAATATCTTGCGAATTTTCGAGTGACTTGTTACTGCTATAAATATTGAATGCTCCTAAAATGATACATAAAGATATGATCAGTGAAAAAGCCAACAATATCTTTCCTTTAATGCTTTTCAAATGAATGGACCCCTTTATCAATAAGTTTGCTCACTTATTTATCGGAAGAATAAAGGAATATGTTAATCTTATTGTAAGAAATACCAAGCTTCCCATTGGGGCTAGTCGCTACTTCTATAAACAACTTGATTTCTTGTGGTTTTCAAGTTACGATTGACTTGGAAAATGGTATATTCCGCGTTAAGGCGGAAGAGGTTCTAGCTACCCTCTCAAAAAAACTAAGGAGAAACAGTACTCTATTCTTAGGGTGCTGTTTTTTTCCGTAAAAAGGAGTTTTATAGAATGAAGAAGAAAGAAAAAGCAGTGGTAGTGTTTAGCGGAGGTCAGGACAGTACGACCTGTTTGTTTTGGGCAATGGAAAGGTTCGAGGAGGTCGAGGCGGTGACGTTCGATTATAATCAGCGGCACAGCTTGGAAATCGAATGCGCTCAACAGATAGCTAAAGAGCTAGGCATTAATCATCATATCCTTGACATGTCGCTTCTGAACCAGCTGGCACCCAATGCGCTGACGAGAAGTGACATCGAAGTGAAGGACGGCGAAGACGGCGAATTGCCATCAACATTCGTGCCAGGGAGGAATTTGCTTTTCCTTTCGTTTGCCGGAGTGCTGGCCAGCCAGATTGGCGCTAAACATATTGTCACAGGCGTCTGCGAAACCGATTTCAGCGGATATCCGGACTGTCGCGATGTTTTCATTAAATCGTTGAATGTGACCTTGAATATGTCGATGGACCAGTCATTCGTGATTGATACGCCGCTTATGTGGTTGAATAAAGAAGAAACATGGGAGCTTGCAGATCAGCTTGGCGCGTTCGATTTTGTCCGCGAAAAGACCTTGACCTGCTATAATGGCGTCATATCTGACGGCTGTGGGGAATGTCCTGCGTGTAAGCTGCGCAAGAAAGGGCTGGATGACTATGTAAGCAGACGGAGGATCCTCTCATGATGTATGGTTTTACAATCGTCGATAAGCTCCAAAAAATAGATGAAGATATACAACGCAGTCAACTAAACTATACAAAAAAGAGAGTACTGGTCAGCAAGGAATTCACCTTTGACGCAGCACACCATCTGCACGATTATGAGGGGAAATGCAAGAATCTCCATGGTCACACATACAAGGTCATCTTTGGCTTGAGCGGGTATACCGATTCACGCGGCCTGATGATAGATTTCGGCGACATGAAGGATATATGGAAAAATGAAATCGAAGTCCACCTCGATCATCGTTATTTGAATGAAACGCTCCCGCTCATGAACACAACAGCTGAAAATATCGTTGTCTGGATTTATGAAAAAATGGCCGAAGCCCTCTCATTAAAAGATTATCAGGGTGCCAGAGTAGAATTTGTCCGTCTCTACGAAACCCCGACAAGCTATGCTGAGGCAAGACGGGAGTGGATGGAAAGTGAGTAAACTTCCGGTTATGGAAATATTCGGCCCGACCATCCAAGGTGAGGGAATGGTCATTGGCCAAAAGACGATGTTCGTAAGGACTGCTGGCTGCGATTATTCCTGTTCGTGGTGTGATTCCGCTTTTACCTGGGATGGATCAGGGAAGGAAGATACCGTCCAAATGACCGCTGAAGAAATTTGGACTGAGCTGAAGCGAATTGGAGGTTCCGGTTTTTCCTTCGTGACGATATCTGGAGGGAATCCGGCACTGCTGAAAAATCTAAACGGCTTAATAGCCTTGCTGCATGAACATGAAATGAAAATCGGTGTCGAAACACAAGGAAGCCGCTGGCAGGATTGGTTTCTCGAAATTGATGAATTGACTTTATCACCTAAGCCGCCGAGCTCGGGAATGAACACGGACTTTACGGTGCTCGATCTCATCATGGCGAACCTAGCCGACCGAAACCCGAAAAACCATGTCTCATTGAAGATTGTCGTTTTCAATGAAGAAGATTATCAGTATGCCAAACATATACATCGGCGATATCCCGGCATTCCTTTTTATCTGCAGGTTGGCAATGACGATAGCAGGACGGCGGATGATCAGCAATTAATCAGTGGATTGTTGAAGAAATATGAAGCGTTAATCGATAAAGTGATAGCCGATGATGAATTGAATGACGTGAAGGTTCTACCGCAGCTGCACACCTATATATGGGGCAACAAGCGGGGCGTGTAAAGAGGATGAGGCAGTGTGATGCAAAGTCACGCTGCCTTTTTTCATGGATTAAAAAAGTGAAATGTTACCATAATGTGAAACTAAAATCCGCCCACATCGTCTAACATAGTAACCTTGATCTGTGAAAGGAGACATATGAAAGCAAAAAATGCTGTTCTATTCATGATGCTGCCGATTTACTTGACGATCCCAACCGAGGCCAATGCTGATGAAATAGGATTCGCTTTTGATTACGAAGCTTTGCGCGCAGCATCCACATTCACCATAAAGAAAAAGTAGAAGATGTGATGATGCTGCATGTAATAAGGGGAATGGACCGAAAATTCGGCTTTGTGGATAAACCTTTACTAGTGGATAAACAAACCGGATTGGAATGGCTTTTTTGGAGAAAGAGTGAAGAAAATCCTCTAGGCGACCTAAAGGTAACGGCCACTCATGCTGGCAGTGGAATTACCGCTACAGCTAAAGGGGAAGTCATCAATATAAAAACGCCCATCAAAGAATTACCTCAAGCATATACACCGCAACCAGTCAGCTTTAAAAGTGGGGGCAATGATGCTCCAGTATCCATGGCGACAACGATTTTCACCTTTACTGAAACCGGCATTTGGGATTTACAGATTTTTGTACAAGGTCAATTCATGGGAGATATGAAGGTGTCTGTAACAGAAAAAAAGGAGCCCCTAATCGATTTAACTAAATAACAACATTACCTTTATATAATAAAATAAGGATAATTAATATTATCTTCAATAATTATCATATTTAGAGGTTGTTTATTATTCGCTCTACCATTTTTAAAAGGCTCTTTTTCGTAAAGATTGCTGTTTTCAAAACGAAACTATGTAAGGTTGATTGGAGCGGAAGTGCGAGGCTCACCGCCCGCCCCGCGGAAAGCGAGCATTGGAGGGGAAATCAACCATACCTCATTACTTGGTGAATACCAGCAAAGTACTAAGGGAATTAACAAGAAAGCAATATGAGGAAAATATGAGTGGGGAAATCATTTTTGTGAAGCAAGCCCATCACTAAAAATAACATTTAGGGAGTGCAGTTAAAATTGATCGTTTCGGATAATATCTATGGACAGCACGAAATAGAGGGAGTTCTTGAAGAGCTGATGTTAAGCAAACCGGTCCAGCGATTAAAAGGGGTCCATCAAGGCGGAGCCAGTTATTTAGTGAATGAGAAGTGGAATGTGACACGATTTGATCATTCCGATGGCGTGATGTTACTAATCAAGAAGCTAGGAGGATCATTAGAGGAACAAATTGCAGGCCTGCTGCATGACGTATCCCACACGGCATTTTCACATGTTATCGATTTTGTTCTTGATTGCGAAGAGGAAGATTATCATGAAAAGATATTTAATCAAGTCATTATGAAATCCGAAATCCCCTCGATCCTAAAGCGATACGGCTATCAGTATGAAACTATCATTGAATCGGAGTGGAAATTATTGGAACAACCAGCACCTGAGTTATGTGCCGATCGGGTGGATTATACTCTCCACGACATGTATCACTATGGGAACATCAGACTGGAATCCGTAAGAGACTTTCTGGGGCATATAATCATAGTGGACGGAAGGATGTGCCTAAATGATCTTGAGGCAGCTGTTTGGTTCGTGAAGACGTATTATGGCGAAGTGATCGATTTTTTCATGGACCCGCTTAATATATATGGGTATGATACCTTGGCGAAGACTTTGAAATGGACCTTGGATAAAAACCTGATCAGCCTGTATGACCTGCTTGGTGAAGATGAAGAAGTTATGCGCTTATTAAAATCCATTGAAGACGATGATTTGCAAAACCTGCTAAAACGAATTCACGGCAACGTATTGGTACAGGAGGCTCAATGGAACTACGATATACACCTGAAGAATAAAGTGCGTCTCATTGATCCTTCCGTTATCCATGGAACCCAATTAGTACAAGCATCCAGTTTATCGGAAAACGTGAAGAACATGAACATTGAAGCCTATAAAAACGCTTCGAGGGGTGTATATCTAAAAATAATTTCGAATGATACTTTATACGGAAGGTAAAAAACTCATGGGTGATATTCATCCTTGAGTTTTTTCTCCCGTAGGAAAATTAATCTTTAAGAATTAAAAAATTATTGATGCTCTCAACGTATTAATGCCATTTTCCAAGTAACCCTTTAAACAGGTTAATGTATAAACCCAACCTTCTTTTTGTCCGATCATTTTGGTTATTATTTCAGGGTCGTGTTCACTAAAACCTGATTCGTTCACTTCAATAGCTGTACTACTTTTATCCAGCTCGTTTAGTGTAATTCTAACCACCGTTTCTTGGTCGTTTTCCCCCCATGAAAACACGATTTTCCTATTTTCCTCGATTTCCAGCACCTTTATAACCACTTCGGCATCGTATTCGTTATATCTCAATGTAATCGCCCTGCCTTGTTCCCATCTTTCAGAACTCGACGAGAACCAAAAGTTGCCGATTTTTTCAGGGTTCACTATGGCTTCAAACACTTCATTAGTGGGCTTGACGATCTTAAATTTCGTGATGATTTGAGTATCCATTACTAAATCAACTCTCTTTCAATTTGTTTTTATAGTTTTCCACATTCTTCATTATCCCAATCTACTGCTATTGGCGGCAAGGTCCGTCCAGTTTCAAGCAAGCTCTTCAGGTTGCTTAGAATGGCAGGCCATCCATTATTCAAGCCTTCAAAGGTAGCAGCATCAGCAACGAAATCCGTCTCCAATAGCTCTTCATGCTTAAGCGTTAACTTCACAGTCGAACCATCCATTGGCATTAGTTCAAACGTGACCCGTGTAGGATTGTCGCGAGCCGTTTCGTCTCCTGTCATGTTCCATGTAAACGAGAGCAGGTGAAATGGCTCGCATTTAAGTATGATACCATGATCAGTAATTCGCCCATCTTCATGCAAATATGTAACGGTGGAGCCTTTTTGCCAGTCAGCTTGGACTTGACAGCCAAAGTGATATTTCTTCGTGACTTCACCATTAGTTAGAGATTCCCAAAGCCGCTCTGGTGTGGTGGCGATATAAATAGTATAAGCAAATGTCATATTTTTCATATTCTTTCCTCCTTTGGTTCATATTACTCTATCAATGATTGTCGGCTTTTCATATACAGCCGGTCAAGCAGTTTTCTACGACAAAAATCGGCAAAACAAGCACTGAAAGGCGGATATTGTTGGAAACGGTACATGGAAACTTCTTGATTTCAAGTCCTTTTCAGGCTACGATGAATAAGGAAAAAAATAATTCGCTCTGGCGGAAGAGGTTCTAGCTACCCTCTCAAAAAAACTAAGGAGAACAGTGCTCTTTCTTAGGGTGCTGTTTTTTCTGTAAGAGGAGATTGTAAGAAATGTTAAGAATAGTATTGTATTTAGTATCCATCATTACCGCAAATGTGGTGACCGCAGCTTTTGCGCCCTTACATTTTGGGGTCTTCATCATTCCGATGGGAACGTTGCTCATTGGGGGGACGTTCATCTTTCGAGATCTGGTCCAGAATAAATTCGGCCGGGCGAAGACCTATTTATGCATCATTACCGCACTTATATTATCTGCATGTGTATCATTTCTATTAGGGGACACTTTATTGATCGTATTCGCCTCTGCGTTATCATTCATCGTGGCAGAAACGGCTGACACAGAAATTTATACCCGCCTAAAACTGCCGATGAGCTGGAGAGTATTTTACAGCGGGATTGTTGGCGGATTCTTCGATTCGGTGCTTTTTGTCGTGATTGGCCTAAGCCCACTCGGTGCCAACATCCTGCCATGGGAAGCCGTACCAGCAGCGATCATCGGTCAAATCATCGTAAAAACAATCATCCAGTCAATCGGTGCCGTACTGCTTGGACAAATTCATATAAAACTGGAGAAACGCGTAATCTCCGGTTGATTAGGAGGAGTGAAGCGCGTGATGGATCGATCCGAAAAGAAAGAAGACAGATGCTATTGCCTCGAGGCCTTTCGTCAAAAATACGGTCCACAAGTCCAAGGCAACTGCATGAAGCTCTCCTGCGCCAATTATCGCAAGCACATAGAAATAAACAAAAAAGGGCCGAACTAAGCCCTTTTTTATATGAGGTAATTCGATAAATCTCCAATTTGGCAGATAAAACAAAAAGATTGATCGATAAATCTCCAATTTCGGAGATAAAACAGAAAGTTTGTTCGATAAATCTCCAATTTCGTAGATAAAACAGAAAGAATGATCGATAAATCTCCAATTTCGTAGATAAA
>NZ_LMBV01000005.1:177424-177704 GCF_001439925.1 Peribacillus muralis
TTGATTGATAAATCTCCAATTTCGGAGATAAAACAGAAAGATTTATAGATAAATCTCTAATTTCGTAGATAAAACAGAAAGTTTGATTGATAAATCTCTAATTTCGTAGATAAAACAGAAAGATTGATTGATAAATCTCCAATTTCGTAGATAAAACAGAAAGATTGGTTGATAAATCTCTAATTTCGGAGATAAAACAGAAAGTTTCGTTGATAAATCTCCAATTTCGTAGATAAAACAGAAAGAATGATCGATAAATCTCCAATTTCGTAGATAAAAC
>NZ_LMBV01000005.1:177756-198812 GCF_001439925.1 Peribacillus muralis
TTCCAATTTCGTAGATAAAACAGAAAGATTGATTGATAAATCTCTAATTTCGTAGATAAAACAGAAAGTTTGATTGATAAATCTCCAATTTCGGAGATAAAGCAGTAAGATTGATTGAGTAAAGTGCAAATTCGCGAGTAAAACGCCCAAATCGCGAATCTTTTTCATAGAAATAGAGATTTTTTTCGATGGTAATAAATAGTAAGCTTTCTTTCATTAATTCCTTATTCTAAGTAAAGCGTCACCTTTTTTTCAATATATTGTACAGTTTATCACAAGGTTTAGTTTACTTTTCTTAAAAAAAATGGTTAAATGACGATTGCTAAATAAATTCAATCATAGTAAAATGTGCTTCGGAACGGGTGAGTTGTATGTAGTGTTTAAGAATGCTATTTACAATGATGGTTTGTTTTATGAAAATACGGATTAGGATAGATGAAAACCCTACTCAAGGGGTATTGATTGATTTTTTGTTAAAAATCATATAGATTCTATTTATCAACAAGAGCAGAAAGAAGGTCCTAGTTAGATGAAAGTGAAAGCACCTGAGTCATTCACATACAGAGGTGGAAAAAGAGCAGTCCTGTTACTTCATGGGTTTACCGGTAGTACAGGAGATATGAAGAAATTAGGGAAATACTTGCATGATCGCGACTATACTTGCCACGGACCCCTTTAT
Source organism: Peribacillus muralis (assembly GCF_001439925.1). Lineage (GTDB taxonomy): Bacteria > Bacillota > Bacilli > Bacillales > DSM-1321 > Peribacillus > Peribacillus muralis. Next base: position 178,436 of record NZ_LMBV01000005.1, read on the forward strand.
AGAGGACACGGTGTGTCAGCTGAGGCACTCGTACAGACAGGTCCAAAGGAATGGTGGGAAGATGTAGTTAACGGCTATCAATTCCTTAAAGATGAGGGCTATGAAGAAATTGCCGTTGCAGGAATTTCTTTAGGAGGCGTTTTCTCATTAAAAGTAGGAATTGAACTTCCAGTAACAGGGGTCGTTTCAATGTGTGCTCCGACTCAAGGGAAAAGTAGCGATCGACAAAAAAATCGCTTGCTCAATTATGCACAGGCCTATAAGAAGTTCGAGGGCAAAGATGCAGAACAAATTGCTGCGGAAGTCAAGCTATTGGAAGAAGACCCTATGCACTCACTTAAAGATGTGGTGAATATAATAAATGAAACCGGTGAAAACTTGGATTTGATTACATCACCAACTCTAGTTTTACAAGGCCGTTTGGACGATCCCGACTATACGGACAGTGCTTTAGCGATTTTCAATGAAGTAGATACCCAGCATAAACACTTGATCTGGTATGAAAACTCTGGTCATATAATCACATTAGGTAAAGAACGTGAGCAGGTTTATGAAGATGTGTTCAGGTTCTTAAATACATTGAATTGGTCTGAGTAATAAAAGCGTGAAGTTTTTCAAGAAAGCTGTTTCTGCGTCATGACTGCAGAATATTATCTTATCCCCCTTTATGTTGAACGTGTAAAAAGCCGCATTCTTATGTAGGTGTACACGATTCTAGAGGGGGATTTTTTTTTGTACAAATGTTACTTGTACAAAAAAACCTTTAACTTCTCTTCATCATCAATCGTCGCTAATAAAATATCTTTAACTTCCGCATTATAGGTTTGTTTGATTCTGTTTTTAAGCCATACGTCGTCTTTACCGTCTCGTGTTAATTCTTTAAGGTCAATCTTTCCTTCTTTAATAATCGTTTTCGGAAAAGTGAAGGCGTTCGTTGCTAGATGCATATCTGTTGGCGTCAAGGCTTCATATTGAGGAGTTAAAAACACTGAAATCGTACCATTTGGTTCCCATAGTGCGAGCGATACTTTTTGAATATCTTCAATCTTTTCTTTTCTTAATTCTGATAATAAAAAATCAATGGAGATTCGAGCCTTGACTAAGCTTTTGTAAACGATTTGCCCATTTTCGATAAGGGGAAAAGGGGGTGGTTCAAAGAAACTTCGGACTTTGTCCCACTTAAGGCTCGTAAACACACTAAATATATATAAAATAACTAAAACACCGGTCGTTATCAAGGAGCCCTCCAAACCTAACTGTTCATCAGACAAAGGATGGGCAAGAATGTTGCCGATAATTAATGCGATTATAAAATCAAGTAACCTTAACTGAGAAATGGCTCGTTGCCCCATCAATTTAACCGAAAAAAGTAAAAAAACGAAGGTTATGATGGCTCTCAAAGTCCACTGAATTGTAGTAAGAGTTTCCTGGCTATTAAAAAAATCCACCAAAATTCACGTCCTTAAAGGTGATGTCTGGTTAGTATGATGATTTTAAGCAAGGATTATCACAAATAGGCAGATTCTTTTTTGATTTATTGATGTTTTAAGCCTATCGTCGCTTCTGTATACCTGTCATTTGCCTCGCTTGTTCGATCTTTATTTTCCGTATTTTTATATCTAAATATTTATATTAATATAACAATTGTAAAATGTATTGCAATTGAAAATCACCTGTTTTAAAATGTATCTTTCCTAATAAATTATTTAAAAAATATCCTTGTATAATATCAGTGATAATGGTCTGATAGTTTCTACCTGGCAGCCGTAAATAATGCCGGACTACAAGGAAGTATGAAAATAGAAGAGATACACAGGTATATGTTGATACACCTATCAAAAGTTGGTTCAGCACACCGTGTTTTAATGCAGCTCTTACCTTTTCACACTTTCTTCCTGCGGCTGAAAGTGTAAAAAGGTAAGGGTTTTTTTATATAAAAAAATGAATGGGAAATGATAATTTAAAAGGGGATGAAATCATGTTTTTCTTATTGAATGCATTAGGTGTTTTAGTTGTAATGGGCATCGTTTACCTTTGTTCACCTAATAAAAGGAACGTTAAGTGGAAAGCCGTTTTTATCTTACTGGTTGTTGAATTCTTTATCACCTGGTTCATGTTATCGACTAAAATAGGGGGATGGGTCATTAATCAGATCGCTTCTTTCTTTACCTGGTTGATTTCATGTGCGAATGAAGGGATTTCCTTTGTCTTTCCTTCGTTAATGGCAAATGAACAAGTAGATTTCTTTTTCAGCGCTTTGATGCCGATTATTTTCATTATTACGTTTTTTGATATTTTAACCTATTTCGGAATTCTTACCTGGATCATGGATAAGGTGGGTTGGCTCATTTCGAAGATTTCCGGTTTGCCAAAACTTGAGAGTTTCTTTTCCATCCAGATGATGTTCCTCGGGAATACGGAAGCACTGGCCGTTATCCGGACTCAGCTCGGAGCAATTAAAAATCAGCGATTATTGACATTTGGAATCATGAGCATGAGCAGCATCAGTGGCTCGATCATTGGTGCCTACTTATCCATGGTCCCGGCAACCTATGTTTTTGTAGCGATTCCCTTGAACTGCTTAAATGCCTTGCTGATTGCCAACATGTTAAATCCCGTAGATGTCAGTAAAGAAGAAGATGTCGTATATGTTCCAGCTAAAGAGGAACGTAAAGATTTCTTTTCCACCATTTCCAACAGTATGCTGGTCGGCGCCAAAATGGTCTTCGTCATCATGGCAATGGTTATCGGTTATGTGGCGTTAACCGCCAGCTTGAACGGAATTTTCGGTTTCTTTATTGATGGCTTGACCATTCAAAAAATCTTTTCTTTTGTTTTTAGTCCATTTGCATTCCTGCTTGGGCTATCGGGAAATGATGCCATGTATGTCGCTCAATTGATGGGAATCAAGCTGGCCACGAATGAGTTCGTCGCCTTGCTCGATTTGAAAGATAAAATCAGTACACTGTCTCCGCATACAGTTGCCGTTGCGGTCACATATTTGACGTCATTTGCCAACTTCAGTACTGTCGGCATGATTTATGGAACATTCAATTCCGTCCTCAACGACGAGAAGTCGACCATCATCGGAAAGAACGTTTGGAAACTGTTGCTTAGCGGGATGGCCGTGTCGTTATTAAGTGCCATGGTTGTGGGATTATTCGTTTGGTGAAGCAAAAAAAGGAGGGCGCCCATTTCATAGAGGGCACACTCCTTTTTTTCGTTCATTTCCTTAAATAGTTTTCTGTATAATAGGGCTTCTGTTCTTTATCGAAAGCGACTCCGACACCTAGTGATCGAAAATCCTTCTGTAATTTGTTTTCCCTATGCCCGATGGAATTCATCAAGCCTTCATGGGCGAAGATGCTGCTATTCTGCCCGGCAGCCAGGTTTTCGCCAGCCATTCGAAACGTAATCTTGTCATCCTCCATCCGGTCGAAGGGGGATTCACCTTCAAGATTAGTATGGTTGAAATATTGATTCACGGCCATATCCTTACTGTGGTCCTGGGCAGTGACTTTGACTCGCTTATCCCATGACAGCACGGAGAGATCATGGTTGACCCGGGCGGCATTGGTCAAATCGAATAATTGGTATTCAAAGCCTTGCTTAAGCTCGGGGCTGGCTGCGGCAAAATAACCGCCTTTTTGTTTTTCGAGGTTAGCGTCGATAATTTGGATCGACGTGACGGTGTTTTTTTCATGTTCGTCATAAAAAATGGTCACATAGCTATTATCCCTTTCAAACATTTCGTATTCGCCATCACTTTTGATCTGGTAATAGACGTTGCCTTTAAGCAATTTTGTAACGGGCTCGCCCAATTTTTCAGCCACGTGCTTTTTAGGGGTGCCGCGTTCAATTCCTTGCTTCGAGGATATTAAGTCCTGGTTCGTATATAAACCGACGACTTTATTGTTTATATCATAGGCAACCATGAAGAAGTTTTGGTAATTTTCGTGATAGGCGTACCAATCGACGCCATATTCGTTCCGCGTATGCCGCTTCGCCTCACCAGCGAGTTTTTCAACATCTTCTTTTTTGTCGCCCATTTCAATATTACGGACGGAGAAAGAAGCTGCAGCTGGAGCTTCCAGTGCTGGTTTTTTCGCTTTTTCCTTTTCCTGGCGCTCGTCATCGGTAGCGCTATCCAAGGTTTCGGTTAGCGACCCGAGCAGGCTGTTGACGCCTGTATTCAGTTTTTCCAGGGCAGTTGAAACCTCGGGCTCGTTTATGAGGGAACGAAAATCGGATGCAAACGAGCTAACTCCCGCCTTGACCCCAGATTCCTGAATTTCTTTGCCATATCCATGCCAAAAGGTACCGAGCAGGAGGATGAGGACCACGATATTAAATAATTTTTGCAAAAAAGTTTCCTCCTGCTCTATTTAAAATGGTTGATCGTCCCGTTTAGTGTAAAATCATTTGTTAACATACTTAAAATGGGTGGAGCACATAACAGCAGTAGTGAGCAGATGATGAGAGCGTTTGAGGCGGTATTAGGGAGTTTTTCCTTCCCTTTGCCAACGTACCAACCGTTGAACTGGAGTTTATTACGATACGAGACGAATAATAAAATGAGGATGGCGACGGAACCTAGCCAGCCATACTGCTCCGTGTTGACTTCCATGCTATTGTATATGCCATATACCATCATCGAAAGAAACGATCCGGCAATCCCGAAAATCAATATGATGCGCGTCAATTCCAATAAGACTCTCATATGTCACCCCTTGGTTTCCCAAATTATACTCATTCTTTTACGTAATGAAAAATGTAAAGAATCAGCACGGTCCTGTTTGATCAGATATAAGCGTTTTAGGTTTGTGTTATTACATATTATACCAAGAAATAGGTGGTAATTAAACATGGGAATATGTTTTGGGGTGTGGTAATGAATTAGTACAATGACCGTTCCATTGCCCTGCAGGCGCTCGCTTTCCATTTCATTCCACTCTGTGTGAGCGCGAAGATGGTATCTTGATTAACCTCAAATTTGGAGGATCTGTACTTTGACCGTTCCATTGCCCTGCAGGCATTCGCTTCCCGAAAGAGTGGCCCGCCCTCGGCGCCTTATGTGCCTGCGGGTTCCCATATGGACGCTCTAATCATTTTGACCTGCAGTCTTGTTTGTATGCCGCTAACACTAAAGCTGCATAGTCATTCATTCAAAATGCTTTCCTCGAGAACGGTTGATTTGTCTCCGTACACTCTCGTTATGTGATTTTCCCCCCATGTACATAGCGCTGAAAGGATACTGTCCAGGCTTTGTCCATATTCGCTTAGTTCGTATTCTACTTTTGGTGGCACTTGGTTGTAGACGATCCGATTGATGACTCCGTCTTTTTCCAACTCACGCAGTTGTTGGGTTAGCATTTTTTGGGTGATGTTCGGCATAAGGCGCTTCAATTCACTGGTCCGCTTTTTTCCGTGGGTTAGATGGCAGAGGATTACACATTTCCATTTCCCGCCCATTACCTCCAGGGTCGCTTCAACTGAGATATTGTACTTCTTCTTTTGCATGTTTTGTATATTCTCCTTTTCTTATAGGAACTAAAAGGTGCCTATATTACTTTAAAGTGCGTACTATTATTTATTTATATTATATCTCATAATAACATTTGCACATCGAATGCCACTGTATGATTCATACAAAAGTTGCTTTAGGCAATTTCAATGATAGTAGAAAAAGACGAGAAGGAGAAGAGAAGAAGATGATGATAAATAAAAATAGAAGTACGTGGGCCTTGCTGGCTTTGGCAATCAGTGCCTTTGCGATTGGCACGACAGAGTTCATCAGCGTGGGATTATTGCCGCTCATTTCTCAGGATTTACACATTACAGTCACGACAGCGGGAATGACGGTATCGTTATATGCATTAGGGGTGATGTTCGGGGCACCGATCCTGACATCGCTGACATCTAATATGTCGCGGAAGACCTTGTTGCTTTGGATCATGGTCGTGTTCATTGCCGGGAATGCACTGGCCGCTTCTGCGAATACGATCAGTGTATTATTGATTGCACGTGTCATTTCGGCGCTTGCGCACGGTGTTTTCATGTCGATAGGTGCGACGATTGCAGCTGATTTGGTTCCTGAAAATCGCAGGGCGAGCGCCATCGCCATCATGTTTACAGGGTTGACCGTGGCTACGGTGACAGGCGTTCCATTTGGGACCTTTATCGGACAGCAATTTGGCTGGAGGTTGGCTTTCATCATCATCGTGGCGATCGGCATCATCGCTTTCATCGCCAACAGCTTCCTTGTCCCATCCGATTTAAGGAAAGCTGCACGCACGACATTTCGAGATCAAATCAAATTAGTAACAAATGGCCGGTTGCTGCTGGTCTTCATCATGACAGCATTGGGATACGGTGGTACTTTCGTCGTTTTCACCTATCTATCGCCCCTTCTTCAAGAAGTTACAGGCTTTAAAGCAGGAACTGTTGCCTTAATTTTGCTAGTATATGGTATAGCGATAGCAATAGGAAATACTGTTGGCGGGAGGTTGGCCAATCGCAATCCCATCCATGCCCTTTTCTATATGTTCTTCATACAGGCTATCGTTCTTGTCATTTTGACTTTCACGGCACCATTTAAACTAGCTGGTTTAATCACGATCATGTTAATGGGATTGTTTGCGTTCATGAATGTTCCAGGACTTCAAGTCTATGTTGTCATATTAGCGGAGCGTTACGTGCCGAGTGCAGTGGACGTGGCATCTGCCATCAACATCGCGGCCTTCAATGCAGGTATTGCCATTGGCGCCTATCTAGGCGGCGTGATCACCGACTCGATTGGACTCATCCATACAGGATGGATAGGTGGAGTGATGGTGTTCGCCGCTGTGATCTTAACAGGGTGGAGCCGGACTCTTGAGAATAAAAGTGAAAATAAGAAGAGCGAAGAAGTAGCATCGTAAAAAAGTGATGCAGGAATGCCTGATTGTTTTTTAGTATCATTGCATCCCTTCAGCGAATGAGGAAGATTCCTTGAAGGGATGCAATGATACTGATAACATTGCAATCTATAAAAAATAATGATGGGAAAATTGGAGGTAGATGATAATGGTGAAACAGTTACAAGATACAACAACGTTGCATAACGGGGTAAAAATGCCTTGGTTCGGTTTGGGCGTATTTAAAGTGGAGGAAGGTCCCGAGGTGGTGAATTCGGTTAAAGCCGCGATCAAGCATGGTTATCGCAGTATTGATACGGCTGCCATTTATCAAAATGAAGAAGGAGTTGGCCAAGGGATCCGTGAAGGTCTAAAAGAAGCTGGAATCACACGGGAAGAGTTATTCGTTACATCCAAGGTATGGAATGCGGATTTAGGCTATGAAACGGCCATTGCCGCATACGAAGAAAGCTTAAAGAAGCTTGGCTTGGATTACCTGGATTTATATCTTATCCATTGGCCGGTGGAAGGGAAATACAAGGAAGCATGGAGAGCGCTGGAAACCCTTTATAAAGAAGGAAAAGTAAAGGCGATCGGTGTGAGCAACTTCCAAATTCACCATCTTGAAGACGTTATTAAAGATGCGAGCGTGAAGCCGATGGTCAATCAAGTCGAATATCATCCGCGTTTAGCTCAAAAAGAAGTACAAGCATTTTGTAAGGAACAAGGCATTCAACTAGAAGCTTGGTCGCCTTTGATGCAAGGTCAATTGCTCGATAATGAAACATTACAAGTTATTGCGAATAAGCATGGCAAATCCGTTGCACAAGTCATTTTACGCTGGGATTTACAAAATGGAATTGTAACGATTCCAAAATCCACGAAGGAGCATCGCATTGTGGAGAACTCATCGGTATTCGATTTCGAATTGACGGCAGAAGAAATGACCCAAATTGATGGATTGAATCAAGATCACCGTATTGGTCCAGATCCTGATAATTTCGACTTTTGATTTGAATGAAGGAGAGAGACGAAAGCTTTCGTCTTTCTCTTTTTTTGTGTTCGTTGTTCGAATGGCGTCTTCCTAGCCTTTTTACTTAGGCCGACCAACTGTTGCGAATCAGAATCTGATTAGTTGACACAGTTTTATTCAAATGATATTAATGCTTTACACGCATTAAAAGAAAGGGAGATAAAAAATATGAAAGATTTATTTTCGCCTTATCGCATAAAAGAACTTGAACTTAAAAATAGGATCGTCATGCCGCCAATGTGCCAATACTCCGTCGATGCTGGAGATGGGATACCAACTAACTGGCATCAGCACCATTATGTAAGCCGGGCAATAGGCGGCACAGGTTTGATTATAGTGGAAATGACAGATGTAGACCCAGACGGCCGGATTACGAATGGCGATCTTGGGTTATGGGCTGACGAACAAATTGATGCATTCTCCAAAATCGTTAACGAAGTACATCAACACGGAGCGAAAATCGGGATTCAAATTGCCCATGCAGGACGTAAAGCACAAGATGCCGAAACTCCGGTAGCGCCATCGGCCATAGCGTTTGATGAAACGTTTAAAACACCAAGGGCCTTAGAGACGGAAGAAGTTAAGGAAATGGTCGATAAATTCCGTGCTTCAGTCAGAAGGGCTGTTCAAGCCGGATTTGACGTAATTGAATTACATGGTGCTCACGGGTATTTAATCCATCAATTCATATCACCGCTTACGAATAAACGTGAAGACGAATATGGTAGGGATCGGACTAAATTTGGAGTTGAAGTAATTAAAGCTGTGAAAAGCGAAATGCCGGCTGACATGCCTTTAATCATGCGTATATCTGCAAAAGAATATGTGGAAGGCGGTTATGATCTGGAAGAAAGCATCGCCTTTTCAAAGGTGTTTCAAGAAGCGGGAGTCGATATGTTCCATGTCAGCTCTGGTGGAGAAGGCCCTATTGGATCAGCCGGAAGACCGGGCACGCATGCTGGTTATCAAACGCCATTAGCTAGGGAAATAAAAAAAGCATTGGATATTCCAGTGATTGCTGTAGGTCGGTTAGATGATCCGAATCTTGCAAATTCAATCATTGGAAATGAAGAGGTGGATTTGGTTGCGGTCGGCAGGGGTATGCTGCGAAACCCTTATTGGGCACTGGAAGCGTCCAAGGCTTTGAATAAAAAGGTGGAAATCCCTACACAATACGAACGTGCATTCACGCATTGATCTGGATTCAGCCAGCGACTCATAGTTTCGCTGGCTTTTTTCATTGTATATCTGCCTTACGACTATAGTAAGGATAAAAGCACGTTTGGGAAAGCCATTACAGAGGTGATTTTGTGGATTAAAAAAATCATGGTGTACTGTGTTTAGCCGCTCTGAAGCTGGCAGGGTGAATGGCTTCCTTAAAAGTAAAGCTCATAAAGTGATGTTCAACAGGGAATTTTGTTATAATGAGTGAGAAAAATTAAAGGATAACTCGAGGTGCTAATTATGGAGGAAATTAAAATCGTTACAACCGAAGAAGTCGAAGCTAAGCTTGAGGCTGGTGAAGCATTGGAACTTGTCGATGTACGTGAGGACGAAGAAGTGCAGGAAGGAATGATCGAAGGCGCAAAGCATATTCGGATGAACGATATTCCGGCGAACTTGGATCACTTCGATAAAGAAAAGGAATATATTTTTATTTGCCGGTCAGGACGCCGCAGTGAAAATGTCTGCCATTATCTTCAGGAACAAGGCTATAAAGTGGCAAACATGGTTGGTGGAATGCTCGAATGGGACGGCGAAGTCATCGTTAAGTGAATGTATTTTAAACAAATCAGGGCCTTCGAAGCAAATTCGAAGGCTCTTTTTATGTGCCCGGATAGCAAAGTTTGTATGTTAAAATGAAGGGTGATAAATCAGAAAATTAAGACAAAGGATGGGTGGAGGAATGATTATTCATAAAATAGCGGTCATTGCAGGTGATGGGATAGGTCCCGAAGTGATTGCTGAGGGTGTGAAGGTCCTTAATGAAGTGGCTGAAATTGCGGGTGACTTTTCTTTTGAATTTACCTATTTTCCTTGGGGGTGTGAATATTATCTTGAGCACGGTACGATGATGTCCGATGACGGCTTGGAACAATTGAAGAATTTTGACGCTGTGTATCTTGGGGCGGTCGGATATCTTGGAGTGCCGGATCATATTTCATTACGTGAGCTGCTGCTGAAAATCAGAAAGCAATTCGATCAGTATGTGAACGTTCGCCCTGTCAGATTGCTACAAGGTGCACCTTGTCCCTTAAAAGATGTAACTCGTGACCAAATCGATATGGTCATCATCCGTGAAAACAGCGAAGGGGAGTACTCCGGTGCCGGTGATTGGCTTTTCAAAGGCAAGCCAGAGGAAGTCGTACTGCAGACTGGAGTCTTTTCACGCAAAGGAACGGAGCGAATCATTCGCTATGCCTATGAGCTGGCGCGTGAGAAGGGTAGGAGCCTAACGAGTATTAGTAAGGGCAATGCGTTGAATTATTCCATGGTTTTTTGGGATCAAGTATTTGAAGAGATTGGAAGCGAGTATCCTGATGTGAAAACGAGGTCCTGTTTAGTGGATGCGGCGAGTATGTATTTTGTCAAACAGCCAGAGCGATTTCAAATCGTCGTCACCTCCAATTTGTTTGGTGACATCATCACGGATCTCGGGGCTGCCATAGCAGGCGGAATGGGTCTTGCGGCAGGTGCCAATTTAAACCCGGAACGGATTCATCCCTCGATGTTCGAACCGATTCACGGCTCCGCTCCGGACATTGCCCACCAAGGCATCGCCAACCCACTTGCCGCCATCTGGTCCGCCAGTCAAATGCTAGATTTCTTTGGACATGGGAAATGGGGTGCGAAAGTGCTGGACGTGATCGAACAGGTGATGGTCGATAAGAAGGCGCTGACCCCGGATATGGGCGGAACAGCCTCAACGGCAGACGTTGGAGCTGAAGTGGTTGCGCTGTTAGCGGCTTTACAAACAAAACACGTATAATTTGCGTCGGAAATGGGCATCCTGCACAATATCTATCATTATAGTAAAAAGGGCGGGGAAAGCCGATGATTCAAGTGAAATTATTCGATTATGAGCATGAAAAGGACCTGGAGGATGAAATGAACGTCTTCCTGGAAGATATTCGCGATAATCAAATCGTCGATATTAAATACAATGTCGCCACGACAGGTGAAGAGGAAGAGGAACAAATCTACTGCTTTAGCGCGATGATCATTTATAAGAAAAAATAACGGGTCGTACATATACCGACATGGTTGACTACCTTTTGCTGGATGAGCGGCAATCCAAGGTAGTCTTTTTCCGTGCCGATTAAGCTTATGTCATGAAGATGTCGCTTCACCGCCGTTGACATGAAGTGTTTGTCCTGTCACAAAACGGGAATCATCGGAAGCCAGATAGACAAAGGTTGGCGCCAGTTCAAATGGCTGACCTTGACGCTCCATCGGATTCTGTACTTGTGTCACTTCGTCTGCTGAGAAACTTGCCGGGATAAGCGGTGTCCAAAACCTGCCTGGAGCAATGGCATTCACCCGGATGCCCTGAGCTACGAGGCTGTTTGCCAGGGCTCGTGTAAAGCCGATATTGGCTCCTTTAGTTGCCGTGTAATCAATCAATTGCTTGTTTCCATTGAACGTCACGACAGAAGATGTATTAATGATGGAGGCACCTGCCTGTAAATGTGGCAGGGCTGCCCGGGTCGTGTAGAAGTGGGAATAGATATTGACTTTAAAGGTGTCATCGAATTGCTCATCCGTAATATCGAGCAAGCTTAATTGCTGAAATTGAATCCCCACATGGTTACAGAGAATATCGAGCTTTCCAAATGCATCAATGGTGCGTTCCACGATATCGATACATTGCTGCTTATCTCTTAAGTCTCCAGGAAGCAACAGGCAACGCTGTCCTAGCTCCTCGATCCTCGCTTTTGTTCGTTCTGCATCCTCATGTTCATCCAAGTAAGCGATGGATACATCTGCACCTTCTTTAGCAAAAGCAATCGCGGCTGCAGCGCCAATCCCACTGTCCCCACCCGTTATCAATGCGACCTTACCAGTTAATTTCCCGCTGCCTTTATAATCGGGATTTTCGATGATGGGTCGGGGAACCATGAACTTTTCAACACCAGGCTGGCGAAATTGGCGTTGCTCCGGAACGGTGATCGGGACGTCTTGATAACGTGTGATTCTTCCATAATTCGCCTGCAGGGGATAGCCATCTCCGGATGATTTCTTTTTCTTATCTTCTGTCATGACGAGTCCTCCTAAGAAAAAATGTAGTCGAATTACTGTATGTCGACTAGGCAAACGCCGTGCATGATGACTAAAACTAGGTACCATAGCCGTGCAGTTCGAATAGGATGAATGGTAGAAAAAACTTGGAGGCCTCAATATGCCCTATTATTATAGCAAAGAAGTGAAGTTGCTTTTGGTCGAGCAATCGGATGAAAAAGTGGAGGTATTATACGATTCCAACCCCTATGCCTTTGTATTGCCGCTCATAGGTTCAAGACCACCTTATTATTATAACCCGCGTTACGAGCCTTATTATCCGCTGATATGAAATGGGGGCTGCCTTTGAGGCAGCCTCACGAAGCAATTTCCTTCTAAGAATTTTACAAACAAGCGGATTATAGGTAAAGTTAAACGAAATACATAGTGTGGGACGGTGTATGTAAAGGAGAGATTCATTTTGAATAACAATATGAAACAACTGATGGAAAATATGCACCAAACAGGTGGAGGCCATATCTTATACTATTTTAATGAACTGGAAACGTATATAGAAAACGAGGCAACATTCATCATTGCCGGTGTTGAGCAAGGAGACCATATCCTGGTCGTCGAAAATGATCGCCTCTTTCCTTTCGTGCTGAAGAAATTACAGCTTCATTTAAATGAAGAGCAAATGATGAAAGTGAATCGAATAAATAATTTTGATTTTTATTGTTTTAATGGAGATTTCCATCCGTCGACGATGGTTCATTATTTCTTGGAAAATATCGAGTACTATTCAAAGACCAATCAACTCGTGCGAACCTGGGGCCATGTAGAATGGGGCCAAGCAGATAAAGCAAGCGTTGCGATAGGTGAGTATGAAAAAGGAATCGATGAATTGATAACGGAACGAGGGTTGATTTCTGTATGTGCTTACGATGAATGCAGAGTGCCTGATGTGCTTAAGGCAGACTTACTAAAGCATCATGGAATTCTCATAACCGACGAAAAAATGACGAGCTTGACTAACAGATAGGACAAAGGGGCGAAGAGTGTGGAGAGTTTTACTGAACGGGTTATTAAGATCATTCAACATATCCCTTCCGGTAAAGTGATGACATATGGTCAAATTGGACAGCTCGCTGGAAGTCCCCGCGGTGCACGACAGGTCGTAAGGATCCTTCATTCAAGCAGCAAGAAACATGATCTTCCTTGGCATAGGGTAATCAATGCCAAGGGTGAAATCGGCATAAAAGCAGAGGGTGCCGCCGATCATCAAAAGATCATGCTCGAAAGTGAAGGCATCACATTCACGACCCGGAATACCGTCGACCTTGAAGCATATCGCCATCATCCTGAAATCTTTTGATGGATGGCCGGAAAAAGCGGTGGAAGGTCGAATTACTCGCGTCAGAGGTTGAATTAAAGTGAGTAAGGTCGAATTACTCGCGCCAGAGGTCGAATTAATATCGCTAAGGTCGTATTACTCGCGACAAGGGCCGAATTATTTCCCAGGGAGTGGATGAAGGCCTCAACATACGAAATCATACAAAAAAGAGGCTGATCAGCCTCTTTTTTCGTTTTATGAACGAGCGTATTTGGCTGCATTCATTCCGGCTAGTCTTCCGGTAACTAATGCAGATGTGATGTTGTAGCCGCCTGTGTATCCGTGTATGTCGAGGATTTCACCGCAGAAGTACAGCCCGTCCATTAGTTTGGAGGACATTTCTTTCGGATGGATTTCCTTGACGGATACGCCACCGCCCGTGACGAAGGCTTTTTCAAGCGGCTGGGTGCCGTGCACGCCAAATTGGAAGTCCTTGCATAGCTCGGCAAAGCGGCGGATTTTCTCATTCGATATCGTCGCTCCTTGCTCTTGAAGGTCGATGCCGCTGCGCTCAAGCAGGAAGTGCAGGTAACGTTCCGGGACTAAACCTTTTAACGTATTTTTGATCGCTTTTTTCGGTTCTGCCTTGATTTCCTTCATGATGTCTTGGAAAACGTCTTCCTTGTTTCGGTCTGGTAGGGCATCGAGTTTCATGGCCACTTCCGAAAGGTTCCACTTTTTCATCGCTTTGACGACGAATTGGCTGCATCTTAGTACAGCTGGGCCGGAAACGCCAAAATGGGTGAAGAGCATATCCATTTGGTGTGTAATCAGGGCCTTGCCTTTCGGGTTGAGCACGCTCAGCGAAACATCGCGAAGGGCGAGGCCTTGAAGTGTCCGTTCTTTAATGAAGGATTCATTGCTAAGTATGGGAACTTCAGTCGGGAACAGTTCGGTAATCGTATGACCCGCCTTTTTAGCCCAAGCATACCCATCACCGGTTGATCCGGTTTGGGGGACTGATTTACCGCCGACGGCAATCACGACTGCATCTGTGTCAACAATTTGTCCATCTTTCAGCCGGACACCGCTTGTTTTTCCATGTTCATAGAGAACCTCGGCAACTGGGGAGTTCTTATAAATCGTTACCTTCAAATCAGATAGGCGCGTCAGCAGGGCATCGACGACACTTTGCGCTTTATCGTTGACCGGGAACATCCGGCCATGATCCTCTTCTTTTAGGGCCACTCCCAATTTCTCGAAGAATTGAATGATGTCTTCATTGTTGAATTCTGAGAAAGCACTATATAAAAATCGCCCGTTTCCAGGGATGTGCTGAATGATTTCATCGATCGAGAGCCTGTTCGTCACATTGCAGCGTCCGCCGCCCGAAATGGCAAGTTTCCTGCCAAGCTTCTCGCCTTTATCCACTAACAATACACGGGTGCCTTTTTCCCCGGCTGCAATTGCTGCCATCAATCCGGAAGGGCCGCCGCCAATTACCACTACATCATATTTCAAATTGATCACCACTTTATCATTTTCAGTCCCTTCATTATATAGCAAGAGCCCTTAGAATTGCGAATGTAGAAAAAAAGGAATTATTTGTTTGAGTATTATCTTCGAAAACGATAAACTTGAATGTAGTTTTCTATAGAAAAAAAACTGTAATATGATAAGATAAAGAGCGTGTAAAACGTAACTGACAGAGGCAGGAAGGGATTAGATGTCATCTAAATTTTTAAAAGGGGCTTTTATATTAACGCTGGGAGCGATCATTTCCAAGGTCCTTGGTTTATTTTATGTCATCCCATTTGAACATATGGTTGGCAATAAAGGGGCTACCCTCTACCAATATGGGTACGTTCCATATACCATCTTCATCAGTTTTGCGACGGCAGGCATGCCGCTTGCTGTATCTAAATTCATTTCGAAGTATAATGCACTCGAGGAATACGCCGTCGGGGAGAAGTTATTTAAATCGAGCCTGAAATTAATGGCTGTCACCGGTTTTCTCGCCTTCATGATTCTCTATACGATGGCACCAATGTTTACTGAAATTTTTGGCGTAAAGAAGGAAGATGTCACAGATGTCACGGAGATCATACGGGCAGTCAGCTTCGCCTTGATTTTTGTCCCGTTCATGAGCATCATCCGCGGCTTCTTTCAAGGTCATGAAGCGATGGAACCAACGGCCATCTCTCAGGTTGTCGAACAAATTGTCCGCATCGTGTTCCTTTTAGCCGGTGTGTATGTTGTTTTGAATGTCCTTGATGGAGAGTTAGTGAGAGCCATCCAAATAGCCACCTTCGCGGCGACGGTCGGGGCTATCGGCGGTTTAGTGGTGCTGTTTTGGTATTGGAAAAAACAAAAGCCCTATCTGAACAGCTTGATGGAGAAAGACCGGGGGACGATGGAAATATCCCTGAAGGAGATTTATAAAGAAATATTTCTATCATCGATTCCGTTCATATTCGTCGGTATCGCAATGCCGATGTTTCAGTTTGCGGATTTATTGTCTTTCAATAAGGCGATGTCGGCAATCGGTTTGCAGCATGTCGCAGAAGATGCCCTTGGGGTTTTGAATGTGTATGCCCAGAAGCTTGTCTTGATTCCGATGACGCTTGCGACCGGGTTTTCAATGGCGCTGCTTCCATCGGTGACGAAGGCATATGTTAGCGAGGATTCGGAAGAGTTAAACCGCCAGCTGAACCAAGCTTTTCAAATTTTGCTGTTCATTACGATCCCTGCGGTCGTTGGCATGTCGGTGCTGGCCGATCCAATCTATAGTGCCTTTTACAGCCATGATCCACTTGGAATCAGTGTCTTGAAGGCATATGCGCCCGTTTCCATCTTGTTTGCGCTTTTTTCCGTTTCGGCGGCCGTGCTGCAAGGAATCAATCAACAAAAGTATACCGTGCTCAGCCTGCTTGTTGGGTTTTTAATTAAATTGAGCTTGAATATCCCGATGATCAAGTTGTTGGAAACGGAGGGCTCCGTTTATGCCACGGCCTTGGGCTACTTGGCTGCAGTGCTGCTAAATTTATATGTCATCACTTACTTTACTGGTTATCGTTACAGCCTTACGATCAGAAGATCGGTGTTGATATCTGTTTTTTCAATGATAATGGGACTGGCAGTATGGGGCATGAACAGTGTATTATCGATATGGCTTACAACGGAGGGCCGGTTCCAGGCGATTTTGATCGTGGCCGTTTGTGCCATTTTTGGAGCGCTCATTTATGCGGGTCTTTCCTTGAAAAGCAAACTTGCCCATCGCTTGTTCGGAACCCGAATCGATCGGTTAAAGGCTAAATTGGGATTATAGATAAACGTTTGATGTGTAAAAATAAGGGTATTGATTATCATATATTGGCCTTGCCTGTCATGAAAATGGGCAAGGCTTTTTATTGAATAGGCTTTAGGAGGAAATGATGAGAATAGATAAGATTTTATCCAATATTGGTTATGGCAGCAGGAAAGAAGTGAAGAAACTCCTGAAAACAGGTGTCGTTAAGGTCAATGACCGGGTGTTGAAGGACCCAAAAGAGCAAGTGGACCCACATGCGGAAATCGTCACGGTCCATGGTGACCGGGTAGAATATAGGGAATTCATCTATTTGATGATGAATAAACCGCCTGGCGTCTTATCAGCGACGGAAGACAACCACCAAGAAACGGTCATCGATATTTTGGAGCCTGAGGACTCGGTATTCGAACCATTTCCTGTAGGCCGTTTGGATAAAGATACAGAAGGGTTATTGCTGATCACGAATGACGGTAAGCTCGCCCATCAATTGCTTTCCCCGAAGAAGCATGTCCCGAAAACGTATTTTGCGGTCATCGAAGGCGAAGTAACGGAACGGGATATTGAAGCATTCCGCAACGGCGTGACCTTGGATGATGGATACGAAACAAAGCCGGGTGAATTGAACATTCTAAAATCAGGTTTGACCTCGGATATCGAACTGACGATCATGGAAGGGAAGTTCCACCAGGTGAAGCGGATGTTTGAGGCAGTCGGCAAGCGTGTCGTCTACTTAAAGCGCCTGTCCATGGGAAGCCTGCAGCTTGATGAGGAGCTTGAGCTTGGTGAATACCGGGAATTAACCGCCGAAGAGCTTGAACAGTTAAAAGCCGGACAGCCTGAATGAAGAAAAAATAACAAAAAAACGGGGCGGACCATATAAGGTCCGCCCTAAAATACTATACATATCGATTTTTGTTCGGGTGGTCGTTCTCTTTACGATGACATCTTCACCTTTTTACTTGTTGTCGTCCAAAGGCCTCGGCTTGGGCTTTGAACAAGGTCATTGTATGCTAAGACATTTAAATCGCGCTGCACAGTTCGAGGAGTGATGCCAAATTCTTCTACAAGCTCTTGAGTAGAAACCGTACCGTTATTGCTAATGAACATATAAACGGATTTAATACGGGTTAACATGCGATTTGTTGAAGGTTTCAAAAAATCACTCCTTATTCTTTTCATTGTGTTGTAAAACAAATGAAAACAACCGATATGTCGGACAGCCTCACAGCTGTCACTATGTACTTGCTATACCCACCCTATAACTCCTCGGAAACATTCAGAGAAAAAAACAAGATGTCAGTAGCTTCATTTTACTCCTTTACAAAAGCAAATTCTAGAACAAAATGATAATTGACTAAATATTACATTTATTATATCAAATTTTAACAAAATTATTCTCTTTACATATATAAAAATTAATAAAGATATGATTCCAATATACCGACGGCTTGTATGTATCATACACTGCACGAACGGCGACTATGGGGCATTAACTAAAAGTGACATTGTATCGCACGAATTAAGTATGGTGCATCATTGCAGGATTTGCTTGATGGCTTGCAGGAACGATGTCATAATGAGGTGTTGAGCAGTATAGCTTTTCCATACTTGATGTAAAAGGAATTTAAATATATACAAATTCGAGGTAGAGCGATATGAATGAAAGATTATTGGAGTTTTTATTACGCCACGAAGTCACCAGGCTTTCTGGCGTGAAAAAACAAGTGTATGAATTCATCGTGAACGAAGAAGATTATCTTGCTTCCAAGGCAGACACGGTCGATCAATTTATGAGGCTGCTTGTAAAGCACTCGCCGCCACGGCTAGCTGCCCGTCATTTCAATCTGCCGTATCGGGAAATCCTTCGTTTCATGAATGAAATAGAAGAAGAACTGAATGAAAGAATGGAGGAACGATGTAAAAAAGTGAAGTGGATGGACTACTCGGAAAAGGATCAGCAAGCATTTGAGGAGTATCATAGGAAGTTATATCTGTTCGTTAACTAAATGCATCGTTTATGAAAATGTCCTGGTTAATAGGGCATTTTTTTGTTTTAATGGACCATAAGAGCAAGAATGAGGACGAAATGAGCTGGATTCGTTGATAAAATGAGGACAAAATAAGTAGCAGGACAGTTTAAAGAAAACTGAACCTGAAAGGATGCGGTATGTAATGGCTGTTAATCTTGCTTTTGAAGAAATGTGGGAGAAGATCATTGCCTGCGACCGTAAATATGACGGATTATTTTACACGGCAGTAAAGACAACAAAAATATACTGCCGCCCTTCTTGTCGATCCAGAAAGCCAAAAAAAATAAACGTGACATTCTATTACAGCATCAATGAGGTTGAAAAGGCTGGCTATCGTGCATGCAAAAGATGTCAACCTGAAGTTGAGCATTCACCCAATATAGGATTGATCAGGGATGTTATCACTTTCTTGGCAAATCAGTATAAACAAAAGGTGGAGTTAAAGGATATCGCCAATCATATCGGTGTAAGTTCCTACTACTTGGAACGACTATTTAAAAAGGAAACGCTAGAAACTCCCCGCTCTTATCTGGAAAAAATAAGAGTAGATAAAGCAGCTTATCTTCTAACAAGCACGCAGCTAACGAATCTTGAAATTTGTTATGAAGTTGGATTCCAAAGCCCCTCAAACTTTTACAAAGTGTTTCGACGTTTGAAAAATTGTTCCCCCAGTGAATATCGAAATAAGCTGATGAAGGAGCTACAGCAATAGTGTAAACTAACGTTGAAGAAAATAAGAAAATAAACAAGCATATGCTGCATTTGTTTAAGGAGGTCTTTATATGAGTGGATTATTCAAAATGGATTATGAATCACCGATTGGAGTTATTGAGATATCTTCAACATCCGAAGCCATCTGTTCCATATTGTTCGTTGAAAGGAATAAGGCGGTAAATAGTAAGCAAGATCAAACGCCCAAGGTTTTAGTGGATTGTTTTAATCAGCTTGATCAATATTTCAAAGGTGAACGAAGTGAATTCACGTTTCCTTATGTAGTTGAAGGCACGCTCTTTCAAAAACAAGTTTGGAATGCTTTAACAGGAATAGAGTACGCCAAAACGGGCTCTTATAAAGAAATCGCTGTTTCAATCGGTAATGAAAAAGCGATAAGGGCAGTAGGAAGCGCTAATGGGAGAAATCAATTAAGTATCGTGATTCCTTGTCATCGAATAATTGGTTCAAATGGGAAATTAACTGGCTATGCGGGTGGCTTATGGAGAAAGGAATGGCTCCTTTCGCACGAAAGGAAATTTAATTAGGATACTTAGCTCGACTTACTGGGCTCTCCGGGACTAAAACAAGCTCCTCCTGGGACATGTCTGGCTATATAAATTCGGCAGGTGTCTATCTATTAAAACAAATTTGTGGAAAATAAGGCTCGAGGCTACTGAAAAAGTGTTCTCTTTGAATAATTAACAGCAATCTTTGCAACCTATATTAAATAAAAGAAGTTGTTATCTATATATTGAACTGAACCCCGAATAGTGTACACTTTAAAAAAAGTGGACCTATTCGGGGTTTTTTCTGTTTTTTCTAAAGAGAAACCCCGTTATACTA
>NZ_LMBV01000005.1:198885-198959 GCF_001439925.1 Peribacillus muralis
TAATATAGAGTCTGTTTCTGAGCGTGCCATTCAGTATACAGCTGAATTTAAGCTACGAGCAGTGAAAGAAAATC
>NZ_LMBV01000005.1:198972-286721 GCF_001439925.1 Peribacillus muralis
CAAGAAAAGGTCCCAAACAAATTTTTGAAGAGAATGCATTTGACCTAGATATGATTGGGGT
This sequence comes from Peribacillus muralis, assembly GCF_001439925.1. Classification (GTDB taxonomy): domain Bacteria; phylum Bacillota; class Bacilli; order Bacillales; family DSM-1321; genus Peribacillus; species Peribacillus muralis. Next base: position 199,034 of record NZ_LMBV01000005.1, read on the forward strand.
AAAAAAAGCTCAAAGTGCGCTAAGTCGCTGGCGCAAAACGGTTCACATACACGGAGAACAAGGCTTCTTAGAAGAACGTCGTGGAAAATCTAGTACAGGCCGTCCAAAGAATGTAAACGTATCTTCAGACAAAAAACTCGCTAAAGCAGAAGCACGGATTCAGTTATTAGAAGCTGAACTAACGCTGCTAAAAAAGCTCGACGAACTGGAAAGGAAGGCGAAGAAGAAACAATTTTAGCTCCAAATAAGAAGTATCAACTCATCAATGAGGTACGCTTCTATCAACTGAAGAATATGATAGGGTACTTATGCGAATTAGCCAGTGTCAATCGTAGTGGCTATTATAAATGGCTTCGAACAACAGAGCAACGGGCGGTTTCAGAAGATCAGGATTATCTNAGATTATTTATTAATCAAAGGGGTCTATGATGCGCATCAAGGGAAATCTGGGTACCGCCTACTCTATATGGAGTTGGCTGAGCGATTAGAAGTGCCGATGAACCATAAGAAGATTCTTCGAATTATGCGGAAGTACAATTTCTTNCGCCAAGGTGCGACGTCCGAATCCATATCGTCAATTAGCGATGGCTACACAAGCACATAAAACGGTACCAAACTTACTAAATCGACAATTTAATCAAGATGAACCTAGGAAAGTTCTTTTAACGGATATTACGTATTTGTCCCACAAAAATGGACAGGTGGCTTATTTATCCTGTGTTAAAGGCGTGGCAACACGTGAAATCGTAGCGTATGAACTCTCCACTAGCTTGAAAATGGGAATTGTGGAGAAAACATTATGTAAATTGGAAGAAGCTTTAGAAGGAATGATTCATCCTGAAGCCATCATTCATTNTCCGGATTATCAATCACGAGTGAAAGAAATGGGACTCGTACAGTCGATGTCTCGGAGAGGCAATTGCTTGGATAATGCGCCAATGGAATCTTTCTTTGGTCATTTAAAGGATGAGGTAAATTATAAAGAAGCAATTGATCTTAATGAATTAAAACGAATGATCGAACGGTATATCGATTACTACAATACCGAACGTAAGCAATGGACGCTAAAAAAGATGGCTCCGGAAAATTACCGAAGCCATCTCGTCGCTGTTTAATAAGAGCCACTACTTTTTTATTAAACTGTCTACTTTNTTTGTAGGTTTTCAACTTCTTTTTTTCTTTATTTTGACTTTATCATTGCCCTCCGCAAAAGCACTGAGAAGGCACCTGGACGCGAGTGCCTGAAGAGGAAAACAACATTGTGATGAAGTTTATGCTTTGGGCAAATTGGTCCCTGAACATCATTTAGTCCTGCAATTAATGATTTCCCGAAGGTGATCTCCAAAATTAGACTTGCTAAACGTCCTTCATTCGGAATGCACTTGGCATTCGTCGAACCTGAAAAACGGGAACTATACTATTGTATAGTTCCCGTTTTTCTTTCTTTTAAGAAAGAATCAAATGTGTGCCGGTCTCTTTAAACGAAGAAATGAAATCTTTAGGCAGATGATCGTCAGTGATGATGTAATCGATTTTATCCAGTGACGATATACCGATGGTTACATCTTTCCCGAACTTGGAGCTGTCAGCGGCAACATAGACTTCTTGGGATAAATCAATGATTTTTTTTCGTGTGTTCGCTTCTTCTAAATTATAGTCGGATATGCCTTTTTCAACGGTTATGCCACTCGCACAAATGAATGCTTTTGAAATATTCAATTCACTAAAGTTGAATAAGTAGTCAAATGCAACGATGGATTGTTCATTTTTCCTGACTTTCCCCCCAATGATCAATATCTCGATATCACTATGAATGAGCTCATTTACAACAGGGATCGAACTGGTTATCACGGTCAGTTTCTTTTTCTGTTTTATATATTTAGCGATTTGATAGGTTGTCGAACCACTATCGATATAAATGCAATCACCATCGTCGATATATTCACTGCATTTTTGGGCGATGGTTTCCTTTTCTTCTAATTGACTGAACATCCGTTCATCTATTGTCGATTCTCCAAACTTCGATAGAACCAGCTTAACGCCTCCATAGATCTTTTCTATTTTTCCTTGCCCTGTAAGAAGGTTTATATCCCTTCTGATGGTTTCGATGGAAACTTGCATTTCTTCAATAAGCTCGGCAATCTTCATCACTTTTCTAATCGTTAATAACTCGATGATCTTCTTTTGCCTTTCAAGAGGAAGCATAAGTTACACCCGCCTATTCTTCATATCTATCTTCCTGATATTCAGTTTAAGTGTACTGTTTACCGCGAACATATTCAACATATAGATGATAAAAATATCATTAGTTGGTCAACAGTTAGTATGGATTTAGTAAAAAGATGTTCAATATTTACAGAGTATTTACAAAAATCTCAAATTCGGTTTACAAAGGGCTTTTATACTAAGGGTGTATTAAAGGAGGTGAACGGTTTGCTAAAACTACAAAATATTAGCAAGCAATTCGATGGAAAATCAGTTTTGGATCATATAAATCTTGAAATTAAAACGGGGGAGATCGTTTCACTATTAGGACCAAGTGGAAGCGGCAAAACTACTTTATTACATATAATTTTGGGCTTGACGGGTATCAATCATGGAAAAATCATTTTCAATGATACCGATTTGAGTAACGTGCCCATGAAAGACCGGGGATTTAATATCGTTTTCCAGGATTACGCTCTTTTCCCGCATTTGAATGCCTATGAAAATATCGTTTATGGATTGAGGAACAGGAAGGGGTCCGTTTCCAAGGAAGAGCTACAGGAATACATCGATTTCCTGGAATTAACGCCGCATTTGAAAAAAAGGATCAGCGAATTATCAGGGGGTCAGAAACAAAGGGTTTCGATCGCAAGGACTCTTGTAATGAAGCCGAAAATCCTCTTACTTGATGAGCCGCTGAGTGCTTTGGATGGTGTGATCAAGGAATCGATAAAGGAACGCATCAAATCCATTGCCCGCGAATTTAAGCTGACGACCATCATAGTGACTCATGACCCGGAAGAGGCTTTGACGATGTCGGATAAGATTTTGATCATTAATCAAGGGAATATTTCTCAATTTGGATCGCCGCAAGAAATCATCAATCAGCCAGCCAATGATTTTGTTAAGGAATTCATTCTTAAACAGCTGGAGATCAAGAGAGAAAATATTTATAACTTATTCGGTGAAAAGTATGCCTGATGTAAAACCGGCAATGAGAGTCATTTATATACCTATCTTACTGCTATTTGCCGCTTTTCTTTTCTTGCCGCTTGGCATGTTGTTCGTCCGTTCTTTTGAAACGGCAGATGGAATCAATCTCTCGAATTATCTAACGGTCCTTTCCAATGCAGAGCTGATGAAGTCATTTGAAAACAGCGTGAAAATCTCGGGACTCACAGCCGTCATTACAACCGTTTTAGCCTTTTTCCTGGCCTATTCCATCCATTGCACCCGATTATATAGGCCATTAAAAAGTGTAATTAAAACCGGGATCCTTATTCCGATGCTGCTTCCGACAATCACATTCGGGTTTGCGATCATCTACTCTTTCGGCAATCAAGGAATCATAACGAAGATTTTTGGAAGGAATCTCTTCGATATATATGGATTTAATGGATTATTGATAGGTTATGTGATCTATACATTGCCATCAGCTTTTCTGCTCATTAATAATTCCTTCAAGTACATGGATAAAAAGTTCATCATCGTTTCAAAATTAATGGGTGACGGAACGATAAGAAGTTTCTTGAATACGATCATACGGCCATTGTCAGGAACTTTGGGTGGAGCTTTTGTACTTTCCTTCATCTTGAGCTTCACCGACTTTGGGATACCGGCTTCAGTCGGCGGAACCTACTCCGTCGTTGCGACGCAATTGTATCAAGTCATGCTGGGTTCCATCCCTGATTTCAATAATGGCGCAGTGATTGCCATTCTCATGCTCATTCCGGTAGTGTTCAGTGTTTTCCTATTAAACTATCTGGAAAAACTTAATTTTCATTATGACAAGTTCAGCGATATTGAATTGACGCAGCACAAAGGGAGGGATATCTGTTTTGGAAGTATCTCGCTGCTGGTCTTAATAGGAATGTTTTCTGTATTTGCAGTCATGTTCATTGCACCATTTTTAACTAGTTTCCCTTACGATCTCTCGTTCACCCTAAAGCATTTTATCGACACATTCCAATCGAGCGATTTAACTGCAGTCTATAAAAACTCCTTATTCGTTGCCTTGATGACGGCCGTACTGGGAACGTTCATCGCCTTTAGCTCGGCGGTCTTGAATGTCAGGACGCCCCTTAAGGGGAAATCGTCAATGGATGTCATTTCGATGCTGACGAATACAGTACCGGGAATGGTGTTGGGTTTATCGTATTTGCTGCTGTTCAACGGCAGCAGTTGGAAGGGGACCTTTGCCATCATCATTCTATGTAACATGGTCCACTTCTTTACGACACCCTATTTAATGGCGAAGAACTCTTTATCCAAAATGAACCCTGCTTGGGAAATCACCGGGATTTTATTGGGGGATAGCTGGATCAGGACAATCTATCGTGTCATCCTGCCTAACTCGGCATCTACGGTGATCGAGATGTTCAGCTACTATTTCATCAATAGTATGGTGACGATCAGCGGAATCATCTTTTTGGTCACGGCCCAAACCACATTAGTGGCCAGCAAAATTAAAGAGCTTCAGCATTTTGCCAAATTCAATGAAATATTCATCCTGTCTTTACTTATCTTTTTTACAAACCTAATCGTGAAGCTGCTTTGTGATCATTATCAAAAAAGACAATTCAAACATTAATGAGGGGGATATTATGTCTAAAACGTTGAAGATAGCCTTACTTTCTTTAGTTGCTTTAAGTTTGGTATTTGTATTGGTGGGCCGTAACAGCGGCAAAGCGGATGAGGAAAAGGTGGTCATATATACGAATGGCGATGAAGAAGCCACTGCCGCAATGGAGACTTCCCTGAAAGATGCCGGATACGAAGGGAAATATGTCCTTCAATCATTAGGCACATCTGAATTAGGAGGGAAACTGCTGGCAGAAGGAGATGAAATCGAGGCTGATGTCGTGACGATGAGTTCCTATTTCATTGAAAGCGCACAGGAACAGCACTCCATGTTCAAGGACCTGTCATTCAGTACAAAAGCATTGGAAAAAAAACCAGCCTATTATACACCGATTTTGGCAAATACCGGTTCCATTTTTGTGAATACGGAAGTCCTTAAACAAAAAGGCCTGCCGATGCCTACCTCGATTAAGGATTTAACAAAGCCGGAATATAAAGGGTTCGTTTCAATTCCTAATATCCTGGACTCTTCAACAGGGTGGCTTTTAGTTCAAGCACTAATCAGTCAATATGGTGATGCAGAGGGGAAAAAGGTTCTCCATGATTTAATAACAAATAGCGGTCCGCATCTTGAAAGCTCAGGTTCAGGCCCAATCAATAAAGTTCAAGCAGGGGAAGTGGCTGCCGGTTTTGGTTTACGCTATCAAGCCGTGATGGCTAAAGAGTCGGGCTTACCGATCAAATTCGTCGATCCGGTTGAGGGGAATTTCTCTTACACGGAATCCGTGGCTGTCGTGAATAAAGATAATGAAGCTAAAACAAGTTTAGCGATGAAAATGGCAGAAACGATCAGTAAAGATGCTAGAGAAGAATTGCTGAAACATTACCCGGTCGCACTTTATGAAGGTGAAAAGGTAACGGAAAAGAACAAACCGGCCCACCCTAAGAAATATAAGCAGCCCCTAACGGTTGAATTATTAAAACAGCATCAAGAATTCTTTAAATCAGCACAATGATGAATACAGTGAGGAGTGAAGGAAAATGAATACCTATAAACTATTGACGCCTGGACCGCTGACCACTACAAGTACGGTGAAACAGGAAATGCTTGTTGATCGCTGCACGTGGGAAAATGATTATAAAGAAATCACACAAAAAATCAGATCCCAGCTTCTTGAATTGGCATATGCTGCAAACGGAGAATATACGGCTGTACTTATGCAGGGAAGCGGCTCGTTTGTTGTAGAATCTGTGCTGACGACTGCACTTTCAAAATCCGATAAAGTGCTGATCATTACGAATGGAGCATATGGAAAAAGGATTGTGAAAATGGCGGAGTGCATCGGCCTGAATCATGTGGAATATGGCGTTGAGTACAATGAATATCCAAAGGAAGCTGAAATCCGGAACATTTTACTGGATGATCGCGACATCACACATATAGCGATGGTTCATTGTGAAACGACGACAGGGATTTTAAATCCGATAGAGATGGTTTCGAAGATATCAAACGAACAAGGGAAATCCTTGATCATTGATGCGATGAGCAGCTTTGGCGGAGTGGAGATGAATGTGCCTGAACTCGGAATTGATTATTTGATCAGCAGTGCGAATAAATGCATTCAAGGAATCCCTGGTTTTGGTTTCGTCATTGCAAAGCTTGAGAAATTGTTGGCTTGTGAAGGCAATGCCCGCAGTTTGTCCCTGGATTTATATGACCAGTGGAAAGAGATGGACAAGGATGGGAAATGGCGTTTCACATCTCCAACACATGTAGTGGCCGCGTTTGCTAAAGCGCTGGAAGAATTAACGGAAGAAGGAGGCATCCCAGCTAGATTTACCCGCTATAAAAATAATAATGATAGGCTGAGGGAGCTGATGGGGAAATTGGGCATTCATGCATACATCTCACCTGATAAACAATCGCCTATCATTACAACTTTCCTTTTTCCAACTGAAACCTTTGATTTTGGGGACTTCTACAATTTCATCAAAGAGAGGGGCTATGTAATTTACCCCGGAAAGCTGACTGACATAGATACATTCCGGATCGGCAATATTGGCGAAATCCATGAAGAAGATATCGAGGAACTTGGCAGGATCGTAGAAAAATATATGAAAGTGGTGACAGTATGAATAAGGTAGAAGGAATCATTTTGGATTGGGCTGGAACAGCTGTGGATTTTGGATGTTTTGCACCAGTGAATGTTTTTGTGGATATTTTTAAGAATGCTGGACTGGACGTGACGATGGAGGAAGCCAGAGCTCCGATGGGCATGCTGAAAATCGACCATATTCGTGCGATGCTGACCATGTCAAGGATATCTTCGTTATGGGAAGAACAATACGGAAGGCCATTCAATGAGGGAGACGTTGAAAAACTATATGCTGAATTCGAACCGGCACTGATGATGTCTTTGGAGGATTATACAGATCCCATTCCAGGGGTTATCGAGACGGTCGAAGCATTAAGGAATCGCGGCATCAAGATTGGGTCGACAACCGGATATACGGATACAATGATGGAGGTCGTTGTAGCAAATGCTTTGCAAAAAGGGTATGGGCCGGATTTCCTTGTAACCCCGGATGCAACCCATTCGATTGGAAGGCCTTATCCTTATATGATATATCGGAATATGGAAAAATTGAAGTTAGCGGCATCATGGAAGGTAGTGAAGGTAGGCGATACCACTTCCGATATGCAAGAGGGAGTGAATGCTGGGGTATGGTCGGTCGGGGTCATTGTCGGAAGCTCTGAGATGGGATTGAGTTTGGATGAGTTTACAAGTTTAGCAGAACGAGATAAACAAGATCTCATCTCTAAAACGGCAGATACATTTATGCAAAACGGCGCAGACTTCACCATTAAAACGATGGAGGAATTACCTGAACTTATAGATCGCATTAACCTTCTTATAGCAGAAGGGAAAAGACCTCGTTCAAGCTAACAATCATTGCCAAGAAAGTGCAGCATCTTTCATCCTTGAGTAGGGATGAAGGATTGCTGCACTTTTTTTCCAATCTCAAACATACGTGCAGTGTTTCATTTTTTTTGAAATTTACCTCGACTGCTTATTGTAAAAAATGAAAAAAGGGTGTACGATTAAATGAGAATGATAATCAATAACATTTGATTACCGAGGAGTGAACGGAAATGGAACAGCAAGAATTATTTGATGTTACAGTTATTGGAGGGGGGCCGGCTGGCCTTTACTCCACTTTTTATAGTGGGTTAAGAGAAATGAAGACGAAGCTTATTGAATACCAGCCACAGCTAGGCGGCAAAATTCATGTATATCCGGAGAAAATGATTTGGGACGTAGGAGGGCTGACACCAACTACAGGAGAAAAATTAATCGAACAGCTAGTGGAGCAAGGCTTAACCTTCAATCCGACCGTCGTGCTGAATGAAAAGGTCGAATCGATCACACGTAATGAAGAAGGGATATACGTGTTACTTGGGGCAACAGGCCAAAAACATTTTTCGAAAACGATCATTGTTGCGGTGGGCGGCGGGATCCTTAATCCTCAAAAGCTGGAAATAGACGGGGCAGAAAGGTTTGAAGTTTCCAATTTGAACTATACCGTTAAATCATTCAATCGATTCAAGGATAAAACGGTAATCATTTCAGGTGGCGGCAATTCGGCAATCGATTGGGCAAATGAGTTGGAGCCAGTCGCCAAAAAGGTGTATTTGACATACAGGAAAGATTGCTTAGGTGGTCATGAAGCGCAGGTGAGTCAATTGCTGGAAAGCTCAGCCGTTTGTATCCTGAATACAACGATTACAAAGCTGGTCGCGTGTGCAAACCATGAATCGATCGAACATGTTGAATTGACTAATCATGTAACGGGAGAGGTTTCTTACTTGCCGATCGATGAAGTCATCATCAATCATGGCTATGAGCGCGATACCTCGTTGTTGCAAAATAGTAAAGTGGATATTGCCATGGTCGATAATTATTATATTGAAGGTACGGCTTCCAGTGAATCCTCGATGGATGGAATTTATGCTGCCGGTGATATCCTTCAGCATGAGGGCAAATTGAACTTAATAGCAGGAACGTTCCAAGATGCAGCAAATGCCGTAAACAAAGCAAAGCAATATATCCAGCCTGAGGCACATGGTGTGGGGATGGTCTCCTCCCATAATGATATTTTTAAAAAGCGTAATAAGGAATTGATCAAGCAAATGATGAAACCGGCTGCGGTGCTATAAAGGGGAATTGTCATTGTCTATACTACATAGACCGATTCACCGAATAACATTACAAACCCCCACAATTGCATAGCATCGAGGGCGACCGCATATGGATAAGCCTACTACATGTGGAAAGAAACGAGTGAAGTAAACTTTTTCCGTATCAATACAGAGTGGCTGAGAGACTCCTGGGGGAATGCGCGTCTACGTGAGACCCCGCAGGCTAAAAGCCGAGGAAGAATCACACCTCCTCTGAAAAGCTAACTGCCTGGGTTGAAATGAAACGTTCATTGACAGTCTCACGAAACTGCGGACAATTGTAATTGATCTTAATTTTCACGCAGAGTGGAATGAAACGGAAGGTGCGAGACTCCTGAGGGAATGCGCGTCTACGTGAGACTCCGCAGGCTAAAAGCCGAGGAGGCTCACGGACCGCCCGCGGAAAGGGAGCGCCTGCAGTGCAATGAAACGTTCATTGAACAATCTCACGATACTACGGACAATCGGAATTGCACCATAGTTTTAACGCTGGTTGTAGCGGAAAATCGGGCTTTTTCTTCACAATGCGAGTCCGTGGTGGGTAAGTTATAGTCTAATCTTAACCTCTGTACCGTCCTTGGCTTTGACATCCACTAGCACGATGCCTTTGTAATTTTTCAGTTCCTCGACGATTGGCTTTAGCGTTTTTTTGTCTATTAGTGGAAAGGTAAAGTCGATTTTTTTTCTTTCGAAGTGCTCTTTTGTCCATTTATTTGCCGTTTGCTGGACAATTTTTGAAGTCAAAACGGAAATCACGATGTTTAGAAGAGCATATGGAACTGGGATGGTAAATCGAACGTCTTTTGCTTTCACTTTTACATGCATCATAAACAAATCACTAATCAATGATGACAGAAACGGTATCCCCGTTTGCCGATTTAATATCAACGATTTGGCCATCTAATTCGTTTTCGATTGCTTCAATAATAAGGCTTATGTCTATATCTTTCACGTATTTTTCCGATTGGGGGATACTCGCTGCAATGCTGTGTCCAGCCAGTAATGCTACCTTGACAAGCTTTATCGGCAAATTGACCATTACGTTATCATTTTCAACTGATACAACACGAATTTTTAAGGTTTTATCTAAATATTTTTTTGGTTTTTCAACAGTGCTGTTCCCTGTTATTTCTTTTTCTTTTAATAGTTGAATCAGTTCCGATCCCTTATCTGCATCAATCTTTCCTTCTTGGACCATTGTTAACACTCTTGTAATTTCCTCTTTCATATGATGAATCCTCCTTATTCCTCTTTTAAGAGCTTAATGGCCTCTTCTGGTGTGATCTCGCCATTTTCCAACATGGTGACAACTTTTTTCTCGTCTACTTGATTTTTTTTCTTCTGCTCATATCCAAGGGATGAAATGATATCTGTAAGCTTGCCTCGAACCGTTGGATACGAAATCCCCAGTTCCTTTTCAACTTCTTTAATATTTCCTCTGCAGGTTAAAAATACTTCCACAAAATGAAGCTGATCCTTTGATAAAGATGCCAGCTTAGATAATTCAAATTCATTTTCAATCGTAGTGTGACAATGAGAGCATTCTAACTTTGTGATGTTCAATGTATTACTGCAGACAGGACAATTTGTGATTACTTTATAGGCCATAATAAAATCCCTTCCTCTTAGTTGATTCGATTATATAACAAAAAATTAAAAAGATGAATAACTAATTTCATTATTTAAACAAAAATAATCAATAATATTAATTTTATGATTAATATTATTGATTATATTGTTGTTATAGTGAATCTTTGATGACCTTTTTGTAATGTAAGACGGAAAGAATTCCGAAGATCGAGTACAAAGCGGTGTATAAAACCATGACGATGATCATCGGTGTCCAAACCTCGGTCCCGAATAAGAACCATCCTGATTGGACCGCGAAATAACTATGAAGCAGCCCGACGATTAAAGGAATGCCAAAATTGAAGACTTGCTTTGCTTGGATTCCCTTCAGTAAATCACCTTGGGTAAATCCGAGTTTACGTAAGATCGTATAATTCGATTTTTCATTTTCGCTTTCATCCATTTGCTTGAAATAGAGAATACAGCCGGATGTGATCAGGAAGGTCAGTCCCAAAAAGCCGACGATGAACATCATGAGGCCCATATTCTTTTTCTGGTGATCGAACGTTTCAAGCTGCGATTCTTGTATTTGTTTTTCGTTAAAGTTCATTTTTTTGAAGACTTCATTCGCCGCGGAAATGTTTGCTTCATCGTTGATATCAATCCCCACATGAACGGAAGAGATCTTCCGGATTTCCGGGTCGATATCCTTTTTCAGACGATTAAATATGGTATCATCGACAATCGCAACGGGCATTCCTCCATTCGTGAAAAAATAGGGGAGGATGCTCTCGTCGTTCAGGCCCATGTACGTTTGCGGGATCACTTCATGTTTGCCCTTCCATTCAACCTTTCCGGAATCCTTCAAAGGCATGACTTTCTCGAGCATGCTGCTGTAGCCGCTAAACAGCGTCTCATCATCAGCGAGATTGATTCCGTTAACGGACTTCTCACTTATGACAGCAAGAACCATGTTGTTCGGATCAAAATTCACGGCATCCAGGTTTTTCTCCAATATATTCTTTGCGTTGACTTTGATTTGGAGCACTTGAATCTTTTCTTCGGCATAAGCAATGTTGCTTGCGGACAAAGCTTGTTTGTATGCCTCGGCGTCTTTCTTATCAGTGAAGGAAAAATCGTTCGGTATGGAAGAGACTGCCATTTTTTCAGCTGAATAGTAGGCGATATAGCTTAAGGATAATAATCCAATCGCAAGGGCGGAAACGGTCGTGATGATCGTCAACAAAACCGCATTCGATTTCATCCGGAACATGATTGATGAAAGCGACAATACTTCATTGATATTCAAGTAGCCATTTTTGTTTTTCCGTACGATATTAAATATGAAGCTTACCGACCCTTTATAAAAGAGATAAGTTCCGATGATGACGGATGCCAGAATGAAGATCATGGCCATGAAAAGCTCGGTCATATCCATGAATGCTCCATCGAATAATTTGGATGAAACGACATAGCCGCCAATGATCAGGATGATGCCGAATACCCCAATGATCATTTCCACAATTGAAACCTTTTTCACTTTTCCTTCGGTCAAGGAAGTTACCCTGAATAGAGATAAAATGGTCTGCCTTTTAATGAAGATATAATTCATTAACATGATGAAAAGATAGATGACACTGAAAACGATCACGGTTTGTATAAGTGGCAAAATCGAAAATTGCAGAGTCGCAATCGCTTCGACACCGGTGATCTTAAATAAAATCATGATGATCAATTTGGAAACGGCAAATCCTACAAAGATTCCGAGGAATACGGAACAAAAATACAAGATAAAGTTTTCTGTGCTCAAAATTCGGAAGATCCTGTTTTTGGTCATGCCTATCAATTGAAATAACCCAATTTCCTTACTGCGCCGCTTTATGAAAATGCTATTGGCATATAAGAGGAATATGGATACGATCGCAACAAGCAGGATCGATGCAGCCTTGATCGATGCGCCGCCTTTAATTGAACCTTCCGCTTTATCCATCGCTGGGTCATATTGCAAGGTGACAAATGCAAAATAAAGCGAGGCGCTGAAGACCAAGGCAAATACATACAGGTAATAGTTTTTTAGGTTCTTCTTCAAGTTCCGAAGGATGAGTTGATTAATGCTCATTTTGCACACCGCCCAATACCCCCTGTGTTTTCATGATGTCCTTGAAGAAGGTTTGCCTCGTTTCTTCCCCTTTATTGAGTTGGGTATAGATTTGTCCATCTTTAATGAAAATGACTCTGCTGCAATAACTGGCAGCCACGGGATCATGGGTTACCATGATGATTGTCGCTTTGTGCTTTTTATTCATATCGCTCAATTTATTCAATAAATCGGAAGCGGACTTGGAATCAAGTGCTCCAGTCGGTTCATCAGCAAAAATGATGCTCGGCTCATGGATGAAAGCCCGCGCTGCAGAGGTACGCTGTTTTTGCCCGCCGGAAATTTCATTTGGATACTTATCCTTCACTTCATAGATGCCAAGCTCTTTTGAGACCGTATCAAACTTTTGAAACGCTTCGCGATTGGGTGTTTTCGTAATCGATAAAGGCAAGAGAATATTTTCTTTGACGGTCAATGTGTCCAATAAATTATATTCTTGGAAAATGAAGCCGAGATGGTTTTTCCTGAATTCGGCCAACATTTTTTCTTTCATGCCCGAAATCTCTTGTCCATCGATTGTTATGGTGCCGTTGCTGATTTTATCGATAGAGGATAGTACATTGAGCAGCGTCGTTTTTCCAGAACCTGATGCCCCCATGATACTAACGAATTCACCTTCCTCGATGCTTATATCAAGCCCCTTCAATACTTCTTGTTTGTTAAATTTATTACCGTAGCTTTTATGGATTTTTTTCGCTTCTAATATATTCATATTGATACACTCCTTTTTTCTATATCCTTATTATAGAAGGCCAAGTATATCTTTTCCTGCGATTGGCCGAACAAAGAATAAAAGCATGTGACACTTTTGTCACATGCTTGTTATATTCACGAAGTCATTCCTTTTTGGGAAGCGTAAGGCCATGGTCGTTCCCGCTCCAAGCTCCGATTTCACATCAATGGAGATGAGTAGGGAATCGGCCGCCTTCTTGGTTAAATATAACCCCATCCCTGTTGCCGCTCTGTCGCGATGATTTGTCGTGGATGTAAAGCCTTTATCAAAAATGCGGGATACATCTTTTGAATCGATGCCCCGTCCTGAATCTTTCACTTCAACAACCGTTTGTCCAGCTTGTTCATGGCTAAATATCATGATATCCGCACTTTCACTGTATTTAATCGAGTTAGTCAATAATTGCCTCATAATGAAAGAGAGCCATTTGGCATCGGTAAGCACTTCGGTTACATCCAGTTGGATGTCAAAGCCGATTCCTTTTTGAATGCACCATGACTGCAACGTTTTAATCTCATCAAAGATGATTGTTTCCAAGTCCGTATTCTCCATATACAAATCATTTTCGATGAAAGGGATGCGCCTTTGATGGAGCTGCTGATCGAGAAGCAGATGAATCCTTAACCACTCATAAGTCAAATGAGATTTCAGCATTCCCTCATCCAAGCGGTCGATCATTAAATGCATCGCCGTTAATGGGGTCTTCACTTCATGGATCCAAGCTAATAATTCATCCTTCTCCTGCTCAAGGGTCATTCGGCTCTTTTCGGCAGCTTGCTTCAATAATTCGGTTTGAGTGATGATGCTGCTTTCAATGATTTTTTCGAAAGGGCTGTCGGGTTCGGCTATATTCGATAAGTCGAGATTGTCTTCCCGGGCTTCTAACCTTTTATAGAAATTCGTTTCTTTTTTATAACGAAAAATCAAAAAGATACAAAACATGATTAGAGATAAAAAGACTATGTACATGATCGGCTTTACGGGAAGTGCTGAATCAAGATAGGCGACGAAGATGATGAATAGATGAAGGCTTATGAAGAATGTGATCCAGCTAATCCTTTCTGCGACGTATTTTCTGATCATGCATTTGCCTCTTCAACGGCCATATAGCCCTGGCCGACCTTCGTTTCGATATAAGCTCCTAACCCTAATTCGTCCAATCTTTTGCGTAAACGGTTCACATTTACGGTAAGGGTGTTATCGCTTATGAAGCGTTTGTCATCCCATAAGCTGTTGATCAGTTCTTCCCGGCTGACGATTCTGTTTTTCTGTTCAATGAGCTTTTTCAAGATGAAGATTTCATTTTTTGTCAATTCGATCGAACCAGTCTCAGCAGATACTGTATTCTTTTCATAATCGACTGTCGCACCGCACCAGGTTTTCCATTCGATTTTTTCGGTATTGTAATTGTATACCCGGCGTAGGATGGCCTGTATCTTGGCGATAAGTACATCGAAATGAAAGGGCTTCTGGATGAAATCATCCGCCCCAAGCTGCATGGACATTACCATGTCTGTAGGATGATCGCGTGATGATAAAAAGATGATCGGAACATTGGAGTGGGCCCGGATCAGCCTGCACCAATGGAAGCCATCAAACTTCGGCAGCTGGATATCAATGATGACCAAATCAGGCTTCATGTCGGCGAACTCCAAAAAGACCTTACTAAAATCATTAATTCCGTGAATATCATAAGTCCATTGTGCCAATCTATCTCTAATTTCATTGAATAATGTCGTATCATCTTCTATTAATAACAGTTTAAACAAAGGATTCACCACACTTATTAGCTTTTCCTTAAAATTATATAGGAAAAACCTTTAAGGTTCTAGAGGAGGGAGGAAATGGGATTTACATTTGCGGGGTGATCGTAAAGAAACGTACTAAAAAGAACACCATTACCGGTTGTAGGTAAACTATTTATAGATTAGAATGGACTCTAACGTATGGAGGAAGTGAATTTATGGCTGATTTTCCTAATTGCCCTGCATGCAATTTTAGAATATGCATATGAAGATGGAAGTCTTTTTGTTTGTCCGGAGTGCGCCCATGAATGGACTGCAGAAGCGGAAACCGATAATGGTGACCAAAGGACAATCAAGGATGCAAATGGAAATGCCTTGAATGATGGTGATACCGTTACAGTCATCAAAGACCTTAAAGTGAAGGGCAGCTCATCCGTCTTAAAAATGGGTACAAAAGTCAAGAGCATCCGTTTAGTTGATGGAGTTCATGATATAGATTGCAAAATTGATGGTTTTGGGGCAATGAAATTAAAATCCCAATTCGTCAAAAGGGTATAATGATAAAAAACGGCCTAATCCATTGATTAGGCCGTTTTTTTGACTTGCTTCTTAATAGACTTTGTCTCCGTTAAAGATTGAATTCTTAACGACAACATAATCAACATTGCGGATTGCTTCCAGCTTGTTTCCACCGGAATATGAAATGGAAGATTGAAGATCTTGTTCCATTTCCCTCAACGTATCTTCCAAGGATCCTTTGTGCTCGACAAACATCTTCTTGCCTTCCACGTTTTTCTTTTCACCTTTTTGGAATTCAGAAGCTGAACCAAAGTATTCCTTAAACGCTTTTCCATCCTTCTCAATCGTTTCCCCAGGGGATTCTTCATGTCCTGCGAATAAGGAACCGATCATGACCATCGAAGCTCCGAATCGAACGGATTTAGCGATATCACCATTCGTGCGGATTCCGCCGTCAGCGATGATTGGCTTGCTTGCAGCTTTTGCACACCAGCGAAGCGCAGCTAATTGCCAGCCGCCCGTTCCAAATCCTGTCTTGATCTTCGTGATGCATACTTTACCAGGTCCAATGCCCACCTTTGTAGCATCGGCACCTGCATGCTCCAGCTCCCTCACTGCTTCAGGAGTTCCCACATTCCCTGCGATGACAAAGCTTTCAGGTAAATGCTTTTTAATATGCTGAATCATCTTGATCACAGCATTCGAGTGTCCGTGTGCAATGTCTATCGTAATGAACTCAGGTACGATGTTATCGGCAGCCAATTGCTCGATGAATCCATATTCTTCTTCTTTGACGCCGACACTGATGGATGCGATTAATTCGCGTGCATGCATATCTTTAATGAATGTTACTCGTTTTTCTGGTTCAAAGCGATGCATGACATAAAAGTAACCGTTTTCAGCCAAGTACGTGGCAATATTTTCATCTATGATCGTTTGCATATTTGCAGGAACGACAGGTAACTTGAATGTATGCTTGCCCAAAGTGACGGATGTATCACACTCAGAACGACTATTTACTACACATTTTGCAGGAATTAATTGAATATCTTCATAATCAAATACGTTTTCCATGGTATGCACCTCTATATACGAATATTTTTATTGTTTAATCTTAAAATTGTTCGCCCAATAGGTAATGTACATCATTTTTGCTAGTAAGTCAAAATTATTAATGGTTTTATTATGAATTTATTTTAGTTAGATCGAAAATCCGTTACAGGATGGGTGCTGAAAAAGACGAATGAACATGATGCTTTGGAACGTTGATTTCCACTCCAGGCAATCGTTTACCGCGGGCGGGAGCGTTTGTCTATAGCCAAAAAAACATATGTATTTTCACCAATTTGTTCGACCTTTACACCTTTACGTTTTTTTACATCATCTTAACGTTGCCGGATATAGCATTAAGTTAAAATGAGAATAGGCAACGAAAAAAGAATGGGGGGTATTGGCATGAAAGTGGAATTACATTGTCATACGAACATTTCAGATGGGTCCAGTTCTTTCGAGGAACTATTGGAGGTGGCAAAAAGGGAGAACATTGGTCACTTGGCAATTACGAATCACGATACAACGATTAGATTGCAAGAGATGATGAAACGGGGAAAGGAACTAGGAATTGAAATCATCCCTGCTATAGAGATTTCTGGTTATGACTTTGCAAGAGGCAGGCGTGTACATATTTTGGGCTATTTTGTTGAGCCTGGTCATAAGGCGCTTGAGGATTTATGTAATCCACTGATAGATAAAAGGAATGCAGCTTCTGAAAAAATGGTGGAACGATTGATTCATGCAGGCTATCGAGTAACGTGGGATCAGGTTTCTAAATTCAGGGGAGGAACGGGTGTTTATAAGCAGCATATTATGCTGGCACTAAAGGAATCGGGGTATACGGATTCCATCTATGGAGATTTGTATAAGAAAATCTTCAGTCGCGGCCAAAGTGGAGAAGAGCCAGGCATTGCCTTTATTCCTATGGAGTATGTGGATGCCAGTCTTGCTGTGAAGGCGATTCGTGCTGCCGGAGGCGTCCCGGTCCTTGCTCATCCAGGACAATACGGGAGCTTCGAAATCATTCCCGATCTTGTTGAAGCAGGTCTTGAAGGGATTGAAGTCCTACACCCTCATCATGGGCATGCAGAAGAGGAAAGAGCGATTTCATGTGCAGATCAATATAATCTCATTAAGACAGGTGGTTCGGATTTCCATGGGGATTATGGGGAGAAGCCGATTCGTCTTGGCAGTATGAGTCCAGGAAGGGAATGTGTGGAAGCTTTGAAATTAAGGAAAAAAAGCATGGCCATTAAATGATGTTCATTAAACCAGGAATTTTGTTGCATTAGTAATTTGTATGACTGAACATGCTGCTGTTTTATTGAAATAAATTCATGGAAGAAGTACTTCCTTTCGTCCTGGTAATTGACCAGGACTTTTTTTTTACAAGAAAATCATAGTAGCTTCATATTTTCTCATTACACTGACAGTAACAAGGAATCGAATATGTAAAGGGGGATTTCTGATGGCGGAAAAAAACTTTTTAGTGGATCATTTGATATCTGAAATTAAGAGTGGAACCTTTCAATCGGATAAAAAGTTACCTTCAGAGCATATACTCGCCGATCAATTTAATGTACCAAGAATGGTTGTCCGGAAGGCATATGAGCAGCTTCAAGATTTAGGCTTTATCTATTCAAAGCAAGGTAAGGGAAGTTATGTCCAGGAAAGCAAGAAGCAAATTCCGTTAATTTTATCCGGAGATATTAGTTTCACCGAGAAAATGAATGAACTTCAATTTTCCTTTCAAACGATTACTATTTTTTGCGAAGAAATTCCTTATGATCAGAAGATTTTTCAAAGTCTCGAGGTGGAAAGTGATGACAAGGTCTTTAAAATTGGCAGGCTTAGGTTAATCGACGATTTCCCGATTGCTCTTCATACATCTTTTGTAGCAAAATCGACATTTCCTGAAATCGAAAGTGACGGTCCTGAAATTACCTCTATGTTTCAGTATTATCGGCAACGTGGTTATGTAGAATTCGGATCAAACAACAGCACGCTGAATGTGATTTTTCCCACTCTATTCGACCGGGATATTTTGCAGTGTTCAAGTTTGATCCCACTTTTGCAAGTGGAATCATTATGCCGTGATAAGCGGAGCAATCAAGTCCTTGAGCACACGGTCATAATCTATCGGAGCGATTGTTTCACATATGTTATATAAAAACGGATATTCACGAGTAAAGCATGAACTTTGAATAGTGTAGTCCCGCTTTAACAAATTCCATACAAAGATTTACTCTTTCTTAACGTACATTCACTTGGCAACAAGATACATTGTAGATGTTAGCTTGAAACTATAACATTTGGAGGCCAATGGAATGAGAAGAAAGGAAAGAACCGAGATTTTGATTCAAGGCTCTGAGGACATTGCGAAGGCATTTGCCAAGGAAATAGCAATGAAATATAAAGTTACGGTCATTCAAAAGCCAGAGAGTGCCCTTGTCTTGCTAAAAACAAGGGAAACGGCAAAAAAGAGCTTGTTTTATCTAGGGGAAATGCTGGTGACAGAATGCACGGTCAAAATCCATGATTCAATCGGGATTGGTATCGTTAAGGGACATCGGGAGGATCTGGCACATAGTTTAGCGATCATTGATGCCGCTTATCAGGCTGATCTTGGTGAAACAAAGTTATGGTCACCAATTTTAGAAAATGAGAAGAAGAATATACAGAAAAATCTACAAGAGCTGAATCGATCAATTTTAAGAACCAAGGTACACTTCGAAACAATGGATGTTCAATAAGGGGGGAAAGCAATGAATTTGGATGTAGTTCATGATATACAAACTGTTTATAGAAAGCTTGTAACGGCGACCTCAAGACCTGGAAATTCAGTGGTTTTGGAGAGGGAAGCCAAGACGTTGGATATTCAAATGGAGTGCTTATCTTCAACGATCCTGCTTGCACGCACTGTACTTGACCCTGAAGTGACTTTTAAGGTCATTTCAAAGGCGGAGGAGGCGGTGTCAAGAATGATTAATCAGCTTACTTATTCAAAGCCTGTCGATTTGGCGGAAGCGGACTTTATCTTCATTTTACAAGATGCCTCCGACGAGCAAATGAAGGAAGCATTAAATATGGCAAAGGTAGGGAATCTGTTGAACCCTCATGAATCGGCAATGATCATTCTAGAAGTACCGGATGTAACAAAAGGGGTCTCCATGATTCTTTCTGGACCAGGAATTCAAGAGGAATCTTTCATAAGCCTCCCAAATGTTTCCGCCTGGCTTGGTGCTAGGAACGAAAAAAACAAAGAATTTCCGTTAGGAATCGATATGTATTTTGTCGATCAACAAGATCGTTTAATAGCTTTACCGAGAACGACCCAAATCAAGGGAAATGGGGGTGAGATTATATGGGATATGTTGCAGTAAAGGGCGGAACAAAGGCGATTGAGGAATCCATCAAACGCTTAAAGTATGAACGGGTGAAAAAAGGGACGGCTATAGAGCTGCCTAAGATAGAAGCTGGGATGAGAGGATTGATTGACCAGGTTATGTCAGAAAGCAGTTTGTATGATCGATCATTGGCTGCACTTGCCATCAAACAGGCAGAAGGCAATCCGGAAGAAGCTGTATTCCTCTTGAGAGCCTATCGATCCACGTTGCCGCGGAAACATGTTTCACGAGTGATCAGTTCTGAACATATGAAAGTGGAACGGCGGATTTCAGCTAGTTTTAAGGATGTACCTGGCGGGCAGATTTTAGGGGCCACGACCGATTATACACATCGGTTACTGGATTCGGAGCTGGAAAATGAATCGGATATAAGCATTCAAGATTGGTTACGTGCTTTTCAAGAGGAGAATCAATCAACAGATTATCAGAACGATAGTGCTGATTTAAACTCTCTGCCTAAAGTTTTGGACTACTTAAGAAGTGAAGGCTTATTAGCTAGCTGTGAAAACGATGATTTGCAGCCTGGGGATGTGACAAGGAAAAGTCTGGAGTTTCCTTCGATGCGAAGTGAACGCCTGCAAATTTTAACAAGAGGACAAACCGGTGCAGTGACATCGCTTGCTTATGCAGTCATCCGTGGATATGGTGCACTGCACCCAACAGTGGGGGAGCTGCGAGTAGGCAAGCTGCCCGTACATCTCGATCACCCGCTGCTGGACGAAGGGCAAGAGGAAGATAGCTATTATATCGGGGACTTCACAGCAACGGAGGCTGAGATGCTGATTCCGCTTACGGTAGAGAAAGAACAAGGCAAAAAAGAAATAGAGTTTGAAGTTGGCTATGGCATGTGCATGGGACAAAATGAAACAAAAGCAATCGCAATGGGCATCTTGGATAATTGCTTGGAAAAACCCAACAAGGAGTTTCCAAGTCACAATGAGGAATTCGTTCTTTATCATATAGATTCAGTGGAATCAACGGGTTTCATCTCCCATTTGAAGATGCCTCATTATGTTACGTTCCAATCCAAGCTTGATAGCATCCGGAAGTCGAAAGATAAGACCACAGAGCAGGAGGTTGGATTGCATGAATAAAACCTATAATTTTGCATTTTTTGATGAAGGATCGAAACGGGAGATTAGGAGGGCAACACTGAAGGCGATTGCCATTCCGGGTTATCAAGTCCCATTCGCTTCAAGGGAAATGCCGATTGGGCGTGGTTGGGGCACAGGCGGCCTGCAGCTGACATTGTCATTGATCGGAAAGGATGACGTCCTTAAGGTGATCGACCAAGGGTCGGATGAATCCGTTAATGCCGTTAACATAAAAAAACTCGTATCTGATACCACTGGGGTAAGGACAACGGATAGCACAAAAGGTGCCTCTTTAATCCAGTCTAGACACAGGGTGCCGGAAGTGCCGCTGCAACGGGACCAGATTTTGATTCTTCAAGTTCCGTTACCGGAACCTTTAAGGAATTTTGAGCCGAGCGAACATGAAACGAAAAAGCTTCATGCTGAGAGAGAGTATAGTGGTGCATGGCTTATGTTATTCGAACAAATTATGAAGTACGGAATAATGGCGACGGATGCAGACCATCCGGTAATGGTTCACGACAGGTATGTCATGGCACCAAGTCCAATCCCAAGATTCGATAATAGCAAGCTGGATAATAATGAAGCGCTCATTCTGTTAGGTGCAGGCAGGGAGAAAAAGGTATACGCAATACCCCCATATACAAATATATCATCTTTGGCATTTGATGATTATGGATTTGAAATCGAGTCCTTTGCGAATCATGCTTGCATTCTCTGCGGTTCCAACGATGTTTTTTTGGATGAACTTGTTGATGAGGAGTCAGGTGAAACGTATTTCCAATGCAATGATACAAGCAATTGCCTTGAAATGGTCAATCAAAAACAATCATTGGGAGTGAAATAGATGTCTGTGCTTGAGGTACCCGTATTATCAGTGAAACAAATGAACAAACAGTACGGAAACGGCTGTTCGACGTGTAAGCAAATGAAATCAGGAAAAGTGACGAAAAACTACTGTCACGAATGCGGGACGGTATATGCCTGCAGAGATTTGACGTTCGATTTGTATCAAGGTGAAGTTCTCGGAATTGTAGGGGAAAGCGGCAGCGGCAAATCCACTTTAATGAAAAGTTTGTATTTTGACGAAGAAGTGACCGATGGAGAACTGTATGTGGCTGGCTTTGAGGATGGAAACAAGAATGTATTCATGGAGTCTGCCCAGAAAAAAAGATACGTTCGAAACCATCTGATGGGGAAGGTTTATCAAAATCCGATTCTCGGCTTGAAAATGGATTTCTCCTCGATAGGCAATATTGCCGAGAAGTTGATTTCAGCCGGGAACAGACATGTTGGCAGCATGGAATCAAGAGGCGCCGAGCTCCTTGAGGCAGTCAATATTCCCGTTCATCGAATGAAGGAAGAACCGAGGAATTTCTCAGGCGGAATGCAGCAACGGGTCCAGATAGCCAAAGCATTGTCCAATAATCCTCCCATACTGCTATTGGATGAGGTCACCACTGGTTTGGATTTATCAGTTCAAGCAAGTGTATTGGACTTAATTAAAGGGCTCCAAAGAGATTTGAATATTAGCATTGTATTGGTATCCCATGATTTGGGCGTAATCCGAATGCTTGCAGACCGTACGCTCGTTATGCTGGAGGGTAAAGTCATCGAGCAAGGTTTAACAGACCAAATACTCGAAGATCCGCAGCATCCTTATACCCAGCAATTAGTACACTCGCTGCTGTAAAAGAAACTAAAGAAAATGGGGGAAGAGACATTGTTGCTGATAAAAAATGGAAAAATAATAACGGAAGACTCAATCCTGATGGACCATGATCTCTTAATTAAGGATGATAGAATTTGCATGATCGCACCTGTGGGAGAAATCGAAAGCAGTCCTGAGATGGAAGTGCTGGACGCTTCGGGTGGATATGTTACACCCGGCTTTATTGATCTCCATTCGGATTATATTGAACATATGACTGCGCCGCGCCCGACTTCCTTAATGAATTTTAATTTGAGCTTAAGAGAAACGGAAAAGGAACTGATTACCCACGGGATCACGACGATGTTCCACTCTCTATCGCTCTATAAATCCACTGAATACGCATATAAGCCAATTCGGGAGCCGGAGAATGTAAGGAAGCTTATTGATTTGATTGATCAAACACATAAGATGAAGCACTTGGTACGTCATCGGTTTCATGCCCGTTATGAAATCGATAATTTGGAAGATATAGATAGTCTAAGAGAATATGTTACGGAAAAGAAAGTGCATCTGGTCTCATTCATGGACCACACTCCAGGGCAAGGGCAATATCGTCATTTAGAGATTTATCGAAACACGTTAAGAGGATATAACGATTATAGTGATGAAGCCATTGATGTGATGATCCGGACTCATCAAGTGAAAGAGAAGCTGACGATTGAAAGAATGAAGGAAATTGCACTGCTAGCAAAAGAAAACAATATTGCCGTTGCCTCTCATGATGATGATTCAATAGAAAAACTTGAATTGGTTCACAGCTTTGGAACAAGTATAAGTGAATTTCCTATCACACTCGAGATTGCCCGTAAGGCCCATGATATGGGGATGTATACCATAGCCGGTGCACCAAATGTGCTTTTGGGAGGTTCCCACAGCGGGAATTTAAGTGCCTCTGAAGCCATACAGGATGGAAGCATAGACATTTTATGCAGTGATTATTACCCTGCAGCCCTTCTGCATTCAATGTTTGAATTAGTCGAAAACCATGGAATGGATCTTGTCGATATGTTTAAGCTAGTTACGTTGAATCCCGCAAAGGCAGTCAAGATGGAGGACGAAATCGGATCGATCCACGAAGGGAAAAAGGCTGACATCCTTATTATTGAAAAAATTTCTGGTGATTTCCCTGTCATAACAACCGTGATTGTAGATGGGAAATTGATTCAAAAAACGAATTACAGGATATAAATTCTAGAAAGCGGGTGGCAAAGTGGAGAACATATTGGAGATCAATGATTTATCCAAGTCGTTTATTTTACATAATCAAAAGAAAAATATCCATGCGGTCAGCAACATTACGATCACAGTGAAAAAAGGCGAATTCATTGGCATTACAGGCAAGAGCGGCAGCGGCAAATCAACGATCCTAAAATCGATTTATGGTACCTATCGGGTTCAAGAAGGAGACATCTGGTATGATTCTTCCCACTATGGTGCAATTAATCTGGCAAAAGCAACAGAAAGGGAAATGGTTTTCCTGCGTAAGCATGAGATAGGCTATGTATCCCAATTTTTAAATGTCATGCCAAGAACGACAGCAAGGCAGCTCGTTACCGGGGCCATCCTTGAAATGGGGCAAACGAGGGAATTGGCCAATATCGAAACAGAAAAAATCCTCGACCACTTTGAAATAGGAAAAGAGCTATGGGACAGTTACCCTGCTACTTTTTCAGGAGGAGAGAAGTTAAGGCTAAATATAGCGAGAGCAATGGTGAAAAGGCCGCGGCTCCTCCTGTTGGATGAACCGACAGCAAGTTTGGACCACGATTCTAAAGTGAAGGTGAAAACCCTGCTGGAACAGCTAATGAACGAAGGAACGACCATGCTGGGCATCTTTCATGACTTGGAGTTCATGAACCGGTTAGTAACGAAAGAATATAGCATGCAGAATGGATGTTTTACTCAAGCTATTCAAAAAATTTAACGATGAATTCACATAAATTTTACCGAATATTCAGCTCCCTTAACGGCAGGTTAGCATTGTACCGGTATTGTTATATGGGAAGTGACTGAAATGAGAAAAGATCTTTTAAATTGGAGGGGAGATTTAACGTGAAAAAATCGATGATGTCTCTATTGATGTTAGTTAGTTTACTGGTGTTTACAGGCTGTTCTTCTAGTAGTTCAACAGGTGCAAGTGAAGATGATACATTAACCATAGCATGGCTGCCAAACGAATCCGGGGAAGATTTAGGGGAAGCCCGCGATGAGATCGGGAAAATCTTGGAAGATGCGACAGGGAAGAAAGTCGAACATAAGACCACTACGGATTATAACATTGCAATCGAGGCAATTGCTAATGGAAACGCAGATTTAGCATTCCTGGGAGCACAAGGATATATTGAAGCAAACAATAAAAACGATAGTGTTCAACCTCTGGTTGTTCCAAGCGGTGAATCAGGTACGTTGGATGATGCAGTTTATAATAGCTGGCTGGCTGTTCAAAATGCGGATGACTATAAAATTAACGGCGAATACAAAATAGACGGTATCCAAGGGAAAAAGTTCTCTTTCGTTTCAAATAGCTCTACATCCGGCTTCAAAGTTCCTTCCACAGGAATCGTAGATTATTTCTCGCAGCAAGATAAGTTCAAGGGTGTAAAGGCCGAGGATTTATTGGAAGGCGGCAAAGATAAATTCTTCAGTGAAGTGCTTTATGGAGGTTCACACCAAGGATCGGCTGTAAATCTTTTAACCGGGAAAGCGGAAGTGGCAGCTTTTTGTGATACATGTGTCAAAAATTATGTGGAGCTGGCTGATGGGGAAGAGAATAAAGCTGGTGCCGTGTATAAGGTAAAGAAGGATGCAGCTGAACCCTTTAACACCGTTGTGGATAAATCATTCTCACTCATTTCAGTGACTCCTGTTTTGAATGCACCTTTCGTGGTTAACTCCGAATTAGTCAGTGAGGAAACTCGTGAAAAAATCCTTGAAACGTTGATGTCTGATGAAATCGCAAATAACGAGAAAGTTTTTGTACCAGAAGACTCCAAGTTAACAGGTCTATTTAAACGGGTGAGCGGAAAAGAAAGATTGGTAGAAGTTGAGGATGACTGGTTCAATCCAATTCGGGAATTATCTAAATAAAGGCAGTAAAATGTAGGGGGATCATACATGAAAACATTATTGGAAGTGAAAAATGTCTCAAAACAGTTTGGGAATGGAACAAAGGCGTTATCCAATATTGACTTCACTGTGAAAGAAGGAGAATTCGTTTCGATCATAGGGCCATCTGGAGCAGGGAAATCGACTCTTCTTCGATGCATCAATAGGATGATCGATGCGACTAGCGGAGAAATCATTTTTGATAATGATCATGTATACAAGGTGAATAAAAGGGAGTTAAAGAAAGTACGCAGAAAAATAGGGATGGTTTTTCAACATTACAATCTTGTAAATAGACTAAGTGTAATTGAAAATGCCCTGCATGGACGATTAGGCTATAAATCTACTCTGGCTGGAATCCTTGGCCTTTATAGTGAAGAGGAGAAGCTTCAGGCTGCTAAAGTTCTCCAAATCCTCGGTCTGGAAGATCAAATCTATAAAAGGTCCGATCAGTTGAGCGGAGGTCAGAAACAGCGGGTTGGCATTGCGCGGGCGCTTATCCAAAATCCTAAATTGCTGTTGTGCGATGAACCGATTGCCTCTCTTGACCCGAATTCATCCAAAGTGATCATGGATCATTTAAGGAACATCTGCTCTTCCATGGGAATTACAGTAGTAGTCAACCTGCATCAAGTCGATGTTGCCCTGAAATATTCGGATCGAATCATCGGTGTGAATGGTGGGAAGGTGGTTTTCAATGGCACAACTCAAAATATAACCTCAAATGATATCCATCAGATTTATGGATCGGATGAAGGAAAGTTGATTTTTGATTTGGGAGGTTCCCATGCCGGCTGATGTTTTTGCAAAAAAGAGAAGAAATTCACTACTATTGTTTTTGCTTATTGGGGCTGCGACGGCTGTTTCCATCATCATTACGGAATTCAGCATCGCAAAAGGGGTTTCCTCGGTTCCTAAGGCCATACAATGGTCGTTATCGAATTTTTATCCAACAAAGGATTCCCTTATCAAGTTGCCAGACATCTTAATAAAGCTGAAAGAAACACTTTTGATATCCGTTGCAGCTACCACAATCGCGGGAATATTGGCCTTTGCATTTGCGATATTGGGTTCCAATACGACAAGGGTGAATGGGTTTTTCGGAGGTTTTAGCCGGGGGATAGCCGTTTTATTTAGAAATATTGATGTTTCAATTTGGGCGTTAGTTCTGTTATTTTCTTTTGGACAAAGTTCATTGACCGGTTATTTTGCCTTGTTTTTCGGATCTTTCGGTTTTTTAACAAGAGCTTTTATTGAAACGATCGATGAAGTGAGCAGCAGTTCCGTAGAAGCTTTGCAGACAACCGGCGCAAGTTATCTAACCGTCATTTCGCAGTCTGTCATACCTTCAACCATTCCGCAAATGATCAGCTGGGTGCTGTTCATGATTGAAACGAATATCAGGAATGCAACTTTGGTCGGGCTGCTTACAGGGTCGGGGATTGGTTTTACGTTTAATCTTTATTATAAAAACTTGAGTTATGACATTGCCAGTCTTGTCGTCATTACGATCATCATATCGATAATATCCATTGAATTGATTTCAAATTATGTGAGGAGGGTGATCTTATAATGCAGGCAGAGGGTCCAATCAAACCATTTCCTGCTCCCGCTGGACAGGATTTGGACAACATGCTACTTGAACGGCTATCGAAAAAGCCCTTCTCGAAATCTTCAATCGCGATTCGGATGAGTATGCTGGTGCTTGCAGTTTTGACTATTTATGCATTTTCCAGTTTTGATTATAAAGATGTTAAATTGTGGGATGCGCTAATATTGACCATCGACAATTTGAAGACCATGTTTTTTGAGCCGCATCTGAAGCACTTTACCTTTACACAAGCGCTTTATCAAGTATCGATTACTTTAGGTTTAGCTTTCTTGACGACAATATTTGGCGCAATCATTGCGCTGATGTTGGGACTTTTAGCGGCTGGAAATATCTCTTCCAAGCCATTATCGGTTATCATAAAGGGGTTGGTTGCTTTGATCAGAGCCGTTCCTACCGTGTTATGGGTTCTCATTTTTGCAGTCGCAGCCGGGTTGGGCAGTGTAGCGGCAGTTATAGGAATGACGTTTCACTCCATAAGTTACCTGGTAAAGGCCTACTCGGAATCCTTCGAGGAAATTGATAAAGGTGCTATAGAAGCCCTGCAAGCAAGCGGAGCGAATTGGTGGCAGATCGTGTTCCAAGTCATCATTCCATCTTCAATCACTTATATCATTTCGTGGACTTTCATGCGCTTTGAAATCAATTTTGCAGTGGCTGTCGCAATGGGCGCAGCGGCAGGCGCAGGAGGAATCGGCTTCGATATGTTCATGGCAAGTGGATTTTATTTTGACTTGAGTGAAATTGGTGCAATCACCTATTTTATCCTGATCATTGCCATTTGTCTTGAAATCTTCGCAACACAAATCAAAAGGAAACTGAAAGAAGCATCTTGATATGCATGAAAGAAGACCACAATATGAAGTGGTCTCTTTATTTGTTGTAAAACGATGTAAGTGCTTTCATCGGCTGATTGCTAATGGAATCATTGAAAGGCTTATATAAGGGCGGACTTTATTTCTTGAATCTGTTTGATATGCCTTTGTTCATGTAAAGACAATAACTCGATCCATTGATCCAACGACAGGTCCCCGAACAGGGGATGCTTCGCTTTCTTTTTATCTAGCCTCGTATCAGCATCCATTTCATAAAGAACTTGAAATAACCGATCCCTGGATTCTGCCAGTAAATCCATGATGTTCGATAATGGAAACGGACTGGAGGAGGGAGAAAGGCTATCAGGGGAAGCGAATTTTTTTGTTCGATCGGATACTAAGTAAATGTTTTTTTGAATGATATTAGTAAAATCCCTTTCCCGGATGCCATGGGCTATCACATCTGTAAAGACATGTTCCGTCAGATACAGGTGATGGCAAATTTGGGCGATGCTCCATACGTCAGGAGCTGGCCGATGGTCCAACGTTTTATCATCCAATTCCGAAATTTCGCCAATTAATTGATTTCTTGACTCGAATAATAGATCATACTCGATAAAATCCATGTGAACCCCCTATTGTGACACCCTTCAAAGAGTAGCATCACGACTTTTTGATATAGATGTTTGGTAGGCTATATAGAAAAAAGGGATGGACTGATCATTCACGATAAACCTGAGTTGGTCGTTACGTTCGGGAACCTATAAAAATACCATTTTTGTGGATTCGGTACCATAGGGGAGTGACATCAACCGTTCAGGACGAATCCATTTGAGCAGGATGTTAAGGTTTCAGAAAAGCGGAATTGTACTGTTGTGAAGTCAGGTATGCTTCGGGCTGTGGTTTGAATACCCTTTCTTCCTATTCAGATATGTTAGCTTTATGAATGTAATGCCAGCTTTTTTTATTAAGTTTATCATAAAATCATTGTTTTGTTTCACTTCAGGCATCAAATCCTTCGGGGCGCTTCCAGATATAGTGGAAAAAGGAGCGCCGGCATATTTAATCATGCGCCCATGCAAACCGTCGTATACCTGCTTGCAACGATTCACACATATTAGGATACGGGCGTACTGGCAAAGGGGGGTGCTAGCAGTCTACTTGTAGGATTTTGTTTTATGTTGTTTCGTTTCTTGTCATGTCAATCCGAGCAAGAACATATACTGAAGCAAACTAAAGATTAAATCGGAATAATTATGATTTGCGAGGTGTTGTACATGCTATTGAAACGATACACGGGCAATATGCTGTTATTGATTCTCTTATTTTTGCTGCTAACATTCTTCTTTTTAGGCGACGTGTTTATTCCAAACGCCATTGATTTCTCCCGATACCCGCAGCTTCATTCCGTGCTTGTCGTATTTTTGGGGTTGTTTTTAGAGTCGATTCCATTCCTGTTCCTCGGTGCGATTGCCTCTTCGTTCATCCAGTTGTACATTAGTGAAGAAATTATTCAGCGGATGATACCAAAAGGCCCCGTGACGGCCATTTTCGCTGCGATAGGTGCGGCCCTGATCATACCGGTGTGCGAATGTGCAATCATCCCGGTCGTAAGGAAATTGATTCAAAAGGGCGTTCCGGTCCACGCAGGCGTTGTCCTGCTTGTAACCGCCCCGATATTGAACGTCATCGTCTTCGGCTCGACCTATTATGCGTTCCAAAATGATCCCTCCATATTATACGGAAGAATCATACTCTGTGTCCTGACGGCCGTTATCGTCGGATTATTCATTTATATCTTCAGCAGGAAAGATGTCGTCAAGGAGGAAAAGCTGGAAGCAGTTCATGAGCATCATGTACACGATTTTCCGCCGAGTAAATGGACAAGCTTCATTGAACATACTTCTCAGGAATTTTTCATGGTCGGCAGATACTTTATCATCGGAGCGTTGTTTGCCAGTATTTTTCAAGTACTCATGGATCGGGCCATCCTGGCCGAAATCGGACAGGCCCCGATAAAAGGGACTGCGTTGATGATGGGGATTGCCTTTGTCCTCTCACTTTGTTCATCAGCAGATGCCTTCGTGGCCGCTTCCTTTTCCCATAGCTTCCTGCCTGGCTCCATCCTCGGCTTCCTTGTCTTTGGTCCGATGCTGGATTTGAAAAATGTCCTGATCATGATGGCGTGTTTTAAAAGAAGCTTCGTCTTCACTTATGTTTTGCTTGTTTTTGCAGTCGTCTTCAGCTTATGCCTCATCGCAGGCGGATTGATCAGTAAGGGGGGGCTTTGATGAAACGTTTTTTCATCCAAAAACTTGAAGGGCTGCTGCTGCTTGGATTAGGTTTGATGATTTTTAAGTTGTATGTGTCGGGTCACTTAACGAAATTGATCGCCCCCAAAATGATTCCATATGCATTGACCGCGCTTTTTGCTTTTTTCGTGATCAGCCTTCTCAGGCTGAAAAAACAAAAGCAGGGCAGAAATCATTGTGATTGCCATTCAATTCGAGAGTCCTCGGCATCCGTTTTGGCCTTGAAATATAGTTTGTTTTTCATCCCGATATTTCTCGGCTTTATCTTGACGGATTTTACATTAAGCGGGGAGGTGCTGGCAAAAAGGGGGATGGCCCAGCAGCAAGCACAGAAGCAAAGCTCGTATGATACAGGAAAGCACGTGAATCTGGAGAACATTACGGTCACGGATGAAAATTATTTTGAAGTGCTTGATGAGCTATTGAATAACCTCGATACGATCAAAGGGAAGGAAATTGAACTTTCGGGGTTTGTATACCGCGAGGATCAATTCACAAAAAAACAAGTGGCCATCTCCCGCCTCTCCATGTCATGCTGTGTGGTCGATGCGACCTTGTATGGCTATATGCTCAACGGAAATGTTAAAGGAATGAAGACGAATGATTGGTACACCATTACCGGCACATTAAAAAAAGGAAGCTATAAAGGTGAAGCCGTTCCGGTAATCGATTTAAAGGATGCGAAGAAAATAAAGCCACCGAAAGAAACGTATCTTTATGAAAATGTGCAAATCATTCAATAATGGAAAACCCGGCAAAGAGATGCTTTGCCGGGTTTTCCATTATGTTGACAGGCATTATCTTGCTTGAACGAAGACTCCCTTTTCATGTGAGAAGGCCTTGAAGCCATATATGCCATGATAAGAACCAATCCCGCTCGTATTCACTCCGCCGAATGGCAGATTGTAATCGGTGAAATGAACGACAACGTCATTGACGGAAGCGTTACCGGAAGTCGTGTGATTCAGGACTTCATCAATGACCTCTTGATTTGAACTGAAAACATATAAAGCCAGAGGCTTATCGCGTTCGTTAATGGAATCAATGACTTCACCCAGCTCTTCATAGGTTAGCAACGGCAGGATGGGTGCAAAGATTTCCTCTTGCATGATCTTCATATCATGAGTGACATTCTTCAACACCGTCGGGGAGATGGTGCGGTCGCTTAGGTCGAACTGGCCGCCAAAGACGACTTCAGCACCTTGTTCGATCGCATCATCAAATAAGGCCTTGACCCGATTGAAATTCCGCTCGTTGACGATTTGCGTGAATTTATTCCTGTCGGCCGTCCCATCTTCCATTAGAAATCCAGCTTGAACGATGGCTTGCAAATGGTCCGTGAATTCCGCTTGCTTGTCTGCTTTAATGAATATATAATCTGGCGCCACACAAGTTTGACCGGCATTGATGAATTTGCCGACGGCAATTTTTTTCGCGGCATCCAGCAAATCATACCCTTCATCGATAATGGTCGGGCTTTTTCCGCCAAGCTCAAGGGTCACGGATGCTAAATGCTTCGCGGCTGCAGTCATGACGATTTTGCCGACATTCGTGCTGCCAGTAAAGAAGATATGGTCAAATGGCTGTTCAAGAAGCTCTGTCGCTACATCAACATCACCCTCAAAGATTGCCACTTCTTTTTCATCGAAAGCCTCCCGAATGATTTTCGCTGCGATGTTGCTCGTTTTCATCGTGAAATCTGAAAGCTTGATGATGGCGCAGTTACCGGCTGCGATCGCTGCAGCAAGCGGGGCCATCGTAAGCATGAAGGGATAATTCCAAGGTCCAAGCACTAAACATGTACCTTTCGATTCATACATTAAGTATCCTTTTGCATCAGGGCTCAAGGAAGATCCCACCTCAATAGGTGCCATCCACTCATCTAGATTGTTTATATTATCTTGGATCGATTTGATCGTTCCAAGGATTTCCGCCCTCTTTACCTCATGATGGGGCTTGCGGACATCTTGGCGCACCGCCTCGATGATCTCCTCCTCATGGGCAACAACGACCTCCAAAAACCGGTTCAGTTTCGCTTTCCTTTGTTCTGCGGTAGTTGAACGCAACACTTTTTGGTATTTTTTTTGCAATTGGAATACTCGATGTATCTCATTTTTCGTTTCAATATCCATGTCGCTTTTTGTCCCCCTTAAAGTGAAATTTGCTTTATTCATCTCTCGAAATTATTATAGTTTTTAAGATAGCCTAAATAAAGACAGAGACAAGCGAAGTGTACGTTATCGTATAAATGCCTAGAAACTGTCCGATATTTTAACATGCCTGGAGGTGCTTTTGTGTCATATGATCATAATAGTGTTGCCAATGAACCAACACCTTCAAAGATTAAGGAAGCATTGCTTAAGCTCCTTATAGAAAAGGACATCCGCCATTTAACCAGCAAGGAAATAGCCGGGCTGGCAAACGTCAGCAGGAGTACCTTGTACTTTTACTATGAAGATAAATTCGATATTTTCGAGGAAATAGTCCAGGAACAAAAGGAAGGTTTACAGAGAGCGATCTTCGATTCCTTGAATGGCTTGGATCAAATCAACCTTCAAGAAATGAAATTGAAGGTCCTTCCTTCCTTATCATATGTAGCCAAGCATATCCCATTCTTTTTGAACATGATGGACCGGAATAAAATGCCCTATGTCAATTTTCATGCGTTTTTCTTTGATGTATTCAATAGGGAAATCATGCTGACCCCGATGAAGGAAAACGTCTCGGAAACCTTAAAGGACATGTATGTGCATTACCGGGCCCTCTATACTTATGCCATCATCCTTTTCTGGTTTAAAGAAGGAATGAAACTCTCCCCAGAGGAAATCAGCCAGCAATATTGGGATTTGGTCAGCCAGAAAAGATATTATTGGATGTTTGGTGCTACCGTTTTGCCAGATGAAAAGGAAGACCGCATCGATCGGCGTATAATCAGGACGAGACAAGCGCTACAGGAAGCGATGGTCCAATCGATCATTGAAAAAAAAGACTATTCCGCTGTGACGATATCGGATATCACGCGCAGAAGTGATGTGCGCCGAGCAACCTTTTATGACCATTATTCCAGTAAAGATGACTTACTCAAAGCGATTACCCATAAATTCTGTGCTGATATGATTGCGATTTTAACGATTGAAGGAAGTATGGAGAATGTGACCATAACGCAATCGGAAGATATTCTCACTCGATTGTTTGCTTATCTTTCGGAACATACCTCCATCGTCCATTTCATAAGCGGAAATTACGGGATACCCGATCCAATCCCTGAAATCCTAAATACCTTGAGCAGCTTTTATTTGAAGCAGCAAATAGACATACATGCAGGCAAGCAAATGTATGCGTACTATGTATCCGGTCTATTAGTGGGCCTTATCTTATACAGATTACAAGAAGGAAAGGAATACACCCCGCAGTTCCTAGCCGAGGAATTCATTCAGTTCCTTGATCTGAAGAAATATAAAATTAATTTGCTTTAAATGGAATCACCAGCTGATTCATTGTTTAGCTGAGCCCGTGCGTCTTCGACGTAGGGCTTTTTCGGTCTCCAGGTGAAATAATCAAAGTTATGATTCCGCAAAGAAGTAATGAGATTCCGAGCCACGATAGGGGAGACAAGCTTTCGCCGACAAGGAAAACACCTAGAAGAGCGGCTGTCAGCGGTTCTGCGAGTGACAGGGAAACCGCTGTCGATGAAGGCACGGATAATAGTCCTTTGTTAAAAAATAAATAAGCTACCGCTGTAGCAAGAAGACCGAGGTGAAGGCTTACGGCAAGCCCGTTTGGTGTGACGATCCAGCTAATATCCAGGACGAATAAAGCGGGTGCCAATAACAGGGCGCTAAAGCCGAAGATGACAGCGGCAGTCGCTTCAGGAGGTTGTTGCTTCAAGATCCTTTTACTGACCAGTGTATATACCGTAAAGGAAGCTCCAGCACCAATTGCAAGTAATACGCCAACAGGATCGATGGTATCCGAACCTTGATGGGAAAAGAGCAGGAAGCATCCGGTTATCGACAAACCTGTGGCCATCCACCAGCTTGATGTGGGGCTTTTTTTACTGAATAACCACTCAAGGAATCCAGCGATGATC
This sequence comes from Peribacillus muralis, assembly GCF_001439925.1. Lineage (GTDB taxonomy): Bacteria > Bacillota > Bacilli > Bacillales > DSM-1321 > Peribacillus > Peribacillus muralis. The sequence continues at coordinate 233,982 of NZ_LMBV01000005.1, forward strand.
GGGGCGCTGCTTAGAGTCATGATGGTGCCGATGGCGATTCCTGTCAGGCTTACAGCCATAAAGAAGAGTGGCTGGTAGCAGGCCATGCCTAAAGTTGCTAGGATGGTTTCTTTTATGGGCCAATTGTATCGTGTTAATTTTTTTTGCCAGATTGCAATTAGAAATAATGCGGCACCTCCAATTGCCAAACGGACGGCTCCAATTGCAACGGGATTGGCATTGGCTGGGGCGAATGATTGGGCAGTGCCTGTCGTTCCCCACAGCATGGCACCAAGTATGACGAGTAAAAATGGATATCTATCCTTCATTGAAGCCCTCCTTTTTAAAGATTTACTATTCAGAATATATGGTTGGGGCGGTTAAGTCAAAGGGGGTCATTTGTTCTAAGAGAACGTTCCATAGTATAATGGATGTACTATGGAACAGTGGGGTAAAGGGGGATCAGCATGTCTACAGGTAATCGCAACAATCAAATTGGACCGCCGCGGTTTGCCATCGCCATCCACTCTCTGGTTTGGCTCGCACAAAGCGAAAAGCTCCTTACAAGCTCGGCGATCGCCTTAAAGGTGAATTCACATGCCACCTTCTTAAGAAAGGTGATGGCTCAGCTAGCATCTGCGGGAATCGTCGAAACTAAGGAAGGCCGTGATGGCGGATATAGCTTGAAGGTGCCTGCAACACAACTTACTTTGGCCGATGTGTATCAAACGGTACGGCCGGAATGCCCAGTGTGTATGGAGACGAGCGAATGCGGTGAAGTCGTGAAGCAGCTGGATACGGCTTTGGAGGAAATCATGAATGAAGCAGAAAAGGAAACATTGCGCCTATTAGGGGGCTATACATTAGCAGAATTCATGAAGAAAATCGATTTCACCCATTTTGAAAAAGAGTGTCTAGGGTAATATCCTTGCCAGAGGGTACCCTAAAATATATAATGTGCTTAAAGTGATTGCATTTAAATTTTTAGGAGGTATATACATGAAGGTAGAAATTTGGTCGGATTATCAATGTCCGTTTTGTTATATAGGGAAGCGTCGATTCGAAGAGGCTTTGAAGCAATTTGAAAATAAAGAACAAGTGGAGGTAGCGTTCCGCAGCTTTGAGCTGAATCCTGAGGCAGATAGGGACATCAATATGACGCAACAGGAAATGCTCATGAAGAAATATGGCATGTCGAAAGCCGATGTGGAAGCAAGCAGCCAAAACCTGACGCAACAAGCAAAAGAATTGGGACTTGATTATCACTTGGATAACATCGTTTTGACGAATTCATTCGATGCCCACCGCTTGATGTACCTTGCCCAATCTAAAGGTAAAGAGAATGAAATGAACGAGCGCCTGTTTACAGCATACTTTACGGAAGGCAAGCATATTGGCGATCATGCGACGTTGGCTAATTTAGCCGAAGAAGCTGGTCTTGATAAGTCTGAAGCTGAAGAGATTCTCTCAGGGACGGCATTCACGGCTGAAGTAAGGGGCGATGAGCAGGAAGGAAGCCAGCTCGGAATAACCGGTGTTCCCTTCTTTGTCATCAACCGCAAATATGGCATCTCCGGGGCTCAGCCAATCGAAGCTTTCCTCGATACGCTGAAAAAGGTATGGGCCGAGGAAAACCCGCTGCAAATGGTGAATGATCCGGCAACAGGTGAAGCTTGTGCGGACGGTTCTTGTAACGTACCGGAAAAATAAATCTTTAAAAGTAAAAGGGCTGCACCCAAGTTGATTTTATCATCTTGGATGCGGCCTTTTTTGCAGCCGTGTGTTTTACCTCGGTTTCACTTAAAGAATAGCGATAAAATAAATGTCCAAATGCATACGAAGGCTAATAACCCAAAGCTGTATTTCAATGTCATTTTCGTTAAGGCGGATTCTTGTCCGGTTTCGCCAACGGCTGCCGTCGCTATGGCAATCGATTGTGGGGAAACGAGCTTTGCCATGACGCCCCCCGCGGTGTTGGCGGAAACTAATAATGATGAGTTTGTCCCTATGATATGGCCTGCAGTGGCCTGTATCGGAGCAAATAACGTATTGTTATTCACTACAGACCCAGTCATGAACACGCCAATCCATCCTAATAGTGGAGATAACAGCGGGAAGATGTGACCTGTTGTCGCAACCGCTTCGCCTAAAACGATTGTTAATCCACCATATGACATCAGTTTAGCTATACCGATAATTGCGCAGATCATGATGATTGGAATGCGGAACTCTGAAACCGTTTTTTTCAGGAGCGAAAGACCTTCACTTATATTAATCGCTTTCGTCGTAGCGATGGTCGTCAGTGCAGCCAATAAGATCGCTGTTCCTGTTGCCCCGATTAAATCAATGCCGATTGTAATCGAAGAACCAGGGAATATGAATTTCAGCACAGTCGATTCAAGGATAGCTCCTTGGGAAAACAGTCCTTTAAAGGCGGGAAAGCTCCAAATCAAGACGAATAGAGTCAGTAAGTAAAAAGGAGACCATGCCTTTACGACATCACTCATTGAATGTTTTATTAGTTCAGATCCTTTGCCGTTAAGTAAAAATAAATGTTTAGGCTGCCACTTATTAAGAAATAACGCCAACACCCCCATGGTTAGGAGAGAGGGGATAATGTCGGCTAGCTCTGGTCCGACAAAAACGGTCATGAGCGCCTGGGACACCGTATAAGTAGTGGAAGTCACTAAAATGGCCGGCAATACTTCTCTGATTCCTTTAAATCCATCCATTAACCATATTAATAAGAAGGGAATGGTAAAGTTAATGAGCGGCAGTGTTAAGGCCGTCATCATCGACACATTCATTGATGTCACATTTTCCAGGCCGAAAGTATCAATGATGCCTACCGGTATGCCGATTGCCCCGAATGCTCCTGAAGCCCCGTTTGCTATAAGGCAGAGCATCGCTGCCTGTAAAGGCTTGAAACCCAATGAAACCAATAGGACGGCACAGATCGCGATCGGAACACCAAAACCTGCTGCCCCTTCAAGAAAGGCGTTAAAGCAAAAACCAATTAGTAGGAGCTGAAGACGTTGGTCTTGTGAAATCCCTGCAATGCTACCGCGTAATACTTCGAATTTTCCGGATTTTACAGAGATTTTATATAACCAGACGGCCATCACGATGATATAACCAATCGGCCATATCCCTTGGAACGCACCTTGAGCCACACTTCCAATCGCTTCTCCCAAGGGTAGCTTAAAGAGAAAAAGGACGATAAGAAAGGTAACGAACAAGTTTAGGAGGGCTGCATGAATTCCCTTCATTTTGAATATCGTCAAGCATAATAGAAATAAAAGAATGGGTATGGCTGCAACTATTGCCGACAGTGCAAGATTATTAAATGGGTTGTATGTTTCTACTAACATAATGACAGCTCCCTGTGTAAGAAATTCTGTTTAGAGTATGAACTACTTCCAAAATTGGGATTGAATATCTTGAAGCGTATGAACAGAACGGGTAAATTGTTCTTTTTCGCTTTCGTTTAGGGAAAGCTCGACAATTTTTTTTGCACCTGTTCGATTGATGACAGTAGGGGTACCAATATAAACATTACTATGGCCATACTCGCCTTCCAACAATGATCCGACTGCCAAGACGACATTTTCATTCTTTAAGATCGCTTTTGTGATTCTTGCCAATCCCATTGCGATTCCATAATACGTAGCTCCCTTGGACTCAATGATCTCGTAGGCAGCATCACGGACACTAACGGAAATCTCTTTTTTTCTTGCCTCCGTTAATTTTCCTGCGATAGGCAATCCGGAGAAATTGGCAGAGCTCCATACTGGAAGTTGTGAATCACCGTGTTCACCAATGATATAGGCATGGATACTTGTAGGTGCGGTATTAAATTCTTGTCCTAATAAAGAGCGGAATCTTGCAGAGTCCAAAATAGTCCCTGAACCAATTACTTTTTCTTTCGGTAAACCAGAAAATTTCCATGTAGCATAAGCCAAAATGTCTACTGGATTCGTTGCAACCAAGAATATGCCATTAAATCCAGCTTTCATAATGCTGCCTACGATCGATTCAAAAATGTTCATGTTTTTCTTTACAAGATCTAACCGAGTTTCTCCGGGCTTTTGGGCAGCGCCAGCACATATGACTACGATTGCAGCATCTTTACAGTCCTCGTATGACCCGGATTTTATATTCATGGCACTAGGCGCATACACAAGACCATGATTTAAGTCCATAACATCGCCTTTCGCTTTTTCTTGATTCAAATCGACAAGAACCAACTCATCACATATTCCTTGGTTCATCAAAGCATAGGCATAACTTGATCCAACTGCACCAGTACCAACTAAAACGACTTTATTTCCCTTTGTAGAATTCATAATGAATGCCTCCGATTTTTTCCGAATGTAACCCATTTTTATAGATATCAGTATTATTCTGTCCCTGTAATTCTAGAGCGATTCTTAAGAAGGATAATCTTTATTTTTTAAGTTTGTGAAATATTTCACATGAAGGTTTAAAAAAATTAGCAGGCCTACATGCGCGATATAAACAAAATAACATTGTGAAGTATTTCACAATGTTATTGTACTACACTTCACTAGGTCATTGCAATAAACAATTTGGTTAGATTTATTTTTGACATGATAGCACATCAGACCGAATAGAAGGTAGATGAAAAAGGAGATGACACATGGCGCAAAGAATATAGTGTAAAGGATGGATAATGCACAAGGTTGAAAAAGAAAAGGAAATGGGAAGTGTGAAGTATATCATCATTGGAATGCTGGTATTGGGCATAGCCTGTGTCGTGACCTTCAAACTAATTTCCTATAAATATTGGACGTGCATTTATACGGCATTCGGCTCTGATAATTATTTTAAGGTGATTGGCAAATTGGAAAGCGGAGGGGTGCCCTTCAAAACGAAAACGCCTATGAATTTAGGTTCGACGGACTTCCAAAATCGCAACGAAACGACTCAATACGATGTTTATGTGAAAAAAGAAGATGAGCAAGCTGCCCAAAGGGCGATTCACGGAGGCCAATCCTTGTGACCGATTTTTATTTTGATTTCATCTGGAGGGAAATGATGAAAAAACAATTGCTTAATATAATGGAAAGAAAAGAACTTGTGGAGTTATACTCCGATACAGAAGATGTAAGAAAATTCGATGTGGTCAAAATCCTAAACGTGTCGGATGCATTTATAGTGGCGGCTAATATTGCTTCAAACGGAATGTATGATGGCTATCGTTTGCTTTATCTTGATAACATTCATCAAATGAATATCAATACGAAATACATTAAGAAAATCAAGAAATTATATGTGTCCAAAAAACAAAAGCACATGGAATTCGTTGATGGAAATGACGATTTACTGTTGAGTTTTCTCGATTTTGCACATAAACATCATTTTATGGTTTCAGTTGATCTTTTCAATGTTCATGGGGAGGTGCAAGGCTTCATCAAGAACCTGGAAGATGATATATTTGTCATTTCGATGGTGAACGAAGTGGGGGAGCTTGATGGTGAAGCATTCATTAAATCTGATGCCATACATGCTATGTCATGTGATGATCAAGACGTATCAGATTTAATGCGGATATTTTCGGAAGCGTGAAAGTGAACGAGTTCAGGAGCTTATGTCATACGATCGTTCTATCTTTTAAGAGGAGCTCACCTATTTTCCATAGTTTCAATGACTGAAAATTTGTATAATGGGGAGGTGGACTAAGACGATCTAAAAAAGAATGTACATATAGGAGGAGCATGAATGAGCAAGCTTGATGGCAGGACCATAGCTTTATTGGGAGCAAGGAAAACGGAAGAACTGAGCAAGATCGTTCATAATCTCGGGGGAGTGCCGCTTGTTCGTCCAGCACAGGGCACGGTATTCCTTGATGATTCCCATTTGGAAGAAGATGTAACCCGTTTGATGGCAGGAGAGTACGATTGGATCATCCTCACGACCGGAGTGGGGACAGAGCTCTTATACAAAACGGCAATGAAGCTGGAAGCGGGGGATCGTTTCATAGCAGCTTTGCAGTCGATGAACATTGCAGCTAGGGGCTATAAAACGGTGAATATGCTGAAGAAGCTTGGCCTCAAACCGTTGGTTCGTGATGATGATGGAAGTACGGCTGGGCTCGTTCGCAATTTGGAGGGGCATCTGTCTGGTGATGAAAAGGTGGCCTTGCAGCTACATGGCGATCCGGCTCCGCTCTTGGTGGACTGGCTGGATGAACAAAGCGTGGAACATAAGGAAATCCTTCCATATGAGCATATACCGCCGGAAGAAGGAACGATGCAGCAGCTGGTCGAAGAAATCCTTGAAGGAACGATTGATTCCGTTGTGTTCACGAGTGCACCTCAGCCGCGCAATTTAATGAAATTTGTCCGTGAACAAGGTGTGGCGGACAAAATAATCGACCAGTTCAAATCGAAGGTCATTGCACTTGCAGTAGGAAAGGTAACGGCGCAAGTTATAATCGATGAAGGCATTGAACGGGTCATATATCCTGAGGATCAACGGATGGGCAGTGCAATGGTGGAATTGGTGAAATATTATCAGGCCTTTGCCAGCAGATAGAGGTGAGCGGTATGACCAAGGGTAAGGTCTATTTCGTGGGGGCAGGCCCGGGGGATGCAGGTCTGATCACCGTAAAAGGCCAAAAGGCGATTGAAAATGCGGATGTCATATTATATGATAGGCTGCTAAATCCTAAATTATTGGAGGCTGCCCCGCTCGATTGTGAATTGATTCATTGTGGAAAGACGGCATATTCTAATGGCTTCAGTCAAGCGGACATCAATGACCTGCTTGTGTTCAAGGCAGTGGCAGGACGTCGGGTCATCCGTCTGAAAGGCGGCGACCCTGCTGTTTTTGGAAGAGTGGGTGAGGAAGCGGAGTCGTTGAGAGCTAACGGAATTCCATTTGAAATCATTCCAGGCGTTACGTCTGGCATTGCCGCCTCCATCTACGCAGGAGTTCCCGTGACACATCGAAATAATGCTTGCTCCTTTGCAATGGTGTCGGGCCACGGCAAAGGAATGCAGGATATAGATTGGTTGGGCCTTGTCAATAGTATGGACACTGTTGCCTTCTATATGGGGGTGGTCAATCTTCCGGATATTTGCCAAAACATGATCGGCCATGGAAAGCCTGCAAACACGCCAGTGCTTGTCATCCAATGGGGTACGTATGGTAGACAGGTAACCGTCGAGGGGACATTGGACGATATAGTGGAAGAGGTAAGAGCAAAATCGCTCCAAAATCCAGCGATCACTTTGGTTGGAGATGTCATTTCACTTAGACAATGGTTCGAAAAGAAACCACTGTACGGACAACAATTTTTAGTGGCCAGAACGGGTACGGCAAAGAGTTTACTGGCGGAAGAGTTGCAGGAACTTGGCGGCGATGTGATTGAGTTTCCGAAATGGGTGACCGCTCGTGTGAAAATGGAAAAAAGCCAGCTGCTCTCTTTTCTTTCGTTTGACCGAATTCTTTTCACCTCACCAGAAAGTGTCCATGGATTCCTGGATTCACTCATTGAAGTTGCGATTGATTTTCGGCTGATTGCTTCTGAGCTTTATGTCGTATCGAGGAAATCAAAGAAGGTGTTGCAGCAGCGCGGACTGATGGCCAAGCTCAAATCCGAGATGGCGGAAACGGGAAGCTTGTTGGTGATTGGAGATAGAGAAAAGAGCCAAATCGATTCGGATTTTGGGGACGCAAGTTATGTTCAGTCGATTGAGAAATTTGTGGATGAAAGATTCCTGGAAATATTGCCGAGAATGCTAGCCGAAAAGTCTGTCGATACGGTGGTTTTTTCGAACCGGCATTCAGTTGATATGCTTATGGAATACACATGCAAGGCAAATGTGGATTTTGAAGCGCTCTTAAAGGATGCTTCGATTGGCGTAATTGGGAAGCAAACCGGCCAAAGAATCAAAGACTATGGATTTGCCGTGAATATGATGCCCGAAGAACCATCTGTCGAAGAATTGGTGGCGTTAATCGTGAACGGAACGGCCTGAGGCTTTGAATACCGTTTCCTTGGGTCCTTCTTACAAGCCGCTAGGCTCATCTCCCCTTTCAATGGAGGTATTACACTAAAAGTCTTTTAAATCGCTATAAAATGGGTATATAAATATGAGTAACTTTTCTCGGGAGGCGAAATAATTGAAACGTACGTGGGAGTTCGCACTAAGTATCATTGGCGTTAGCATCGCTGCCATTTTTTTAATCGTAGCGATTATTGCAGCGGTTTATCTCAACAGTGTCGATTTGAAAGGGATGGTGGACTATTCATTAATGACAGATTCGGAGTTTTCAACATCCGAGATTGATACGTCCATTAAAATGTTCATGGGTCTGCTATGGGCGGGGATCATCTCATTGTTCATTGCATTGGCAGGAGGCTTGAGCGCCATCTTTCTATTAAAAGGCGGCAAAGCGAAGATAGCCGGGATTTTATTATTGATTACGGGTATCGTGACCGTTTTTCACGTCTGGCCGCTTATCTTCTTCATCGTGCCGGGAATTTTGTGCCTCGTAAGGAAGCCAAGGGACACGGTGGAAGTGATCGTCTGATCGATATGATACATAGGATGGGAAGAAGGAGCTGATCTCGTGCTGGAGGTTAGCTTCTTTTTTATGCATCCTTATTGAAGGCCACGGGCGAAAGCTAGCAGTAAACCTTATATCTATAGTAGAAAAAGATTTTTGAAATTGGAGTGAATGTATAGAAAAATGCTATAATTGTAAAAAGATGTATTTTTAACCGGAGGGGGTTTATTTATGGGAAATGATCAGGGGCATGTGAATTGGATGGATCAGATTTTTCGGGACTATGAAAAAGACGGCGGTCTGAGGAATAATCCTGGTTTTGGAAAGCCGCTGCCGGAGTCGGCGCTCTCGGGAAACATGTATGACAACTTCCTGTCAAAGGCCAAAGACGCAGGCTTCCTTCCGCTCTGGATAAAATGGCAAAAAGAAATTCGGGAAGAGCTATCCGAAGTCGTCCAAGTGCGAAAAATGAACGGCGGGAACATGCAAATAACGAAACGAATTGAAGAAATTAATGAGAAAGTCCGTACATATAATGCGATTTGCCCGCCCAAAATGCAACGCAGGGAAATTGAGTGGGAAAGCATCGAAAGCCAGTATGAAAAATGGAAGTAATGGATTATGTGCAAAATGCGGGTAATTGTATGAAGTGATTATGAAAGGATTATGATATAATGGCATGAATAAAAAACAGAGAGAGGGACTTCGATTGGAAAATAGAAAAGAAGTTTTTTCATGGATAAAAGCGATCGGGATTGCTGTCATTCTTGCTTTTTTAATTCGTACGTTTATATTTGCACCGATTGTGGTAGATGGTGAGTCAATGATGCCGACCCTGCAAGATCATGAGCGGATCGTTCTTACCAAATTTGGAACGAATATCGATAGCATCGATCGATTTGATATTGTCGTTTTTCATGCTACGGTGGATAAAGATTATATTAAAAGGGTTATCGGTCTTCCGGGTGACCATATTGAATATAAAGATGATACGCTTTATATTAATGGAAAAGCTTACGAAGAACCATATTTGGACAAATATAAGCAACAAATGGCGGGAGGTATGCCGCTGACTGAATCCTTTAAGCTTGAGGATGTTACTGGCGGAATGACGGTACCTGACGATCAATTGTTCCTGATGGGGGACAATCGCCAAAACAGTTTGGATAGCCGGGAAATCGGTACGATATCCGTCGATGAAATCGTCGGAAAAGCCAATCTGGTGTACTGGCCGATCAAGGAAATAAAAATAGTAAACTAAAAGGGCGGACTCGGTCATCGAGTCCGCTTTACCTTTGGCACATTTCAACAAAAAACGTGCTTATTCTACTTTTTTTGTGAAAATCAACTCATATGGGTGAATTTAGGTTATTCTAGTATAAAGAAGCAATCACGTAACAAGACCGTATCGGACAATGGATTATATGTAAAAAGGGGTACAGTAGATGGAAATGGTAAAAGAACTAATATCAAACTACGGTTATTTTGCGATATATGGACTGCTGGCCATCGGGATCATTGGTTTGCCGGTACCTGATGAGTTTATGATGACGTTTGTCGGCTATTTGTCATCCATTTCTGTTTTGAATGTCCAGGGGGCGTTCCTCGTAAGTTTTCTAGGTTCGGTCTCCGGGATGCTTGTCAGTTATTTCATTGGGAAAAAGGTGGGCAAGCCTTTTTTGAAAAAGCATGGTAAATGGATTAAAATGACTCCGCCAAGGTTGGAGAAGCTGGAGGCATGGTTCAATAAATACGGTCCATGGACCATAATCATTGCTTATTTCATCCCGGGAGTCCGGCACTTCGCAAGTTACCTTTCCGGAATGAATGGAATGGAAAAACGAAAGTACCTTCTATTCGCAGGTGCAGGAGCATTTAGCTGGTGTTTGGTATTTACGGCTTTTGGCTATTTCATTGGTGTGTTAACCTGACTTTCCAATCCGTTAGATTGTCCGATCTTAACTATCAGAAAATCCCGTTTCCGGTACCCGGAAACGGGATTTTCATTTCGCCGGCATCTAGCTAAGGGATGGCATTCGTGACTTTCGGTGATTGATATGGAAGGCGAGCAAGATTTCTCTGCGAGTGAAATACCGCCAATCCGGTCTCTTTTCTTGTATAGGATTAGTTTGACGGGAGTGGTGGAACGGGAATAAGAAGAAAAGGCTGAAACACTTGGCGAATCAGGTAGGAAAAGTGATAAAATGAAAAATATATATATTTAGAGGAGTTGTCGAATGTGACTGAATTGAATTGGCGAGAAGAAGTTGAAAAACGGAAGATGGACCTATTGCTGGACACACAAAATTTGTTGAAAATTAAAAGTGTTCTGGATGAAGAAAACAAAACAGAAGATGCACCATTTGGTACAGGGGTGAAGGAAGCGCTTGATTTCATGCTTCAATTGGGAGAAAAAGACGGTTTTACCGTAAAGAATGTCGATAATGTCGCAGGTCATATTGAAATGGGTGAAGGCGAGGAGTTAATCGGGATTTTATGTCATGTAGACGTAGTGCCTGAAGGAGATGGTTGGAGTTCGGATCCGTTTGGCGCAGAGCTCCGCAATGGCCGCATATATGCTCGTGGGGCAATCGATGATAAAGGGCCGACGATGGCAGCCTATCATGCCATGAAGCTGGTCAGGGAACTTGGGAAACCTTTGAACAAACGTGTGAGGATGATCATCGGGACAGATGAGGAATCAAACTGGCGCTGTGTGGACCGTTACTTTGAAGTGGAGGAAATGCCATCGATGGGATTTGCACCGGATGCGGACTTCCCTATCATCAGCGCGGAAAAAGGAATCTGGGACTTCTCCGTCATTCAACCTGCTGATGCAGGAAAAGGAACGAGCTCTGAAGTGAATGTCAGCGAATTTTCTTCAGGCAGAAGGACGAATATGGTACCTGATTTTGCAACGGCGATTGTCGAGGCTGCCAATCCTTCTGAGGTGGTGGCAAACTATCAGGCCTATCTGGAAAGATACTCGTTGAAGGGACAAGCGGTACCACAAAAAAACCAAGTGCTTCTCGAAATGAATGGTATCTCGGCACACGCTATGGAACCGAACAATGGAGTTAACGCAGGTCTTCATCTAGCCGGATTTTTAGCCGATCTTACGCTTGATCCGCATGCGAAATCCTACTTCACATTCATCAAGGATCGTTTGTTTGAAGATTCCCGCGGAAATAATCTAGGGTTGGCTTATACGGATGAGCAAACGGGCGAATTGACGATAAATGCCGGAGTTTTCCAATATTCCAAAAAAGGTGACAGCTCGATTGGCTTCAGCGCGCGCTATCCGGTGACGTTCGAATGGGAACAGCAAAAGGCGGCATTGGAGGAAAGGCTTGCGGCATATAATTTAAACGTGAAGACCAATTCGCATTCAACACCACATTACGTGAACAGCGACAGCTTTTTGATCAAGACGCTGCAGCAGGTTTATGAAGCGGAGACCGGTGATAAAGCTGAACTGCTTTCAATAGGCGGCGGCACATACGCGCGCTCATTGAAAGAAGGCGTAGCATTTGGACCGCTTTTCCCTGGCAGCGAGGATATTGCACACCAAAAAGATGAATATATTGACATTGAAGATATGCTCAAGGCTACGTCCATTTATGCACGTGCCATTCATGAATTGGCCAAATAAGCGGCAAAGAGGGAGAAGACATGGGGAAAATCATACTTAACGGCGAAATTAAAAACAGGTCTGATGTTTTGGTTGATATTGAGGACAGGGGATATCAATTCGGGGATGGCGTCTATGAAGTGATCCGGGTATATAATGGTCGATTATTCGCGGGAGACATGCATCTGAACCGTTTGATGGACAGTGCAAAATTGATTCAGATGAAGGTTCCCTTCACTGTAGCGGAAATCGAAACGCGTGTAAAAGAGCTTGTTTCTGAAGATCATTTGCAGGACGGGATCATCTATATGCAGCTTACAAGAGGTGTAAGCCCGCGGACACACGCATTTCCTAGTGCGGACGTCGAACCGGTATTTGTTGCCTATACGAAGGAAATTCCGTATACAGGGAAAATGAAGCCAGGGGCAAAAGGCATCACGACTGACGATATTCGCTGGTTGCGCTGTAATATTAAAAGTTTAAATCTACTCGGCAATATCATGGCTAAGCAAGTAGCGGTGGAGGCAGGATGTGACGAAGCGATCCAGCATCGTGATGGGCTGGTCACGGAGGGAAGCTCGTCCAATGTGTCAATCGTGGTGGACGGTACGCTGAAAACGCATCCCGCCTCCAACTTGATCTTGAATGGGATTACCCGCCAGGTGATGCTGAAGCTTTGCGCTGATCATGCTATTCCCTTTGTTGAAGAAGCCTTCACGATAGAGGGTATGATGGCAGCGGACGAAGTACTCTACACGAGCACAAGCGTCGAAGTAACGCCGATTATTAACATCGATGGTCGAATGATCGCAACCGGCGCACCGGGACCGGTGACCGAAAAATTGCAACTGCTTTTCGCTGAGGAAATCGAAAGGCAATGCGGTTCCGTTAACTGAATGTGAAAACCCCCTTTGCCACACTGGCAAGGGGGTTTTTTGATGTTAAACGTGCATGCCGCGTAAATACGCATGGTGTAAAATTATCAGTTTGTCCTTTTTGACATTTTTAAGCTCCAGGAATATACTTGCCAATAACCTAAAAAGTTTACTTGTCGCAACATTTTGAGTTGCATATAAAAAGGAGTTGAAATACACATGTCTGGTGCATTGCATCAATCTTCTTCCCGTGGATTCAAAAATCTGCTTCCATATCTAGGCCCGGCGTTCATAGCGGCGGTCGCCTATATCGATCCAGGGAATTATGCAACCAATATTACCGCCGGTTCAAAATATGGCTATACGTTATTATGGGTGATTTTCGCTTCCAATTTGATGGCTGTGCTCATTCAAACACTGTCAGCAAAATTAGGGATAGCCACTGGGAAAAACCTTCCTGAGTTATGCAGGGAAAGATTTCCGAAGAAAACATCATTTTTACTATGGATACAGGCCGAAATCGTTATCATGGCCACGGACTTAGCTGAATTCATAGGTGCTGCACTTGGGATTTATTTGATCTTCGACCTGCCGCTCATCAAATCGGCCCTCATTGCAGCATTCGGTTCCTTTGCCATTTTGGAATTCCAGCGCAGAGGTTATCGGACATTCGAAGCGTTGATCACGGTCATGATCTTTGTCGTGGTGCTTGCTTTCGGGGCTCAGGTTTTTTATGCGCATCCTGACACATCGGCCATTGCCTTAGGACTATTCACGCCAAAATTCGAAGGAGTGGACAGCATTTTACTGTCGGCGGGTATGCTTGGAGCAACCGTAATGCCGCATGCGATTTACCTTCATTCCTCTTTAACCCAAAAGAGAATAGTCGGTAAAAACGACCTTGAAAGAAAAAGGATTTTTCGCTTTGAGCAGATTGATATAGTCATCGCCATGTTGATCGCTGGTGGAATCAATGCCGCCATGGTCATCGTCTCGGCTGCCCTATTTCATAAGAATGGAATAGTAGTGGAGGATTTGGATGTAGCTTATCAACAATTTGGTACGATGCTCGGACCATCCGTCGCAATCTTTTTTGGGATCGGATTATTATTTGCCGGCTTATCCAGCTCTTCCGTCGGCGTCATGACAGGTGATGTCGTCATGCAGGGATTCATTAAAAGACATATACCGATCTATGTGCGAAGGATCATCACCACCGTTCCGCCCCTGCTCATCATATTATGGGGAGTGAACCCGTCCAAAGCACTGGTCATGAGTCAAGTCGTACTCTCATTTGGTATCGCCTTCGCCCTAGTGCCCTTGATCATGTTTACAAGCAATAAAAAAATCATGGGCAATCTCGTCAATCATAAAATCACTTCGACTGTTGCCTGGCTGATTGCGGTCCTTATTATCGGACTGAACCTGTTCCTGCTTTACGAAACACTGTTTAACTAAAAGGACTAGACTTAGTCCTTTTTTTTATGCTGTTACCGTATTGTTTTTGTCGATTCGACCGTGACCGCCAGTAATTCGACCTAACGCGTGAATAATTCATCCCGAACACTTTTCCTCGATGGAATCATGAGTCTTTTTTGCTGAAAGGAATAGGGGGGATGTCTTCAGGTAATTATGGTAAAATTATAGAAAGAACAGGAAGGAATGTCAGTGACCATGAATACTCATTTTTTCTTTGCTTTAGTGTTGCCTGACGAGATTAAGGCTTATATACATAATGTAACGGAAGAACTGATTTTACGTTTTCCATTTAAGAAAGTGCTGCATCCGGCCGATTATCATATTACGATGGCGTTTTTGGGAAGTGCTGACGATTCTTTGAAAAAGGATGTGCAAAAGCGTGTGGAGGCCGTGCTTGCGGAAGAGACATCATTTGGGCTTGAGCTGGATGAAATCGGCGCTTTTGGCAGGGGTGACAGTCCAAGGATTTTATGGACGGGCGTGAAGCAGCAAGAGAGGCTTTTTTCCATGCAGAAGAAACTATATAGCGCATGTGTGGAGGCGGGTTTTGAACTTGATAAAAAGCCGTTTAAGCCTCATATAACGATAGCAAGGAAATTCGATGGGGAAGATTCCTTTTCTTTGGAGACCGCCCGGCAGGTGGCGAATTTGGATGATAAGTATTTTGAGGCAGTCCAGGTTGCGCTTTATCAAACACATCTCGGAGCATCGCCTTCATACGAAAAGGTTTTCACGATAAACCTTCAATAATAGAGAGAGAAGGGTGGTGGCCGAATGGCACAGCTCATAAAGATGCAGGATTATATTTCCCGGTATGAGCAGGATATTTACCGTTATCCAACACAATATGCCCGATTGAAAAAACAGCAATGGGATAAATTGAAGGCTGCATTTCACGCAGGTGAACTAGATCGGCTGTATAGCGAACAAAGCGTAGAGGATACGCAGGTGAAAATGGAGCCGGACCAGGACGAGTCCAAGGGCTTAATGAAAAAAGTGAAAGGGATATTCCACCGGACGGGGAAACAGGAGACTGAGGCAGAAGAATTGGTGATGGCGAATGAGGTTGAGAATCCCAATATTTTTTCATTAAGATTCCCCTTCCACCCAGCCAATCTTGATGAATTAAAGCAGAATTATTTAAATCAATTGCTTCGCTTCCAAATGAAATGGGGAAGTTCGACGCTGCGTGAAAAATCATTTGTGGATCGATCATTCTTTTTGGATGAGAGGCTTCGCTTTTTCCTGCAGCGTTTTCCCGATACGTTCCTCGTTTTATATAAGCCTATCTTTCTATTGAAAAACGCGCCTGTGGAAGTCGATGTGATTGTATTGACCCCTGTGGACGCGTGGTGCATCACTTTTCTCGAAGCGGAAGAGGATGCTGCATTCATCGGCTCGGGCGATCGGTTTTGGACTCGCAGGCATCATAGTCATCCTGATAAAAAAGTGCTCAATCCGTTATTGAGCGCTAATCGGATGGGGAATATCGTCTCTCAGTTGTTTTCCCTTTATGAGGTGAACATCCCGATCAAGAAGGCCATTCTATCAAGGAATGGTTATGTCGATTATCCTGAAGCTCCTTATGATATGACGGTATTGGATAAACGGACCTTCCCGGAATGGTTTGAACGGATGAGGAACACTTCCTCCCCCATTAAGGCCCAGCAATTGAAAGCGGCACAGGCATTGCTGGAATATTGTCAAACGACATCGAGCATGAGGTCGGAATGGGTTGCCGACGAACTCAAAGGCGAATGAGCATGCCGAACCTTAATGAAACACTTTATTTCATCGTCAATCCAATGGCTGGTAATGGAGGCAGTATGAAGGTATGGGAGCAAGCCGAGGGAATGCTGAAATCCGATGTTGTTCCCTATAAGGTGTTCTTTACGGAAGAAAAGGGTCACGCATTCCGTTTGACGGAGGAGATTTTATCAAGGACAGCCAGGGAAACCCGAATCATTGCGGTAGGGGGAGATGGGACGATCAATGAAATGGTGAATGGCGCCCTACCGTTTCCTCATGCCATCATCGGAGCCCTTGCAGGTGGCTCTGGCAATGATTATGTACGGGGCATCCAACAAACGAAAAGTGTGGAGGAAGCCCTTCGTTTGTTTCAGGATAACGCATCCAAGGCTATAGACATCGGTCAGTACGAAACGGATGGCAGGTTCGGCTATTTTGTGAACAGCCTGGGAATGGGGGTGGATGCTGAAATTTCCGCTGAAGCCGACCGTTCCCCGCTGAAAAAATGGTTTAATCTCGTCAAGGCGGGTAAATTGATATATCTCATCCTTTTTCTCAAGACAATATTCACATATAAGCCTGGCGATATGGAATTGATCGTTGATGGAAAACGCCATTCATTGAAAAAGGTGTGGTTCATCGTCATAGCGAACCAGCCTTACTTTGGCGGGGGGATCAAAATTTCACCGCAATCAAAGCTCGATGATGGCCGGTTTAATGTGATCGCGGTTCATGATATTGCCTGGCTCAAATTGCTGGCCGTATTCATCACCGTTTTATGGGGCGGGCACCTCAACATCAAAAACGTTGTTTCTTTTACTGGAAACATGATAAAAATGAAAAATCATGGGTCGGTAAAAATCCAGTCGGATGGGGAAATTGTTGGTGTGGAGGAAGTGGCTGCAGAGGTATTGGAAGGTAAAATCCACGTCATGATCAAGGACTAGCGATCAAGCAAAAACATGAAATGATTTATTTGTTTTTGGTTTATGCGTATAATCGTTTTATATAGTACTTGACGAAGAAACCTTTTTTCAACTAAAATTTAATTTACGGCTATTGATCAATAGCTATTTTTTTATCTCTCTAATATGAGGATGTTTTTAATTGCGGGTATCATCCCGATGCACGTATATATGCAGCTTCGCCGGCGGGCGGGTTTTTTATTAAACATGGACTCAAAGTAGTGGTAATACATACACTAGGTAACGTACCCACATTTGTATGATTAAGCGAGGAAATTGAAGGTGAACCAGTTGGAACATTTATTAGGTCAGGAGTGGGATATATCCCCTGCTGGAGGAGCTACGGGAGAAGCCTTTATAGCCGAGAAAGATGGGCAGAAGCTCTTCCTTAAACGTAATTCATCGCCATTTTTGGCTGTTCTTTCAGCTGAGGGCATTGTTCCGAAGTTAATGTGGACAAAACGCCTGGAAAATGGGGATGTTATTACGGCCCAGCATTGGATGGAAGGCAGGGAGCTATCTCAGCAGGAAATGGACAATATAAGAGTCGCAAAGCTGCTTCAAAAAATTCATCAATCCGATCCTTTGTTAAGTATGCTTAAAAGGCTTGGGAAATCCCCTTTACGACCTGAAAGCATACTTACAGACATAGAAATTGGATTAACTTCCGATGTTACGGATATCCCGATCATCAAGCAGGCCATTCATTTTTTACAGAACAATCTCCTGTTGATTGAATGCGACGAAGAAGTAGTTTGTCATTGTGATGTGAATCATAATAATTGGCTCATGACCGAAACGGACGGGTTGTTCCTCATTGATTGGGACGGAGCCGTCATCGGCGATCCGGCCATCGACCTTGGCATACTCCTGTATTCTTATATCCCAAGGGCAGAATGGAATCAATGGCTAGCCCGTTACGGCAAAAAGCTTGATGCAGGCCTGGAGATGAGGATGAAATGGCACACGGTTTCACAACTTGTGCTTTCCATCCAATGGCATCATCGTAGGAATCGGTACGAGGAAAGAAATCATTTACTGCAAAAATTGGAAGCCTTATTGATGATTGGCTGATCAGAATTGATCGATATCATCCACCCACTGGGACAGGTCGTTCTGGTGGGTCGTAATATGTGCATCTAAATCGGAGGCACCGATGCCTCCTTGGCTGTATTCGTAAATCTCCGTCAGTATCGTTTTCACATTGCTATCGATATCCATGTTGATCATTAAGGATTTGACGAGCCTTTCCACTTGTTCGCATTCAGAAACGGACCCGCAGCAGTCTGATTGATGGTTGGTCAATATATCCTTCAATAATGACATTTGATGTTCATGGGAAAGCGGCATATATTACCTCTCCTTTCTTAAATAGAGATTTAGGCGGCTTTTGCTCCTGCCCTTCACTTATTTATGGTTTGTTTTGCGGTAAGTTTTATACATGAAAACTACAGAGACTGTCGCCTGGGTGGCTGGCAGTTTTTTTCGTTGTTCCATTGGTGCAAGCGGGGCTTTCCTGAAAAATCAGCTTGCAGGATTCCATCCATCGTGTTATGGTTTGAACGATTATATTATAAATAGGGGTGTCATCATGCGTTTAAGAAATAAACCTTGGGCTGAAGACCGTTTGAATGATTTTCCACAATATGTGATTCAGCAGCCAGTGAGCCATAAAGGTAAATGGCATGAAGTTTTCGGAAACGATAATCCGTTATATATTGAAGTGGGTACGGGGAAAGGCCGTTTCATTACCGAAATGGCAAAGGCCCATCCTGAAGTGAATTTCATTGGAATTGAAGTATATAGAAGTGTCATTGTTGCGGCACTGGATCTGCTGATTGAAGCGGAAGTGCCGAATTTGAAGCTGTTGAATGTTGATGCAGCCAACTTAGGGGACTATTTTGCAAAAGGTGACGTCGATCGCGTTTACTTGAATTTCTCCGATCCATGGCCGAAATCACGACATGCGAAACGCCGGTTAACGTATAAAACATTCCTTGAGGTGTATGAAGGCATCCTGCCGGATAAAGGCGAGATCCACTTCAAGACCGATAACCAAGGATTATTCGAATCGTCCTTGAAGAGTATTTCCGAGTACGGGATGCTGTTGAAATATGTAAGTCTAGATCTGCATAATAGCAGCTTTGAAGGCAATATCATGACGGAATATGAAGAAAAGTTTTCAAGTAAAGGAAATCGGATTTATCGTATGGAAGCTATGTTCCAATAATGATCATCGACCAGGAAACCAGGTGCACAGCGTCTGGTTTTTTACTTTGTTCAAGTCGGTGTCATACATACACGCAGATGGCTTGATCGTTATCCATTTCCATAAAAGGGAACGGGTGTTAAACTAACAGAAGAGGAGGGTTTATATGGAAACTTTGCAAATAGGGGAAATGAAATTAACATGGTTGAATGGCGGCGTGACTCACTTGGATGGAGGCGCGATGTTCGGTGTCGTACCAAAGCCGCTCTGGTCCAAGAGGTACCCGGTTAACGACCGTAACCAAATCGAATTACGTACCGATCCGATTTTAGTACAGGCCAATGGCTTGAACATCCTTATTGATTCCGGGGTCGGCAATGGGAAAATGAATGACAAGCAAAAGCGGAATTTCGGGGTGACGGAGGAATCGAATCTCGTAGCTGATCTTGACACACTTGGGATTGGTACAAATGATATCGATTACATTTTAATGACCCATTTACATTTCGATCATGCCTGCGGGTTGACGAAACGTGAAAGTGACGCTTGGGTGCCTGTTTTCGAGCGAGCTGAAATCATTACGACTCAAACGGAATGGAATGAAATGCAAAACCCGAATATTCGATCAAAAAGTACATATTGGGCTGAAAACTGGGAAGCTGTTGCGCCACTTGTACGCCCTTTTGAAGGAGAGAAAGAGATTACGGAAGGCATTACGATGATTCATACTGGCGGTCATAGTGATGGACACGCGATCATCATCATCAAGGATGGAGCGGACAGGCTGATTCATATGGCCGATATCATGCCGACGCATGCACATGCGAATGTCCTATGGGTGCTCGCCTATGACGATTATCCGATGACGTCGATTAAGGCAAAGGAAAAGTGGATGAAAACAGGACTGGAAAATGGGTCCTGGTACAGCTTTTACCATGATGCATACTATAGAGCGCTCAAATGGGATGTAACGGGTAAGGAGATAATAGCCGAATTGAAACGGAACCGCTAAGCGCAAAAAAGCAAAAGGAGGACGTCATTTTAGACAGTCCCCCTTTTGCCGTTAATCATTTTGTGCATTAAGCTCCAAAATCGTTCCCGTCGTCGCATCTGCAATAAATTCGAACTGCTCCCGTAAGCCCTCTGTGTTTCTGGTGATTCCGCCTTTATATACTAAATAGTCCAATTCATTTTTCGTATAGGCTTCAGGCTTCATCAGAATCCAAGAACCATATATATTTCCATCTCTTTTGACGGTTTCCTTCACTTGGGCCAACACTTTATCTGGAGAAGGTCCGCTTGATTGATCCAATATTTGCTTAGCCGCGAAGCCTGCGGCGAACCCGGCTGCTGTTCCTAGTAAAAACGTTTTCCAATTCATTATTTCTCCTCCATCGCTTTTTTTAAAATCGCTTCTTCTAGTATACAGAAGAAGGGTTTATTTGACTAATAATTTGAAATTTTACCCATTAACTGATAAATTAGAACTTTGAAGTGAAACATGAAACTAAGTTCTGTAAAATTGTAAGAAATAATACATAAGGTAGGGGTAGAAAAATGAATCATGAGACTTTAGATCTTTTTAAAACACTGACAGAATTACCAGGTGCCTCGGGAAATGAACATGCAGTTCGGAGTTTCATGAAGCGTGAACTGGAGAAGTATTCGGATGAAATCGTCCAAGATCGCCTTGGCGGAATCTTTGGCGTCAAAAGAGGGGATGAAGAAGGACCGACTGTACTTGTTGCCGGTCATATGGATGAAGTGGGCTTCATGGTCACTTCCGTAACCGAAAATGGCATGATTCGGTTTCAACCACTAGGGGGCTGGTGGAGCCAGGTGCTTTTGGCGCAAAGGGTGGAAATCATAACCGATAACGGTCCGGTCATAGGGGTCATCGGTTCGATCCCGCCCCATTTATTGGATGAATCGCTACGCTCAAAACCGATGGATATCAAAAATATGCTGATTGATATCGGTGCGGACGACAAGGAAGATGTGAAGAGAATCGGCATTAAGCCTGGACAGCAGATCGTGCCGATATGTCCATTCACACCGATGGCCAATGAGAAGAAAATCCTTGCGAAAGCGTGGGATAATCGGTATGGCTGCGGACTGGCAATCGAGCTGTTAAAAGATCTAAAAGGGGAAACCTTGCCAAATGTTTTATATTCAGGGGCGACGGTACAGGAGGAAGTGGGATTACGGGGGGCACAAACAGCTGCCTTTATGATCAAACCAGACCTTTTCTTCGCCTTGGACGCAAGCCCGGCAAATGATATGTCAGGCAGTAAGAGCGAATTTGGCCAGCTCGGGAAAGGGGCATTGCTTCGCATTCTTGATCGTTCGATGGTTACGCATCGCGGCATGAGGGAATTCATCCTCGATACGGCTGAGTCGAATGATATACCTTATCAATATTTCGTGTCCCCAGGCGGCACGGATGCAGGCCAGGTCCATATCGCGAATGAGGGCGTCCCAAGCGGCGTGATTGGCATTTGTTCCCGCTATATTCACACACATGCCTCGATGATCCACATTGATGATTATGCAGCTGCTCGTGAATTGATCGGGAAATTGGTTCGCTCTTGTGATAAAACGACTTTCGAGACATTGAAAAATAACGGGTAATAGAAGAAGCTGAAATGGGAAAGGGTGGCTGTCATCACTCCTTTTCCAGCAGCTTTTTTTACATAGAAGGGAAATTAGCGATCATGAGGATAGCGATAGGCAGTAAAAATCCAGCGAAAATACAAGCTGTGCTTGACGTATATGAAGAAGCTGAAATCATTTCACTTCAAGTGGAAAGCGGGGTCTCGGAACAGCCGTTTTCAGATGAAGAAACGATGGAAGGGGCCATGACGCGGGCTCGAAATTGTTTGGCTCAAAGTAACGCAGATATCGGCATCGGGCTTGAAGGCGGTGTCGTGAAAATGAACCAAGACCTGTTTCTCTGCAATTGGGGTGCGATGGCCACGAGAGACGGCTCCGTTATCGTAGCAGGCGGAGCAAGGGTTCCGCTACCGGAAATTGTTGCCGGGAAGCTGCTGCGCGGCGAAGAATTGGGACCAGTGATGGACGCCTTCACAAAACAAACGAATGTTAGCAAGAAGGAAGGGGCAATCGGCGTATTTACGAATGAGCGAATCACAAGGGGCGATATGTTCCTCCATATCATGAGGATGCTAGCCGGTCAACATGAATATAAGCTGAAATCGTAACCGCAAAGCTTATCAATTCCTTGTTCTGTCCTGAAGCGAAGGGAGCGGAAAAAGGGTACTGCCGCAACAGAGCACAATTTGACAGGATTGTTAGTAGCGGGGCTGCTAGTATAGATGACAAGGAGTGAGTGTAATGGGGTGGATTGAATCGATCCAAACGGCCATCGACTATATCGAGGAGCACTTGTTGGATGACCTGACAGTCGAGAGCATTGCCAGACAAGCGAATGCCTCCGCTTTTCATTTTCAACGGACGTTCACCATATTAACGGATAGCACCGTTTTCGACTATGTCCGACGTCGCAGGCTGACCTTAGCGGCCCAAGAGATTTCTTGCACAACTGAAAAGGTCATCGATTTAGCCTATAAATATGGTTATGACACTCCCGAGGCATTCTCAAAAGCTTTTCGAAGGCAGCATGGGGTATCCCCAAGTGAGGCGCGAAAGTATATGGGAAAGCTGAAATTCTATGAACGCCTGGTGATACAGGTGATACTGAAAGGAGCAAAACCGATGAAATACAAATTCCTTGAAAGAGATTCCCTTCAATTGATCGGAATCAAGCAAGAATTTTCCTTGGTCAATGAAGAAAATTTAGTCGGAATCCCGAAGCTGTGGGAGAAAGTGAATACGAATGGAACAAGTGACAAGTTAGCGAAGTTGAACAATGGGGAAATCGTTGGCTTGCTTGGGGTATGTGTCGATAAGAGGGCAGATGAAAAAAACGAAACGATGGATTATTGGATAGCTGCTGAATATACCGGCAAAGTGCCTGAACCGTTTTCGTCTCTTACGATACCTGCTTCGAAGTGGGTCGCTTTTGAAGTTCACGGACCGATGCCGGATGCGATCCCAAAAGCGTGGAAGCAAATATTTTCCGAATGGTTCCCTACCAGTGGCTATGAACATGCGGGATTGCCGGAATTGGAAGTATACTCGAATGATGACGCTTTGAACCCTGATTATTACTCAGAGATTTGGATACCGATCAAAAAGAGATAAGGTGATTATTTTTCGCTTGTAGGGGGCATCCCATTCCCCCTACAAGCTTTTTATTTTTAACGCGAACTAGATTGAATGATCTCCATTCACTTTCCATCCTCAAAAATATAAGAAAGCACCTTCATCGCTTGATTGACGGATTCGACCGTGACACTCGCTTTTTCTGATAATTCCTTTAAGGCATGATGATGAGCTTCCGGGCGAATTAAAATGAGCGGTTTACCAAGGGAATCGGCAGTGCTCGCATCCATGGCAGTATTCCATTGTTTATATTTTTCGCCAAACAGTGCGACGACAAGGTCGGCTTTTTTCAGTAAAAGACCTGTCCGCAAATTATTGATCTGGGAAGCGGCAGCATCCTTGAGGATTGAGTTTGGTTGCTCTCCGAGAATATCTTCACCAATAAGATCGGAACGTTCATGGTTTTCCATCGGACCGACAAACAGTAACGGAAGCTTCAAGGCCGCAGCCTTATCCTTCACTTCATTTCTCCAATTTGAATGGATTTCCCCAGCAAGATAAACGGTTAATTGCATATTTTTTCCTCCTTGGTATATACATTGCCTTCATTGTACCATGATTTTTGCAAATGGATGAATTTCGGAAATAAGGATAATAGTATCTATAAAAGCAAAGAGACGGCTGGAGGGATGGCAATGTCTGTATCGAAAAAATATTTTTTGATGTTCCTGTTGTTGAGCGGTTTGATAGTTGGGTGCTCAAGTATTGAAAGGCAAACCGAAAAGGCAGTGAAAGCCGCCGAAGTCGCTTTTCGTGACGATGATAAACAGCCCAATGTGGAAGTGGGGCTTATCCACGTCTATTTGCCACGGGGATTCAAGGTGGAAGAAGAGGATGATAATAATGTGATTATCAAGCAAGCGGACAAGGCTTATTTATTATTTGTCAATCCAAATGAAAAAGAAGATAGCTCCGTATTATTTTTGGCGATAAAGAAACAAGCTGGTCAATACTTGGTCCTGCATTCATTTCAAAATGACGATAAATTCGGCTTTGTTTCGATAAAAGAATCAATGAAGGAAAAGTATGAGCTTGCCGTTGGGATCGGTGGAGTGAAGCTGACGACTGAAACGGATAAGGACCGGCTGAAAAACGATGCGAAACAAATGATGGAGGTCGTATCATCCATACAACAATGATAGAAAACTTGCTGTCGTTGAACCAATCCGTATTAATGGTTGATTATTAGAAATTCTGGTATGATGAAGGTAAAAGGGCTAGTAAGAGCAGGAGGATCATTCAAATGGAAAATTTAAAAACTGTAGACCAATATGATGCATTGAAAAATGAAGGCAAACATATTTTCCTTTTTTCAGCAGCATGGTGTGTAGATTGCCGTGTAATCGAACCGTTCATGCCGGAGATTGAACAGAAATTTCCTGATTTTACGTTCATTCATGTGGACCGCGATGAATTCATCGATGTCTGTGCAGCGAATGACGTATTCGGGATACCGAGTTTCATCGGTTATGATAATGGTAAAGAGCTTGGCAGGTATGTGAGCAGGGATCGCAAAACACAAGAACAAATTGAGGAATTCATTCAATCATTATAAATAAAATCCCCTTCTCGCTGGGGATTTTTTCAATGAAGAGGAGGGCCAATCATGAAAATGGACAGCAAGAAGCTGAAAAATATTTTGCAGGAACGTTTGAAAGGTGATAACCGAGCATTCAAATTCGATAGCAAGCAAGATACGTTACGGGTTGAAAATGTGAATACAGGCAAGGGTATCGCCATCCAATTGGCTCCGGTAGTTGCCAATTATGAAAACGTAGCGGATAAGGCAATTGATGAAGTCACATATTACGTCGAAGAGGCCTTGAAGGTAATGGGGGAAGAACATAGTATGCAGGGCAAGGAGAAATCGATCTTCCCGGTCATTCGTTCAACCTCCTTTCCAATGGAATCGGAAGAAGGAAATCCATTTCTATACGATGAGCATACGGCTGAAACCAGGGTTTTTTATGCACTCGATTTAGGGAAAACGTATCGACTGATAGACGAAAAGATGATTCAACGGGAAAATTGGCAGGGTGATAGAATCCGTGAAATTGCTTCTTTCAATGCTCGTTCGCTTTCCACTGCATTGAAGTCGGATATCGTCGCCGATAATACATTTTACTTTTTGAACACGAATGATGGATATGATGCAAGCAGGATCCTGAATGAACCGTGGCTTCGGGAAATGAAGGATAAGATTAAGGGAACGATGGCTGTGGCCATTCCGCATCAAGATGTGATCATCATAGCCGATGTGAAGAATGATACAGGATACGATATTCTAGCCCAAATGGCGATGAGCTTCTTTGCCAGCGGACATGTACCGATAACGGCATTATCATTTCTCTACGAGGATAATGAGTTGGAACCCATTTTCATCCTGGGGAAAAACAAAAAGCGTGAACAATAAAGCGCAGCAAACAAGACCGTGCTAAGTAGGCAGTGGTCTTGTTTTTTTAGTTTAATAGAGTGGGAATAGGAAACCGTAAATGTTCATATTTGTTTTTATACGAGTTTGGAAATATCTAAAAAATAAGCGATAACCCACAAAACACCGTTCGGTCTCAACGAACGGTGTTTTATAGGTTTCAGTACTAATATGGCCGATTTCGGGGCTGCATCAAAACTTAATCTCTTTGTAAACGCGATTTAACAGCGGTGTTTTATTTAAATAGTAGACTAGGGGCTTAAGTTATCTAGAGGTGTTAGGTTTAAACTCTTTTTAAAAGGGGTTTAATAGGATAGTTAGGGGAAATACGCAGAGTCTGTTACGAATCGGATAAAAAAGTAGATGGAAATTCCAATTTAGCTTAAATTTTCTCGATATTTTTAAAATAACTGGTAGAATTAGTTACATAACTATAGATGTAGAAAGAGTGATAGGTTTGAAATGGCTAAATAAGATGAAAAAATGGTTCCAAGCAGAAGAAATTATTGAAATCGAAGAAATAATCATAGATGAACCACTTGATGAAGAAACATTAAGAAATATGGATTTTTCGAAGGTTGCCAAGGCAAAGAAGGAAGAAATAAAAGTATACAACCAAACAGTGGAAAAAATGTCCCAGACGGTGGATCCGGACACGAAAATCCTGTTTCAATATCCAAAAGGGCAATTCAAGTTTCCGCTCATTCCTGACCAGGAACAAAACAAAAGGAATCCCAGGGAAAGAAAACAGGAGAATCGCGAACAAAAGCAAGGAGACAGGAAGAAAGAAGCGAGAAGGCCAGTAAGAGATACAGAACCAAAGAGAAGAAGCTCCGAGCGCGACTCAAAGCCAAAATTGAGAAGCGTCGACCGGGAGCAACAAGCTAAAATCGTCCCGTCGAATACACCATTCCGACCAACGGAAATTCCTTCACCCATTTATGGTTTTCGTCGTCCGGAAAAAAAGATAATCGCTTCTGAGGAAATTGTCGAGTATGAATTGGAAAGCAAGCTCCCTGTTCTTAAAAAAGAAGACCTTGTTAAAGATATTCCAATGTTAAATGCTGAAATTGCCAAGGAAGCTTTCAATGAGGAAAAGACGGAAGAACCTGCCGTTCTTATCCCAGAACAAACGTATGAAAAAGCGGAAGAATCGGAGGTACCCGCTTTTTTTCGTAAACAAGCGATCACGGCCCAGCCCGAAGAAGCATTAGGCAAGCCTGCATTGGAAACAAGCGAGGATGTATCGGAACAGGTTGATTTTGGACGGGAGGTTGCGGTATCCATCTTGGAGGAGGCTCATGAGGCAACCCCTGAAGTCTTGGCAATTCCTCGGGAAGCTGATAGTGTAGGAGCCATTCAATCGGTCGATGATCGAGAAACTGATCCAAAAAGCGAACCAGCAGCGATTCAGGAAGAACAGCCTAAACGTCCGAAAAAGCATATGCCGTTTAATGTGATGATGCTAAAGCAAGATCGGGAAAAAAACGAGTTCATCAATAAAATGAAATCGGAAAAAAAAAGCCTTGATTCGGAAAGGGCAGTAGGATCATACAAGCAGGATCCTTTAATGAATGCGGAAGTAAGCCAAGCAACACCAGCTATTCCCGAAATGAAGCCTGAGGAAAACCAGGATGTATCCAGGAAGGCCGATCCGGTCATTCATGAACCTTCACATTCGGAGGAGGCTAAAACCGCTTTCGGAACGTTTGCCGCCCCAGAAGAAGCCGGTGCTCCCGATATCGGTTCGAGTCCTGTCCTTGAAAGTCACAGCGAAGAAACTCCCATTTCGCAAATGTGCAAGCAAGAAGCAGCTTTATCAAACACCGGAGCACAAGCCGCACCGAGCGAAGCAGAGGGGTTTTTTGGTGCAGTGGAAGTCGATGATAATCCGTACTATGTGTTTCCCGATATCGGGCTGCTGACACCTCCTACTTATGCTGTGCATGATGATGAGTGGCTTGAGGAACAGACATCATTACTGGATGAAACGTTGAAAAATTTCAATGTCAGGGCCAAGGTTGTCAATGTAACCCAAGGACCGGCAGTAACGCGTTTCGAGGTGCATCCTGAACCGGGCGTCAAGGTGAATAAGGTGACGAATCTAATGGATGACATCAAATTAAGCCTTGCCGCCCAAGATATGAGGATGGAAGCACCGATTCCAGGTAAACATACAATTGGCATCGAGATTCCGAACAGGAAAAGCAAGCCTGTATTCTTGCGTGAGGTTTTGGAGAGCACTGAATTCCAAGAGCACGAATCACCGCTTACGGTGGCTTTGGGGCTCGATATATCCGGACAGCCGATCATCACAGATCTGAGAAAGATGCCGCACGGGTTGATTGCCGGCCAAACCGGATCGGGGAAAAGTGTCTGCATCAATACGATGCTGGTCAGCTTGCTGTATAAAGCGACACCGCAGGAGCTGAAATTGCTGTTAATCGATCCGAAAATGGTCGAGCTTGCTCCATATAATCGAATCCCGCATTTGGTCAGTCCTGTCATAACCGATGTGAAGGCAGCCACGGCTGCGCTTAAATGGGCGGTAGAGGAGATGGAACGACGCTATGAATTGTTTGTGCATGCAGGCGTCCGTGATATCAGCCGCTTCAATGACCAAGCGGAGAAAGCCGGTCAATATGCCAATAAGCTGCCTTATATTCTGGTGATCATCGACGAGCTTGCGGATCTGATGATGATGTCACCGGCTGATGTTGAGGAAGCGATTTGCCGGATTGCTCAAAAGGCCCGCGCCTGTGGGATACACTTGATTGTGGCAACACAGAGGCCTTCGGTAGATGTGATAACCGGTTTGATCAAGGCGAATATCCCGACTAGGATCGCTTTTTCCGTATCTTCACAAGTCGATTCCCGCACGATCATCGATAGCGGCGGAGCGGAAAAATTGCTTGGAAGAGGAGATATGCTTTTCGCCGAAAACGGTTCTTCAAAAACGGTGCGCCTGCAGGGGACGTTTGTCAGCGATGAAGAAATCGACCAAGTCGTCAATCATGTTAAGCTGGAGCAGCAACCGAAATATCTTTTCGAGCAGGAAGATTTGCTGAAAGTAGCACAGGTCACGGAGGATGCGGACGAACTGTTTTTTGAGGCATGTGAATTTGTCGTGAGCCAGCAGGCTGCATCAGCATCGAGTGTCCAAAGGCGCTTTCGAGTCGGTTATAACCGTGCATCACGCCTGATAGAAATGATGGAGAAACAAGGGGTCGTTTCTGAATCCCGAGGATCAAGACCGAGGGACGTATTGATCACTGAGGAAGAACTGGAATTTTTACATGTTAATTAAAGCCTCTTTTCGTAAAGATTGTTGTTTATGATACGCAACTATTTACGGTTGATTGAAGAGGAAATCAACAACAACGCATTACTTGGTGAGTAGCAACAAAGTATCGAAAACAACCTATTTAAAAGAACCGATTAAAAGGAAATTGTATATAATGTGAAGGGATTAAAGCTGTCGTTATCCCCTTAATTGAAGGAAAACCCAATGTTTTGATAAATTGGCATCTGCCTGACATGGATGAATGAATAAAAAAGTGATATAATAGTTTTTTGTTGATAATGATTGATAAAAAACCTATGAAGAGATTGCGTTTCTGACAAGTCTCGTAATGAAAAAAACAAATAAAAGATGACGTCATATACTGTCGTACAGGTAGACGATTGGTGGAGGTTCGCTTTATGACTGCTTACCATTTTGTGGGAATTAAAGGGTCGGGTATGAGTGCACTTGCACAAATACTGCATGATATGAATATTGAAGTGCAAGGTTCCGACTATGAAAAAGAATTTTTTACACAATTGGCATTAGAAAAAGCCGGGATTAAAATCCTTCCTTTCAATGAGGAAAATATACAACCTGGAATGACCATCATTGCAGGGAATGCGTTCCCGGATACTCATCCGGAAATCGTCAAGGCAAAGGAGCTTGATTTGCCGATCATCCGTTATCACCGTTTCCTTGGTGATTTCATGAAAAACTATATTAGTGTGGCTGTTACGGGAGCGCATGGTAAAACATCGACGACCGGCTTGCTGGCCCATGTAATGGGCGGAGTTAAACCGACATCCTTTTTGATTGGGGATGGAACAGGTAAAGGGATCGTGAATTCAGATTACTTCGCTTTCGAAGCATGTGAATATCGCCGTCATTTCCTTTCTTATTATCCGGATTATGCGATTATGACGAATATTGATTTTGATCATCCAGATTATTACGCCAATGTCGAAGATGTGTTCGAGGCCTTCCAATCGATGGCCCTTCAAGTCAACAAAGGCATTATTGCGTGCGGCGATGATGAACATTTACCACATATTCAGGCAAAAGTACCAGTTATTTTTTACGGATTTGCAGAAGGAAATGATTTTCAAGCGAAAAACGTTTCCGTCACTCCGGATGGCACTACTTTTGATGTGCATGTAAGGAACACTTACTATGATACATTCTCCATTCCTACTTTTGGAAAGCATAATGTGTTGAATGCACTTGGTGTTATTGCACTTTGTAAATATGAAAACTTGGATACGGAAGCCGTGAAAGCCCAATTGCTGACTTTTGGCGGAGTGAAGCGCCGGTTCTCCGAAAAGGAAATTGGAAGCCAGATCATCATTGATGATTATGCGCACCATCCGACTGAAATTTCGGCAACTGTTGACTCAGCACGTCAAAAATATCCAGAGCGTCAAGTTGTAGCTGTATTCCAGCCGCATACTTTCTCAAGAACGCAAGCATTTCTGGATGAATTCGCCGATAGTTTGAATTTGGCCGACAAAGTATACTTATGTGAAATTTTTGGTTCTGCTCGCGAAAACCAAGGGAAATTATCGATCGAAGACCTTCAAGAGAAAATTCCTGGTGCCGAGCTGATTACGGAAAACTCCACTTCAATATTGCAAAATCATGAAAACAGTGTCGTGTTATTCATGGGCGCGGGGGACATTCAAAAGTTCCAAGCAGCCTACGAGCATTCACTGCAGGTGAAATAAAAAAGAAAAACGATCGATCCCTGAGCGGGGTCGATCGTTTTTTTGATGCTGTTTATTTTAAATTTTCTGGATTTAAATCTTCCAGTTCAGGTAAAACAAAGCGCCCGTCCTTTCGGATCAAGACATCATCGAAGTGGATTTCCCCTCCGCCGTATTCCGGGCGTTGAATATTGACCAGATCCCAGTGGATGTCCGAGTGGTTGCCATTAAAGGCATCATCATAGCATTGTCCCGGAGTGAAATGAAAACTTCCATCAATTTTTTCATCAAAGAGGATATCTTGCATCGGGTGTAGAATATAAGGATTTACACCAATTGCAAATTCACCGACATATCTTGCGCCCTCATCCGTGTCAAAAATTTTGTTGATGCGCTGTGTATCATTGGCAATCGCTTCAACGATTTTTCCATCTTTGAAGGTCAACTTCACGTTTTCAAACGTAAAACCCTGATATGGTGACGGAGTATTATACGAAATCACTCCATTGATGCTATCCTTCACAGGAGCTGTATATACTTCACCGTCAGGAATGTTCAGCTCACCTGCACATTTAATGGCTTTAATGTCTTTGATGGAGAAGGTTAGGTCCGTCCCGGGCCCGGTAATGCGGACCTTATCCGTCTTATCCATCAATTCAACAAGGCTGTCCATGGCTGAGCTCATTTTGCCATAGTCGAGGTTACAGACTTCGAAATAAAAATCTTCGAAAGCTTCTGTACTCATTTTGGCCAACTGGGCCATGGAATTTGTTGGGTAGCGAAGCACGACCCATTTCGTTTTTGGCACGCGGATATTTCTATGTACTTTGCCGACTGTTTGTCCATGGATGGCCATCTTCTCTGGAGGAACATCGGATTGTTCATTGATATTATCCCCGGCGCGAAGCCCGATATAAGCATCCATCTGGCTCATTACATTTGCTTCAAACTCACCCATCATCTTGTATTGTTCTTCTTTGGCACCCACCAGCAGGGCACGATCCACTTGGTGGTCCTTTAAAAGGACGAATGGGTAACCACCTGCTTCATAGGCTTCATTCACAAGGGCATTAACAAGTTCACGCTGCAACCCAAAGTTTTCGATCAAGATTTTTTCACCTTTTTGAAGCTTCACTGAATAATTGATTAAGTTTTTGGCCAAAGTTTTAATTCTGGGATCTTTCATAAAAATACCTCCATTGTTTAAATTCGACTTATCTTACTATCATACCCGATTTCCTGCCATAAGTGTCCATATAGATTTCAATGAAGGAACTGGATGTAGACAACAATATTTCCAGATTAGGGTTTGGTAGGGTATATTGAAAAAATAAATACGTTTATAATGGATGGGGAAGGGGTAATTAAGAACTATCAGTCAATAAATAAGTCGATTTTTCGGAGGTGTTCCAATGGAGATTATTTTATACGTAAGTGCTGCCGTTGCAGCAATCGCTTTCTTGGTCCTTGTTATTTTCCTAACGAAGGTACTGACATCACTGCAAGCCACCCTGGACAGTGTGGCCCGGACGCTGACAGGGCTTGAGAGCCAAATGCAGGGCATCACGCTCGAAACTACTCAGCTATTACATAAAACGAATACGTTGGCTGAAGATCTGCAGCATAAGTCAGAAAACCTGAACTCAGTGGTTGATGCTGTGAAGGATGTAGGGACATCCATCTCTAGCTTTAATTCTTCAGTCCAAAAGGTTTCCAATAAAGTTCAGGCTGAGATTGATAATAACCAAGAAAGAATTTCACAAATTGTTCAATGGAGTAACGTAGCTTTAGAGATCCGGGACAAATGGAAGGCTAGAAGCAAGCAGGCCGCCCCGTCTCCAGCCGAAAGAGCAGAGCTGGAACGGATAGAACTGGAAACAGATGACCTGCCTAAAAAAAGGTTTTTACGTTCTAGATCATAAAATCTAGTTAATCAAAAATAATCCGAAAATTGAGAGGGGAATGTATTATGACTCAAAAAGAATATCCGACAAAGGACTATCAAAAAACGTATGAGGACGAACGCGACTCAATCAATTCGAAAGACTTTATGATTGGCGCCTTGATCGGCGGGATGATCGGAGCGGCAACAGCATTGTTCATGGCTCCGAAAACAGGCAAGGAATTAAGGAATGATTTCAATGAACAAGCTAAAAACATAACCGAGAAAACCGAAAAATTAAGACAAACGGCAATGGAAAAAGGCACGGTTCTTGCTGATACTGCCAAAGAAAAAACAACTTCCGTTACGGAAATCGTTTCTAATAAGTCATCCGATATCGTCAATAAAGTGAAAAGCTTAAAGTCGGTAAAAGAAAACGGTGACGCGGCTGATGATACGACAAATTCGAGCAACAAGGATATTGATGTAACGGGAACGTCCGATTCTCCAATCGTTTCTGTCGAAACCAATTTTGTGAACGGCAATGATGCTGAAAACAAACCTGCCGATCCTACAAGTGGCAACAAAAACACCGCGAAATTGAAACTTGATGAAGCGAAAAAGGCGTTTGATGAAACGGAGAATAAATTAAAGAAATAATCTCCAAACTCTTTCATCCCTTCAAGGGTGAAGAGGCAACGGTACAATAATAAGGCGGTGAAGTGCTCCGATGGCTTCATCGCCTTTTTGATGATACAATTCATAGAGCCAAGGAAAGGGGACTAAAATGATGACCATATCCAAAATCGAAACAGAAGAACAATTCAATGAGCTAGTAAAAGAGGATACATTCCTTTTATTCAAGCATAGTGTAACTTGCCCGGTCAGTGCTGAAGCGTATGAACAATACGAAAAGTATATTGCAGCAAATGAACAGCTTAAGACGGCCTATTTATCCGTTCAGGGGGCTCGCCCGCTTTCCAATCATGTGGCAGAAACCTTCGATATCAAGCATCAATCACCCCAAGCCATCCTTTTTAAAAAGGGAAAACCGGTGTGGAATGAATCTCATTGGCGAATTACATATGATTCATTGAGCAAGGCAATCACTGAATGATGGATAAGGGCGAAAATAAAAAATAAAAAAGTACCCTATAGAATAGACCCTATGAAAAAGTCTATCTTGTAGGGTCCTTTTTTTTAGATAGAATTTCTTTTGCTCAGAGTTTGGGATGTTATGGACTTCGACCGTTTCGTTGCACTGCGGGCACTTAGCTTTATAGAGGCGGTCCGTGAGCCTCCCCTTGCTTTCTCACGTAGACGCGCATTTCCCGCAGGGGTGACGCACCCTTGTTCCACTCCACTTTGCGTGAAAACGGATCCCGATTGTCAGAAACGGTACAAAAAACATCTGAAAAGCGCAATTTCTATGAGAAACTCCTCAAATTAGTAGCAAAGCCTGAACTCGCTTAGCAAAAGCCCGAATCTGACAAGTGAAATGGATAAATTCGGCAGAATCCCAAACTCACGAGTAAAGTCTCCAAATTCACGAATAAAAACGCGAAATTCACGAATAAAAGCACAAATTTCACGAATAAAAGCACAAAATTCACGAGTAAAACCGCCGAACTCGCGATTAAATCCCCGATATGGTGAAAGAAAGCAGTAATTCTATGGAGAATCCGGGCCGCATTTAAGATTTTGACGAGAAATGCCCCTAATCGCGTGTGAAAAGCGCAAATTTTTTTGAGAAGCTCCTCAAAGCCAGTGTACCTTAGGCCATTCCATTCCACTAAACGTGAACATGAAGATGGTTCCATTGCCGGCAGATTTGGAGGAATTGGAGCTCAATCGTTTCATTGCACTGCAGGTGCTTAGCTTATCCGGCGGTCGGTATTTGGCCTAGCACTCTTTTAGTGGGAGTGTCGCCAACCCTTTACCATTCACGTTTGACTAGAACAAAAAGATGCCGCCTCGCGCATTTAGAGACAGCATCAACTAATTGTTTCTATGTTCGTTACAAAGGACCAATTTCTTGGTCCTGGTAATATTATGTCGCCACTCATACGGTGGCTGGCCAATGGATTTTCAACCGATCTCCAGGGGAAATCGGATCTTGAAAGGTCGTTTCTTGTTCATTTTTGATGAGGGTGAACCGTTTATTTCCCTTGGTGGGGATGTCGATATCGACATGAAGGAAAATGTCTTGAAAAATGAACGGTTCCGGCTTTAGTTCACTGACGGTCAGTGAGTCACCTGTAAAAATCCTCTCATTTTCATCCAAATGAACTCCATCTCTCCGGAACTCGGCCAGTTTCCGGGATGGGACGATTTGATCTTCTTCAAAGAAAACCGGTATGGAGCAGAACTGCTTTATTTTCAATTCTTTAGAGATATCTCTTAATGTAGGCTGTGATATTGGTGTGATGACAATTTCATCCCCATCATTAAAGGAGTAAGCAGGTTTCGTTTCCAGGCCATTTTTAGTGATATTGCCAGTGAATGCGCGAATTTGCATTTCTTGTCCATTCAAACGGATTGTATATGGTTCGAGATTTGTAAGCAGATCGAGCATTTGAATCTCTTTAAGCATTTCTTGGATCGATTCCGGCATGCGGCAGATGATTTGATCATGATCCTCGACAAATTCATCGCCTGATACCGCTTCGCCATTCCTGAATATGGAAGCTGGTATGATATACTCCACTTCATTGACCGTGACGGTTCTGCTGATTCGGCCATCAAGCAAATCGCGTATTCGCGTATGGGGAGGGGAACCGTCAGCTCCTTTGGTCGTCGTGATGATGTCCTCGTTTTTCACTTCTGTGTCTAAAGAGGCTTCCGCACCATTTAAAGTAATCAGTGATTTCTCTCCTTGCTGTCCCGAAAGCGTGATTTGGTGGCCGTTGATATGGACGATTTTGGCCATGCCAGGTTTCCCGTAGAGGTCACTCATCCGTATCCCGGCCGTAAGCAGGCAATCCCCAACGTTTGTGTGTTCCATATCGAACAGACGGATGGGGCGGCCGTCAACGGTAACGCTTATATATTGAATCGGGTTTTGATCGGCTGCAATCGCGATGCCGATGGGAGTGACCAACTCTGGTCCTTTTTGAATCGTATCGGAAATTTCAAGATTCTGGATAGCGTCGATGCTGCGAATGGCCACCCTGTTCTCGGGAAGGTTCAGTTTTTGGGCCAATAACCGAGGAAGCTCCGGCGTTTGGCTGCCGCCCCCGACCAGCATGACGGCCTTTGGGGATTTTGCGTTATTCAACGATAGAATCTCCGAGCTAATGCTCTCAGCCAAACGATCGAGTGCAGGATGGATCGTATTGATGATTTCTGCACTCGAGTATTCATAGGCATTGCCAAGAATATCGGTAACCTTTATTTGTTCATGACTCGTCAAATCCCTTTTTGCCTGTTCGGCAAGTGGGAAATCAAGGAGCAGATGGTCACTGATCGATTCGGTTATTTCATCTCCGGCAATCGGCACCATCCCATAGGCAATGACAGTGCCTGAATCCGTCAGGGCGATGTCCGATGTTCCTGCGCCGACATCGACCAAAGCGACGTTCAAGCGTCGCATCGATGCCGGTATGAGCACATTGATGGCCGCTATCGGTTCCAGGGTAAGTGCCTGCATTTCCAATTCCGCTCTTTTTAAGGCTGCCAGCAATGATTCCACGACAACCTTCGGCAGGAAGGTTGCGATGATTTCAGCGGTTGCTTCTTCACCACTCTGATCGAGTAGACTACCTATTTCCTGTCCATCAAGTTGGTAGTATAAAACGGAATACCCAACACAATAATAGGTGGATTGGGAGTTTTTTTGCTTGGCCACGATGCTCTGTGCTTTCTGGACGGCGCTGAATTCGAGATGGAGAACATCTTCACGCTTCAAGATCGGTTTCCCGCCAATCTTGATGGCCATATCCGCCCGCTCGGTTTTCAATGCCCTTCCTGCTGCAGCTACGGATACTTTTTTTAACGGGCCGTGTATGTGTTCCAGTTGTTTTTTTATATTGGAAATGACTTTGGAGACGGCTAGGATATCGTGAATCTGTCCATCAAGCATCGCCCTCTCGGAATGTTCCTGAGAAAGAATATCGACGATTTTATAGCATCCCTGTTCTTTTTCCAATATAATTCCTACAACGGATCGTGTTCCAATGTCTAACGCAAAAAGTTTTTCCTGCATGGGTAACACCTACTTCTATATATTTATAACTTTAATGCTTAAAAGCGTTTAACTAATAAAGAAAAAGTTAGTGACATTTTGGGATGCATGCATTATAATTGATTTTATTATACATGAAATATTCTAAAATTTTCATTGATAAAATAATCGGTATGTCCAATCGAAGATTCAGAAGAGACTTTAGGGTATGATTCTGAGCCGATTTTCATTTTAAAAAACGAAGGGATGGATTTGTAATGAGCAACAAAGAACTTGATGGTCTTCGTAATCAACTGGATGATGTGAACCTTCAGTTATTACATCTTATTAATCAGCGTGCTGAACTTGTACAGGAAATTGGTCGCGTCAAAGAAAAACAAGGTGTAAACCGTTACGATCCGGTCCGTGAAAGAACAATGCTTGATCTGATTGAAGCGAATCACCAAGGACCGCTTGATCTTGGGTCAATTAAACATATTTTCAAAGAAATCTTCAAATTGGGCTTGGAGCTTCAAAAAGATGATCAGAAGAAAACGCTTCTTGTATCTAGAAAGCAAAAAGCTGAAGACACGATCATTGACATTAAGGGTGAATTGGTCGGTAACGGGATTCCGAGCTTCGTCTTTGGACCATGTGCCGTTGAATCTTATGAACAAACGGCTGCTGTAGCCGAAGTCATCAAAGCTAAAGGTTTGAAATTGATGCGCGGCGGTGCATTTAAGCCACGTACTTCTCCATATGATTTCCAAGGCCTTGGTTTGGAAGGCTTGCAAATACTTAAACGTGTTGCAGATGAGTACGGCTTGGCTGTTATCAGTGAAATCGTGAGCGCTAACGATATTGAAGCGGCGATCGATCATATTGATGTCATCCAAATCGGCGCACGTAACATGCAGAATTTCGATTTGTTAAAAGCGGCAGGTGCCGTAAATAAACCAGTACTATTAAAACGTGGACTGGCTGCAACGATTGAAGAATTCATTCATGCAGCGGAATACATCATGTCGCAGGGCAATGGCAACATCATCCTATGTGAACGCGGTATCCGTACGTATGAAAAAGCAACAAGGAACACACTTGACATCTCGGCCGTGCCTATCTTAAAACAAGAAACTCACTTACCGGTCATGGTTGATGTAACGCATTCTACTGGACGTCGCGATTTATTGCTTCCAACAGCTAAAGCGGCCCTTGCGATTGGTGCTGACGGTGTAATGGCAGAAGTGCATCCAGATCCTTCAGTTGCTTTATCGGACTCTGCACAGCAAATGGACTTCAAACAATTTGATGCATTTTACGATGAAATTAAACGTTTGAACTGGGTAACAGTATAAGCTGGAAAAGTCCTGAAAATATTTACTTATGGCCCTTACCTCCTTGGCAAGGGCTTTTTTTAATGGTAAAATGCTTGTTTTTGCAGAAAAAACATTGAAATAAGCACTATTGGATTGCAGGAAAGATTCGACTATCGTATGATAAATAACAAGAATGAGAACTGTTCGGAAAATTGGTCATACATAAAGTGATATCTATGTGAACTTTTATACTTGAAAAAGAGTATTGAATTTTTGGCTGAGAAGAGAGTAGGACTGCATTTTTCTTAGGCAGATCGTTCCTAAAATAATCTTCCTTATAGAGGAAAAACGTATAAAAGAATTTTTCCTGAAATAATTCGGGTGTTTTATGGGAAAAATGAAAGAAATGGAGGAATGGATGAATGAATAATATAACCATTTATGATGTGGCGCGTGAGGCGAATGTCTCCATGGCCACCGTTTCCCGCGTAGTTAACGGGAATCCAAATGTAAAACCAGCTACGAGAAAGAAAGTATCGGATGTGATTGAGAGGCTTGGATATCGTCCAAACGCAGTGGCAAGGGGTCTTGCCAGCAAGAAGACGACTACGGTCGGGGTCATCATACCGGATATCTCGAGCATCTTTTTTGCCGAATTGGCAAGAGGGATAGAAGACATAGCGACTATGTATAAATACAATATCATTTTAAGCAGTTCCGATGAGAATATAGATAAAGAATTCCATTTGTTGAATACGATGCTTGGAAAGCAAGTGGATGGTATCGTCTTCATGGGTGGGAACATAACCGATGAGCATGTTAAGGAGTTTAAGAACTCGCCGGTACCAATCGTTCTGGCAGGTTCCGTCGATGAAAGCGGACAAGTTCCATCCGTCAATATTGATTATGAGGCGGCAGCATTCGACGCAGTAACATTTTTCGCCCAAAAAGGCCATAAGCATATTGCATTTGTAAGCGGAAACCTTTCTGTGCTGATCGATGAGAAGAAATTGGCTGGTTATAAGCGAGGTTTGAAGGAAGCAGGCCTAACATTTGATGAACGCTATATTGTCGAAGGCGATTATACATATGATTCAGGCATTGAGTCTTTTGAAAAGTTCCTTGAAACTGGGGAGAAACCGACGGCGTTCATCGTCGGCGGTGATGAAATGGCGCTTGGGATCGTACATGCCGCCCAGGATAAAGGATATAATGTGCCGGAAGATTTTGAAGTGATCAGTTTTGACAATACCAGATTGACTTTGATGGTACGTCCGCAAATCACTACGATCGTTCAACCGTTATATGATATTGGTGCGGTGGCGATGAGGCTTTTGACAAAGTTGATGAATAAAGAACAAGTGGAGGAAGGACATGAGAAAGTGATCCTGCCACACAGGATTGAAGAGCGTCAATCAACGAAATAAGCTTAAGAGAGCGTCCTAAAGGGCGCTCTCTTTTTGTTGGACTAATTGCCTGCATTTTTGTGATCTGTACAATTTCCGTTTCATTCCACTGTGCGTGAACATGAAGATGGAATTCCGGTTCCTCAAAGTTTGGAGAATCAGTACTTGGACCGTTCCATTGCACTGCAGGCGCTCGCTTTCCGCGGGGTGTTGGGGAGCCAATCATTGCCTTGTTCCGCCTGTGTCTCCCGTGATTCGGATTTCATTAATGGGGTAGGAATTAAAACATTCCGTACCCACTCGTTAGCTATGTTCATTGGTTGTTGATGTTTGCTTGGAAGACCGGATAGGGTAGAGTGCCTTTTCAAGGGTTAAGGCATTTTTTTCGGTAATTTCAGGCTTCCTTGGAATCGGTTCGTAAATATCCTCCATGTCATCCCATTCCTGCGGAAGTGGTACAGGAGACTCAGGCTGCCAGCTATTAAGCCATTCTTTTGAAAGGGGACCTGAAAGGTCATTCTCCGTCATTTCAAGCCATACCCTCGACCAAGCCCTCGGGACGACGCGCCATATATCATACCCTCCGCCACCTACGGCAATCCAGCGGCCATTGCAATGCCTATGGGCCAGTTCATGGGCAAGCTTCGGTATCTCCCGGTAAATCTTCATTGTCGCTGATAAGTGGGT
This sequence comes from Peribacillus muralis, assembly GCF_001439925.1. Taxonomy (GTDB): domain Bacteria; phylum Bacillota; class Bacilli; order Bacillales; family DSM-1321; genus Peribacillus; species Peribacillus muralis. The sequence continues at coordinate 274,522 of NZ_LMBV01000005.1, forward strand.
GAGTGGATCGTAATAATGGGAGTCCGCTCCGTTTTGCGTTAAGATGACATCCGGTTTGAAGTATTCAATGATCTCTTCAAAGGCAGCTTTATAGCATTCGAGCCAGGACTCATCCTCCGTGAATGCATCGACAGGGATGTTGAAGGAGAAGCCATAGCCTTTTCCTTGTCCCCGTTCGTTAATATTGCCTGTACCGGGAAATAAGTAGCGTCCCGTTTCATGAATGGAAAGTGTACATACATCCGGATCGTCATAAAATGACCATTGGACACCGTCGCCGTGGTGGGCATCCGTATCGACATAAAGGACGCGTGCCCCATATTTTTTTTGCAAATATTTAATCGCGACTGAACTATCATTATAAATGCAAAATCCCGAAGCTTTGCCACGAAAGCCGTGATGCAGGCCGCCGCCAAGATTGAGTGCGTGCAGCGACTGTCCGGTCATGACCGCATCCACGGCCGTCAAAGTACCGCCTACAAGCAAGGCGCTCGCTTCATGCATGTTGGGGAAGATGGGGGTATCCTCTGTCCCCAGTCCATAATTCACGGCTTTTTCCATAGGGAGTTTTCCCTCACCTGCCAATCTGACAGCGTTTACATAATGACGATCGTGAATCAGTTCCAATTCTTCATCCGTGGCCATTCTTGGCTTGATTATTTGATCATCACGAATGGCATGGTGTTTTTTCAGCAAATCAAGCGTGAGCGAAAGCCGTTTTTGATTGAATGGATGCTCATCATTGAATTTGTAGGCAAGAAGTTCCTCCGAATAGACGAAAAGGGATGTATCATTCATGGGAAGTCCCCGGTAAACTCGGCCATAAAACGGTATAGCCTTCCTGCTTCAAATCCTCCACCACCATAAATGGATTCATCGTCTGTACACGGATGACCAAAATTTTATAGTCTGTCCCATCTTTTTCCGGATAAACTAGGGTACTAAGGATATTGGAATTGCGCCGTTTGAAAATGTGGGCAATATCGTGAAGGGTACCTGCCTTATTCGGGATTTTGATTTCAATTTGGGAACCAGGCTGGTTGACACCCGTCAATTCAACGAATGACTGAAGCAAGTCAGAGCCTGTTATGATGCCTACTAATTTCCTTTCTTTGACGATTGGGAGGCAGCTGATGCTGTTTTCACAAAATACAGCCCCGATTTCTTCGACAAAATCGAGCGGGTGCCCTGTGATTAAATCCGTTTTCATGATGCTTGATAGTGGTTTTTGTAAATCATTTTTGTATTCTGCGGTGTTGAATATCGAAGGCACAGCATCCCGTATGTCCCGGTCACTGACTAACCCCACAAGTTGAAAGCGATCATCGACAATAGGAATGTGGCGAATCCGTTTCTCCTTGATGAGCAAGACAGCGCTGTGGATTGTATCCGCTGGAGTGAGGGTGATAATATCCTCATTCATTATTTTTTCAACGATCATTTTCCTTCCCTCTCTTTCGCCTCTTTAGTACATATACCGATTCATAAAACGCAATTGGTCGAATTTCTGGATCGAATCTGGCGGCACTCTCTTCCCAATGCGGGCCATCAGGCAGTTGGCTGGGTGGGAGCTGATTTCCGGATCATCGGTTGCAAAGTAGACCAAGCCCCCGGCGCTCATCATTTTTTCCATGATCTTGCGGTACTCCCAAATATTAAGCCCTGTTCCTTTTAAGTCCCAGTGCCAATAGTATTCAGTGGTGATGGTGATGAAGTCTTCCACCGAATCGTCTTCCATCGAAAGGCGAATCAAGTTCTTCCCGACGGAGGCACCCCGGAATTTTGGGATGACCTCGATTGCCCCTAGCTCAATCAGGTCCTTCATTTCGATTTCCGACCACCGTTCCAAAGGATCCGGATACAAATAGGTTACATAACCAACGATGGTTTCTTGTTCACGTGCGATAAAAATCCTGCCCTCAGGCAAGCCTGCAATCTCTATTAACGCTTTATGCTGCAAAGCAGGCGGGCGAAAGGCGACCAAGTCTTCATGAAACTCATAAGCCGACATTCGTTCCCCATTCAACGGGCCCTCGATGATGAGGGTTCCGCTCAATGTCTGCAGTTCCTTGGCATAAAAGGTTTTGTTATATTCCATTCCTTCACCATCCTTGTAAAATAGTACTCTTATACTCTTCGTTTTCGAAGTATAAGGCGCGATGCTTAAAAACCGAGCAAATGGAAGTGTACCTTAAAATTATACATAGCTTCATTCAGAAAGTTCAAGGCGATTATGAATCTTTTGTTACAGCACCTCTCCCCGTTAGCATCATTATACCCGTCTTGTTGCCAACAATATAGTGCTCGCATTTGCAAGCTTTCATCAAAGGGTTTTCCCTATTATGGAAAAAGTCATTATTTTAAAAATTGAGATAATTACCCCTTTATACTATAATGAGTATATAGAGACGAAAGAAGGGGGAACTTGTCGTATGAATGTGAAAGCGTTGCCAGTAGTGGAAGGTAATTTCAATTTAAAGAATTACGATGAAACATACAAGGGGTTTGACTGGTCAGAGACGGAAAAGGAATTCTCCTGGTCCGAAACGGGTAAGGTGAATTTAGCATATGAAGCCATTGATCGCCATGCCGAAACATACAGGAAAAACAAAATAGCCCTTTATTATAAAGACGATAATAGAAAGGAAAAATATACATTCAAGGAAATGAAAGAGTATTCGAACCAGGCGGCCAATGTGTTCAAGAACATTGCCAATGTCGAAAAAGGCGACCGTGTCTTCATCTTCATGCCACGCTCCCCGGAGCTTTACTTTGCCTTGCTCGGTGCGATAAAAACGGGAGCGGTGGTCGGGCCGTTGTTCGAGGCCTTCATGGAAGGCGCGATCAGGGATCGTCTCGAAGATAGTGAAGCAACTGTGATCGTAACGACGCCGGAACTTTTGCCACGCGTCCCGGTCGATGAATTGCCGCACTTGAAGCATATTTTCCTAGTTGGCGAGAATATAAAAGAAGAAGGAAATTATTATCACTTCAATAAAAAGTTAAAAGAGGCCGACACTACCTTCGACATTGAATGGGTGGACCGTAATGACGGGTTGATCCTGCACTATACATCCGGTTCGACTGGAAAACCTAAAGGAGTGCTTCACGTTCACAACGCGATGATCCAGCATTACCAAACGGCAAAATGGGTCCTCGATTTGCAGGAGGAGGACGTGTATTGGTGCACAGCCGATCCTGGATGGGTGACAGGGACGTCTTACGGCATTTTTGGACCATGGCTGACAGGAACCTCGAATGTTATCGTAGGCGGGCGATTCAAGCCTGAATCCTGGTACAAAACCTTACAGGACTTTGGTGTCACGGTTTGGTACAGTGCACCCACTGCCTTTCGGATGCTGATGGGGGCAGGTGACGAAATCGTTAAGCGATTCGATTTGAGTGCCCTCCGCCATGTCCTGAGTGTCGGTGAGCCGTTGAATCCGGAGGTGGTCCGCTGGGGAATGAAGGTTTTCAATCATCGCATCCATGATACATGGTGGATGACGGAGACGGGCGCCCAGGTCATCTGTAACTATCCTTGCCTGGAAATCAAGCCGGGCTCCATGGGAAAACCGATACCTGGCGTGAAAGCGGCGATAGTCGATGATCAAGGAAATGAGCTTCCACCGCATCGAATGGGGAATTTGGCCATTAAGAAAGGCTGGCCTTCCATGATGAAAACTGTCTGGAATAATCAATCAAAATATGAATCTTACTTCATGCCTGGTGATTGGTATGTGTCCGGGGATTCCGCTTATATGGATGAAGAAGGATACTTCTGGTTCCAAGGCCGTGTTGATGATGTCATCATGACGGCAGGGGAACGAGTAGGGCCATTCGAGGTGGAAAGCAAGCTGGTCGAGCATCCAGCCGTAGCCGAAGCGGGAGTCATCGGGAAGCCGGATCCGGTCCGGGGCGAAATCATTAAAGCGTTTATTGCCCTTCGTGACGGATACGATGCTAACGATGAGCTTATAGAAGAAATTCGGCAATTTGTCAAGAATGGCCTTGCAGCGCATGCGGCGCCACGCGAAATTGAATTTAGGGACAAGCTTCCTAAAACGAGAAGCGGTAAAATCATGCGACGCGTCTTGAAAGCTTGGGAACTTGATTTGCCAACTGGCGATTTATCATCGATGGAGGATTGAGACGCAACTCCTGATTTAAAATGAAGAGTAAAAAGGCATCCATGTTGAGCGCATGGATGCCTTTTTTGTCGTGTTGATAAAAAAAACAGGCTGGCGGGTTTTATCCCGCCAGCCTGTTTAGAAGAGTGTCATTCTTCCTCTTCTTCCGCGTTAGTAGCTTCTGTGTCTTTATCATTGCCCGATTCTTTGTTGTTATTAATCGAATCGTCTTTCTCTGCCGTGTCTTTGCTTTGATCCTGGTTTTGTTCTTGTTGTTTATTATTATCTTTTTCTTTATCTGTATCTGATGTTTGATTCTCTTCTTTTCGTTCCGGTTTTTTCTCTTCGTTTACAGGTTTATCTTTTGTGCGATTCTCTTTATTTTTGGTCGAAGCTTCTTTGGCTATTTTCTTTTTAGCTTCGCTTTCGACATGCTTCGATGGAGCTGATTCTTTCCCGACTATATCAACGGCCGTTACGTAATAGGAGCCGCCTGAACCGATTTTGTAAACAAGCTCTGATCCAGCATTGATGCTCGCCACTTTTTTGCCGTCTTTATAGACACGATAGCCGACAACATCACCTTCGTGATGCAGTCCCCATGTAATCTTATCATTACTCATGGAGATGGAAAGGGGATCGGGCGCTTTGCCATTATCATTCAATTTCGCTTTCGTCGCGACGACTTCCCCTTCTTTTTTGTCCCCAGGAATAATGGAGCCCGGGTCAATCACATATTGCAATCCTATATCTGCGAACGAATCTGGATTGAGCATGAACCCACCGCTCGTGAATTCGTCAGGTGTTTGCGGAAGGGCGGCATAGCGCTTGCTGCCGACTGAAACATATTGTCCATCGATGAAACTATTATCCGCCTTGGATGGCGCATACTTGGAGATGAATAAATCCGATTTGACAAGTCCGGCCTTTTGGCACGAACTTGAAGGCAGCAGTCCGGAAACGCCACAGAAGGAACGGCTGACGATTCCGCCAGGCATTTGGAACCGTTTATCGGAATCGATGAGCTTCGGTTCGACCTTGTAGGCGGCGTTGATTAAATCTGCCCAATAATAGATATTGCGTTTATTATATTCCAGACCATTGTACGTCCCTTGCAAGGATGCTGGCTTGTCATAACCGAGCCATGTCCCGAACGATACAGTCGGATTGGTGGCTACGAACCAAGCGTCCCAATAATTTTGTGAAGTACCGGTTTTACCGGCCCAATCGCTTGAGAAGGCCAGGCGGTTCCTGACCGAGGCCGCCGTCCCGCTGTTTACGACATCACGCATCATGTCAAGCGTCAGGTAAGCGGCTTGTGGAGAGAAAACATCCACTGGTTTCACTTTATGCTGATAGATGACCTTGCCATCCTTCGAAACGATTTTATCGATCATATAAGCATCGATGAATTCCCCCGAATTGGCAAAGGTGCCAAACGCATTGACGTTTTCTTCAACGGTTACACCTCTGTCCATGGCACCCAATGACATGGAAAGGTTGGAGTAATCGCCTTTCGTCACGGTGGAGAAGCCCATTTTCTCCAAATACGAAGCAGGTCTCAGGTTGATTATCTTTTTGTAAAAGAGCGCCGCCGGGATATTGTATGATTTCTTCAGGGCCTCACGGGCAGTCGATACTCCAGTAAAGCTGCCGCCGCCATAGTTTCCTGGACTCCAAGCTCCAATGGAAATCGGCACGTTGGCCGATACGCTGCCAGGCGAGATTTTACCTAGCTCGATCCCTGGGCCATATACAAGCAATGGCTTCATCGTTGACCCGTTTGAGCGCAATGATGAGGTGGCATGGTTCGTTTGTTCCCGCTTGAAATCGCGGCCGCCAACGAAACTGATAATTTTCCCTGTTTTATTTTCGATAAGGATAGCTCCGGCCTCCACGGGCTGGCTCACGGTTTTCGTTTCCTTCGTATCCGGGTCGACGACTTGTGCCGGTTTATCGTATCCGAAGCTCGGATAGTTCTTCGTTACTTCCTGCATCTTGTCATAGATCTTTTTATTGACCGTCGTATAAACCTTATAGCCATTTTGTCGAAGCTTACGATCGGCAAGTGCTACATATTGATTTTTTAAATCATCATTCTCTAAATCTTTTTCTTCATAACCATCTTCTTTTGCTAGACTGACAGAAAGGATTTCAATGGAGCGTTTTTCAATTTCATAGGTGAGCCATGGGTACTTCTCGGATGGCATCTCCGTTTTTCCGATAAAGTCTTTTGTTATATCGTACCCTTTTGCTTGATCATACTCGTCCTTTGTTATGTATCCGTTACTGTACATCCGTTTTAAAACGGTTTTCATCCTGTTGATGCCAGGCTGTTGATTATCTTTCAATTTCCCTTGCTGCGTATATGGTGTATAACCAAATGGACTTTGCGGCAATCCAGCGATAAACGCGGATTGGGGCAGTGACAGGTCTTTGGCCTCCACGCCAAAAATACCTTCAGCAGCCGACTCGACACCAGCAATGTTCTGACCGGAGGAATTCCTTCCCAAAGTGGAGACGTTTAGGTAGGTTTCCAGTATTTCTTCTTTTTCAAAAAATTTCTCTACCCGGAGTGCAAGCAGGATTTCCTTTGCCTTCCGGTCAAATGATACTTCGTTCGTGAGTACCTGGTTTTTGATGAGCTGCTGTGTTAAAGTACTTCCTCCAGATTGAACGGTTGCATTTGAAAATTCCTGGTAAATGGCACGCAGGATAGCCTTCGGGACAACTCCGTCATGTTCATAAAAATACTCATCTTCCGTTGCAATGACCGCATGTTTAAGATGCTCCGAAACTTTATCGATCGACACTTCTTCACGCTCGAGGTCACTCTTAAGCTTGCCCAAGTAAACGTTATTGGCAAAGTATACTTCAGAGGTCTCTTCATAATTGTAGATGTCTTTCTTTAAATCTTCCTTGGAGCGTACGGGCTCATCTTTGACGAGGGCAGCGAAATAGCCGGCTCCGACGCCGCCAGCGAATGAGAATCCTAAAATCCCGACAATAATGACGATCAGCGTTAAATTCCAAATGACTTGGTAGGTGACCCGCGCATTTTTTTGCGTCTTTTCATTTTGGAAAAAACGGGTCAGCTGCTTCCATGCCGTTCGTAATCTATCTTTTTGATTATTATTCATCGTATCATACCCCCTGAAATCACATATATTATAGCATATAACATGTAGGCGAAAGGTCATCTTTCTTATTTTTCTGGAATCTGTATGGGTGATGTTGACAAGCAATCCTATGTATGATAAAAGTTTATTAACAACTATAAAAGAATGAATTGATCGCGATGATAGGACCCAGTAGTCAGACTATCCCTGTTTTAGAGAGCCGGTGGTTAGTGGAAATCGGTACAAATGGTTTGATGAATTACTTCCTGGAGCATTTGCTGTGAAATGATAGTAGCAGGGAACGGTTGACGACCGTTATTCGTCTTCGAGCGGAGGGCGTAGTATGTCCTCAAGTTGGGTGGTACCGCGAATTTATTCGTCCCTTCATATTTATGAAGGGGCGTTTTTGTGTGCTTTTGCGGAGGTTTTCTATAGATGGAGGAGGAATATTACATGGAATTGCTTAAAGACCTCGAGTGGAGAGGGATTATTTATCAACAAACGGATGAAAAGGGCTTTAAAGACCTATTGGAAAAAGAGAAAATTTCTTTATACTGCGGTGTAGATCCAACTGCCGATAGTATGCACATCGGTCATCTATTGCCATTCTTGACATTACGCCGTTTCCAGCAGCACGGCCATCGTCCTCTTGTGCTAGTAGGGGGCGCGACTGGACTAATCGGTGATCCGAGCGGTAAAAAAGAGGAACGCCAGCTGCAAACACTGGAAAAAGTGCTTTATAATGCCGACTGCATAAAAGGGCAGCTATCACATATCTTTGAATTTGACGGTGAAAATGGTGCAGTCATGGTCAATAACTATGACTGGTTGGGTAAAATCGATCTCGTCACCTTCTTGCGTGATTATGGGAAATACATTGGCATTAACTACATTTTGGCAAAAGATACAGTTGCTTCACGCCTGGAAACGGGGATTTCGTTTACTGAATTCACGTATACGCTTTTACAAGGAATTGATTTCGGGCATTTATACAGCAATTACAACTGTAAATTACAAATTGGCGGAAGTGACCAATGGGGCAATATTACGACAGGCCTTGAAGTGATTCGGAAATCGAATGAAGAGGAAGCAAAAGCATACGGAATGACGATTCCACTCGTAACGAAAGCGGATGGTACGAAATTTGGTAAAACGGAAGGCGGAGCAATCTGGCTTGACCCGGAAAAGACGACCCCGTACGAATTTTACCAGTTCTGGATCAATACAGCTGATGCAGATGTCGTGAAATACTTGAAGTTCTTCACATTCCTATCTCGCGAAACGATTGAAGAGTTAGAGCAATCCGTACAGTCTGAACCGCATCTTCGCAAAGCGCAAAAAACGTTGGGCGAAGAGATGACCCGTTTGATTCATGGTCAGGAAGCCCTTGATCAAGCAATCAAGATCTCGGCTGCGCTATTCAGCGGTGAAGTAAAGAATTTAAGTGCAGCGGAAATCAAGTTGGGCTTTAAAGATGTCCCAAGCTTCAAACGTGAAAGCAAGGAAGATATCGGTTTGGTCGAGTTGATCGTCGAAGCGAAAATCTCCCCATCGAAGCGCCAAGCCCGTGAAGATATCCAAAACGGAGCCATCTCCATCAATGGAGAAAAAGTGACGGATCTGCAGTATGTAGTGACGGAAGCTGCCAAGATCGAGGGAGAGTTCATTCTCGTTCGTCGCGGCAAGAAGAAATACACATTAGTGAAATGAGTTTAGTGAAGCCCGGCTGAGTGACAGCCGGGCTTTACTGCGCAAAAGAGTATTTGATTGATGGGCTAGAATATACATGATAGTGAATGGACAATCGGAGCTGGTCAGTTTTTGTTATTTTTCACCATCAATGATACAAAACAAAATAATGCTATCAAAAATAGGAGTGCCGGAAACGTATAAAATGTTTCATTGTATTTAATAGAAGATTCAGCCTTTAAACCATACAAATAAATAAATAGCATAAAAGATACAGACAATGCTATCGTGCCAGTTAATAATTTCATTTATTTACCTCTCCTTTGGTTAATTTAATCGTATTATACGGAAATTTTTTTAACAAAAGGGGTAGATACAAGGAGTTTTTAAAGGGCGGTAAACAAAGCATTTCTTTTACCGAAAATATTGGGAGTTTTTAACCTTGAATTATATCTTCGGAAAAGAGGCTGAATCAGCATGTTTAAATTTGAAAAGACTAATAAGAAAACTGTAGATAAAACTACTATAAAAAAGAGGGAGTCATCGCCTTCATACCTTTCTTATTTAATATATGTACATGTACATATATAAACCTACCATAAAATAGGTAAAATGGGGAATGAATATTCAGAAAATTTATATAATTTTCGATTTTTATGGTACTATTTACTTATATAAGAATAGATAGAAAAACATAAAATCATAATGAAAGCTAAAAAAAGAATTATGCCTATAAGAAAATTTACTGTTAAATAAATTGCTGAGACATTTAAGAATGCAATTAAAATAAATATATTTATCTTTTCTTTAGTTTTTAAGAAAAATATAAAAATTAAAGAGAAGATGAATAAGGAACTTGATAAATAAAATATAGAATCGTATTCTAAGGTATAACTATGCGTTATTAAAACAAACAAGTATAAGACTATAAGTGTTACTATACTAACTATTTTTTTCATAGATAGTCCTCCTTTTTATATATAACCTAATGATGCTAAAATATCATATAATACCTAAAAATATTAGTTTGTTGTGGGATTTATTCACTATATTTAATTAGTCTAAAGTCCATGTCAAAATACAATTTATCCATTAACTTGTAGAATGCGCACTTATACATGATTATGTTTACTCCATTCTTCAATATCAGAGTAATATCCTTGAACGTTATGAGAAACGATCTTCGTTTTTATGTTCCCTTGAGAATTCACTTTTGTTCGTAGAATAACCAATCATTATTAATATTGTTTAATTATCTTCCGATTTCTGTATTAAATAATTAAGACTCACGATCATGTTTACACTTAAAAAAGTTCCCCTATTTCAAGAGAACGTAAAATAAGCGTCTGCCCACAATCTTAATAAGTTACTCCAAACCCAATTTAATAGGTTATTAGAGAAAAAGAAAAAACGCTAGAAACATTGAAATCAATGTTTCTAGCGTTTTTTGAATAGCTATTAACAAAGTGCAACAGGGTAGATCCCATGAGCAGTTTGTGGATTAGGATACTCCTCCCGTTAGAGGCTCAATAAGCAACAGTGGCTATAAATTCCTTCGTCTGGATGGGAAAATAATTGATAAGACGGGCTTAAAAAAGCCTTGAATCACTAGATTCTATCATCGGAAAAGAGACTGAATCAGCATGTTTAAATTTTAAAAGGCTAATAAGAAAAGCAGATGTTGCTACTTTTAGGAAGTGACAACATCTGCTTCTCTAAAGAGTACGATTTAATTTTGAAATCTGCGCCGTCCTTATAAGTACTTTTCCCATTTCTTTCTTACATTCAAAAAATGAGTAATGATTGAAGATTATGTTTAACGTCTTAGACCATATAAAAACACCCTGTAAAGGTTAGTTTGGTGTCTAACATTTACAGGGCAGTACGACGTTTATAACGCGTTAATAATTAATTAATTTTTTCCTCTTAATAAATGATTGACTGCAACTGCAATTAAACTAATGTTTAATAAACCAAATAATAAGCAAAAACCTTGCACAGTATCTACTTCAATAGATCTTGCAACCCAATAGGCTGCATCTTCATTTGTGAATTCTATTTTCGAATTTAATAAAGCTTTCCCAATTGAAGGAGCTGATACTTGAATTAATAGAATAATCCCTAAAGAAATGGCATTATATACTATCAAAATTTTCGCTGTACTTTTAGGATTACTCAAAATAGAATCACCAATTCTTTTATTATTTGTAATAATGTTTATATTTTATATCAACACCAATTGGTTTGTAAGCATAAGCTAAGCCTTTATAATCGTAACGGAAGTAAATATCATTTCTTTTGCTTCCCTTCATAGAGTATTTTCTATAAATTGGATGACCTGATACTTCTGCTTTGGAAACAGCTTTTCCATTGTTTTTTTTGGTACTAACACCCCTCTCCTCATATGGAAAACTACTGGCCAACCTGGCATTAATATAGGTTTAGGCTTCACTAAATCTACAACACCTACTGTTTCAGCAACTTAATAGTACATCATATAGCAAACTTTCAGCTAATTTGAATTTCACTATAGGCTTATTCAGTTTCTTCCACTGGGAGCTATGTTAGTGCACTTCATCTTCAGTTGCTAGATTATAACCCACGACTTATTTATATTTATTGTGTTTTTCTTCAATTTCTTTCACGTCTCTAACAGTAATAGTTTTTCGGAGCCCTTCTCTTATGAGAGAGGGTTGTACTATTTTAAAAAGTATTACGTAATACCAAAGACCCTTTTAAGGGTTATTTTCTAAAAAAATATAAGCGTAAAATTGCTGGGAATACTATTGTATTCTACGGAGAAGTATACCTAATAAGGGGTTATTATATTAATTCATTATAATAAAGAGTTGAAATATATATCTGTTAATAGTACTATTGTACTGTACATGTACATATTTGAAAAAAATAAAAAAAATAACAGTAGTGGATAATTATGGGAAAAGTATATAAAGCTATAGGGATATTAATTATATCCATTATTATTTTATCGCCAAATATTACAGCTTTAGCAGCTACTAAAAATTTTACATTTAATATGACACATCAACTCTCGATAGGAAGTTATACCTCAACAAAAACTTCTGCGACAGGTACAGTTAATATGACTAGTTGGGGATCTGACAACTATTTTACAATTCATGTTTATGATAGTAGTGGCGTAAGTGTAAAACTTAAGGGTAAAATGGAATATTGGATTTGAGTCAATATTTTGGACACTAAAAGGTTAAATCTTAAGCTGTATTCCTAATTCGATCTTCAA
>NZ_LMBV01000006.1:0-202 GCF_001439925.1 Peribacillus muralis
CGCTTGGCAAATGGGTGAGCTTGTCGGCTACAATCTATATGCAGCCTTCGAAGGCAAAAAGCTTGAAGTATTCTCACCAGTTAACTCCGGTACACTTGCGAGCCTTGGCCGTAAGGATGCCGTGGCAACCGTTGGAGCTAATAACACAGCCCTAAAAGGCCTGCCAGCCACTTTGATGAAGGAAGCAAGTAATATCCGCTAC
>NZ_LMBV01000006.1:219-239659 GCF_001439925.1 Peribacillus muralis
CTAAAATATAGAAATCTTTGAATAACATAAAGGACCATTCAGCAACTGAATGGTCCTTTATGTATGTAGACATTGCCTTTATCGAAATTGTTTTTAATCCCCTTCCTCCATATGCACCGAATTTAAGGTGGATTCTCTTAAAAATCGCGCTTTTCACCCGCAATTGGGACCGTTTCTCGTCAAATTCCGCCCGGGTTCTCCCTATAATTACGGCCTGCACCATTTCGGAGCGTTACTCGCCAATTTAACCACTTTACTCGCGAGTATAGAATTTGCATTTGAATTTAAGTTTCTGATTAAAATCGCACTTATCAAATGCTTGTACCTACATGTGGACAAGCATGGTTCCGTATTTAAACTGAGTGAAATGAAACGGAAGACAACGACACTACTGCGGGACATGCGCGTCTTCGTCAGACACCTTAGGCTGAAAGCCGAGGAGGCTCACGGACCGCCTCTGGAAAGCTAAGCGTCTGCAGTGCAATGAAACGGTCTACGTACAAATTCCCCCAATCCGTAGGAACAGGAATTCGAGTTTTGTTTTCATGCAGAGTGGAATGGAACGGAAGGCAGCGAGACTCCTGCTGGAAATGTTCATGCACATCTGAAAGGACCATTCAACAACTGAATGGTCCTTTTTTGTAATGTATTCCCCCAAATTCAATCAGATCTTAACTTCGTTGATGTTGAATCTTAGGGAAAATCCTTCAGGCAATTTAGCATTAGTCAAAATGCTAGTCTCTTTTAACCGTTTATCGTTATAAGAGGAAACAGCTAACAAGTCTTCATCTAAATATGCCGGATGAGTCATTATTTCCACACTTGTTCCATCGGTTACCCTTCCCTTCAAATTTTGAAAGTAATTATCTACAACACTATCTCCATAAAAGTCATCGAAGAATATATCCGTAACGGTTTGCATCCCAGCAAAGTGTTCCCCGGCATTACGCATCGGCAACTGGAATTTCTCCGACAGCTTTTGAATAACCGGCAGAAAAGCCTTTATCCCGTGAACATGGTGATGACTGTCAAAATGAGTTGGGCGAAGCCCAAATTCCAAGAATCTTTCTATCTGTGCTGACCACTCACGCTCCAAATCAGCCAAGGAAATATCGTCGGGATTCCCATATACCACTCCTTGCTTCTTGAAGTACCCGGTTTCATCAACCAAGCTCGGTACGTCACTCAACAAAGGTTGCCCACATGTCAGCACTAAGTGTATGCCGACTTTCAACGAGGGCGTTTTCTTGGCGATTTCTATCGCATGCTCCGTCGCTTTCGCATTCATCATGATCGTTGTCGAATTGACAATTCCATATTTATGGCTATCCAAAATTCCATAATTCACCGCTTTAGTTAACCCGAAATCATCTGCATTTATAAGAACTTCAATCATGATAAGTTATCCTGCAACTCCTTTTTTTCGAAAAACTGAGGTAAATAGTCTTTGTGCGCCTCAAGCATTTCGTCTAGAATAAGTTTCGCAACCCGATCACTTGGAACGAGTGGATTAATCGTCAAAGCAAGCAGTGCCGTGTCATAGTCCCCAGTTACTGCAGCTTCGATGGCCATTCTTTCGAACGATTTAATTTGCTGAATCAAACCCCGAACAGCCACCGGAAGCTCTCCGACACTGATCGGCTTCGGTCCATCCTTGGTTATTACACAGCTCGTTTCAATCGCAGATTTATATGGGATCCCTTCGATTGCACCATGGTTTACGGTATTCACCGCTTGGATATCACGCTTATCGGTATGCATCGAGCAAATCAGACGCACAGCAGCATCACTATAGTACGCACCTCCGCGCTCTTCCAATTGCGGCGGTTTGATATCCAGATTCTGGTCTTTGTATAACTCGAATAATTCAGCTTCAAGTCTTTGAACGACCTCAGCACGTGTTTCCCCTTTTTCAGCATCCTTCAACTCTTGTGCTAGCACATCTCCCGTTTTATAATAATAGTTATGGTATGGACACGGAAACAGGTTTAACGCTTTAAGGAATTCCGGTTCCCAGCCCATTGCGTGAATATTCTTCATCGTGACGGCTTTAGCTGGATCTGTTATAAGATTGATGATTTGATCTTTGACACTCTCGCCATCAACGAATACATCCAAGCCGTAAACCATATGATTCAAACCGGCAAAGTCGATCCGGACTCTTGATGGCTCGACGTTCATCAAATCCGCAACACCGCGTTCCATGCCAATCGGCACATTGCAAAGGCCGATAATTTTGGAAATATTAGTATGTCTCAGAACGGCTTCCGTTACCATCCCTGCAGGGTTCGTGAAGTTGATAAGCCAAGCATCAGGACAAAGCTCTTCCATTTCACGCGCTATGTCGAGAATCACGGGAATCGTTCTAAAAGCCTTGAAAAGCCCGCCTGGTCCATTCGTTTCCTGGCCGATCACTCCGTATTTCAATGGAATCTTTTCATCTAGCGCCCTTGCTGCAAGCTGGCCAACCCGCAGCTGTGTCGTTACGTAATCCGCATTTTTAAGCGCTTTCTTTCTGTCTAACGTCAAGTGGACTTCAATATCCACTCCAGCTTTTTCAATCATCCTTCTTGCCAAATTCCCGACGATTTCAAGCTTTTCCTTACCCGCTTCGATATCCACTAGCCAAATTTCACTCACAGGGAGTTCCCCATGATATTTAATGAAACCTTCGATCAGCTCTGGTGTATAGCTTGATCCCCCGCCAATCGTGACAATCTTCAACCCCTTGCTCATTCGGAAGTTCCCTCCTTCACGGCATTTGCATGTAAAAATTCTTCGCGCAGATCGATCATTTCAACCGCAAGATCCTTTAAAGTCATCGCTGTCATTAAGTGATCTTGTGCATGTACCAGGAGGATGGGAAGTTCAAAATGATCCCCGCCTGCCTCTGCATGAATAAGTTGCGTTTGATATTTATGCGCTTGCAGCAATTCCGTTTCGGCCTCTGCAATTTTTAAACGGGCAGAATCGAAATCCCTTTTTTTCGCTTCCTGCATCGCTTCCATCGCGAAGCTCCTTGCATTCCCACTATATAAAATCAATTGAAAGGATAGCTGATATAATTCTTCTTTTTCCATTTTCATCACTGCTTTCTTATACGCTTAACGTTTCTGAATCTTTCGTAAGCTCCGTTTTATTTTTTGAATCAATTTTCACCTGTGCATAAACGAATGGTAAATAAATCGCTGTAGATATGACCAAGTTGACTGCAGCCAATACCGCGCCGGAAACGTGCCCGCCAGTTGCCAGGAATCCTCCCACGATCGGCGGTGTAACCCATGGAATTTTGGCCACGATTGGGAAAACCATTCCGCTGCTTACCGCAATATAAGAGATCACCGTCGTAATGACCGGACCGAGAACAAAGGGAATGAACCACATTGGATTCAGGACGATCGGCAGTCCGAAAAGAATCGGTTCGTTAATCTGGAACACCCCTGGTGCCCCTCCGAGTGCGATCATCTGTTTATAACGTTTCCGACCTGCAATGATCATCGCGATGATCAGACCCAATGTTGCACCAGATCCGCCTAAGTAAACAAATGCATCAAGGAAAGAACCCGCCAATACCCCGTATTGGTCCATGTCTTTAACACCCTTTGCATATAAATCGATATTCTTCACTCCAGAACTTTCAAAAAGCGGCGTCGTTATCCCGCCTAGGATGTTCGGTCCGTGCAAACCGATCATCCATAATAAATGAACAAGAAATACTAATAAAATAGCGAATGGTAACGAATCTACTGCACTTTGTAAGGGAGATACAATTACTTTACTCAACCAGTCATTCAATACCTGCCCATCCGTAACTTTACGGAATAACAGACCGAACACTCCAGCGAAAAAGATGGTTGCCATCCCCGGCACTAACTTGGCAAATGATCGGGCTACCGCTGGAGGAACTCCATCAGGCAACTTAATGACTAAATATTTTACTCTTGATAACCTTACGAATATTTCTGTTGCTATTAAGGCAACGACAATTCCTGTAAAAAGCGCCGTAGCATTGAAATAGTTAACGCTTACAAATCCCCATGCGCCGCCTGTAACGGCTTTATCATCAATGGTTAAAGTGACATTTCCGATTTGAGGTAATAGCAGGAAGAAACAAGCTGCCGAAACGAGCATCGCTTCAAAACCATCGTCACCGTAGGATCGTGCCAATTTATAAGAAATGCCGAATACAGCGAATACCGTCATGAAAGCAAAGGTACCAAACCAAATATCGCCTCCAAGCGTAGTCCATGCAGGACCGAAAATGGCCTCCATCATTCTTCCGTACGGCTTGATGACTTGCCCTAGATTATTGAAAAGGACGGCAAATGATCCGATCATTGTAATCGCTATCATTCCAATCAACGCGTCTCGAATTGCCAGTAAATGTCGGTTATTTCCTACCTTTACGGCTCCGGGCATAATATACTTATCAATGAAAGTCATCATATCCTTATTCTCCTTTTAATAAAGTAGTGGCTTGTTTAAGTACCTCTTCACCATTACATAGTCCATAGAACATTGGATTGATGGTTGCGACCGGTATTCCCTTTTCTTTTCCCGCTTCCTGTAGCTTGGAAAGAAGATACCGAACCTGCGGGCCTAATAAAATGACATCAGCCTTATCCATTTCATTATTCACTTCGGTCGATCCAACCGCCCATATTTTACAATTCACGCCTTGGACCTTTGCACTTTCCTCCATTTTGGTAACTAATAAACTAGTGGACATACCAGCAGAACAACATAATAAGATATTCATTGAAATTACCCCCTTTATAATAGTTGATTATTCAGTTTTTTTAAACGCTAATGAAACTGCTTGTTTTTTGATTATTACTATACTTCCGCCCCGCTTTACGGGTTTTGGGAATGGGTATTATTACCTCCGTAATTCTATTGTAGTTACAAATTATGAAAATATCAATACAATTTTTATTTGTTACTACAAATTTTTGATTTAAAGTTGATTATTGAACTTATCCAAGATAATCTATATGTATATATTGGAATGAGTATGGGGGGAATCACTGTGGAGACCATGAATAAAGAAGCGGCATTGCATTCCATAGTTAAGGAATCGATCATCGATCTCATAAAAAATGGCGAATATGAAACGAATACGAAATTACCGACTGAAGCAGAGTTTTGTAAAATATATGGCGTAAGCAGGACAACAGTTCGTACCGCTTTACAGCAATTGACCGTCGAGGGCTACATTTATCGCGTTCAAGGGAAAGGCACCTTCGTTTCGGAAAATAAAGTGAAGCAATTCCTTTCAAGCACGGTTGAAAAGTTTTCGGAACAAATCACGATGCAAGGAAAAAACCCTTCTACAAAGGTCATAAGCTTGAAGGTAATTGAAGCAAATGCTACCCTTGCCAAGCTTTTCAAGCAAAATATTGGAGATCCAGTCAACAAACTGGAGCGTGTACGTTACGTAAACGATATCCCACTTCAATATGAAACTGCCTATCTTCCTTGGTATAAGACTCCTGGTCTGAATATTGAGGCATGTGAAAAGTCGCTCTTTGACGTACTTGAAACACAATTCAATTTAACAGTTAAAAAAACAGTCGAACACTTGGAGTTTTCCCTTGCCGACGATGCCATTTCTGAAAAGTTGGAAGTACCTAACGGTTCACCCTGTTTTTCATTGGAAACTTACACTCATGAAAGTGATGGCTCTGTCATCGAATTCTCTAAAACTCTCTTCAGGGGCGATCGCGCACACTTTATCATTGAACGGAATTATTAACATATAAAAAGGAAAAAACGGATGCTAGTTCCATTAAAGCACCCGTTTTTTTTATTTGTTAACTCGTCACATTAATATGAATTTCTGCAAATTAATTTATTATATGAGCAAAATTGACAATTATAGAATAATAATCTAACCTAGAAGTCTAGAGATATTCTATTTTTTTAATCGGTTTTACGACAATTCTCTTAATAAATAGTTAGGCAGGTGGATTTTATGTGCGGTTTTGTAGGATGTATTCACGAATATCCGAAAGCCATAAATTCAAATATGAAAGACTCAATCAAAAAAATGAACACCATCATTACCCATAGGGGTCCTGATGATGAAGGGTATTATTTTGACGATTTTGTGAATTTTGGATTTCGTAGATTAAGTATTATTGATATAGACAATGGTAATCAACCGCTTTCATATGAAAATGAAAGATACTGGATCATTTTTAATGGCGAAATTTATAATCACATCGAGCTTAGAAAAGAGCTTATCGATAAGGGCTTTGAATTCACGACCCATTCTGATACGGAAGTAATTTTGGCACTTTATAGTAGCGAAGAAGAGCAAACCGTTCAAAAATTGCGCGGCATGTTCGCATTTGTCATTTGGGATAAAATTGAGAAAAAACTGTTTGGAGCAAGAGACCACTTTGGAATCAAGCCTTTTTTCTACTGTGAACAAGATGATGTTACTTATTTCGCTTCAGAGAAAAAGAGTATTTTGACGACAATGAATGAAGAGCTAGACGTGAATTCATTACAGCATTACCTCAGTTTTCAATATGTTCCTGAACCGTCCACGCTATCCAAAAACATTCAAAAACTATTACCTGGCCATTATTTCACTAAAGAACCAGGAAAGAAAATGAATATTACTAAGTTTTGGAAGCCTACTTTTCAACCTTCCAACATTGAAGATTCCACTATCATAAAAGAAATACAGGAAACTTTAATAGACTCTGTGAACGTACATATGAGAAGTGATGTTCCGGTCGGTTCTTTTCTATCAGGCGGAATTGATTCATCTTTCATCTGCTCCATCGCGAAGCAGATTAACCCTAAAATCAAAACTTTTTCCGTTGGGTTTGGAAGAGATGGGTATAGTGAAATAGACGTTGCCCAGGAAACCGCAGAAGCATTAAATTTAGAGAATATAAGTTATATTATAAGCCCTGAGGAATTCTTGGCCGAACTCCCAAAAATCATCTGGCATATGGATGACCCTCTAGCGGACCCCGCTGCCGTGCCACTATACTTTGTCGCAAGGGAAGCTAAAAAGCACGTCAAAGTAGCACTGTCCGGGGAAGGTGCAGATGAGTTATTCGGAGGATATAATATATACCGGGAGCCCCATTCCCTGCGCATGTTTTCCTATATGCCAGCACCGGTGAACAATGTACTCAAAACCTTATCTTCTGTTCTGCCAGAAGGGGTTAAGGGAAAGAGCTTCATAGAGCGCGGAGTTACAGCTTTAGAGGATCGCTATATTGGAAACGCAAATATCTTCGATGAAAAAGAGAAAAAAATTATACTAGTTAATTATTTAAATGGGTTAGATAACAAAAAGGTGACCAGCCCCATTTATTCCAGTTCTATTGACTATGATCCGATTACCCAAATGCAAAACATTGATATTCAAACATGGCTCAAAGGTGACATTTTATTGAAAGCTGATAAAATGTCCATGGCGAATTCTTTGGAAGTAAGAGTTCCCTTCCTGGATAAATGTGTTTTCAATACAGCAGCTAAATTAAGCATGGATCAAAAAGTTAGAAATGGAACGACAAAATATATGCTCCGAAAAGCCGCCCGCGGAATCGTTCCAGAACATGTATGGAGCAGGAAGAAGCTTGGCTTTCCAGTACCGATACGGCATTGGTTAAAGGATGAACTATACGATTGGGCAGTGAGGCTTATCCACGACAGCCAAACTGACTACCTATTTAACAAACAGCAAATCATGGAATTACTTGAAAACCACGTCAATAATAAAAGAGACAACAGCCGTAAAATCTGGACCATTCTAACTTTCATGATTTGGCACCAAATTTACGTAGAAAATCAGGTAGAGCTTCAACCTGAAAAAGTATTACATTACGCTTTCAATTAAACATTCACTCATCGCTTTCTTTGTTTGATGATTTTGCACCTAAGCATATTATTTGCTTGGGTGTTTTTTATATTTAAATTAACTTCCAAAAAAACTATAAAAATGAATACCCGGTAAGAAAACTAAGCCTCAGGTCTTATCATCGGTTAAATCCCAAGTCTGTTTTCTTCTAACGTTTTAGAGAGTACACTTAATCACACAAATGAAATTCACTTAAAGGAGAAGCTTACTGTGATACTTGGAAAGAAACTGCCTGAATTATGGACGCACTTATTGTTGGGCGCTTTTGCAGCCTTGTGCTTGTATGTGTTTTTGCCTACGCTACTGACCATTTACAAAGTGATATTCACTGTCATTTTACTGGTGATTTTATCTATCAACCTTGTCTCTATTTTGACAAAAAAAGCAAATTACCTAAAGCTAACGAAGCTCGCCTTAATGTACTTGAATATTTTCCTGATCATCGCTTGTCTGGTTTTTTATACAACGAAGTTATTGGTTCTGACAGATGCAAACGGCTTGACGAGCATCTTAGGAGGAAGCACCCTGATGGGCAAGCTCCTTTTCTTCCTTATTTGTTTCCTTCAGCCTATCGTGCTTCCCTTGCCTGAAGTTGTAACGGTTTCTGCTGGCAGTGCAGTATTCGGGCCATTTACCGCAACATATCTAAGTTTTTTCGGAACTATATCCGGAATAGCCGTCATGTATCTCATAGCACGGATTGGCGGGCAAAAACTTGCATTAAAGTTCGTAAAAGAAAAGCACTTGATCAGCTATCAGACATATGTGAAAAAAAATGAAACGGCCATCCTGTTCCTTCTATTTATTATCCCGGTTCTTCCAGATGAAATCATTTGCCTTGGCGCGGGGATTGGCGGAGTTTCTTTCAGGAGATTCTTCCTGATCGCTTCACTATCAAAGCTAATGACAGCCACAACGCTTTCATATTCGGTTGAATTGGCAAAATCCCTCTCCCTGTCAGGGCAAGAATTGTTCTCGATTGTATCACTCACTGCTGGTGGATTGTTTATATTGTCATGGGGAGTAAAATGGGGGTTAAAGAAAAGAAAAGTAGAATAGCGGCAGGTAACAGGACTATCTTCGTTTTAATGAATCTGGAGAGCAGGGCGCGATGGCGCCAAGCTTACTTCCGGACCTTCTGCAGTGGAAGTAACGGCCAAATTGTTATTACAAAAATACTGTAGACAAACTCGACATATAATCGAATTTGTCTACAGGTATTTCCACAAACCTTTATTTACGC
Source organism: Peribacillus muralis (assembly GCF_001439925.1). Lineage (GTDB taxonomy): Bacteria > Bacillota > Bacilli > Bacillales > DSM-1321 > Peribacillus > Peribacillus muralis. The sequence goes on from NZ_LMBV01000006.1 coordinate 9,348, forward strand.
TTTACTGCAATAGGTGTAATATCCAGAACAGCATTCACGACTGAATAATCATCTTTGCTTCCGTCTTTGTATCCCCAGAATCCATCCGTCTTTTTTGTCTTTCTGAATGTAAGCTCCACTCCTTTTCCTTGATCAAAAGAATAGGCTTTCACTTCCTTCTCTCCGCTGTTATCGACAAGCTGATAAGAAAGGAATTTGCTTAATGTGCCATGCTCCGTTAAAACACCTGAATGAGGAGCTACCTCAAAATCACCATATTCATTTCCTTTTGTACGGACTTTATGTTGACTGATTTGAATCTCTTTCGTTCTTAAATCAACGCTGTCCCCTGGTGCGATTGTAGAAAGTAAAATGTTTTTGTATTCGCTTTTTATTTTAGGATTGGTGTTCACTTTCGATAAATCAATTACGGTTACCCCTCCGCGGCCGACCACTTCTATCTTCTGCTTGAGATTATTGACAACGATTGCTGTGTCTTCATCAATCCCATATGACAGCTGATTACGGTCGCCTTTTTCATGTGCCGTTGCTATAAGTCTGCCAAGCCTTGCTTTATTATCGAAATGCTGGTCGATCAGTCCATTTTGGAAAAAGCCAAGTCCCCGTTCAAGATAGCCCGGTCCGCCTTCTTGCTGCTCCATTCCGTTATACGTGTCTGTAAATCCCTTTGTAAGTGTTTCCAAGCTACCACCGCCGGCAAGCATGACATCGCTCATAATCGCTGCCCCTGCACTTGTTCCACCTAAAACGGCACCCTTTTCATACATATCCCAAATCGCTTTTAATGCTTTTGATTCAGACTGATCTGGATTGAATAATGCTTCAGTAATATACGTCTGATCTCCGCCCACAAACCAGATGGCATCAAGGTTTTTTATTTCGGCAGCGACATCATCACGATTTCTGTTTTCCTTCCAGCTTGATTCATCCACCAGAGTTCCCTTGAAATCATGTGTTGAAATAGGGAGGATTTTGATATTGTCTTCTTTCAAGCCATACTTTAAAAGATCGTTTTTGAAGGCGTTTGAGGAGCTCAGGCTTCCACTAGCAGCCGAGATGATCCCTACTTTAGCATCAGCGCCTTCCTTGGTTAACTCAATAAACTTTTTATACACAGCTTCGTTACTTGACCCAAGTGCTCCACCCGCGATGAGTAGATTTCCTTTGATGGTACCGCGCTCCGTTCTTTCAGGAAGTGCAAAATTGGATTCTTGATAGTGCTTGAAAGCTTGCTTGTCTTTTTTAAATTGGAGCGAAACAGGAGCAACATCCATTTTCACATTCGTGATGGAATAATCATCTTTCTGTCCATCTTGATAGCCCCAAAACCCATTTGTCTGTTCCGTTTTACTAAAGGTTAAGGCAAATCCTGATCCTCTGCTGTCGTATAAATAGCTTTTTACGGAGTCAGTGGAAGAATTATCAACAAGCGAATATGACAAATAAGGTTTTAATTTTCCATACGAAGTCAGAACTCCTGTTGCTTCCAAAGGTTTAAATTGATGGTACTCATTTCCTTTAGTAGCATCTTTTTTTGAATGAATCGTAAAGGATTTTGTCTTCAGATCAATCTTGTCCCCGGGAGATAAGAGGCTGATGGAGACATTATTGATCTTACCCTTATGTTCTTTTGCTTTACTTGAATCAACAACCGTCACTCCTCCCCTGCCCGCAATTTCGGCCGTTTTTTCTTGATTGTTGACAATCAACGCGGTATCTTCGTCAATACCATAAGAATTATATTTCTTTTTTTGCTTTTCGTATTTTACGGCAGTTGCTACTAAGCGCCCGAGTCTTCCTCTTTCATCAAAATGCTGATCGATGATTCCAGATTGGAAGAAACCAAGTCCCTTTTCAATCCGGACAGGCTCGTACTCTTTGTTTTTTGCGGACTCGGATTTTCCTGTGAATTCACCTTTTAGGCCGCCTAAGCTATCTCCGCCCGTAATCATAACATCACTCATAATTGCCGCGCCTGCGCTTGTTCCGCCAATGACGGCTCCTTTTCTATACACGTTCCAAATTGCCTCAAGCGCCAACGTACTCTTTCCCTTGGCATCATATAATGTATCCGTTATCCGAAGTTGGTCGCCTCCAACAAACCAGATGGCTGAAAGATCCTCGATCTGCCTGCCAACTGCTTTGCTGTGGACATTGTTCTTCCACGATTTCTCATCAAAAACAGTATCACTGAAATCATGATTCGATATCGGCAGGATCTCGATATCCGCCTCTTTGACTCCATATTTCACAAGATCTGCCCTAAATTCCTTGGAGGATTTCAGAGTTCCGCTCGCAGCCGGAATAATACCGATTTTCGCTTTGTCGACTCCACCGGCGAGTTTAATAAAAGATTCATAGATATCCTTGTTGCTGCTGCCTAATGAACCTCCTGCAATAACGAGGCTGCCTTTAATTTCTTCCTTAGCGTGAGCGCTAGCCTTTTCTGGTGGCAAAAAACAGACCGATGTTAGCAATAAGGCCGTAATTGCCGTATTAATGATCCTTTTCACTTTTACTCCTCCCCGCATCTTAATTTCCATATATCGAACCACTTGTTGAACTTAAGGCACCATTTTGGGCAGAAAGTTTATAGGAGTATCCATTACTGCTCGTCCATGCCTGAAGATTGAACGTATTACCGGGTCTTAGTTTGACGAGCTCAACATTATTTATAGTCAATGGCTTGCCTATGCTGCTTGTAGGAGCGGCCGTTGTTTTCGCCATATATACGGATTGGTTGCTGCCGCCTGGCTGGGCAACTACCTTCGCCGTTCCGTCCTGTTCGACAAGCAGAGCCGTTTGTTCATTGACAGCAATGCCTTTAGACTGATTCGTCCATCCGTCTGATACATTTCTTGCCATAAACCCTATAAATCTTCCCATTCGGTCTCTCTGTTCAAAATGGGTGTCTGTAACCGTACTAGATAAATAGCGATTATTTAGAAAATCTCTTGAAAATGTCATATAGCGGTTATTCGGATTTGCCAGTGCTTCATCTGAATATACGGAACCATTTTTAGCATCATAAACAAATTGCCCCATAATCGCGAGTCCTGCACTTGTTCCTCCAATCGGAACATTATTTTGAATATGCTGATTAAGTACATCCTCTAGAGCTGTATTTTTGATGAAATCGACATAATTGAATTGATCTCCTCCGGCAAAAAAGACTGCCTCCGCCTTACGCACCTTATCTAACACAAATGAGTCACTTGACGCATATTTGTTGTTCAGCACGATCGTTTCGACTGAATCAAGCTTAGCATTGTTACTCTGGCCCAAGTCGTAAAGGTATTGGTTATATCCATCCGTTCCTGAAGTACGGAGAACGACAAAATCACCTTGATTTGCTTTTTTGGCCATCCACAGCATCGCTTCATCTACGTCCGTGCCGCCTCCCATTAAGTTAATGCCATAAGATGTGACAGTCGTTACATTTCCGGTGTTTCCATAGCTGCTATACTGATAGTCACCGCTTGCAGCATGTGCAACATTCCCTTGGCAATAAAAAGCAAACAAACCTAACATCATACATACCTTCATTAACTGTCCCATTCCTATTCGCTCCCTATCATTCTTTTATCTTTCAAATGTCCCTTTAATGATAGGGACACCTCGTTCCACCATCACTTTTCCTCTTGCAATGACCGTATCGATAGCTAACGTATCTTGATTAAGCAACACGAGATCAGCATCCATCTCCATACCGATTTTCCCTTTACTTTTCAGCTTCAATATACGAGCAGGATTAGATGTGATAACCTGAAGTGCTGATTCGAGCGGAACACCTTCATCCAATACAGAGTCACGGACCTCGTGGTAAAGAGAAGAAACATTGCCGACTTGCAAACCGGCGAACTCACCGTCTTGATTAAAATAAGGAAGACTTGCCTGTCCATCCGAGGAGAAAGTAATCTGAGTAATAGGCACCCCACTCTCAAGCATTTGTCGTAACCCGCTACTGCATTTCACTTCCCCTTCCTCTAGGAATTGAGGGGTGGTGCTTGTCGTTAAGTCTACATACCCCCCTTTTTCTGCATACCGGATCCCCTCTTCGAATAAATCTTGATTTCGGTTAATGTGAGTCGGGTGAAAATGATGGATCGGTATATCTGTCTTTTCTGCCATCTCAAAAAGGAGCTGGAGCCTGCGATCACTATCTCCTACATGTATTTCCAATATGCCTGCCTTTCCGGTAATTAAACTGCCATTACGAGCTGAAGCCGCTATCTTCGCAAGCTCATCAAGTGTCGGTTCAGAAGATCGATGGTCGGAGATGGCGATTTCACCTACACCGATTATTTTTTCAATGAAAATCAGATCATCTTCAATTTTGCCCGTCAAGGTTTTCACCGGAATTTGATAAGAGCCAGAATGGATGTACGCCGTAATTCCCTCTTCATCCAATGCATATGCCTTAGCCAGCAGACTTTCGATCCGTCTTGTTGTTCCATCCGTTCCTAGCACACCCACCACTGTTGTAATGCCTGCCATTGTAGCATCCGACAAATTCAATTCCGGAGTGCGTGTCCTAAAGCCTCCTTCCCCGCCGCCTCCGATTAAATGTACATGGGCATCAATAAAACCAGGGACGAGAATTTTCCCCGATCCATCAATTATTTTTACATCAATAGATGAGTTATCCAGCTCAATTTCATCTTGGATATAGACTATTTTGCCACCCGCAAGCATCACATCCATCTTCCCAAGATAATGAGGTTCATACACTTCTGCGTTTCTAATTATAGTAATCAAATTCTCTCCTCCAATTGCTCTAAGCTGTTTCTTTACAAGATTAAAATGGTCCGTAATTCATTAAGTGTGCAATTACAACGGCTGCTAAACCAATGAGGTATTGAATGAATACAAGCGGTAACACCCATTTAGCCCATTTTGTCCATGGAATACCTGCAATCGCGAGTCCTGCCATAAGCGTGCCTGCAGTCGGAAAGATAATATTCCCTATTCCATCGGCAAAAGAAAACGAAAGAACTGCCGTCTGTCGAGTAATATCAAGCAAATCCGCCAGCGGCGTCATGATTGGCATCGTCAGCATCGCATGTCCGCTTCCCGAGGCAAGGATAAAATGGATAATGGCCTGAAAGTTATACATCCCAATTACACTCCAGAAAGCCGGAATATGCTTTAGCGTATCGGAAACCCCATGAAGCATCGGGTCAATAATATGCCCTTCATTTAAAACAACAAGAGTTGCCCGGGAAACACCAATAATTAAGGCTCCGCCAATTAATAAAGATGAACCATCCACAAACGATTTCGCAATCTTATCCGTAGATAATCTGCCGATGACTCCTATGACAATTGTCAAAACTACAAAAAGCGCTGCAATTTCAGTTATATACCATTGATATTTAATCACTCCGAAAGCAAGGACCACATAATTCAGTAAAAATGCACCAAGAATGAGCTTGTGTTTCGTTTCAAGTTTCTCGTTAGACTTAAGAAGCACGTCAGCTTCTTTCTTGCTGTACTTTCCATAAAATCCTCTTGACGGATCCTTTTTCACCTTCATGGCATGACGATAGACGAATGTTACAGATACCGCATAAACGATTACGAAAAGCACTAGTCGATACCACATGCCAGAGAACATCGGCAATTCGGAGATCCCTTGAGCAATTCCAACTGTAAACGGGTTCATAACGGCGGTCGTAAAGCCTGCGGAAGCCCCAAGGATAACAATCGCCGTTCCTGTAAGAACGTCAAAACCAAGCGCAAGCGCCAACGGAATCAATAATGGGATATATGCGAGTGTTTCCTCTGCCATCCCCATAAGTGAACCGCCAATGGCGAAGAATAGCATCATGCCAGGAATAAGCAGCTTCTCCCGGGTTGCAAGTCTTTTTGCTAGCGTCGTAATCAATACATTTATCGTCCCAGTGGCGGTTAATACACCAAAGAATCCCCCAATGATCAAAACGAAGAAGATAATATTAGCTGCTTCAACCAATCCAGTATGAAGTGCTTTAACCGCTCCAAATGGACTTACCGGGGTTTGGTCGGCCGTTTTGTAAGTATCCGGGTCGATTTCGGTCCTTCCGTCAACCTCGACGCGTCCATAATCTCCTGCAGGCAACACATACGTTAATAAAGTTGCGATGACCAAAACACCCAGAAGTAATGCAAATACATTAATTTTCCATTCTTTTTTTCTTTTTCCTTCTGGTTGATAAGTTGTCTCGACTTGAGCCATTAAGCTTCTCCCCTTTTCTGATTCATTCAGCTAGTAAATGATACTTCCCCGTCTTCCACAGTTCTCCTTTTCTATAATTTGAGAAATAAACATTTGTAAAACTAACAATGCAAAAAACATGCCAACGAATAAGGCGAATGCTAGATGGGAGTCTAAAAGACGCAGAAGTGGCACAGGTGCGGGAGATGAAAGTATACAGAAAGATACTCGTCTGTATACTTTCATAGTTTTTCAATCGCTGCATGTAACTTTAGGTGAAAAAATAAGAAAATTTAGAAATATCATTCTAAAAGCTGATATGATAATGAATAACAATAGATTACTGGTCTAAATTGGTTCATACATCGTACTAAAATAAAACCAATTCAACCAAAGAAAGGTAAGGACCTTAATGAAACCTTCACTTATCCTTTTGACAGGCGGAACGAAAACAAAGCACACTCTGCATCAGCAACTTCAGCAGCTTTTAGGTGATTATCTGCACATTGATAGCTATGCAGTAGATGAGGGACTTCCAGCAGGTCTTGAAGCAGATGTCATTCTCTTCTCCTCCGAATCCCTTAAAGAAGAAGTCGGTCATATAAAAAATATGAATGCCGCAACCTTCATTACAGGACAACGTACCGTCCATCATGAACATTTGGACAAACTCCTCACAATTCCCACGGGAGCTAACGTACTTGTCATTAATGATGAGTACAATGTCACATTGGAACTGATACAATCTCTTTACCAACTTGGAATCAATCATGTTCGCTTTATAGCTTACAAGAAAAGCCATACTTATTATGATGAAATCGATGTCGCTGTATCACCAGGTGAAATAGAACTTGCCCCCACCTACTTGCCGATGGTTTTGGATATTGGCGTCAGACTTTTGGATATGACCACCATTTTAAGAATTGTTGATCATTGCAGGTTGGAAGGAAATGTGGCTCTGCAAATTTCAGAAAGATACATCAGAAGCATTATTGAATTGCAGCAAAAATTGCTTGTATCCCAACAGGAAACAAAAGAAGTTTATCACCACATCCAAAATGTCGTTAATACAATTGATGACGGAATACTGGTCATCAATGAAACGAGTGAAGTAACCGTGTTTAATCAAAAACTTGAAGCACTATTTCAAATTCAGGCGGATTTAATCATCAACCGTCCAATTGATACGGGCATTCTTCAAAACGAAGTGGTTCAATTTATACGAAATGGTGTGGAAGAGAGTCAATTTTTTAGCATTCATGGCGTTGAGGTCGTCGTGTACCGTCATACAATGATTGGGGAGCAGTCCATCGTGGCTGTATTTAAAAGTGTCCACCAAGCATCCGAAATTGAAAAAACAGCACAGCGCAAATATCGCGAGAAAGGATTTTACGCAAAGTACAGCTTTGATGACATTTTCTGTGAAAATACTAAAATGAAAGAACTTAAACAGATCGCAAAAAAGCTTGCATTGGCAGAACACCCCATCCTCATCCAGGGTGAATCAGGAACGGGCAAGGAATTGTTTGCTCATGCCATTCATAAACATTCCTTGAGAAAAAGCGGGCCTTTTCTACCCATAAACTGCAGCGCTTTATCTGAAAGCCTACTTGAGAGCGAGTTATTTGGATATGAAGACGGATCATTTACTGGGGGACAGCGCGGAGGTAAAAAAGGGTTGTTTGAGCTTGCTGATAACGGCACCATCTTCCTAGATGAAATAGGTGATATCAGTTTATCGATGCAATCCCTCCTATTAAGGGTTATCCAGGAAAAGGAAATCAGACGAATTGGCGGCTCGAAGATTATTCCAATTAACGTTCGCATCATTTCAGCAACAAATAAAAAAATTGAGGAGCAAATGAAAGCACAAACGTTCAGAAATGATTTATTTTATCGTTTAAATGTGCTGAACCTCTCCATCCCGCCACTTAGGGAGCGAAGAGAAGACATCCCCCTCTTGATCCATCATTACATAACAAAAAACGGAAAATGGATAAAAGTCGAGCAATCGCTGATGGATTGGCTAAAACGATCTGAGTGGGACGGCAATATTCGCGAGCTTAAAAACACGCTGGATTATATGCTGACAGTATGTAATGGAACGCTATTAACCAAGGATGATTTACCTCAATATCAAAAAGCCCAGCAGTCGGAAGATAAAAAACACCCGCAACAAAATCGTCTGGAACAATCTGAGCATCTAATGATTTTAAAAATCATTATGCAATGCCATGAAGCTGGAAAAGCCGCCAGCAGGGAATATATATCAGCAAAAACGAAAGAACAGCATGAAAGTTTCTCCTTGTCTCAGCAGCAAGTTAGACGCCGACTTGATGACCTCGAGCAAAAAGGAATGATCATAAAACGCAAAGGACGGGGAGGAACAAGAATAACGGAAGCCGGTATCTCCTACTTAGAATCCTTACGCTAGAAGGAAAAAAAAGCAGACTGTAGACAAACTCGATGAAAATCGAGTTTGTCTATATTTATTTATGGGTTGTACAATTCGGACATTGATAGAAACGAGAGGCACTCGCTTTTCCAGAGGCGATCCGGGAGCCTCCTACGGCGTGTCTCCCATAGAGTGTTCAATCAACACTGCGTGAAATCTTAGATGAAAGTACTAACATAAAATAAACCTCTGCCTAACTTTTAAAGGCAGAGGTTGTTGAATAGTAAGGCGATAACGTAATTGATTCTCCTAAAATGTTTGAGGCTGATTCAATTAACATAAAGAAATTATAATTTTTTATACGTTTCAAACATGTCGGAATTGTCTGGTACATTTTCTAAATAACTGATTTTACCTTCATCATCTAATTTAGCAATATCTTTTCCAGTTTGTGTGAAGACCGTTCCTGAAGAACGTTTACCACATACTGCCCAAGGTGTTACGAAAGAATCCGTACCTTCTATGCTTTTCCATCCTTCAAACATATGTTTTATATCACTATTTTGTTGAAACACCATTTTCATAAATAATCTCCAGTTTTCGATTCCATTTTGCTCATGACCATTTAAAACAAAAACAATATCTTCGGAAAATAATGCTTCTAATTCTTCCATTGCTTTTTCACTTGTTCTTGATTGATCGAATAAATCAAAATATTTTTCTAAGTTTTCCATTTAAATCTCTCCTTAGCATTTATAATACCATTTTTTCATGGACAATTTTTTTTAACATTTGCAAATTTTCTTTAGGACATTTTTTGTTAATTTCTTCAGTCAAAGAAGCGATAGTTTCACGTTTAAGAATGGTTTTCCAAGATGATTCCGCTTCTTCCATTAAGTCGGATAATAAGCAAATTTCTTTTTCTTTCAAGTTAAGCATATCGTGGAAAATGCCGCTGGATGAGTATAGGGACTGCTTACCTTCCACCGCTAAATAGACGTCGTATATACGTATATCTTCAGGATCTTTTTTTAATTTAAATCCCCCTTTAATACCAGGGACGGAAACAAGAATATCGGCATTAACCAATTTCCTTAGTATCTTTTGAAAATACGATGCTGAACCGCCCAATTGTTGGCTAATTATATCTCCTGACAATACAGCTTTTTCTGGTAAGAAATTAAGAAGCAAAATAGCATATACAGATTGCTCCACACCAGTTTTCATTTGCAATGAAAAACATCTCCTTAGCTCTACGTGTATAAAGAGGATAAACATTATCGCCTTTATACACATAATAAATTATTATATCACTAAAGTAAAGATTCTTTTCTGGGCGCTATAAAAAGCCTTTATCTCTTTAGCCAATAGAACTGTCTTTTTAAGTTAAAGAATTCATTTAAATCTTACAAATCACTTACTTATAATTGGATTACTCCCTTGAAAATATCCTGATCCACTTATTTTATTGTTATATTTCGTTCTTCCTCTTTATATGTTTTACATTAATTATTTTCAAAAAAATTAGGCAAAATTAAAAGGCATGAGCCAGGTTTATTACCGGGTTCATGCCCTATAGTCTCCCTGCTTAAATAAAATGATTAATCACCTCAAAGGTAAATAAGTAGCCGTCACTTTTAGCTGTTCTGTTAGCATCTTTACACCAACATGACAACCTGTAACATCGTATGAAGAGCGTTAATTAGTCGATCTTGCACACTTCAGTTACAGGTAAGCTAAACTAACGCTAAAAACGCTGATGCCTTTCATTGCATCAGCGTTCCTTTTTTGTGGATCACTTAAACCATCCCATACGCCATAACGAGAACAACATCCCTGAGCCCACTACAGCCATTACTCCTAGGACAGCAAAATACCCACCATGCCAAGTTAGTTCAGGCATATATTCAAAATTCATTCCATATATGCTAGCAATGAATGTTAAGGGTATGAAAATGGAGGTCATAACGGTGAGTGTCTTCATTATGGTGTTCGTTCGGTTTGAATTTATGGAAATATAATTATCCCTTATGTCTGCCGTCATTTCCCTATTGGATTCAATCATTTCCGAAAGCTTTAGTAAATGGTCGGAAATATCCATGAAATAGACCCTATCTTCTTTTGGAATGATAACCCTCTCCGAATTTAAAATTCTATACATTAATTCTCTCATAGGAAAAATTGTCCTTCTTAACTTCAGCAGCTGGCTTCTGATTTCATAAACATTTCCAATTAAATCCTGATTGCTTTTTTTAGATTCAATTTCATTTAACTCGTCCTCGATTCGATACATACTAGGAAAATATCCATCAACAATTTTATCCGTCATTAAGTAAAATATGTACATTAGACCTTTATTTATAGATTTTTCATCATCCATTACTCTTTGACGAACTATTCCTATTTCATTTGAAGGTAATAAATGAAAAGTCACTATGAAATTATGCCCTAAAAATATATCCACTTCTTCAGGTGCAAGGGAAGATTGGTTTAAAGTGTGCAGAACAAAAAAATCATACCCATCATAATAGTCGAGTTTGGGGCGCTGTAAAAAATGCAAACAATCTTCAATTGCCAATGGGTGGAAATTGAAATGAGTTTTCAAAAGCAATTTTTCTTCTTCAGTAGGTGAATCAAAATCCACCCAATACCATTTAATATCAGAACTTTTCAAACGTTCTAATGGTATATTTTCAATTAATGTTAAATCATTTGTTACCGCAAAGGTGCGAATCATTTGTACACATCCAATTTTTTTAAATTAAACAGAGGCCCTATACATAACGTGCAATCTGATTTAGGTTGATTAAATTTAATAAAAGATTAATATATTATAATATCCTTGCTTTACATCAAGTGTCATACTAGTAAGATCCATGAAATCAGTCTAGGTCATACCTGTTTATTTGAGTTACAGTTATACCATTGATAGAAGGAATGGACAATCCACCGCAACGAATGAACAGATCAATAGTCATAATAGTTATATTCCCTAACACTTTAGAAGGAAACTTGCCCACCGGTCATTAAAAGATAGGATATACATAAGCTAGTTCTATTCTTTACAATATGCAATGTCCCTACTGATAGGTAAACATGATTTAGTAACTCATATTCCTATAAAAGAATAACAGAATTTGGGGAGATATAGTTCAATAAATATTTATCCAAAGGAATATGTACCGTTGAATTCCTATTGTTAGAAGTATTTTAATTAAAAAATAGCGACCTCTATCTCCTAGAGAACGGACTGTGAGTAAGAATACTTTGAAGAATGCAACCATCACTGCCGAAAGATCTCAAAGCTGTTTCTTCCAAAACCGAACACGCTATATGGATCCTTTCAATAGAAAAAGAGTCACCATTCTGTGATAGATTGGTGACTCTTCTAATCTTAATTTATTTTTAGTGCTTCTTTAATGCTCTGTAGTGTTTTCCCCTTGTATTTCTTCTTTGGTATTGGTGTGTTTTCCACACCAGGGTTTCTGAGTTGGAAGTTTTGCTCTACAAATGCAAAGTCTTTCTGATCGACAGTTCCATCGAAATTAATATCAGCACTGCGTTTATTTGTCTCCCAATATGTTTCGATTGCTATTGCATCCAAGATGTCGATTACTTCATCTCCGGTTACATCGCCCGCATAAGCAGGTCTTACATCAGCAACACGGTACGTACCGATCCATTTACCTTTGTATTCACGACCAAGTTCAGCCGTTTTGACTGCAGTCGTATGACCGGGAATTTTCACATCCAATGTTAACGTTTTACTTGTTAACGGCAGCTTGTCGACAGTATAGTAATTTGTCGTCTTGGCTCCTGATGCTTCAAAGGCTCCGGTGAATTCTTTACCATCCTGGTCCGTAGCTTTTATTTGGGCTTTAGCGGCATTCATGTCGCGTGAGCCTGGTTTGATGCCTTGCACATTCAAATTGAATGCTTCCTTGGAATGTGTTGGAAGGATATTAACGAAACTTCCTCCATCTGACGGCACTTGGATTTCATCTCCGCTTTTTGTATTGGCCTTTGTTTCACTAACCCTTACAGACGCCAGTGTTGATCCAAGTGGCAATTGCTCGCTAGCCTTTGTCGCAATCTCAAATAAAGGCATATCTCCGTTAATAGGCTTGACATTATCTCCTTCAAGCTTTACGGATACATTCAAATGAGAGTATGATGGATCTTTTCCGGCATCAGCCGTTGTGATCGAAACTTTTCCTAGTTTTTCAAGCTTTGGACTCACTTTAATATCTCCTAAACTTAAGTATTGAGCTTTATAAGATACTTTGAACGTACCTCCTGTCCAATTTTTCGCATTCTTGACAGAGACTGTATTTTTATACGTTTCGTTATATGAAACGCTTTTTTTATCAGCCGCCGTCCGTACATATGTTGTGCCTTTTTCGACAAATGTCAAGATACGAGCTTCACTATAGAGACCGTTGCCTGCCCGGTCTTGGCCGAGTACCCGTACTTGTTTGACCGGTTGGTCGAGCGGTATATCCCAACTGAATGCCCCCTGCTCATTTATCGTAGTATATGCTAACGGTAATAAATCAGGAGCCCCTGGGTTATATGCATTTGTGTACCGATAAATCGTAACAGCATTTTTACTTGGATCTGTATCGATTCCTGCTGCTTGTGCTTCCTTCATTTCTCGATCTGTGATTGTACCGGATAATGTATATGCTTTTTGGCCTTTTTCATACTCGATAACGCCTGAAGGTACATTAAGTTCCATTTTCGGCTTATTGTTATCAATATATAGGTCATATGTTTTGGAGAAAGTCTTTCCTGACTTCCCAGTCGCAACCAGCTTAATCTTATACGCTCCCTGCGGCGCAGTAACACTATCATCTGAGATCGGGAATTCACTATTGCCTGTGAAAGGATAATATTTTCCATACCCCAACAATGGTGCCAGCTGCATGTAATAATCTTCAAATGCTCCTGAGATATCCGCTCCAGCGATAAAACCAAGTTCTTTTCCTGTCTTTCCATCTACTAAGAAAGCATCAACGCGCTGCATTGGTGCACCGACTTTAAAAATCAAATTTGTTGCTTTCGGTTGAATAGGTGCATAATACTCATACCGATCGCTGTCGCTCATAATTGGAGTATATGTTCTCAAGTCTTCAATTCCTTCTTTCAAATAACGGAATGCAAACGGGATTTGATACGTATCACTACTATCCTTTTGATTCGTGAAAGTAATATACCCTTCATATGCACCTTTTTGCGCTTCCACTGGAATTGTTAGAGAGACTTGTGTGTCCAATTTATTGGAGCCTGCAACTGTTACTGTCGGACTCGTTTTAAGCTGGATACCGCTTTTGTTCCCATCTTGAGAATTTTCTTCATCTTGTTTGTAATTCACTTTCACATCATACGTTTTCGTTGTTTTCGATTTATTTTCAAGCGTCAGCATATGTGAAGCTTTATGTTTTTTACCGTAATCGACGAAAGCTCCAAAATTCAAAGCACCCGTTAGGTCTTGGATGTCAACCAATTGGTTTTCGGCGTCGAGCATCTTTGTCGTATCATGCACTTGGATTTGCAGATTGGAATGGATCGCTTCGTAAGGGTCAACACGTCCCGCTCCAACATCATACACACTGTAGTCTTCTTTTAACGGATCGGCCGTGTTCATGAGCGTCGCCTTGATATCAGCCGGCTCCAGTTTCGGATTGGCCTGCAACAGCAAAGCAGCAATTCCCGCCATATGCGGAGTCGCCATGGACGTTCCGTTTGCCCGTTGATACGCATATTCATAATTTCCGATGTTCTCAGGACCTTGCATGAAAGAAGGGACCGTGGACATGATGGATACCCCTGGCGCTACAATTTCCGGTTTGATATCATACGTCCCTTTCACGGGACCACGGGATGAAAAGCCTGCCAATTGATCACCTTCTGATTGAATCTGACCGATTTCATTGAACGTAAATGCAGCATCTCCCGCTTTTGCTTGATCTAAAAGTTTTTTTCCTTGTTCATTCGTGACGTTGAATGCAGGAATAAATGTTTTGCCTTCTCCTAAGTAGCTCGGAATGAATCCTTCTTCTGCAACATTGTTCCAGATGATGACAGCCGCTGCTCCTTTGGCTTTGGCATTTTCAATTTTTGCATTGATTGTAAGTGTCCCTCGTTCAATCAATGCAATTTTCCCTTGAACATCCTTGCCGCCGTAGTCCGCAACATCTCCTAATCCTACAGGAACGACTGGAAGACTCTTACCTTTCCAAGTATCGATATCGTCTTTATAGCTTTTTGCTAACAACCTAAGGTCCGCAACTACAGACGCTTGTCCGGCCTGCAACGTACCTTTTACGGTTGCGATGGTCATGGGAACATCACTGGCCCCGACAGTAAGTGCCAGCTCCGCTGTTCCTGGAGAACCTAATGAATAAGGGGTGCTTCCCGCGTTACTCGCTGCCACGACTGCAGTCACTCCACTCAAAACGGCATTGTTGATGGCTATACTTGTTGGATATAGTGGATCATTTACACTGGCTCCCAGCGACAAATTGATGATATCCATACCGTCTGCCACAGATTTATCAATTCCTGCAATGACACCGCTAGACAAACCGGATCCGTAAGGCCCCAACACTCGATATGCATACAAGTCTGCCTCTGGCGCAATGCCTTGAGTAGCGTATTTGGAATCATTCTTGTGCTGGCCGGCAATCGTTCCGGCAACGTGTGAGCCATGAAACGAATAATATGTATTACCGCTTCTCAATTCTTGTTGCCCAGACGCCTTCCAGTCATCGTAGGTCGTTTCCATTGGATCTTCATCATTACTGATAAAGTCATAACCACCCTTGTAAGCATCTTTTAAATCTGGGTGATTATAATCGATACCTGTGTCTAAAACACCTATTTTGACACCTTTCCCTTTGAATCCCTCTTCATGTAGCTTACCAATCTTCAAGTAGGCATTGCTTTCCGCCATCCCAGATGTATCCGCTTTCTTTATGTCCGATTTGACTTTTGGATCGTCCACTTTCACTTCCATATCGCTGTAAACAGCTTGTACTACTTGCGACTTCAAAAGTTCATTTACCTTGTTTGCAGGTACCGTCATTGCCACTCCATTAAAAGCATGCTTGTACTCGCGATTAATTTGCACAACCGCTTTCTTTTGTTTCATTTCTTCTTTAAAGATACTGGCTATGTCATCCCGAAACGCTTGGTGAGAAGCATTAACCTTACTTTTCACAGCTGCAGCGGACAGACTTTTTCCTTGCATTTTTGCATGTAGATCTGCAACACTTACTGGTTGTTGCTTTAATTGAACAATTACAGAAATAGTTTCTCCGCTCGAGAGATCAAGATTTGGATCTACCTGTAACCCCGTTGCTTGATTAACCTCCAATTTTTCAAGTGAATCTTTCTGCTGCGGCGTTAATGATGCCAAAATGGATTCGGCTGTTTGTGCTGTTTGCGCCTTCACTTGAGGCAAATAGGTACCATTCCCTGAATAGGAATACCCCAAAATACCACTGCCCAGCAAAGCGGCTGTAGTGACGAATTGAATCGCTTTCGTTCTCTTTTTTTTCTTCCCCACGTCTTCATCCCTCTCATAAATACGTTTCAAAAAAGTTAAAATATTCTAAAAATTTAGTATAGTACGAAATTATTATATAATTAATACATATAAATAAAAATTAGTTCTCATTTATATAAGAGTAAATTTTCACTTATAGAAAGGAAGAGAAATAAACTTGTATATTGAACAACTGATATACCTAGTAGAAGTAATCAAAACAAAATCCATTGCTGCTGCGTCTGAAAATCTGCATCTTACTCAACCTGCCATCAGTCAATCTATTACAAGCTTAGAAAAGGAACTGGGAGTTAAACTATTTGTCCGTTCTCGTCGAGGGGCAATTCCAACGGCAGAGGGCAAAATATTGGCCCATAAAGCTAGTGAAGTGCTTATGAAGTTAGAAGAATTTAACCAACAGGCTCATGCTTACAACAGCTGTATACAAGGGAGCGTCACAATCTCCTCAGTACCAGTCATGATGCCTATCGTTTTGAATTCATTATCGAAATTTAAACCCCTTTACCCAAACATCCATATTGAGGTTATAGAAAGAACTGGACCAGAAGTTATGAGAAGCCTCCAACAGAGGGAAGTTGATTTTGGCCTTATAGGTTCAAGAAACATAGAGGGGTATGAAAATCAGGCAACATTTGAATCAATAATAGATGGGAAAATACAAGTTATAGTAAGTAAAAAGTCACTTTTTTCAAGCTTTGAAACACTTTCCATTGTAGATATAAGAGACCAACTATTTGCTTTGTATAGTGGATCGCTCTATAAAGAAAGTGTAGATTTTTTGTTTCCAAACCCTGTGAAAACATTATTTCTGTCTAATAACTTTGAAATAATAAAAGAAGCTGTAGCTTCGGATTCAGCTCTTGGTCTCGTACTTGACTTTTATATTAATAATGACAGACATGTATCTAATGGAGAAATAGTCCCAATTGACCTCACTGGTCATAATGCCTTATCTCTTAAACATGGCTGGACAAAGTCCACGAATAAGCAGCTTTCAGAACACGCTTTAAAGTTTTTACAATTTATTAAAAGTGAAACTTCATCCTAATTTGCAAGATTATAAGTCTTATTTGAGATTGTATAGAGGAGTTATGCTGTAAGCGTGTCAAGAAAATTGTTCCCGACTCTTTATTTTGAAATATGAATATATTAAAACAGCTTCCGGTTTTCTAACTTTCACCCCAATAGAAACCGTTGCGGTCTGCGGCAGCGTGGATTGAACATCTCAAGATGATCTCCCCTATTAGAATACTAAAGCAACCTCATCACCTTATGTTTTTATAAAAGGGTTCTATCAAAAAGGTAAAACCAGGTGTGTGAGACTTAACAGTTAGGAAGTACGCGTCCAGGCGAGACCCCACAGGCGCATTCTCTTTGAATGATTAACAGCCATCTTTATCACCATAAATAAATAAATAAAAGAAGTTGATTATCTACATACAGTAGGCATTCAACTTCTTTCATTCTTTATTATGACTCTAACAGAACCTTGGCAAAGGCGACGAGGAGGCTTTTCGTCCGCTTCTGGATAAGCACCTGCCTTACTTTCAAAATGGAAAACCGTAGGCAAACTCAAATAGTAAAGAGTTTGTCTACAGTCTGAATCCCTGTTTAACAAGGAAGTTTTTTTTTCTGTTGTAAAAAGTCACTATAAAGCTTTAATTCTAGCATTTAGCATCATTGTTTTTTACCCTTTCATGCCTGTGCCTTCTCTTTTTGATTCTCTAAAAAAGAAAAGCTCATAAACTACAGGAACCATGATAAGGGTTAACAAGGTCGATGAGGTGAGTCCCCCAATGACAGTGACAGCTAAGCCTTTTGAAATTAAGGTTCCTGAGGATGTCGTCAACGCTAGCGGTATCAGGGCGGCAATAGTAGCCAAAGCGGTCATCAAGATTGGACGAAGTCTTGTCTTTCCAGCTTCAATCAGTGACTCCCGAATGGTAAGACCGCGATTTCTGTTTTGCCCGATACGATCGACAAGAACGATTGCATTTGTCGTGACTATTCCAATTAGCATGAGGAACCCAATCATGACACTGACGGATAACGGCTCTTTCACTATGAACAAGGAAAGAAGTGAACCGATCGGAACGAAAATGAGTGATGATAGAATAATGAACGGAATGCGCGCTTTTCCGAATGTAACTAGCATCGTTAAATATACAAGCCCGATTGCCACTATGATCGCAATCCCTAATGTTTGGAATATCTCGACGGTATCATCATTTCCACCACCGCTTGTCAACGAAACGCCTTTTGGTAAATCAAGATCTTCAACACCAGACTTTACATCTGAAGAAACAGCTTGCACATCGTCCCCTTTCACTTGTCCGGAAACACGTGCGTACACTTTACCGTCGAGCTTTTGAATGGAGGTAAACGCATCGATTTCTTTTACGTTTGCCACTTTAGAAAGTTGTACAGGGCCTTTTTTAGAAAAAATTGTGACTGCTTCTAATTCTTGTTTCGATTGAAGCTCTTTATCGAAAGACAGTTGAACCTCTTGCTGCTTATCATTTAATGTCAATGTACCAACTGTCACCGGCTTGGTTTGGTCACTGACGGTGCCGAGAATTTGGAAACCGGATAATCCATATTCACTCGACTTTTCAGGATCTATATCTATCAAGAACTGCTTTTGTTTTTCACTAAAGTTGTTTGTTACGTATTTAAGGTCATTGTTGTCTTTCATGAAGGCTTCTACTTGCTTCGATGCTTTTTGAAGAGCGTCCAAATCATTCGAGAACAGATCGACATCGACGTTGTTGTTGCTTGGAGGTCCTCCCGTCGAGAGTTCCTGAACGCTTATTTTCAAATCTTCATTCTCTTTCTTCGAGATAACCTCTATTTTTTGCTCCAAAGACTTAATTGTCTTTTCTACATTTGTATCTTCTTTTAGATTCAGAAAATAACTTGCTTTGTTTTCGAGTCTTAGACCGCTCGCAAAGTCTCTAGCCCCTACAGCAGCTGTTACTTCGGCTATTTCGGTTTGATTGCCAAGCATATCTTCTACCTTTAACGATATCTCATTCGTTTTTTCCAGAGAAGCGGATGACGGCAACTCAATTGATGTGGTCAGCGTTTTGGCTTGCTCATTCGGAATAAATGTAAAGCCAAGGGACGGAATGACCGCGAAAGAGCCAACAAGCATTACGAGAGAGACAACCAAGATTAAGGACTTATGATTCAATGATTTTTCAATTAAGCGACCATACCATCGTTGAAACGCCCCTTCTTTTTCTTCTGGCGGTACTTTCTTGAATGAAAATTTGGCCAAAATCGGAACAATCGTAATTGAAACCAGGAGAGAAGCCAATAGAGAGAAAATAATCGTTAAGGCAAATGGTAAAAAGAACTTACCAGTTATGCCGCCGACAAACCCGATTGGAAGGAACACGACTACGGTTGTAATCGTCGATGATGTTATCGCCCTCAATATTTCCTTGGTCGATTCAAGAATGACCTTATCGGACATCCCTTCTTTTGACTTGCGGACACGTCTGAATATGTTCTCGATCACCACGATACTATCATCGACAACACGTCCTACAGCAACTGCCATCCCGCCTAGGGTCATGATATTTAGCGAAATATCCAGCTGGTTGAGGAAAATCGCTGCAATTAAAAGAGATAGTGGAATCGAGACAACCGCGATAATCGTTGCACGTGCATTTCGCAAGAACACAAGGACGGCAATCGAAGCAAACAAAGCACCTAACAGACCTTCCTTCACCAAGGTGGAGACTGATTTTTCGATGTCCTTTGCTGAATCAATGCCGATTGCATAATTGATTTCACTATCGTACTTCTTCAACACATCCATGACTTGATCTGCGACTTCCACCGTATTGGCATTTTGCTTTTTGGTTATCGCCATCGACAGTGACTCTTTTTCGTTATAACGGGCTAATTCGCTTGCCTCAGTTACTGCCTCAACCTTGGCAGTATCTTTTAATGGAATTCCTTGCGTTTCGCTAGGTTGAGGTCCTTCACTAGGAGCAGGACTCTCGGAAGTCAGCAATAGACTTTCAAGCTTGGATATTGACGCTAAGCTTTCCTCCACCCGAATCGGAATTTGTTGTTCATCCTCTTTCAGTTCCCCGGCAGGAAAAGAAAGGTACTTTTCATTAATCTGATCTTTGATGCTACTAATGGAAATACCGGCTTTTTCAGCTTTTTCCTTATCCACTGTAATTTGAACGAGGTTATCTGTAAGTCCTGCAACCGATACATTGTTGATTCCTTGGATTTTATTCAATTCTGGGATTACATCGTCTTTTAGAAGAGCTTCAATATTTTCCCCATTTTTACTAAACAAAGAAATATTATAGATTGGAAAAGACCCGAATGATAATCGATTGAGCTTGATTTCCGCTTCCTCTGGAATACCTGCCTCATCAACGGCCGAATTGATTGCTTGTTCCACCTTATCCAAATCGGTGTCAAACGGGAATTCAATATTTATTATCCCGATGCTATCATACGCGGAGCTCGTCATTTTTGTTGCTCCCTCAATCGAATCCAACTGATTTTCCAGCTTTGAAATGACCTGCTCGTCGACGTCATCAGGGGAAGCACCAGGATATACGGCTTCAATCGAAATCTGTGGGAACTCAATATCAGGGAACTGATCCACCTTTAACTGAGTGAACGAGTACACCCCTCCCATGATCAACAAGAACGAAATAATAAATACGGCTACAGCATTTTTCAGACTGAATTTCGTTAGAAAATTCATCTCGAACCCCCTACATACACTAGTTATTTATATTGAGTGATGAAAAATCACTTATTTTGTTTTATCTATCAACTGATAGGTAAAGGCACAAAAAAAATTAACTTTAACAAGCTGCTTACTCAATTGGTTAAAGTTAATCTCGAATTTCAGGAAAAGACATCCCATATAAAAGGACCCTCGTATAAAGTTTTGCTTGTTCTTTCGCATGTTTTTCGGATTGTCCCTGTTCCGGACCCTTAGTAGAGATCAAATTCAGGAGCAAATAGGCGGACGGAACTGGAAAAGTCCCGAATTCAGCAGGGTTTCTTAGCTTTGCTTCTTTTATGCCTTTTTCGAAGATAGAGGCAATAGGAGCCTGATACGCATCAATCCACCACTTCTTAATTTGTTTTCGATGTTGATCTTCCATTTCAATTTCTATATCTCGGAACATTTGGCTAATGGAAGAAGGCTTATTAATCAGAATATAATACGTAACCTGATATAAACATTGCTCTAAATCATCATAACG
The DNA here is from genome assembly GCF_001439925.1 of Peribacillus muralis. Taxonomy (GTDB): domain Bacteria; phylum Bacillota; class Bacilli; order Bacillales; family DSM-1321; genus Peribacillus; species Peribacillus muralis. The sequence goes on from NZ_LMBV01000006.1 coordinate 30,761, forward strand.
CCTTATTATTCTCTCCAAAGCGATTTGCATTTCATATAACTCTGTGCGTAACACCTCTAAATACAGTGCTTTTTTGTTTTTGAAATGGTGATACAACGTAGGTTGGGTTAATCCGCAAACATCGGCAATTTCCCTAGTGGAAACAGCTTTATACCCAAACTCCATAAAAAGACTATGGGCAACTTTAACAATCTTATTGCTAGTTATATCCCTTTTTTCTTCGTTTAGCATTATGTAGAATCCTTTCTAAGAAACTTCTTAAAACAATTATCAACTGATAGAAGTGTATAATAATATAGATGATATGTCCAAAATAGGTGTGTTGAAAAAATCATTAATATAGCATTTTCTTGAAATAAAGAGACCATTCACTTCGCACTAAAGTGAATGGTCTCTTTTCCTTTTTTTACTAACAACATGCATATCAAGCATCAAAAAAGCTTCAACTTTTTTTCATTTTTGTTCTTCCTCATCCCATACGATCCATTCATGGACCTCAAGGATTTCCAGGAATTTCATCAACCGTGGCAAGGCAGGTTCTGCTTCCTCACCAAAATGTTCGCTCATCGCTTCGGAAATCTGTTCGACATTACATTTGTGTTCCATTTGTTTGATGGCAAATGCGCCAAACTTATCAAGCTTGATTTTACGAACTGAAGGCTGTTTAAAATAACGAATTGTCATTCGTTCCACAAAATTGGTTCTTTGGATGACTAAAAAAGTCGATTCCAAAGATCCTTGCTCCAAGGTGACCCGTCTTTCCAAAAGAGGAACCATGGTTAACAGGTTCCTCTTTTCCCTTTGGCGTTTACGAAGCATCTTCTTTTTTCCCTTTGCTGGAAACGTACCAAAGCAATCCAGCTAAAGCAAGGAATAGTAGGAATGGCAGCAAGTTGCTGGCTAATTTAGCCGCAGCGGGAACTTGGACACCAGCTGCAATCAGGATGGCAATAAGGACACCAATCAATGACTCACCTGCTATTAAACCGGATGCAAACAATACACCTCTGTCAACCCGTGCTTTAAGCGCTTCTTTCGTTTTCGCGAAGTATTCAACGAAGAAACGTATAAATCCACCAATCATGATTGGCGCACTAGTATGAACCGGCAAGTATATGCCGACTGCCACTACAAGTGAATTCAAACCGAAAAACTCTAATGTGATGGCAATCGCCGCCCCGATAAAGATAAGGGTCCAAGGTAAATCTCCTCCAAGAACTCCTTCAGCAAGAATTTTCATAAGAGCCGCTTTAGGAGCAGGTAGTTCTGCAGATCCCATCGTATAAGCGTTATCCATCAGCACCAGGATAAACCCGATGACAGATGCTGATGCAACAACACCGATCATCATCGCAACCTGTTGTTTCCAAGGAGTTCCGCCGACAATATATCCTGTTTTAAGATCTTGAGAAACATCACCTGAAACCGCAAGTGCTGTACAAATGATTGCAGCTACAGTTAAAGCGGCTACCATTCCTGTCGTACCAGTAAAACCAGTGGCTTTATAGACAATAGCTACAATCAATAGTGTAGCGATCGTCATCCCAGAAACAGGGGAAGAAGAACTTCCGACGATCCCGACAACCCTTGAAGCTACTGTCACGAATAAAAATCCAAAAATCGCAATCGCAATCGCTCCGATGATTCCTACATCCGTTATAGGTGTGAATGCGATGATTAAAATGATGAGAATTATTCCGAGCCAAACATATTTAGCAGGAATGTCTTTTTCTGTACGAATTGAACCAGCCTTAAGCTGTCCTTTATTCGCTTTTACACCTTTAAGGGTATCAATCACAGAACTGAAAAGAATCGGTAATGTTTTGATCAAGGTAATCAATCCACCAGTCGCTACCGCACCGGCACCAATATAACGTATATAATTATCCCAAATCCCCCAGGCATCCAATTCACCAATCGGTACCTCGGAAGGGAAAATGGCTGTTCCATTACTGCTGCCAAAGAAGCTGATTGCCGGAATAAGAACGACCCAAGCTAACAGTCCTCCACCTAGCATTTGACCTGAAACGCGCGGGCCAATGATATACCCAACACCCAAAAGGGAAGGGAAGGCATCAAGTCCAACGACTGCGTTTTTAAAATTCGTGATTCCCGTTTCAACTTCCGTTTTGAAAAGCTTAAACCCATCACCAAGCCCCTTAACTACACCGCCGATGACTAAACCGGCGCCGATTAGCTTGGCGCTTGTACCACCTTTTTCCCCTGACTTCAATACTTCGGCACAAGCCGTACCTTCAGGGTAAGGTAATGTTTCATGTTCTCTTACAATCAGGAGTTGTCGCAGGGGAACCATCATGAAGACTCCCAAAAATCCTCCAGTTAAAACGACGAAAATGATGAAAGCTTGACTCACGTCCATATCCCACATGAATAATGCGGGGATGGTAAATACAGCACCGGCACCAATTGCCTCACCTGCCGTGGTCATCGTTTGCACAATATTGTTCTCTAATATTGAATCCCTGCGAAAGACCCCTCTTAAGATAGCCATTGAAATGACCGCCGCGGGTATTGAAGCAGAGACAGTTAAACCAATAAGCAGGCCTAAGTATGCATTTGCTGCCCCGAAGACGATTGCAAGAATAATCCCTAGAATGATTGCAGTTGCAGTTAATTCCGGTAGAGATTTAGATGCAGAGACGTACGGGACGAATTTACTTTCTTTTGAATTGTTCGACAATTTAGCCACTTCCTATGTTAAACTTTAAAATCACAGGGAACATTATATCACTGTAATTTCAAGCAAGGCAATGGGAAAATTCTGCTTATTAAAATTTAGACTATAGGAAACATTCAAACATTTTAAAACCAATCATATCTACCTAAACATTATAAGATCCATTCTCCCTTCGTTTCATAACAAGGTTATCGGCACTTATTATCTCATTGCCTAGTTAGCTCTTTTGATTTGTAAGCTTTCCAATCGTTGCACATTAAAATATCTGCCATATCATTTTCCGAAAGGATTACGAATGAAGCAAATACGTTAACAAAAAATTGACTGGGCATTTGCACATTAAAATGAACGGTGACATAACCTGCAGAATCAAGTTTTTTATAAAAGGAATGATTCAATCATGGTTTCATATATGGACTATACGTCACCAACAACACAATTTTTTTTCGATGCCAATAATAGCAGCCTCTTTAAAAAAGATAATCAAAACTATATTAATGTAGTCGGAATCAAACAATTGAACACACTTGAAAATGTTTCTTTATTAGATATTTACCTCAGCGTCAACAATGTCATAGAACCGCATTACCATCAAAATGCCGCTGAACTCGTTTACTGTATTTCTGGTGCTGTAACCGTTTCCTTGCTGAATCCTTTCACGAAACAAATTCAGAATTATCCCCTTAAACCAGGTCAAGTGGCCAACGTTCCCCAGGGCTGGTGGCATTATGAAGTCGCTACTTCCGATAATACGCATCTTCTCGCCATTTTTAATGCACCGACACCTGAGGTCGTCCTTGGATCCGATATCTTGAAGTTGACTCCTGCAAATATTATCGCACATACGTATTGCATCGATGAAAACCAATGGAAAAAAGCAGTTGCTCCTGTACAACCAGCAACATTCATCGGACCTCCAGCCAACTGCAACCGCGGATTTGAAGAAGAAACACAGCCACAGCAATCACAAAATCCACAGCAGCCATATCCGCAATATATCAATCAGTATGATAACCATATGTACACTACCCCGGCATATAACTATCAAATACCAGCCAATCCCCAATATTATTATTATTGAAAAGCTAAAAAAATAGCGATGGAGTCCCCTTTTACCATCGCTTTTAAATACGTATCATTTTTTGTACGATCAGTCTGAATATTAACGGCGTTTCTTCTTGCTGGCTTGTTCCGTTAAGTCGCACGTTTCAATTTTCCCTTCCAATTATTTTCTGAGGAAGTTGCATTTTTCTCGAATACCAGAATCTCCATAACCAGTTAAGCGAGAAATAATGAGAGCGATTAGAAATTGCTTAAACAGCTGAATAGCAATAGTATTAATAGCAGTCGAGAAAAAAGGCCAGATCCTTGAAGTAGATAAGGATATAATGGAAAATAATAAAGAAGCACTGCATTATCGTTCATGCTAGCAATATCTTTGTTAAATAATCCGTAATTTATAGCGTTTCTTATGTCAAGAGTCATTTAAATTGTAATTTTCAATAGGAGTGGGAAGAAATGAAACGTCTTTCAATTTTAATAGCGGATGATGAGAAGGAAATTGCCGATCTTATTGCAATCCTTTTGGAAAAAGAGGGTTACCATGTAATGACAGCATCTGATGGTCAAGAAGCCCTTGATGTTACCGAGACACAAACGGTTGATTTGCTGATTCTGGATATCATGATGCCCGAAATGGATGGATATGAAGTTATCCGTCACATTCGCGAACGACATAATATGCCTGTCATATTTTTAAGTGCTAAAACCTCTGACTTCGATAAGGTACATGGACTTGTGATTGGAGCAGATGATTATATGACCAAACCATTTATCCCCATGGAATTGGTTGCCCGTGTAAACGCTCAGCTGAGGCGCTTTACGAAGCTTAATCAACCCAAAGTAGATCATAAAATGAACTTGGAATTTGGCGGGCTGGTTATTTCTCCTGATCAGCGCACCGTAAATTTATATGGTGAAAACATTGAACTTACCCCAAAAGAGTTTGATATTTTGCATTTATTGGCCAGTCATCCAAAAAAGGTTTATAGTGTGGAAAACATTTTCCAGCACGTTTGGGACCAAGCTTATTTTGAAAGTGGAAATACCGTCATGGTACATATTCGCACGTTACGAAAAAAGCTGGAAAAAAATGCACGGAAGAATATATGGATTAAAACCGTCTGGGGTGTCGGATATGCATTCAATGGCTAAAGCTGTGCGCGGTTTTCGTTCAAAGATGGTGCTATTATTCGGTTTAAGTATGCTTTTTGCTGGTATCATCACATATTCAATCTTCAAGGGACTTCAAATTTATTATCATACCTATGTCCAGTTTGGGGACAGACTGACTTTTTATCGTCAAATGATGAATGAAATTGGTGACATTAACTTCTTTTTACTAATGTTCATCCCGCTTTCAATCTTGTTTTTTTATGTGCTCACCCAGCCCTATTCGACATACTTCAATAAGATTTCAACAGGGATTCACCATCTGGCCCGAGGAGACTTCTCATATAAGGTTCAAATAAATACAAATGATGAATTCAGAGATATTGCCCAAGATATCAATTTGGCAAGCGAGAAATTGAAAGAAGCTATCGAAAGAGGAGATTTTTCGGAAAGCAGCAAAAATCAGTTGGTTGTAAATTTAGCACATGATTTACGTACGCCTCTTACGTCTGTATTAGGTTATATCGATTTGATTCTTAAAGATGAAAAATTGACTAAGGAGCAGATCACACATTATTTAACGATTGCGTTCACCAAATCACAGCGTTTAGAAAATCTTATAGATGAATTATTCGAAATAACGAGAATGAACTATGGTATGCTGCCAGTTTATAAAAAGCAAATTAACTTAGCTGACTTGCTCAACCAACTAACGGAAGAATTATACCCTGTTTTTGAGAAAAATCATTTAACCACGCGAATGAATATTCTTCCCCAATTACCTATTGTTGCTGACGGAGCCCTCTTAGCCCGCGTGTTTGAAAATCTTTTAACCAATGCAAATCGTTATGGAAGCGATGGTCAGTTTGTAGACATTAACGGCTTTATTGATTCTGGGGAATTGGTTGTTCAAGTTGTGAACTATGGAGATCCCATCCCTCAAAATGAACTGCCGCATCTTTTTGATATGTTTTATACTGGCGACAAAGCTCGAGCTCATCAAGAAGAAAGCACTGGGCTGGGCTTGTTCATTGCGAAAAATATCGTGGAGCAGCATAACGGGGCAATTAGTGCAGAAAGTAGTTTTATGCATACAGTTTTTGAAATCCGTTTACCTCAAGAAGATGTTTAAACTGATGAAGCTTACCTCCTAAAGAATTATTTAAGAAAAATTTAAGAATTACCCCACTCTTTTTTTAAAAAGTTTGTCCTATCTTATAAGAAGATAAGATCAAGGAGGAAGCTAAATTGAAAAAGTTGGGGTATTTATTGTTTTTTGTATTGAGTATCGGTTTTGTCTTCATTCATATGGCACCGCCTTTTCAAGAGAAAGTTGAGATTCAAACATATGATCAATATGAAAAAATTAAATTAGCTGATATAGGGATTCCCAAAAACATCAAGCGGAAAGAGATTCCCAAAGAACAGGTATTTCAGGGAAATCTGCTCCTAGTCAACAGAGAATTTCCTGTTCATCCAGAGAGTGAAAAGTCGGATATCGTAAATTTATTTGCAAACAAGGAATTGACAGAGGGCTACGGTTTGCTTGATGGCAAAATTGAGTTATCAAAGGATGTCGCACTTGCATTTTCGAAGATGATAAAGGCTGCTGAAAAAGAAGGGGTTCACCATTTCTTGATTAATAGTGGATACAGGGGTTTTGATAAGCAACGTGAACTCTATCTTGAAATGGGACCTGACTTTGCATTGCCTGCCGGCTATAGTGAACACAATTTGGGTTTATCTCTTGATGTAGGTTCTTCGCAAATGAAAATGAGTGAAGCAGCGGAAGGAAAATGGATAGAAAGAAATGCTTGGAAATACGGCTTTGTATTACGCTATCCAAAGGATAAAATCGATGTTACCGGAATTCAATATGAACCATGGCATATTCGCTATGTCGGTTTGCCACACAGCGCGATCATGCAAAAGAAAAATTTTGTCTTGGAGGAATATTTAGATTTCCTAAAAAAAGAAAAGTCCGCTTCTGCAAATGTTAACGGGGTAGAATATACGATTTCTTATTACCTTGTTTCTGAAAGCATGACAATTAAAGTAGCACAAAATAACCATTACAAGATCTCGGGCAACAATATAGATGGAGTAATTGTTACCGGTTATTGAATGATGAATAGTCATGAGAAAGAAAGAACGGATAAGTGTCCTTTTCATGTTCATAGCTGAAAGTAAAATTATATCCGGTAATGTTTTACGTTATATAATTACGGATTATCCTGCAACCCACTTACTATCGGATAATCTTCTTATACTTAAGAAGTAACATGTAAAGGATGTTCACTATCAACTTTGCCGCATCGTAACACCTTTGTGTCTTTTTTGTTAAGAGCAGCTGTTGCAAACTGTTAAGCAATCCGGTTTCAAGTAATTTTTGGGGTCTTGTATAAGGTTCTTAATTATGTTGAGGTACTCCAAACCGTCCGAAACATCATTCATGGTTGGAATATACTTATTCATTTTACCGTCCATAAGCGAGATTATCTCGATTCTTTCCGGTAATCGACCAAATGCCTTTTGACAAAATACCGAAATCATATGAATGAGTTGGTTGACCATTCTGCCACGTCAAGAGTTAAGGAAAGGTCAGTCCCTAGCTCATCAATATTCATGTGGAACTTTTCATATAAAAATAAAGGAGGATATTCATTTTTCCCAGAAGTTAAAGATTGGATTAGGTGATCCGTTATTTTGGCAAGAGCCGTATAATAATGAATCTTCGACTCAAACTGGCGTACATCCATGACTCTCCAAAGCTCATCTATCAAGTCCATAACCTTCTTGGTCGTCTGGCTTACAGGAGGAAGTTTATAATATCGACTTACAACTTGATTAACCACTAATTGAACCATCTTTCTCCAATTTTGTTGAGTAGAGATTTTCTCAATATGATAAACGTAAAATTGATAAGGACATCTTATAAAATCTTGTAAATGGTAATCCGTTAATGTGGCAATCGAAACCCGATATTCCTTCCCCATCAATTCCCTTCACTCCTCTTACTCATATGCCGTCTCATATTATATGGAAGAAACAAAACTTCTCTGAATGAACTCCTTCCCAAATTCCTGGCACTTTTTGATATCCTCATCTTCTGGGGTTAATTCTACTTTTAACCCTTCCAGGACGATATCAGCACCCCGGTCCCTTAATTTTTCATTCAAGATATCTACAGCTGCACAATAATGTGTATAGTAAGAATCGCCGGAACCAAACACGGCAGCTTTCTTTCCAGTTAGATCTACATCATCCATTTCATCATAGAAGTCTAAAAAATCATCCGGTAAATCTCCATCTCCCCACGTATATGCACCTAATAAGATTCCATCATAATCTTTAAGTAGCGAAGCTTCAGGACTATCCATTATATCTATTTTTTCGATTTCCACACCGCTTTCCGTGATTCCGCCTGCAATGAAGTCCGCCATTTCTTCTGTATTTCCACTCATACTGGCAAAAATCATAATGATTTTGGACATGATATGCTCCCCTTCCAACAATGCTATTAAGCATGCACTTCTTCGGTGTTCATTTTATTCTTAATTTCCTTTACGTTGCTCAGTTCATCAGCAAATGAAAGAAAGGACTCCCTATCATGTGCATCGAGTGCTTCGTTAATTTTAAAGCTTAAAAAGTTAATTTTCAGATTCAAATCCAATATGGAGCAAATGCTGCCCTTGGAATACAGTTCCTCAATATCTTCAACATGCATAAAAAACTGAAACTCTTCGTTAACTTCTATTAAAAAGTGCCATCCTAGGCAATCGACATATTTCCGCTCATTCGTAATTGTCCAAACATCACCTGGAAAGAACTCAATCATATGCTGGTGCTTTTGTCCCGGGCAGCAGCAGCTTACTTGATGCTGAAAGGGCTCTAATATTACATGATTTTTCTCCATAACGTATTACTCCTTCACTGACACGCATTTTTTTAATCACTGTTCTTTTTCTATTGGCTGTTTTTTGTACAGTTACCGTCTTATTCGTTAAGGTTTTTGCATCGAAATTCTTTTTATTGGAACGCGTAGGATTTTGTATGTACATTAAATGAAAATGATTATCAATTTCATTTAATATTGTATATGATAATGATTATCATTGTCAACGGTATTTCATACACTATATAACTATTTATTTTCTAACCCGGTTACTTGCATAAAAAAAACTGCCTTAAAGACAGTTCGGATTTGAAGCTATACACCCCTTCACAAAATTTTGTTACCACCAAACCCTTTAGCTTTTCATTCACCTTTTGAAACCGCCTTCCGAATGAATGATCTGACCTGTAATCCAATCTGCTTCTTCGCTCACTAGAAATTTAATCGTTTTTGCAATATCGCTCGGTTTTCCTATTCTACCGAAAGGAAACATCGGCATTAAATCCTTTTTTATTTCCTCCGTCATCCACCCCGTATCAGTTGGACCTGGATTTACCGCATTAACCGTTATGCCTAAAGGAGCTAGTTCAGCCGACAATGTAATCGTTAGAGCATCAACGGCTCCTTTTGTGGTTGCATAGGCCAATTCACCTGGCATTGGTCCTTGAAACTGCCCTGAAGTCAGATTAACTATCCTTCCACCCGATTTCTTATCAAATACTTGAGCGAATTTACTACTTAAAAGCGTAGTTGCACGAACATTTATCAGATAATGCTGATCTAATTCTTCGGCCGTTAAATTAGAATAATTGTTGTTAGTTGAGTATGCTGCATTATTGATCAAGATATCCGGGCAACCAAGTTGTTCAGAAACTTGTTTTATCAGTTGTTCAGGGGCATCGTATTGAGATAAATCCAACTCCATACATGATACCTTTATCCCCTTTGCTGTTAATTCCTCTTTTAATTTCATAGGCTCATCTAATTTCATGCTCCAAGGCATTTTTTTATCGTATTCCGTCCAATATGTGAAAAATATATGATAACCCGATTCAGCCAACTCCCTGCAAATGGCAGCCCCAATCCCTTTCAGTCGGCTTACACCCGTTATGATCGCAATTTTTCCTTTTAACTGGTCCATTGATATCCCTCCATGATCATAGTGAACTTAAGTCTCCATGTTACCTTGAGGTATATAGATAACACTGACACAACTAATATTACCATTAAATACCACTAAATTTCTTTAAATGCCATAAAAAAAACTGCCTCAGCAACCTTTTTTTGGAGTTAGCTTGGTAGCTATTCAACCATAATGTCTATTATTTTTCATTTCAATCTACATCAAAAAGATAATCGGATGATTCAGCGCTCTCGAAGTTTTCTTCGGTGATATTTCCTTGATCATTTCTTATTTCTCCCGTTTTCTTCAGTGCATATGTTGAAATATAATAACCTTCAACTGGTAGATCCTCATTATCTATTAATTTCATTTTTCCATCAGAAAAGATATGAATTCGGTTTTCTCCTCCATAATTGATCCGTTCCCCTGTAAAGTTCAACACTTAGAGGTAATCCGTAATTATTCTGCTCGAGACATCTCCCTGGTATAACGGAAACTCTTGGACTTAAAAGGAGGCACCAAGAAATATGTGTCCCTTTTGGCAGTGAAAAGATTGGCAGCGAAATTTAGAAATCTTGATATTCCCCCATACAAAAGATGAACTGGAGAATTTTCTTAGCATCTAACACTCTTAAGTAAAATCACTTATTAAACCAATTTTTGTAGGGTTGGACACCTTAACCCATCTATTTCCATTACTGACTTATTGACCATTGCCCCTGTACATTCTTTTGATAATAAATTGAGATACCAACTCTTATGTAAGTTACACGATGTTTGCCATTATATCCTCCCAATCCCTACGGTTTAGTTCTTCTTTTCTCTTAGGCTTGGATCCGGACTTATTCTGATGGTTTTTTTTTCTAAACGTCTGAATATCTGATTTGGATAAAGGATCAGCTAACTTCAAGTACATAACCTTCATCCACTAATTTGTCTGTAAGGACGCAGGGAGGTATTTAATAATACCCAAAATGACTAAAGAACTATTAATTAATTTAAAAATAAAAAAAGGAATAATACGTGATTATATAGAACTGTTATTCAGGACTTTAGATTCAATATCATTTATTGAACAAAGCCCTAAATAATATTGGAGGTTATAGTGATGAAAAAAGAAGTGATTGCTACAGCTCTGTTATGTTTAACGATGTTATTTAGTTTTGTTGGCTCTTCATTGGCCGCAAGTGAAAAAGGAATTAAATACGAACAAATCAGCGATCTTAATGAACTTTATACAAGAGCTTTAAACGGTGTTTCAGATTTATCTAGTCAACAGGATGATATAGAAAAATTTAAGCTTTCGACACATTCTGTGGAAATATCAGAATTAGAAATTCAATCTCATTCAACTAGTCAATTACTAGAAGTGGAAAATGTGAATGGTCAATTGGTTGAAACATATGCAACTACTACTTTCCATGTTGCTTAAGATATTACTGATAAAATCGCACAACAAAAGCTAGATACTAAGATTCAACCCTTTGCATCAAAAAAAGATGATAAATGGGATTCTACAAAAGGCGTAAAAGCTTATTCGACTATTACTTGGTCTAATGTTTATGATAAAAATCAAGTTAAGCATTTTAAATTAACAAAGGTAACAGGTGGATGGAGCTACAATGGAGCTGGCAACTATGTTTTATCAAATCGCTCGGCTATTGTAGGCCAAGTTGGTCCAGGAAGCTTTGGTTCGACTTCTGGACAATCAAAACAGATTGCTACTGGTTCAAATACCTATTCCTATAATGTACCGTCTAGTTGGAAAGCAGTAATTGCATCTAAGTATACTACATGTGGTGTAAGTACAAACCTAAAAATCAGTAGGGGATCTTCAAGTTGGACTTTAGCATTCCAAAATCACGCAAGTTAAATTTTCCATTTAAGAAAAACAATAATAAAGAGGCTCCCAAATAAGTCCTTTTTCAAGTATTATCACGCATAATTAAAGGGGCAGAAATGTTGTTAAATAAACATTTCTGCTCCTCTCTATTTATTCAATTTTGGCTTAATTATCCTTTTAAGACAGCCCCTTATCTATTTTGAATAACTGTTTATATTAAAATATAAACAGTTAGAGCTGTTAGAAAGTTAGGAAGACCTATTAATAAAAGTCTTGTAGTCAAGAAAACTCTTTCTTTTTTATCTTCTTTCGTTTCAGAAAGTATATTTCTTCCCAATCTATCACCATCTACAAATCCACCAGAAAATAATGCACATAATACTAATACGATTGCAGTAACCCATCCTGTAATTTTGTACATAAGTGTCCAATCATTTGTGAAAACCGATATAAGAAGTGAAATTAAAACGATAACAATACCTAAATAAAAGGATTTCATATACTTTCCCCCTTTAGAAATAAAACACTTTTTTATTAAATTTCTATAATGTTTAAGACAATATTTCAAGTTTTGTATATACTTTTTTCAATTCATGAAATAGAGTTCTTGGTCCAGCTTTATCATCTTTGGCATAAATAAAGAATCGCGAGCAATTGCATGGACTGACAAACTATAATCATGTTATCCGTCCAGTTAGTGCCCATAAATCAATGATAACCAAAAATACAAACAAGCAATGCCATAATCACAATCATAATGGTAAGCCAATCAGTTTTTTTATATTTAAGTGAACAGTGGAAGGAAGATAATATCCTATCTCTTTACAGTTTACTTCTGAAGTATCTTTGTCCGGAAGTGACGCTCTTCTATTCTCCTTTAGATCGCTTAGGTTTTACTTAGTTGATACGATTGCCAGGGGTGTTGTAGATAATCCATCAACTTGTTTTCCCCCTCCTTCCTATATACTAATTATACTAGATTGAACTCTGCTAATTTCCCTAGAATAGCTAAATATTTCTAATATCCTAATGATAAAGCCTCAAGAAAAATAAAAGTAGCAATGTAAAATTTCAAAATAAAATCACCTTCCTGAAATGCTCATATAACTATGTTAAGTCCATACTAAAACTTTCGGATAATCTACATTTCATTTATACGGTTTGTTCAAATATCATTGATAAGGGAATTTTAAAGTGTGCTGAAGGTTTAGAAAATCATTTTGTCGTTTCTGCTTTTGGTAGAGCCAGTCAATCCCAATATGATACACAAGCAGTTTCTTATGATGGTAAGCTATCACATTAGATAAATATTCATGTTACTCAAAATATACAGGGCTCCTCTGCAGAAAACTTTTCAGAAGTTATAGGAAAAAAAAGCATGGACCAATAAAAGTCGTCACTAAACAAAAAAACAATGGAAACCCCCTTTACATCAGGGTTTCCATTGCTTTAAATTACATGACCCGTTTAAACATTTTTTCCATTTCATATATGGAATAGGAGATGATGATGGGCCTTCCGTGTGGGCACGTGAAGGGATCAGTCGAGCTCCTTAGTTCATCGAGCAGTGCTTGTATTTCATCATTGCGCAGATGACGGTTTGCCTTGATGGAGGCTTTGCAGCTCATCATGATGGCTGCTTCTTCGCGCAGTTTTTTGATGTCGACCTTTTTCATCGACAGCAATTGTTCGATCATTTCTTCGAGGATTTCCTGTTCAATTCCTTTCGGGAACCATTGCGGATGTGACCGGACAATGTAGGCGTTGTAGCCAAACTCCTCTAAATAGACGCCGACTTTTTCCAGCTCATGCTGATATTCATTTATTCGGATGCATTGATCTGTTGAAAATTCAAGCGTGATCGGGACGAGCATATCTTGCAGCTCATTTTCGACTTGCCCGACTTTTTCTTTATAATATTCATATTTGATCCGTTCCTGGGCTGCGTGTTGATCGATGATATATAAGCCATTTTCGTTTTGGGCGAATATATACGTTCCATGCATTTGGCCGATTGGGTACATTGGCGGAACTCGGCTTGCCGATTCATCCGCCTCGACTTCTTCCTCTACTGTATAGGTGGTATATTTTTCAGCCGAATCGTAATATGGTTTACTTTCGCCCTCCGGTAAGACCGGGATATAGACGTCCGCCTCCTGCTGCTGATCCTCATTGCTGTAGATTAATTCCTTGAGCGGTTCGAGATTAAAATCTGCAATAAAATTCTCATGATTTTTTTGTTCCTGCTTTTCACGGATCAATGTATCCTTTAACCGCGACGCTTCTTTCTTCGCTTCTTCAAGGACACGCTTGCCGCTCTCCACGACATGGTCCAAATCCAACGTGGTTTGCTCACTTTTCACCTGTTCCGGCTTAGGGGCAGGCGGTGCATACCCACTGGGAATGAGAGATAGCTTTTTAAACGCCGATTTAATCGTTTCCGATACTAAGCTGTACAATTCTTGTTCCTTGCTGAGCCTTACCTCCATTTTGGATGGATGGACGTTGACATCGACAAGTATCGGATCCATTTCGATATTCAGCAAAGCGATTGGAAAGCGGCCAATTGGAAGAAGCGTATGATATCCATCGAGAATCGCCTTCACAAGTGCATAGTTTTTAATGAAACGGCCGTTTATCATGGTTGATATATAATTCCTTGAGGCGCGGGTGATCTCAGGCATCACGATATAGCCAGATAATGTGAAGTCCAAGGAGCTTGCCTGAACGGGTATCATCTTTTTGGCAATATTCGTACCATAAATGGCCGCCAGCACCTGCCTGACATCACCGTTACCATTCGTATGCAGGATACGCTTCTCATTATGTGATAATCGTACCGAAACATCCGGGTGCGAAAGTGCTAGCCTATTGGCGACATCGGTAATATTTCCAAGCTCGGTATGAATGGTTTTCATATATTTCAACCTTGCCGGTGTATTGAAAAATAAATCGGAAACGAGGATATCCGTTCCTTTACGGCTCGACGAAGCCTCAAGCTCCCTAACCATGCCGCCTTCGAGGAGAATACGCGTTCCTGCCCCGTCACCAGTGCTCGTTTTCATCTCGAAGCGGGAAACGGATGCAATACTTGGCATCGCTTCACCACGGAAACCTAGCGTTCGAATTCGGAATAAGTCATTTTCATCTTTTATTTTACTTGTAGCGTGACGTTTAAATGCCGCCTCTACATCATCAGCCAATATCCCATCGCCATTATCGACAATCCGAATCGATCCAAGTCCTGCTTCGACCAATTCAATTTCTATGATGGTACTGTTTGCGTCTATCGCGTTTTCAACAAGTTCCTTAACGACTGAGGCAGGGCGTTCTACAACTTCGCCAGCTGCGATTTTATTCGATAAAGACTCGTCCAGCTGTTTGATTTTCCCCATTTCTATCGCCTCGCTTTATTTTCTCATTTCAATTTTTTATGCAATTTATAAAGGATATTCATCGCCTCCAGTGGCGTCATTTCCAGAATATCAAGAGATTTAATATCATCGAGCACCTTTTTTTCCTTAGATGAGGAAGTCGCTTTCCCTTTAGGAGACTCTTCGCCAAAGAAGGAAAGCTGGGCCTCAGCGGCAGATTCCGCTGCCACTTCGGCAATAGGAGCTTTTACCGGATCAACCGGCTGTTCAGGCATTGCCTTTGCTTGTCCATTTTCTTTCTCTAAATGTGTTAATATCGCTGCCGCCCGCTCAATTAACGGCTTCGGTAAATCAGCAAGCTTGGCCACATGAATTCCGTAGCTTTTATCCGCTGGTCCTTCCTTGATTTTATGAAGGAAAACGACATTTCCATTTTGCTCAATCGCACTGACATGGATATTACTTAACTTAGGTAATTCCGATGCCAAAACGGTCAATTCGTGATAATGCGTTGAAAAAAGGGTTTTTGCCCCTATTTCTTCATGAATATATTCAATGATGGCTTGGGCAAGAGCCATTCCATCATAAGTGGATGTTCCCCGTCCGATTTCATCAAATAATATCAAGCTATTTTCGGTTGCATTCATGATCGCATTTCGCGCTTCAAGCATCTCGACCATGAATGTGCTCTGGCCTGAAATCAAATCATCTGCTGCGCCAATCCTGGTAAATACTTTATCAAATATAGGCAACTCGGCTATGCTTGCCGAAACGAAGCAGCCAATTTGCGCCAATATCGATGTCAACGCAACCTGGCGCATATATGTGCTTTTCCCCGACATATTGGGTCCTGTTATCAAGAGCAGCTCCCGCTCAGGATCCATCATGCAATCATTGGGGACATACTCCTGTGATTGGAGGACTTTCTCCACAACTGGATGACGTCCTTCCTTCAAAACGATTCTCCGACTATCTGAAAAGACAGGCTTCACATAATGACGTTCTTCACTGATTGTTGCAAAGCATTGCAGAACATCCAGTTCACTGACGCCCTTGGCTAACTCCTGTAAACGGGGGATATAGCTTTTAACCTCTTCACGTAGATTAAGGAATAAGTCATATTCCAAACCGATGCTTTTTTCTTCTGCTTGTAAAATCAAAGCTTCCTTTTCTTTTAATTCAGGTGTGATATACCGCTCGGCATTCGTTAACGTTTGCTTCCGTTCATAGCGCCCTTCTTCAAGCAAATGCAAATTGGCCCGAGTGACTTCAATATAATAGCCAAATACACGATTATAGCCGATTTTCAATGATTTGATCCCTGTGCGTTCACGCTCTTGGCGTTCCAGCTGAGCAATCCACGTTTTTCCGTTTCGGCTGGCATCTCTGTATGTATCCAGCTCCTTATGGAAACCATCGTGAATGATATTTCCTTCCTTGACGGACAACGGGGGATTTTCAACGAGCGCAGTTTCCAGCAGATCCGTCACTTCTTCACACGGATCCAACTTGTCGGCAAGAATCGAAATGTCGTGATTGGAGTCCAGCGACTTGACGATTTCACGGATGATCGGCACTTGTTGCAAGGAGCGCTTCAACTGAATCAGGTCCCTTGCATTCACATTACCAAAGGCGACCCTTCCCGCAAGCCGCTCCAAGTCGTATACTTCCTTCAGGCGTTCACGTAAATCCTGCCGTTCAAAGTATTGATTTTTCAAGGTTTCAACAAGGCTTTGTCTTCGCTCGATCTGTTTTTTATTAATGAGCGGCCTATCAATCCATTGCTTCAGCATCCTTCCGCCCATCGCTGTTTTCGTCTCATCAAGCAGCCATAATAATGAACCTTTTTTTCCTTTGGAACGGATGGTTTCGGTCAATTCCAAATTCCGTTTGCTATAATAATCGATTTTCATATATTGGGACGTTTCATAAGCCAGCACCGGCTGTAAATGATCCAGGCTGCGCTTTTGGGTACGATATAGATAATTCAATAAACGGGAGGTGGTTGTAGCTTGTTTTGAATCTTTCAGTTGCTGCAATAAGGAAAGAAACGACTCACTTTCGATCAGGTTATTCTCGATCGATAAGGCTGCAGCGCCCCGTTCTTGGAGCTTCTTCTTCCAATCTTCATTGAAATCATCTGCAATGACCACTTCGCTCGCACCAAGGATCGCAAATTCATTGAGAACTTCTTCGAAACTCTCAATTAAAGTGACCTTATTTTCCCCAGTCGAAAGATCATTGTATCCGAACCCAAATTGACCATCTGGAAAAGAAGTGATGGTCGCAATATAATTATTTTCCTTTTCACGTAGCCCTTTGCTATCCATTTTCGTTCCCGGTGTAATCAGCTGGACCACTTCCCTGCGCACTACACCTTTTGCTTGTTTTGGGTCTTCGGTCTGCTCACATATCGCTACTTTAAACCCTTTTTCTATCAATATATCAATATAGTTAGGAGCCGAGTGATAGGGAATGCCGCACATCGGAATTCGCTCTTCACTTCCACCTTCCCGGCTCGTCAAGGTGATTTCAAGCTCCTGGGAGGCATTCAGTGCATCGTCAAAAAACATCTCATAAAAATCGCCTAAGCGAAAAAATAAAAAGGCATCTTGATACTCTGCCTTAATTTTTAAATATTGCTGTATCATCGGAGTATATCCAGCCATTCCTTCAAAACCTTTCCAAACTTTAATCTGTTTTCTCATTCATGTCCTTCATTATAACATACGCGAAAGCAACATTGCCTGTATTCAAAATTGCATGGAAAATCAATCAGCCAGTAAAAAAATGGACCAAGCCAGCAATAACGGGTAAGCACTTGTCTCCATTCAAAATAAATAAAACCGGATGAAAAATTGTCATCCGGTAGGTAGTTACTTTCTATAATTTATTCGTCTTCGAATTCATCTAAGAAATCCGGATCTAAATCTTCGAATTCCTCATCATCGAAATCACAGCCCCAGTCATCCTCACAGCGGCCATCTGGACTAACGGCGACACAAATTTTCGTTTCGCCGACGACCTCCACAAAGAATTCCCTTTCCACATGGACAATGATTTTTTGTCCGCATGGCGAGATGCAAGCTTCTAAACAATTCGGCTGTTGGACAGCTTTTGCAACGATTTCATGGTCATCAAGGCAATCGGGATCACGGTATTTCAGCGAAATCACGTCGGTATATTGCACCTTTTCAGTTACAACTTCCGTTTTTGAATTATGGTTATAGGAATACCAAACGTTGATTTCGTAGCTGCCGTGAATTTCTACCTTTTTGCCGGCTTTCTTTGCATCGTATTTATGGTTGATGATCCAACAACCTAGAATGCTAGAAGGATGATGAGCCGGGCAAATGGTGTGAGAGGACTTTGTGAATTTACGTCCCTTTGCCACCACCGCTTTAGTAATTATCTCTCTATATTGTGACATGCTAGCGAACCCTCCTCATACAGTTTCCATTCATCCTATGCGTGGTAAAAGTCTAGTGTGCGTAGAATTTTTTATGTTTGGAAACTGCTGTAATGTTTTAAATCTAGGTTATTTTATGCGCATGTTTTGGGATATGTGTCACGAATGGGCGCTGTATAAGGATTCCCGGGGTTAAAAAAAGCCCTTCTATTTATCAGAAGGGCTTCTTGATATTCATGAACAGCTTCCGCCGCCAGCTTGTACCTGTGAACCTGTTTCGCCACGAAGGATATCTCCTTCAGTTGCTTCAATGATCAAGTCCGTCACCTTATTCGATACTTGTGAAGATACCATTTGCAATAAATCATTGACGTCAACTTGCGATTGTTTGAATTGTTGCACGATTGGAAGCTCATCCAATTGTTTTTCCAGCGCATCGATTTTGGCCTGAACTTGGTTATACGCCTTTTCCTTGCCATAATGCTGGAAATTAACCGCCTGTTTTTGCAAGCTCTTGATACTGGCGATCATTTCGCGGATTTTTTGGTTTTCATTGATGTGAGCTTCTGCCCGTTTAAAGAAATCGACTTCTTCTGTGCTGGCAATCATTTCAGCAAGCTCTGCCGCTTTTGTCAGAATGTCATCTTTAGTATATTTCGTCATCTTACTCCACCTCGATTGCCGCTGCTTCTTCGACCATATCTCCATTTAATGACCATGTTTTCGTTCCAGTGATTTTCACTTTCACGATTTGACCGATCGAAGATTTTGGTCCCTTGAAGTTCACGAGCTTATTTTTCGTTGTATAACCTGCTAATACTTCCGCATTCTTCTTGCTTTCACCCTCTACTAGCACTTCAACGATTTGACCGTCATACTCTTTCATTTTCAAGGCGCATGTTTCATTAACGAGAGCATTCAGGCGCTGCAGGCGCTCTTTTTTCACTTCCATCGGTACGTTATCCTGCATTTTAGCAGCCGGTGTCCCTTCGCGTGGGGAATAAATGTACGTGTATGCTGCATCGAAACCGACTTCACGGTATAGAGACATCGTTTCTTCAAAATGCTCTTCCGTTTCATTCGGATAGCCTACAATGATATCTGTCGTTAATGACGCACTTGGAATAGCTTCCTTGATCTTCTTCACTAACTCCAAATACTGTTCACGTGTATATTTACGAGCCATGATTTTAAGTGTTTCCGTACTTCCCGATTGAACAGGAAGGTGGATGTGATCAACAAGATTTCCGCCTTTAGCAAGAACTTCAATCAAGTGATCATCAAAATCACGAGGATGACTCGTCGTAAACCGAATTCGCGGGATGTCGATTTTGCGGATTTCATCCATCAAATCACCGAAACGATATTCGATATCAGTAAAATCTTTTCCATATGCATTGACATTCTGTCCGAGTAAGGTAATTTCTTTGTAGCCCTGAGCGGCTAGATGACGCACTTCCTGGATGATATCTTCAGGTCTGCGGCTTCTTTCCTTCCCTCTTGTGTAAGGGACGATGCAATATGTACAAAACTTGTCACAGCCATACATGATATTGACCCAAGCCTTCGTTTTACCTTTACGTATCTTTGGAAGGTTTTCAATTACATCTCCTTCTTTAGACCAAACCTCGATAACCATTTCCTTGGAAAGATAGGCTTCATTAAGAATTTGCGGCAGACGGTGGATATTATGCGTTCCGAAAATCATATCCACAAAATGGTGTTTTTCCAGAATTCTCTTCACGACTGATTCTTCCTGCGACATACAGCCGCAAACACCAAGCAATAAATCCGGCTTTTCCAACTTCAATGATTTTAGATGTCCCAATTCACCAAACACTTTATTCTCTGCGCCTTCCCTGATCGCACATGTGTTAAGTAAAATGACATTAGCATCATCCACCGTATTTGTCGGCTGATAGCCAAGAGCCGTAAAAATGCCCGCCATCACCTCTGTGTCATGTTCGTTCATTTGGCAGCCGTATGTACGAATGTAAAACTTTTTGCCTTCTCCCATTCCACGAAATGCTTCTGGAATCGCAAAATCATCATGATATTCTACTTCTTCTTTACCTCGCTTTTTCGCATCTTTTAATGAAGGCGGAATATAAACGGCTTGAAAGTATTTGCTATAATCCCTATCGGATTTTTTGTCCGCTGGATTTTCAGCATTCACTTGCTGTGATTCTAATCGTTGTTTCTCGTTCATAGTTATTCTCCTTTCAAAATAGTTAGTTTATTTCTTTCACCAACTATTTCAAGACCTATCTTGTTTCCAATCACTTTTATGCAGCTTTCTTTTTGGAATTACCAGTAATGATTAGTTTTTTAGTGTGATATATCCACATTAACATAGTATAAAGCTTTTAAGAACAAGAAACAATCATTCTGTCATGTCATCTGCAATTGTAAGAAATTCTTCACAAATGGAAATTACCCTATCATGACGAAGCCTGGATTTCCCTCGATTGGACGAATTTTGCTTTTTCTTTAGTAACTTATCGGATGACTTATTTTTTCACAGCTATATCATATGCAGACGATCCGATTTACTCTTGAGTTTGGATGATTTACTCGCGAGTTTGGGCCGCTTACTCTTCATTTGGCTTCCTCGCGAGTGTCACCCGTTTACACGTGAACGTTCTCTCTTTTCAAGGAATCAGGAGCACTTTGCCACATTGGCCTTTGATCATCAAATCAAATCCTTTTTCAAATTCGCTTAGCGAAAAACGATGCGTAATCATCGGTTTTACATCCACCTTCCCGCTTCCAAGTAAACTTGACACCTGCTGCCAGGTTGAAAACATTTTCCTCCCGGTAATTCCTTGGATGGTAAGGCCCTTGAATACTATATCCTCCGTTATATTAAGCATGACGGGTTGAGAGGGCAAACTTAATATTGATATCCTTCCTCCGTTCGCCGCCATCTTAAATCCTTGTTGGATAGCGGCAGGATTACCGCTCATTTCGCAAACTACATCCACCCCATCCGCATTTGTGAGACCTTTCGTTATTTCCAATGGATCCTGGTCAATCGAGTGAATGAGGTGTGTGGCACCCATCTTTTTGGCCAGCTGAAGGCGGTAATCATTAATATCAAGAGCCAACACTTTGTCTGCACCTGCGGCCTTTGCCACAGCCACTGCCATAAGCCCAATCGGTCCACAGCCAATGATGGCCACCGTTTTCCCAAGCACTTCCCCTGCAAGCACGGTATGGACCGCATTCCCCATCGGCTCTTGGATGGTAGCCACATCGTGGGGCATATCACTTGAATTTTTCCATAGGTTCTTGGCGGGCAGGGCGATATACTCCGCAAAGCACCCCTGTGTATCGAGACCGATTATGATTGTGTTTTTACAAACATGAAACTGTCCGGTTAAACATTGCCGGCATCTACCGCAAACGATATGTGTTTCTGCGGATACAAGCTCACCAACTGAAACATTGACCACATTTGCTCCTATTTCCACTACTTCTCCGGAAAATTCATGTCCAAACACATATGGTGGATTCACTCTTCCCTGTGACCACTTATCCCAAGTATATATATGGATATCCGTTCCGCAGATCGAAGCCATATTTACGCGGATTAGAACCTCGTCTACACCGATATCCGGAATATCCACAACTTGCATTTGCGCTCCATAGCCTCGGTGATGTTTGACAATGGCTTTCATTTTTCCTCTCGACATATACATTCCCCCTGAAATAGGGCTGTTCTTTTTATGCACCTTAATATGAAAAGATATGAAAACCTATTTGAAAAAATGCCATAAATGCTTTCGCAACAGCCAGTTCACATTATTTACAGATGATTAGGGGTAATCGTACATTTTTGATAAATCGGACATGTTTTTATAGCATCCTGTCTCCTCTTGAATAAGATATCTTGTACCACAAAAAAACAAACCTAGGAGTGACTTATATGTCATGTAACAATAATTATAATTACCGTAATAATAATAACAACGATAACGATAGGATCGCAGACGATTTTTGTCGTGCTGTGAAGCGTTGTCAAAAACGCGACAACGATCGCGATCGGGACTGCGACCGCGATCGGGACCGCGACCGGGACCGCGACCGGGACTGCGACCGCGACCGTAATCGGGACCGCGACCAACACCATTATCACTATCACAACAACAACAATAACAACAACAGTTGTTGTAGAAGAAACCGTTGCAATTTCTTCTCATTCGGCTGCGGATGTAACCGCAACAATGGCGGATGCAACAACGGTTGGTAAGCTAAAACAAAGAGGTTAGGAAATAACTCTTTGTAAGTGCTTTTCAATTATGTACAAAAAAGGTTCACCCCAATTTAAGGGGTGAACCTTTTTGTTTTTACATAAATTCTGCAACAAGCTTATCAAAATGAGCTTGATCTAACGTTAAG
This sequence comes from Peribacillus muralis, assembly GCF_001439925.1. Classification (GTDB taxonomy): domain Bacteria; phylum Bacillota; class Bacilli; order Bacillales; family DSM-1321; genus Peribacillus; species Peribacillus muralis. The sequence continues at coordinate 53,676 of NZ_LMBV01000006.1, forward strand.
TCTGATTTGTTCAGGGCTTTTTCGGCATAGCCCGGCACCAATTCTTGGTACGAAGGACGTGAAGAGTCTTGATAAATAATACCTGTCACTAGGCTGTCATGTTTCATCAACGTCTGCATCGCCTGTTCTTTATTTGAAGAATCATAGCCTTCAATCGTGTTTAATTTTGTTAAGTTTTGTTTAAACCAATCATACGTATTGATCTTGTTATATGTTACGCAAGGAGAGAAGACATTGATAAAGGAGAAACCTTTATGATTGATACCCGCTTCAATGATCGCCGTCAAGTCCTTCAGGTCAGTGGAAAAGCTCTGGGCGACAAAGGTAGCACCAGCTGATAAGGCTAATTCCATAGGTGAAACAGCTTGCTCGATCGATCCTTCCGGTGTCGACTTCGTTTTAAATCCAGCAGCCGAACGAGGGGAAGTCTGGCCTTTTGTCAAACCATAAATTTGATTATCCATGACGATATACGTAATGTCGATATTACGGCGAATCGCATGGATGGTATGTCCCATCCCGATTGCAAATCCATCTCCGTCGCCACCAGAAGCGATAACGGTCAATTCACGGTTGGCCATTTTCACGCCTTGAGCAATTGGCAGTGAGCGGCCATGGATACCATGGAAACCATATGACTTGATGTAACCTGATATACGGCCTGAACAGCCAATACCGGAAACGACAGCCAAATTCTCTGGCTCCAATCCTACGTTAGCCGCCGCACGCTGCATGGCAGCCTGTACGGAGAAATCACCGCATCCAGGACACCAGTTAGGTTTTACATCATTACGAAACTCTTTAAACGTTGCCATATTCGAACATCTCCTTGCATTGTGTGTGAATTTCATGCGGGAGGAATGGATTGCCATCATACTTTAGGATGCTTTTAATTTTATTGACATGTCCGACATTCATCTTAATGATATTAGCCAATTGTCCAGTCGCATTATTTTCGATGACCACTACCTTTTTAGCCGCTTGCACTAAAGATAGTACTTCATCGGCAGGGAATGGATGAATCAAGCGGATTTGCGCATGATTCACTTTCATGCCATCACTTTCTAATCGGCCTATCGCTTCATCAATCGTCCCGCGTGTGGAGTTAAAACCAAGAATTAACAAATCGGCTTCTTCATGGGGTGTGTTTTTGTATACGGGTGTTTTGAATGTGTTCGTTAAATTATTCAGTTTCCGCATCCGCTTATCCATTTGCACTTTACGATTCAATGCCGTCTCGGAAGGTCTGCCGGTTTCATCATGCTCAACACCTGTAACATGGTGGATCCCATTTTTCATACCAGGTACGACCCGAGGTGAAACCCCATCTTCCGTAACTTCATAACGCTTGAAGTATGACTTGTTTTCAGGCTCTTCAATGTCAAAGTCCACCAATTTACCGCGTCTTATCTCCACTTTGCTGTAATCAAGCGGCTGAACCGTCTGTTTACCTAAAGAAAGCTGTAAGTCCGATAATACGATGACTGGACACTGATATTCCTCGGCGAGGTTGAACGCTTCTGCCGTATCATAAAAAGCTTCCTCAACTGTACTTGGAGCCATGACGATTTTAGGAATTTCACCGTGTGTGCCATAAATCATGGCCATTAAATCGGATTGCTCCTGCTTCGTAGGAAGCCCCGTAGATGGACCACCCCGTTGCGTATCGACAATCACAATCGGTGTTTCGGTAATACCAGCCAAACCGATTGCTTCCATTTTCAATGAAAGGCCAGGGCCAGCTGAAGCCGTGATTGCACGAACACCACCATAGTTTGCTCCTATCGCCATTGTAGCTGCCGCGATTTCATCTTCGGTCTGAATGACCGTCCCGCCCAATTGCGGAAGTTTTTTAATGAGGTATTCCATAATTTCCGAAGCTGGGGTAATTGGGTAGGCTGCCATGAAGCGGCAACCGCCAGCAACTGCGCCCAAAGCGATGGCATCGTTACCGATCATGAACAATCGTTTTTGGCCATCTGCCTTCTCTAGCTCCATTGCACCCAGTTTTTCTCCAAGCAAGACTTCCATTGCCTTGTAGCCAGCAGTAATGGCATCCATATTCTTCTTAACGATTTCTTCACCTTTACGGCCGAAGATTTCATCAACAACATCATTGAATACGGAAATTTCCATTCCTAGAACGGCACATGTCGCACCGATGGCGACCATGTTTTTCATTAGTGAAGTTCCTAGTTCTGCTGCAATTTCAGTGAATGGAACAATATATAATTCTGCCTTTGTATCTTCTGGGCAGACAGGTTTGAATTTTGCATCCGCGATTATGATGCCACCCTCATGTAATTCTTTATAATTGACGTCAATCGTTTCTTGGTCAAAAGCAACTAAGATGTCTAAATCATCAGAGATAGCACGAGTTTCCGTAGTACTGACACGAATTTTGTTATTCGTGTGTCCACCTTTGATTCGAGATGAGAAATGACGGTAGCCATACAAGTAATATCCTAAGCGATTGAGGGCAATACAGAAAATTTCTCCTGTACTTTCAATACCTTCTCCTTGTTGTCCGCCAACTTTCCATGAAAGTTGATTGATCATGTCTTACACTCCTTTAGAACGTTCGTATATAAATGCATTTAAATGCACCCCTCGTCAGAACATCCGATTATGTATAATTAATCGTTCTAATTTAGAAAAGGTGTACTAAACGCTTTCAATTCTATCGGTTAAACCATTAAATTGCAACCTTTTTGATTCTATTTTTTATATTTTCAGAATATTTATTCATATCAATATAGTATGAATTAAAAATTTCTAAAAGCTATCCTTTTTTACAGGAAAATGACGGGCAAAATTCCCAAAAAGGAGCCCGTTGACAAACTCACTGGAATAAAGCCTGTTCAACTCATTGACTAAAACATGATAATCTTTATATGCAGTTAAATTTTCAACCATATGATCGATTCCATCAAAGTCCGATCCCAAACCAATTTGGCGCTCCCCGCCTAAACTGCATATATGATCTATATGCATTAAAATATCCTTTATCGATGCAGAGTAACCATTAGATAAAAATTGCGGGACAAAGGTTACCCCAATCACTCCATTTTTTTGCAAAAGGGCTTTTATTTGGCTGTCTTTTAAATTTCTCGGATTGGAACAAAGCGAATAGGCATTCGAATGGGAGGCAATGGGAAAGTCCGCCCTCTTTATGGTGTCCCAAAATCCAGCTTCCGATAAATGAGATACATCGCACCAAACTGCCTTCTCGTTTAACAGCGTCACCACCTCTGCTCCAAAATCCGTCAGTCCTGCCCCTCTCGTTTCCAATGCCCCATCAGCAAGCAAGTTCGCGTGATTCCATGTTAGCCCTACTGATGAAACGCCAAGATGAAGGAGCGTTTTCAGCTTCAGTAAGTCATTCCCGATGCAATCACACCCCTCAAGAGTCAGAATTGCACCGATCTCCGTTTCTTTTAAAGATTCCATGTCAGCCTTGGTCTTAATAAATTTCATTTCTGGCTCAGACAAAATCTTTTCATGAAAAATATCAACCATCGCCAATGCTGCCTGAAATCTCATATCCGGATGGACTTTTTCAGGAATGTAAATGGCAAAACATTGGACTTTTCCTCCTTCATCCAATAATCCCCGCTTGGTAATATGTAATTTTTCACTATCTAAAAAAGATATATCCGGATCGATGAACATCTTCATTAGCACATCACAATGTGCATCAAAAATCGCCAACGTGATCCCCCTTCCTGCTCCCATTCATTTATGGCTTACATATTCCATTATAAAGCGAACCTTGCATTCCGTCATTTTCGGACAAAAAAGAGCCTGCTCGCCAATGGACAAACAGGACGCTCATTCATGAAGTTACCTTGGTTCGATGATTAGCTTTATAGCCGTTCTCTCTTCGCCATCAATAAGTATATCTGTAAAGGCAGGAATACAAATCAAGTCAACTCCACTAGGTGCGACGAATCCTCTTGCGATTGCTACTGCCTTGACGGCTTGATTTAACGCACCTGCTCCGATAGCTTGAATTTCGGCTGCTCCTCTTTCCCTGAGCACTCCCGCTAGTGCGCCTGCTACAGAATTAGGATTAGATTTTGCTGAAACCTTTAATATTTCCATTCCTAGTCCTCCTTGTCTTCCCTGCCGATTATGATCATAGGCTCAATGGTTATAACACTTTCCACTGCTACTATATTCATCAAGTAAAACTTGTATGACAAAGAAAACCCGGATTGTCCAACAAGATTTATATTGAATGAAAAATGGATGGACAGCATTTGACTGTCCATCCATTTCATTTAATCAATCAATGATAAAAGGGATGATCCTCATTAATGAGGATTCTATCTATTTTTTTTGCATTACCGGTTTGCTCATCGATTTCCAGGAGGATCGCGCTTAATAGGGTCCTTCCTTCCTTAGGCACTTCGAAACGAGCAGGAAGGCTTGTCAGGAACCGCTGGATGACCGCCCTTCTTTCCATGCCCAGAACACCATCATACGGGCCCGTCATGCCCACATCCGATATGTAAGCAGTGCCTTCAGGCAATATGCGGTTATCGGCTGTCTGAACGTGTGTATGCGTCCCGACAACGGCTGTAACCTTTCCATCCAGGAACCACCCCATAGCTTGCTTTTCACTTGTGGCTTCACCATGAAAATCGACAAAGATGATGGGTGTCCTTTTTTGAGCCAACGTCACGAGTTCCTCCGCTTTTTTAAATGGACAATCCAAATCCGGCATGAATGTTCTGGCTTGCAAATTGATGACCGCAATTTCCCGTTGGTTAAATTTCAAAAATTTCATACCGTCTCCCGGTGCACCGTCTGGAAAATTTGCTGGGCGGACAAGATATTTCGCATCATCAATGAAATTGAAAATATCCCGATTATCCCATGTATGGTTTCCCATTGTCACCGCCTGTGCTCCCCACTCTAAGAAATTCCGGTAAATCTTTTCCGTAATCCCACGTCCGCTTGCCGCATTCTCCCCATTGATGACCGTAATATGCGGACGATGCTTTTCCTTTAGTTTCGGAAGGTATTCTTGGACCATTTCACGACCTAGAGATCCTACGACATCTCCAATAAATAGCAGTTTCATTGTAAAATCCTTTCTAGACTCACATTTCTCATGATAAGAATTATTCAAGTATGTATTGTAACATAACATCGGGGTAATTTTCGGAACCCGGTATACTGGTAGAAACAAGAAAAAGCGAAGTGGTTTGCACCTCTTCGCTTTTTCTTTAACACGTTTATTTAGCGTATTCGACCGCTCTTGTTTCACGAATGACCGTGACTTTTATATGACCTGGGTAATCGAGCTCTTCTTCAATCCTTTTCCGGATATCACGTGCGAGTCGATGTGCCGAAAGGTCATCTATTTGCTCTGGTTTCACTAGAATCCGCACTTCACGTCCGGCTTGAATGGCAAATGATTTTTCCACTCCATCATAGGATTCGGAAATCTCCTCAAGCTTTTCAAGTCTTCTAATGTAATTTTCAAGTGTTTCACTTCTGGCGCCAGGCCTTGCAGCTGATAATGCATCAGCGGCTGCAACAAGCACTGAAATAATGGAGGTTGGCTCCGTATCGCCATGATGTGAAGCGATGCTGTTAATGACAGTAGGATGCTCTTTATACTTGGTTGCTAATTCCACGCCAATTTCAACGTGGCTGCCTTCCACTTCATGATCAATCGCTTTCCCGATATCATGCAATAAACCGGCACGGCGGGCAAGGACTTCATCCTCTCCAAGCTCAGCGGCCAATAAACCTGAAAGCTGGGCCACTTCAATTGAATGCTTAAGCACATTTTGTCCATAACTTGTACGGAACTTCAAACGCCCTAGTATTTTGATGAGGTCTGGATGTAGACCGTGAACGCCAACTTCAAAAGTTGTTTGTTCACCAATTTCACGAATATGTTCATCTACCTCACGCCTTGCTTTGTCAACCATTTCTTCAATTCGGGCCGGATGGATCCGTCCGTCCTGAACAAGCTTTTCAAGAGCCAAGCGTGCCGTTTCCCGTCTAATTGGATCAAATCCAGATAAAATGACAGCTTCAGGAGTATCATCAATAATTAGGTCAATACCTGTTAGCGTTTCTAACGTCCGGATATTTCGTCCTTCACGTCCGATTATCCGTCCTTTCATTTCATCATTTGGAAGATTCACTACAGAAACGGTGGTTTCTGCAACATGATCAGCCGCACAACGCTGAATCGCAAGAGAAAGAACTTCCTTTGCTTTTTTATCAGCTTCTTCTTTGGCACGGGTATCACTTTCTTTAATCATAAGCGCTACATCGTGAGCCAGTTCGTTTTCCATTCGGTCGATAATGATTGCTTTAGCTTCTTCACGAGTTAAACCTGAAACACGTTCAAGCTCCGTTTGCTGCTTGCGAACCGTATCTTCCACTTTGCTTTCCATCTCTTCAATATGCTGTTGTCTTTGGTTTAGAGAATCTTCTTTTCTCTCCAAAAGAATTTCACGTTTGTCTAACGTATCATCCTTACGGTCCAGATTCTCTTCTCTTTGCAATAACCGATTTTCTTGTTTTTGTAATTCATTCCTTCTTTCACGGGATTCCCGGTCAGAATCTGAACGAACTTTATGAATTTCATCTTTTGCTTCCAACAAGGCTTCTTTCTTAAGTGCTTCCGCTTCACGTTTTGCATCCTCAAGGATGTGTTCTGCAGAGCCCTTTGCCCCTGCTATTTTACTCTCAAATTTTGATTTGTGAATAAAATAACCAACAACTGCACCGACGATTAGGCCAAGCAAAGTGAAGATGATTGTCATGGGTTCCATCGTTTCACCTCCCCTTGCTATGAACTTTTTACTTAAAATGTTGAACTGTCGGCAAGTACATTGCACATAAATTCAATATACAGCACTTAATTTTCAAAATTTTAGTTTGAAAAATTGTAAAATATACATATTAATTGTATAGTTGAGAATTTTTATTGTCAAGCGTTTGTCCCTTATGTATCAATGTTTATTCAAGTTTTCTTAAATATTCACCAGCGGAAATAGCAACATTCTTTATGGAAGGGGACGGCAATTCTGTTTTTCCAGCCATTAAATTCGCTGAAAATTTTGCACTTTTCATTTCATCGCATTTATAGAAAAGGCCTAAGCAAATAAGCTTAGGCCTTTTCCTACGATTAATCAAGTAATTCAAAATGATCTTCTTCTGTTTCCTCTGCTGGTAGCTCATGCTCTCCATCAAGATTATAATGATTCCTGATTTTTTGAGAAATCTCCAATGCGATATCCTTATTTTCTTTCAAGAACATCTTGGCGTTTTCCCGACCTTGTCCGACACGCTCTTCATTGTATGAATACCACGAACCGCTTTTAAGGACGATATCAAGTTCTGCACCCATATCAATGATTTCGCCTTCTTGGGAAATACCTTGTCCATACATGATATCAACCTCAGCTTGGCGGAATGGAGGTGCGACTTTATTTTTTACAACTTTGATTTTGGTTTTATTACCGACGATTTCATTACCTTGTTTTAATTGTTCCGCGCGACGCACTTCCAGACGAACCGTTGAATAGAATTTCAACGCCCGGCCTCCTGGAGTAGTCTCTGGATTACCGAACATAACCCCAATTTTTTCACGGACTTGGTTAATGAAAATGGCGATGGTGTTTGATTTATTGATGGCACCAGATAGTTTCCTAAGTGCCTGGGACATCATCCGGGCTTGTAGGCCCATATGGGAGTCTCCCATTTCTCCTTCGATTTCGGCTTTAGGAACAAGAGCTGCCACCGAATCAATGACAATGATGTCCACCGCTCCACTGCGAACTAGCGCTTCAGCGATTTCCAAGGCTTGTTCACCTGTATCTGGCTGTGAAAGCAGTAACTCATCGATATTTACACCTAGTTTTTCTGAATAGGCTGGATCCAAAGCATGCTCAGCATCAATGAATGCTGCTGTACCACCAGTTTTTTGAACTTCTGCAATGGCATGTAATGCAACAGTCGTTTTACCGGAGCTTTCAGGTCCATATATCTCGATGACCCGGCCCCTTGGATATCCGCCCACTCCCAATGCTACGTCCAATGCTAAAGAACCGCTTGAAATCGTTGAAATCCTTCGATCTGACTGTTCTCCAAGTTTCATAATGGAGCCTTTACCAAATTGCTTTTCTATTTGTTTTAAAGCCATATCTAAAGCCGCTTGACGATCACTCACTCAATTTCCTCCTCTATATTCAAATAATCGGCTGTCCGATTAATGATGCTCTTACGTTAGCAAATATCTTTGAGATCAATGTTTGTATCTTGTCTCAAAACCTATCTTTACTATATACCCTTTTTTCTATTTTGCCAAGGAAAAAGTCGAACATTCATTCGTTTTTTTCTTTTCGGATATTCTTCTAAAAAAAGCGCTTTACCTTATGAGAATTTTCATTTTCTTTCCGTATAATCCGCAGTAATGCAAAATCATGGAATCAACTATTTTTTTCTTTTTCCCTTTTTTTCAGGAAACAAACTCCTCAATTAAATAAAAGCAGGGCTATAAGCAGCCCTGCTTTCCCCATTACAAATCTTTCAGCAAGTAATGACAACCGTATTTCACACTTCTAATGCGGTTCTGTTCCCTGCTGCCTGACAGATTCAACGCTTTGAAATGAGTGTTTCCATCCCGATACGAGACACCGATGAATACAGTGCCTACAGGCTTGCCTTCTTGTTCATCGGGCCCTGCAACGCCCGTAAAGCTTATACCTACGTCCGCATCGTGCATTTTCCGGACATTGGATGCCATTTCCTTGGCGCACTCACCACTGACCACACCATGCTCGGAAATGATCCCTTCACTGACGCCGAGGACATTCAACTTCGCTTCATTCGTATAACTGACAATGCCGCCTTTGAACACTTTACCGGCACCCGGGATGGTCGTCAGCTGTTCCTGAAACATCCCGCCTGTCAAGCTTTCCGCAGCCGCAATCGAAAGCTTGCGTACCGTTAATTCTTTTACAAGTTCCTTTATGAGCGAAGTATTATCATTTCCATAGTAAAACTTTCCGACCCGGTCCATAATCTCTTTTTCGGCGGCTAAAATAAGCGCTTCGCATTTTTGTTTGGAAGAGTCCTTGGCAGTGATCCTTAACGTCACTTCGCCTTCGGCAGCAAGCGGAGCAATCGTCGGATTCGTTTGATTGACAAGGAGATCATCGATCACCGTTTCCAATTCCGCTTCACCAATACCAAAGAATCGAAGTACTTTGGAATCGATTCGTTCATGCTTATCCAATTTATTCATGATCGATTCATAGCCATAACTTAAAAACATCGGTTCCATTTCGCTAGGGGGACCTGGCAAAAGCATATATGTAATTCCGGATTTGGACAGAACCATTCCCGGTGCCATGCCATGATCGTTTGCCAACACTTCGCTGCCTTCTAAAACAAGCGCCTGCTTTTTGTTATTTTCCGTCATTGGCCGGTCTCGTTTTTGAAAGTAAGCTTCGATGGATTGCAAAGCTTCATCGTTAAACACGAGCTTTTTCCCTATATGGCGAGAGATCGTTTCCTTCGTTAAATCATCCTTGGTAGGACCGAGTCCACCGGTAAAGACGATCAAGTTCGCCCTTGATTCTGCGATTTCTATAGCTTGTTGTAAACGACGGTCGTTATCCCCTACCACAGTATGGTAAAAAACATTGATGCCCATTTCCGCGAATTGCTGTGATAGGAATTTTCCATTTGTGTTATTTATTTGTCCTAGAAGAAGCTCGGAGCCCACTGCAATGATTTCTGCATCCATCTTTTAAAAAACCACCATTCGTTTTACTTTGAATTAACAAATACGTCTTTGTTTTTTATAAAATAATCCAAACCTGACCAAATTGTAAAGATTAATGCAATCCATAAAGTGATATTAGCAAACGGAAGTGAAATGAGCGCAAATGGAAGGTTATGCAGCAATAATGCCGAAATGGAAACAATTTGCGCCCATGTTTTAATTTTTCCAAGCTGGTTCGCTGCTACGACTTCCCCAGTGCCGGCCAGTACCAATCGCAAGCCGGTGACGGCAAATTCACGGCTTATGATCACGATGGCGATCCACGACTGACCATACATTAAATCCAGGTCAACCAAAACGATGAGGGCAGCTGAAACCAGAAGCTTGTCTGCCAATGGATCTAAAAATTTACCTAAATCGGTAATTAAATTGTATTTCCTGGCAAAATGACCGTCGATCCAATCCGTCGTGGATGCGATTATGAAGAGAATCGCTCCAGCTAAGTGTGCAACTGGCAGACTGTATTCCCCCCATGTCAGTGTGCCCCATGAAAAAGGTACGAGCATGATGATTAAAAAAACTGGTATTAAGCAAATTCTTGCTACTGTAATCTTATTAGGCAGATTCAAAACTTTTACCTCCAAAATTTACGCCAGCCCCTTGGGGCAGGCCCATGCATTGTAAATCTAAAATGATGGCGAAGGGCCATCTGTTGCATTTATGTATAATTTATCTCAAAATCCGATCTTATATGCCGGATATGCCGAAACAAGGCTTGACGATATTGTATAGAGAAAAAATAGTCATCTATAAAGATGACTATTCGGCTTTCGTAAATTGTATCGTAACCAATTGCGTATTCACTTCAGTTGGTGAAATGGAATACTCGAGCTTCTCATCATTCACAAAGATTTCAGTTTCGTATGCCCTGCCAATATTGATGACGGCTTCTTTTTCATTGGAGAAATCAATTTCCTCACTCTTGTCCTTGTCGATGGTGCCCTGGTAAAGTAATTTACCTTCGCCATTTTTAATGCCAACCCAAGGTGAGCCTTTGGACTTCACTTTTAATTTAAAGGTGTCCGTATCTTTCAATTCATACGTGCTATTTTTACCGCTAGATGTAATAACGGCGAGTTTTTGTTCTTTCTTTGGCTCATCTTTTTTAGCATCATCTTCATTCTTCTCATCAGAGGCTGGTTGCGTTTCTTCACTCTGTTTCTTGCTTGCATCCTTTTCTTCCTTATCAAAATCTTCACTTTTGCCGTAGCCCACGGATTCATTCTGTTTGTCATCCTTTTTATCAGCACTATCCGGTTTACTCATATAACTCGATACGAGCACGTATATTAAGATGGCAGCACCGATGACCAAAACAACAGCCAATATCTTCGGTAACATTTCCACAACTTTGGAATCTCCTGCCGGTATCGTTTTCCGGGATTGGACCCTTGAAAGTTGCTCAGGGATTTCCTCGCTGTAGACGGAAGGAACCTCACTCTTATATTGTTCAAGAATCTCCTCCGAATCAAGGCCGACCGCTTCACAGTATTGCTTGATGAATGCCCGCACATAGAATTTCCCAGGCATCATGCTGTAATTTCCTTCTTCGATCCCGACAAGGTAACGCTTTTGAATCTTTGTTAACTCCTGTAGATCTTCCAGGCTAAGGGCTTTGGCTTCCCTAGCTTCCTTTAATCGCTTACCTAACTCACTCAAATAAAACACCTGCCATTTTAAAAGTCAAAGGAACCAAAATCGGACCCCGAAAACTGGTCTTTTTGGTCGACAACTTCATATGTTATTTCTTCGTCTGGATTGTTTCGCAACTCAATAATATAATCAAAGTCTTCGAGAGTATATTCCGTATTTTGGACAAATACATCCGGATGTTCAATGACTTTAACCGCATCAAGCCGCATGATTTCACGAATCAATTGCCAATGCCGCTCATTTGCACGGCGAGTGGAAACAATTCCATCTAAAATGAACAAATTATCATTATTATATTCATCCTCGATAAGCTGACTGCGAATAGTCTGCTTTAAAAGGGTTGACGACACGAACAACCATCTTTTGTTTGCACATACACTAGAGGCTACGATCGATTCGGTTTTTCCAACACGCGGCATGCCTCGTATCCCGATTAGTTTATGGCCTTCCTGTTTAAATAGCTCGGCCAGGAAATCGACAAGCAAGCCTAGCTCATCACGAACGAACCTGAACGTGTTCTTCTCATCCGCATCGCGCTGGATATAACGGCCATGCCTGACAGCTAGTCGGTCACGTAATTTAGGTTCCCTAAGCTTAATGACCTTTATCGTATCCATCGTATGGAGGATTGATTCGAATCTTTCTATATTACGGCTATCTTCCGCTTTTAAAAGTAAACCGCGTCTGCCTTCATCCACACCGTTTATTGTTATGATGTTGATGGACAGCATTCCCAGCAAGGATGAAATATCCCCTAATAAACCCGGACGGTTGACTTGAATTTCATATTCAAAATACCATTCTTTTTTCTCCACGATAACACTCCTTAAGCCTAGAAGCTTTTACCCTATCCATTCGAGCAAAACTTATCCATCGTAAATTTCAAGGTCTGTACCCATTAATTATTGTCTAGCTTCTATATTATAGCATTTCATGAGAAGTTAAAAGGAAAAACCCCATAAAATTCTTCAATTTTATATTCAAGGATAATTATCAGTCATCCTCATGCAGAAAGGCCCTGTTAATAAATAACAGGGCCTTTAGCTTTTAGTTTTTACTTTGTTCCGTTGTTCTCGACTAACTTGACCATAACGCTTGCCATGGCATGTTTTTCTTGATCGCTAGCGACTGACCAAAGATCAGCAAGGACTTTTTCTTGATCATTCTGGGGCTCAACCTGCTTAGCTAGATAATCACCGATTTCAAAAGCCAAGTTGTTGACGGCACCATCTGATAATCCTTGTTGCTCACCTTGATTTAATCTGTCGCCTAAAAAGTTTTTCCATTGATCCCAATTGTCTAGTACAGACATGAAAGTCACCCTTTCCTTCAAAATAGTACATAGATATTTTGTGAAGGAACAGAGGAAATTATACATAGCATAAAAAAATCATGTGTACCATCCACCATTGACGCCTAGTATTTGTCCGGTGATATATGATGCTTTATCGGATAGTAAATAAAACACAGCCTCGGCGACTTCCTTCGCGTTTCCCATCCTGCCCATCGGGATATCGCCTTTAATGATCTCCAAATCGTCCGCACTGAAAGATTCAAGCATGGATGTGGATATCGCACCGGGGGCCACTGCATTCACCCGGATGCCATTAAGGGATACTTCCTTGCTCAGCGCTTTGATAAAAGCATTTTGCCCACCCTTTACCATGGAATATAAGACTTCACAAGAAGCGCCAGTCTGGCCCCATATGGATGTGACGGCAACAATGGCCGCCCGTTCTTGGTACATCAACTTCGGAAGCAGTTCCTTCGATAATTGGAATGGACTTGTTACATGCAATTGGACCATCTCATTAACAACCTTGTCATCCATATCGGATATGAGCCCATAATAGCTATTGCCGCTATTAAGGACAATCGCATGAAGGGCAAAAATATTCTCAGCCAATATCTTGTATCCGTCAGGTGTCGACAAATCCGCTTGTATTGGAATGAGTTCTACCTGATGAGGCTTCAATACTTCTATTAATTCCATAATTGCTTCTTCATTGCTGTTATAATGTAAATAAAGTGAATAGTTCTCCTCGGCAAGCTTAATGGCGATTTCCCTGCCGATTCCTCCACTCGCACCAGTTATAAGGGCAAAACGTTTCCCCACATTCCAGCCCCCTTTACTATTATTTAGGAAGTACCTGGCAGACCGTCATCCGTTCATCTGCAATTAAATCAATGGCGACATTCCTGATATCTTCAATCGTTAGTTTTTCCAAAACCGATACTACATCAAACAAGTTCATGTCATTGAATGTATATCGGGTGAATTGATTTGCGATATACTCCGGTGAATTCAGGGAACGAAGGAAAGAACCTATTTTTTTCTTGATCGTCCTATGCAGGCTTTCTTCATTCAAGCCGGTTCCAGCTTTGGATTTTTGCAGAATCGTACATATTGACTCCGTTAACTCTTCTGGCTTGGCACTGTCCCCGCCAATTAAAGCAAACCCAAAGCCCTGCTCCTGTGTATAATCATAAGAGAAACTTTGATCGATAAGCCCCTCCTCATACAGTTCCTCATGCAATGGTGAACTTTTCCCGAACAGCATCTCCAAATAAATATTGGTCGCCAATTCCCTTTTCAAAAGCTGTAAACCTGATTGTTGAACATTGATGGCCTTGATTCCAAGCATAACCTTCGGAGTCTGGACATTCATCTTTAAGATTTCCTTTTTCTTGGCAACGGTGTTTGGTTCATCAGCGAATTTACGCTCCACCTCAGGCTGTTCATTGTAGCCTTTATTCGCTTGATTATCGCGGATTAACTTCATTGTACTCTCAACATCAACAGGCCCTACAACAAACAGAAGCATGTTGCTCGGGTGATAAAACGTGTTGTAGCATTCATAAAGCATATCTTTCGTAATATCAGCAATCGATGCCACAGTTCCGGCAATATCGATTTTCACTGGATGATGATGGTACATGTTAGCTATCGTCCCGAAATATAGTCGCCAGTCAGAGTTATCATCATACATATTGATTTCCTGTCCAATGATCCCTTTTTCCTTCTCTACCGTCTTCTCTGAAAAGTAAGGATCTTGGACAAAGTCGATTAGGGTCTTCAGATTCTTGTTGAAATCAGTCGTGCTTGAGAACAGATAGGCGGTACGTGTAAAAGAAGTGAAGGCATTTGCTGATGCCCCTTGCTTTGAGAATTGCTGAAAAACATCGCCATCTTCTTTTTCAAAAAGCTTATGTTCAAGGAAATGGGCAATTCCATCAGGCACTTTAGAGAAATCCGTTTCATTCAAGGGCTTGAAATGATTGTCCACTGAACCGTAGTTCGTCGTAAACGTCGCAAACGACTTATTGAACCCTTTTTTTGGAAGAATATAAACTTCGAGCCCATTGTCCATTTTTTCATGGAAAAGCTCCTCTTTCAATTGAGTGAATGCTATTTTCTCCATTACGCCTGCACCTCCCCTTCTGTTAGGAAATAAATCGTATCAAGCTGTATCTTTTGACCAACCGCTACGATTTCTTCCTTCGTCGTCTGCTCTGTTTTTGCAAACCACTCGTCGAGTGAAATATTTTGCCCGGATATGACATTATGATATAAAATTTCCACTAGTCCTCTCGACACGTCAATCGTCTCAAGAAGCTGGTTCTTTACGACAGCCTTTGTTTGAGCCAGTTCCTCTTCAGAAAAGTTCCCTTGCTTCATTTCGTTCATTTGTGCATGAATGATTTCCAATGCTTGTTTATAGTTTGCATTTTCAATGCCCGCCATTACCATCAATAGACCTTTATGACTTTCGAGCCTTGAAGCTGCATAATAAGCGAGACTTGCTTTCTCCCTGACGTTAATGAAAAGTTTTGAATGTGAAAAACCACCAAAAATCCCATTGAAAAGCTGAAGTGCATAATAATCCGGATCACCATAGGCAACATGGGTACGGTAACCGATATTCAATTTCCCTTGTTTTACGTCGGAGTTTTCAATGATTTCGTTTTCTTTCTCCACTTCCTTACCGATTTCCTTCGGCAGATGAACTGGTACTCGAGCCTTTAGTGATACATATTTGTCAGCTAATGCTTCCACCTCTGCTTCATCGATATCACCGATCACATATAAATCGACTTCATCCTCAGCTAGCATTTTTTGGTAATAAGTGAAAAGGGATTCAGCGGTTATCATTTTCAAGTCTTCTAGATTTCCGCTCGCCTCGAGAGCATATGGTTCAGTTTTGCACATTTCCTCGACAAGCCGTGTAGCTGAATAGCGCATCTTATCATCGGAAATAGACTGAATTCGCTGTTTCAAGGAGCGAATTTCATTGGAAACCGTTTTAGGATCAAAGGCTTCGCCATTCTTTTTCGGATGAAAGATCACCTCTGATAATAAATCAAAAGCCTTTTCGAGAAGCGGGGTGGGATCACTAAGGAATTTTTCATTGACGATATCAATGGTGAAACTAACGATTTGATATTCTCCTTTTTTAGCTACATCGACATAAAAACCTGCCCCATATAAATCATCAAGGTAAGAACGAAGCGCAGGAGTCGTAGGGTATTTACTCGTGTTGCTCTGTAACACATACGGCACCAATGCGCGATATGTAACTTCTTCTTTCGTCAATGGGGCTTTCATCTTCAGTACGAGCGTATTCGTTTTATATTTATCCGTACGGACCACGTGTAGCTTGTAGCCACTTTTTTCCATTATTGTATCGGAAGCGATAGACATGAATAATCCTCCTCATTATATAAATCACCTTTATTAGCTTATTGTTTGTAGATTGGAACCCTTTTAAACATCTACTTAAAATATACATGTGAAAGGAAAAATCATGCAAGTAACAGCTACTTTTTTTAGGTTTTCACCAGGAGTTCATCAGCTATGGTCTAATCTTATGCTTCTATCCTAAGAAAAAACCGGTCAGCATAGTTAACTGACCGGTTGCATCATTTATCTTTTTCCTTTGATATAAGGCTGTCCCGATGCTTTTGGAGCATCTGCACGTCCAATGAATCCAGTTAGGGCAATGATTGTCAATACATAAGGGGCAATCAAAAGGTAAACCGATGGTATATCCTTGAAAAAAGGAAGGCTCGAGCCAACGATGCTTAAGCTTTGAGCTAAACCAAAGAATAACGCAGCCCCCATCGCTCCAATTGGATGCCACTTACCGAATATCATCGCGGCAATGGCCATGAATCCTTGACCATTGATGGTCGCATGGTTGAATTCATTCGAAAAGATGGTTGCATAAATCGCTCCGCCGATACCGCCGAACGCACCTGACAATAAGACGGCAGCATAACGGATTTTCGTAACATTTACACCCATCGTATCAGCTGCCATAGGATGCTCTCCAACTGCACGAACTCTTAAACCAAATGGAGTTTTATATAGTACATACCAAACGACAAAAGATATCAAGATCGCTATATAGACGATATAATACCCATTTGCGAAAAAGATGGGTCCTATAAATGGAATATCACTTAAAAGCGGAACATCAATCCTTGGGAATGTTTCTGTGATTCTATCTGTTTGTCCTTTGTCGAAAATCAGCTTAACTAAAAACATGGTTAAACCTACTGCCAAAAGGTTGATGGCGACACCGCTGACCGTTTGATCCGCCCTGAACGTTATGCAAGCCACTGCATGGAGGATGGAAAATAACAAACCAGCTATCATTGCTGCTATGACAGCAAGCCATGGTGTCCATTCGCCAAACACATCTGCCAACATTAAGTTGAAAACGATCCCTGTAAAGGCACCTATTACCATTAATCCTTCCAAACCAATGTTTATAACACCTGCGCGTTCAGAAAACACTCCTCCAAGTGAAGTAAATATAAGTGGAGCAGCTAGAGCAATCATTGATGGAATAATAATTTGTAATACTTGGTAGAAATCCACTTATTTCACCCCTTTCTTAAAACGAGCGGCAATCCAACGAATAAAATAACTGGACGCAACGAAGAAAATAATCAACGCTATGACAATATCTACAATTTCACTTGGTATGCCAGTTTCCAGAGGCATATTTAAAGCCCCTGCTTTCAATCCGCCAAATAATAAGGCAGCTAAAACAACGCCAATAGCTGTATTCGCCCCAAGTAGAGCTACTGCAATTCCGTCAAAGCCCATACCTGTGAACCCACCTTTGACAGCGGCATAACCGAAAGTCCCAAGACCCTCCATGGCACCTGCAAGACCTGCAAATGCACCGGAAATAACCATGGAAAGGATAATGTTCTTATTAACACTCATCCCTGCATATTCGGACGCATGCTGATTGAATCCAACCGCTTTCAGCTCGAAGCCCGTTTTTGTCCTTTCAAGTATGAACCACATGATGATTACACAAATAATAGCTACCACTATTCCCCAATGCATCCGTGAAAAATCCGTGATGCTTTCAAAGAAAGGAGAGCGCAGTGATGCTGTATCAGCGATTCTTTCTGTTTTATCCAGCTTGTCTGTCAATACGTTCCGAATCAAATAATTCGTTACATGCAAAGCTGTATAATTCAACATGATGGAAACGATAACTTCATGTACACGGAATTTGGCCTTTAAATAACCAGGAATGAATGCCCATAACGCTCCGGCAACCGCCCCAGCTAGAATGGCCAAAGGCAAATGGATGATCCTCGGAAGGTCAAAAGCGATGCCTACCCATACCGCCGCAAGCCAGCCGACGATTAATTGCCCTTCAACACCGATATTGAATAACCCTGTACGAAAAGCAAAGGCCACCGCCAAACCTGCGAGGATATAAGGAATGATTGTCCTGACTGATTCCCCGACATAATATGAATCCCCGACAATGCCTCCAATCATGGAGCCATAGCCTGCAATAGGGTCATAGCCACTTGCCAACATGATTATAGCTCCGACCACTAGGCCAAGGATAACCGCTATTAACGGACTGGTTAATTTAGATAAATGCTTAGACATGTTGTTTTCCACCTGCTTCCGTCCGTTTACTGCCAGCCATAAGAAGACCTAGTTCCTGTTCAGTCGTTTCTTTTGGATTGACAATGGCGACGATTTCACCTTCATATATAACAGCAATTTTATCGCTTACATTCATGATTTCTTCCAATTCAAATGATATGAGGAGTACCGCTTTTCCTGCATCACGCTGTTCAATCAGGCGTTTATGGATAAACTCGATTGCTCCTACATCAAGTCCGCGTGTAGGCTGTGCGGCGATCAATAGATCCGGGTTTCTATCAACCTCACGTCCTATGATAGCTTTTTGCTGATTTCCGCCAGAAAGCGCTCGTGCAGGAGTATACTCACTTGGTGTTCGAACATCGTAACTTTTGATCAAGGACCGGGCTTTTTCAAATATTTTCTTTGAATTCAAAATACCAGCTTTGGAGAATGGCTTTTGATAATACGTTTGCAAGACAATATTCTCCCCAACACTATAATCAAGGACCAAGCCATGCTTATGTCTGTCCTCTGGAATATGCCCAACGCCAGCTTCCGTTATTTTCCTAGGTTTAAGGTTCCTTATTTCTTTTCCATTAAGCTTAATGGAACCTGTCGTCGACTTTCTTAGACCAGCCAATGCTTCAATCAATTCAGATTGTCCATTGCCATCCACACCAGCAATTCCAACGATTTCTCCAGCACGGACAGTTAAATCCAGATTCTTAACAGCTGAAACGCCTCGAGCATCCTTGACTTCAAGTTCCCTAACTTCTAGTACTACATCTGTAGGAGAGGCTGCCGTTTTTTCCGTTTTAAAAAGAACCTCCCTGCCGACCATCAAGCTCGCCAATTCGTTAGGATTCGTTTCGTTGACATTCACTGTTCCAATTCCTTGCCCTTTGCGAATAACCGTTACCCTGTCACACACCTCCATGATTTCCTTAAGTTTGTGTGTAATTAAAATGATGGATTTACCCTCTTTAATAAGGGCCTTCATGATAAAAATCAATTCCTTTATTTCTTGAGGAGTCAGCACAGCAGTCGGTTCATCAAAAATCAAGATCTCCGCACCACGGTAAAGCGTTTTTAGAATTTCGACACGTTGCTGCATCCCTATCGAAATATCGGAGATTTTTGCATAAGGGTCGACGCTTAGCTGATATTGTTCTGATAGTTTCCTAACTTCCTCACTTGCTTCTTTTAAATCGATTTTTCCCGCTTTCGACGTTTCTTTCCCTAGTATTATATTTTCCGTTACGGTAAATGGGTCAACAAGCATAAAATGCTGATGAACCATTCCAATTCCTAAGTCGTTCGCAATGTTTGGACTGGTAATCTTGACGGGGCTACCATTCACGCGGATTTCTCCCTGCTCTGGCTGGTATAAACCGAATAATACATTCATCAAAGTGGATTTACCCGCGCCATTTTCACCCAATAATGCGTGAATCTCCCCTTTTTTCACCTGAAGGGTAACGTTATCATTTGCGACGATGCCTGGAAATTCCTTACGGATATTGAGCATCTCAATTACATATTCCACGTATTATCAACTCCTAAAATGAGTGTAAATATTTTTTTGATAAAGTGCTGATCTCTTACTCTATTGATTTTTTTTAAAAAAAACCAAATGAAAAACTACGATTTATTCCATCATAGTTTTTCATTCGACATTTTTACTGGACCAAGAGCTTTATTTAGGAAAAGAAAGAATAGAGTGCAATTCTGCCACCCTATTCTTTGTTAAGTACTGCGATTTATAAATCAAGCTTTTTGAATTCTTCATCCGTACCTGGTACGACGAATTCACCTGATTTAATTTTTTCTGTCCATTCTTCAACCGCTTTCAAAGATTCTTCAGTAACATTATCTTTTGTTTCAGAAATGCCTACACCATTTTCTTCGATACCGTACTCAATAACTTTTCCACCTGGGAATTGTCCTTCTTTCGCTTTTTCGGAAAGGTCTTTAACTGCAACATCAACACGTTTTAGCATAGACGTTAGTGTGATGTTATCGTCCGTTCCTGGAACTGCTCCTAATTTAGCTTGGTCGCTATCTACACCGATAACATAGATTTCTCTTTTTGGATCTTTTTGTTTTTGCTCAACAGCTTCAGTAAATACGCCTTTTCCAGTTCCGCCGGCAGCATGATAAATGATGTCAATGCCAGAAGAGTACATGGAGCCTGCAGTTGATTTACCAATATCTGCTTTATTGAAATCACCGGCATATTTAACTTCCACTTTAGCATCAGGATTTACAGATAAAACCCCAGCCTTAAAGCCGATTTCGAATTTCTTAATTAATTCGGATTCAACTCCACCGATAAAACCGACTTTGTTTGTTTTAGTTTGTAATCCGGCAATTACACCAACAAGGAATGAACCTTGCTGCTCTTTAAAATTAATACTCGCAACATTCTTCTTGTCAACGACTGTATCCACTATCGCAAAGTTTGAATCCGGACGTTGATCGGCCACTTCTCCTACAGCTTCAGCTAAAAGGAAACCGATACCATAGATAAGTTTGTAATCTTCACGTACAAGCGTATTCAGGTTTTTAGCGTAGTCCGCATCCGATTTAGATTGCAGATAGTTAAATCCATCCTTACCTTTTTCTAAGCTATTGTCCTTACCGAATTCCTGAAGTCCCTTCCAAGCCGATTGGTTGAACGACTCGTCATCCACTCCGCCGGTATCAGTTACCATGGCAACAGTGAAGTTGTCTTTCTTGTCTTTACCATTCGAAGATTCTTTATCATCATTCTCTGAATTACCACATGCTCCCAATAGCGTTCCAGCTGCAAGAACAAGTGAAAGAGCTAGGCCTAATTTTCGCTTTTTCAATTTTTATCCCCCTAATATCGATAGTGTGTAGAGTAGAAATGTTCTGAAAAGTCATTCATGTTCGCGTTTTCACTTCTCGTAAATTTTTTTTGCACGTACGCTTGTTTTTATACAAGCGTTTGCATTCTTCCGCATGGAAAGAGAGTTAATGGATTACACTCGTTTACGGAGAACATGAAAACTGAACATATTGGCTTTAAAGTAGTTTACGGAATACAGGATCGGCTGGTCCCAATCATCAAGATGCATCTGCTTTAAAACGAGTAGTGCTGCTTCTGGAGAGCATTTTAGGATAGGAGAAACTTTCTCGTGATATCCAATTGGCTCAATCTCTGCTACCGCATGCGTAATTTTTCGATTTGCATCTCTTTCCAAAATATCGAAAAGCGACTCATCGTTACGGTCGAAATTTTCTGATAGTATCGATTCAGGAATTTTGTCGACACAGTAGATTACCGGCTCTCCATTCGCCGTCCTAACTCGTTCGATGATCATGATACGCTCATCTGGTGAGCAAGAAAACCTGCGTATATCATCCTCCGTAGGTTCAAGAGCCGTCAAGCTTAAGAAGATCGTACCAGGTTTCATCCCTGCCTCTTCAATCATGGAAGTGACACTTTTTAATTGCTCGATACCTGAAGTGAAACGAGGTTTTGGATTGACAAAAGTACCAACTCCATGGCGGCGAATGATGATGTTTTCTTCTTCTAATATTCGCAGCGCTTCCCGAAGTGTCGCCCTACTCACGCCCAGTTTTTTTGCAAGATCGAATTCAGAAGGGAATTTTTCATTTTCCTGATAGACTCCTGCTTCAATGTCCTGCTTCAGGTAATCAATGACCTGCAAATATAAATGTCGACTATCTGATTTTATTGACATACAGTTTCCCCCAGCTAATTTCTTAAGACATCAGACCTCTGATGTTGAATCATTCCTACTAATCGAAAATAATATAACATTTTTTTTCATATAAATAAATAGTGTTTTACTATTTCGCAGAAAAGAATTTAGGAGGAATTACCCTCCTCTGTGTCTTTCAATCTAGTAAACTCAACGGAAATTGCACGATTATTCTCCTAAATCAGAACAAAAAAAATTTTTGAAATGCTAACCGATTGCAGCAAGCTTTCTTTTCAAGCTGTCGTTTTCCTGTATAATAGGGTTATCTTCTTTGAAGGGATGTACACATGATGTTAAACATAACAGAATATAGTTTCGAAAAATTGAATGACCCATTCGGCATCTTATCCGGAGAGCGTTACGAGTTGTTCTTGGATATCGAAGTGGCGGAAGATGATGAGCTCTTTTCAGAAAATGGGTTATATGTCAGGGTGCTATTTGTCATTGAAGAACAAGTAGGCAAACTGATTAAATATGATATTTTTGAAAAAGGGACTGAAGGCGCGCTCGATTTCGATTTAGAGGAAGATGAAGAAGCGATGATCACCGACTTTTGCCTTACACATTTGGACGAAGCGATGAATAACTAAAAAAAACCGGGCAGCTGCCCGGTTTTTTTTAGTTATGATAAATGCGCTTCATCCTGTTCATCTCTTGACACCAATACATTCCGTGGTTTACTGCCTTCATAAGGACCGACGATTCCTCTTGCTTCCATTTCATCGATCAGCCTCGCTGCCCGTGTGTAGCCAATTCGGAAACGGCGCTGAAGCATGGAAACGGATGCGGTTTGCATTTCCAAGATCAATGCCACGGCATCGTCATATAAACTGTCGTCGACTTCGCCGTTTGAGGTTTCCGTAATTTCATCCGGTATCATTTCTTCGTTATACTGGGCTTTTTGCTGTGAAATGACATAGGTGACAACTTCCTCGACTTCATGATCCGATAAGAATGCGCCTTGGACCCGCACAGGTTTTGAAGCCCCCGCAGGCAAGAATAGCATATCGCCCCTGCCTAACAGTTTTTCGGCACCGCCCATGTCGAGGATCGTTCTTGAATCGGTCATCGATGAGACACTAAAAGCTATTCTTGATGGAATGTTCGCTTTAATGACCCCTGTAATTACATCTACGGATGGCCGCTGAGTGGCGATGATCAAATGGATGCCGGCAGCCCGTGCCATTTGTGCCAGCCGTGTGATGGCATCTTCTACATCGTTTGAGGCAACCATCATTAAATCCGCCAGCTCGTCAACAATGACGACGATATATGGCAGAAGTGGCTGCTTGGCATCTTCCTCGATATTATACCGATTGATATAATCGTTATAGCCTTCAATATTACGCGTACCGGAATGTGAAAATAGCTCATAGCGACGTTCCATTTCACTGACGACCTTTTGTAAGGCCTGTGCCGCTTTCTTTGGATTCGTCACAACTGGCGCTAGTAAATGGGGAATGCCATTATAGACATTAAGCTCCACCATTTTCGGATCGATCATCATCATTTTCACTTCATGCGGTTTTGCCCGCATCAGTATACTGGTGATAATGCCGTTGATACAAACGGATTTACCGCTACCTGTCGCTCCTGCCACTAGTAAATGGGGCATTTTGTTGAGCTCTGCCTTAACCGCTTCACCAGAAATATTCCGCCCTAGGCCTATTTGCAGTTTTGCATCAGGCTTGTCTACTTCTTTCGCCTCCAAAACTTCCCTTAATGAGACCATCGCCACTTCGGAGTTGGGTACCTCTATTCCAATGGCCGATTTACCTGGTATCGGTGCCTCGATCCGGATGTCCTTCGCAGCTAGTGCTAAGGCCAAGTCATCTGATAGGCTGACGATTTTGCTTACCTTCACCCCTACATCGGGATGGACCTCATATTTAGTTACCGCTGGACCTAAATGTACTTGCGTTACCCTCGCTTTGACCCCAAAGCTATGGAAGGTGCGTTCAAGTTTTGCCGCATTTTCATGAATCAGTTTGTATTCTCCGCTTTGATCCGTTTTTTTAGGCTGCAATAATAAGGAAAGCGGGGGCAGCAGATATTCTTTATTTTCCACTTCGGTAAAATTCATAGGCAAAACGGCATCATCCTGCTCCTCGGAAGTTTCAGGAACCGGTGCCGCTACCGGAGCGATTGGAGCTTCCGTTTCATCGTCTCCATAGGCTTTATCAGCAAAGCTGGAGATGATTCGTTCCGTTGCCATCTGCGGTGTTTCCTCTTCTTGATGAAGGGGCTGATCGTTTTCAGCCACGGGCTCTTTTTCGCTTTTCTTTCTTTTCTGCGGATTTTTTTTCTTTTCTTTTTTCTCTTCATTCCATGTTTTCATGTCATCTCTGAATGCCGACCATTGCGTATTGATAAAGCCGCCAAGACCCAAGAAAAACCTTCCGAGGGTTTCACCCAAGGTTTTCCCGGTCAATAATACAACGCCAGTGACGATGAAAAGGAAGGATACGATTTTCGAGCCAGCTTCATCAAATAAAAAGTAAGAAGCCGCAAATAATATCGCTCCAATCATGCCGCCTCCCAAATCCCTCGTACTCACATCCCCAGTTACTTCCATCCAGAATAATTCCCATGTATTCGAAATGACGCTAGGCTTCGTGAATGGGCCTCCATCCGCCAAGTTGTTGAATAGCGTCACATGGCTGAGCAGTAGCATGCTTGCAGCAAGGAAGTACAAACCGATGAACTGCCTTTTTAACAGGTAAGGGACTTCCCTTTTGACCATTAAATAAAACCCAGCGGCAATGGCAGCCAACAACAAAAGGATGTACCATTCCCCCATAAAGAAGCGAATTAAAAAGACCGTCCCATTTCCCACGGCTCCAAGCTTGGCAATGGCAATGATGGCCAAGCCAATTAAAGTCAAGCCACTCAATTCATATTTAAGCGTTAGTTTTAACTTATCCGTACTTTTGTTTTTTCTTCGTTTTTTCTTTGCCATCATATCACCTGATTCTTCATGAAACTATTCTAACTTTCCTATTCAACATGACATCGCGATTTCCCTTCATGAAACAAACGTTCGCTGAGTTATTATACCAAAAAAAGATGACCTTGTCCCTGTATGTACCATTTAGAATGAAAGACAGTTAGCTCCTATACTGAATAAAGCAGCCAAATGGCTGCCGATTTCAATCCAGTATATCATAATTACCGATTATTAGCTGTTTTCACTAGCGATTCATGTGCTCGAACACGCTAATGACAGCCCCAGGATGGATATTTGCGTTCATATAATCTGCAGGATCGGTGCTCACAATCCGATCGATGCGGAATGACCGTCCACCATCATGTTCAACCATAACATGCACACCATTATAAATCATTTCTATTAAATTCGCCGTCTTTTCATGGTGATGTGGAAAGATGATTTCTTCAGGGACGATTGTATAGAGCGTCATTGCAGAAGCCCCTCCTCTTCACCTGCTATTTTTGGCCTTCTTTCTTCCATGAAGCTATATAGTTTCCTCATGGCCTGACCTACACCTCCAACATCATCGATCATGCCGACTTCGACTGCCTCTGCACCGATTACATTCGTACCGATATCACGGGTTAGATTTCCTTTGGCAAACATTAAATCCTTGAAACTTTCCTCCGTAACATTGGAGTGCCTTGTTACGAACTTGATGACTCTTTCCTGCATTTTATCCAAGTATTCAAAGGTTTGGGGAACCCCGATGACAAGGCCTGTCAGACGAATCGGATGAATGGTCATCGTCGCTGTTTCGGCTATATAGGAATGGTCACACGAAACGGCAATCGGCACTCCGATCGAATGCCCTCCCCCCAGTACGATCGAAACCGACGGCTTGGACAGGGAAGCAAGCATCTCTGCAATCGCCAAACCTGCTTCAACATCTCCTCCCACTGTATTTAAAATGACTAGCAGTCCCTCGATATTCGGATTTTGCTCAATTGCGACGATTTGTGGGATAACATGCTCGTATTTGGTCGTTTTATTTTGAGGAGGCAGCTGCATATGTCCTTCAATTTGTCCAATGATCGTCAAACAATGGATTTTTGAGTCCTGTGATAGTTGCGGGACATTCGTAGCCCCCAGCTGCTGGATCTTTTCGATTAAAGTTGAATTCTTCCCTTCCTGCCGGCCTTCATTTTCATTTGGTAATGGTGCATTATCCACGATGCCAACCCCTTTCTCTTTTAGCCTATAGCTTTATTATGTCTCGAGTCTTCGACTTCATTCTTCAAGATATATGAGGTTGGACAAACGGAAGACCCCCCCTGATGGTGATATCAGGGGGGGCTTGATTAATATTCCATGATGATCGGCAAAATCATTGGACGACGTTTCGTTTTTTCGTAAAAGAATTGATTCAAGGCATCACGCATTTCCTGTTTCAGCGTAGACCAATCGAACGGTTGGCGCGATCCATTTTTCTTGACGATTTCACTTACGATTTCAGTTGCTTCCGCGATCATTTTTTCTGATTCACGAACATAAACGAATCCCCTTGAAAT
Source organism: Peribacillus muralis (assembly GCF_001439925.1). Lineage (GTDB taxonomy): Bacteria > Bacillota > Bacilli > Bacillales > DSM-1321 > Peribacillus > Peribacillus muralis. Next base: position 80,314 of record NZ_LMBV01000006.1, read on the forward strand.
GATTTCAGGACCAGCGGCAATACTTTTGTCTTGACGGTTCAAGGTTACGACTACAATCAAAATGCCATCCTGGGATAACAAGCGACGATCACGGAGAACGATATTGCCAACATCGCCAACACCGCTGCCATCTATCAGGATGTTTCCTGCCGGGACTTTGCCGGATAGGGCCATTTTATTTCCCTTCAGTTCGATGACATCACCTTTTTCGGCAATTACGATATTCTCCCGTTTAATTCCTGCTGCAATTCCGACTTTTTGATGTGCATATAAATGGCGGTATTCACCATGTACCGGGATGAAGAATTTAGGATTCATCAGGTTGATCATCATTTTCAGTTCTTCCTGACTCCCATGTCCCGTTACGTGCACCTTATATTTATTGGCAGATACGACTTCGGCACCTACCCTGTATAGCAAATCAACCGTTTTCGATAAAATCAGTTCGCCACCTTGTAGGGGGGAAGCACTAATTAAAACGGTGTCACCTTTTTTGATCGTTACCTGCTTATGAGTTTGTTTCGCCATCTTTTGGAGCGCCGCAATCGGTTCTCCTTGATGCCCTGTCGATAAGACGACGATTTCACGGTCGTCATACTGGCTAATTTCGTTAATTGGGATTATTAGCTCGTCTTGTACCTTCAAATAACCAAGATTCAGTGCTGTTTCATAAACGCGTTGAAGGCTTTTCCCTACAACGGCCACTTTCCTGCGACTTGCTGCTGCCGCATTGAAAACATGTTGAATTCGGTTGATGTTCGAAGCGAAGCACGCAACGATGATCCTGCCCCGGGAAGCAAGGAAAGCTTCAGTAATGTCTCTGGCCACAACGGCTTCTGACGGCGTATAACCTGGCCTCTCAGCACCCGTACTATCCGATAGCAAGCATAGGACCCCTTCTTCCCCAATACTAGCCATTTTTCCGATCTCCGGTTTATACAGATCGGTTGCCGCTTGGTCGAATTTGAAATCCCCTGTATATACGATTGCGCCTTCACGTGTATGGATTACCACTCCGACGGAATCGGGGATACTATGGTTAGTCCGGAAAAAAGACACGGCTGCTTGAGGGAAGCTTAACAGAGAATCGGAATCGATCTCGGTAAACGTTGCCCTTCCATTAAAGCCATCTTCCTTTAATTTCGTTTTGATCAGTGCAAGAGTTAGCTTCGTTCCATAGACGGGAACCGGTAAAAATTTCAAAACATATGCAAGCGCTCCCATATGGTCTTCATGGCCATGGGTAATGAATATGCCCTGGACCCGTTCTTTATTATCCATCAAATAAGAAATATCTGGAATAACCGCATCGATACCGAGCATTTCTCCTTCCGGTAGCATCAAACCTGCATCAAGCAGGTATATGTCTTCGTTCACCTCAACAACGTACATGTTTTTACCAAGTTCCCCTTGTCCTCCAAGAGAAATGACTTTTATGCCATTATGTTTATCTTTAACCAATCGAATATCCTCCTTAAAAAATCCCGTTCATAGTTTCCCAATGCTTTCATTATAACCGAAGATCAAAAAACATGACAGCACTTACCATTTTCAGCGTTTTTTTCATCCATTTCCTATTAAAAGAGCGGTACCGATATGTATCACTAATGCGCTTACAATAAACTGGTCATGAAAACCCATGCTTTCACCTGCTGAGGTGAGGGAGTTGTCATTTATACGCATGTTTATGTAAAAACAAGCCAATCTCCAACGATCAGCTTGTTCCGTGATTCTTTATTTTTGGCTGTTTTCGCATTACTTTGGCTTTAATGCGGTGTGGTTGATTTCCGCCTACAATGCTTCTTAGCTTTACAGAGGGGGGGCGGTGAGCCACCTCGGCATGAACGCCCGTGTTAAGGTCTCACCTGTCCCGATGCTCCGACAGAAGTATCGAATTCCGCTTAAATCTTTCGTTTTAAATCCAACAATCTTTACGAAAAGAGCCTTATTTTTTTAAAACAGAAGCTAAAGCCAGTCGTTCCTGCTCAGTCAAGGGCACGATCGGCAGCCTTACAGAGCCTACATCAATTCCCTTTAACTGAAGTGCTGTCTTGACAGGTGCCGGACTTGGAGCGGCAAACATGCCTTTTATAAGCGGTAACAGTTCCTGATGCAGCCTAGCTGCCTCTTTCAAATTCCCGCTGATGAATGCTTCCACTATTTTCTGTAACTCATTGCCAGCAACATGGGATGCAACTGAAACTACACCTACACCACCTATAGCAAGTACAGGGAGAGTTAAAGCATCGTCCCCGCTGTATAATTCGAAATCATCGTCCGTTCCAGCTATGATCTCGGTCATCGCGTTTAAATCCCCGCTCGCTTCCTTGACCGCTAATATATTAGGAATTCTTGAAAGGCGAATGATCGTTTCCGATTCAATGTTAACCGAAGCACGCCCGGGGATATTGTATATCATTACTGGCAGTGTCGTACTCGCTGCGATCGCTTTAAAATGTTGGTAAAGGCCTTCTTGATTCGTTTTACTATAATAAGGGGCCACGAGCATGATTGCATCCGCGCCGTTTTGTTCTGCTTTTTTTGTCAACTCAATGGAAGCATACGTATTGTTGCTTCCTGTACCCATGATGATGGGCACTCGCTTTTCCACAACTTTGGAGACATGGCGCAATAAAGCGATTTTCTCCTCCGAAGATAAAGTCGGGGATTCACCCGTCGTTCCTGAAAGCACAAGCGAATCGGTTCCATTCGCCAGTAAGTAATTGACCAGTGAGGTCGTTTTTTGAAAATCGATATTTCCCTTGCTATCGAAAGGGGTGACCATTGCGGTTGATACTCTACCAAATATCATCATCTAACACCTCTTTATAAAACTTTTTTATGGATTATTGGTTTTCACTTTCATGCAATTGAAATGCGTAATGAAGTGAATTAACAGCTTCTATCAAATCTTCTTCCTTGACCAGGACCCAGATCGTCGTATGGCTGTCAGCTGACTGAAGAATGGCAATTTCCTTTTCCGAAAGTGCCGTAACGATCTTCGCTGCAACACCTGGCACTCCATTGATGCCTGCACCGACGACGGATACTTTTGCACAATTTCGTTCAATGACCGGTTCATGACCAAGCTCGGCCAAAATGGAAAGAGCCAGTTCCGTCATTTCTTCCGAAACGGTATATACGACACCGCTTGGATAAATATTTATGAAGTCCACTGAAATCGAGGCATTCGCCATTGCCTTGAAAACCTCGGCTTGCAAATTATATTGATCTTTTTTTGCGCGCACCTTGATTTGTGTGATTTTCGGAACATGGGCAATCCCTGTTACGAGCCTCTCACGGATATCACTGCCTTGGCTTCCTTTATTCACACTTGTAACAAGTGTACCTAAGCCTTCGCTGTAAGTCGACCTAATTCGGATCGGCACTTTTGCCTGCATCGCAATTTCAACAGCACGTGGATGAATCACCTTGGCTCCTTGATAGGCCATGTTGCAAACTTCCGTATATGAAACGAGCGATAATGGACGAGCAAGATCTGCAATGCGAGGATCAGCGGTCATGATCCCTTCCACATCCGTAAATATATCCACCCTTTCAGCTTGCAAAGCCGCCCCCAATGCTGCTGCTGATGTATCACTACCACCACGGCCGATGGTCGTAATGTCCCCATTTTTTGCCGCCCCTTGGAACCCTGCTACGACGACAACATCCTTCAGCTCCAATTCTTTCATGAGACGGTCACATTTCATTTCCATGATTTTCGCACTTGAATAGTCGGTATTCGTCAAGAACCCTGCCTGGGCACCAGTATATGCGACGGCATCAATACCGTGTTCTAAAAGCATATTGGTGAATACGACGGAAGATATCGTTTCACCCACCGACATAAGGAGATCCTGTTCACGTTTCGAAAGACTTGCTTTCGAGCCATTGACTAGAGAAAGTAATGTGTCCGTTGCATAGGGATCGCCCTTTCTCCCCATCGCTGAAACCACAACGATCACTTTATAGCCTTCTTTAATTGCCTTTTCTATATGCCCTTTCGCAAATGAACGGCTTTTTTCATCACGAACGGATGTCCCACCGTACTTCTGGACAATGATTTTCATAATATGCACCCCAAATATAAGCCAGCTTCCCAACTTCGGGAAGCTGACAAAAACTCTCTATTCTGTTGGATATCACTTTTTACGAATGTTTAAGAATGAATTATTACTTGACGGTCACTAAACCTAATTTTAAAAGACTTTCAGCAATCTGAACGGAGTTCCAAGCTGCTCCTTTTAATAGATTATCGGAAACCACCCATAAATGGAAGCCTTTATCTTCATCCAAATCCTTGCGAATCCGGCCGACGAATACGTCATTTTTTCCGACGGATGAAGCAGGCGTTGGATAAATTTGTTGTTCAGGTTCATCCTCCAGTACTACTCCAGGAGCCATTTTCATCAAATCTTTGATTTGAGAAGCTGACACTCCTTCTTTTTCCACTTCAATATAAACGGATTCCGAATGACCTGTTACAACAGGGAGCCTTACACAGGTTGCCGCTACCGGAAGATCATTGATATGCATGATTTTTTTTGTTTCATTGATCATTTTCATCTCTTCAAACGTAAACCCATTATCTTGGAATTTATCGATTTGAGGGATGACGTTAAATGCGATTTGATAATGCTTTTCGTCACCCTTAACCGGTAAAATTTTCGGTTCTATCTCTTTGCCATCAAGCAAGTCGCGCGCTTGATCTTTTAATTCATTGATTGCAGCAGCACCTGCTCCTGAAACGGCCTGATACGTGGAGACCACAATTTTTGATAAGCCATAGGTCTGGCGGATAGGCTCTAATGCCACGACCATTTGGATCGTTGAGCAATTCGGGTTTGCAATGATTCCATTATGCTGTCTCAAGTCAGCTTCGTTTACTTCAGGCACGACCAGCGGCACATTTTCATCCATGCGGAATGCACTCGTGTTATCCACTACTATCGCTCCGCGTTTCACTGCTTCTGGAGCCAATTCCTTAGACACGCTACCTCCAGCACTGAATAAAGCGATGTCAATGCCTTCAAAGCTTTCAGGTTTTGCTTCCTGCACTTCGATTTCTTCGCCCTTAAACGTAAGTTTGGTTCCTGCGGAACGAGCCGATGATAAAAAGATGATTTTCTTGATTGGTAAGTCCCGTTGTTCGAGTGTTGAAATCATTTGTTGTCCCACTGCTCCAGTTGCTCCCACAACTGCAATATGCAATCCCTGTGTCTCAGCCATTTGTTCATACTCCTTTTCTATCTCTAAAAATTAGTTTATTTGTTGGTATACTTCTACTTGCTCAGAATATCATTTATTTTATCACATTAACATTCCAAAAGGGTCGGACTTTAACAAAATATTCTGGTAGTGTAATGTTTTTTAAGACTTTCCACACGGAAAAATCATGCATGAAAATCAGTTATCAGAAAGCGGGAGCGTATCAGGACACAGGTTTTAGTTTAAATCATCCTTGAACCTTTCAACGATGACTGGTTGAATTTGTTCACTTTCGAGTGCCGATATGATCGTATCCCTGATCATGCTCATCCTGGCAACCATCGAGCTCGGCTTACCTATTGGATTATCCTGACCATAAGGAACGAAATAAATATCTTTTGCTGCCATCAGCCTCATGAGATTGACGCCATTTAACCCGAGTGCATCGTTCGTGGATATCGCGACCACAACCGGACGGTGGTTTCTCATCGTCGCTTTTGCAGCCATAAGTACGGGTGAGTCGGTTAGGGCATTTGCCATTTTGCTCATTGAGTTACCTGTCAAAGGAGCGATTACCATGCAATCAAGGGGCAACTTTGGCCCTAATGGTTCTGCTTTGACGATTGTATCAACGACACGATTCCCCGTCAATTTTTCAATTCTTTCAACCCAATCATCGCCTTTTCCAAACCGTGTTTCCGTATTCTGTACAGTCGATGTTACGATTGGAATGACTTCTGCCCCTTCATTCACAAGCTTTTCAATTTCAGGAAACACTTCATCATATGTGCAATGCGACCCTGTCAATCCAAAACCAATCCGTTTCCCTTGGAGACTCATATCATTTTCCCCTTCCTTTTCCTGTACTCATCAGAAATCAATACTCCCAGAGCGTTCGCCAATATCTGACCAGCAGTTTTCGGAGCCACTATACCCGGTAAACTCGGTGCCAATAGTGCCTTAATCCCTCTTTTTTCAGCATAACGAAAATCCGTCCCCCCTGGTTTTGAAGCAAGGTCGATGATTAATGTATGAACGGGCATATTTGCAATAACGCTTGCTGTAATGATCGGAAAAGGAATCGTATTGATACAAATATCAGCATTTTTCATTTCTGCAGCTAGATCATTTAAATGGAACGGAGTTAGTGCCATTTCTCTGACCCTAGCGATATCTTCACTTTTTCTTGCCCCTACCTTCACTTTTGCTCCGAGAGCATGAAATGACCTGGCCACACTCATGCCGACCCTGCCCAAACCAAGAACGGCCACATTCGATCCATGGATCGTAAAGTCAGTATGTTGGATGGCCATCATGATTGCACCCTCCACAGTAGGAATTGAATTATAAATGGCTACATCATCACGTTCGAACAAGAGAACGAGTTTGCGATCCGCTTTCTGAAATAATTCATTGAGGTAATTATTGCTGATTCCTGCATAAAAAACGCAGTGTGCTGGGGTATCTTTTATCATTTCTTCAGTCAAGACGACCTCTTCGCTGGAAAAGATCGTTTCCACTTTGCCATCAGTATCCGTGCCCCGGACAGGCAGAATTACTGAATCTATTTCCTTGAAATTTATATCTTCCATTTTTTCCTTAACCGCTCCGGTAAAAGCATGGTCGAGCTGTTCAAAACCAACTAATAATAGCTTCGCATCAAGCTCCGTCAGTTTACGGACAACTTCAAGCTGACGCGCATCTCCACCAATTACAGCGATTTGCATACCTGTGAGCATTAAAACCGTCACCTTCTTCATTTAAAAGATCCTAAACATTCCTCACCTCATGATGCATTCCCCTCAAGAAGCAATTTAAGTTTATGCGACATTCTCTAGTTACCCTGCCATCTTATGTTTTTACTTGAAAAACGGTGATAAGAAAAGAAAAAACGCCTTAGCTATCGGCAGCTTAGGCGTTTTTTGATCGTTCATTTGAAGCTGTAAAAGAGATTATCGACCGTAACTTTGCATTACCCGTCCATATTCTCCCCACCTTTCGAAAGCCCTTCCTGAAAATCGATGATGACCATATCCGTGCCGATTTTTTTTATATGGTCCCACGGTACGCGGATTTCACTGCCATTCCTTAAAAGGCCGAACCATTTGACCGATGGGATGATCAACGTGGTAATTTGTCCAGTTTCGTCTATTTCCAGATCCGTTTGTCCGAGGATCCCTAATCGCTCGGCCCTGTTCACATCGACTATCTCCTTACCACTCAATTCACTTAATCTCACTACTAGCTCCCCCTTTTTCACCTTATAATCCATCTATATCCTGATAAAGGTAAACTTAGAAGGCTTTTCCTAAATAATCCATAACTCTAATCCCTTTTAGTTTCACGATTTTTCACAAAAAAAGCCTGATCTTCCATTTCAAAAGGAAGATCAGACGCGTATGGTTTTTATTTGTCCCAGTTTTCCAACGGGCTCACCAATGACAAGGAATGTTGCGTAAAGATTTGGTTAGCCAACTCATTGACGGTACCTTCTGTCACTTCGTCAATCTTGATGATGATATCATCAAGTGAACGGTGCTCACCTAACATGAGCTCATTTTTACCATTTCGGCTCATGCGGCTATTCGTGCTTTCAAGACTTAGCATCAAGCTACCTTTAAGTTGCTCTTTACTATTGCGCAGTTCCTTTTCGGTTATGCCATCCCTTTTTAACGTATCGAGCGTTTCCTGGATGGTTTCATACAGGCTGTCAAGTTGGTTTGTACCTGTCCCGCCATAGACTGTAACCAAACCGCTATCTTGGTAGCTGGAGTGGTAGGAGTATACGGAATAGGCAAGGCCGCGTTGCTCCCTGACGTCCTGGAATAGACGGCTGCTCATGCTTCCGCCAAGAATGTTATTCAAGGTAATCAAGCTGTATGTTTTATCATTGCCGATTTCCAATCCTTTGTACCCCAGGCATAAGTGGGCTTGTTCCGTTTCTTTTTTTCGAGTGATCTTATTTTCATGAAAAGCTGGCTTGACCAATTCAGGACGATGTTTCCCTCCTTGATAAGAACCAAAGTAGCTTTCCACTTCAGAAATCAACTTTTCATCGACATTCCCGGCAATCGAGATTACCACCTTGTCAGGTGTATACATATCATGGACGTATTTCTTTAATGTCTCACTTGTGAAAGTTTCAAGCGTTTCTTCTGTACCAAGGATAGGATACCCAAGTGGGTGTTTTTCATATACCGCCTGGCTTAAGAGATCATGGACAATATCATCCGGTGTATCTTCATACATTTTAATCTCTTCGTAGACGACATTTTTTTCTTTTTTCAACTCTTCCTCATCAAAGTTTGAATTGAAGAACATATCTGCAAGAATTTCAAGCGCATAGCTAGCATGATTATCCATCACTTTTGCATAATAGCATGTGTATTCTTTTGAAGTGAATGCATTCACCTGACCGCCTACGCTATCGAACGACTCGGCAATTTCTCGTGCATTCCTTGTTGTAGTCCCTTTGAAAAACATGTGCTCCAAAAAATGTGAAACTCCATTCAACTCGGGTGTTTCATTTCGGGAACCGGTTTTAATCCATACTCCGATGGCTGCCGAGCGTACTGTCGGAATATTTTCCAATACGATTCTTACTCCATTTTGACACGTGTATTTCTTAATCAACTAACATTCCTCCCAATCATTCTATGCTGCTCACGTACCCATCCATTATGGGTTCAATCGCTTTTCATCTACTGCTTCTGAAACGGTAACAACATCCAAGTCTTTCTTTTTTATTTCAATAATTAACGCTTCCAATGATTTTGCGGTAGATTCCGTAGGATGCATCAAGACGAATGCCCCAGGGTGAATCTTGGAAAGCACTCTTTGTTGAAGGACTTCAGGACTTGGCTTTTGCCAGTCGATCGTATCGACGCTCCACATCACGGTCTCCATACCGAAAGAATCTGCGATTTGCACCGTTTCGTCCCGGTAACTGCCGCTTGGCGGGGCGAACCATTTCATTTTCAAGCCTGTCACCGCTTCTATCACTTCGTTCGTTTTTCGAAGTTCTTCACGTGTGGCCTGTGCGGATATATTCTGCATATTGGGGTGTGAATAGGAGTGATTGCCAATTTCATGGCCTCCATCCTTAATCATCTTGGCCAATTCCGGATTTTTCTTTGTCCAATTACCTTCCAGGAAAAAAGTGGCCTTGACGTTATTCTTTTTTAATACAGCCAGCATATCCTGTAAGTATTCATTTCCCCAAGCCACATTGATTAAAAATGAAACCACCGGTTTTTCAGGATGGGCCCGGTAAATCGGAGCGGGATCGAGGTCCTTTAAATGTACATTCGCGGGAACCTGCTCAAAAACCAGTTTATCCTCATTGAACCCGCCCGCCTTCTTCATGGCTTTATACGAATCATCAATATTGATTTTAAGGCCATTATAGGCAGGAACGGTTTTCCAAACCGAATCTATTCGTGCATCCTGTGGCGGAACCTCATATTTTTTTGTTGAATCTTTTATTTGTAAAAGAAGTCCATCTTCTTGCTTCATTGAAGCAACCGAATCATCCGTTAATTGGGCCAAATAAAGCTGTGTATATGGATTTTGCACTAATAACCATGATATACCTGCAATGGCACTTATCGCAACTATCTGCTTCCATTTATTATTCATTTTTTACGCCCCCTTCATACCAAAATGTATGAAGAAAACGGACAAGGTAGAACATGTCATCCTTTTAATACGAATTCCCCTGAATCGGCTCGATGCTTTTCCCATAAAAAAAGCATGCAGATTCACAAGGAATCGCATGCCGGTTTCTAAAATTTCAATTACGATTGAGAAGGATTGGCTGCCTCTTTTTGCTCTTTCAAGACCGCTTTACGGGAAAGGTTGACCCTGCCTTGCTTGTCAATCTCGGTTACTTTCACCAATAGTTCATCTCCAAGTGAAACGACATCTTCCACTTTTCCGACTCTTTCTTCAGCCAGTTCAGAAATATGTACCAAACCGTCTTTACCATTGAAGATTTCAACGAATGCACCGAATTTTTCTATGCGCTTCACTTTACCTAAATAAAGTTCACCCACTACGACTTCACGTACGATATCCTCAATGATTTTTTTCGCTTTTTGAATCATTGGCTCATCTGTTGATGAGATGAACACCGTTCCATCTTGTTCGATGTCGATTTTCACGCCAGTTTCTTCAATGATCTTATTGATATGTTTTCCGCTCGGTCCAATGACATCACGGATTTTATCCGGATTAATGGACATTGTAACGATTTTTGGAGCATATTTGGATAACTGCTCACGCGGTTGATTGATTGTTGAAATCATGGATTCCAAAATATGCATCCGGCCATGTTTCGCTTGAAGCAATGCTTCTTCAAGGATTTCCTTTGAAAGGCCATCAATTTTGATGTCCATTTGCAGGGCAGTGACACCTTTTGAAGTTCCAGCGACTTTAAAGTCCATGTCCCCTAGATGATCTTCCATGCCTTGAATGTCAGTTAAGATCGTATAGTGCTCTCCAGTTTTGACAAGACCCATGGCAATACCTGCAACTGGAGCTTTCAATGGCACACCTGCATCCATCATTGCCAAAGTGCTTGCACAAATACTTGCTTGCGAAGTTGAACCGTTTGATTCAAGTACTTCAGACACAAGCCTGATTGTATAAGGAAAATCTTTGTCATTAGGGATGACTGGTTCCAATGCTCTTTCACCAAGTGCACCATGACCAATTTCCCGGCGGCCAGCGCCACGGATTGGACCCGTTTCACCGACACTGAAATGCGGGAAGTTATAGTGGTGCATGAAACGTTTTGACTCTTCCGTTCCAAGTCCGTCCAAAATCTGTACGTCACCTAGTGCACCTAATGTACAAATCGATAGCGCTTGGGTTTGTCCACGTGTGAACAATCCGGAACCATGCGTACGAGGCAAAATGGTGACTTCTGAAGATAATGGTCTGATTTCGTCAGGATTACGGCCATCTGGACGCACTTTTTCTTCCGTGATTAAACGGCGCACTTCCGATTTGACCAATTTATTCAGGATTTCTTTGATTTGTTTTAGCTTAGCTTCATCTGTTTCTTCTTCATAGATAGCCAACACACGATCTTTTACTTCTTTGATCGCATCCTCACGAGCATGTTTTTCCTGAACTTGCACAGCTTTGTTCAAGTCCGCTTCACAGTGGCCCTTCACTTCAGCTTCTAAGTCGGCATCTACTTTATATAAGGCGATCTTCAATTTCTCTTTGCCGATTTCAGCAACGATTTTTTCCTGGAATGCAATGACCTTCTTGATTTCGTCATGTCCGAACATGATCGCTTCCAGCATCGTTTCTTCAGGTACTTCATTCGCTCCCGCCTCAACCATGTTGATGGCATCTTTAGTACCGGCAACCGTTAAGTTGATATCGCTATCTGCCAGTTGGTCGACATTAGGATTAATAATGAATTCATTATTGATCCTTCCCACAACCACACCAGCAATCGGACCTTCGAATGGAATATCGGAAACTGAAAGAGCTAGGGATGAACCAAGCATCGCTGCCATTTCCGTAGAGCAATCTTGATCGACACTCATGACCATGCTGATGATCTGAACATCATTCCTGAAGCCATCGGCGAATAGCGGACGGATGGGACGGTCTATTAATCGGCTTGCCAGGATCGCCCTTTCACTCGGCCGGCCTTCACGTTTAATGAAGCCGCCTGGAATTTTACCGACTGCATAAAGTCTTTCTTCATAGTTGACTGTCAAAGGGAAGAAGTCGACATTTCTAGGTTCCTTCGAAGCCGTTGCTGTACTCAATACAGCCGTTTCTCCATAACGGACCATTACTGCTCCGTTCGCTTGTTTGGCCAATTGCCCTATTTCCACCGTAACATTACGGCCGGCCCAGTCAAATGAATACGTATGTTTTTCCTGTCCCATTAATTAAACCCCTCTCTGAATCTTCACTTAGAGGCTTAGTTTACCTAAACCTGTATTGGATTAAATCATTTATATGTGAAAGTTACTAAAACTCGAGTAAAAACCAAACTATTCCTATTATGCACGAAAAAAACAAGCATTAACAGCAAAATGAATAAAAATTTCATTCATTTGAATATGTATATCCTGGTCATATATAAACGAAAAAAAGACCCGGCTCACGCCGAGTCCCAAGGACGAAGGCTCAGCCTTAAAATAGAACACGTCCAAATCATTTGATTAACATCAAAAAAGCGGGAAATTTCCCGCCTTCCTGAAAAAAATTATCTACGTAGACCTAATTTGTTAATTAGTGTACGGTAACGAGTAACGTCTTTGTTACGTAGGTAAGTTAAAAGGTTACGACGTTTACCTACCATTTTAAGAAGACCGCGACGTGAATGGTGGTCTTTTTTGTGAGTGCGTAAGTGACCATTCAAGTTGTTGATTTCTTCTGTTAATACTGCGATTTGCACTTCTGGAGATCCAGTGTCAGTGTCGTGAGTTCTGAACTCAGTGATTAGTTCGTTTTTGCGTACTTGTGTAATTGCCATGTTATTATTCCTCCTAAAATTCTGTAAAATCACCTATTACCGAGCCAGCGTCGGAGTCTCGACTAGCCAAGCAATGGTTATTTTCATACATATAATAGAATACATCCATTTCACTAAAATTGCAAGTCCTGTCTTCTACTATCCTATTATGCTTCGAGGTCCGCAAAATAATCGATCGCGTTTTGCTTATCCGCCTCAATCTGGGCCACCAATGCTTCAAGCCCGGAAAACTTCTGCTCACTCCGAAGTCTAATATGCCATTCAATTGAAACCTCGCTGCCATAAATATCTCCCGAGAACTCCAAAGCATGGACCTCCACAGTAGGATATTTAGGTTTTTCCTCATGAAACGTAGGCTTATAACCGACATTGCAGACTCCATGATACCATTTCCCGTTTATGTTAATCCTGACAGCATAAACGCCCGTAGCAGGGAAAATGTAATCATCGCTTACTTCGATATTAGCTGTGGGAAATCCTAGCTTCCTGCCTCGTTTTTCACCGTGAATGACATGACCTTTCGTTATGTAGCGGCGGCCAGCCAAATGATGAAAATCATTGAAATCACCATTACGGAGGGTCTCCCGAATTCTCGTCGAGCTAACCTTTGCATCCTCAAGTGTCTGCTTAGCAACGACGGTTTGTGAGAACCTTCCCTGTGCGTAAACAGGCAGATCTTCCATCGATCCTTGACCATAGCGGCCGTATGAATAATCGAAGCCTGCGACTACGTGGCGGACATTTAACCCAACAATGTAATCGTCAACGAACCGGTCCGGCAATACCGATGCGAACTCCTTGCTGAAATGGACGACGAATAAATAATCTATCTCCATCGACTCTATGATATCCACCTTATCTTCAAGTGGGGTAATATAGCGGATATTTTCCGTTGTCCTCCCCAATACTGCAGAAGGATGCGGATCAAATGTCATGACGGCTGATTTCAGGTTCATTTCTTCTGCTTTTTGCTTGGCTGTTTGTATAACGATCTGATGGCCTTTATGTATCCCATCAAAAAAACCAAGCGCCATTACAAGCTCAGGAAAATCATCCGAATTAAATTGATGAGGATGCTCTATTGCAATCACTTTCACCTTTCAATCTCCTCTTTCCGACGGCAAAACGGTCTATAATTCTTGTGCAAATACTTTTACAGGTTTAATTAATCCTTCTTTTGTCGGATGTACTTGATAAATGGCAATCGCCTTATCGGATGGGTCCACCATCACAAACGGCTCGCCTTTATCGACCGCAACATCCCCTGTTTGTTCCAATACCGCACCGTTGAGTACTTTCTTTGCTACTTTATCACTAATCTTAAATTTGGGCAAATGAAATAATCCCCGCTCCAAAGGCAGTAGAAAATCATCCGTTTGTCCCGTTTCCATGAATGCTTCAACCTCGGCAAACGTAAAGCAGTCCTCAAGCTTGAAGCCAGCCGATTCAATTCTTGTCAAATCTGACATATGTGCAGGTAAGCCCAGTTTTTCACCCATCATGACAGCAAGCGTCCTGATATACGTGCCTTTGCTGCATTTGACGCGAAACCGAAAAGAAATCGTGTCTCCGATGAATTCAGAACGGTCATCGAGAAGGGTAATATCGTAAATGGTGACCTCTCTTGTCGGTCTCTCCACTTCGATACCGGCCCGGGCATATTCATACAATTTCTTCCCGTTCACCTTAACAGCTGAAAACATCGGCGGCGTCTGTTCGATTTTTCCTGTCAAGGATTTCAACACTTCCAAAATCCGTTCACGCGAAATGCTTTCACCAATCGTTTTTTCCTCGACTTTTTCACCGCTTGCATCCTCGGTTGTCGTGGAAAAACCGAGCGTCACTTCCCCTTCATATGCCTTGCCGGCTTCTGTCAAATACTCGGCAATTTTCGTTGCCCTGCCGATACAAATCGGTAAAACACCTGTCACATCAGGATCTAGTGTCCCTGTGTGCCCAACTTTTTTTGTTTTCAATATCTTTCTTAATTTAAATACACAATCATGGGATGTCATTCCCTTTGGTTTCCATAATGGAAGAATGCCGTTCATGGCCGTCACCTCATCATTCATTTTCAAAAAAAAGAGGCCGACTTCAAAAAGTGCAAAGCACTTACCTGAGTCAGCCTCCTTTTTTACTGCTTGCTTATTCTTCGTTTTTTTCAGCCGGTTTATCTTCTGAATTGATTTGGGAAATCAAAGACTCGATGCGATTGCCATAATCGACCGATTCATCAAATTCAAAAAACAGTTCAGGGGTTTTGCGCAGGCGAATTCTTTGCCCGATTTCTGAACGCATGAATCCTTTGGCCTTTGCTAACCCTTGCAAGGTTTTTTCCCGTTGCTCCTGGTCGCCCAGAACGGAAATGTAAACTGTTGCCTGCTGTAGATCTCCTGTAACAGCAACATCCGTCACTGTTACAAATCCGATCCTCGGGTCTTTTATTTTACGGCCGATAATTTCACTCAGCTCTTTTTTCATTTGTTCGCCAACACGATTTGAACGAAGGCTCATAATATCACCTCGATAGCCTAAAGCCAGTCTATATCTGTTATTGTTCGCTCTAGTTCCGGAAAAGAATCTAGAAATTTCAGGGCATTTTGCAGTTCCCTCTCGGTAGCCTTCCTTGAGGATGTTACGGTTACGATCGTGATCTTTGTCCGCTGCCATAAATCCTGAAAATCGGTTTCGGCCACCGATATATTGAACTTTTGCTTAAGCCGTGTCATGACACGCTGCAACACGGCTCGTTTTTCTTTCAATGAATGGGTGTCATGGATGATGCATTCACATTGGACAGAGCCAACGATCATTTACGCTCGATCTCTTCCATCACATATGCTTCAATTACATCGCCTTCTTTAAGGTCGTTGTAATTTTTAATGGTGATACCGCACTCATAGTTCGTTGCCACTTCTTTAACGTCATCTTTAAAACGTTTCAATGCATCAATTTCACCTTCGAAAATGACGACACCTTGACGAATTAAGCGGATTCCGCTATCACGTGTGATTTTTCCTTCAGTAACATAAGAACCGGCAATCGTGCCGACCTTGGATACTTTGAACGTCGTACGAACTTCAGCTTGACCGATGATTTTTTCTTCGAATTCTGGGTCAAGCATCCCTTTCATAGCCGACTCGATCTCTTCGATCGCTTTATAGATGATGCGGTGAAGACGGACATCGACATTTTCCGATTCAGCTGCACGCTTCGCATTCACGTCAGGACGGACGTTAAATCCGATGACGATCGCGTTGGAAGCTGTGGCAAGGATGATATCAGACTCTGTGATGGCTCCGACGCCAGTGTGGATGATCTTCACTTTAGCGCCTTCCACTTCTATTTTATTCAGGGAGGCTGCAACTGCTTCCGCAGAACCTTGAACATCCGCTTTCAAGATGATGTTCAATTCTTTAATTTCCCCTTCTTTCATTTGCTCGAACAATGTATCTAAAGTTACACGGGATTTTTCATTACGTTGTGAAGCCAACTGTCTTTGCGCACGAACTTCCCCAACTTGACGGGCCGTTTTCTCATCTTCAAAGACGATGAACCGGTCGCCAGCTTGTGGAACTTCGTTCAATCCAGTGATTTCAACCGGTGTGGACGGACCTGCATCCTTCACACGGCGGCCAAGATCGTTAACCATTGCACGCACGCGTCCGAATGTATTACCGATAACGATTGGATCTCCGATTTTCAACGTACCGTTTTGAACAAGCAATGTCGCAACCGATCCGCGTCCTTTATCCAAGCGTGCTTCGATGACCGTACCGTTTGCTTTACGAGTTGGATTCGCTTTATACTCCTCCACTTCACTTACAAGTAGGATCATTTCAAGCAAGCTGTCGATGCCCTCACCGTTTTTAGCTGAGATAGGTACGAAAATTGTATCTCCGCCCCATGCTTCCGAAACTAAACCGTGCTCCGTCAATTCTTGCATAACGCGGTCTGGGTTCGCTCCTTCTTTATCCATCTTATTAACAGCGACGATGATCGGAACTTCAGCCGCTTTCGCATGGTTGATCGCTTCAACCGTTTGAGGCATAACGCCATCATCCGCCGCGACCACCAAGATCGTAATATCAGTAACTTGAGCACCACGGGCACGCATTGTTGTAAACGCAGCATGTCCTGGAGTATCTAGGAACGTGATTTTCTTATCGTTTACCGCGACTTGATAGGCACCGATATGCTGCGTGATTCCGCCTGCTTCGCCTTCTGTTACTTTAGTGTGACGAATCGAATCAAGCAATG
The DNA here is from genome assembly GCF_001439925.1 of Peribacillus muralis. Lineage (GTDB taxonomy): Bacteria > Bacillota > Bacilli > Bacillales > DSM-1321 > Peribacillus > Peribacillus muralis. Next base: position 97,292 of record NZ_LMBV01000006.1, read on the forward strand.
TCGTTTTACCATGGTCAACGTGGCCCATGATCGTTACGACTGCCGGACGTTCAATCAAATCTTCTGAAGCATCTTCCGTCACCAATGACTCAAGATCGGTTAAGTCGACACGGATTTCCTCTTCAGCCACTACACCGTACTCCGTACAAATCAATTCAATCGCATCTTTATCCAGTGTTTGGTTAATGGTAGCCATCACACCAAGCATGAAGAGCTTTTTGATGATTTCAGAAGGTTCACGGTGAAGTTTTTTTCCAAGTTCCATAACAGTCAAAGACTCATAAAACGTAATTTTCTCTGGCAGTTCTCTTTCTTTACGTTTTGTAACAGGAGCCGCAGGCGCTTGTTGTCTTTGTTTGTTATTTTTATTCTTGTTATTTCGGCCCCGGTTAAACTGGCCTGTCGGTTTTTTCGTACCTACAGGTTTAACTGGTGGCTTTTTCTTTAACTTTTCTTTATTTACTGTGCTTTTCTCATCTGCTTCCGCTTCGTATTTTGCAACGGTAGCGTTAGCTTTCGGTTCAGCAGCTTGGTTTTTATCTTCGGTTTTAGGTTTAATTGAATCGTTTAATTTGTTTACAGTTGAATCGTCTAATGCTGTCATATGGTTTGTTACCTCTATATTCATTTCTTTAAGTTTATTTATTACATCCTTGCTTGAAACGTTCTTCTGTTTTGCATATTCATATACACGCAATTTTGTCATACGTTCACCCCCGTAAAATTTAATCGAGCAGCGTTCGGAGTTTTTGTGCAAAACCTTCATCCAGAACTGCGACGGCAACTCTAGCATCCTTGCCTATCGCATGGCCGAGCATGGACCTGCTTTCGACTCTTTTTAAAGGAACCTGATAAAATGCGCACTTATCAGATATTTTTTTTTCAGTGTTTTTTGAAGCGTCCGCGGATAAAATAACAACTTTGGCATTACCGCTTCTAATCTCTTTAACCACTAATTCTTCACCCGAAATTAGCTTGCGTGCTCGATTGGCCAAACCTAATAGAGACATCCATTGTTGTTGGGTCATGGTGTTAGTTTTTCTCCTTATTCACTAATTCAAGCAATTGTTCATAAAGGGAAGAATCGATTTGGGTACTAAGGTGATTAGCCAGCACGTTTTTCTTTTTGGCCAGCTCGATAATATCCCGATCAAGAGTCAAATAAGCTCCCCTTCCCGATTTCTTTCCGGTCGGATCAAGGCTGACTTCCCCTTCTTTAGATCGAACGATGCGAATGAGTTCTTTTTTCGGCTTCATTTCGCCAGTGGCCACACATTTACGCATCGGGATTTTTTTTCGGCTATTCATCTTTTTTCACCTCTGGATTACTCGTTATCCTCTTCGAAATCTGTATCCTCTTCATTAACATAACTATCTCTGCTCAAAAGGAATTCCTGTTCTTCCACTGGATAAATACCAGCCTCGCGAGCTTCTGTTTCACTCTTGATATCAATTTTCCAACCAGTAAGTTTGGCAGCCAAACGGGCATTTTGCCCACGCTTACCAATTGCAAGGGATAGTTGATAATCAGGCACGATAACAGTCGTCGCTTTTTCTTCTTCCTTCACGATGACTTCAAGGACTTTTGAAGGACTTAGAGCATTCGCAACGAAAATGACCGGATTCTCCGACCATTTTACGATATCGATTTTTTCACCTTTCAATTCATTGACGATGGCCTGAACACGTTGTCCTTTTTGGCCTACACAGGAACCGACAGGATCGACCTCTTCATTATCGGAATGAACGGAGATTTTCGAACGGTCGCCTGCTTCACGGGCAACTGACTTAATTTCGACCGTTCCATCGAAAATTTCAGGCACTTCGATTTCGAATAAACGCTTTAAAAGTCCAGGATGTGATCGGGATACAAAAATTTGCGGGCCCTTCGACGTCTTTTCAACTTTCGTGATGAAAACTTTAATGCGATCATGAGGTTTATATTGTTCATTCGGCATTTGCTCATTCACGGGAAGCAAAGCTTCGATTTTTCCTAGGCTTACATAGATGAAGCGAGAATCCTGGCGTTGAACGATGCCAGTCATGATATCTTCCTCGCGATCGATGAATTCGGCATAAATGATGCCTCGTTCTGCTTCACGCACCCTTTGAGTAACGACTTGTTTGGCAGTTTGTGCAGCAATCCGGCCGAAATCCTTCGGCGTAACTTCCATTTCGACGACGTCCTCTAACTGATAGTTGGGATCAATTGCTCTTGCTTCTTCAACAGAAATTTCCAGACGTGAATCAAAAACCTCATCAACAACGTCTTTTCTGGCAAATACACGCATCGTTCCTTTACCAAGATTCAAGTCAATACGTACATTTTGAGCTTGGTTAAAGTTACGGCGGTATGCCGATATAAGAGCGGCTTCAATCGCATCGATCAAAACTTCCCTGGAAATTCCTTTTTCGTTTTCTAAAATATAGAGAGCATCCAATAACTCATTGCCCATGGTGATCCCCCTTACGGATATTTAATTAATGATTTTGCTTGACTTAAGAGAAGGTAATCGCCAATCTTGCTTTGGCTACCTTTTCGAATGGTATGACGATCGTTTTCTTTCTTGTCTTGATCCTGACTTCCAGCGACACTTCTTTACCATCGTAACTGGTTAAGATTCCTTCGAATTCTTTTTCATCTAAAATGGGCTCATATGTTTTTATGTAAACATTTTTACCGATAGCATTAAGGAAATCCTTCTCTTTTTTCAGAGGCCTTTCAGCTCCGGGTGATGAAACTTCGAGAAAATAATTTTGTGGAATCGGATCAACCTCATCAAGCTTTTCACTGAGTTTTTCACTCACATTTCCGCAATCTTCAATATCTACGCCTGTTTCTTTATCAATGTATACTCGAAGGAACCAGCTTTTACCTTCCTTCACATACTCCACTTCAACTAATTCAAGCTCCAATTCCTCAAGAACTGGTAATGCTAATTCTTCTACAACTTCCGTTACCTTTTTACTCATTTGTTTCCTCCATACGTGCGTTGTATGCGCTTGGTTTCGGATTCAAAATAAATGGTCAATACAACACGAAAGAGTGGGTTTCCCCACTCTTGCCATTGGTTCCTCTTAGTATTTCCAATAAAAATATACCATAATCAAGATATTTATGCAAATATCATGTCTGTTTCTTCCTTTTTGAAATCCGTTGCCTGTTTAAAATAAGGATAATTGATTTTGTTCAGGCAATGACTCCAGGCATCCCTGTTTATCAAGGTATTCAAGAATGGTCTTGGAAACTTTTCCACGTTGTTGCAGGTCTTCCTTCGAGAGGAATTCACCATTCTTGCGTGCGTTCACGATATTGATCGCCGCATTCGTCCCAAGACCAGGAATCGAATTGAAAGGCGGTATCAACGTGTTTCCTTCAATTAAGAATTGGTCGGCACTGGATTTGTACAAATCCACTTTAGCAAATGCATATCCGCGTTCACACATTTCCAAAGCCAGTTCAAGAACAGTCAACGTATTCTTTTCCTTTGTGGATGCATCCAATCCCTTTACCATGATTTCTTCCATTTTCCCTTTGATCGCTTGAGATCCTCTAGTCATGGCGTCGATTTCGAAATCATCGGCACGTACTGTAAAATAGGCTGCATAATATAGTAAAGGCAGATGCACTTTAAAATAGGCAATCCGGACAGCCATTAAAACGTAAGCTGCAGCATGGGCTTTAGGGAACATATATTTGATCTTCTTACATGAATCGATATACCATTCCGGCACCTCATTTTTACGCATTTCCTCTTCGAATTCCTCAGATAACCCTTTACCTTTACGAACAGATTCCATAATTTTGAACGCAAGGGAAGGATCAAGGCCTTGATAGATCAGATAAACCATTATATCATCGCGGCAGCCAATAACCTCACTTAATGTACATATCCGATTGTGAATCAATTCCTGGGCGTTACTCAACCATACATCCGTACCATGAGATAATCCTGAAATCTGGACAAGCTCGGAAAAGGTTGTAGGTTTCGTATCTTCGAGCATCTGCCGAACGAAACGCGTCCCGAATTCGGGAATGCCGAGCGTACCCGTTTTACACATGATCTGATCTTCAGTCACTCCTAATGATTCAGTGCTGCTGAAAATTTTCATCACTTCCGGATCATCTGTAGGTACAGTCTTTGGATCGATGCCGCTCAAATCTTGAAGCATGCGGATTACAGTTGGATCATCGTGACCAAGAATATCAAGTTTCAAAATATTATCGTGTATGGAATGGAAATCGAAGTGAGTCGTTTTCCACTCGGAGTTCCGGTCATCCGCCGGGAACTGAATAGGTGTGAAATCATAAATATCCATGTAATCGGGAACAACGATAATTCCGCCGGGATGCTGTCCTGTTGTCCTTTTCACACCAGTACAGCCGGCAACAAGACGATCCGTCTCAGCACCGCGCATGTGGATATTATTATCAGCGGAATAGCCTTTTACATACCCATATGCCGTTTTTTCTGCGACCGTACCGATCGTTCCCGCACGATACACATATTCTTCACCGAATAAGGCCTTCGTATAGTTATGGGCCTTAGGCTGATATTCACCGGAGAAGTTCAAGTCGATATCGGGAACCTTATCTCCTTTAAATCCCAGGAACGTTTCAAACGGAATATCATGGCCGTCTTTTGTATAGGAAATGCCGCAGTCAGGACAGTCTTTATCTGGCAGGTCAAACCCTGAACCTACAGAACCGTCATTGAAGAATTCCGATTTCTTGCATGTAGGACATACATAATGCGGTGGAAGTGGGTTTACCTCTGTAATTTCGGTCATCGTAGCCACGAAGGATGATCCGACCGACCCCCTTGAGCCAACAAGATACCCATCATTCAACGATTTTTTAACTAGTTTGTGAGAGATTAAGTAGATGACGGCAAAACCATGGCCAATGATGCTTTTCAATTCTTTTTCAAGACGGGCTTCCACGATTTCCGGCAGGTTGTCGCCATATATTTTCCTTGCCATGCCATAACTCATCTCACGCATTTCTTCTTCTGCACCTTCAATTTTCGGTGTATATAACTCATCCTTGATTGGCTTGATATCTTCAATCATATCAGCGATTTTATTCGTGTTCGTCACTACGACCTCCTTGGCTTTCTCGGAACCAAGGAAGGAGAATTCGCGCAGCATTTCATCCGTTGTGCGAAAGTGGACGTCCGGCAGCTTATGCCGATTCAACGGGTTTGCGCCACCCTGTGAATTCACAAGGATTTTACGGTAAATTTTATCATTGGGGTCCAAGTAATGTACGTTCCCCGTGGCCACGACTGGCTTATCCAGTTTTTCACCAAGCTTGACGATATTGGAGATGATCGTTTCTAACGATTTATCATCCCGGACATATTCCATTTCAATCAGATGCTGATATACTTCCTTCGGATGGATTTCAAGATAATCGTAAAATTCGGCGATATCGACGACTTCCTCAAAACCCTTCTGCATCATTCCTTCAAAAACTTCCCCTTTATCGCATCCCGAACCGACCAAAATACCTTCACGATACTTTTTAAGTTGTGAGCGCGGCAACCGGGGCACACGATAATAATAATCGATATGCGATATTGAAATTAGTTTAAAAAGGTTTTTTAAACCAGCCTGTGTTTGCGCGATCAACGTACAATGGGAAGGACGGGAACGTTGATAGGCATTTCCTTTTCCCATATTGTCATTAAGTTGATCATGATGGGTAATCTCTTTTGCCATGGCGTCTTTTAGCATCTTCAACATAAGGTACCCGGTAGCCTCGGCATCATAAATGGCCCTGTGATGCTGGGTCAAATCAATATCGAACTTTTTACACAATGTATTTAAGCGATGATTCTTAAACTCCGGATATAAGAAGCGGGCAAGTTCCAATGTATCGAGTACAGGGTTGGAAGCTTTAGCATATCCGATATTTTTATATCCGATATTCAAAAAGCCCATATCAAAAGCTGCGTTGTGGGCAACCAGAATTGCATCTCCTGCCCATGCCTTGAACTTTTCCAATACTTCCGAGACTTCAGGAGCATTTTCCACAAGATCATCGGTAATTCCCGTCAAGTCAATTGTCGTATTGGATAACGGATGATGCGGATTGGCAAATGATTCGAAACGATCGATGATATCGCCGTCATGAATTTTCACAGCAGCAAATTCAATGATCGTATCATAAACGGCTGACAGTCCTGTCGTCTCGACGTCAAACACGACATAGGTGGCATCAGCCAAAGATATATGCGCCTCATTATAGACGATCGGCACACCATCATTCACTAGGTTCACTTCGACACCATAAAGGATTTTGATGCCATTCTTTTTTCCTGCACTGTAAGCTTCAGGGAATGATTGTGCACCTGCATGATCCGTAATGGCAACTGCCTTATGTCCCCACTTCGCAGCCTGGGCTACAAGTGCGGCAGTAGGTGTTACTGCATCCATCTGACTCATCGGTGTGTGCATATGAAGTTCGACTCGTTTTTCCCCTTCAGGTGCCTTATCCTGGCGACCTTGCTTGGAAATTTCATTGATATCATTTGCAATCATCACTAGGTCACGTACGAATGTATCGTTTTGGATGCTTCCTTGTGCTCGTACCCACATCCCCTTCTTCACACGGGCCAGTATGGCAGCATCCTCTTTATCACGCGAAAACATTTTCACCAAGATCGAGCTCGTATAATCGGTTACTTTAAAGGTCAGCAGACTGCGCCCGCTGCGAAGTTCACGCACCTCTGCATCAAAGACGAAGCCTTCAATCGCGATCCTGCGCTCTTCATCGATAATTTGTTCGATCCTGCGGAAATCTGCATCTTCTTTAATCGTATAGCCAATTTTAACGGGGCCGTCGTAGGCGCCATCATCGCTGCCTTTTTCCGATTCCTTCTTCTGCATTTCCACTAGGGCTGCCAGTCCCTTTTCCGCGTCTTCTTTTTGTTTCTCTTCCAAGAACTTCTGGTAATCAGGATTCGAGACCGCTTCCTTCACTTCCGCCTCCAGCGTCAGTGGAGGAAAACCGAATGTTTGGTAGATATTCGAGATGATTCCAGCGTACTTTCTTTTCAACTGCCCTGCCTCAGTATCATTTCTGGCACTTACAATCAGTTTATATCCATTCACTGTCGGCACTTGTTCGTTCAAAAGTGACAAAAGGGCTGGAGACATGCCTTCTAACTCTCCGATGCAGTTCTTCCAATACTCTTTCACCAACTGTTCGGTCACTTGCGGATTGGCGACATTCAAAGTGAAGGTCACTTTGGCAATATGGGAAAACGTGCTCGCTAAATGTGTGGCAAGTCTTGTATGAACACTGCAAGGTATTAATGCAGGTATATTAAAGGCAAAATGCCATGTTTTGGACTCCCTCTCAATCGAGAGCTTATCAATTTCGGCACCTATGAAAAAATTCACAAAGGCATCCTCAATCAAGCCCAATTGCTGGAGCAAGAGTTGAAATCTCTCTCTACCGCTATGATTTTGATCCATTTCGTCTCTCCCCTATCTACTATCTCTTAAGATATTTTTCATTTCCTTGTTGATATCAGAGGCTATTATATCATATCACGAAGCATTCACTACTATCCTTATGCATGAAAAGGAAAGACATCATCCAATAGAATGATGCCCGATTTCCCCTTTTAAATTTATCCAAGTATTTCTTGAAGCTTTTGCGTCAGTTCAGTTTTTTCAACTTCAAGTACCTCACCCGTTTTACGGACTTTCACTTCGACAATCCCCTCGGATGCCTTTTTACCGACCGTCACCCTCACAGGGAGCCCGATCAAGTCAGAGTCGGCAAATTTCACCCCTGCACGTTCTTGACGATCGTCCATCAGAACATCCATGCCTTTGGCCTTAAGATCAAAATACAAATCCTCTGCAAGGGCAGTTTGTGCCTCATCCTTCACATTGATTGGAATCAAATGGACTTGGTACGGCGCTAGGTTCGCTGGCCAAACCAACCCTTTTTCATCGTTGAACTGCTCAGCTACGGCGGCAAGTGTGCGGGAAACGCCAATTCCGTAACAGCCCATGATCATTGGCTGTGAACGCCCGTTCTCATCAAGGAATGTCGCATTCATCGCTTCGGAATATTTAGTTCCAAGCTTGAATACGTGGCCTACCTCAATTCCTTTGGCAAATTTAATGATCCCTTCTCCGTCCGGTGATGGGTCACCCGCTTGAATGAAGCGAAGATCGATATAATTGCTCACGTTAAAATCGCGATCCGCGTTCACGTTCACATAATGATGATCTTCGTCATTTGCTCCACAGATACCATTCACCATTGCTTCGATGGCAACATCAGCGATTACTTCCACTTCAGAAGCGACATTGATTGGTCCAAGCGAACCTACTGCACAACCCAAGACTTCTTTCGTCTCGTTAGGGTCGGCTAATTCAACGACTGAAGCGTTATAGAAATTCTTCAGTTTGATGTCATTGACGTCATGGTCGCCGCGCACCAATACTAGCACATGCTTTTCATCCACTTTGAACAATAATGATTTGATTAATTTATCTGTTTTCGCATTCAAGAATGAAGCTACTTCTTCTATCGATTTTTGACCAGGAGTATGAATTTTTTCCAGTTCACTTTTTTCCTCTGAGCTTTGTTTATATTTCACACTTACCGGTGCCATTTCAATATTGGCTGCATAATCGGAAGTATCCGAATACGCGATCGTATCCTCGCCAATTTCCGATAGGACCATGAATTCATGGGTATCCTTCCCACCCATCGCCCCAGAATCGGCTATGACGGCACGGAAATCAAGACCGCAACGGCTAAATATATTAGAATACGCTGCATATATTTTTGTATAAACGGCATCAAGGCTTTCTTGATTGGCATGGAAAGAATAAGCATCCTTCATGATGAATTCACGTCCGCGCAACAACCCGAAACGAGGTCTTTTTTCATCTCGGAATTTCGTTTGGATTTGGTAAACCGCCAATGGAAGGCGTTTGTAAGATTTGACCTCATCACGAACCAAGCTCGTTATCACTTCTTCGTGTGTCGCACCAAGTACAAAATCACGGTTGTTACGGTCCTTAAGGCGCATCAATTCCGGGCCATACGTATACCAGCGTCCTGATTCCTGCCAGAGTTCGGCTTGTTGTAAAGCCGGCATCAATAGTTCGACAGCGCCAGCATTCTCCATCTCTTCCCGAACAATCGCTTCTACCTTTTGGAGCACTTTTTTTCCAAGCGGCATGAAACTGTAAACCCCGCTGGAGTTTTGTCTCATAAATCCTGCACGCAATAACAGCTGATGGCTTTTGATTTCAGCATCTGCAGGCACTTCTCTTAATGTAGGGATCAACGTCATACTTTGTTTCATATCTGCACCTCTTCAATAATTCCTTAAAATTAATCCATGGCCATAGTAAACTCATACCATGGTATCATCGGGTCAAATCACTAAAAAATCCTCGGTTCTTTTCTTTAAAGCTTATTTACTATTCTCATTCTCGATTATACTGACGATTTCGCTAGAAAACAAACTATTTCCCTAAAACAGCTAAAAAACTATGAGATAAGAAACAGCCAACAGAAAAATCTGCTGGCTGTTTTACTTTATCCATTCGGGGCTTACAAGAAGAACCGCTGGATGTCATTCCATGTTACGACGATCATCAATAGCATCAACAGCGCGAAGCCGATGAAGTGAACCATTCCTTCTTTTTGCCGGTCGATCGGTTTTCCTCTTAAGAATTCGACGACAAAGAATAACAGTCTGCCTCCATCCAAAGCTGGTAGTGGCAGCAGGTTCATGATTCCAAGGTTAATGCTGAGCAATCCTGCCCATTTCATTAATGTGAAGATACCTTGCTTCGCCACTTCTTCAGTCGATTTGTAGATTCCGACAGGACCAGATAGGCTGTCAATCGTAAACCCACCCGTTACAAGGTCGCCAAGAATGATGAAAATCTGCTTTGTCCAGAAATACGTTTCCGTAAAACCGTATTGGATTGCTTTAATTGGCGCTTTTTCAACAGGAGGATAAACACCGATAATCCCGATTTTCTTGCCTTCTCTTTCCACTTCTTGAGGAACGACTGGTACTTCAAATGTTTTTCCGTCCCGATCAACGACAAACTCAATCTCCTGCCCAGGGTGCTTTTGGATGCTTTCCTGAACATCTGCCCATGAGGAGACTTCGTTACCTTCAATGGATTGAATGATATCCCCGGACTTAAGCCCGGCATTTACCGCCGATCCTTCCGGAGTCAGTTCACCAAGCTTCGCTTCATCAACGACGACTCCTTGGAATAAACCGATCAAGACAAAAATGACAAACGCCAAGACAAAGTTCATTGCGGGTCCAGCTAAAATCGTAATGAAGCGATGGCCGAGCGACTTCGAGGCAAACTGCCTCTCGTATGGAGCAATCTGGTTTTCGACACCATTTTCAACGATTACCGCTTCTTTATGAATGGCAAACGTCTTTAATGTATCTTCTTCACCCTCCTCATAACCAGTAAGGATAAGTTTATGATCAAGGTCGATCACTTCGACCTCCACAAGACGAATATCTGGATATTTGTCTTTGTTGTTCATAATGATCTTTGTAACATTCTCTTCGTGATCAAACATTAATCCGACACGATAGCCGGGCTTCAGTTCAATATTTTCTGCGTCCTCCCCAGCCATGCGCACATAACCGCCCAGCGGGAGCAATCGAATCGTATAAACGGTTTCCTTCTTTTTGTACGTGAATACTTTGGGCCCGAAACCGATCGCGAACTCACGGCATAAAATTCCGGCCCGCTTCGCGAACACTAAATGTCCAAGCTCATGGAAAAATACAAGAGCGCCAAAAATGATGATGAACGCAATAATCGTTTCTAAAGTCTGCATGTTCCAATCACCTATCTTTCACTATAGATTCTATATACTGCCTTGTCTTATTATCGACTTCAGAAATCGTTTCCAGATCTGGAAGAGCTATGACCGAATGCTGATCCAGCGCTTTTTCAATCAGCGTCTCAATTTCAAGGAAAGATACCTTTCCGGATAAAAATGCAGCAACAGCCGCTTCATTGGCTGCATTCAACACGGTTGTCATCGTTCCGCCAATTTTACCTGCATTATAGGCGAATTGCAAACAAGGATATCTAGTGAAATCCATATCACTAAAATGCAGTTTTCCAGCTTCGGCCAAGTTCAGGCGTTTGCGCCCAGCAAGTGGTATCCTGTCTGGATAAGTAAGGGCATATTGAATCGGTACCCGCATATCTGGTGATCCCAATTGGGCAATCACGCTGGAGTCATGAAATTCAACCATGGAATGGATGATGCTCTCCTTATGTAACAATACATCAATTTTATCGTAAGGAAGATCGAATAGCCAGTGCGCCTCAATCACTTCCAACCCTTTATTCATCATGGAGGCTGAATCAATCGTGATTTTCGCTCCCATCGACCAGTTCGGATGGTTTAACGCCTCTTCCACCGTTACCCCTTTCAATTCTTCCCTCGTTCGATTGCGAAAGCTGCCGCCTGAAGCAGTAATGACCAGACGTTCAATGTTTTTATCGTTTTCCCCCTGCAAGGCTTGAAAAATTGCCGAATGCTCACTATCTACAGGGAGTAATCTTACTCCCGCTTTTTTCGCTTCACTTATGATTAAATGACCAGCCGTAACCAAAGTCTCCTTGTTGGCGATAGCAATATCTTTTTTAGCCTTGATTGCTTGGAGCGTCGGATAGAGACCTACGCTTCCTATGACGGCATTGACCAATATCGTCGCTTGATCGTATACAGCAACTGCAGTCAATCCCTCATCCCCATACATGAACTCAATATCTTTACGGCTGAAGAATTCATTTTTCAAAACTTGATAATCTTCTTCCGTCTGGACTGAAACCAGTTTCGGTTTAAACTCTTCTATATAAGCCCTCACCAATTCTATATTCTTTCCAGCAGAAAGCGCCACGATTTTGAATTGCTCAGGATGGGACCTCACCACATCCGCTGTTTGCTGACCAATCGAACCTGTTGCCCCCAAAAGGCTGATATTTTTCAAATTGTTCATCTCCTAATTCCTAACGCTTGCCTATATTTATATTATAAAACATGCAATAAATGCAAAATCGGTAAAATGAATATTACACTATCAAGCCTGTCCAATATTCCGCCATGTCCCGGAAGAAGCTTTCCTGAATCCTTAACCCCATAATGGCGTTTATATGCCGATTGGACAAGGTCCCCCAATTGGCCAAATACCCCAATGATCAAGGATATCAATAATAGTTGAATTAACGTGTAATCCAGACTGGAGAATGCATAAAAGAGCACACCGACTATCATCGCTGATAATACCCCGCCGATGAATCCTTCGACCGTCTTATTCGGACTTATTTCTGGCCATAACTTTCTTTTGCCTATGGCCTTACCAATGAAGTAAGCTCCAGAATCCGTTGCCCAGATCGTAAATAGAGTGAGCAAAATATAAATCAGGCCCAAGTCTACTGAGTCACGTGTTTCGAATAGGTAGTAGAAGCCAATACCCAAGTATAGGATAGAAATCACTAAAAATCCGGCATCATCGAAAGTAAATCGGTTTTTTGAAATGACGGTATACAATAATAACAGCAAAACCCCGATTAAAAAGACTTGTACCTTATCATAATGAATGTCCGTTAAAAAAGAGGTATATTGTTCAGGCAATAAAAGCACCCATAATAGCATGTGTGAGAGAATAGCTTCAAACGAAAACACACTCAGCTTTTTCATTTTCATCAGTTCATACAAACCGATGGAAGCCATAAGATAAACCGTCAATAAAAAGGGAATCTCCCCTAAAATAACTAGTGGAATGAAGATAGCGGCAATTACGACCGCAGTAATAATTCGTTGTTTCATTATTCCAATTTCCTCGCCTTCTACATTAAACGCCACCGAATCTTCGTGAACGCTTTTGATACTCCTCGACCGCTTGCAGTAAATGCTCCTCACTAAAGTCCGGCCAGAGCACCTCTGTAAACCATAACTCAGTGTAAGCAGCCTGCCATAGCATAAAATTACTTAAACGGATTTCACCGCTTGTGCGGATCAGTAAATCAGGATCTGACAAATGCTGGGTCATCAAGTAACCGGAAAGCATTTTCTCAGATACATCTTCCTTTATTATACCATTCTTAGCATCTTGAATAATGCTATTCACCGCGGAGACAATCTCTCCCCGGCTTCCATAGTTCAAAGCGAAATTCAGGATCATCCCATCATTCCCCTTTGTCTCTTCCATCGCACGTTTAACGGCGTTTTGAGTGTGCGACGGAAGTAGTGACGTGTCGCCAATGGTTTGCACCCTTACATTTTCAGAAATGAGCTCCGGCAAAAAGGTCCCGAGAAATTCCTGGGGAAGCTTCATCAAAAAGTCGACTTCACTTTTCGGACGTTTCCAGTTTTCCGTCGAAAACGCATAGACGGTCAGAGTCTTGACCCCTAATTTATTGGCAACTTTCGTAATTTTACGAACGGTTTTCATTCCTTCATGATGCCCCGCCACCCGCGGCATTGCCCGCTTTTTCGCCCAGCGGCCATTTCCATCCATTATAATGGCGATATGCTGAGGAACATCGAACTGCTTAATATGCTGAATCCTATTTGTTACATCGGAAGAAGCATCTTTTTTAACGAAACGCTTCCATAGTGAATACATACGTTAGTCCCCCATCAGGTTGTACTTATCTCTCTACAAAGGCAAAATTTTCGTGCGCTATGTACATCATGCTTTATTAAAAAGAATCTATATTATAATATCAAAAAAAAACTGGTTCTCATATTATTATTATGAAAATTATTTCTTCATTAGAAGCGAGAAAGGGAGTAATCATGTCATATTTTTTTCCAGTACCGGTTGTGATATCTGTTAAAAATGCAAAAAAAGGGCCACCTCCAACATCCTCATGCAACATCCTAACTCAAAGAGTACACATTATCGGAGAAACCTTATTATAACAGTTTTCTCTTTTAAGCACACCTATATGTTAGAACCAAGACATGATCAGTAAGGATTAGGCCCTCTTTATTCCATCAATTCTTTTGGTGGAAATTATACTTCCAAAATTTCTTTTTCTTTATCTTTCGTAATTTCATCGACTTTCGTAATGTTGGCATCCGTCATTTTTTGAATGTCATCCGCATAGCCGCGTAAATCATCTTCCGTGATTTCACCATTTTTTTCAAGCTTCTTCAAGTCATCATTAGCATCGCGACGTACGTTACGTACAGCGATTTTCGCTTCTTCCGCTTCTTTCTTGACTACTTTCACAAGCTCTTTTCTGCGTTCTTCCGTTAACGCTGGAATGGCTATCCTGATGATCGATCCATCATTTGAAGGATTTAAGCCTAGGTCTGATTTCAAAATCGCTTTTTCAATCTCACCTAAAACCGTTTTATCATAAGGTTGAATCACTAATAGTCTTGCTTCCGGAACAGAAATGCCTGCCACCTGGTTAACTGGTGTTTGAGCGCCATAATAATCAATCGAAAGTCTATCAAGCAATGAGGCATTTGCCCTGCCGGCACGGATGCTGGCTAATTCGCGTGTGTACGCGCCAATGGCTTTTTCCATTTTCGTTTTCGCATTTGAAATAACTTGTTTCGGCATCTTTTATTTCCCCCTTACTATAGTTCCAAGCGTTTCGCCTAAAACGGCCCGTTTTATATTGCCTTTTTCCATGATTGAGAAGACAATCAATGGAATATCATTGTCCATGCATAGTGAGGACGCAGTCGAATCCATTACTTCCAAGCCCTCTTTAATCACATCAAGATAGGAAAGCTCGTCATATTTCACTGCATTTTTGTCCTTAACAGGATCAGCATTGTATACCCCATCCACATTATTCTTCGCCATCAGGATGACATCAGCTTCAATTTCAGCAGCACGCAGAGCAGCAGTCGTATCCGTAGAGAAATAAGGATTCCCTGTACCAGCAGCAAAAATCACGACTCTCTTTTTCTCCAGATGCCTGATAGCCCGTCGTCTAATGTAAGGTTCTGCAACCTGTCTCATTTCAATAGAAGTCTGCACGCGTGTTTCAATTCCTAGTTGATCGAGGCTGTCTTGTAAAGCCAAAGAGTTCATGACTGTCGCAAGCATTCCCATATAATCGGCATTGGCACGATCCATGCCCATTTCGCTGCCTATCTTCCCGCGCCAAATGTTTCCGCCGCCTACAACAACTGCCACTTCCACATCAAGCTCTGCCACTTCTTTAACTTGTTCAGCAATGGATTTAATTACAGCAGGATTAATTCCAAATCCTTCTTCACCGGCTAATGCTTCTCCACTGAGTTTTAATACAACACGTTTATATTTAGCGTTACTCATGACACCCTCCAACTATGTAATCTTATTCGGTTGTTCATCATGCTTCCATCAACATAATGCCAAAAAGTTTCAAAAAATAGGGAACACCAAAGTGTTCCCTATTTTTATTTAGCAGTTAGTCTTTTTTAACTTGGTTCATTACTTCTTCAGCAAAGTTTTCTTGACGTTTTTCAAGGCCTTCCCCTACTTCGTAACGAACGAATGATAGGATTTTTCCGCCTTTTGATTCAACGAATTGTCCAACTTTTTGGTCAGGGTTCTTAACGAAGGCTTGTTCGTTCACACAGATTTCTTCGTAGAATTTGTTGATGCGTCCTTCAACCATTTTTGCAACGATTTTTTCTGGTTTGCCTTCATTTAGTGCTTGTTGTGTAAGAACTTCGCGCTCGCGATCTAATTCACTAGCATCGACTTGGTCACGAGAGATATATTTCGGGTTAATCGCAGCGATATGCATGGAAACGCCTTTAGCTGCTTCTTCGTCAGTTGTGCCTTCAAGAACGGATAGTACACTGATACGTCCACCCATGTGAAGGTATGCACCAAATGCATCGCTATCTGTTTTTGTAACAACTTGGAAACGGCGAAGAGTTAATTTTTCCCCGATTTTAGCAACTGCAGCATTGATATGATCTGCTACTTTCGCTCCGTTTTCCATTGTTTGCTCCAATGCTACTTCTACGCTTTCAGGTTTGTTAGCAAGAAGGAATGCTGCCAATTCTTTAACAAGAGCTTGGAAGCCTTCGTTTTTAGCAACGAAATCAGTTTCTGAGTTCACTTCAAGAATTACCGCTTGGTTTCCTTCTACAACGATTGAAGTTAAACCTTCAGCAGCAATACGGTCGCCTTTGTTGGCAGCTTTTGCAATTCCTTTTTCACGTAGGAAATCGATCGCTTTTTCCATATCGCCTTCCGTTTGTACAAGCGCCTTTTTACAATCCATCATGCCGGCACCAGTTTTTTCACGCAATTCTTTAACTAATTGTGCAGTGATTGCCATAATATATATCCTCCTCAAATTAAATGCAGTTTATTCAATCCTTACCCATTTTTGCCAGAAAATACTGTTATTATCAAAGAAAATAACGAAACTCGGCAGAATAGCTGAACATTCCTCCATAATAGCCTGCCTTATCGACAAAACCAAACGGTCGAAAGTCCATTTCCTTAAAAATCAGCCTGCCCTTTTCAACATTGGCGTGGTGATTTATGTATGCTTATTTAGTGCAAAAAAAAGGGATAAAAGGCATTATCCTCTTATCACCTTTTTCTGACTGAATAGGCAACCTTTTTTTGCTTATTAAGCAGTTGTCGTTTCAGTTGCTGTTTCTTCACCTTGTTTAGCTTCTAAGATAGCATCTGCCATTTTACCTGTTAATAATTTAACAGCACGGATTGCATCGTCATTCGCAGGAATAACTACATCGATTTCATCCGGATCACAGTTTGTATCTACGATACCTACAAGTGGAATGTGTAATTTGTGTGCTTCCGCAACAGCGATACGCTCTTTGCGAGGGTCGATAACGAAGATCGCATCTGGAAGAGTCTTCATATCTTTAATACCGCCCAAGAATTTCTCTAAGCGATCCCATTCTTTTTTAAGTTGGATAACTTCTTTTTTAGGAAGTACTTCGAAAGTTCCGTTTGCTTCCATTTTTTCGATATCTTTAAGACGAGCAATACGTTTTTGGATTGTTTCAAAGTTTGTTAAAGTTCCACCTAACCAACGTTGGTTTACATAGTACATACCAGAACGGATAGCTTCTTCTTTAACAGATTCTTGAGCTTGTTTTTTAGTACCTACGAAAAGAACAGTACCACCGTTAGCAGCTAGTTCTTTCACGAAGTTATAAGCTTCTTCAACCTTTTTAACTGTTTTTTGAAGGTCGATGATGTAGATGCCGTTACGCTCAGTGAAGATATATTTCTTCATTTTTGGGTTCCAG
This sequence comes from Peribacillus muralis, assembly GCF_001439925.1. Lineage (GTDB taxonomy): Bacteria > Bacillota > Bacilli > Bacillales > DSM-1321 > Peribacillus > Peribacillus muralis. The sequence continues at coordinate 114,588 of NZ_LMBV01000006.1, forward strand.
CGACGTGTTTGGTGTCCGAAATGCACACCAGCTTCAAGCAATTGTTTCATAGAAATGACTGACATTTTAGTTCCTCCTAAATGGTTTTGTTTTTCCTCCGCACCGATCATTTTCATGCAGAAACTGTCGAAACAGCACCAGCTGCAAGAATCACGGGGCGTGTGTATTAACACCATTTCATAATATATCATAATGACTCATCACAATCAAGAAATTTTTATCTATTCTTGCGAAACTTAAGTAATAGTTCTATTTCCGTTTTACCTCGGCCTAGTTTTTTGGCGATTTCTTCTAACGAATGTCCTTGATCCACCAATGCATCCACTTGTTCATTCAGTGATGGTTCCTGCAACGAGGACTTTACTAAATCAGCAAATTCGTTTCCAGCCTGCTTTTCTTTATTGGTTGGCCGAAGGCCTCCCGACGAAAGCTCGATTTTGTCTTCGACATTTAGCGGCAAGATTTTATCCTCGTGTTCTGCATGGATGTTTTTGTAGGAGTCGATAGCCTGCCTTGTGGCGGCGGCACGACTTTCCACTTTATGCTCGAGGAGCTTATCTTGGTCTAGCTTGACTTCATTCTCTTCGCTCGGTTCTTTCGCTTGCCCGAACCGGTCTTTTGTCAGATGATGGTTATTCTTGGCAGACGACTCGGTGAACGCCTTGATTAATGCTTCGTTATCTTCCTTCATTTCCATCAAGTAACCAGACAAAAGCTGCTCCATTTCAATTATGGTGGCTTTTTGATCTTTTTCCAACTGATCTAGACGGTTTTGGCGAAGATATAAAATGATGATGGCAAAAATGGAGCATATATTTAATATAAATAACAGAAACATAAAAAGCACTAACATGTTGCCTCCTAATTAGCTGCATTTCCTTAATCCGGATGGAAATCTTTTGGTTCACTTTTGATTTTTTTAGCGGTTCGCCCTCCTTCTGACAAAAAGGCGTCCGGCGAGCGAACTGGAAAGAACAAGCTGAAATGGATTTTTCAGTGTGTATCATCATTTGTTTCACTACGTTCAGTTCGAACATTCTTTGATTTTGTAACAGTCATTGATCGCGGCGCGGCATCCGATCCCTCCCACCAACCGCAAATGACGTATGATATCATCGCTCTTGCATCACGTTTCTTAATTTGTAAATCGCTTTTGAGTGGATCTGGGAAATCCGCGAGGTGGATAAACTCATCACTTGTCCGATTTCGGTTAAAGTTAATTCTTCTTTATAAAAGAGCTGTAAAACCAATTGTTCTTTTTCATTAAGTGTTTCTATGACTTTAGCTAATTCCACATATAGTTCTTCCCGCAACACATGTTCCTCTGGCAAATCGGCTTTTTCATCCTTAATATGAAAGTTCTTGCTATCTTTATCGTCCTGCTCTTGGTCATCCATGGATAGTACATTGGCAAAGAAATTCCCCTGTATCGCAGCATACACATCTTCTTCCGGTATATCCAATTCGACTGCAATTTCATTTGGGCTAAGGTTCCTCATGTACTTTTGCTCGAGCTTTTCTATTGCTGACTCAATTTTCTTGGCTTTATCCCTTGCACTCCGTGGAAGCCAATCCTCTTTTCTTAATCCATCTAATATAGCACCTCGAATTCTAAATGAAGCATATGTGTCGAACTTCAGGTCACGCTTCGTATCGAATCGTTCCAGGGCATCGAATAACCCCATCATCCCTAGACTCCTGATATCATCACGGCCCACATTTTTGGGGAGACTGACTGAAATGCGTTGAACATGATAGGAAACAAGAGGGATGTATTTCTTGACTAATATGTCCCCAGCTAGCGGATCTCTGCAATCAACCCAATTTTTCCAACATACCTGTTCTTCTTCGATGGTCAGATGAGACATTGGACATCCTCCTTACCTTGTATACATTTTGTGATCACGGACCGTAAGGCCGCTGATTCAACAATTATCCGACTGCAAGTATTCTTATGATTTTTGAATTTTTTTAACTAGCCCTAAGCCGCTACTAGATGTTTTTTGTTCCTTTATTGACGGTCCTTATATTCAATAAACAATCATCCAAATTGAATTGAATCGTTCTTCCGCTATTTCCTCCTACATCTTCCGAAATGATCTGAATGTGCAGTTCAGATAGCTCTTTCCTGACAGCATCCACATTTCTCGGCCCTATCCTCATTAAATCGCCTCCGGAGGCAAACTGAAACATTTGCGCCCCACCAGCCAGCTTCGCTTTTAAGAAGGGCATTCTTGCGCCTTCTTTTACTAAAAGATGCACTAATTCCTTTACAGCCGTATCCGCAAATTTAGCAACGTTGATCTGACCGGACTTTGCGAGTGAGGAGTCAGGCAACATGACGTGAGCCAAACCGGCAATTCCTTTTTTTTCGTCATAAATCACAACACCAACACAAGACCCCAACCCGGAAGTACGGATCGAATGGGGAGGTTTTATCATATTCATATCCGCAATACCGACCTTCACAACCTTACCCTTTAACAAATCAGTCATCCGGTGCCACTCCTAAAGCGGCAAAAATGATATCGAAAAATTCCGGGTCAGGCAATAAAAAGAAATGACCATCAATGGAATCGGCAACTAGTTGATCTTTTACAAGGACCGTATCAATGACTATCGCTGTGTCACTTTGCTGTGATAGTTCCAATAACCCATAACTGATGGTTGCCCCTACCATATCGATGCTCAGTGACGGGACGGAAGGATATAAATTCAGCCGTGTGAAATCAGCTAAAGAAGAAAGATAGGATCCGGATAAGATATTCCCCAATTCCTGTAGGCAGGAAAGGGCCAATTCGGCATGTGGTGTGCTATCTATCGAAAAGGTGGCATCACCGGCCATCTGCCGAATCAAATATTGGGCTAATGGAAGGGAAAGGATAAAAAACATACTCCCGGAGGCATCTCCTTCTATTCTAAGGAAAACGCTGGCAACGACGTGCTCGGCACCTCCTGCCATCTCCATCATTTCATCGAAGGAAACGATTCGGACATTGGGAACTTTCATATCGATTTTCCTATCAAGGATGGCCGAAAGCGATGTTGCTGCGTTCCCCGCTCCTATATTGCCAATTTCCTTCAAAATATCGAGTTGGAGATGACTGATTTTTTCAATGAATGACATACCATTATCCTTCTTTTAACATATTTTCGGACACTTCCAAATTCAAAGCATTTTCCAAATTGATTAACACGAGCAGCCGCTTTTCGATTTTCGCCACCCCGCTTATGTATTCAGAAGCCAACTGTCCAACAACCTCGGGCTGCGGCTCAATACTATTCAATGGAATATCCAAAACATCATTGGCAGAGTCGACAATCAACCCAACCTCCATACCATCAAGGATGACGATGATGATCCTCGTAGAATCATCGTACTCCACCTCTTCGAAGCCGAAGCGCACCCGCAAATCAATAATTGGCGTGATGACCCCTCTTAAATTTATTACTCCCTTAACGAAATGGGCTGCCTTCGGAACTCTCGTAATATGCAAAAGCTTTTCAATCCCGCTTACCTTATCAACTGGAATGGCATACTCTTTATCTTTAATTTTGAATACGATCACTTTCATTTCCTGCGACATTTATTCCCCTCCTCTATTAAAAAACTTAAACATGCTGGCGGAAGCTTGCCCCGATAAGCTGAAAGCGACTTGTCCCAGCCAGCATCACATTCCTCTACTTCGTTCCATCCACTAGGGAATCAAGGTATTGCAATCTATGATTAAAGCTACTTGACCATCGCCAAGAATCGTTGCTCCCGATATTGCAAAGGCACTTGTTAGATAATTGCCTAGTGATTTCAAGACCACCTCAAGCTGACCAATGAAGGAATCAACGACTAATCCTGCTAATTTTTCGCCCTTTCTTACAATGACCACAGAGAGGAACTCTTCCTCTTCCTGACTGGCCGGTACTTCAAAAATATCTTTCAAGAATAGAAGTGGAAGCACTTTGCCTCTGAAGTCTATTACTTGTTGATTATGGGCGCTCATGATATCTTCTTTTTTTACGATCGCGGTCTCTATGATGGAAGACAGCGGTATGGCATATTTTTCTTCTTGGATGGCAACCAGCATCACTGAAATTATCGACAATGTAAGTGGAAGCTGAATAAGGAATATCGATCCTTCGTCCTCTTTTGAATCGATCGTGACAGAGCCGCCCAGGGACTCGATTGTATTTTTCACTACATCCAGACCTACTCCTCGTCCTGATACATCCGAAATCGTTTCGGCTGTCGAGAAGCCAGAGGCGAATATCAATTCATAGATTTGCTTATCCGTTAGAGTGGCGGCCGTTTCCTTCGTAATAATTCCATTGGAAAGCGCCTTGTTCAAAACTCGTTCTTTATTAATGCCTGCCCCATCATCATCAATTTCAATGAATACATGATTTCCACTGTGATACGCTTTTAATTGAATTTCCCCTTCTTCGTTCTTCCCTTTCGCCAGACGTTCTTCAGGTGCTTCAATTCCGTGATCCATGGCGTTTCTCAATAAATGGACGAGTGGATCGCCAATTTCATCGATGACAGTGCGATCAAGCTCGGTCTCCGCTCCCGTAATTTCCAATTCAACTTTCTTGTTTAAATCCCTCGCTAGTTGACGGACCATTTTAGGAAAGCGATTGAATACCGTCTCCACAGGCACCATCCGCATATTCAATACAATTGTTTGTAAATCGCTTGTTATACGGGACATTCTCTCTACTGTTTCATGTAGCTCCTGATTATCCAAATCATTAGAAATTTGGTCCAGCCTGCCTCGATCGATCACTAGCTCCTCGAATAAATTCATTAGTATATCAAGCCGTTCAATGTTTACCCGTATCGTCTTGCTTGATGCAGGTTTAACGGACTGCTGTTTTTTCTTTTCTGTACTATCGCTTGGAAGCATGACATGTTCTGCCTCTATTCCCTTGTTAGCCAATTCAGCAATTTGATCCTCTTTAATGTTGACGGCATGTCTCACCCCTTCAAGATCAAGGGTATGTATTACGATGTTATCCACTTCAGAAACCTTCATGATTTTTTTCTGTATCTCTTCACTCGATTCCTTGGTAATCATCGTTACCGTGAATTGCTGATCGAACTGCTCTTCTTCCAACAGTTCAACAGGCGGATGGGATTTAATCACTTCACCTGATTTTTCTAGTACTTCAAAAACCATGAACACCCGAGCCGCTTTTAACAGACAGTCTGCACGTAATTCTATTGTAATTTCAAAGCTGTTGAATCCTTGCTCATTGGACTGCTGGAGCACTGTCCATTCGAATTCATCGTACTCCCGATCAGTCATTTCTTCCCTATCTAGAACGGCAGAAGTTGCCGCAACCTCTGCTGCAGAGGATGTGACCGGTGACTCCCCTTTTTCTATCACATCCAGCTGATGGACAACCTGCGATACATTTCTTTTTCCATCTCCACCTTCTGCAATCGACATGACCATCGCTTCTAAATCATCTACGGCTAAAAATATCACATCAAACACTTCAGGCGTCAGAATGATTTGACAGTTACGAATCGCATCCAAAACATTCTCCATTTTATGGGTTAAATTGGCCAAATCCTCATAGCCCATCGTGGCGGACATCCCTTTTAAAGTATGAGCGGAACGAAAAATTTCGTTAACGATCGAGAGGTCTTCCGGGTTCTTCTCAAGAACCAGAAGCTGTTCGCTTGCTGTTTGCAGATGTTCTTTACTTTCTTCTATAAATACCTCTAGATACTGATTCATATCCATGTATTCTCCACCTCCACGAGTTAGCAATAGCTCATTATCGATTTAGCTATTTTTTCTACATCCTCTATGCTATCTATTAAATTGGTATTGATTGCCGCTTTTGGCATACCAAAAACAATCGATGTCTCCTGAGATTCAGCTATCGCTTTTGTAATCCCCTTTTGTTTCAACCGCTTAAGCCCAATCGATCCATCCATTCCCATCCCGGTCATGATTACCGCTATCTTGGCAAATTCATTCATTGCACTTACAGATTCAAAGAGCACATCCACAGAAGGCCGGTGACCATTACGTAATTCCGATTGATCTAAATGGACCACCCAATTCATTCCGAATTTCCTCACTTTCAAGTGAAAACCTCCAGGAGCGATATAAGCTAAACCTTTCTGGATCAGTTCCCCCTCTTCGGCTTCCTTCACTTGAATTTTGCATAATGAGTTCAGACGTGCAGCCAACGAACTTGTAAAGCCGGGAGGCATATGCTGGACTACAAGAATGGGGGCATCAATATCGCCAGGGAGTCCTGTCAATACAGTCTGCAGAGCTCTAGGCCCTCCAGTTGAGGTACCAATGACAATGATTTTTTCGTTCCCATCGGACCATTTTTTTTCGTTTTTTCGTTTTTTACCCAATGTACCTATACCTATTTTACTACTTTTTTCACACAGAGATGGACTTCTTTCAAGGTTAATAGCCTTTTTCCGTAATTTATGAACATTTGTCCGGCTTGCTGCGATGACTTTTTCATGAAGCTCCTTCTTGATTTTATGTAAATCAAGCGAAATGGCACCTGAAGGTTTAGCTACAAAATCAAAGGCCCCACTGCTCATGGCAGCAAATGTATTATCCGTACCGACCTTCGTTGTACTAGATAACATGACTACGGGGATTGGACATTCATTCATGATCAGGTTCAAAGCTTGCAGTCCGTCCATAACCGGCATTTCCACATCCAAGGTCACGACATCGGGTTTCAACGCCTTGATTTTTTCTAACGCATCTTTTCCATTTCTCGCAGTCCCGATGACCTCAATCTCGCTCTCTTCCGCTAAAAACCCTGAAATTAACTTTCTCATGAACGCAGAATCATCCACTATCAATACTTTTACTTTATCCATATAAGAAGGCCTACTTTCCAAGAAAATATTTCTTCACGTTTCGAAGGAAATGGCTTTTGGGCAAAGTCAATCTTTCCCCAAATGAATGATTTGCATATCTTGTCGCAATGTCCATAATGGCTTTTGATACAGCGGCTTCAGCATTGAACAAGACAAAGGGAATTTGTTTAGAAACTGCCTTTGAAACGGTCCTATCGTCTGGTAAATAACCTAATCCAACCGTTTCGAAATCCAAAAATTTCAGGAAGGCATTTTGCAGCCGCTTAAGTGTTTCCTTGCCTTCCTTACTCGTGAAAACCCTATTGCAAACAAGGAAACACGGAATCTCTTTATTGATTGAATGAATATATTTCATTGCGGAGTAGGCATCCGTGATGGAAGTCGGCTCCGGGGTCGTAATAACGACTAATTCATCGACACATAATAGGAACTTCATTGAATCATGAGTAATGCCCGCACCCATATCAAATAATATATAATCGTAGTTTTTCATCAATGAACTGAATTCTTCATTAAAACGTGCATACTTCTCTTCATCAAGTGAAACCAGATTCATCAGGCCCGTTCCGCCAGTGATGATTGATATATCCCCTGGACCGACAGTGATGATTTCCTCCAGACTGCAACCATTTTCAAAGAAATCGATAATACTGTAGGGTGCGTGTCCCCCGATCAAAATATCTATATTGCCCATGCCGATATCCATGTCGAACAACAGTACCCTTTTTCCCCTTTTGGATAAGGAAATGGAAAAATTCAAAGAAAAATTTGATTTCCCCACACCGCCTTTGCCACTTAAAACGGCAATGGTTCTTGCCATTGTTTGATTTTGGCGTGCTTCCAATCTTCTTCGTAAGTTCTCAGCTTGATCTTTCATATTTTTTTGCCTCTAGAGCCATTTTCAATAGCTGAGATGGTGTAGCAATTTCGATATCATCCGGTACATCCTGTCCGTTCGTTATATAAGCGGCTCCTAATTTATGTGTGTGTATGAAATTAAAGATGGCACCGAAAGTGGAGGTTTCGTCCGCTTTAGTAAAGATGACCTGTTTTATCGGTATGGTTGCAAACTGCCGATAAATATCTTCCATATCTTTTTGCTTCGAGGTTAATGACAACACTAAATAAGTTTCCATCTCATCAGTAAAATGAATGAGATCATTTAGATCCTTGACATATTGAGGATTGCGGAAATTCCTCCCGGCTGTATCTATAAAAACATAATCATAATGGGAGAATCGTTCAGTCGCCCGCTTGAAATCCTCAAAATTGTAAGCCACTTCGATCGGAACGTTCAAAATCTTCGCATACGTCTTAAGCTGATCTATCGCGGCAATCCTGTACGTGTCAGTCGTAATGAATGCCACCTTTTTATCATGTTTCAGGATGGTTTCTGCAGCTACCTTAGCAAGAGTAGTTGTCTTGCCCACCCCTGTTGGTCCGACAATATTGATATACTTTTTCTGCAGACCAGGTTTGCCATTCTCAACCTTCCCCAAAATCGCCAGCATCGATTCTTCCAACCAGGCTTGTATCTCTTCAGCTGTCGAACGTTGCTTGAAAGCGAACCACTTTTCAAGTAATTCATCCATGATTTGTGACCGAAGTGACGGGTCGACTTCCTGCTCCGTTAAGTAATCATAAGGTTCCTGAAGATTTTCGGGATATTTTCTATCAGACGAATTGATTTGCATTCTCTTAATCAAGTCTTTCAAGCCTTCGATTTCTTTTAATAACTCGGCTCCTCCGGATTGATCGACATCAGGTACTTGACTTGCCTGTTGCGGGTCATGCTTTGTTACCGTTTGGAGAGGCGCGGAAACAGGGTCGATCGCGGCAATTACTTCAACTTTCCTTTTCTTGAATAAACCTAGGAAACCGCCTTTATATACAGCTTTTGAGCTTAAAATGACCGCCTCACTGCCTAGCTCCCCCCTAATTCGCTTCATTGCTTCGGTCATTGATGGGGCCAAATATTTCTTTACCTTCAATCGATATTCACCACCCCTACACTTTGTACTTCTACATTGGATTCGAGTTCATTATATGAAAGAACCGGCGCATTGGGAAAATAACGTTCAGTTAGTTGACGGACGTACATCCGTACTGCCGGGGAACAGAGCAAGATCGGTTGGTGATCCATTAATGTCAGCTCCTCCAATTTGGCAGCAGCTGCCTCCAATATGGATTGCGATATCGTTGGATCAAGTGATAAATAGTTACCATGTTCGGTCTGCTGAACACCATCAGCGATCGTTTTTTCCACTTTCCCCGATAAGGTTATCACTCTGATTATATTTTCATCGGTCATAAAGGAATTAGTTATTTGCCTTGCTAAATTCTGCCTCACATATTCGGTAAGTAAATCCGTGTCAGTTGAAAGCTTTCCATAATCAGCAAGTGTTTCAAAAATGATCGGTAAATTCCTGATTGAAACCTTTTCCTTCAATAACTTTGCCAACACTTTTTGCACATCACCTATCGACAAGGGGTTGGGTGTTACTTCCTCTACAAGGATCGGCGAAGATTCACGGAGGTGATCAATCAGTTGCTTCGTTTCCTGCCTGCCCAATAGCTCCTGAGCATTAGCCTTTATAACTTCCGTCAAGTGTGTGGAAACTACACTCGGAGGGTCCACTACTGTATATCCCATCATCTCGGCATGTTCTTTCATATCATCCGTGATCCATTTGGCCGGTAAGCCAAAGGAGGGTTCGATCGTATCGATCCCTTCGATCGAATCATCCTCCATCCCTGGGCTCATGGCCAAGTAATGATTTAGGAGCAATTCTCCCTTAGCCATGACACTTCCCTTAATCTTAAGCCGATACTCATTAGGGTTCAGCTGAATATTATCACGTATTCTGACGACAGGGATCACGAGCCCCAACTCGATGGCAAGCTGCCTGCGGATCATGACGACACGATCCAGCAGGTCTCCCCCTTGATTGGCATCTGCAAGAGGAATCAGTCCATATCCAAACTCAAACTCGATCGGATCAACACTTAACAGGTTAACGACACTTTCCGGACTTTTCATCTCATCGGTTTCCAGCACTTCTTCCATCTCCTGTATGTCACTTTCGTCCTGCTTTGGTATCCTTGAAATGGTATACCCGCCTACGACTAATAAAGCTGCAATCGGCAATGTGAATAAGTCCGAAATCGGGGTAAATAATCCTAGCAGGAATATGGTCGCTGCTGTCAGGTAAAGCATTTTAGGAAATTGAAACAACTGTTCGACAATATCCGATCCGAGGTTGCCATTCGAGGCTGCCCTTGTTACGACTATTCCCGTAGCTGTGGATATTAATAAGGCAGGCACCTGACTGACGATGCCATCGCCAACGGATAACATGGAAAAATGGGTGGCGGATTCCGCAAACCCCATGTCCAATTGCATAACGCCAATGATCATCCCAAAAATCAAGTTGATGATGACGATGATGATACCAGCAATGGCATCTCCTTTTACAAACTTGCTCGCACCATCCATGGAGCCATAAAAATCCGCTTCGTTACTTATTTTGTCCCTTCTGGCACGTGCTTCCGTTTCGGAAATCATCCCAGCATTCAAATCTGCATCAATGGCCATCTGTTTGCCTGGCATCGCATCGAGCGTAAACCTGGCAGCTACTTCGGAGACCCGTTCCGAGCCTTTCGTGATGACAATGAAATTGATGATGACCAAAATGATGAATACAACCAATCCTACAAGCACGTTACCTCCAACTACAAACGAACCAAAGGTTTCAACAACTCCGCCAGCATCACCATAGGTCAAAATGGCACGAGTCGTCGAAACATTCAACCCCAGCCTGAACAGTGTCAGTAAAAGGAGCAACGAAGGGAAGATCGAGAATTCGAGAGGTTCTTTCATATTCATCGTTGTCAATAGAACGAGCAGCGCAAGAGAGATATTTAAAAGGAGTAAAATACTTAACAACCATGTCGGTAAAGGAATGACCAACATGGCGACGATCATGATGACGCTCGATATAACAACTAAATCTCTTGCTCGCATGTTTTTCTCTCCTAACTAACGGGTTACCTGTTACTTCTTTACAGCTTACCTTTAGTTTTATATACAAAGGCGAGTATTTCAGCGACCGCCTTAAAGAACTCCTCGGGTATCGCCTGGCCCAATTCAGCCTGGTCATATAAGGACCTTGCCAAAGGGCGGTTTTCCACCATGATTACATCGTTTTCTTTCGCGATGAATTTAATTTTCTGAGCAACAAAATCTACGCCTTTTGCCACTACATATGGAGCCTCCGCTTGATCTTCATCATATTTTAATGCAATCGCAAAATGTGTCGGGTTAGTGATGACGACATCGGCATTCGCAATCTCCTGCATCATTCTTTGAGCAGCCATCTGCCTTTGCTTTTGTTTGATCTTTGATTTGATGAGCGGGTCCCCTTCGGAGTTTTTATATTCATCCTTAATATCCTGCTTGGACATTCGGATGTTTTTTTCAAAGTCATATTTTTGATACAAATAGTCCAATAGAGCAATGAACAATAACGCCACGGCAGCATATAACCCTACTTGGATCGTAATGTCCGCCAGCGTTGCCATCGCTTCTTCCACAGAAATCTGGGACAAGATCATAATCTCGTCCATACGCTGCCAAAGTACATAAAAGGCAACAAAACCAACAAAGGATATTTTAAGAATGGATTTCAATAATTCAACAATCGCCCTCATCGAAAAAATACGTTTAAAACCTTTAATCGGATCCAATTTTTCAAGTTTAAACTGTATGGATTCCGTTGAAAACAAAAATCCGATCTGCATGACATTAGCCAAAATGCCAGCCACTACCGACGCTGCAAAAACGGGTCCAAGGACTAGGCCCATTTCCTTCAATACTTCGATCATGATAATCTGGACAGTGCCTTCCGTAAAGCCTGACACGGTAAAATGTTGCAGATAATCTTTCATGAGAGCGACGAGATGGTTATACATATAAGGCCCCATAATCAATAGCACCGCAAATACAGCAATTAGATTAACGGATGTGTTAACATCCTGACTCTTTGCCACCTGCCCTTTTTTCTTCGAATCCTGACGTTTTTTTGGTGTCGCCTTTTCAGTCTTCTCACCTGCGAAGAACTGTAAATCCAGCTGAAATTTGTCCAATATCATATGCCTCCGATCAGCTGCATGAGATGACGCATCGTCACAAGCAGGAAATTGAAGAGTTGGGTGACAACCGTCATCATCATTCCCATCACAAAAACAATAACCGCTAAGCCCGCTATGATTTTGACTGGAATCCCGACAACGAATACGTTCAATTGGGGAACCGTCCTTGCAAGGATTCCTAGCGTGACATCCACTAAAAAAATGCTTCCCACCACTGGTATCGACATTTGAAAGGCAATCATGAACGCTTTGCCGAAAGCTTTAGCCAAGTATTCTATCAATCTATGATCTCCGAAGGGCACAAACAATTGATCGATTGGAATGAATTGATAGCTATAAAAGATTCCATCCAAAAGCAAATGATGGCCGTTAGTACTTAATAGGAATAACAAAGCGATGGTATAAAGGTATTGGCCCATCAACGGACTTTGAGCCCCAGTTTGGGGATCGATGACATTGGCTATTGAGAAGCCCATTTGAAAATCGATCAATCCCCCTGCTACCTGAACGGCCGATAAAATCATATAGGCAGCAAATCCAATGAATAGGCCTACAATCGCTTCCTTAATGACCAATAAATAAAAAGTTACATCCAATTCCAGGACGGGAGCATCAATGGTATAGTACATGATCCAGGCAAGGAAGATTCCTAGCCCTAAACGGTGCTGTACCGGTATTGAGCGATACGAAAAAATCGGCATTGCCACAAAAAATGTGGTGACCCTGACCACGATTAATAGAAAGGCAGGAAAGTGCGGAAATAGTTCTTCCATGCCCTACCCTACAAATCGATTCAGGTTACCAAAAATTTCATTTGCGTATGATAATAGGTGGCTCAGCATCCACGGAGCCAGCAAAATGAGTCCCAACAAAACAGCCACGATTTTCGGAACGAAAGCCAAGGTCTGTTCCTGAATCTGTGTAGTCGCCTGAAAAATGCTTACTAAAAGCCCTACAACAAGAGCTATCACCATCAATGGGCCAGCGATGATCAATACCATATAAATTCCTTTTTCTGCTACATCAATTACAAACTGTGCATTCATTTTTTCACCCGCTTAAAAACTCTGTAATAAAGACTTCACAACCAAATACCATCCATCGACTAGAATGAAAAGGAGAATCTTAAATGGCAGGGAAATCATGACTGGCGGCAGCATCATCATCCCCATCGACATTAAGACACTTGCTACGACCATATCGATAACCAAAAATGGAATGAAAATCATAAAGCCAATTTGAAAAGCTGTTTTGATTTCACTGATTGCAAATGCTGGTACAAATGCAGTCAAGGGAATGTCCTGTATCGTTTCCGGCTTTTCTACCTTGGCATAGTCCAAAAACAACGCCAAATCCTTTTGCCTTGTATGGGCACTCATGAATTCCTTAAAGGGTATCGAGGCCTGCACATATGCTTCTTCCAAATCTATTTCTTCATTAAATAATGGAGTTAGTGCTTTCTCATTCACTTCCTGAAATGTCGGAGCCATGATGAAGAATGTCATGAAAAGAGCCAGTCCGACCAGCACCTGATTTGGAGGCATCTGCTGTGTAGCTAATGATGTTCTCACAAAGCTCAATACAATGATGATTCTGGTGAAACAAGTCATCAAGATCAAGATGCTGGGAGCCAGCGATAACACGGTCATGAGCAGAACAAGCTTGACGGAAGTGGAAACATTAGTAGGATCGCTTGTTTTGAAAAACTCCATGAACTCATTCATTCATCGTCTCTCCCTTTCCTATCAAGCTCACTTAATAGCTTCTTCCTGCTGACAGACATTTGATCGAGCTGATTTTTAAACTCAGAAGAGAAACTGGCCGGCTCCGATTCACTTTTCTTCAACCACTTATTTTTCAGCTTCATTGCAAGGGCACCGGGCTGCAGCATTTGATCGAGCTTATTGTTATGGTCTTTCAGTAGCTGTTCATATTCCGAAGCATCATCGATTTCTTTCAGGAGTTGGATATTTTCGCCGACTCCGACGACCAATATTCGCCCACCGACTTTAACAAGCTGAACGGAACGATTCGAACCGAGGCTCGTACCGCCTAAATTCTCTACTGAATTTGCCCTTTGGTATGATTTGTTTTTTTTATTGATGAACTTTAACAATATATAAAGCAGGACCACTACAAAAATGGTTGCAAATATCATCCTGATAAATTCCCAAACGGTTATCCCGACCTTATCGGGATTAGACGCTTGATTTTTAGATTGCAAGTCTTTTGATTCAGCTTTATTCACTTTATCATTTGGCTGTTGATAGGCATCCTTCACTGTATTTCCAAGATCTTCCGCATGGCCCTGTATGGCCCCAGCGAAGAATACTGCTATCATCAATGAGACCTGAAGCCACTTTTTTATAAAAAACAATATGAAGACACCCTCTTAACTTAATGCTTTATTTATGGCTTCCAATACCCGGTCTGCCTGGAAGGGCTTCACGATGAAGTCCTTCGCTCCAGCCTGGATCGCATCGATGACCATGGCCTGTTGCCCCATTGCTGAACACATAATGACCTTGGCTTGAGGATTCACCTTTTTAATTTCCTTTAATGCTGTAATTCCATCCATCTCAGGCATGGTGATATCCATCGTTACAAGATCGGGATGTGTTTCTTTATATTTGTCCACTGCTTGTGCACCATCTGCTGCTTCGCCGACAATATCAAAACCATTTTTAGACAGGATGTCCTTAATCATCATTCTCATAAATGCTGCATCGTCCACAATTAAAATTCTATTCGCCATTATTTTCTCCCCCAAATTTATCTGATTTTATTTAATCGTTCACTTTGACTCATGATATCCGTAACCCGTACCCCAAAGTTTTCATCAATCACTACCACTTCACCTTTTGCTATCAATCGGCTGTTTACCAGGATATCGACTGGCTCTCCAGCCAATTTGTCCAATTCGATGATTGAACCGGATGACAGCTCCAAAATATCCTTGACAGAACGCTTTGTTCTCCCCAGCTCGACCGTTACTTGCAGCGGAATATCCATCAGCATGCTAAGGTTTTTTGATTCAGACTCTTGAAGCTGATAGGGCTGGAAAGTAGAGAAGCTCGCAGGCTGCACATTCACCGGAGGACCTGATGGTGCGGATGAAACACCAAAGTGTTGCGGCACATTCGGGCTTGGACTTGCCGAATGCGTTGGATAGCCGCCTTGCCCATATGCTTCATTTGGCGGCGGTTGATTCATTCCGCTGTTCTGAACACGTTCAAGCTCAGGTGATGGATTGTACATGACGGGATCATCAAGTTCTTTTTCGATTTTCATTTCAGGATCTTCGTTCGTTCCATTCAATAGTTCAGAAACTAGCCCTTTGGCGAACTCCAAAGGCAGCAGCTGCATGATGCTGGAATCAATTAACGTACCAACACGGAGACGAAACGAGATTTTCGCAAATAAGTCCTCATCTGGTATCGCATTCTCACCTTCGCCATTTAAAAAATCAAGTAAATCTATGCTAGGCGGTGAAATATCAACTTTTTTACTAAAAATGGTCGACATGGATGTCGCCGCGGAGCCCATCATTTGGTTCATCGCTTCCTGGACTGCACTCAACTGGATTTCCCCCAGCATGTCAGAAGGATTCACTCCATCACCGCCAAGCATTAAATCGGCGATAATAGCAGCATCGCTTTGTTTGATGACCAGCATATTAATGCCTGAAAAACCTTCCGTATATTGCACTTGTATCGCTACATACGGATGAGGAAATTCTTCTTCGATCTGGCCCCTTTCAATTAAGGTTACCGTCGGTGTTGTAATGTCCACTTTCTGATTCAGCAATGTGGATAATGCCGTTGCCGAACTTCCGAAAGAAATATTGCCAATTTCACCGAGAGTGTCCAGTTCCATCATCGTTAAATAATCATCTATTGAAAGAAGGCTCACCTCATCTTCTATGTCACTTGTACCTTTTAAAAGGGCATCTATCTCGTCTTGCGAAAGCATTTCATCACTTACCATCTTCGTCTCCCCCTTTCAAAATATCAAGAATCTGGATGGCGTGCTTCTTACCTACTTTTCCTGGCTGACCTCTATATTTAGGAATTCCTCCAACTTTAATCGTCAAAGGTTCCTCGATGGCCTTGTTTAAGTCGATGACATCACCAACATTCAACAACAAAAAATCCTCGATGGTGATATTTGTAGTACCAAGTTCTGAAACAATCGGAAGATCTGCATCTCTGATTCGTTTTTCTAAAATCATGATCTCCTCTGGAATTTTTTCCTTTTGGGAATTCTCCATCCAATAATGAGCAGATAGCTTCGGTATGATCGGCTCCAAGACGACATGAGGAATGCAAACGTTGATCATTCCGCTCGTTTCGCCAATTTGTGTATTCAAGGAAATGACCACTACCGTATCATTGGGCGAAACCAACTGAAGGAATTGCGGGTTCACCTCGAACTCCGTCATCATCGGTTCGATTTCAACAATGGATCCCCAAGCCTCCTGTAAATTCTCAAAAGCCTTTTCGAATAAATTCGACATGATCTTCGTTTCTATCTCCGTTAAACTATCCACTTTGTTGACGCTTATGCCCCGTCCCCCCAACACTCGATCCATCATCGAATAGGCGATATTCGGGTTGACCTCAAGAATGATGCGGCCATCCAAAGGTGGGACCTCAAACACATTCAGGATCGTCATTTTTGGGATGGAACGAATGAATTCTTCATACGGGAGTTGATCGGCAGAAGCAACGGATATTTGAACATACGTCCTTAATTGAGCCGAAAAATACGTGGTCAGCAGCCTTGCAAAGTTCTCATGTATCCTCGTCAAACTCCTGATTTGATCCTTTGAAAACCGCAGTGCCCTTTTGAAGTCATACACTTTCACTCTTTTTTCCAGTTCTTCTTTCTTTAAATCATCTGCATCCATTTCCCCTGTGGAAATCGCCGATAGCAAAGCATCGATTTCGTTTTGCGATAATATTTCCCCGGACATTAACACTCACCTCCAAAGCTTCCCCTTCTTATTTAATGAAGCAAGGATGTTCTTATTGAAGAATCGAGGAGGTTATATAAACCTTTTCAACTTTTCCTTCTTCCATTAATTCATTCATTTTTGTCTTTAATATATTTTGTAATTTTTCTTTACCTTTTTTACCGGTTAACTCTTCCGCTTTCATTTCGGACAGTTCGGTGATAATGATATTTTTCATCTGAAAACTTCTTTTTTCCAACTCTTCTTTTGCTTTTTTATTTTCAGTTTGGACCATAAATGAAATTTTGATATAATCATTGCCGTCAAGGTTCGTCGTGATTTCGGGTATTTCAACAGAAGATTCGACGATTTCGTCAATGCTAGGTTTTGTTTCCGCAGATGTGGGCTCAGATACCTTTGTCACAACCACTACCGCTATGACACCAACAAGTGTTATGGCTACAAGTATGATCAACATGATGGTCAAAAGATTTTTTTTCATGTCCCTTCCTCCACATCCTTCCTGAATCCGAGAATATTTACGGTACGATAAAATTGTATAATTGCTTTGACCAATTCAGCTTCCTTCTCAAGTACCACGATTTTCTTGCCATTTGTAAAAGTGATGGTCGTATCAGGCAATGATTCGACTGTGTCTATGTACAATGCATTGATATGAAAGCATTTTCCATTGAGTCTTGTGACTTTGATAATGATATTTAGGAACCAGAGCAAAAAGCTCCTGGCTCCTCCCTCCCTTAACCTATCTTTTTAAATTTACCAATTCCTGCAAAATTTCATCAGAGGTCGTGATGATCCTCGAATTCGACTGAAAACCGCGTTGGGCAACGATCATTTCCGTGAACTCTTCAGATAGATCGACATTGGACATTTCCAAGGAACCCGATGCAATCACGCCCCGTCCCTCACCGGGGATATTGATGTTTGCCGTACCTGAATTGATGGATTCCTGAAAAGTATTGCCACCGGTTTTCGTCAAGCCTGATGAGTTGGAGAACTTGGCAACAGCCAGCTGACCCAATGTAGTGATCAGACCGTTGGAATAAACGCCATTCACTTCCCCTGCCGAACCAATATTAAAGCTTTCCAGTTTTCCTTCTTTATTTCCATTCGGATTGACCAAAGCAGTTGTAGAGCCTTTCACTTGAGTGAGCTTGGAAAAATCAAAATCCAATTGAGCCCTTTGTACACTTTCATCAGCTGCTGTATTCGAGTCATCCTCTTTGCCACTTGTAATGTTAATCGTTTTGTTTGGCTGATTTTTGTCAGCGGCCACGAGCTGGCCATTCGCGTCGAAATTCAACGAAGTGAACGGTTTTGGTTTTGTGGCTGAAGTATCACCAAGCGGGGCAGGCTCTTCATCAAAAACGTTCCATTTATCACCACTTGTCTTTTGGAAATAAATAGTGGCCGTTTGTTCTTTTCCCATTCCAACAACCACTTTTATTTGTTGGCTAAATACGGAACCATCAATGGCATCTGCAGCAAGATTTTCACTTACCGAAATTTTCGTCGTACTTACTGCAGGTAAAATCGCATTGACATTAACAGCGACGTCTCCGATCGTTTTTGATCGTTTTCCGTTTTCATCAACCTTGTAAGCTTGTACCTTCAAACCATTCGAGTTAACAAGAGTTCCGTTATCATCCAAATAAAAGTTTCCCGCCCTTGTATAGGAAAGCGCATCCCCTTGCTTGACTACGAAATAGCCGTCCCCAGAAATCCCTAAGTCAAGATCGCGACCGGTCGTTTGTAAGCTTGATTGAGTATGGATGGTATCAATTGTAGCGATCGTGGAACCCAATCCGATTTGTTTCGAGTTAGTTCCACCCTTATTGGCTGTAGCTGCACTTGCACCTGATATCGTTTGATTCATTGCATCACTGAATGTCACCCGGCTTTTTTTGAAACCGTAAGTATTGACATTGGCAACATTATTGCCGATAACATCCAATTTTGTTTGTAGGTTTTTTAATCCGCTTATTCCCGAATACATTGAACGAAGCATGTAAAAGCTCCCCTTTCTTTTAGCGACTGCTTCCGTCATTCCACAGTCTAGGCCTCTTATACTAGTTACAGCCTAACAATCTAATATGATAGAACAATATTGTTCGTGAAAATTTGCGATCTGCATCATCACTGTCCAAGAACGTAATGACTTATTATTTATCGTTCTTATTATGAGTGCAGCATTGTCACACCCATGTTTGTGCCGCTATTAGCTATTCTTTCATTCATCCGCATTTGGGCATGGTTACTAATGGTCAACTCTTCAATAGGCTGCCTGAATAGCGGGTAGTGTTTTACAAAAAAACAAGTGAATTCATTTTCCCAGCCCTTCAAGGTTTAGCAATTTCAATCAGCTGCTCATAGGATAGCTTGGTTTTACTTTCATCATCGACTGCAATTTGCAGTTTGCCATTGTTCATGGACACAGAGACAACGATTGCTGACGATTCTCCATTTTTTTCATCCTTCCAGCTTACTCGTTTACCGATTAACTCACTGGCCGTTGTTAGGCTATTCGAGGCTGTGCTTGATTGTTCCATAGTCGATATATTGGCCGGAGTAAGTTTCGTGCCGTCTTCTAAGATGAAAAATACATTCTCACCTTTATATTGAATGGATTTCACGATGCCTTTTCCTTCTTCTATCGCAAGATTATCATCACCGTCATCCAATTTATGCCACGTGACTTCCTTTCCTACAAAAGAGTTATAGTTCATTAAACTATTTTGTTGATTAATCCCGATGATTTCATCCATTTTGGTCCCAATATTCATCATCTGTTCGAGTGATGAAAATGTCGCCATTTGGGCAATGAATTCGGTATTGTCCATCGGACTTGATGGGTCTTGGTTTTGAAGCTGGGTAAGCAGCAATTTCAGGAAATCATCTTTTCCTAATGAATCCCCCGTGTTTCTTTTATCGTTTTGATTATTCGATAATAAAAGGGATGTATCTATGGTCGTCATATTTTTCACCTACACTTCCAAATTTAGCAGAGCTTCGGCAAGGGAGCCTGTAAATTCGCTTTCCGCCTCATCGTTGCTTTCTTCCTCCTTACGCTCTTGATGCTCATGTCTTTCATCTGCATCCTTCTGTAAGAATTTCTCGGAATTGAAAGCCGTGAAGGCTTGGGATATTTCAATTTTTTCAATTTGGATGTTTTGCCCGCTAAAGGCTTGCTTTAACCCGTGAATCTGCTTCTCTAGCATATCCTTCGCCTGTGCCGTAGTGGCCAAAATCTTCGCTGTCAACAGACCGTCCTTTTGGATCAACTCGATCCTAACGGTTCCAAGATGTTCCGGATTCAATCGAATCAACAGTTTATTTACACCATTATGGGTACTTAAATTAGCCTTACCCAAAATATTTTCGAATTGCTTAACGAGCTCTTCTTGACTGACATTTTGCTCCCCTTTCGAAGCAGTCAGTACGAATTGTTCCAGCTTCGTCATGATCAGAGGCATACCTGGACCTTGGTAAATGCCGCCTTCCACAGTTTTCAATGCCACCCCGTTGCTGGTTGTAGCTTCCTTACTCACCTTCTCACTTGAATATAATGGTAAAATTGCGTTTTTCAGGATTTCGCCTTGATTATATCGTGCTGACCCAAAATTGGTGGCTTGATCAGGTTCTGGATTTGGTTTTTGCTGATTGGACAGCCATTTTTCCAGCTTTCCCGTTATTCCTTCAAGCAGGTTTTTCATTTGCTTCTGAATGACCGCTTCATCTTGTGTCATATTTTTATTCTCTGATAGGAGATCATGGATTTTCACCAATTTTAATACATTCACTCCGCCAGGCACCGGCAGCTTCTGCCATTCTTCTTCACTGAACTCCGAGACTTTTTTTAAGAGTGTATATAGTTCCATGACATTGGCCGTTATCAGGCTTTGGGAATTCTTGTCCAAGTCTTCCTGATGTGGTTCTAGATTCAACTCCTCAATGCTCTCAAGGAATTCCGAAAGGCTGTTTTCATCGTTTCCGGTTACCTTTTTTAGAACCTGTAAAAGTTGGTTGCTTATATCTTCATGAGAGTTTTCTGTAGCCCCTTCATCACCTTCCTCTTCGCCCATCAACGTTCCACGTTTCAAAAAAGCAAGCAATTCCCTTAAAGCGGACAATTTTTCCTCAGGGATGTCAAGTGGCTGTTTTTCAGATACACCGGATGCTTCCCCCCCCACAGCAGATTGAAGTACTGAACCAAAACCGGAATGAACTTGTTGGACTTGCTTTGACGATACCTTGTGACTTGCTGAAATAGACGGGAGAAAAGAATTAACGGCTGAATTCATCTGCCATTCACCTCCTTCACCTTTCCTCTTGAGTGCTTTGTTCCGCTAGCTTCTTCGTTAATCTTGCAGCATCTGCGGTTGACATGTTCTCCAATACTTTAGCTAATGTGGTCGCCTTCATGCTTGAGAGAATTTCCAAGGCGTCTTGATCATTCATTTCTGTAATGATCGGTGCAGATTTCTTAGGAGCCATCGTTTCATATGTGCGAATGATATCTTTGAACGCCTTATTCTTTCCACTCTGACTATCCTTGAGTTGATTCATTTCCATCTGAAGCTGTTGCTTTTCCGCTTCCGCTTTTGCAATCGCCTTATCGCGTGTATCGATGATGCCTTCAAGCTTTTCTATCTCTTTTTGCTTGTTTTCTATATCCGTTGCCAATTTTTCCAGCTTGATTGTGACTTTCTCATCACTCCTCGCTGCACTACCTCTTTCCTCATCCTTTTTGTCAGTATCAATGAAGGGGATACTTGCGGACATTTCCTTAGCCTTTTCCATAACATTGACTCCTGCAACCGTTAAAACGATCAAGGCTACAGTTACAGCGAAGATTAAAGGAATGAAAATGACAAGAAACCATTGAAACTTACTTATCTTGCTTTCTTCTAATTCTTCCATTCCATTAGATTCGATTTTTTTGCGCATTCTATCACCTAACGCCTTTGCTTAAGAATTGACGGATCGATATTTCATCCATTTGTTTATTCTCAGCTTCCTTTATGACATCCAGGAATTTAAGAAAATCATTTTCTTTCATTTTCTCGTACTTCTTCACCTCAATATTTCTTTCCATCAATGCATCCCGTAGAACATTCATCTTGTATCGCGATTCAATCACTTCCTGTTGGCAATGGCTCAACAGTTTCTCAAGGTTGTCCATGAATATCTGATGATGACGAATCTCCTGAATCGATAATCCATTTCGCAGCTTTTCCTGCTGGAACTCAAGCAACTCTTCTTTTTTCTTTAAGAGCTTATATAATTTCCCTGCCACTTCTTCAAATTTTTTTAAAGCTGCATCATATTTAGCTAGTGCATCGGTTTTTTCTTTTTCTTTAATGGTCAGGATCTTCTCGAATTTATATTGATAAATCATGCCTGGTCACCTTTCTCCATCAATTCAACAAGGGCATTGATGCTATCATCCTTGGCCGCCTTTTCGTGAGTCCCCTGCTTTAAGAAAGATATGATTTCCGGATAGTGCGTAATCGAGTCATCAATTTGTTTGGATGATCCTCTTTTATAGGCGCCTATATTGATCAAATCTTCCGACTCCTTATACGTTGATAAGTGTGCCCTTAATTTTTCTGCGGATTTTTTATGCCTTTCATGAACAATGTTATTCATGACCCGACTTATGCTTTTTAAGATGTTGAGAGCGGGGAACTGTCCTTTATTGGCTAACTCGCGGTCAAGTATGAAGTGACCATCCAAAATCCCCCTTACTGCATCAGCAATCGGCTCATTCATGTCATCACCATCGACAAGAACCGTATAAAAAGCTGTAATCGTACCTAATTGGTTTGTCCCAGTCCTTTCGAGCAACCTAGGCAGGATGGCAAAAACAGATGGTGTATACCCCTTTGTCGTCGGCGGTTCGCCAATAGCAAGCCCTATTTCCCGCTGGGCCATCGCAACCCTCGTGACCGAGTCCATCATCAGCATCACGTTCAATCCTTTATCACGGAAATATTCGGCTATGGCAGTTGCCGTTAAAGCCCCTTTTATCCTCATCAAGGCTGGCTGATCAGACGTCGCAACCACAACGATCGATCGAGCCAGGCCTTCTGGGCCAAGATCTTTTTCAATGAATTCACGAACTTCACGGCCCCGTTCTCCTACAAGGCCAATAACGTTTAAATCAGCCGTCGTATTCCTTGCCACCATGCCAAGCAACGTACTTTTTCCAACACCACTGCCTGCAAAAATGCCCACACGTTGTCCTTTTCCAACTGTTAACAAACTATCAATCACGCGGACACCTACATCGATCGGTTCATGAATGGGGGGACGTCTCATCGGATTAGGCGGATCTTGATCCACCGGAACGGTAGCGAGACCTTTCGGGAGCAGGGAATCATCTATTGGCTGCCCCAATGGATCGACCACCTTGCCAATCAACCCGCTGCCAACCTTTATCTCCAGGCTTCGCCCGCTGCCTTCAACGATACATCCCGGTGCTATATCACTAACTGCCGTAAATGGCATTAAAATAACCATCTCATCACGAAACCCGACGACTTCCGCCAATATTTTATTTTTCTTTTTTGGTAGACCCGTATAGATATAACAAACATCACCTACAGAGCTTTCAGGGCCTTGAGATTCTATCATTAACCCTACGACCCGTTTGATTCGTCCATAATGTTTGAATGGATCGACTTCTTCGATTAAGGGCAATAGATCCCTAGCTTTCATCTTTATTCCCCTTCCAGCAATTCCGTTAGTTTCGTTTTGATTACATGTAACTGACTATCTACACTGGCATCGATCCTGCCATTTTCAGATTCGATAACACAACTGTTTTCTTCAAGCTCATCATCTGGAAAGATATACAACTCCGTATCCTTTGGAAAGATTGCAATCAACTCTTGTTTAAGTGAGAGTATCGATTGATAGTGGACAGGATGGATATGCAATTGCACTTCCCGGTATTCCCTTGCCTCTTTAATCGCTTTCTTGACGATTGATAAAAAAGATGCATCGTCTTTTTCGATCTCAGACCCAATAATTTTCTCCGCCACTTTCAAGGCAAGGTCCAAAATTACGGTTTCCGATGATTCGATATGCTGCCGATAATCTTTTTTGGAGGATTCCACCACTTCTTTAGCAAATGAAATTTCATCTGCTATTTCGTTATAGCCCTTTTGAATGCCGTCTTCAACTCCTTGCTGATAGCCTTCTTTTTGAGCTTGCTCGATATACATCATTTTTTCTTGTTTTTCCCATTGATCGCGATCACTCTGGATTTCAGCAGCAATTGCTTGCGCTTGTTGCTGTGCCTCCAGAATTAAAATTTCAGCTTCCTGTTTGGCCTGATTCAGAAATTCATCAGATTGAAAATGGTGACGGACCTTCCCCTCATCTTCATTTACCGTTTGAAGAAAGTTGAACGGACGAACCTTTATCTTGATCTTCTGACTATCCTCTAGTTGTGCCTGCTCGGATTTTATAATCCTAGACAATGATATCATCCCCTCCGCCGCGGGCAATTACAATTTCTCCAGTTTCCTCCAGACGGCGAATAACGGCCACGATTCTTGATTGTGCTTCTTCAACATCACGCAAACGTACAGGTCCCATAAATTCCATTTCTTCCTGGAACGTTTCCACCATCCGTTTTGACATGTTTCGGAAAACGATTTCCTTCACTTCATCACTTGCCACTTTAAGTGAAAGTTTCAGGTCCTCGTTCTCGGATTCCCTGACTACACGCTGAATCGCCCTGCCGTCAAGGGTCACGATATCTTCAAAGACAAACATCCGCTTCTTGATTTCTTCGGCAAGCTCGGGATCTTGAATTTCGAGGGCATCCAAAATCGTCCGTTCCGTAGAACGGTCCACCCCATTCAACACATCGACAACCGCCTCTACTCCAC
Organism: Peribacillus muralis; assembly: GCF_001439925.1. GTDB lineage: Bacteria > Bacillota > Bacilli > Bacillales > DSM-1321 > Peribacillus > Peribacillus muralis. The sequence continues at coordinate 139,480 of NZ_LMBV01000006.1, forward strand.
CGGTCTGCGTATAATCTTGGGTCACGGTCGCAGATAGTTTCCGTTCAAGTATTTGCTCCACTTCATTGATGATTTCCGGGGAGGTGCTTTCCATTAAAGCGATCCTTCTCGCAATATCGGCTTGTACCTCTTGCGGAAGCTCAGATAATATTTGACCAGCTTGTGCCGGATCCAGGTACGACAAGATCAATGCAATGGTCTGTGGATGTTCATTTTGGATGAAATTCAGGATTTGGCCAGGATCTGCCTTTCTTGCAAAGTCAAACGGGCGAACCTGTAAGGAAGATGTCAACCGGTTGATGATGGCTGCTGCCTGATCAGTGCCCAACGCCTTTTCAAGGACTTGCTTTGCATACCCTATCCCACCCTGTGAAATATAATCCTGCGCCAAGGCAATGTTGTGGAATTCCTCCAGAATCTCCTCTTTATCATGCGCATCCACTTTCCTTACTCCTGAGATTTCAAGGGTCAATCTCTCAATTTCCTCTTCAGATAGATGCTTATATACCGAGGCAGAAACATCCGGGCCCAATGAAATCAGGAGGATGGCGGCTTTCTGTTTGCCAGTCAATCCGGCCTTTTTTTTTCTGTCTGTCACTTGCCCAGCCTCCTAATCTTCAGTTATCCAGCTTCTTAATAATTTTGCAAATTCATCCGGCTTTTCTTTTGCCAGTTTCTCGAGTTGTTTTCTTTTTAAAGATGTTTCCGTTTCTTTTTCCTTGTTTAAATCCGGAACATCGAATACGACTTCTTCTTCCTCCTCCACCACGTACTCTTCTTCCATTTCGGATTGCCTGCGGGATCGGAAGAATAAGATTAAGAGAATGATAATGACAAGGATTAGCACTCCTCCGACGATGTAAGCCCAAATTGGCAGCAATGAACTGGCTTCCTCTTTCGGCAGTTTCATTTTTCCATTAAACGGTTGAACGGAAATCGCTATCTTATTCGTAAGCTCTTCGTCCGTCAGCTCTTCCCCTTCAGCTTTTTTCTCGATTGTCGTGCGAATTATCGTACCAAGGATTTGCGTAATATCATCCACACTCTGCTGAGATAAAGAATTGGGGTCATCTGCCTTCGGAGGCTCGACCATGACCTGTATGCCCAAGTCCTTCACTTTATATGGACTTCCCACTATTTCCTTCTTGATCCGGTTCACTTCATTATTTACCTTTTCATCCACTTTTTCATAATCACCGGATCCGTTATCGCCTGATGAGTAGGTTGCCAATGAATCGGAGGAGTCCTCGCTTTGCGGAACACCACCGGCAGCCGCTGCATCCCCACTATACGATTCATTGATTCTTTGCGCCGAAATCTCGATTCCGGCCATATTTTCTTTATCGACCGGTTCTACTAAATTTTCCTCCCGGTTTTCTTGAGTGAAATCGATGTCCGTCGTGACCGAAACAACCACTTTATCTCGACCCATTATCGTCCCAAGCATATTTTGAACTTGCCTTTGAATATCGCGTTCTATTTCTTTTTTTATTGCGTTTTGAGAAGTAAATGCCGACGCGAAAGAAGAATTTTCATTTTTCAGATCATAGTACTCAAAGTCTTGGTTCATGATGACGATATTATCGGTAGGAAGATTCGGGACACTTTTCGAAACAAGATGATAAAGCGAATTGATCTGGCTTTCTTCAAATTTATATCCTGGTTTCGTATTCAGCACAATCGATGCCGACGCTTCTCCGGCTGTATCACTTACAAAGACGCCTTTCTCAGGAAGAGTGATCATCACGCTGGCATCCTCAACCCCATCAATATTTTTTATTAAACTGGCCAGTTCCGTTTGCATCGAATCCAATTTAATGACATTGAATTCATTTTCGGTCATCCCGATTCCAGCACTTTGACTAAAAAAAGAATAGTCGATATTGCCTGAGTCCGGTATTCCTTCAGCCGCCAATTCCACTTTAAGTGTGTCCACGCTTTCTTCAGGAACCTTAATCGTCGTTCCATTTTCCGTAATTTCATTTACGATTCCTTGGCTGTCTAAGTTTTCTTTGATACTCCCCGTTTCCGAAGGAGTTAAATTGGAATATAAAGGCACCATCGTCGTACGCGTGGTTAGGATGGAAACGGCCGAAATGATGATGATAATTAAAGCGGCAATACCAATCATCGTCATTTTTTGATTTTTACTTCGGCCCGTCCAGTAAGCAGTTATTTTATTTTTCACATTCATGAGTGCTTCATTCATTTAAATCCCCCGGTCAGTCTATGAATTTATGAGGGGGGTAGCTATCCCCCTAATCATTTTTTCTCTATATAAATGAGGTTTTAAAAAATGAATGCTAGATACTCATTCTCATCATTTCCTGGTAGGCTTCTACAACCTTATTCCTAACCTCTAATGTCGCCTGCATCGTAATGCTGGCTTTTTGTGAAGCTATCATCACCGAATGAAGCTCAACATCATCTCCATTCACCAGATTGGTCGTCAGCTTATCTGATGCCACCTGCGTTTCATTTATTTTATTCATTGACTCTTTTAAAACGGACGCAAAATTTTGCTGTGCTTCGTATGGTGTATTAATCTTGCTCTGTTCTTTTTTCAGTATATTCCCGGCATTACCGACAGGCGAAAGCGAAATCCCCTCCACATTAACACTCTCCATTCATTTTTTTATTTGCCTATTTCCAATGCTTTCATCATCATTCCCTTTGAGGCATTCAATACGGTCACATTTGCTTCGTATGAACGCGTAACACTCATTAAATCGACCATTTCCCTTAGTGGGTCGACATTTGGCATTTCGACATACCCAGCTTCATTGGCATCTGGGTGATCGGGATTATAATCAAGTTTAAAGGGGGTTTTGTCTTTTACGATTTCCGTCACCTTAACACCATTTCCAACACCGCTCGTTTCTTGGGATGCTGCATTAAGAAAACTTGAAAACCCAACTTCCTTGCTTTGCAGCACAACTGATTTTCTTGTATATGGCTTCCATGATTTCGTTTCCGTATCATATTCTCCTCTAGTCGTTTCGGCATTAGCCATATTTGCAGAGATTACATCCATCCTTAACCGCTGACTGGTCAGGCTGGATCCGGTCATATTTATACTTTGGAAAATCCCCATCATTTACCTCCCTTAATTACGTTCTCCAATGACCGGAATTTACCGGATAGCCTGTCCGAAACTGCATTGTAGTAAATTTGATTAGCGGCAAGATCTGTCATTTCCTTATCAACGTCAACGCTATTGCCGTTATTGTTGTATTGAACATTTTTCTTCGCCACGATAGCTGATGCCTGATTCCCTTCAGAGGTGAAGGCAAAATGCCTTGCATCCGTTCGATATGACTCTAGTGAAGTATCGAGCTCAGCTTTGAAGGATCGTGTTTGATCGACCTCTTTAGCTTTATAGTTAGGCGTATCCGAATTGGCTATGTTCTGTGAAATGACTTTTTGTTTTGTGTTAGAATAATCGAGAGCATTTTCAAGTGATCGAAAAGTGCTTGAAAACAATTCCATATTATTTACCTCTTTCCATTTATAACAATTAGTAACTTTTTCAATAAATTAACCCCATGCAATAACGGTGTTAAGGAAACGCTATTAACATGTTCAAAACCAAAATACAGACTTTAGTCCTATCACAGTCGGAAAATGTCATATATTGCTTTAATTTGACGAATCTCATAGATATTTTCATGGTTTAATATTACGTAATATTACATTTTATTAATGTAATCTACAATTTAACCATAATTTACTTCTATTAGCTTATTTATCATAACGAAAAACATATCCATATACCTGATACTTTAGAACCAATTTTTAAATTTATTTTATAGTATTTTTTTCCATTTCATTCATTCAACCTCTTCATAGCAAGGATTTTATTAAAAATTCTGTAAAATTCATTTATTCTTTTTTAAAAAAAAACCCATCTTTCACCGACGGACGACCATTCGACAAATTTAGCAAATTGAAATTTCCCAAACAAAAAAGGCAGTCCTTTTGCAAGGACTGCCTTTTTAATCATTAATTATTTTTAAGTTTTTCCAATTCCAGAAGGAACTTATCGTTCAATACTTTAATATAAGTACCCTTCATTCCAAGGGAACGTGATTCTATAACTCCTGCACTTTCCAGTTTCCTTAGTGCATTCACGATTACGGAACGGGTGATGCCTACGCGATCGGCAATTTTAGATGCAACAAGTAAACCTTCATTTCCTTTAAGCTCCTCAAAAATGTGCTCGATAGCTTCCAATTCACTATAAGATAACGAGGAAATGGCCATTTGAACGACAGCCTTACTGCGGGCTTCCTCTTCAATCTCTTCTGATTTCTCACGAAGGATTTCCATACCGACTACAGTCGCACCATACTCGGCCAAAATCAAATCGTCATCGTGGAATTTTTCCTGTAAACGGGCAAGAACCAAAGTTCCTAAGCGTTCTCCTCCACCCATTATCGGTACGATCGTTGTTAATCCCGTTTTGAAAAGCTCTTTGTTTTCCACTGGGAAAGCAGTGTATTCGCTCTCGATATCAAGATTGGAAGATGTTTCAGGAATATTAAACAAATTGTTCGTGTAAACTTCAGGGAATTGTTTATCTTCCAACATCTTGTACATGCGTTCATTTTCAATTTGCTGACTTACAGCTATTCCTAGTAATTTCCCGCGGCGACTGACGACGAATACATTTGCTTCGATTACTTCACTTAGGCTTTCTGCCATTTCTTTGAAGTTAACGGCTTTACCTGCTGCTTTTTGGAGCATTGCATTGATTTTTCTTGTTTTTGCTAATAAGTTCATTTGATTTGTTCCTCCTATTATTACCATGGTTCACATAACTATAAAGTTGTTTTACCGTAAATTGTCTGTTCATTGCATCGGCTGCTCATTTGCCGATTGTTTAAAGGATAAACTGGCTTAAATCTTTGTTTCTTGCGATGGAACCGAGCTTTCCTTCGACATATTGAGGTGTAATCGTGATCTTCTCCATCGTAATTTCGGGAGCTTCAAACGACAAGTCTTCAAGCAACCGTTCTAAGATGGTATGAAGTCGTCTTGCACCAATATTGTCTGTGTTTTGATTTACCTCGAAGGCCACTTCAGCTATCTTACGAACAGCATCGTCAGAAAATTCAATTTCTATACCTTCAGTTTCTAACAAAGCTACATATTGTTTTAATAAAGCATTATCAGGTTCATGAAGAATCCGCACAAAGTCCTCAACAGTCAGTTTGTTCAATTCGACACGGATTGGAAATCTGCCTTGTAATTCAGGGATAAGATCGGATGGCTTTGCTATATGGAAGGCACCTGCCGCAATGAACAAGACATGATCCGTCTTGACTGAACCATACTTAGTCACGACCGTCGAACCTTCTACTATAGGTAATATATCCCTTTGGACACCTTCTCTTGATACATCCGCTGAAGAGCTTCCAGACTGCTTGCTGGCGATTTTGTCAATTTCATCGATAAAAATGATTCCATTTTGCTCAGCACCATAAACGGCTTCTGAGGTGACATCATCCATATCAATCAATTTCCCCGCTTCTTCATTCGTCAAAACGATCCTTGCTTCACTTACCTTCAATTTGCGCTTTTTGCTTTTCTTCGGCATCAAGCTTCCTAACGCGTCCTGCATATTCATCCCCATTTGTTCCATTCCCGAACCTTGGAGCATATCAAACATCGAAGCAGCTTGTTCTTCCACTTCAACCGTGATCATTTCACTTTCCAGCTCTCCGTTAGCAAGCTTGGCAGCGACGATTTTTCTTTTTTCCTGCAAACTTAAATCTTCGGAATTTTCTTCTGACTCTTGTTCATCTTGATTGTTATTGCCTCCAAAAAAGACTTCAAGAGGATTTTTGAAATTACTCTGTTTTTTCGTAGATGGCACCAATAGCTCTATTAAACGGCGGTTGGCATTTTCCTCTGCACGTTCTTTTACGCTGGCCATCTTTTCTTCCTTCACGAGGCGGACGGAAGTTTCCACCAAATCCCGGACCATGGATTCTACATCCCGGCCGACATAACCGACTTCCGTAAATTTCGTTGCTTCAACCTTTACAAAAGGAGCACCTACCAATTTAGCCATTCTCCGAGCTATTTCTGTTTTCCCGACACCTGTCGGTCCAATCATTAATATGTTTTTCGGCACGACTTCATCACGAAGTTGGTCCGAGAGAAGGGAACGTCGGTAGCGATTCCGAAGAGCCACTGCCACTGCCCGTTTTGCATCACGCTGCCCTACGATATACTGATCCAGTTTTTCAACGATTTGCCTCGGTGTTAAATTAGCTTTATTTGACATTTGCGCTCCTCCTTACAACTCTTCCACAATAATGTTCGTATTCGTAAATACACAAATTTCCGCTGCAATTTGTAAAGACGATTGAGCGATTTCCTTTGCCGATAAATGCTCACTGGAGAAGCGCATCAATGCCCTGCCGGCAGCAAGTGCATAGTTCCCTCCCGATCCGATGGCGAGAATCCCGTCATCGGGTTCAATGACTTCCCCTGTACCAGAAACGAGCAGCAAATGGTCCTTATCCATGACGACAAGCATGGCTTCGAGCTTTCTCAATACATTGTCACTTCTCCATTGCTTCGCCATTTCGACGGCTGCACGTTGAAGATTGCCATTATACTCTTCAAGCTTTGCCTCGAACATCTCAAATAAGGTGAATGCATCTGCAACAGAACCTGCGAAACCTGCAAGGACATTACCATTGAAGATTTTCCTGACTTTTCTTGCTGTATGCTTCATCACTACTGAATTTCCTAAAGTAACCTGCCCATCACCGGACATGGCGCATTCACCTTTATGATGCACTGCAAATATCGTTGTCATAAAGTGTCCCCTTTCAACATTTAAGCCCGTGGATGTGTTGCATTATAGACTTTTTTTAATTGGTCTTTTGTAACATGCGTATACACTTGCGTTGATGAAATTTTGGAATGACCAAGCAATTCCTGAACGGTACGAATATCCGCCCCATTATTCAATAGATGGGTAGCAAAGGAATGCCTTAGCATATGGGGATGAAGACTTCCCTCCGCGGCAGACTTTTTAATCAATTCATTCAATATATAGCGAACTCCCCTAGGAGTCAGAGGATCTCCACGAAAATTAACAAATAAATAAACATGCGCTTTGGCGTCGGAAGGAGTCATCTCCATCCTGGCTGTACGTATGTATAACTCTATCGCTTCTTGAGCATATTTACCAACCGGAACGTAGCGATCTTTTTTCCCCTTTCCATGCACAAGCACTGTACCAAGGGAAAAATCGATATCCTGCAGTTTAATTTCACAACATTCACTGACCCGAATGCCAGTGGCATACAGTAATTCCAGTAAAGCATTGTTCCTTTTTCCAATCGGTGAATCTTTCTTGACAGAAGAGAACAACTGTTTCATTTCCTTCTCATAAAGAAATCGCGGAAGTCTTTGCTCCTTTTTAGGTAAAGAAACAAGAGAAAAAGGATTATCCTTCACATCGCCTTCACGTAATAAGAATTTATAAAAACTTCGCAAGCAAGAAGTTTTCCTTGCTACAGTGCGCTTAGAAAGTTTTTTTTCATATAAACTCGTTAAAAACAACCGGACATCAAAATATTCAACAGATGTGATATCCTTCAACCCCTGTTCATTGAGGAACAGGAAGTATTCGAGAATATCTCGTTTGTAGTTTTCAATGGTATAATGTGAACTGTTTTTTTCAATTTGTAAATATTCAATGAAGGATGATAATGCCTTTTTTTGATTAATCATGGAAACACCTCGCAAAGGCTAATAAATAGTATCATACTTTAAAACAGCAAGCAAATATTTTACAAACTTTTCACAAAGTTCTGAATTGTGTCCAAAGCCCGTTTAGCATGGGTTTCGTTCCGTTCTTTTTTTGATTTGATCCTTACTTCAAGGTCTGGAAGCAGTCCAAAGTTGGCATTCATCGGCTGAAAACTCTTTCCATTTGTCGATGTTATGTACCTTGCCATGCTGCCCATTGTCGTCTCAGCAGGGAAAACGATAGGCTCCAATCCTTGGACGATCCTTGCAGCATTGATACCTGCAACGAGTCCCGATGCAGCCGATTCTACATACCCTTCGACGCCTGTCATCTGACCAGCAAAGAATAAATCATCTCTATTCTTGAATTGGTACGTGGACTTCAGAACGTTAGGTGAGTTTATGAAGGTGTTGCGATGCATAACTCCATAACGAACAATTTCCGCATTTTCCAATCCTGGAATGAGCCTTAACACGTCTTTTTGCGGCCCCCATTTTAAATGTGTCTGAAAACCAACAATGTTATAAAGTGTGCCCGCCGCATCATCTTGGCGCAATTGAACGACAGCGAAAGGACGTTTTCCCGTTTTCGGATCTTCTAATCCTACAGGCTTAAGCGGACCGAATAACATCGTTTTCTTCCCGCGGGATGCCATCACTTCTATCGGCATGCATCCCTCAAAAAAGATTTCTTTTTCAAATTCTTTTAGTGGAACTGTTTCAGCAGCAATCAAAGCTTCATAAAAGCGATCGAATTCCTCCTCCGTCATCGGACAGTTCAAATAAGCAGCTTCACCCTTATCATAGCGCGATTTCAGATAAACCTTATCCATGTCGATGCTGTCTTTTTCGAGAATTGGAGCGGCTGCATCATAGAAATATAAGTATTCTTCATCCATGATTTGCTTTAAGCTGTCAGATAGTGACTGACTTGTAAGCGGACCGGTTGCAATGATGGTAGGACCATCGGGGATTTCCGTCACCTCTTCATTAATGACCGTTACATTCGGATGATTCTTCACCCGTTCCGTAACAAGACTAGCAAATTCATGCCGATCGACAGCCAGTGCACCCCCGGCAGGTACAGCACATGCATCGGCTGCAGACATGATGACCGAATCAAGCATTCGCATTTCTTCTTTTAATACTCCCACTGCATTTGTTAATGTGTTTGCTCGAAGGGAATTGGAACAGACAAGTTCAGCGAATTTATCGGTATGATGTGCTGGCGTTTGTTTTACCGGACGCATTTCGTATAGATCGACTTTAATTCCTCTTTTTGCTAACTGCCAAGCTGCTTCACTTCCAGCAAGGCCAGCACCGATTACACTTACTTTTGTTTCTTTCATTTTTCGAACCTCCATGTATAGATATGATAAGACAGGATCATTTATCATTAAAGTTACATTCATAAAAGTTTCATTTCTAACGATATCTATGTATTTATACTTAGAAATACCTACTCCTGCCATCGGTAACCATAAAGCATATGCCTTGGATGAGGCATTCTTCTTGCAAACCTTTTTTCCTATACGGATAATTTGGCGCAAAGAGGAATTATATCTTTAAAAAGATACACTTGTCCACTGAATTTTACATCACATGACCTAAATAAAAAAGTTTGATGTTCCATCCATTTTCTTCTTGGCAGGAAAAGCTGTTCGTTACCATGATAACATACTTCCAGGAACATAAAGAAACTCGGCAGATGCCGAGTCAGTTTATATATTGAGTTTTCCTTCAAGTGTAGGCAAAAGGGGCTGTCCTTCCGATTGACCTTATGCTTGAGGCGTTTCTTTGAAATCACAATCCATGCACTGGACCTGCACACCTTTTTTGAGTTTTTTCTCAACAAGTGTACCTTCACATTTCGGGCAGCTCCGTGGCAATGGTTTATCCCAAGAAATGAAGTCACAACCAGGATAAGTATCACAACCGTAAAAAATGCGGCGTTTTTTACTTTTCCTTTCGATGATGTTTCCTTCTTTACATTTCGGGCATTTGACACCGATTTCTTTAACGATCGGTTTTGTGTTGCGGCAATCCGGGAAATTACTGCAGGCCATGAACTTGCCATAACGCCCCATCTTAAAGACCATCTCATGCCCGCATTCCGTGCAATCTTCTCCAGCGGGCTCATCTTTGATCTCGATTTTCTCCATCTCGACTTCAGCCTTAGCCAAATGAACCGCAAATTCTTTATAAAATTCATCGATGACCTTAATCCATTCGATGCTGCCCTCTTCGACACTATCGAATTCCTGCTCCATCTTGGCCGTGAACTCGGCATCAAGAATATCCGGGAAGAATTCACGTATCAATTCAAGGACAATCTCACCAAGTTCCGTCGGGATGAATCGTTTATTGTCCAAAGTAACATAGCCCCGTTTTTGAATCGTATCCAAGGTAGGTGCATATGTGGAAGGCCGGCCTATACCAAGCTCCTCTAAGGTTTTGACAAGACGCGCTTCTGTATAGCGGGGCGGCGGCTGTGTGAAATGCTGCTTCGGCTCGACATCCTTCGAAAAGAGCCGATCGCCTTCTTGAACATCTGGAAGGGCGTTTTCCTTTTCCTCCACTGAGTCATCGGAACCTTCAACATATACCTTCATGAAACCTGGGAATTTAATTTTGGAACCATTTGCCCTGAAGATGACGTCGCCATTATGAAGGTCGATGCTCATTGTATCCATGACAGCAGAAGACATTTGGCTGGAAACGAACCGTTCCCAGATCAATTTATAAAGACGGAACTGATCTCTGGACAAGTACTCCTTGACGATATTTGGTTCCCGTAATGTACTAGTTGGCCTTACGGCTTCATGCGCGTCTTGAGCATTGGTCTGTTTTTTCTCTTTGCGCTGTTCAACCTGAACATAATCTTTGCCATAAGTATTTTCGATGAAGGTATGGGCTTCCTGTTTAGCGATATCGGAAATCCGGGTCGAGTCCGTTCTCATATAAGTGATTAACCCGACTGTCCCTTCCTTTCCAAGCTCGATTCCTTCATAAAGCTGCTGCGCAAGCATCATTGTTTTCTTTGCTCGGAAATTCAACTTACGCGCTGCTTCTTGCTGCAGGGAAGAAGTCGTAAAAGGTGCTGCCGGATTACGTTTTCTTTCCTTTTTCGCCACAGCCCCAATCGTGAATTCGCCTCCGTCTAAAGAAGCGAGGACTTTATTGACATCCTCTTCCGTGTTTAATTCTTTCCGCTCTCCGCCGATTTTGTAAAAGGAACCTTCAAACTGCTCTTTTCCTTTTACGAAATCGGCCTTGATTGTCCAATACTCTTCAGGGTTAAAATCCTTGATTTCCTTCTCCCGGTCAATGATCATCCGGACTGCAACCGATTGGACCCGTCCCGCACTTAAGCCTTTTTTTACTTTTTTCCACAACAGCGGACTAATATTGTATCCGACCAAGCGATCCAGGATCCTTCTTGCCTGTTGTGCATCAACCAATTTCATGTTGATCGGTCTCGGTGATTTAAATGATTCCTTGATCGCCTCTTTCGTGATTTCATTGAATACCACGCGGCAATCGGAATTAATGTCGACATCGAGACTGTGGGCTAAATGCCAGGCAATGGCTTCACCTTCTCTGTCGGGGTCAGCTGCGAGATAGATTTTTTTTGCTTTTTTTGCAGCGGTTTTCAATTCTTTTAAAACCGGGCCTTTGCCGCGGATCGTTATATATTTAGGTTCATATTCATGTTCTACATCGACACCCATTTGACTTTTAGGCAAATCACGCACATGCCCCATGGAAGCCTTTACTTTGTATTTTTTTCCCAAGTATCGTTCTATCGTTTTCGCCTTTGCAGGCGATTCCACTATCACTAAATATTCTGACATCCAATAAATCCTCCTCAAAGAGGTAATATAAATCTTCACTATTATTAATCATTCAAAAATCATTTGTCAACACCTCTTTACTTTTCAAAGCATGCTGACTTACATATTCAAGACCATTTTGTTAAGAGATTCCATTTGCAAAACTTATAACAGTTTTACAATATTTTCAACCCTTTTGTCTAATATTTCAACCCATTCAGCCTAAAATAACGATATCCCTGGATGTTTTTCCGTCTATCTTCTATATTATATTGTGAAGAAATTCTTCCTCGATCTGCTTAGAGCTTAAAACAAGTTTGGCGCCATCGGAAATCAATTGATTGGTCCCGAATGATTCTGGACTCGTTACATTACCAGGAAGCGCAAATACCTCCCGTCCTTGTTCCAAAGCAGCTTGTGCCGTAATGAGGGATCCGCTTTTTTCTTTTGCCTCCACTATGAACACTCCTCGTGATAATCCACTGATGATCCGATTCCTAAGTGGGAACATCCACGGTTCCGCTCTCGTTTCCGGTGGAGTCTCAGATATGAGTATCCCTTTATCAATAATTTTCTCAGCAAGGGGGATATTGGACTTTGGGTAGATGTGCATAAGACCACCTCCCAAGATTCCAATCGTGTCCCCGCCTGCACGTAAAGTGATTTCATGCGCCCTTGAATCGATTCCCGTCGCAACACCACTGATGATGACGTACCTTTTCTGTACGAGGGGTATTAAAACCGTTTGTAAGGCCTTCAGTCCATATGAGGTTGGCTTACGTGTTCCGACAACACCTAATGTATTCCTTCTTCCTAAGAGCTTCTTATCGCCTTTATAATAAAGAACCCACGGGGGATCATATATCTGCTTCAGTAAAAAAGGGTAATCCTCATCAAGGATCGTTATACAACGTATTTGTCTATCTTCATAGGTCTTAAGCTTATCTTGCGTATTGAGAGAATGTAAATCTTTGAGAAAGAGGTTAAGCTTATTCGAAGATATGGGGAGCATTTTTACCCATTCATTGCGTGTGGTTGTGAAGAGGGAAGAAAGGGATGGATCATTGGTCATGATTGTTTGGATTGTTTTCCATCCTGCACCGCGGCAATGATGGAGGTGAATTAATTTTTCTTTTCTATTCAATGGAAGCGCCCCTAGTCGTTTATTTTTTTAAGAGGTTGTTCGTGTGGAAGTCAGCTTGAATGTGATTCCGGGGAAATGAAGGGAAATAAAGGCCGACCCAAAAAAACAGGTCGGCCCAGCTTACATCAATGCGTTTTACAAGGCTCGTAAATGCCTTTTTCTTTCAGGACGGAAATCAATGTTTCACCCATTACGGATGGAGTCTCGGCAACTTTAATTCCACATTCGTTCATAACGCGGATTTTCTCGTCAGCTGTACCTTTACCTCCAGAGATGATGGCGCCAGCGTGTCCCATACGTTTGCCAGCTGGAGCCGTACGGCCTCCAATGAAGCCAACAACCGGCTTAGTCATGTTTTCTTTCACCCATAGAGCTGCTTCTTCCTCAGCCGTGCCACCGATTTCACCGATCATGATCACTGCATGTGTTTCCGGATCATCATTGAATGCTTTCAGTACATCAATGAAGTCCGTTCCGTTAACGGGATCGCCACCGATACCGACAGCAGTGGATTGTCCGATGCCTTCTTGCGATAATTGATGAACGGCTTCGTACGTCAAAGTCCCAGAACGGGAAACGACGCCAACATGGCCTTTTTTATGGATGTAGCCTGGCATGATACCGATCTTGCATTCTTCAGGAGTAATGACACCCGGGCAGTTCGGCCCGATCAAGCGGGTCTTTTTGCCTTCCATATATCGCTTAACCTTGACCATATCCAGAACAGGAATATGTTCCGTAATACAAATGACAAGATCAAGTTCTGCGTCAACCGCTTCCAGAATTGCATCTGCTGCAAATGGTGCAGGAACGTAGATTACCGATGCATTCGCTCCCGTTTCAGTGACGGCTTCGGAAACTGTATTGAATACAGGTACCCCTTCCGCTTCAGTTCCACCTTTACCCGGAGTGACTCCGCCAACGATTTTCGTACCATATTCCAACATTTGTTTTGTATGAAATAATGCTGTTGAACCAGTGATTCCTTGAACGATCACTTTCGTATCTTTATTAATATAAACGCTCATTATGTTCCCCCCTGCCTATTATCCTACAAGTGATACTATTTTTTGTGCTCCATCTGCCATGGATTCAGCAGCCGTGATATTCAAGCCTGACTCTTTAAGGATCTTTTTACCAAGATCGACATTCGTTCCTTCAAGACGAACTACTAAAGGAACATCTAAGCCAAGCTCTTTAGCAGCAGCTACGACTCCAGCCGCGATGATGTCACATTTCATGATTCCGCCGAAGATGTTAACGAAAATGCCCTTAACATTTTGATCCGACAGGATGATTTTGAAAGCTTCTTTCACTTTTTCCTCTGTGGCTCCGCCGCCAACATCAAGGAAATTAGCCGGATCTCCCATATAATGCTTGATGATGTCCATCGTTGCCATAGCAAGCCCAGCACCATTAACCATGCATCCGATATTTCCATCAAGCGATATGTAACTAAGGCCATGTTTCGATGCTTCGATTTCTTTCGCATCCTCTTCATCTAAATCACGGAATTCCGCGATGTCCTTATGGCGATAAATCGCATTATCATCGAAGTTCAATTTAGCATCAAGTGCCATTACATTGCCATCACCCGTTACGACTAGCGGATTGATTTCAGCAATTGAACAATCTTTTTCAACGAAAGCTGTATATAGGTTCACCATAAGCTTGGAAGCTTTGTTTATAAGTTTCGTCGGGATATTGATATTGAAGGCAATCCTGCGCGCCTGGAAGCCAGTCAGTCCGACAACCGGATCGATTACTTCTTTGAAAATTTTCTCTGGTGTCTTTTCTGCCACTTCTTCTATTTCCGTTCCGCCTTCTTCAGAAGCCATTAAAACGACGCTATTCGTAGCACGGTCCAAGACTAGACCAATATAATATTCTTTGGAAATGTCGCAGCCTTCTTCAATAAGTAAACGCTTAACTTCCTTGCCTGCAGGACCAGTTTGATGGGTCACCAGCGTTTTACCTAGAATTTCTTGCGCATATGTACGTGCTTCGTCAAGGTTTTTCGCTACCTTAACTCCACCGGCTTTACCGCGGCCGCCCGCATGAATTTGAGCTTTGACGACAACAACTTCCGTACCTAACTCCTTCGCTGCTTCCACTGCTTCATCAACAGTAAAGGCAACCCGGCCATTTGGAACGGATACCCCGTATTGTCGCAAAATCTCTTTCCCCTGATACTCATGGATATTCATTTCCCATCCTCCTTATCTACTAAAAAACAACTTTGAGAATTAATGCGTGTTTTCTCTTACATAGTACAACAAAATTCTGCTTCGTGCATAATTTTCTTTCGTTTTTTTTGAAAATCATTATAATAATATACTTAAATTAACTGGATTAAATTGGAGGATATTATTAAGCCAATCTCTTATTTTGTAATGAAATTAGTTTTTTCCGACATCTCATTTCTATTCTAGTAAAAGGAAATTATCGAAGCCATTTTACAAAAAAACCGCATTATGAAAGCCTTTTCCTTATTATTTTAATCTAGTGTATTTTTTAAAATTATAGTTTTTTCTAAAAAAACAGTCTTTTCCATTTTTATCCTATTAAAAAAGCAAAAGGGGAAAATTCTGATATTTCCCCTTTTGCTAATTATTTATTATGTTTTCAGTATAATAAAATTCTTTTGGTAATTTCCCTATAATTCTACATAAACCAACAAATATCACCTAAAAAAATCCAATCGGCCATCAAATGTCCTGCCGCTTCATATCCTTGTCGGCTTTATAAATGAAGGCAAATACCTCCGCTACCGCACCATACAGTTCCTCCGGAATCGCCTGATTTATATCCAATTGACCTAAAAGCGCAGCGAGTGACTCATCGCTTTGAACGGGAATATTCAGTTTCTTCGCCTTTTCCAAAATATTTTCCGCCGTTTTCCCTTTTCCTTTCGCCAATATGACAGGTGCAATCGATGTCTTTTGATCATATTTTAAGGCAATCGCTTCTTTTCGTTTATCGTTTTTCATATTTTAATATCCACTCCATTATATGAACCGGCTTCTGAAAAAGGCATCAGACCTTTGCCTCCGTTGCATTCATGCTTCGGGTTAACAAATGACACTCCGGACAATCTGTAATCCATTTTTTCTAGGTTCCCTCTCAGCAAGTCCAAATATAGATTGGCTGCACCTTTCAAATGCGCCACATGCTCATTGATCACCGTCACTTTTATCACTCGGTTTTGAACCTGCATGTCGATGACCGTCTCTTTTATTCCTTCTAACTCCAAATAAAACAGGACCCGACAGTAATCAGGGTCAATACTGCCGTCTTTCGTTTTCCTTCCGCTCCATTGTAAGGTTAAATCTGTTTGAGCACCTCCCAGGTTAAGCGGAAGTGTTAGAAGCAAATTCTGCACCGGCCCATTTTCCTGTGAAAGGATCTGCTGTGCCGTGATCCGATTCAAGAGCTGTTCTGCCATCTCCTTGGTCGTTGCTGGAGGTTGTTCATTCAATAGTTTTAGCAGCAGCGGCTTTAGTGTCTCTAAATCTTGCGGGTTTTCCGCCATATCGTCTGCAGATTGATTGATGAGTGCATGCTCCAGCTGAAGGCCGAGCAACTTGGTCACCTCTTTAAGCTGATGCGCAACAGCTGTTCCATTTGCGAAATTGACGGCTTGATATTCCGCTTCCAAAACATGCGTCAGGACCAATTTCTCATTACTGCTAAAGGTCAAGGCCTCAGGATGCTGTTTAAGCGATTGCAGGATCATTTCAGCCGCTTTGCCCTTCGCTTCAACTAGCTGCTTCTCATCTCCGTTCAAATAAGCCAGGAGGTCTTTCACTGCCATATTGGCTCCTACTGCTTTTCTTCCTGCTGTCGCTTCAGCAAAAGCATTCTCAAGCAAACGAAAAGAAGGCGGATAAATAGGTACCGACGAAATGTTTTTCTTCGGTACCTGCTGGAAATCAGCTGGAGTTCTTGCCCCACCTTGAACAATTGAGCGTTGAAATTCATTTTCGGCCTTTTCAAGCGTTCCCAACGCTCCACTCTTTACACTCGACAACAATTGCAAGCCTTGGTGCAATTTATCGACCACTGGATGGTTCGGAAAACCTTCCCTCGCATGTGCTTCATCCATTAAGTGGTTCAAAAAAAATGCTTCCGTCATTCCCTTTGGGATGAAACCGGTCTTTTGGAGCAGAGAGAAAGCACCGGATTTCAATTCGGAAGTTGAATGGGAACCGAGCCAACTGCTCACAAGTTGCTGCAAACCTGTTTGTTGAATTCGGCTCTTGCTTGTAACATGCAAGGAATCCAATACGGCCAATAACTTGACAGACGTTTCCGTTTTCGAGCCTATAGCCTGTAGTTGCTGCTGTAGGGAAGACAACAGTTTGTGGAAAGGCACTCCCTTGACCTGTGCCAATAATGCATCAAACACCTCTTTACCTATCGGTAATTGCTGAGCAAACATCGTTTTTAGGATATGCAGACCAGTCTCAAGGGAATCAGCAGCTTTTAACCATTGCAAAGCGGACTGAATGGTTTCCTTGGTTATTGGAAGACGGTTTTCAAGAAAATATTCTGCAAGCTTAGCTGCGTCCGGGTCGGAAGTCACGCCAAGGTGAGCGATCAATTGTGCTGCCGCTCCCTTTAAATTGGAGTAATTCACATCCGGCGACTCTAAAGCTCTTAACACAAGCTTCCCCTCATTTTGCTGTTGCACTTGAAGCCAGTACCTTTCCCCTGTACGAAGCGGGATATCGAGCGTCGCAATCATCCTTTGATCGCCAATCTGCACCTCGGCCATCCGGTTAGGAAATATCTTATTCACTTTTCCGAAAAGGATTTGCCCAGTTTTCAAACTAGCAGCTCCTTGCATTTCAATTGGTGAAGATGCGGGTTGACCGCTTGTTATCGACTGCATCACTCATCCTCCTTTAATCATTACTTCGTGCAGCGATTTCCTTTACTGGGGCAAAACTCCTTCGATGCCAAGGGGTTAGCCCTTGCTTGTCCAGCGCGACCAAATGTTGGCTTGTCCCGTAGCCCATGTGCTGTTCGAAGCCGTATCCCGGATATTTCTGACCATAATCCTTCATCATCCGATCACGGGTCACTTTCGCTATAATGGAGGCGGCAGAGATGGAGATGCTTCTTGCATCCCCCTTTATGAGTGAAAGCTGCGGTATCGGGACATCCAGTTCCATCGCATCGATCAGCAAATGATCCGGAAAATCTGACAAATCGTTCACAGCCGCAATCATTGCCTTTTTCGTAGCTTGATATATATTGATTTCATCGATTACCTCGCTATGTACGACACCGATCCCGATGGACAAGGCTTCCTTATAAATCATTTCATAAAATGATTCCCGTTTGGACTCCGGAATCTTTTTGGAATCATTCAGCCCTGGCAAATAGAAGGATTCAGGCAAGATGACAGCACTCGTCACAACTGGTCCTGCCAGCGGGCCCCTCCCTACTTCATCGATACCAGCAAGAATGGAAAACCCTTGTTTTCGAAGTTGCCGTTCAAACTCGGTCATTTCCATGAATGCATTCTTTTCCTGTTGCTCTTTTTCATACTTCCTTTGCCATTTGCTTACTAAATCGACCACTCCTTTTCGGCCGTCTTCCAAGCATTCCTGTAAAAATAAATCTTCAGGACTATCGATCGTCTTTAACTTTGCAGATATTTCTTTTATACTCATTGCAGTTTTCATCATTAATCACCCATCATCTTCATTATCGGAAGTCTTGCTTCCCGCTTACAGCTCAAACAAAAATACGGAGCGGAAAAGAGATATCAAAAAAACATTTTGATATCCAACTCCTGCTCCGTATCGACCAATTTCACTGACTGTCTTCAAAACTCAGCCATCCATCTCGACATCAAGTTATTCGGTAATGTTATCCTCTTCATAGTCCATAGGCACCTCAAAGGTAAGCGGGCCCATCTTTTCCGACCGGATTTCACGGACGATCAACTCCGCGGTTTTATCATAATCAATGAAGCCCCCAGAAGCTAAACAGCCTCTGAACTTGCCGACAGCATCGAACAGTTCGAGCGTTTCTTGTGGAATTGCATCCAGATTGTAGCGTGATTTCATCCTGTCCGGATATTCCTTTTCCAAGAAGCGGAGGCCGTATAAGGAAACTTCGTGCAAGTTTAGAATCGTATCCTTGATCGCTCCTGTCAACGCAAGCTTCAAGCCCACTTCCTGATCCTCGAATTTAGGCCAGAGGATGCCGGGCGTGTCCAGCAGCTCCATCTCCTTACCGACTTTTATCCATTGCTGTGCTTTCGTGACCCCAGGTGTATTCCCTGTTTTAGCAATGTTCTTTTTAGCAAGTCGATTGATTAACGTTGATTTCCCTACATTCGGAATACCGACAATCATGGCACGGATCGCCCGCGGCTTTATTCCTCTTGACTCCATCCGGTCATATTTTTCTTTTAAAAGTTTTTTTGCGGCAGCGGTGATCTGGTTTAACCCATTCCCTGCCTGCGAGTTAATCGCAATCGCCGTTTTCCCTTGTGATTTATAATGATCCAGCCACATATTCGTTTTTGCCGGATCAGCCATGTCCGCTTTATTCAAAAGGATGACCCGCGGTTTATGCTGGATGATTTCATCAATCATCGGATTTCGTGAGGATGCCGGAAGCCGTGCATCCACAAGTTCAAATATGATGTCGATCAGTTTTAATTTCTCCGTTACTTCCCGTCTCGCTTTGGCCATGTGGCCAGGGAACCACTGTATTGTCAATGGAATCCACCTTCCTACTATTCCGCCAATCGAAAGTCTTCAATTGGCCAATAAACTAATTTAGTTTTTCCTAACACTTTATCGTAAGGAACGACACCCACGCTATGATAGCGGCTATCCTTACTCAACCGGCGGTTATCCCCCAAGACGAACAGATGGTCTTTAGGAACCGTTCCTTGGCCTATGACATCACTTAATGTAAAAGGCTCCGTCAAAGCTCCGCCATCAATCAACTTTTTTTTATTTTCATCCAAGTATGGCTCAGCATAAGCTTTGCCATTCACGTAAAGTGTATCATCTTTATATTCCACCTTATCGCCTGGCAATCCTATGACACGTTTTATGTAATCCTTGCCTTCTGGAGCACGGAACACGATAATGTCAAATCTTTTCGGTTCACCAATTGAATAGGAGATTTTGTTTATGATCATGCGGTCCGTATCCTTCAATGTCGGCATCATGGAATTGCCATCCACGACTATAGGAGCCAAAAGGAAATAACGAATCAGTGTCGCGGCTATGATCGCGATTATGACCGCCTTTGTCCATTCCCATAATTCATTTTTCTTTTTCGCCATCCTTACCCACCCTTTTAGAAAGCATATCAAATATTTTAACATGTCGCGGACGGGATAGCGAGCCGGATTCCATATGGATTCCCCTCACTTTAGGAGCATTCATACGTTTCATTTAAGTGCAAAAAGGGAGCCTGATGAACAAGCTCCCTTTTTACATAATACTGTTTGGTTATTCACCTTATGTGGATCATGGTAAACCCGCATGAAGATATTCGAAGGATTAACGACGAATTTCTTTAATACGTGCTTTTTTACCACGAAGTTCGCGTAGGTAATAAAGTTTCGCACGACGTACTTTACCGTGACGGATAACTTCTAGTTTCGCAATTTTTGGTGTGTGAACAGGGAAAGCACGTTCAACTCCAACGCCGTAAGAAATCTTACGCACTGTGAAAGTTTCACTAACTCCGCCGCCACGACGTTTGATTACAACGCCTTCAAACAACTGGATACGTTCGCGAGTTCCTTCAATAACCTTTACGTGTACACGTACTGTGTCACCAGGTCTGAATGATGGAAGATCTGAGCGAAGTTGTTCTTTTGTGATTTCATTAATAATATTTTGCATCGTTTCCAACTCCTCCTGGACGCTCTTGCAAATACGGATTGTTTGCAGCGGAACATCGTTATAAGACCGAGCATTTCGCCCAAGTCACAATGTATATCCTATCATACTCTAAACATCGATGCAATAGGCATCATTCTTCTTTTTTAATCTCGGACAATAATTTTTCCTCAAGTTCCGATAGTTCATAGCTCTCGAGTAGATCAGGACGACGCATCCACGTTCTGCGCAGGGATTCCTTCATCCGCCATTCATCGATTTTTTTGTGATTACCGGATATGAGCGGATCGGGAACTTTCATTCCCCGAAAATCTGCTGGTCTAGTATAATGGGGATGCTCCAATAAACCAGAGGAATAAGAATCAAGAATCGGGGAGTCGACATTTCCGAGAACACCCGGCAGCAAGCGAACGACGCTGTCAATAACGACCATTGCGCCCAATTCCCCGCCCGTAAGCACAAAATCGCCAATTGATATTTCATCGGTTACGACATGCTCGCGGATGCGCTCATCGTACCCTTCATAATGCCCGCAAATGAAAATGAGGTGCTCTTCTTTTGCAAACTCTTCCGCTTTTTTCTGCGTGTAACGCTCTCCCTGAGGACAGAGCAGGACTACCCGTGGGGTTTGCACTGCTTGCCCTTTGAGAGCTTCCACAGCATCAAAAATCGGTTGTGCTTTCAATACCATTCCGGCACCGCCGCCATAAGGATAATCGTCCACCGTCGAATGCTTATTATCTGCATAATCCCGGAAATTGGAGACCTTATAGCTGACAGCCTGCTTTTCTGCAGCCTTTTTTAGAATCGACGAGCCGAACACCCCTTCGAACATTTCTGGAAAAAGCGAAAGTACATCGATTTTCATCAATCTAAAAGTCCTTCCATCGGTGTAATGATGACCTTTTTAGCAGAGATATCGACTTCTTTGACAATTTGATCGATATATGGGATCAAAATATCCTTACTCCCTGCTTTCTTAATGACCCAAACATCATTGGCACCTGGCGTCAGAACCTCAATGATTTCCCCAACTTCCATGCCTTCATCCGTAACTACCGAACAGCCGATGATTTCATGGAAGTAGAACTCACCTTCGTCCAATTTACCAAGCTGCGCTTCCTTGACTTTCAGGACGCCGTTTTTAAAAGCCTCGACCTGTCCAACGTTATAATAGTTCTCGAACGTGAGTAGATTAAAGTTTTTATGGGTGCGATGCGACCTGATGACAAGCGGAAAAGGCTTCTTTTCCGTGTCCCTGAATAAATATAGCGTGTTTCCCACTTTGTAGCGTTTTTCCGGAAAGTCTGTTGATGAAATGACTCGGACTTCTCCTAATAAACCGTGGGTGTTGACAATCTTACCTACATTAAACCAGTTTTCCATTCTTTCACCTCTAACGAATTTCCGAGACGATTCCATCTTTTATGACAATAGTTTTCGTTGCCATGATTTCGTCCCAATCTGCCCCGATTTCCACATCAATGATACTTTGAACTTCCCGTTCCTTCAGTTCGCTTCCGACGGGAAGGATCTCCAGCTGCTCCATTTGAAATTCAAGCAGTTTTATTTTTTCTTGTCTCTGATTTATTTCCTTTTCGAAATGGGCACGAAGACTGGCAGGCTGGAGATTTCTTGTTTTTTCAAGCTTTTTCAGTTCAAATCGGAGTTGTTCACTCTCTTTTTGAAGCTGAAGGCGTTTTGATTTGTACTTCTCGAGGAGCTGACTCTTGCTGGATTCCGTTAATACTTGGTTAACGATTACATTTTGGAGAATTTTCATTCCAGCACCTCCTAATATCTATGATTTCTTAATTCCTTCAAAAAATATGTATGATGGGGTAATCTTTTTGAAAAATGGGGGTCATTCTCTTAAGTATAACGTAAATCGATAAAAGATGCGTCTTAAAAAGGCGTAAAATTTAAACTCCGGACCGTATTCAGATGAGATGGGGTCCGGGATTTCACTTTCTTGAAGTGCAAAAAAAGGAGGGGTTTTAGCCCTCCTTATTCGGAAATCTCCAAATAGATTTTCTTCTGCTGTGAAGATCCTGCTGCATATACTACAGTCCGAATCGCCTTAGCAACACGCCCTTGCTTACCGATGATCTTGCCCATATCCTCTTTATGAACGGAGAGGCTATAAACAATCCGGTCGGATTCTTCCTTGGAGGTCACGCTGACTTCTTCGGGAAAATCCACAAGTGCCGAAACAATCGTTTCAATTAATGCTTTCATCAACTACCGTCGATTACTTGCTGTTTTTTGCAACATGGAATTTTTCCATGATGCCTTGTGTTGAGAATAAGTTACGAACTGTATCAGATGGTTTAGCTCCATCTTGTAACCATTTAAGAGCAAGCTCTTCGTTGATGTCAACTTTAGCTGGTTGAGCAACCGGGTTATAAGTTCCTACCACTTCAATGTAACGTCCGTCACGTGGTGAACGAGAATCTGCAACTACAATACGATAGAAAGGAGATTTTTTAGCTCCCATACGTTTTAAGCGAATTTTTACTGCCATTTTAAATAAGCACCTCCGAATAGTTTCACACAAGATAGTATGATATCAAATGTCTTGTATGTTTGTAAAGGTTTTTTTCTTAACAGGTGAAAAAAGTGTTGAAATACATGGCTTCAGCTTGCATTTTCGCCTCAATTCGACCTGAAGTAACCTTACATGAACGGGAATTTGAATCCCTTTTTCTTTCCTTTTTGCATGTTCGTGACCTGTTTCATCATTTTTTTCATTTCTTCGAATTGCTTCAATAAACGGTTCACTTCTTGAATCGATCTGCCGCTGCCTTTGGCAATCCGTTTTTTGCGGGATGCATTCATGGTTTCTGGATGTTCCTTTTCATGTGTCGTCATGGAACGGATGATGGCCTCAACATGACCGATCTGCTTCTCATCGATTTGAAGATTGTCCATCCCTTTCATTTTGTTCGCACCAGGAATCATTTTCAGAATATCATCAAGCGGTCCCATATTCCGCACCTGACCAAGCTGTTCAAGGAAATCATCAAAGGTAAAGGTTGCTGTACGCATCTTTTTCTCTAATTCTTTCGCTTTTTCTTCATCGACATTGGCCTGTGCCTTTTCGATAAGGGTCAATACATCACCCATACCGAGGATCCTTGACGCCATCCGTTCTGGATGAAATGCTTCAAGCGCATCCAATTTTTCTCCCATACCGACGAATTTAATCGGCGTGTTCGTAACTGAACGAATCGAAAGTGCCGCACCACCTCGTGTATCCCCATCAAGCTTCGTCAATACGACTCCAGACAGGCCGAGCTGATCATTAAAGCTTTGGGCTACATTGACCGCATCCTGCCCCGTCATCGCATCGACCACAAGGAAGATTTCATCAGGTTTTGTCAGTTCTTTAATATCCTTCAGTTCGCCCATCAAGTTTTCATCAACATGAAGACGGCCTGCGGTATCGATCAAAACATAATCATGATGCTCTTCCTTCGCTTTTTCAATCGCCTGTTTCGCTATTTCGACAGGACTGATTTGGTCACCAAGGGAAAAAACAGGCATGCTCAATTGTTTGCCAAGTGTTTCGAGCTGCTTAATCGCCGCCGGACGGTAAATATCAGCCGCAACGAGCAATGGCTTGCGGTTGTATTTCTTTCTAAGAAGATTGGCAAGCTTTCCGGTGGTCGTCGTCTTACCAGCCCCTTGAAGGCCGACCATCATAATGACGGTCGGTGGCTTCGAGGCAACGGCAATCTTGCTTTGTTCGCCGCCCATCAGCTCCGTCAGTTCTTCCTTAACTACTTTAATTACCTGTTGACCGGGGGTTAAGCTTTTCAGCACTTCCTGACCTACCGAACGTTCACTTACACGCTTTACAAATTCCTTCACGACTTTAAAGTTAACGTCCGCTTCAAGTAGGGCCAAACGAACTTCACGCATCATTTCTTTAACGTCTGCTTCGTTGACCTTCCCTTTTCCGCGAATCTTTTGCATCGTGCTCTGCAGTCGGTCGGCCAATCCTTCAAATGCCATATTGCCGCCTCCTAATCCAACTTCTCAAGCGTTGTGATTGCATCAAGCAGCTTCTCCTTTGAAAAGGAATCCTTTTCAATGAGTACCTTCATATTCGCAATCCACTCGTTACGCTCTTGAAATTTTTGAAATAACAATAGCTTTGCTTCATATTGCTCAAGCATCGCTTCTGTTCTTTTTATATTATCATAGACTGCCTGTCTACTCACTTCGTATTCATCGGCAATCTCCCCAAGAGAGTAATCATCCAGATAGTAGAGGGACATATAGCTCTGCTGCTTCTCTGTTAACAACGATTGATAAAAGTCATACAAATAGTTAATTCGCGTTGTCTTTTCAAGCACCTTAGCAAGCCTCCCTGCTGTTAAGTGAAAACCCTTTACAAGTTTATATTGTATCGTCTTGTTTATTTGATGTCAAGCTAAACTCCTTACCACATGTTAAGAGCCAATCATTTTTTTCTTTTTCTTGCTTCAAGAAGGCGTTTCATGTCTGGCTTTGGTCTGTGAGAAGGGCTGCCATAGGAGGTCTCCACTTTCGTGCATTTCATTTCTTCTTTTCACTGACCAATGACAGGAAAGCTCGCAAACCCTCCGTATTGGCGGCATAGCCTTCATAAAAGGAACTAGATCATGCAGGACCAGCGATTCCATTCAGGAGACCTATACAGACAGTTAAAACGCTTGTCTTTGATATACGTCACTTCGCTCGACAAACATATCCTGTTTTTAAACCATTTCTTTTTTTTCTACACAACCAAATAAACATGATTTCCTTTCCCTTTTTCTGATGATCTGGATGAACCAAGATATTTTGAATATAGAAATAGACTGCCCAATTTGATTATGATTGACTGTAAGGCAGTGAATAGAATTGCTGAGTAACATTTCCGCAATCCGTCCATCCCAACGACTGACATAAATATTTTGCTCTTCCAATGCTTGAGGATTATTTTCAATCTCATATTCCCATCATTACACTAATATCACCGAATATCTTCAGATGCAAATTATAGGGAAAATCGATGAATGGGCTTTTCTTTAAATTCTATACTATCAACAAAAAACCGGAAGAGAATAATCTCTTCCGGCTTTCAACTTTTCTTAAAGCTCTTCTCTATCGATGATATCAGCAAAAAGGCCGTAAACATATTTCTCAGCATCGAATTCCTGGAGATCGTCCATTTTTTCGCCAAGCCCGACGAATTTAACGGGGATGGCCAGTTCATTGCGAATCGCCAAAACAATTCCGCCTTTTGCCGTGCCGTCAAGCTTCGTTAAAACAATTCCCGAGACATTCGTTGCTTCTTTGAATGTCTTGGCCTGAATCAAGGCATTTTGTCCAGTCGTTGCGTCAAGGGCAAGAAGTACCTCGTGTGGCGCACCGGGTACCTCGCGTTCGATTACGCGTTTCACTTTTTCCAGTTCCTTCATTAAATTCACTTTATTCTGTAAGCGTCCTGCAGTATCACATATCAGGATATCGGCTTTTCTTGCCTTGGCAGCCTGTACGGCATCGAACATGACCGCAGCGGGATCGGATCCTTCACCTTGTTTGATTACACTGACACCGACACGCTCTCCCCATACTTCAAGCTGTTCGATAGCCCCAGCACGGAATGTATCTCCTGCTGCCAGTACAACCGATTTGCCTTCAGTCTTGAACTTATGAGCAAGTTTCCCGATTGTCGTCGTTTTACCGACTCCATTCACGCCTACAAACAAAATGACCGTCAACCCGTCTTCTTGGATGTTCAGGCTTGAAGTATCACCGTCATCACCTTGGTAGATGTCAACAAGCTTTTCTGAAATGACGGATTGCACTTCCCTTGTATCCGAAATATTGCGTAGCTTGACCTCCGTTTTTAATTGATCGATCAATTCCATCACGGTATCGAAGCCGACGTCAGCCTGAATCAGGATTTCTTCAAGTTCTTCAAAAAAGTCCTCATCCACTTTCCGGTAACGGGCAACAAGCTCATTGACTCTTCCAGTAAAGGAGTTCCTCGTCTTTGACAAACCTTGCTTGAATTTTTCCCCGATGGAGATTTCTTGTACTTCAACTTCTTTTTGCGTCTCTTCCTGGGTCGTAAACTTCTCTTTTAACTTTTTGAAAAAACTCATTGTCCCACTTCCTCTAATTCATGAATTTACACTTCGATAAAGTTTTCCGAATCTTCCATCCGGACTGAAACAAGCTTGGACACACCTGACTCCTGCATTGTAATCCCATAGAGGACATCAGCTTCCTCCATTGTACCTTTCCGGTGAGTGATGACGATAAACTGCGTTTCCCTGCTGAACTTCCTTAAAAATTGGCTGAACCGGACCACATTCGCCTCATCGAGTGCAGCTTCGACTTCATCAAGGATACAAAACGGCACTGGCCGCACTTTTAAAATGGAGAATAATAAGGCTATTGCCGTCAATGCCCGCTCTCCCCCGGATAAGAGACTTAAATTCTGCAGTTTTTTACCTGGTGGCTGTGCAATGATATCTACCCCTGTATGAAGCAGATCATCGGGATTCGTCAGCTTCAACTCCGCTCTGCCCCCGCCAAATAAAGCTTTGAACACCTGTTCGAATTGATCACGGATTGAATAGAAGGTATCGGCAAAGCGCCGCTTCATCTCATCATCCATCTCATCTATAACTTGGAATAACGTATCTTTCGCCTGTTGCAGGTCTTCCTTTTGACTTAACAGGAATTCATAGCGTTCAGCTACACGAGCATATTCATCGATCGCACCGAGATTGACGGTGCCCAATTCCTCGATCGCCAGCTTGATGAGCTTCACTTTTTTGCGGGCTTCTTCTACAGGCAGCATCAATGGATACTGTTCCTTAGCCCCTTCATAGGATAGCGTATACTCTTCCCTTAAATGGTCGAGACGGTTCTCGAGTTCCATATCCAGCCTGGTCAATTTGACCTCTTCATCCTTTATCACTTCAATAACGCCTTTATAAACCCTATTTTCTTCCTTCAAGGCCATTTCAAGCGTTGCAACTTGAGACAGAAGCTCATTTTTTTCTTGTTTATGGATGGCAATACCTTCAATGGCCCCGTTTTTATCGAGCAATTTTTTCTGGGCCATATCTTCAAGCGTTTCTTCACCGCTTGAGCTGTCTGTCATTTCATTTGTCAGAAGACCCAAGTCATCTTTATTCTCGGCAAGCCTGCTTGTTTCCTTTGCAAGATCGAAATCGATGCGTTCCAACTTCTCTTTTTGGTTTTCCAGCTGTCCACGCTTAGAGGCCAATGTTACCTTTAGCTCATTCGTTTCTTCAGCAAGGCTTTCTTTAGAAGATTGCTGAGATTGTTTTTGTTCTGTCATGTCCGAAATCAGCCGATCAAGCGCTTCGATTTCCGTTTTACATGACGTCAGAAGCTCTTCCAGCTCTTCTAATCTTGCCGTTTTTTGCTGTTGTTCTTCCAAATAGGAATTTTTATCCAAATCATAAAGGTGAAGGCGGTCATTCACGTTTCTTTCCTGTAATTCGACTTCACGCAATTCGCCTTTCAAGGTTTGCTCCTGTAATCGGAGATTCTCACCCATTTTTCTCGTTTGTTCAAGGGTTTGCTCTTGTACACCTACATCCACTTTAAGCTGTTTGACCTGCTTTTCCAGCTGATTCGTTTTGGCTTCCATTGCGGAAAGTTTTTGATGAAGTTCTTCCAATTCGGTTTTCCTTGAAAGCAGGGAGGTCGTCTTTTGCTTTAACGCCCCGCCAGTCATTGAACCGCCCGGATTGACGATGTCGCCTTCAAGCGTTACGAAGCGAAAGCGATGCTGCATCATTTTTGCCAAATCGTTCGCACCTTTTAAATCGGTGGTGATGATGACCGTTCCTAACAGATTCTCTGCAATCGCTGCATGCCTCGCATCATATTGGATCAATGAGGAGCCTGTCCCGACAAACGCTGCATGGCTTTTCAGCATTGATAATTGGCTTGAGGAAATTTCCCTCGCCTTAATGACTGATAACGGCAAGAACGTCGCACGTCCATACCTATTCTTCTTCAAGAAGGAGATGGCTTCACGTGCATGCTCTTCGCGTTCAACGACCACATGCTGCATCGCTCCGCCCAGGGCCGTTTCGATGGCCGTTTCATATTCCTTTGGAACCTTTATCAATTCTGCGACTGCTCCTTCAATGCCTGCAAGGGTTTCTTTCGCTTTTAAAACCTCTTTAACACCTTGAAAAAAGCCAGCATAATCTTCTTCCATTTCTTCAAGAAGCTCTTTACGAGACTTTGCCTGCTGAAGGAATTGATAAGCTTTATAGAGAGTCGTTTCTTGCTTTTGATACATATCTTTTGCCGCATCCAATTTGTTCTGCTGATTTCTGAAAACCGAGACATGTTCTTCAAGCTGCTCCGTCACATTGCCCATCCGAGCAGAATATTCCATTTTTTTTGCGGTGATATCCATTCTTTCAATTAGGAACTTTTCATTTTCCGTATCCAGTTTTTCGTTTTTATGCTCCTGCTGGGTGAGCTGCTGAAGCAAATACTGTTTTTCGTTTTTTGCCGTTGCCTGCTTGTTCAACCACTCGATATAGTCACTTTTTTTCGTTTCAATCATCGATTCGATATCGCTATTGAAAAGCCCCAGGCTTTTTTGCTTTTCATGTAAGATTTCCTGGATGCCTTTCACTTCAGAGTTGAGCGCATGGAGGACTTCCCTTTCACTTTGCTGTTGGACAGAAAGACTCTTGACAAAAGTCTCCCCTTCCACGATCGCTCTTTCAAGCTGTGACTTGTTTTGGGCAGCATTCTTTTTTCGTTCCTTCAATACTTCTTTGCGGCCTTCAAGCTTTTCAAGTTCCTCACTGGCATTCAGAAGAATCTCTTGTAGCTCATTGATTGATGTTTCGAGCGTCGCCAGATTATCCCTGAGCCTTTTTAGATGCGCTTCCCGATCATGAAGCTGCCCTGCCATTTGCTGCTCCATTTCATTATGCTTTTCTAAATCTTGGGACAGCTTTTCCCATTTTTCATAAAGTTCTTCGATTTCAAACACGGTTAAAGCAACTTCGATTTGTTCAAGCTCGTCTTTTTTCTCCAAAAATTCCTTGGCAAGGGAAGATTGAATTTTCAACGGTTCAACCTGCCCCTCCAATTCATGGAGGATATCATGGACACGGTTCAAGTTATCCTGTGTTTCCGTCAGCTTCGATTCCGCTTTTCGTTTTCTTGTTTTATATTTGAGGACGCCGGCTGCTTCTTCAAAGATCACCCGTCTCTCTTCTGACTTGCTGCTCAGGATTTCTTCGACTTTCCCTTGGCTGATGATTGAAAATGCTTCACGGCCAAGACCAGAATCCATGAACAAATCTATGATATCTTTCAAGCGACATCCTTGATTATTAATGAAAAATTCACTTTCTCCCGATCGATATACCCGTCTTGTCACACTGACTTCGTGAAAGTCTATCGGCAGGGAATTGGTCTCGTTATCAAGGGTCAATGATACTTCTGCAAAATTCAACGCTTTCCTCGTGTCACTTCCCGAAAAAATGATGTCTTCCATTTTTGCGCCACGAAGCGATTTCGCAGACTGCTCTCCAAGTACCCATCGGACTGCATCGGTCACATTACTTTTACCGCTTCCGTTCGGTCCAACCACTGCCGTGACACCAGGTACAAAATCAATCGATATTTTCTCTGCGAAAGATTTAAATCCTACAACGTCCAAGCGTTTGAGGAACATGACCTTTCCTCCTCTACTGTTCAACTATCTTGTTGATTTTTTTTCTTTTAAAACGATCAATGCATGCTCGGCTGCATGCTGCTCCGCTTCTTTCTTGGACTTCCCTATACCGGAGCCCAGTTCTTCTCCATTCAGAGAAACCGTGGAAACAAATTCCCGGTTATGGGCCGGTCCTTTTTCCTGCAGGATTTTATATTGCAGGACACCGATAGCATCACGCTGAATCAGCTCTTGAAGCTGGCTTTTATAATCCATCACATGAGAAAAAGCACCCTCGTCTATCTTCGGAAACACAACATTGTTCAAAAACTGTACAACCGGCTCTAATCCTTGATCAAGGTACAAAGCCCCGATATATGCTTCGAATACATCCGCGAGCATAGCAGGCCTTTCCCTACCGCCTGTCATTTCTTCCCCTTTGCCGAGTAATACATATTCCCCGTAGGAAAGATTATTGGCAAACGCAACAAGTGAAGGCTCGCACACTATGGCAGCCCTTAATTTGGTCAGTTCACCCTCGCTCATCATCGGGTATTTTTGATACAAGTATTTAGAGATGGTCAGTTCCAGTACAGCGTCTCCCAAAAATTCAAGCCTTTCGTTATCTTCATAAGGCTTGCGGCGATGCTCATTCACATAAGATGAATGGGTAAAAGCTTGTTTCAATAAATTTTCATCCTGAAATTGAATACCCAGACTTTCTTGCAACTGTTTAAATTTATTATCCTTGATTGATGGTTTACGATTATTTCCGTTCCTACGCATCACACAAAACCCTCCACAACGGTTCAAAAAAGCATATTTTTCCTATATAAAAAGAAACCTGGCAGGAATTCCTGTCAAGCTTTCCTATGTACCATCATACATGATAATCCGCTTAATGAAAACTAACCGACAACTTCTTTCATCACAAGAGAAAGCCCCGTTAAAAAACGGAGCTTTTAGTCAAATGACCATTCATTACATAGTGCTTTGTATGTAATTCACAGCATCACCTACTGTGGCGATTTTTTCAGCGTCGTCGTCCGAAATTTCCATATCGAACTCGTCTTCGAATTCCATGACTAGTTCAACTACATCTAGGGAATCGGCACCAAGATCTTCTTTGAAAGAAGCTTCAAGTTTTACTTCTGACTCTTCTACGTTCAAACGATCCACAACGATTTTCGTTACTCTTTCTAATACATCTGCCAATTTGTTCACCTCCCCTCATGACATTATAAATTAAATTTGAAAAAAATCAAAGAAAACTTACATTACCATGCCGCCATCTACATGAAGTGTTTGTCCGGTCATATACTTGCTAGCGTCTGAAGCTAGGAAAGATGCGACACAAGCGACTTCTTTAGGGTCTCCAAACCGGGCCAGTGGAATTTGGGCCAGCATTGCTTTTTGGACATCTTCAGGCAATTCCCCCGTCATATCGGTGGAGATGAAGCCGGGAGCAATCGCATTGACGGTAATTCCTCTTGAAGCAAGTTCCTTCGCGGTAGTTTTGGTCAGGCCGATCACGCCTGCCTTCGCCGCCACATAATTGGCTTGCCCGGCATTTCCGCTTACGCCGACAATCGATGCCATATTGATGATCCTGCCGCTGCGCTGCTTCATCATTTGCCTCGTGACCGCCTTTGTGCAAAGGAACACGCCTTTAAGATTCGTATTGATGACTGCATCCCATTCGTCTTCTTTCATGCGCATCAATAGGTTATCACGTGTGATACCAGCGTTGTTCACCAGGATATCCACTCGGCCGAACCGTTCGACCACCTCTTTAATCATGCTTGTCACTGATTCACCATTGGCGACATCGCACTGTATGGCGAATGCTTCACGGCCCAATGCCTTGATTTCATCGACCACTTCATTCGCTTTCGCTTCACTGCCTGAATAGTTGATGGCAACATCCGCTCCCTGAAGGGCTAATTCTAACGCCACTTCCCTGCCTATACCTCTTGACGCTCCCGTTACGATTGCTTTTTTTCCTTTAAGGATCATGCTTGTACCTCCTTTAAAGATTCGACTGTTTTAGTAAGAGTATCCAGATCGGAGACGGAGTGGATATGAGCGGAACGGTCAATCTTCTTGATTAATCCGCCTAACACTTTCCCCGGGCCTACCTCGATGAACGTATCGACGCCCAACTCGAGCAAGGTTCTGACGCTGTCCTCCCAAAGCACTGGTGAATACAGCTGTTCGATTAATTTTTCTTTAATTTCAATAGGTGAAGTAATCGGATTCGCCGTTACATTTGATATAACGGGAATTTCTGCTTGTTTGATGATCACTTCATCTAAGATACCCTGTAGTTTTTCTGCAGCGGGTTTCATCAATTCCGAATGGAAAGGTCCGCTCACTTCAAGCGGGAGTGCCCGTTTCGCTCCATTTTCCTTCGCCTTTGCACTTGCCAGTTTAACCCCTTCAGACGTGCCGGAAATGACAATTTGTCCTGGACAATTTATATTGGCTAATTGAACGGATTCGCCTGTAGCAGTTATTTCGGAAGTAACTTCAGCCAAAGCTTCACGATCCATGCCAAGTATTGCCGCCATAGAGCCTTGACCATTCGGGACCGCTGCTTCCATGAACTCCCCACGCTTACGAACGGTATATACGGCATCTTCAAAAGAGATGGCACCTGATGCCACTAAAGCCGTATATTCACCCAAACTATGGCCCGCTGTATAATCCGCTTGGATTCCCGCTTCCTTCAAGGCGCTGACAAGCGCATAGCTTGTGGTCAATAAAGCTGGCTGTGCGTTATAGGTTACCGTCAATTCCTGTTGTGTGCCATTAAAAATCAATTCGGAAAGTGGAAAATCAAGTTTTTCATCCGCTGATCGAAAAATTTGCTGAGCACGCTCGTTTTCCTGATATAAGCTAAGCCCCATTCCGATTGACTGTGAACCTTGTCCTGGAAAGACAAAAGCAATTTTACCCATATGTGACTCCCCTGTCTCTATGATTTATTATTGTTTTTCTATCGTCTTCGCGATGGTCGGGATGACATCATGCCCAACCATATCGCGGGTCTGGCGAATGGCATTGTAGATGGCGTTCGCATCTGAAGATCCATGCGCCTTGATGACAGGAGCCTTCAGGCCAAAAAGTCCAGCACCGCCATACTCTGAATAATCCATTTGATTTTTTATGACCTTTAATTCCGGCTTCACCATCGCTGCAGCCAATTTGCTCTTCAGGTTGCTCGTCAAAGCCGTTTTCAACATCGTGAATACGCTCATAGCCGTACCTTCCAGTGTTTTCAACACCATATTTCCCGTGAATCCGTCCGTCACGACAACATCCGCCGGTCCATTTAGAAGGTCTCGTGCCTCAACATTTCCAATAAAGGTGATTTCCGATGACTGCTGCAGCAATGAGAAAGCATGCTTGGTCAATTCATTCCCTTTTTTTTCCTCTGTTCCGATATTCAAAAGCCCGACACGGGGCTTATCTATCCCCCGCACTTTTTGGGCATATACAGACCCCATTATCGCGAATTGCAGAAGATGCTCCGGCTTCGCATCGGAGTTAGCACCCACATCAAGAAGGACAAACCCTTTTCCATCGATTGTCGGCAGGGTCGGAGCCAATGCCGGACGTTCGATGCCTTCAATTCTTCCGACAATAAACAAGCCTGCAGCCATGAGCGCACCTGTATTGCCTGAAGAAATGCATGCATCGGCTTCTCCATCTGCCACTTGTTGTGCCGCCAAGACCATGGAGGCACTTTTCTTGCGGCGAACTGCGCGAACCGGCTCATCGGTACTCAGTATTTTTTCTTCTGTATGTACAACCTTTATTCGGTCATGTTTGTTTAAGTGTAAGTTAACCTCGTCTTGATCTCCCACCAAAGTGATTTCCACATCGGAAAAAGCCTCGACAGCTTTCATTGCTCCTAAAACCTGTGCTTTAGGAGCGTGATCTCCACCCATTGCATCTATCGTTATCTTCATGTTCTTTCATCCTTTACTAGAAAGTTAAGAGCGATACATTTCGAACTCGCCTTTAAAAACCAGCTCATTACCTACGTAGCTTCTGACCTCCACCACTGATCGATCATTGGTATGGTCCACACTTTTAACCTTCGCTTTGGCTACCACTCTTTCATTTTCCTTTACGGAACGGGTAAATAAAATGGATGCCTTTGCAGTCAGTGCCAGTTCATCATTCATGACCGCTACTGCCAATGAATTTGCTTGGGCAAAAAGGTGGTGCCCCCTGGCAATTCCATTCCGCTTGAAGACATGCTCTTTTTTTATATCCAAAATCGATATCGCATTGTCATCTAAATTAAGATCTATTACTTCCCCGATGATTTCATCCAAAGGCAAAGCCCTGATTTCGTCACTGAATTTTTTCTCGGCCACGTTCTTAATGCGTTCACGCAGTTCCGGTATCGATAATTCAAGTCGATCAAGCCTAATTGTCTGGACGCTCACCGAATATTTTTCAGCCAGCTCCTCATCCGTTACAAAAGGATTCTGTTTAATCGTTTCGATTAATAATTGCTGGCGTTCCTTCTTGTTTCTTCGCATTTGAAGGTCACCATCCGTAGTATTATGACTAGGTACTAATAGTAGTATATATATTTTAAAAACAGATTGCAAGATATTGTGGAAATTCTCGCAATCTGCTAATCGATTTTCATTATTTCAGTCAAGCTTTTCTCCCGTAAACACGCCTGTCCCCTCTAAATAAGTACGTAATGGTGCATATTCGTGGGAGTGCCAAAAGCTTTGGGAAGCAATCAGTTTCGCTGCGTCCTCCCGAGCCACTTCCAAGGTCCTGTAATCATGGACCATGTCAGCTACTTTGAATTCAGGTAGGCCGCTTTGCTTTTTGCCAAAGAAATCCCCTGGGCCGCGAAGTTCCAAGTCCTTCTCGGAGAGGACGAAACCATCGTTCGTTTCCGTCATGATTTTCATCCGTTCTTTTCCGACCTCCGTTTTCGGATCAGCCAGGAGAATGCAAAACGACTGATCGCTTCCCCGTCCTACCCTACCCCGTAACTGATGGAGCTGGGACAGGCCAAAACGCTCTGCATCATAAATGACCATTACCGTTGCATTTGGAACATTCACTCCAACCTCGACAACGGTCGTTGAGACGAGGATTTGCGCAGCATTTACACTGAACTCCTGCATCACTTCGTCTTTTTCATCCGCGGGGAGCCGCCCATGCATGAGTCCCACTTTATACCGGTCGCCAAAGTATTGGGTCAGCATCGCATGGACATCCAGAACATTTTGCAGGGAATCAAGCTTTTCCGACTCCTCGATCAAAGGACAGATGACGTAAGCCTGCCGTCCTTTTTTTAGTTCCTTTTCAACAAAAGTCAAGATCCGATCAAGCATTTGATGTTTCGCCCAATACGTTTCGATCGCTTTGCGTCCAGCAGGCATTTCATCTATCGTCGAGACGTCCATTTCACCGAAAACGGTAATCGCGAGCGTACGCGGAATGGGTGTTGCCGTCATGAATAGTACATCTGGGTTCGCACCTTTTTCACGGAGAATCCGACGCTGCTCCACTCCGAAGCGGTGTTGTTCATCCGTAATGACAAGTCCAAGCTTCCGAAAATTCACTTCATCCTGTATCAAAGCATGCGTTCCGATCAAAAGGTCGATTTCACCGGAATCAAGCATTTGTAATAGCTCCCGGCGCTTTTTGCCCTTCACCGAACTAGTCAATAACGCTACCTTCAATCCGGTCGGTTCAAGCATCGCCTTCAGTGATTGCGTATGCTGCTCAGCCAAGATTTCCGTCGGTACCATAAGGGCCCCTTGGAAACCGGCTGTAATCGTCGCCTTCAGGCAGATGGCGGCAACAACCGTTTTTCCTGACCCTACATCGCCTTGGAGAAGGCGATTCATCCGATAGGGGGATTTCATGTCATTCAGAATTTCGCCGACGACACGATTTTGAGCATGTGTCAAAGGGAAAGGAAGCGTTTGTATGAAGGCTTCCACTGGCTTTTCGTCAAATTCCTGACCGATTCCTTTTGATTGCTCCCGCTGCACTTTACGCAAGGCCTGCATTTTGAGTTGAAACAATAAAAATTCTTCATACACAAAGCGGCGGCGCGCTTTCTTTATATCATCAGCCGATAAAGGAAAATGCATCATACGAAGAGCATCATTACGTGGCATCAGTTTGTATGTCGCCAATAATTGCGGTGGCAAATTCTCTTCAATCATGGATCCATACTGGGTAAACGCTTTGGAGATAAAGCGGCGCAAACCTTTTACCGTGATGCTTCCCTTCACGGAGTACACGGGTTCAAACTCTTTCTCGCGGCTTTGATTGCCAATGTGACACTCTGAGCCAGTAATCGTTTGCCGATGACGGTCCCATTTTCCGGTTACCGTTATGGTTTCACCTATCGCAAGTTTCGGCTTCAAATATGGCTGGTTGAAAAAAATGACATTCACTAAATATCGCCCGGTCAATAATTTAATCGTCAGCCTCGATTTTTTCTTGCCAAAGTACCCTAATGTGGGCACGGTATGAATTTTTCCTTCTACGGTGACGCGTTCTTCATGTTCTACCGTTTCCAAGTCCCTCAATCGGTAGTCTTCATAGCGGTATGGAAGATGTTCAAGGAGATTCTTGACGGTATGAATCTCCATTTCCTCCAGGGCTGCCGCGGTTTCGCTCCCGATGCCTTTCACTGACGTTATCGGTTCCAAAATGGCGGAGGTCACTTTTTATTTAGCGGCAAGCCAAAAATTTTCGCTTCCAACTCCCGTCCAGTCGGTGTCGCCGCTAATCCTCCTTGTGCAGTTTCCCTAAGAGCCGATGGCATCGTTTGCCCGATTTTATACATCGCATCAATCACTTCATCACAAGGTATGCGGCTTGTAATCCCCGCCAAGGCCATATCTGCGGCAACCATTGCATTGGCCGCCCCCATCGCATTCCTTTTTACACAAGGCACCTCAACAAGCCCGGCAACCGGGTCACACACAAGACCCAGCATGTTCTTTAACGTGATGGCCATAGCTTCAGCACTTTGCGCAGGTGTTCCTCCTGCCATTTCAACGATTGCTGCGGCTGCCATGCCCGAAGCGGACCCGACCTCCGCCTGACAGCCCCCTGCGGCCCCAGAAATCGATGCGTTGTTCGCCACAACAAAACCGAATGCCCCTGCCGTGAACAAGAATTCGATTTTTTGTTCGCGATTCGGTTTTAACTTGTTTTGCAAAGCGAAAAGCGTTCCAGGCACCACTCCAGCAGATCCAGCAGTAGGTGTCGCACAAATGGTTCCCATCGCTGCGTTCACTTCGTTTGTGGCCACTGCTTTGCTCACAGCATCCAACAACAATTCACCGCATAGGGAATTACCTGAATTAATATAATTTTGAAGCAGGACTGCATCACCGCCTGTAAGGCCGGAAACGGACTGTACACCTTGGAGGCCCTTTTCAACAGCCTGTTCCATCACATCCAGGTTGACTCCCATCTGATCGATGATTTGTTCACGACTTCTGCCCGTCACTTCCATTTCTTGTTCTATCATCAAAGTTGATATTTTTTTCTGCTTTGAATCAGCTAATTCTATCAATTCCGCAACATTTCGAAACATGATATCTTCTCCTTCCTAAATGGAAACGATTCAATTTCCTTATCAATCCACAATCCTCGCCACTTGAGTGATGTTGGGGATTGCCGAGATTTCATCAATGACTTGATCCTCGAGGTTTTGATCCACTTCAATTGTCATCAGCGCCATCTTCCCCTTCTCTTTACGGGAAACCTCCATCTGGCCGATATTGATTTGATGCTTAGCCAGAATGTTTGAAACATTGGCAATGGCCCCGAATTTGTCATCATGCACGACAAGTATGGCAGGGTTGTGGCCCGACAGCCTCAATTTAAACCCATTCAATTCGACAATTTCGATTTTTCCCCCGCCAATCGATATTCCGACAAGTTCAAGTTCACCGGACTCATCCCCGACCGTTATTTTTGCTGTATTGGGATGTTCCGGGACGGCTTCTTCTTCCCGGAAAGTAATTTTGATTTTCTTATTCAGGGCTATTTCCAATGATTCTTTAATTCTCTCATCAAATGTATCAAAATCAAGTAAGCCTCCTACAATGGCTACATCCGTTCCATGTCCTTTATAGGTTTTTGCGAACGATCCATAAAAAGAAATATGTGCCCATTTAGGTTCACGGTTGAATAAATTCCTGGCCACCCTCCCGATTCTTGCAGCTCCGGCAGTATGGGAACTAGAGGGGCCAATCATAACAGGACCAATTATATCGAATACACTTCTGAATTTCATGCATTGCTCCTCCTTCAGTTATTGAAATCAAGGGAAAGGCTGGGTGTTAGATTAATCATAACGTCAAATTCACCGTAATTCCAATCAGGCTGTTTCTATCATTCATTTTTCAAAAATAAAACTGCATAGCCTAATGACTTATGCAGTTTATTACCCTTTATTCGTTCATGATCATGCAAAGAGAAAGATCATTAGAATTTTTCCTTATTCAATTGAAAAAATGAAAGAATATAAAGGTTGTTTCCCATTATGGACTTCCACTTCAACGTCTTCGAAAGTCTCCTTACAAAACGCGACGAGATTTTCGACTTCTTCTGTATTGGCGTCTTCTCCATACAATATCGTCAGGATTTCAGCATCATCATCGATCATTTCAGAAAGAAGATCCTTTGCCGCTTGCGTCTTGTCTTTATCTTTCACTTTGATGGTTCCTTCAGCAATGCCCATGAAATCCCCAGTCTCAATGGAAAGACCATCAATATTGGTATCCCTGACAGCATAAGTGATTTGGCCGGTTTTTACATGCGAAAGGGCTTCACTCATCACTTTTTGATTCTCTGCAGCATCAAGCGATGGATTGAATGCCAACAAGGCAGCCATTCCCTGCGGTACCGTTTTCGTTGGAACGACCGTCACATGATCACCAAGGACATCTGCTGCTTGATTGGCAGCCATAATGATATTTTTATTGTTAGGCAAGATGATGACATGCTCCGCATTTGCCTCTTCGACAGCCTTGACGATATCTTCCGTGCTAGGATTCATCGTTTGTCCGCCTTCGATGACGGATTTGGCGCCGATGCTTTTGAACAATTCACTGATGCCTGCACCCATAGCAACGGACACCACTCCGTATTTATCTTTTATTACCGGTTTCGTTTGGAGCGGAGTGCTCGTCTCACCAACAATCGCCGTATGCTGTTCGCGCATATTATCGATTTTCATCTTGATTAAGCTACCGTATCGCTGTCCATAGCTGAGACATTCGCCAGGCTGTTCAGAGTGAATATGTACTTTGACAACTTCATCATCTGAAATGACCAATAATGAGTCGCCGTATTCACTTAAATCATTCCGGAATTTTTCCTCGTCGAATGATTTATTAGCCAGTTTTTCACTTTCCAACCGGACCATGAATTCCGTGCAGTAGCCAAACACGATATCTTCCGTGTTCATATGCGCTTGGACGTTCATGTGGTGCTCGGCACTTATCATATCATCCATGCTAGGGCCATGTTCAGACCGGATCGGAAGGGCTTCACCTTTCAGCTCCGCAAGGAAACCTTCATATACGAACACCAAGCCTTGTCCGCCACTGTCAACGACTCCCACTTCTTTTAAGACTGGAAGAAGATCCGGTGTGCGTTTTAATGAAGCATTGGCTTCCGTGACGATCTCTTCCATTACCTGAATAAGATCTTGGTGCCTGGCAGCTGATGAAACCGCTTGCTTCGCAGCATCTTTGGCGACCGTTAATATCGTGCCTTCAACAGGTTTCATTACAGCCTTATAAGCTGTTTGCACGCCTGCTTCAAAAGCTTGGGCGAATTCTTCACTATTGATTTCGGATTTATGTTCAATCGCTTTAGCAAAGCCGC
Organism: Peribacillus muralis; assembly: GCF_001439925.1. Classification (GTDB taxonomy): domain Bacteria; phylum Bacillota; class Bacilli; order Bacillales; family DSM-1321; genus Peribacillus; species Peribacillus muralis. Next base: position 179,731 of record NZ_LMBV01000006.1, read on the forward strand.
GGAACAATTGTGATAGGATAACACCTGAATTGCCGCGAGCGCCCATTAGCAATCCTCTTGAAAGTGATGTACCCACTTTCCCGATGTGTTCCTGGACATTATTTTGCACTTCCTTTGCGCCGGAAGTCATCGATAAATTCATATTCGTTCCAGTATCTCCATCTGGAACAGGGAAAACATTCAACGCATCAACCAGTTGGGCATTAGCCGCTAAATGATTGGCACCTTGAATGATCATTTCTGCAAATCGCTTTCCATTTAAACTTGTAATTGACACAAAACTTTCCTCCTATACTTAAGGGTTCGTCACACGAACTCCCTGGACAAAAATGTTAACTGAATCAACAGCTAATCCTACAGTTTTGTTCAGGGTGTACTTTACCTTTGATTGCACATTATGCGCAACTTCCGAGATTTTTGTTCCATAGCTTACGATTATATACATATCGATATGAACTTCTTCCTCTTCTTGACGGACTATTACACCCTTAGTAAAGTTTTCTTTTCTTAAAATCTCAGCAATGCCGTCTTTAAATTGTTTTTTGGAAGCCATTCCTATAATTCCGTAGCAATCCATTGCTGCTCCGCCTGCTACAGTAGCGATAACCTCATTAGAGATATCAATTTGTCCATATTTCGTTTGTAATTCAATAGACATCTTTCTTTTCCCTCCCAAAAAATCAAGTCAACTAAAGACATTTTACTATAATGTCTATGGTTTTAAAAGTAAATGTCGTACGGTACTTAATATAATTCAATTTTACAGTATGTATGTCAAGGCTTTTTTCTTGAAAGTAATTAACTGAAGTATTGCATTCTCACGGTAGGTATGATAAATTATTAAAGTATTTTACAAAGACTTAAGATGACTGTGAAAACTTAAGCTTCGTGTAGTTAGGAGGGAAATTAACATGGCACGTAAATGTGTAATCACTGGAAGAAGAACTCGTTCTGGTAACAGCCGCTCTCACGCAATGAACGCTAGCAAGCGTACATGGGGCGCTAACCTTCAAAAAGTACGTATTTTAGTTGACGGTAAACCTAAACGTGTATACGTTTCTGCAAGAGCTCTTAAATCGGGCAAAGTAGAACGCGTATAATGTTACGGCATCCTCTAAGGATGCCTTTTTACTTGAAATGGCTGACATTTTAATGGGGATGGTTGATCGTTTCGTTGTTGGAATAATCCGCATCGAGCAAACAATTCATCACCCATTAATGGATGGCCACACGTTCATTATCCTCCAGAAACCCGAAAAAATAACACCTCCCTAAAACCGGAGAGGTGTCATGTGGAATAAGTATCAGCCTTTTTTAAACGCTCCGAGCATAGCCCTTACCAAACTACCCAGAACTTTTGGCAATTTAATCGTATAAAATTTCATCATGCCCCTCCTCTTTGCATCCCACAGATTAAGATGAAGTGGAATTTTTCTATTACAACATAAGCTTTTAAGCGGATATAGGATTTGGATTTGAAATTATATCCGAATCTGCTCTAAGCATGAATTTTAATCTCTGCTTCTTATCATCATTAATATGCCCTCCTTAAATGAAACATTCCCAGAATCGGAAATTAGTTCGTTGCTGATGCAGAGTGTCGAACCTATCTCCAGGCAGCGATCGCTCAATGGATATTTAAAGCCTGTTAAAGTAATCCCGGTGACTTCTGGCGTAACCGAAAGGAAGGATACGTACTTCATATCCTCCATGGCTATAACCTCATAAGATCCTGCCGTCTTGACTGTGTAAGTGTTTTGCTGATCGACTATGTATATATCAATTTCGTCGTGATAGGGGAGGACACTTTCCTTTTGAAGTAGCTGGACATTGCCAAGAAAATGATCCATCCTCCCTCCTGTAGCGCCGAGGATGTGAATTTCACTTGGTTTTTGATTTATTGCCCAATTAAAAGCGATTTCCAAATCCGTTTCATCCTTTTCTGAAGCATATAAATCTATATGTTGAAGCTTTTGCATAATTACCTTATATTCATCTTTTGAAACCGAATCAAAATCCCCAAAGCCACATTTAGGTACGATGCCATTTTCAAGCAAAGCCCATACCCCCCTATCCACCCCGACCCAAAAATCAGTCATCTCTTTATACCTTTTCAAATCCGGCCATAGCCCTTCCGGACCACCGGCCATTATACTAATGATCATGATTATCCTCCTTTATTAAACGTATAAGTCTATATGAGAATTCTTTGTGGCACTGTAAAAAAGCCGACATTATCATATGTAGACGATAATGTCGGCTTTATATCAGTTTCCCCTAATCTTTTGAATCGCTGCACGGCGATCTTCCTGATTATAAATGGCTGAACCTGCCACTAGAACCGTTGCGCCTTGTTCAATACAAAGTTTAGCCGTTTCTTCATTGACCCCGCCATCAATCTCTATTTCCAGGTTCTGATTATGGATGTCTGACATCGCCTTCACTTCAGCGATTTTGGGCAATACGGATGTGATGAACTTTTGCCCACCAAAGCCTGGATTAACCGTCATCAAGAGCACCATATCAATGTCTTCGATTATAGGCAGAAGCAAGGACGCCGGCGTGGCTGGGTTAAGCACCACCCCTGCCTTGACACCAAAGGATTTAATCAGTTGTATCGTGCGGTGCAGATGTGTACAGGCCTCTACATGCACCGTTATATAATCGGCTCCCGCTTTTACGAACGACTCGATATAACGGTCAGGTTGTTCGATCATTAGGTGCACGTCAAGCGGAAGCTTTGTCACAGGCCGAATAGCTTCAACTATTAGGGGGCCGATTGTAATATTCGGCACGAACTGCCCATCCATGACATCCACATGGATAAAATCCGCCCCGCCCCTTTCCACATCAAGGATTTCTTCTCCCAAATTTGCAAAGTTAGCTGATAAAATCGAAGGTGCAATTTTAACCATTTCAATACCTCGGCTTTCTATCTCTAATTTCTTCTAAGAATTGCATATAGTGATCATAGCGATATTGCGGAATTTCCCCAGCAGCAACAGCTTCTTTCACAGCACATTTCGGTTCTTTATCATGCAGACAAGCCCTGAACTTACAGTCCTCTCCATACTTGTGCATTTCGGGGAAACAATAGGATAACCGTTCAGCTTCCATTTCCATGAATTCTAGTGAACTGAATCCTGGTGTATCGGCGACAAGGCCTGAGCCGATATGAATCAATTCAACGTGACGCGTTGTATGCTTTCCCCGTCCTAGATGCGATGAAATGTCATCCGTCTTTAAAGCCAATTCAGGATTGATTGCATTAAGTAAAGAAGATTTCCCCACTCCTGACTGACCGGCAAATACACTCGTTTTCCCTTCTAAATACGGAACCAGTTCTTCGATGCCGCCTGTAGTAACCGAGGAGGTTTCCAACACCGTATACCCAAGTTTCCGATAATCCTTGGTATACTGTGTCAATTTCATTCGGTTTTCAGATGTGACCAAGTCCAGTTTCGTCACGACGATGATCGGCTCGATCTCGTTATCCTCGATAAGTACGAGAAAACGATCAAGCAGCGCTGGACTGAAGTCAGGTTCAACTGCTGAAAAGACAAGGATGGCCTGATCTACATTCGAGATTTGCGGACGGATCAATTCATTCTTTCGCGGTTTTATTTCGGTAACGGTCCCGTCCGTTTTATTTTCCGCTTGGAACACCACATAATCACCAACGAGCGGCGTTACCTTGTTTTTCCTGAAAACACCCCTTCCACGGCATTGGAAGACCTCTTCCCCATCAAGGACATAATAAAATCCGCTTAGTGCTTTAATAATTTTTCCTTCGGGCATAGCCACACTCCTAATTAATATATTTAGTCGGGATAAGAGACGGTTTTGTCGATGATGACCTGGTTGTCCCTCATGACTTTATAGCCTGCTTTCTTATCCTGAGAAACCGTCAATTCGATCGTTCGCTTCCCATCTTCCACGATAAAGAAAGATTCTTTAGGCTCCGTCATGCTATTGTTGATATCCTCAATGAAGATTTGCACTTTTTGCGCTTTGCCAGGCTCCACTGGGTCATATTCAATCTTGATTTCCTCCGTTACGGTCTTAGGAGGGATCTCTTCTTTCCCTTTTGAGAGGACAACTTTCACCGTACTGCCTTTTTCCACCTTTGTACCCGGTTCGGGTGACTGGGAAATGACCAGCCCCTTCTCGACGGAATCATCATAAACCTCTTCTTCCAAATCGATCTTTATTCCACTTTCATTGGAATAATCATTAAGACCAGCTTGATTGAACCCTTTGAGGTTTTTCAGGCTCAATAGATCTTCCCCTTTGCTGACCGTTAACGCCAGTTCCGTTTCCGACGGGACGATTTCTGTGGCACCTGATGGCGTCTGTTCTATGATGGTACCGGCGGCGCTGGCATCATATTTGTAGGTCACGACCGTGTTTTTGAATCCCATTTCCTCAAGCATTGATTTAATACCCGAATAATCCCGACCTTCATAGTTGGACAGCGATATCGTTTCTTTACCACCACTTTGATAAATGTCGATTTTCGCCCCTGCCTTGACGGTCTTCCCTTCCTTCGGGTTGGTTTTGATCACCAATCCAGCTTCAACCTCTTCATCGTCAATCTCAATCGTATTTCCGATGACCAAATCCAGTTCGAGCAAGTCAGTAATGGCATCTTCCAATTCTTTTCCTTTAAGATCTGGGATCGTCACTTCCTTGGACCCTAAAAGGGAAGGTCCTAAAGTGACAGATAAAACAGCTAGCAGCGCTAGGACTAAAAAGATGGTCACCAAAATGGCTGGCATCTTCCTTCTTTTTTTGTCCTTTTGTTTCGCCTTCTTTTTTTGTTTTTTCTGTTTCTTTTGTTTCTTGTTCACTTTCATGACTGCTTCTGGATCATCTTCACCATCATCTGAATAGACTACCGTATTTTTTTCAGGTCCTCTTATGATCGTCTCATCAACGCTAGAGAGTTGATCATCCGTAATCACGGGTATCGCTTTCGTTGCATCATGGTCTTGCGGTATTGCAAAGGGCGATTCATTTGAACGCTCAGGATTCAACGACGTGCGAATGTCATCTTCCATTGAATCCACGCTTTCATACCGGTAATATGAATCTTTCGCTGTCGCTCTCAAAATAATGTTTTCCACACTCTGCGGTATTTCAGGATTCCAGCGTTTTGGCGAAGGGGTGTCCGATTGTAAATGTTTAAGCGCTATCGAAACGGCAGATTCACCGGAAAAAGGCAATCTACCTGTCAACAACTCAAACATGACGATGCCAAGGGAATAAATATCCGATTTCTTATTGGCCATTCCGCCCCTTGCCTGTTCTGGAGATAAGTAATGGACGGATCCCAAAACCGCATTCGTCTGCGTTATGTTGGTTGCACTCAAGGCCAAAGCAATTCCAAAGTCCGTTATCTTGACGGTGCCTTCTTTATCGATCAATATGTTCTGTGGCTTGATGTCCCGATGGATGATTCCGTTATGATGGGCATGGGAGATCGCTGCCGTGATTTGTTTCATGATATCCAAGGCTTTATCTACTGGAATCGGATAATATTTTTGTATGTATTGCTTAAGTGTAAAGCCGTCCACATATTCCATGACAATATAATAGATGGCATCTTCTTCACCAACGTCATAAATACTTACGATATTGGGATGGGCCAAACTGGTTGCAGCTTGTGCTTCCCGGTTGAAGCGCTTGATGAACTCCTCGTCATTGTTGAAGTCCATGCGAAGGATTTTCAATGCAACGTCCCTATCCAAAATCATATCCCTTGCAAGGTAAACATTTGCCATACCGCCGCCACCGACCATTTCGATCAGCTTATAACGGCCGTTGATTCTTCTGCCAATCAACATTCAATTCACCTGCTTTCGCCTTCATCAGTAAATTGAACAAGCACAAGAGTGATATTATCTTCCCCACCGTAGTGATTGGCCTTATCTATTAATGAATTTGCCTTTTCTTCAAGAGACTGCCCATTTGTAACCGTTTCTTCAAGTTCCTGCTCACTCACTTTATTCGTTAAGCCATCCGAACAAAGCAATAATAAATCACTTTCTTCGAAAATGACCGTCGTTATATCCATTTCAACTTGCATTTCTGTCCCCAAGGCTCGTAATAAAACATTTTTTCGTGGATGCTTCTCGGCATCTTCCTTCGAAATCTGCCCGGAACGGACCAATTCGTTAACAAGTGAATGATCTTCCGTAACCTGCTTAAAGCCACTCTCATTATACAAGTAACATCGACTGTCCCCGATATTGGCAATGGTCGCAAACTTGTCAGTGCATATGGCAGCAACCACGGTCGTCCCCATGCCCTTACATTCTGTATGAGCCTCGGCATGTTCGAATAGCGTATGATTGACCAAGATGATCTGCTTTTTTAGCCACTCCTCGGCATCATTAGCCGTTTCGATTGCGCTGGAAACATCCCAGCCCTTTTTCAGAAGGTCAATCGTCATCGCACTTGCTACATCCCCGGCACGGTGGCCGCCCATGCCATCTGCAACGATGGCAAGGCGAACGCCTTGCGAGTTCTTAAAGATTCCGCCATTATCTTCATTATGCTGGCGGACTTTACCACGGTCTGTTTTAAATATCGCCCTCAATAGGGTCACCTCGTCTCTTCTTTGCGCTCCTTGGCCCGAAGCTGGCCGCAGGCTGCGTCGATATCACTGCCTTGTTCCCTTCGGATCGTCACATTGATACCGCGCTTTTTCAATGTTTTTTCAAACTCAAAAATCTGATCCCGAGGTGTACGTACATAGTTGCGTTCCGGTACATAGTTAACCGGAATTAAGTTGACATGGCATTTGATTCCGGTTATTAAATCGGCTAATTCTTCGGCGTGTTCGACTGTATCATTTTCGCCGCCGAATAGACCGTATTCAAAACTTACACGACGCCCTGTTTTTTCTGTATAGTATTTGATGGCTTCAATCAAGTCCGGAAGTTTGTAAGCCTTGTTGATCGGCATCAATTTACTTCTCAATTCCGTGTTCGGTGCATGCAGTGAAACCGCAAAATTGATTTGCATGCTTTCTTCTGCAAACTTATAGATCTTTGGAATGATTCCACTTGTTGATACGGTAATATGGCGAGCCCCTATGTTCAAGCCTTTTTCATGATTTATATTCTTTAAGAATGACATCATATTATCGTAATTATCGAACGGTTCCCCAATCCCCATGATGACGACAGAGCTAACACGTTCTTCCACTTCATCAAGGGCTTGCTGAACTTTAACAACCTGGGCAACAATTTCTCCAGATTCAAGATTTCGCTTTAATCCCCCAAGGGTCGATGCACAGAAGGTACAACCAATTCTACAACCAACCTGTGTTGTCACGCAAATGGAGTTTCCATATTCATGGCGCATCAACACCGTTTCTATCGAATATCCATCATGGAGTTCAAATAAGAATTTCATCGTTCCATCATTGGACGTTTGCTGAATCAAAGTTTTCAATGTAGTGAAGATGAATTGTGATTCAAGCTTATCGCGTAAAGATTTCGATAGGTTGGACATGTCTTCAAAACTGGAGACACGTTTTTTATAAAGCCAGTCATAAACTTGATCGGCCCGGAATCCCTTTTCATCATTTTGAATAAGCCATTCTTTAATTTGGTGAAGCTCCAATGAATAGATCGATGGTTTTTCTGGTGTTGTGTCTTTTCTTACTCTGGATGATTTAGTTATTTCTGCCATTACAGCACCTTCTTTCTAAAACTCGCAATAAAGAATCCGTCACTGCTAAAATATTGCGGAAAAACTTGTAACGTATGGCCCGTGATAAACGGCTGGACGCTTTCGGGCATTCTTTCGGATAAGGATGGATCGCTCTCGAAATCCGGGTGATCTTTCAAAAATGACATGGCCACTTTATCATTCTCTTCCATGTCAACCGTACATGTACTGTATACTAACCGTCCGCCTTGCTTTACTAGCGGTGCAGCAGCTTCCAATAATTGCTTTTGTATGCTTGAGAGTTTCATTATATCATCTTTTGTTTTTGTGTACTTTACATCAGGCTTCCGACGCATGACTCCCAATCCTGAACATGGCGCATCGATCAAGACCCGATCAAACCCTTCCTTATTGAAGTGTTCTTGCACTTTTCTGCTATCGAGTGCCATAGTTTTGATGTTGTTTCTCAGTTTTAGCCGCTCTGCCTGTTCTTTAATGAGCTTGACTTTATGCTCATGAAGATCAAGAGCATATACTTGTCCTGTCGTTAGACCTTCTGCAATATGAGTCGTTTTCCCTCCAGGCGCAGCACAGCAATCGAGTACAGCGTCATTTTCATTCGCTCCCAACGCATGCGCAACAAGCATCGAACTTTCGTCCTGAATCGATAAGTACCCCATTTTATAACTTTCAGAATGAGCAAGATTGCCTCTATAGCTGACGATGGCTTCGGGGACGACCTCACTTGCCTCAACGTCATATCCCTCTTCCCTTAATATGCTCATTAATTCATTGCGGGAAATCTTCTTTAAATTGACCCGCCCCGTCTGCAATGGCGCAGTTAAATTCACTTCACACATTTCCTTGGTTTTATCATAACCAAATTGCTCAACCCAGCGCTTGATCAACCAGATTGGATGACTTACTTCGATGGAGAGCCGTTCAAGATCATCCTTGATATCATCAAGCGAGCGAACGCCATTCCTCTGAATGTTGCGAAGCACGCCATTGACCATGGAAGATGTGCCTTTATGTCCACGTTTTTTGGAAATTTCGACAGCCTCGAAAATGATCGCATGATCCGGCACTTTATCTAAATAAACCATTTGATAGACAGAAAGCCTAAGTAGGTTGATGACCCAGCTTAGTGTCTTTTTCGGTTGTTTAATATAAGGACTCAAAAAGTAATCCAATGTCATCTTACGCTGTATCGTACCGTAGCTTATTTCCGTAAGCAAACCGCTGTCCACAGCGGATAATTGATGCTTTTTGATCAAGTTGTTTAATAAGAGGTTACTGTAGGATTGGTTTTTCTCTACAGATTCCAATATATCGAGAGCAATGTCACGTACTCCCTTTTTAGTTTGCTTCATTCTGTTCTCCTAACTTCATGCCTGCTTTAATGAACGACCCGGCTCCGCGCAAGTAATCTTTCGCCGGCATTTTTTTCTTCCCTGAAGGCTGCAGTTCCGTAACCAGTATTGCCGTCTCATTGCCTGTCGAAACAATGAAACCGTCACTTTGCACCTCAATGATCATGCCGGGTGCTTCCTGAATGCCTTGTTCGAGCTTACTAGCCTGCCAAATTTTCAACACCGACCCGTTTAAGGTTGTGTAGGCAACTGGCCATGGATTCAGCCCACGTACATGGTTATAGATGTTTTCCCCTGTTTTTGACCAGTCGATCTTTTCCTCCGACCGTTTAATATTAGGTGCGAAGGTCGCTTTGTCTTCATCTTGCTTGATTGCCCGTAATTCATCGTTTAGAAGTTTCGGCAAGGTTTCCGCAAGCAAGTCGGAACCTACCTTGCTTAATTTATCATGCAGTGTTCCCACATTATCATCTTCCTCGATGGTAACCTCCGCTTGGGTCAATATATCTCCGGCATCCAATTTCTCCGCCATATACATGATGGTAATTCCCGTTTTTTCTTTTCCCTGCAATATTGAATAATGGATGGGCGCCCCTCCACGCAGTTCAGGAAGCAAGGAGGCATGTACATTGATGCATCCGTATTTAGGGGCTTCCAACAGTTCATTCGGAAGAATTTGACCGAAGGCCGCGGTGACCACTAAGTCAGCTCCTAATGCAATGATCTTTTCAAGTTCTTCTTTTTCACGGATTTTTTCAGGCTGATAAACCGGAATCCCCTGAATTTCCGCTTCGACTTTAACTGGCGGAGGCGTCAGCACCTTTTTACGGCCAACGGGACGATCCGGCTGGGTGACGACTGCAATTACGTCAAACCCTTCGTCAATGATCCTTTTCAATACCGGCACGGAAAAATCCGGTGTCCCCATAAAGATAATTTTTGTCATTCTTCTTCATACCCTTCTAACTCTTCTTCTGAAATATAGCGCGAAACCTTACTTGTAAATAACACCCCTTGCAAATGATCGATCTCATGCAGAAGTGCCCTAGCGAGAAAATCCTCCGCCTCTATCTCGAAAAAACTCCCTTTCCTGTCTTGTGCCCGCACCTTGATGCGGTATGGACGGGACACTTCACCATATAAACTTGGAAAGCTAAGGCAGCCCTCCACACCATTCTGTTCGCCTTCCATTTCGAGCACTTCTGGATTGATCAGCTCCAGATGCCCTGACCCTTCCTCTATTTCAACGACAGCCACTTGCTTTTTAACGCCAACCTGAGGTGCAGCCAGCCCAACGCCATCCGCTTCCACCATCGTTTCATACATGTTATTTAACAGCTTTGCCAATTTTTTATCAAAACTTGTTACTTTATCACATTTTTGTTGTAAAATTTTTTCTGGAAACAAAACAATCGGTAAAATAGCCAAAATTAAAAATACCCTCCTAGATATGAGAAACAACACTTCATTATATAAAAACGCAAGCTCGTAACAGCTCGCGATAATCATCCTGATCTTAAACCATTACATCATGATCTGCGGATTTAAATCGATTGAAATCTGCAGCTGATTTTGAGCAGTTTCTTTTTGGTAATGCTCTAAAAGCGTTCGTAAATGCTGATTAAGGTCCGGCTCTCGTTTGTATTTTATCAAACATTGATAGCGATATCTATTGTTGATTCGGCTGATCGGCGAAGCGACCGGACCTAGAACGATGGAGTCCCGATTCAAGCGGGAACTTAAGTAATTGGTAATTCTTTCAGTAACACTCACTGTCTTCATCAAGTCTTCATGAGAAACGGTAATAAGAACAACGTAAAAATATGGTGGATAATGACTTGTCCTGCGGAGATTCATCTCCCGTTCATAAAAGGCATCATAATCCTGTAAGGCAGAAAGCTCGATGCTGTAGTGTTCGGGTGTATAGGTTTGGATGACCACTTCTCCCGGAAGTTGATGTCGTCCCGCCCTACCGCTCACCTGTGTAAGCAGCTGGAATGTCTTTTCCGAAGAACGGAAATCGGGCAGGTGGAGCATCGTATCAGCTGACAGGACGCCCACAAGGGTGATATTAGGAAAATCAAGTCCCTTGGCGATCATTTGTGTGCCTAGTAAAATATCTGCCTTTCCTTCACCAAATGCATTGAGCAGCCGCTCATGTGATCCTTTTTTACTCGTTGTGTCAACGTCCATCCGGATTACCCGCGCCTCAGGAAGGATTTTTGCCAGCTCTTCTTCAACCTTTTGGGTACCTGTACCGAAGAAGCGTATATGTTCACTTTCACATTCAGGACATACGGAAGGCATCCCCTCTTCATATCCACAATAATGGCATTTCATTATATCATTAAAGCGATGATAGGTGAGTGAAATGTCACAATTAGGGCAATTGATGACCAATCCACAGCTTCGGCACATCACAAAGGAGGAATGTCCCCGTTTGTTCAGCATCAAGACAGTTTGCTGCCCCTTTTCAAGTCGATCTTTCAACTTGCTAAAGAGCAGTTCCGAAAACATCGATCGATTCCCTGTTCTTAACTCTTCCCTCATATCGACAATATCCACTGCTGGCAGGGCATTTTTATTCATCCTCTGACTAAGTGTCAATAGTTTATAGACGTCCTTCTTGGCACGTGCAAATGATTCGAGTGTTGGGGTCGCGCTGCCAAGAATCACCGGGCAATGATAGGATCTAGCCCGTTCAATGGCAACATCCCTGGCATGGTACCTTGGCGTCTCTTCTTGCTTATAGCTGGTTTCATGCTCTTCATCAATGATTACCAGTCCCAGGTTTTCAAACGGAGCGAAAACGGCTGAACGCGCACCCACTACGACTTTCACTTCTTTACGGTGGATTTTTCGCCATTCATCATATTTTTCTCCAACGGATAAACCGCTGTGCATGACAGCAACCTGCTCACCAAAGCGTTCCTTAAACCTTTTCACCGTTTGAGGTGTCAAGGAGATTTCAGGGACCAGCATGATGGCTTCTTTTCCCTTTTCGATAACTGAGGCAATCGCCTGCAAATACACTTCCGTCTTTCCGCTCCCGGTCACACCATATAAAAGAAAGACATCATGTTCGTCAAGCTGTATTTTCGCTTGGATAGGCTTCAAGGCTGCCGATTGTTCATCCGTCAGAGTAAAGGGTTTGGATGGTTCGAACACACGATTCTCATAAGGGTCACGGTAAATTTCCTGATCATGCTCCGTCAAAGCCCCTTTTGACACAAGGGATTTGACGGTACTGTTGGATGTGTTGGTCACTTCAAGCAGCTCTTTTAACGGAACCGGCTCTTGATGCTCGATAAAATAGTGAAGGAGTTGCTGTTGTTTTTTTGCTTGGGCGGAAAGGTCTGACGCCATTTCTTTCAATTCATTGGATGAAAGCAGCGATTTGATGACACGGACCGTTTTCTTATTAAGGCGGTTTTTCACATTGTACACGAGCTCAAGATTGCCATTTTGTATTTCCTTTTGAAAGAGGGAGGCATTCTCCCCTTCAATCACTTCTTTCCAAGATAGTGAATCGTTCTTTCCGAAAAGGTTTTGAATGAAGCGAGGGATCTGATCCCTTTTATCTTCAATGACTTTGATCACTTTTTCATACTTTGCTTTCATCGCTGCCGGAAGCATGGCTTGGAGAGCCGAGATTTTAAAGCACATGGCTTCTTTGGTCAGCCAGTTCCCCAGCTGAAGCAATTCATCATTAAGTATGGGCTCCAAATCCATTGGTTCTTTTATATTGCGTAATTTCGCAAAGTCGCTTTTAGCTTTTAAACCCGTGACGAATCCTTGAACCATTCTTGGACCGAATGGGACGATGACCCGCATTCCAGGCATGATGACTTGTTTCCACTTTTCAGGAATGCGGTAATCAAATTCACGATCGGTTTGTTTGGCTGGTACATCGACAATCACGGATGCAATATCCATAACACATCATTCCTTTTGCTTGCGGGATACTTCTGCCAGGATGCTTTTAGCTATATCCGCTTTACTCATTTTGGGAAGCTCGATGGTACTTCCATCTTTATCATAAATGGTCACGATATTCGTATCCGTCCCAAAGCCTGCGCCTGCGACAGTCACGTTATTGGCAACGATCATATCTGCATTCTTTTTCACTAATTTCCCTCGTGCGTATTCTTCCACGTTGTTCGTTTCGGCAGCAAAGCCTACCAAGATCTGATGCGTCTTATTCTCACCGAGTTCCTTAAGGATATCCTTCGTCCGTTCAAATTCAATCACATTTTCACCCGGCTGCTTTTTCATTTTTTGAGCATGAAAAATCTTTGGTTTATAATCCGCCACGGCAGCGGTCATGATGACGACATCACTGGAATCGAAACGATTGAATACCGCATCATACATATCCGCTGCCGATTCCACTTGTATTACTACAGCCTTGAAAGGTGGCTTCAAGTTTACAGGCCCCGTTATCAATGTCACCTCAGCACCCAGTTCAATTGCCTGCTCAGCTAAGGCATAGCCCATTTTCCCGCTCGAATGATTGGTGACGTACCGTACCGGATCGATTGCTTCGCGCGTAGGGCCGGCAGTAATCAAGACTTTCTTTCCATTAAGAAACTGTGGCTTCTTTTCGGCAAAGTGATCCTTCAGATGTTCAACGATCGTTTCCGGTTCCTCCAGCCTCCCTTTCCCAACATATCCGCAGGCCAAATACCCTTCCCCGGGTTCGATGAATTGATATCCGAACGACCGAAGTGTCTCCATGTTTTTCTGAACCGCTGGGTGGGCATACATATGCACGTTCATGGCCGGTGCTACCCAAACAGGTGCTTCCGTTGCCAGCAGTGTTGTTGTAATCATATCATCGGCGATTCCATTAGCTACTTTGCCAATCATATTCGCCGTTGCCGGAGCCACAAGGATGATATCCGCCCAATCAGCCAAATCGATATGTGCAATCACTGAAGAATCCTTTTCATCAAATGTATCTGTATACACGTCATTTCTCGAAAGTGCTTGGAAGGTAAGCGGCGTCACGAACTGACGAGCTGATTCACTCATGATCACTTTTACGTGCGCACCTTCCTGTGTCAATTTACTGGTCAAGGCAGCAGCCTTATATACAGCAATGCCGCCAGTAACGCAAAGAAGAACTTTTTTTTCGATAAGCATGCAAATTTCCCCTAACTAAACATTCTGGATTTCTTAATTATGAAGGAAAACAGTAGAAATTTCATGCGATATGCGCATTGTAGGGTTGTTTTTTTGAAAAATCAAGACAAACAGGCCTGACACCTTGGCCGCAGGAAGGAAGCACCTTTCAAAAATGTAACGCATCCTGTTTGCTTTAGGGTGTCAGGCCCGATAGGTCAAGCTTATGTGTTCTTGCTTAGTTTTCCTCGTAAGAATTATCGTAGGTCAATTTACCCGAATGTATTTCCTCAAGGGCACGACCGACGGATTTATGGGAAACCGGTTTTGTTAAAAGGCAATTATCTTTAATTTGCATTTCCCTCGCACGTTTAGCTGCTACAGATACAAGCGAGTATTTAGAATCGATCTTCAATAATAGGGAATCAATTGATGGATATAACATAGTTTATTCCGCCTCCAACATTTTTTTATATAAAATAGCAACTCTTTCCCGACGGCAATGCTCGGCAATCACTATTGCATTAATTCTAGCACATGCTGCATCCACATGATCATTTTCAACAACATAATCATAAAGATCCATAAGTTCTATCTCTTCCTTGGCCACTTTCATCCGTCCTTTTATCGCTTCTTCCGTCTCGGTGCCACGAGTGACGATCCGGCTTTCGAGTTCCGTCAAGCTTGGAGGGGCAAGGAATATGAAAAGTCCTTCAGGGAATTTCTCGCGGACCTGTTTTGCTCCTTGAACTTCAATTTCCAGAAAAACATCTTTTCCGGAATTGATCGTCTCACGGACATAATCAACTGGCGTTCCATAATAATTACCGACGAACTCAGCATATTCAAGCAGTTTGCCTTCTTTGATCAATGCTTCGAAATCCTCACGTTTTTTGAAGAAATAATCCACTCCATCCACTTCTCCTTGGCGAGGAAGTCTTGTCGTCATTGAAATGGAGTATTCAAAAGCCGTTCCAGGCTGAGAAAAAATTGCCTTTCTTACCGTACCTTTTCCAACACCGGATGGACCGGACAAAACGATTAATAAACCTTTTTCTCTCATATTGTTTCAGTTACCCCTCTTCTACGCTGTCATCTTTATCTTGAAGCCGTGCTGCAACCGTTTCAGGTTGAACCGCAGATAAAATGACATGGTCGCTGTCTGTAATTATAACGGCCCTAGTTCTTCTACCATATGTAGCATCTATTAAGGATCCACGATCTCGGGCATCTTGGATGATTCTTTTTATCGGAGCCGATTCAGGGCTCACGATGGATACGATCCGGTTCGCGGATACGATATTGCCAAAACCGATATTAATGAGCTTAATTGACATTTTTGTCCCCCATTCATATTCTATTGTCACCTTTTTACGTTCATCATAAACCGACTACTCGATATTTTGAACCTGTTCCTTTAATTTTTCAAGCAGGCTTTTCATTTCCACCACGTCTTTGGTAATGGCAGAATCATTAGCTTTTGATCCGATCGTATTGATTTCCCTGTTCATTTCCTGGACAAGGAAGTCCAGTTTCCTGCCAATCGGTTCATTCTCGTTAAGAGTTCCAGAAAACTGCCTGATATGGCTTTCAAGTCTCGTAAGTTCTTCATTTATATCACATTTATCAGCAAAAATGGCCGCTTCCGTCACAATCCGGCTTTCTTCAATCAGTCCATCCGTTAACTCAGCTAGTTTGATTTCCAACCTGGCTTTATATTTCTCGACGACTGAAGGCGCATGTTTTTTGACCGTTGCAACAATTTCACCAAACCTATTAAGCTGGTTGATCATGTCCAGGGCCAGCTCCTGACCTTCATGAGCCCGCATTGTTTTTAGGTTCTCCAATGCCCCGGAAACCGCCTGCAAGAATAAGGCTTCCAAATCGTTAGGAACCGCCGGCACTTCTTCCGTCATGAAGATCGATTCCAGCTGGAGCACATCCTGTAGTGTAATGGAGCCCTCCAGTTTGTATTTATCCTTGACTTCAGCCATCAAGCCTACATACTGATCGGCAAGATCATAATCAATTTTCACTTTTTTGGAAACGAGGCTTTCGCCTTCCACTGTAAGGAAGATTTCCACCCGTCCCCTTCTTATGTATTGATTCGCCTTTTTCTTCACTTTTTCTTCCAAAGCCAAAAGCTGGCGCGGCATTCTAATCGTATATTCACAAAAACGATGATTTACCGTCTTAATCTCGGCAAAAACCTTGACCTGTCCGTTTCCCGCTTCTTCTCTTCCATAGCCCGTCATACTGGTAACCATGGTTCCACTTCCAATCAAGCTTATTGTAGTAATTTCGCGCTTTCATTGATATATATCAGCTGCTGCATGATCACTTTAGCGTAGAATTAAAACATTGCAAAAATAAAAAGGCAATAGAGCAAGACTCTACCACCTTAAAGATTATATCATATTTCATTGTGCTTTTCTTGCTAAAAAGGTTCCCGCTAGTAAAAAAGTTGGGATGGAGGCCATTCCTATAACCAATAGCCAATCCCTTCCTGAAATCGGCACGGTATGGAAGATCGTTTGCAAAGGCTGCACATACATGACTGCAAGCATCAATAATAGCGAGGACAGGACCGCTCCTACCAAATATAAGTTTCCGAGCGGGTTTCTGGAGAAGATCGAGCGTTCACTGCGGCAATCAAAAACATGTATGAGCTGGGCCAAAACCAAGGTAGCGAACGCGATCGTTTGTGCATATGCCAGGTTTTCCGGGTTTGCCCGGTACACGACATAAAAGGCGATCAAAGTTGAAATCCCGATTAAAAAACCACGCGAGATGATTTTCCAGCCGAGCCCTCTGCCAAAAACACCTTCGTTGGCATTCCTCGGATTTCGTTTCATCACGTCCTCTTCAGCGGAATCGAGTCCCAATGCCATGGCAGGAAGTCCGTCCGTAACAAGATTCACGAATAGTATTTGGATTGGAATCAACGGAAGCGGCAAGGCACATAACATCGCAAAAAACATGACCAAAATCTCCCCGACATTGGAAGCAAGCAGATAGCGGATGAACTTCCTGATGTTTTCGTATATATTCCGGCCTTCTTTAATCGCCGATTTAATCGTTGCAAAATTATCATCAACCAATATCAAGGAAGAAGCCTCCTTGGCAACATCAGTCCCGGTGACCCCCATCGATATGCCGATATCCGCTGATTTTATCGCCGGGGCATCATTGACGCCATCCCCAGTCATCGCAACGACATGTCCTTTATTTTGGAGAGCTTTTACGATTTTCAACTTATGCTCCGGTGAAACACGAGCAAATACCGAAACACCTTCGACGATGCCTTCAAGTTCCCCGACTTCCATGTCCGCCAATTGCCGGCCTTCAAGTACAAGGTCTTTTCCTTTTAATATCCCAAGCTCTTTAGCTATTGCTTTTGCGGTTATGACATGGTCGCCAGTAATCATCACGGTTTTAATTCCCGCGTCCCGGCATTCCTTGACCGCCTGCTTCACTTCCGGACGTGGCGGATCAATCATGCCTTGCAGTCCCATGAAGGTCAAATTGCGCTCTGCTTCCGTTTCATGAAGTAAAATCGTTCCTTTCGAAAGGGGTTTATAACCGACAGCAATCATTCGAAGTGCCTGTGAAGCAAGCTCGTTCATGTCCTGCTGCACCCTTTCCTTACCTTCGCGATTCAATATTTCCGACTTGCCTTCCCATAGCATCGTGTCGCACTGGGCAAGCAATACATCAGGTGCTCCTTTTACGATGACAAAATGATTCTCCTTATCATCCTTTACGACCACACTCATCATTTTGCGGCTCGAGTCGAAGGGAAACTCTTTAACGACCGTAAATCTTTTTGATAGATGGTTCCTCGTCAAGCCCGCTTTCATCGCCGCGACCAACATCGCCCCTTCTGTCGGATCACCGTCCAATACATATTGTTTTCCCTTCTCATTTAACTCGGCTTTGTTACAGAGCATCCCGAACGTAATGATCTGAAGCAGGGCATTGTGGTTTTTCGGTGCAACCGCAACTCCCCTCAAGGAAAACTCTCCTATCGGATTATATCCAGTTCCGCTGACATCCCATGTTTTCCCTCCACTCCAAACTTTCGTGACGGTCATCTTGTTTTGAGTAAGTGTTCCCGTCTTATCCGAGCAAATCACAGTCGCGCAACCAAGAGTTTCAACAGCAGGAAGCTTGCGGACAATCGCCTTTTGTTTGATCATTCGCTGAACGCCCAACGACAGGGCTACAGTCACGATGGCTGGCAAGCCTTCTGGAATCGCCGCTACAGCTAAAGATACTCCCGCTAAAAACATTGTATAAAGGTCATGCCCTTGAATGACGCCAGTCAACACGACAATGATCGTCAATATCAAGGCCGTGATGATCAAAATTTTCCCTAACTGCTCCAGCCGCCGTTGAAGAGGAGTTTCTTTTGTTTCTGCAGTCTGAAGCAAGTCGGCAATCTTCCCCATCGCCGTATTCATTCCCGTAGCGATGACAATTCCTACTCCATTTCCTCTTGTGACCATCGTTCCCATAAAGGCCATATTTTCCTGATCCCCGATATCTTCGACCTCATTCTTTAATGGCTCGGAGCATTTAACGGCCGGAAGTGACTCGCCGGTTAATGCCGATTCCTCAATTTCAAGGCTAGAATGGTCGACGATCCGCAGATCTGCTCCAATCCTGTCACCACTAGAGAATTTCAGGATATCCCCCACTACAACTTCTCTTGAAGGGACCTTTAACCAACGGCCATCCCGAAGTACATTCACTTGCGGCGCTGCCATTTCCTTTAGCGCATCGAGTGATTTTTCAGCCTTTCGTTCTTGAAAAAAACCGAGTAATCCATTTAAAAAAACAATCGCCATAATGGCAATCGCATCAATATATTCACCTAATATCCCGGAGACCAAGGTCGCGGCTAGTAATACGATGACCATGAAATCTTTGAATTGTGCAAAAAACAAAAGTATGGCTGACTGCTTTTCACCTTCCTTCAATTCGTTGTAGCCCTGCTTATCCAGCCTGTCCTTTACTTCATCATCGTCCAAACCGTGTGTAACGTTTGTATGAAGCGCTTTTTCCATTTCTTGATTATTCATTTCCTTGAAGTCCATCAAGTATCACACATCCCTTTAAGTAGAATGAAATAGGCCCCTGTATACATCTTAAACATGCACTTTTGCTCGACTCATCCAACACCTGCCCGCTTACCGATACATAAAACAACCTGCTCTTCTTCCATGATTATTCAGACTCGTCCAAAATAATGCTATAATTAAACAGAATTGCAGAAAGAAGAACGGTCCAAATAAAATACACTTGGAAAAACTACGCCAAGTAACTGGGGCATGTTAGATTTCCATTCATTCGATACACCAAACCTTCCATGTTCAACTTTTAAATGGGCCAGTAGCGCATGAATGGACCGCTCCTGAGGCATGGAGAATGAAGTATCATAGAAAATCTTATGTAAAGGAAGTAAAAATAGAATGTCATTCGATGGATTATTTACGAAAGCGATGACCGAAGAAATCGCTTCTATATTAAAAGGCGGCCGGATCAATAAAGTTCATCAACCTTACAAAAATGAAGTGATATTGGTGATTCGTGCCGGAGGTAAAAATCATAAACTCCTATTATCTGCTCATCCAAGTTATTCAAGGGTGCAATTGACGGAAGAAAGTTATGAAAATCCGAAAGAGGCGCCCATGTTCTGTATGCTTCTTAGAAAACATCTCGAAGGCTATACAATAGAAGACGTTTATCAATATGAACTCGATCGGATGATCATTCTGGAAGTAAAGGGCCGCAATGAGCTTGGGGATGTCTCTCAAAAGCAATTAATCATTGAAATCATGGGGCGTCACAGCAACATTGTTTTAGTCGATAAAGAACGGAACATGATACTAGACAGCATTAAGCATGTCTCTTATGCCGTGAACAGTTACCGGGCCATTTTGCCAGGACAGGAGTATAAAGTGCCGCCTGCCCAGGAAAAGGTTAATCCCTTCAAGGCCACCGAGGACGAGATCAGGAAGAACCTGGATTTCAATGCCGGGAAGCTTGACCGACAGCTTGTTGCCCACTTTTCAGGAATTTCACCTTTAGTTGCCAAGGAATCCGTTTACCGTGCTGGCTTGGCAAACAGTACCACCCTTCCTGCCGCTTTCTCAAGCTTAATTGGAGAAATCTCGGAACAAAAATATACAGCGACGATTAAACAGGACGGTAATAAAGAAGTGTTTTATATGCTTCCACTAGAGCACCTGGGTGAAACACAACGGACGTTCCCTTCATTAAGCGAGATGCTCGACAGATTTTACTTCGGTAAAGCCGAACGAGATCGGGTTAAGCAGAAAAGCCAGGATGTCGACCGTTTCATTTCTAATGAAGTGGAAAAGAACTCAAAAAAAATCGGCAAACTCGAACGAACCTTAAAAGATACCGAACGCGGAGAACAGTACCAATTGTTCGGGGAGCTGCTTACGGCTAATCTATATCAAATGAAAAAAGGCATGAAGGAAATTGAAGTCGTCAATTATTATGATGAGGCTCAAACTACGATTACGATTCCGCTTGACCCTTTAAAAAATCCATCCGACAATGCTCAAAAGTACTTCTCCAAATACCAAAAGTCCAAAAATGCGGTCGGAGTGGTACAAGAACAAATCGAAAAGACAAAATTGGAATTATCCTACTTCGAAGCCTTGCACCAGCAGCTTCAATCAGCTTCGCCCAGGGATATCGAGGAAATACGTGAAGAGCTTCAGGAAGAAGGATACATCCGCCAAAAAAAGAAAAAAGGCATGAAAAAGCCTGCCAATGCCAAACCACAGCTTGAAACCTATTACGCTACCGATGGAGATCTCATTTTTGTCGGAAAGAATAATAAACAAAATGACTATTTAACGAATAAGTTCGCACGCCGGGATGAAATTTGGCTTCATACGAAAGACATCCCTGGCTCACATGTCGTGATCCGGAATGAATCACCGAGCGAAGAAACGATAAAAGAGGCAGCCGTATTGGCAGCTTTCTTCAGTAAAGCAAAACAATCGAGCTCTGTTCCCGTTGACTTCACACAAGTCCGTCATGTAAAGAAACCGAATGGCAGCAAACCCGGCTTCGTTATCTATGAACAGCAGCAAACCGTATACATTACCCCGGATGCCGATACCGTCATTCGGCTAAAGGAAGCGGTAAAAGCCTAAAAAAAATAGAGGTGGCCCAATTGATATGTTTGGGCCATCTCTATTTTTATGCTGAAATCCAAGCTGTATCTGCAGGATTCTCGCGCCACTTTTTAAGCTTTTCCAATTCTTCTGCCGTGATGTAGCCTTTTTCATTAGCGACCTTGATCAAAGTCGAGTAGTCACTCAAGGAATGATTAGTGATGCCTTCAGCACTGAACTTTTCTTTTCCCTTTTCCAATTCGTACGTAAAGATCGAAACGACTCCAAGAACTTCACATCCAGCTTCTTTAAGCGCGTTAACAGCCGTAATTACACTGCCGCCGGTTGAAATTAAATCTTCCACAACCACCACTTTTTGTCCCGCAACGGCTCTGCCTTCAATTTGATTGCCCTTTCCATGCTCCTTCGCTTTAGAGCGAACATAGCACATCGGAGCGTTTAATTTGTCGCTCACCCAGGCTGCATGCGGAATGCCTGCAGTAGCGGTGCCTGCAATCAGCTCGGCTTCAGGGTAATGCCGCTCAATCAATTCCTTCAAGCCTTCCGCGATTACCGTGCGTACCTTCGGGTAAGAAAGGGTTAAGCGGTTGTCGCAATAAATAGGTGATTGAATTCCTGATGCCCAAGTGAATGGATCATTTGGCTGCAGGTACACTGCTTTTATTTCCAATAGATGTTCGGCTATCGCTTCGTTTAACATGATATTCCCTCCCAAGCTGCTTTCATATCCAAATACGCCTTCAATGGATCCTTCGCCCCCGTTATCGCTCTCCCTACAACGATGGCATCCGCTCCAAAGCCCCTTGCCTGTTCAGGCGTAGCAATTCTCTTTTGATCATGCGTCTGTCCGCCTGCACTTCTGATTCCAGGAGTAACCGTCAAGAATTCTTGGCCGATGCGTTCATGTATGTTCATTACCTCATGAGTGGAACAAACAACGCCATCCAATCCTGCCTGTTGAGTAAGACTTGCATAATGGAGGACCGCATCCTCCAGAGATCCTGCAATGTTCTGTTCACTGTTCATTTGTTCCTGTGACGTGCTTGTCAGTTGGGTAACTCCGATGCATAACGGACGTTTTTTCCCTGCAGGCGTTCCCTTATCCAAGCCCTCTATTGCCGCCTCCATCATCCTTTGACCACCAGCTACATGTACATTGACCATGTCCGCACCTAAAGTGGCCAAACCTGCCATAGCCATTTTGACCGTGTTCGGAATGTCGTGAAGCTTCAAGTCCAAAAACACATCATGGCCCTGTTCTTTAACGAAAGAGATAATCGATGGGCCATTTTGATAAAATAGCTCCATCCCTACTTTCAGTGCCAGTTTTTCCGAGGGGAACCGATGCAGAAATTGTTCTGTTTGGATCAGATCAGGAAAATCAAGGGCGATAATTAGCGACTGCTTCATTCTGCTTCCAGCTCCTTCCGGTACATTCTGAAATGTGATCAAAACCAAGCTCATCCAACAATTTCGGTAATTCCTCAATGATTGTTGGGCATACAAATGGATCGACGAAGTTGGCAGTTCCGACTGCAACAGCACTTGCACCTGCATAGAAAAATTCAATGACGTCTTCTGCTGTCGCGATTCCGCCCATGCCGATTATCGGAATGGAAACTTGCTGGCTTACCTCATAAATCATCCGAAGTGCGACTGGTTTTATAGCAGGACCCGATAGCCCGCCCGTTCTGTTCGAAAGGATTGGCCTAGCCGTTTTTAAATCCAAGCGCATACCGACTAATGTATTGATCATTGTCAATCCATCGGCCCCGCCTTCTTCGACTGCTTTGGCCATTTCGACAATATTACTGACATTCGGTGAAAGCTTGACATAAACAGGCACCGAGGATACTTCCTTAACGGCTTTGGTTACCTCTTTGGCAACTTCCGGCACAGTACCGAAAGCAATTCCGCCTTCTTTTACATTCGGACAGGAGATATTCAATTCAAGTGCTTTGACATTTCCAACCATGCTTATTTCACGGGCGACCTTTACATAGTCGGCGATTTGTGACCCGGCAACGTTAGCGATGATCGGGACATCATATGTGCCTAACCAATCCAGTTCTTCACTGATGACCTTTTCTAAACCCGGATTTTGCAAACCGATAGCATTCAGCATTCCCGACGAGGTTTCCGCTACACGCGGGGTCGGATTCCCGAACCTCGGCTCTGGTGTTGTCGCTTTTATCATGATTGCCCCAAGAACGTCCAAGTCGAAAAACTGGCTGTATTCGCGGCCAAAACCAAAGCAGCCGGAGGCTGGCATGATCGGATTTTTCAAATGCAAGCCTGGTAACTCAACTGAAAGTCTGCTCATAGTACCACCTCTCCTGCCCGGAATACCGGTCCATCACTGCATACCTTTTTATAACTAAATCCAGTTGGATCATCTCCTGTATGACACACACAGGCAAAGCAGGCGCCGATGCCGCAGCCCATCCTTTCCTCAAGGGACAGGTAAAGCTTTTTCTGACGATAGCCCGCTTCCAACGCTTTGAGCATTGGCGTCGGTCCGCATGAAAAGATCGTAGCAAATTCCTGCTCCAAGTTGTCGATCACCGTCGTAACAAATCCTGCTGTCCCATATGAACCATCCACAGTGGCAATATACGTATCACCTAATTCACTAAACTCTTCTTCGTAAAAGATGGCTGACTTCGTCTGGAAGCCCAATACATGGATGACCCTAACGCCGTTCGCGACCAACATCTGCGATAGTTGATACAGGGGCGGGACACCTATCCCCCCACCAACCAATAACGCCGTTTCTCCCTCTTTTGCTTCATGTACGGGAAATCCATTGCCAAGAGGACCTAGGATATCGACCGCTTCAGCCTCTCTACGCTGTGATAGCAGAGTCGTTCCTTTTCCTTCAGCCCGGTATATCATCGTGAACCGTTTTTCACTGCTGTCATAAGAAGAAATGGAAATCGGGCGTCGTAACAATGGCTCAACACCTTCTGTTGTCTTGACTTGAACAAACTGGCCCGGCTGGTTCATTTCGGTAACCAATTCACCTTGCAGGGTAAGTTCAAAGATGGAAGGGGCCAGTTCTTTATGTGCTACAACCTTCATTCTTTCCTTCTTGATCATATATAGCTCACCTCACGACTTTTTTCCATTTTCCCCATCGCTTCAGCCGAGAAGGTCATCGACTCTATCACTCTTAAAATCGCTTCGGCCGTATCGAGTGACGTTAAGCATGTCACGCCATTTTCAACCGATTCACGGCGAATCCTGAATCCATCACGCGCAGGCTGCTTTCCTTTTGTCAAAGTATTAATGACGAATTGCGCTTCCCCATTTCTGATGACATCGAGTAGGTTCCTGCCTTCTTCACCGATTTTACCTACAATAGCAGTCGGGATGCCTGATTGCTCCAATAGGGCTGCAGTTCCGCTTGTGGCGATTAACTTGAAGCCGATATTATGGAAGCGTCTTGCTAAAACGAGTGCTTCTTGCTTATCTTTATCCGATATCGTCAATAAAACCGAGCCATGACCCTGAATTTTGAAGCCGGAAGCGACGAGCCCTTTATATAAAGCTTTCTCAAGGGTGCTATCTTTCCCCATTACTTCACCGGTCGATTTCATTTCAGGTCCGAGTGAAATGTCTACACCTCTTAATTTAGCAAAGGAGAAGACCGGCACTTTCACATAAACCCCAGATTGTTCCGGCACTAACCCGGATTGGTACCCTTGGCTTTCAAGCGAGTGTCCTAGAATCACCTTCGTGGCTAAGTTAGCCATCGGCACATTCGTAATTTTGCTTAGGAACGGAACGGTTCTGCTTGAACGCGGATTCACTTCAATGACATATACCTCTTCGTTGCTGATGACATATTGAATGTTCAAGAGACCAATTATATTCAAGCCTTTTGCTAGTCTTGTCGTATAGTCGATGATCACTTCTTTTTGTTTTTCCGTTAAATTTTGCGGCGGATAGACGGCAATCGAATCACCGGAATGGACGCCAGCCCGTTCGATATGCTCCATGATCCCTGGGATTACGACTGTTTTCCCATCGGATATCCCATCGACTTCAACTTCCTTACCCGTCAAGTAGCGGTCTATCAACACAGGATGATCCGGGTTGATTTTCACGGCATTTGTCATGTAATGCAGCAATTCATCTTGTTTGTAGACGATTTCCATCGCTCTTCCACCGAGAACATACGATGGCCTTACTAAAACCGGATAACCAATATCTTCAGCAATGACAATCGCTTCATCAACAGATGTAGCGGTTTTACCCTTCGGCTGCGGTATGCCTAAATCCTTAAGCGCTTTTTCGAATTTATTGCGATTCTCCGCCCTATCCAAGTCTTCAAGTGAAGTCCCAAGGATTTTCACACCTCTTTCGACGAGTCCATCTGCAAGGTTTATCGCAGTCTGTCCGCCAAACTGGACAATGACTCCTTCCGGTTTTTCCAGATCGATGACATGCATGACATCTTCTAGTGTCAACGGTTCGAAATAAAGCTTGTCGGAGATACTGAAATCCGTCGAAACTGTTTCAGGATTATTGTTGATGATGATTGCCTCATATCCAGCTTCTTTGATAGCCCAGACCGAATGTACGGTCGCATAATCGAATTCTACCCCTTGCCCAATCCGAATCGGGCCAGACCCCAGTACAATGACACTTTTCTTATCGGTGACGATCGATTCATTTTCATCTTCATATGTTCCATAAAAATACGGTGTTTCCGATTCGAATTCCGCCGCACAAGTATCGACCATTTTGTAAACAGGGATGATTCCTTCTTGCTTCCGATATTCATAGACTTCGATTTCAGGGACGTTCCATATTTCTGCAATCGTTTTGTCAGAAAAGCCAAGTTCTTTAGCTTTTTGCAGCACTTCACTATTAAAGGAATGTTCCAGTAGTTCCTTTTCAAAGTCGATGATTTTTTTCAACTTATGCAGGAAGAATAGATCGATTTGGCTCCATTCATGAATGGTTTCGATCGTTTTTCCCCTTCTTAAAGCTTCGCCGATATAGAATAACCGCTCATCTCCCGCTTTGCGGATCCGTTTCTCTATTTTTTCATCCTCGAATTCGTCATTCAATTCAAGATGGTATATGCCGGCTTCAAGGGAACGTACTGCTTTTAGGATCGATTCTTCAAAGGTACGGCCAATTGCCATGACTTCTCCCGTCGCCTTCATTTGGGTACCAAGCCTGCGGTTCGCGCTTTCGAACTTATCGAAAGGCCAGCGTGGGATCTTCGTAACGACATAGTCCAGTGCCGGTTCGAAGCTTGCGTAAGTTTTGCCTGTGACCGGGTTCATCATTTCATCAAGCGTCAAGCCAACCGCTATCTTGGCTGCAAGCTTTGCAATCGGATATCCAGTTGCCTTTGAAGCAAGTGCTGACGAACGACTCACCCTTGGGTTCACTTCAATGACGTAATATTGATAGCTGTTTGGATCCAAGGCAAGCTGAACATTGCATCCTCCTTCAATTTTCAAGGCACGGATGATTTTCAAGGATGTATTTCTAAGCATTTGATACTCTCTGTCACTTAATGTTTGGCTTGGTGCCGCAACGATTGAATCTCCTGTATGGACGCCGACCGGGTCGAAGTTTTCCATATTACAAACGACGATTGCGTTATCTTTGGAATCACGCATCACTTCATATTCCACTTCTTTAAAACCGGCGATGCTCTTCTCAAGCAGACATTGGTGAACGGGACTGCTTTTCAGGCCGCCTTCAACTATTTCTATGAGTTGTTCTTCATTATCGCAAATCCCTCCGCCTGTTCCGCCTAGCGTGAAGGCAGGACGTACGATGACCGGATAGCCGACTCGTTCCACGAATGTATAAGCCTCTTCCAAGTTATGAATGATGTCGCTGTCGGGAACAGGCTCCCCAAGATCGTTCATAAGAGTACGGAAAAGATCTCTGTCCTCCGCTTGCTGGATGGCGGAAAGTTTCGTCCCAAGAATCTGGACATTGCATTCTTCGAGAATTCCAGCCTCGGCCAATTCAACAGCCATGTTCAAGCCAGTTTGTCCTCCCAATGTAGGTAACAGCGCATCTGGACGCTCTTTACGAATGATTTTGCTGACAAATTCCAAAGTGATCGGTTCAATATACACCGCATCAGCCATTTCACTGTCTGTCATGATTGTAGCAGGGTTAGAGTTGATCAGGATTACTCGATAGCCTTCTTCTTTTAAGGCGATACATGCTTGAGTTCCTGCGTAATCGAACTCGGCAGCCTGTCCGATGATGATCGGACCGGAACCAATTACTAGGATGCTTTTTATATCATTGCGTTTTGGCATGTTTCTTCCCCCTTGGTAGTTGCAGTTTCAATCATTTGTAAAAATTCGTTGAATAAATAGTTGGCGTCTTCCGGACCTGGTGATGCCTCCGGGTGATATTGTACGGTGAATGCTGGGTAATCTTTATGGCGCAGTCCTTCAATCGTACCGTCATTCAATGCTGTATGTGTCACAATAATTTCCGTCTGTTCGATGGAAAGTGCTTCGACCGTATAACCATGATTTTGAGAAGTGATGGATACCTTCCCGGTGCGAAGGTCCTTTACTGGATGGTTAGAACCGCGATGGCCAAATTTTAACTTTTCCGTATCAGCTCCGTTTGCAAGCGCGAATAATTGATGTCCTAAACAGATGCCGAACAATGGAACTTTCGTTTGGACTGTACGGATCATTACAAGCGTTTCAGGAACACTTTTCGGATCTCCAGGCCCATTGGAAAGCATCACACCATCCGGATGGTATTGCATCACTTCCTCTGCGGTGACGTTATAAGGTACGACCACGACATCACAGCCGCGCTTCGTCAGCTCACGCAAAATCCCATGCTTCATGCCATAGTCAACAAGAACGACGCGGGGGCCTCTGCCTGGACTTGAATAGGGTGCTTTCGTTGAAACCTGCTTCACCTGGTTTGTTGGGATCACCTTTGCTTTCAACTGCGATATAACCTCTTCGGCATCTTTGTTGATATTACAGATTGCACCTTTAAGGGCACCTGATTTTCTAATGATCTTTGTCAGCTTCCTCGTATCGATTCCACTTATTCCAGGTATGTTCTTCATTTTCAAATATTCATCAAGTGATAATTGATTGCGCCAGTTGGACGGAAGGTCTGCCGTTTCTTTAACGACAAAACCTGCTATCGCTGGATTTATCGATTCAAAGTCATCCCGGTTAATTCCGTAGTTTCCAATTAGGGGATACGTTAGTGTGACGATTTGTCCGCAATAAGATGGATCGGATAGAATTTCCTGATATCCGGTCATCCCCGTATTAAAAACGACCTCACCCATTTTTTCTACGTCCCCACCAAATGCTTCCCCAATGAAAACCGTTCCGTCTTCTAAAATAAGCTGTCTTTTCATCGTTGAACACGTCCTTTTTCCCATACTATTTTACCTTCTGCAATCGTCATGACCGGCCAGCCATAGCATTTCTTTGCATTGAAAGGTGTATTTTTCCCTTTTGATGCAAACTCTTCTTTATTAATTTCCCTTTCCGTTTCCAAATCGATGAGCACGATATCGGCAGTTGCACCTTCCTTTAGCTCTCCATATGGAAGGGAGAAGCTTTCCGATGGTTTGATCGTCAGGAAATCGACCAATTGCTTTATTGTCAAGACTTCTTTCTTGACCAATTCGGTATAAAGGAGTGGAAAGGCTGTTTCCAAACCTACTATTCCAAAAGGAGCCAGCTGCATTCCTTGAGCCTTTTCCTCTTCTGTATGCGGTGCATGATCCGTTGCAATGAAATCGATGGTCCCATCAAGCAGCCCTTCAATTAACGCGTCCCGATCTTCACGTCCCCTTAATGGAGGGTTCATTTTATAATTCGTATCAAGCCCCGGTATATCATCTTCACATAATAATAAGTGATGCGGCGTAACCTCGGCT
Source organism: Peribacillus muralis (assembly GCF_001439925.1). Classification (GTDB taxonomy): domain Bacteria; phylum Bacillota; class Bacilli; order Bacillales; family DSM-1321; genus Peribacillus; species Peribacillus muralis. The sequence goes on from NZ_LMBV01000006.1 coordinate 209,001, forward strand.
GTGACCCGGATACCCGCACGTTTCGCATCGCGTACGGCTCTAACTGATTCCTTTGTCGATATGTGGCAAACATGATAATGGCAGTCGGCCGCTTCCGCAAGGAGGATATCGCGGGCAATATGTACAGCTTCGCACACGGACGGAATTCCATTGATCGCCTGCTCTTTGGAAAATCTTCCTTCATGGACGGAACCTTTATTGATTAAGCTATTATCTTCGCAATGAGCAACTATCGCCATATTTTGAGCGGATGCCCTTTTCATCGCTTCCAGCATCATACCCGCTTCTTGAACCCCTACGCCATCGTCCGTAAAAGCGAATGCACCTGTTTGTTTCAAAGCTGAAAAGTCTGTCAGTTCTTTGCCCGCTTCCCTGATCGTGATGGACGCATAAGGAAGGACCCGAACATGTGCCGTTTCTTCGATTTTCTTGTTTAGCGCTTCAAGGTTTTCCACTGTATCGGGAACTGGTCTTGTATTGGGCATCGCCGCAACCGTCGTGAACCCGCCCCTTGCTGCTGCAAGCGTGCCGCTTTCGATCGTTTCCTTATGTTCACCGCCCGGCTCACGTAAGTGGACATGAAGGTCAACGAACCCTGCTGTAATAAGCAAACCTTTTGCATCGACTACCGTGCAATTTTCCGTTGCCAAGTCCTCACCGATTTTCGTGATGACCGTTCCTTCCATTTCGATGTCCGCTTTTTTGAATGAATTTTGATTATCTAGCAATACTCCATTTTTGATGACAGTTTTCATGGTTCATTCCCCCTTCAGATTGTTCAAGCACATTTTTCAATACAGCCATTCTAATGAATACGCCATTTTCCATTTGTTTGAATATTCTTGAGCGGCTACATTCGACTAAATCACTGTCGATTTCAACTCCGCGATTTATTGGAGCAGGATGCATGATGATTGCGTCCTTTTTCATATTTTTTTCGCGTTGTTTTGTCAGACCAAAACCTTCTAGATAATTTCCAGTTGCATGATCGTATTTTTCACTATGTCTTTCATGCTGGATTCTAAGCAGCATGACCACATCCGATGTCGCTGTCGCTTGATCGATGTCCTCATAACTTCCCAAGCTGCCGGTTTTGTCAAACCACTCAGGCGGACCTGAAAATACGACTTCGGCTCCTAAACGCGTTAATGCTTCTGCATTGGATTTGGCAACCCGGCTATGCCTCACATCGCCGATTATCGCAATCTTCAGACCTTTGAAACTTCCAAACTCTTGTTTTATCGTCAATAAGTCCAGTAAGGATTGGGTTGGATGATTACCGCAGCCATCTCCAGCATTGATTATCGGGATCGTGACATTTCCTTTCAATTCGTCAAAATAATTATCCTGCTCATGTCGGATGATCAAGGCATTGACACCTATTGCTTCAAGCGTTTTAACTGTGTCATATAAGGTTTCGCCTTTTAATACGGATGATGTACCAGCATCAAAAGGAATGACCTCCAGCCCTAGTTTTCTTTCAGCCATTTCAAAGCTTGATTTTGTTCGTGTACTTGGTTCAAAGAATAGATTGGCAACAGTGGTAAACTGTTTAGGATTCCAGCTTGATCCGTTGGCAAATCCTTCAGCTTCATGCAGAATGCTTTCAATTTCGGTTACGTTCAATTCATTCATCGTCAATAATCTTTTCATTGATCCTGCTCCTTTCACAATCGTGATGCGGGGGATAAAAAAACACCCCGCCTTTTAAGGACAGGGTGTAGGTTATAAAGATATGTGAGTACAGGGACTTGCGTCTTGCCTTTGCCCCGATCTCATTCATCTTTACAGCAACACCCTTTTAAGCCTCTCTGGACTTCTTTTAAAAGGTGATTTATTTTATTCAGTTCTTATTTCCCAAAAATATCCTCTGAGATTCTTTCCCGTTCAGGTAAAATCTGGTTAAGTAAGATTCCGACAATTGCTGAAAGTGCCATGCCGGAAAGCGATATCGTTTCCGATAGTTGCACGAACGCTCCCCCGATCCCTAACACGAGAATGACTGAAGCGATCATCAAATTTCTTTTTTTGTCGAAATCAACTTTATTATCGATCAGCATCCTCAATCCACTTGAGGCGATGATCCCGAAGAGAAGGATTGAAATACCGCCCATCACCGCTGTAGGAATTGAACTGATGACGGCTGAGATCTTACCGTTAAAGCCAAAGATGATGGCAGTCAGTGCTGCCCCGCCGATGATATATACGCTATATGCCTTTGTCATCGTAAGGACCCCGATATTTTCACCATAAGATGTCAGCGGCGGCCCGCCGATGAAAGAGCCTATCATGATTCCTGCTCCATCCCCTAGGATCGAACGGTGCAAGCCTGGCTTTTCCAAGAAATTTCTGCCGACTACTTTGCTCAGTACCATCTGATGACCGATATGCTCGGATAAGGTGACGATGGCCACGGGTATCATGATGGCAATGACTTCCCATGAGAAGGTCGGAGTATAGGTGACATATGGCAACATGAAATCAGGCATTTCAAACCATTCGGCTTTCTTGATTGGTGAGTAATCGATGATTCCGGCAACGGCCGAACAGCCGTAGCCCACTATAATTCCCATCAAAATTGGAATCAAGTTAAGGAAGCCTTTAAAGAATACATTACTGATGATGGTTACCGCTAAAGTGATCAGCGCAATAATTATATACGTGACACTGTATTCTTTTTGTGGATTATACATGGCCATATTCACGGCCGTTCCGGCGAGGCTTAGCCCGATTACGATAATGACCGGTCCGACCACTACCGGAGGAAGCAAATTCATTAACCAGCGCAAGCCTACTTTTTGGATGATCAGGGCTACTATCCCATATATCAATCCTGCTGCGAAACAACCAATCATGGCTGCTTCTGGTCCTCCTAACGCCTTTGCCGCGATGATGGGCGTAATGAAGGCGAAGGATGAGCCAAGATAAGCAGGTATCTGACCCTTGGTTATCAACAGGTAGGATAGTGTTCCCAATCCGCTTGAAACCAGTGCCACCGCCGGGCTTAACCCGACCAAGAAAGGAACGAGCACCGTTGCGCCGAACATGGCGAACAAATGCTGGATGCTTAGTGTAATCCATTGACCAACCTTTGGCACGTCCTCAACATCAAGTACGATGTCCCTTTTTACTTCTTCCATATGTGTATCCTCCTCATGATGCATCAAAACGGCAAAAACCCTCTTTGTCTAGACAAAGAGGGCTTCACGGAAGGTGGCGCGCCCATAAATAGGCACTCATCTCCCGATTGACTCCCCTTTGCCAGCCTCTCTGGACTGTCTTTAAAAGGGTTCTATAAAATTTTCAGTTCATTACTTTTCTAGTATAGTGACTTGATCTATTTCATCTACTTCTGTCAACGTAACGGTTATTTTCTCGGATTGTGATGTCGGAACGTTTTTCCCGACGAAATCGGCACGTATCGGAAGCTCCCTATGACCTCGGTCAACTAATACGGCGAGTTGGATTTGCGAAGGTCTCCCCAAATCGACCAGAGCATCCATTGCCGCTCTGACCGTCCGTCCCGTGAAAAGAACATCATCAACCAAAATCACTTTCTTGTCGCTAATATTGACCGGAATGTCGGAACCTTTAACGACGGGATCGCCATCATTGGTTTTTTTCGAAAGATCATCGCGATATAATGTTATATCCAGTTCACCTAGCTCGATTTCCTTACCTTCTATTTGATTGATGCGTTTGGCCAGTCGATCAGCGAGGAAAATCCCGCGTGTACGAATCCCGATTAATACGCAATCTTCAATCCCCTTATTTTTCTCAATAATCTCATGGGCAATTCTCGTCAAGGCTCTTCCAATGGCCTGTTCATCAAGTACTATCGCTTTCTCATTCAACATTTCGGCCACCCCGGTTCCTTTTTTCCTGATCGGTTTCTTCAACAAAAAAATCCTCATGCCAAGAAGGCATGAGGATTTTTTCACGATATGGGTATGGTTATCCCCACTTCGAGTATCCGTTTCCTTCTCAGTCTCTCTGTACTGTGTTAAAGGTTCTTGTTAAGTTATTATCATAATATATCATAAAAACGAATTTGTCAATCCTTACTTCTGCGTAATTGATGAATTAACTGTTCAAACTCTTCAGGTATCGGAGCTTCGAATTCGATATACTCATTGGTACGAGGATGAATGAAACCTAGAAGGCCAGCGTGTAATGCTTGTCCGTCTAACTTCAAGGTCTTCTTCGGTCCATATTTAGGATCCCCCGCAAGCGGGAAGCCAATGTATTTCATGTGGACACGGATTTGATGGGTCCTTCCTGTTTCAAGTTGGCATTCCACTAAAGTGAAAGCATTGAAACGTTCGATAACACGGAAATGCGTAACAGCATTTTTGGAATTCGAGTCCGTCACGGTCATGCTTTGACGATCTTTTTTATCCCTGCCGATCGGTGCATCAATCGTTCCGAAATCATGGGGAATCACACCGTGGACAATTGCTTGATACTTCCTGGTAACCGTCTTGTCAACAAGCTGCTGGACAAGTTTTTCGTGTGCCATGTCGTTTTTGGCAACCATCAATAGACCAGATGTATCTTTATCAATGCGATGGACGATCCCAGGACGCATCACGCCGTTTATTCCAGAAAGATCTTTACAGTGAGCCATCAACCCATTTACCAGCGTGCCTGATACATGTCCAGGTGCTGGGTGGACGACCATTCCGCTCGGTTTATTGACCACGAGGACATCTGCATCTTCATAATAGATATCCAAATTCATTTCCTCTGCCACCGCATCCAATTCCTCAAGTTCGGGAATCGTCACTTCGATCGTATCGCCAGGAATTGATTTATAATTCGTTTTTATAGCCAGGCCATTTACTAATACATGGTCATCTTTAATCCATTGCTGGACTTGGGTACGCGACCATTCCTCGTTCAAAGTGGAAAGCGCCTTATCAATCCTGACACCTTTTAGTGTTTCATCGATGCTGTATAACCTTTTATCCATTATCTTTCTCCTTAGCGTTTTTTTCTTCTAAAAACATATGAATCACGAGCAGTCCGACACCGATTGAAAGCGAAGCATCGGCAACATTAAATACCGGAAAACTGTAGCTGAAAATATAGGTATGAACGAAATCCACTACTTCCTGGCGAGCAACACGATCGATGAAGTTACCGATCGCACCACCTAGCATGAGGCCAAGGGCCACTCCAAGCAAACGGCTTTGCTTTGCCATTTTCTGAATATAATAGACAAGTCCAATAATGACAGCGATGGTGATGATGTAGAAAAACCACATTTGTCCTTGTAGAATTCCCCATGCTGCCCCACGATTACGATGCGAGGTAATATATAGAAGGTTTTCAATAATTTCAATGCTTTCTCCGTACTCCATTTTTTTCACAATCATCCATTTTGTCAGCTGATCGAGAGCAATGACCAAAAGGGCAATTAAATAATAAAACACATTTTTTCCCCCAAACTAATCAAATCTTCACTTTTGAATTGTAGCATAAACTAGAAATAATGACTAATACGAAAAGTATAAAGGCATGGCAATATCTCGTTATAGGATGTGCCTTATTGGGACCCTGCAGATAAAGAACGACAAAATTGTAGACAAGGCATGGAGTTTGTCTACAATTTTGAAGGTTATCCTTAGACCGTTACAATCCACTGCGCTCCCTTATCCAGAGGCGGTCCGTGAGCCTCCTAGGCTTTCAGCCTGTGGGGTCTCACGTAGACGCGCATTCCCCACAGGAGTCTCGCACCTTTCGCTCCTTTCCACTTTGCGTGAACACTAGGGCGGTAAACTGAATGTCCACATTGGAGCATGTGAACTTAGAACGGTGCATTGCACTACAGTTGCTCCCTTTCCGTGGGCGGTTCGTGAGCTTCCTCGGCTTTTAGCCTGCGGGGTCTCACGTAGACGCGCATTTCCCCTCAGGAGTCTCGCACACCCGCTCCTTTCCACTGTGAGGTGAAAAAGAAAATAATATCTCTATAGCCCATAGTTTTATTGAGGATTACCTTCTTCAAAATCCAATGAAAAATCAAAAAGGTTTCGAAATGTGATCATTTCGAAACCTTTTTGTATACAAGCTAACCTGGCCCTTCATAAAGGCACCGGGATTCCTTTTGAAATTACTGGTTCACATAATGCTCTTTCACAACTGTTGCACAACGTGGGCAAAGTGTTGGGTGTTCTTCCACTTGACCTACTTGCTTGGAAACATTCCAGCAACGCTCACATGTTTCACCTTCTGCTTTTGTAACGGTAATCGCGATATCGTCAAGTTTAATCGCTTCAGCTGGCGCACTTGATACATCCCCGGCAAGTTCAAATTCGGATACGATGAATAGCTTTTCAAAGCTCTCCTTGATGCTATCAAGCAGGTTTTTCGTTTCTTCATTCACGTAAACCTTCACTTTTGCGTTCAGCGATTTTCCGATGATTTTCTGGTTACGCGCTTCTTCCAATGCTTTTAGCACGTTGTCACGGACGTTCATGAATGCCGTCCATTTTTCTTCAATGACTTGTGCATCATCAACGGAAATCTCTTCAGGCATCAATGTCAATTGCACACTTTCTTCGGTTACACCAGGAATGAACGCCCATACTTCATCTGCTGTATGCGAAAGGATTGGAGACACTAATTTCGTCAAGCTTACCAATGATTCGTATAGGACCGTTTGAATGGCCATACGTTCTTTGCCGTTTGGTGCTTCACAATATAAAATATCTTTCGCATAATCAAGATAAAACGAACTTAAATCCTGTGTACAGAAGTTATTGACCATATTATAAATTGTCGCAAACTCATAATTTTCATAACTTAATTTGGACTGAGTGATCAGCTTATTCAGTTTAACCAGCATATATCGATCGACTTCTGGTAATTCTTGCACTGCCACTTTATCGGTTTCCGGATTGAATCCATCCAAGTTCCCTAATAAGAAGCGGAATGTATTGCGGATTTTGCGATACACTTCCGAAACTTGTTTTAAGATAGGATCGGAAACCCTGACATCCGATTGATAATCGACAGAGGCAACCCAAAGGCGTAAAATATCTGCACCAAGCTGGTTCATGACCTTGGATGGAAGCACAACGTTCCCAATTGATTTACTCATTTTACGACCTTCGCCATCCAAAGCGAATCCGTGACTCAACACGCCTTTATATGGTGCTTTTCCTGTTACGGCAACACTTGTTGAAAGTGAAGAGTTAAACCAGCCGCGGTATTGATCGGAACCTTCTAAATAAAGATCGGCAGGACGCTGCAGGCCTTCTCTTTCTTCAAGCACAGCTTGATGAGATGAACCGGAGTCGAACCATACGTCCATGATATCCGTTTCTTTCGTGAAGATGCCATTCGGGCTGCCTTCATGAGTATACCCTTCAGGAAGTAAATCTTTTGCTTCCCGTTCGAACCAGATGTTTGAGCCATGTTCACGGAATAGGTTTGAAATATGTTCAATCGTTTCATCGGTAATGATCGGCTCGCCATCTTCTGCATAAATGACCGGAATAGGTACGCCCCATGCACGTTGACGGGAGATACACCAATCTCCACGGTCACGCACCATATTGAATAGTCGCGTTTCGCCCCATGCAGGAACCCATTTCGTTTCTTCAATGGCCTCCAGCAGTTCACTGCGGAAGTCTTTGATTGACGCGAACCATTGTGCCGTTGCGCGGAAGATCGTCGGTTTCTTCGTCCGCCAGTCATGTGGATAAGAGTGAGTGATGAACGTCAAGTTCAATAACGCGCCTGCTTCTGTCAATTTTTCAGTAATTGGTTTATTCGCTTGGTCATAGAATAATCCAGCAAATTCCCCAGCTTCTTCAGTCATGACTCCTTTTTCATCTACTGGACAAAGAACATCCAAGCCGTATTTTTGTCCGATGATAAAGTCATCTTCACCATGTCCTGGAGCAGTGTGAACACAGCCCGTTCCAGCTTCCGTTGTTACGTGCTCACCCAGCATCACTAAAGATTCGCGCTCATAAAGAGGATGTTTCGCAACAGCACGGTCCAACTCGCTCCCTTTTACGGTTTTTACAATGGACGGGTTATCCCAGCCTAGCGTTTCCGTAACTGACTCAAGAAGCGCTTCAGCAATTAAGAATTTTTCATTTTCGACAGCCACTACAACGTAATTAAATTGCGGATGCAAGGAGATACCAAGGTTAGCAGGAATCGTCCAAGGAGTTGTCGTCCAGATGATGATTTTTACACCTTCTTCGATGACACCTTTGCCATCCGTTACTTCAAAAGCAACATAAATCGATGCAGAACGTTTGTCCTGATATTCAATTTCGGCTTCCGCAAGGGCTGATTCACTGGAAGGAGACCAGTAAACAGGTTTTTTCCCTTTATAGATATAGCCTTTTTTCGCCATATCGCCGAAGACCTTGATTTGCTGAGCTTCATATTCAGGCTTTAATGTGATGTATGGGTTATCCCAATCTCCACGAACCCCAATCCTTTTGAACTGCTCACGCTGATTGTCAATCTGACCATAAGCATACTCTTCACAAAGCTTCCTGAATTCAGCCACGCTCATTTCTTTCCGCTTTACACCTTTTTTCGTTAATGCCGTTTCGATTGGAAGACCATGTGTATCCCAACCTGGAATATACGGTGCTTGAAAACCGCTCATCGATTTAAAGCGGACAATGAAATCCTTTAAAACCTTATTCATCGCATGACCCATATGGATATCACCGTTAGCGTATGGCGGTCCATCATGTAAGATGAATAAAGGGCGCCCTGCCGTTTGTTCTTGTACTTTTTTATAGATATCCATCTCTTTCCACTTATCTTGGATCTCCGGCTCACGTTTCGGCAAATTTCCACGCATTGGAAATTCAGTTTTTGGCATCAATAAGGTATCTTTATATTCCATTATAATTTCCTCCATCCGTCTTTACATATTCATTGGAACGTAAGACAGGTATACAGGCAAAATAAAAAGCCTTCTCATCCCTGATAAAGGGACGAGAAAGCTCTGCTTCCCGCGGTACCACCCTGGCTAGAAAGATTCACAAAGTGAATCCAACCTCTCGAGCATTCGTAACGTGAATGAAACGCATCGTCTACTTACTGCAAAAGCAGGTTCAACTCAGAACTCGAGGGTGATCTTCAATATCTTCGCTCATTCCAGGCTTTCACCATCCCCGGTCGCTATCAATAAGCATGTGAAGAATTTACTTTCCCTGTCATCGTCTACTGTCATCATGAATTGTATTGTTAAAAAATTATATGCGAAAAAAGTGTTGAAAGTCAAGGAATCGTTTAAATTTCCTCTTCCACTCTCTCATTTAATTCTATTTCAGTCGCATCCACTTCGTAATCAAGCAGATGGTCCCAATCATCATTGTCCAACAAATCAAGCTGTGCTCCGACAAGCATTTTGAAACGGGTCCGGAATACTTTGGATTGTTTTTTCAAATCTTCGATATCCATCGCTATTTTCCTTGCCTTCACAAGTGACTCATTGACGATACGGTCTGCATTTTTCTCTGCTTCCTTGATGATCAGCTTCGCTTCTTTTTGGGCATTCCGCCTTAATTCCTCGGCTGCTTCTTGTGCGACGATAATCGATTTATTAAGGGTACCCTCGATTGTCGTAAAATGTCCCAAACGATCATAAGTCTCATTCAGTTTATCTTCAATTTCTTTTTTCTCTCTCAAAATCAGTTCATAATCTTTAATGACCTGGTCGAGAAACTCATTAACTTCATCTTCATCATACCCTCGAAATACTTTATTGAATTCCTTGTTATGTATATCTATCGGGGTTAAGGGCATTACGGCACCTCCAGAACGGTTTCTACTCTAGTATATTAAAACTCTATATTCGACAATAAATGTATAAATCCTGCTTAATCTCGAATTATTTTTGTCTACCTACCGAGATTCTCCACTTATCCTTCTTGGTTTTTCCATCTATCGACATTATTTTACATCTGCCGAATCCCCTTATGGATAGCGTATCGCCTTCACGGCAATCTTCAGAGACATTTTCCGTTTGCTTGAAATTCAGCTTTACTTTACCTGACGTTATCAAGGCTTGCGTTTTTTGGCGGGACATATTCAGCACGGCAGAAAGGACACTATCTAGCCTTAAGGAACTGACTGTGGCTACTTGCTCTTCCCATTTATCTTGGCCTTGAATGATATTCCCGATTGGAAGCCGTTTGATGGCAACGGATGCTTTACCTATTTTTTCTAGGTTTTCGGTGAGATATGCATCCATCTCTTCGGCCGCAATAAATTGAGTATGCTCCTCCGTCACTATGATATCACCGAATTTTTCACGCTTTACCCCAAGTGACATCAAGGTTCCAAGTATTTGCCTATGTTCAAGCGTAACAAACTTTTTTGGATAGGAAATCTCGTATAAGGAGATATTGAAATCCGATGGTTCAGGAGAGTAATAATCAGGGTAAATGAGCACACGTTTTCGCTCAACGAAATCGCTCCCGCCATTGAATTGCAGTTTGGCCTCCGGATCGTTTCCTAATAAGGAAGATAGGATTTCCTGCTGACGCGGATCAAGAAAATCAGATAATTTCGGAGCGTAAGAATTTTTCACCTGATCGATCCAATTCATTGCCTGGTCGATGAAATCTTTTTCCTCCGGCCTGAAATGCTGATAAATACTCATGATTGTAAAATGCTCCTTAGTTATCGAGTTAATGGTCGGTCGGGCTTAAACTTTCTATATTCCTTCGTAGCCACTACACAGCGGAGAACCATCCGGCTGTGTAGCACACTGTTTTGGTACATGTGTTTAACCTACCAGCGTTTGAAGGTAATGAACACCATAACCGCTGGCGAAGTTAAGCACAAGCAGGGCCACAAGCGGTGATAGATCGATCATTCCAAGCGGTGGTATGAACTTTCTGAAAGGCTCCAAATATGGCTCGCAAATCTTTTCCAGGAATTGGCCAATTGATGTCTCTCTTGCATTTGGAAACCATGACATCAATATGTATACGATTAATGCCATTGAATAAATTTCAATTAAATAAGATAAACCTTGAAGCACTAAACCCATTAATCATTACCACCTCGCTTCTTCATACGCCTCATCGACGGCGAAGCCGGTAATATTACCAGAAACATCGACGTTGTCAGGGGTACATAAGAATATATCTGTACCAATTTTTTGGATATCCCCGCTAATTGCATATACAGTCCCACTTAGAAAATCGATGATTCGCTTTCCTTGATCATGCTGAATCCGTTGAAGGTTCACGACAACCGCGCGCCGATTCTTAAGATGGTCGGCTACCTCCTGGGCTTCTGCATAAGCACGAGGCTCCAATAATACTACTTTAGAAGATTTTTGGACGCTTTGCAAACTTACGATATTCTGATTAGCATTATTCGCTGCAGAAGCTGGCTGATGCTGCTGCTTTGCTGACTTCACGGTTTTTCGTTCAGCTTCATCTTCTTCCATCACTTCATCCTTGTACTCATACTCATCATCCAGTGCGAAATAAGATTTAAATTTTGATACGAATGACATCTTTAGCGTACCTCCTTAAAATTATTCGCCTACAAGTGCTGTACCAATCCTAATCATTGTAGCGCCTTCCTCGATGGCAATCATGAAATCATTGGACATCCCCATGGACAATTCCGTGCACGGCGAATGGGTAAACCCGGCATCTTGAATCTTCAGCTGGAGGTTTTTCAGTTTCCGGAAGCACTGACGCAATACTTGTTCATCATCCGTCAAAGGAGCCATCGTCATCAATCCTGCAACCTTCACCTTATCAAAATCGCCTAACGCTTTTATGAAGCTCATTGCTGCCTCAGGGTCCAGGCCATGTTTAGATTCCTCACCCGAAACATTCACCTGCACTAAACAGTTTATCGGCTCATTTGCTCGTTTTTGAATTTCTTCTGCCAAAGAAACGCGATCCAATGAATGGATATAGGTGACTTTATCGATGACATTCTTTACTTTTCGTGTCTGCAAGGAGCCAATATAATGCCAGTTCGGCTTGTCCTTCAGTACCTCATACTTATTCAGAAGCCCTTCATCACGGTTTTCACCTAAATCGCTGATTCCAGCTTCCAAGGCTTCCTTTGCCCTCTCGACCGAAACATATTTCGTCACGGCGATCAACTTTATATCTTCACGGCGCCTGCCGCTATTTTCACATGCTATGTTTATCTTTTCTTCGATGTTTTTTAAATTTTCCACTACTTTCACTATTACCCTAAATCCTCCTTCCAACCGATAAAACTCATTAACCTTCCTGTTTTCCCCTTATCACGTCGATGTGAAAAAAACAAGTCAGAATCGCAGCTTGTGCAGTACGATGTAATGTCGATTTGACTTCTTGGAATTCCTGATTTTTGAAGAATCAATGCATTGAGTCGCTTAAGATCTAGCTGATATTGTCCTTCACTGATTAAATTATATGGCTTTTCGTCATTATCTTCCAGCAAATTCTGCACTAAATCTATGACTTTGTCATCAACAACATAGCAATTCGAGCAAATGGATGGCCCTATTACTGCAAATATCTCCGTTTCCTTTATACCCTCACTTTGCCATGCCTCAATCATTTTTCGGCCAATTCCATTAACGCTACCCTTCCAGCCAGCGTGTGCCACCCCGATCATACCATGTGCCGGAGCCAGAAAGTATAAGGGCACGCAGTCCGCATAGCACATTGTCAAAAGCATATTGCGATCCTTCGTATAAAATCCGTCCGTGGCTTTGAAGGCCGAACTATAATCCGTCGCGCCTCTGCCGCCATCGGGGCTGGTCACTTTCAAGATTTGCGTTTCATGCGTCTGCTCCGCCCCTACCCAGCCATCAAGCGGGAATTGCAACTTTCCTGCCAGGATCCTGCGATTTTCCTGGACATCTTGAAGTCGATCACCAACATGAAACCCGGTATTCAATGATTGAAAATCCCCTGAACTGACTCCATCATTTTTTGTGGTGAAGCCCGCTACGAGCTGGAGATTTTGCTTTCTCCAGCTGTCAATGAACATATATTGATCATCTAGTAAAACAAATGGCTCTTTCATGCTTTTAACCTCTTCATTTTTAGTCTAGTGTATCATATATTCGCGCACTGCACCCCTTAAAACCGTTCATCTTTCAGTTCTGCTTGAAATACCGTCTGATGTTCAACAAGAATGACATCCGCGCCGATTTTTTTTATTTTGTTCCATGGAATCACAATATCCTGTTCCCTGCCGAAGAACCCCATTAACCTTGTGTTATTCGAAACGACGATGGCCTCTATTTTCCCTGTCGCCGTATTGATCTCAAGATCCGACATATTGCCCAGTTTCTTTCCATCTGCTATGTTGACGATATCCTTAATTTGAAATTCGGAAATCCTGGTCATACCACTCAGCTCCTCACAATTTCATCATCGATCTTATTTACATGTATATGACATGACTCACCCAAGGATGTAGATTACGTTAAATAAACGTTACTTCCTGCCGCGTATCCTTTTTTGGCAAAAAAAAAAAGCCGCTACGGATAAGTTGCTGACAAGCGAGTAGTGGATACTGCTGCACTACCCGCCCTTCAGCTACCTATTCTCATGCTTAGCTTTTACTGTTGGATATTTTTATTCATTTGCTTTATTGCCGCCTTTTCCAGTCTGGATACCTGCGCCTGTGAAATGCCGATTTCCTCGGCTACCTCCATTTGCGTCTTTCCTTGGAAAAACCGTTTGCGAAGGATCATTTTTTCGCGGTCATTCAACCGTCTCATGCCTTCATTTATAGCTATTTCATCAATCCACGTACTATCTTTATTTTTTTCGTCACTCAGCTGGTCGAGTACATAAATCGGATCCCCGCCATCATTATAAATTGGTTCAAAAAGTGAAACTGGATCTTGTATCGCATCTAGTGCAAAAACGATTTCTTCATGAGGAACTTCCAACACCTTGGCGATTTCTTCAGCTGTCGGCTCACGAAGGGTCTGGCTTATGAGCTTTTCTTTAACCTGCAAAGCTTTGTATGCGATGTCTCTTAAAGAACGGGAAACCCGAATCGGATTATTGTCACGAAGATATCTTCTAATTTCTCCAATAATCATCGGTACAGCATACGTTGAAAACTTAACATTTTGACCTAGGTCAAAATTGTCTATCGACTTCATCAACCCTATACAGCCTACCTGAAATAGATCATCCACATACTCTCCCCGATTGTTGAAGCGCTGAATGACGCTTAGAACGAGTCGAAGATTCCCGTTTACCAGTTTCTCTCTTGCTGAAATATCGCCATCTTGCAGTTCTTTAAAGAGTTTTCTCATTTCTTCATTCTTCAAAACCGGTAATTTTGATGTATCCACACCGCAGATTTCAACCTTATTACGAGACAAAATTATTCCCTCCTCACAGGAGCGCTGTACAAAAAACAGTATTTCCGCGGGAGGGAAAAATATGCACATGGCTAGAACAGAAAATCGCCATTATTATTAATATCGCTACGAAAAGTATTGATTTAATTGACATTTAAAGACACTTATTTTTTTTTACACCATTTTATTAAATTCCTTTCGAAGCCTCTTAATGATCCTTTTTTCCAAACGTGAAATGTACGATTGGGATATCCCAAGCATATCGGCAACATCTTTTTGTGTTTTTTCTTCTCCGCCTGCGAGACCAAACCTGAGTTCCATGATCTGTTTTTCGCGTTCAGATAACTGTGTAAGTGCCTTCGTCAGCAGCTTGCGGTCCACGTTTGCTTCAAGATCTTTCGTGATGATGTCATCGTCTGTACCAAGAACATCCGATAACAAAAGCTCGTTTCCATCCCAATCGATGTTCAATGGTTCATCAAAAGAAACTTCAGAACGGATTTTGTTATTTCTTCGTAAATACATCAAAATTTCATTCTCGATGCATCTTGAGGCATATGTAGCCAATTTTATTTTCTTCTCTGGGTTGAATGTATTGACGGCCTTGATTAAACCGATGGTCCCTATGCTGATTAGGTCTTCGATATTGATGCCCGTATTTTCGAATTTCCTTGCAATATAGACGACCAATCGTAAATTACGTTCGATCAATATCGATCGTGCCGCTTCATCGCCGTTCGGCAATTTATTGATCAGTATTGCCTCTTCTTCCTTTGAAAGGGGCGGCGGCAAAGCCTCACTCCCTCCAATATAGAATATTTCGTCCGTTTTCAATCCAAGCTTGAACAATAGTTTGTACCAAAAATAAGTGATCCGAAGAATGAGTTTCTTCAAAATAATTCTCCCTTCTAATAAACGGATTATGGGGCAAATGTTAGAGTGAATCAATGGTTCAGGAGGCATTTTGTACCGGGATGCCGGTTAACATTTTCGGGTGAACGATAGATTGATAGCTATTGTCGGGAGAGAGTTGCGAAAAGGTGAAAGAAACAAGGCCTTGCTTGACATGATATTCTTTTTCTCCAGAAACGATTTTGATGGAGTCCGGCTTGATAGCGGTTAACAGTTGATGTTCATGCCCGACGACCTTATAAGGGATGACCCGCATTCGTCCAGTCCATGAATACTCGGGTTGTTCTTCCTGCTTGATCAGGTTATCAGGGTTTTTAAAGAGCTCGAGCATATCGTTGGGAATTCCTGTTTCCCCTCCTGAAAGAGATATGATCATCACCGGCGAGCGTGTAATTGGATCATATAGTTGATTCCCGGTATCCACCAGTCCTTGAAATGTACCTTCAAAGTCAGAAATCTTAATCGAAACCAAGACCATTTGTTCATGTGTAAGCTTTGTCATTTCCATCCCTTCAAGCGTGCGCCTGGAAAATTGCCAAGCAAGTGGGAATCCAATCATTACGAATATCCAGCTGACAGGGTCACCAAAACGATTGATTCCTGCATATTGAGCAGGGTCCTTGGCTACGATTTGAAATTCGAATAAATAGTGAAGACCTAAGAGGATTCCTCCAGATAAAAACGTCACAAAATATAAAGTGGCCACCGATTTCATGAAAAGTTTCAGTCTATTAAATCCAAAGGTGACCAGCACCATGACAAGGGATACAAAAATCTTCATGTACACTCGGTCCGCTATTGCATAAAGAGGAGTGAATGCCAATACGATAATGAAGGAACCCACCAGCCCGCCGATACATACCCGCCAAAGAGCGACCCTCCGTTTAAGAATGATTGCGGTCCCATATAAAAGGAGGCAGTCAAATAACCAATTCAACAACCAGATCACATCTAAATATAAGGTCAAATACCCTCCCCTCCCTTAAGGAACTAACCTTCCACTAGCAAAAAGTATAGCGTACATACCGTAAGAAAGTGTGTCACTTTTTGTACCGGAAACTTAAGAGTTTTTCAGTCATTTTTACCCTTTTTGTAGAAAAACAGCTCTTGATATTTTCAATCTTTTCAAAGAGACTATCCTGCTCCCTTTTACTTCTGTCGATTTATGTTTTAAAAGTTTATGATTTTATTGATCTGCCTATCTATTTTGCTTAAGATTCATGATCAACACAATCCAAACTAATGAACAGAACAACAAAAAACCGTTCCCCAAAGAGAACGGTTTTTTTGTTGAAGATATTAACGGCGTCTATTGCGATTACGGAGAAAAGTTGGAATATCCAAAGCCTCTTCACCTTGGTTCGCATTGCGCGAGGGCTGCTCATTGACTTCTTCCCGCTTCACTTCACGCTTCACATTAGTCTGTGGCGTTTGTTGTGTTTGCGGCCTTGATTGCTGCTGTCCAAGTGTTGGACGTCCAGCAGGCCGTATGGAAGCTTCCACTTCGTTAAAGCCTGTGGCAATTACCGTCACGACGATTTCATCTTTAAGGTTTTCGTTGATGACTGAACCAAAAATCATGTTAACGTCCTGATCGGATGCAGTGGCGACGATATCGGCTGCTTCCTGAACTTCGAAGAGGCTTAAATTCGTTCCGCCAGTGATATTCATCAGTACGCCTTGCGCCCCATCAATCGATGTTTCAAGTAACGGGCTGGAAATGGCTTTCTTAGCCGCTTCTGCCGCACGGTTTTCCCCTGAGGAAATCCCGATGCCCATAAGCGCCGAACCTTTATTGGACATGATGGTCTTAACATCGGCAAAGTCCAAGTTAATAAGACCCGGAACCGCAATTAAATCTGAAATCCCTTGTACACCTTGACGAAGGACATTATCGGCCTCGCGGAAAGCTTCAAGCATCGGCGTGCTTTTATCGACGATTTCAAGGAGACGGTCGTTCGGAATGACAATCAGTGTATCAACCGATTCCTTCATGGACGAAATGCCACCTTGTGCCTGTGTTGCCCGTTTCCTGCCTTCAAAAGTAAAGGGACGCGTGACAACACCAACAGTAAGTGCACCTAAATCTTTAGCAATGCCCGCGATGACAGGCGCAGCTCCCGTTCCCGTTCCGCCACCCATTCCAGCGGTTACAAAGACCATATCGGCACCCTTAAGCGCTTCTTCGATCTGTTCTTTGCTTTCCTCAGCAGCCTTTTTCCCTACTTCAGGATTGGCGCCAGCACCCAATCCGCGCGTAAGCTTTCCGCCGATTTGCATTTTAATTTCAGCTTTTGATAGATTAAGAGCCTGTGCGTCAGTATTGACAGAAATGAATTCAACACCTTGTACGCCATGCTCGATCATTCTGTTTACCGCATTGTTTCCGCCGCCGCCAACACCTATTACTTTAATCGTTGCTAATTGTTCTAAATTAGAATCAAACTCCAACATGACAATCCTCCTATTTTGACGAAATTCCCGATTCTTTATGATTGTTATTCAAAAAAGTAACCTAGGATTTTTTTGAATTTAGATTCGCCTTTTTCACCTTGTTTTTTAGCCGGTAAGTTCTCTTTGTTTTTCTGAGAAACCTTTTGGCTGCGCTGTTCGTTCTCTTCTTGCGCTTGCCCAGCTGCTACAGGCGTTTTTTTAGCGGTGTTTTTTT
The DNA here is from genome assembly GCF_001439925.1 of Peribacillus muralis. Lineage (GTDB taxonomy): Bacteria > Bacillota > Bacilli > Bacillales > DSM-1321 > Peribacillus > Peribacillus muralis. The sequence goes on from NZ_LMBV01000006.1 coordinate 226,916, forward strand.
GCATTCTCTCTTTCCTGCATGCGTGTTTAATCAGGCCAACTGCAGTCGTATATTGGGGTTCCCTGACACCGATGTAATTCGGTTCAGCCGTCCTTACACGGTTTTGGAACACATATTGAGCGAGCTCCAGGACTCCCGGCATTTTGACAACGCCACCGGTCAAGACGAAACCTCCTGGAATATCTTGAAATCCGAGTCTTCTCAAATCATCTTGAATCAACTCGAATATTTCGGTCAATCTCGCTTCAATGATATCCGAAAGCATCAATTGATTGCAGGGCTGTTGCTGGTCGCTGCCAATGATCGGTATTTGGAATACTTCATCTTCAGACGCGTCGTCATAAAAGGCATGGCCATGTTTCACTTTTATTTTCTCAGCTTCCTCCATCGTTGTCCTTAGAACGATGGAAAGATCCTTCGTAAGTGTTTCCCCGCCTATAGGTATCACAGACGTATATTGTAAATAGCCTTGTTCGAATATTGCCAGCGTAGTGGAACCTCCGCCAATATCGACAAGCGCCACACCAAGTTCTTTTTCATCCTTGGATAAAACAAGGGAACCTGCAGCCAATGGCTGTAGGGCAATATCGGTTATTTCTAACCCAGCCCTTTCCACACACCGCAGCGTATTATGTAAGATTGTCCGTAGACCTGTGATTAAGATCCCTCTCATTTCCAAACGAACACCGATCATGCCTCTTGGATCACTGATTTCATCAAGTTCATCAACTTTGTAGTGGATTGGCACCACGTCGATAATCTCCCTGTCTGAAGGGATCGTAATTAACTCCGCTGCTTCCCTAACACGGAAAACGTCGTGATCCGTAATTTCTTTATTGTCACTGGATACTGCTACCACCCCGTGACAAGGCTGCAGTGTCACGTGATTTGCACTTATTCCGACGATTACGTTTTTTATCTCCATCCCTATCATCCGTTCTGCTTGCTCGACAGCCTTTTGGATGGATTGGACGGTTTCATCTATACCGACGATCGAGCCCTTTTTGAGCCCCTCTGATTTAACATTTCCCACGCCGATTATATTTAATGTGTCATTGACCATTTCCCCAATGATAACTTTTACACTGGATGTACCGATGTCAAGACTTACGTAGATTTCATTGCTGTTCATTCTCCATGGCACCTCCTTCAGTTTTATTCATGTTTTAGCAGAATAACATTTTTATATCGAAAGACCTATTCATTATAGAATAACTGAACTGATTTCACCAACTCGTGAATGTAATTTTCATATTTCTCAAACTAAACTCGTAGATTTCTCACTTCACGGTGCAGATTGTTCGCTTCTCGTCATAATGGAGATATCTTCTAAACTAGATACTGCCATAAACTATTCGTCATTTATAATGTGATTCCCTTTAAAATTATAGATTTTTTTTCTGCTTTTTCCGGGAATTGGACCATTTGTCAATCAGGATTCTTCTGATCATGGCGATATTCTGAAACAGTCTTACGCCGAATACAAAGATAGCCGCTAAATACAAGTCTACACCAAGATGTACACCTAGAAAAGCCAAACCTGCGGCAAGGACAATATTAAAGAAGAACCCCGTTACGAATACAACTTCATCATAAAGATCTTGCAAATGGGCCCTGATGCCCCCGAATAACGTATCAAATGCCGCAAGCACCGCAATGGAAAGATAATTAGAATATTCATGAGGTATATCCAAATCGACCAAAAAACCGAGAATGATCCCAATCAGAAGTCCAAAAACTGGCAGCCACATTACGATTCCCCCTCATCCATAATGGGTGTCATGCGTTCCACATTCACATCATTTTGGTAGGAAGGCAGTGTCAATTCACCAATAGGTTCCTTTATTTGCACTTCAAAGTTATCGATGTAGAAATCATCCATTAGTTCCGATCCTTCGATACGTTGCTTTAATTTCTTTGGATCCTCGGTTATTGCCTGCAATTCGAGCGGGTAATCGTTTAGAGGAATTCCATCCATCTTCGGCTGTCCATTTATATCACGAATGACCGATGATGATATATCCCTTTGTCCTGCAATGGAAATGTCGTCCGCCCCAAACCTATACATCTCATTAACGAGTCGAATTAACAATACAGGTGAAATATACTCAACCCGTTCACCAAGGAGGGCACCTTCCTTGCTCGGTTGTATGGACACGATTACACCCTTACCTTTTATTTCGGTCAAACCTGCTTCAGCCTTTAATTCTTTCAAGGTGTCCCGCAAAACTTCTTCTTTACTCTCATTTTTCTTGGTTTCATAGGATGCAATTTTACCCTCGAGCTTGCTGATGCCGTCGATTAATTCGACCTGGGTCTGCTGTTCTTTCAATAGATCATTTTTCAGCTCCCACATATCCCTTGTATCGGAAACGACAGGTTGATTCACTAAATTGAATTGAATAGCGAGCATGAAGCCAGCAATTAAAGTAAGCAAACTAAAAGAAAGCTTTTTTTTCATTTCCAGTCCCACACCAATCTTTCTTCGAATCCAGGAACGTGATCAACCTCCAATAACGGGGTCAAAAATGATATTCTTTTTCTTTTCCATTGTAAAGATAATATTATCGTCAACCAGCTGCTCCTTTATGCCTCCAGGTAAGTCGAGGGAAGCACCCAGGACATCCGGGTCCCCAATTGCAGAAATGATGAATGGAGCTGGATGCTGGTGTCCATCGACCGTGATGACTGGCCCATTACAGATTATATAGGAATCACGGTTTAACCTCTGGCCGTTTATCGCAACAGCCTCCGCACCTGATATGTATAATTCATTTACAACCTTGAAGACATGCTGTTCATGTACCAAGTAGTCATTGACATTGGCTTTTGGGTCCATATTTGTACCATCTTCAAGGGTCACCTGAAGGCCTGTACCTCTCACCTTCACTTTTCCGAGAAACATTCGGTACTTCTCCGTATCTTTGGCCAAATTGAAAAAAAGCTGCTTTTCCTGAGCCAGATCTTTTTCAATTTTGGATACGATATCCTGCTTTTGAAGCAGTTCTTTCTGAAATTCCCGGTTCTGTTTCTCTTGTTCGATCAGTTGCTGCCTAAGCTCGTATTCTTGATTCCAGGCCTTGTCCTCCCTTACTCCCTGATTATCTTTAGTCAGATTGTAAGAGAAGGCAATCATAAAGCCGAGCACCACGCAAACGAGGGATAAAACCACCCGTTTGCCATCAATTTTGCTCATTCGTGTCTTCCTTTTGTTCCGCGTCTTTATACGCTTTAAAATAAGAACCCACTTCCAGATCGATGACACCCTTTACCTTTGGATCCAGCTGACTGACGATTGATGGGTAGTGAATCATTTTCTCGAATAACGTCCGGCTTGTAGCGCTCACTTCAAATCCATCGTTCATGAACATGACAATATGATATCCATCCGTTTTGGTAGGGGCATAATGAATTTCCGAAATGGCATTCTGAATTTCGATAGGGAGTTTATCCAGCTCTTCTAAAAGCAACTTTAATGCTTTACCCTCTTTGAAGCCAATTAAAACCGGGGCAAATACTGGAATTTCTCCTGTAGCTAACTCCTCCAGGACCGATCCGTTCTCCAAAATGGGTGCATATTTCCCATTATTGGACAGGTATGCCATTCTATTATGTTCAGATACCGTAATTTTAATCGAATTTGGAAATACAGGTGTTACTTTAGCGCTTTTTATTTCCTGGTTACTTTTAATATTAGCTGCTGCTGTACCAGTATCGACCTTCCAAATGCTTCGATCCTTCTTCACCTTACTCAATTCAATGATTTGCTTCGATGTAATATACCGATTCCCTTCCACCTGCACGGTTTGCACATGGCTTAACGGGGATAAGAAATATAGCACGCATGCAACCAGAATGAAGAAAAGGGAAAGCAAAAGCACCAGCCGTCTGTTTGCTTTGCTTTTTCTTAATTGTTTTAATTTCGGGATGCGGTCCTCAATGGAGACGATTTTCCCCTTTTCCATCCCTTTCACCTCTTCCTGAAAAAATGGATGGCTTTTAATACAATACGAAATCAAGACACACTCTAAGTCCGTTTATTTGAAACTTTAAAAGGTAACATATTATAACACAAAATTTGGATATAATGAATATTACTTACGGCCGATAATTTCCACTTCTGTTTCCAACTCAATTTCAAACTTATCATACACCGTATCTTTCACATGCTGTATCAAGGCTTGAACATCCGCTGCACTGCCGCTACCCGTATTAACGATGAAGTTTCCGTGCATCGGGGAAATTTGTGCACCGCCAATCGAGTGTCCCTTCAGACCGGCATTTTCCACTAGTTTACCGGCATGGTGTGGGAGTGGATTCCTGAATATACTGCCTGCACATGGCAGGTTATATGGCTGGGTATCTTTGCGATAGTTTTTGTTATCCTGCATTCTTCCAACAATTTCGGTTTTATCGCCCTCGGTCAATTGAAAAACGGCTTCCAAAACGATGCCAGGTCTTTTCTTTTGAAGCAGAGAAGTCCGATAAGAAAACTCCATATCTTCCCTTGAAAGCCAAGCTAGAGTTCCATCTTCAAAAAGGACATGTGCCTCCTTGAGAATCTCACTCATATCAGAACCATGTGCACCAGCGTTCATATAGACAGCTCCGCCGACCGAACCAGGAATCCCACTGGCAAATTCCAGCCCTGCATAGCCTTTTTTACTGATTAGGACGGACAAGCTGACAAGTGACACACCAGCTCCAGCTTTAATCTCCTTTCCATTCATCTCGACGTGATCAAGGCCTTTACCCAACTTAAGCACGGCACCTTCAATTCCGCCATCACTTACAAGAAGGTTGGAGCCCCTCCCAATCGCCCGCCACGGAATGGCATGCTCATTGATGACCTTCATCGTTTTTTCTATATTTTCAATGGATGATGGCACGATGAATAAATCAGCGGGCCCACCTATTTTCATAGTTGTATGATTCGCAAGTGGTTCTTGTTCAAGAACCTTGCCGATTTTCATTTCAGTTAATTGCTTTATCACTTTATCCATGATAAACCTCCTCGTTGTTCCCGAAATGCCAGATCATGCTTTTCAATTCCTCTTTCATGAGGTCTCTAATTTCCCAAGAATGCTACCACCTTGCATGCAAAAGCAAAAAAAATGAACAGAAGTAAGCGCCTATGCGGCCTAACCCTCTTATACTATAGTCTAAACAAAGGTGTATTGCCAATATTTATTGTGGATTCCCCAACATTCATGCATGGTAATATTTAATTGGCATTTCATATATTTCTAATTTCAGACAAGGTTCTTTCCCTATCGTTACCTGTAAAGGCTTTCAACCTAAAAAGGGAAGCCCCGCGTATGCCAGGGCCTCCCTTTTATTCGAATATTCTCTCAAAATCTTGAGTAGCGACTAATGTTCAATAGTACCCCAATCGCCATCAACATAAGCGTTAACGATGAACCACCGTAACTTAATAGCGGCAGGGTGATGCCCGTAACTGGCATCAAGCCCGTAACGACTCCGATATTGATCATCACCTGGATGGCGACCATGGCAATGATCCCCACCGCTACAAGGCTACCGTATAAATCAGGTGCCCCAAGCGCGATTCGAATGCCCCGCCAAAGCATCAGCGCGAATAATAAAATGACGAGGGAACCGCCGATGAATCCCAGTTCCTCGGAAAGTATCGCAAAAATGAAATCGGTTTGCGGCTCCGGTAAATAGAAAAATTTCTGGCGGCTTTGCCCGAGACCAAGGCCGAACAATCCCCCTGGTCCGATTGCATAAAACGACTGGATCATTTGAAAGCCGCTGCCCAAGGGGTCTTCCCATGGATCCAAAAAGGATGTGATCCTTTTTATCCGGTATGGCGCTGACAGAATCAAACCGATGAAACCAGCTATGCCGATCAATCCCAAGCCAACAAAATGGCTGATTCTTGCCCCGGAAATAAATATCATGACGATGCAAGTTCCCACCATGACGGTTCCCGTCCCAAGGTCGGGCTGTAACATGATCAAGCCAAATGCCAAAAACACTAACCCTAAGGATGGAAGCATCCCTTTTTTAAAGGAGGTGATTAGCTTTTGCCGTTCGGATAAAAACTTCGCTAAAAACGCGATCATCGCCAGCTTCATGAACTCGGAGGGTTGGACCGAAAAGGCACCTACGCCAATCCAGCTCCGCGAACCATTTCTCGCCATCCCTATTCCTGGCACCAATACTGCAAGCAGCATGATGAAACAAATGATGATCAAGATCTTGGCCCAGGTCCGCCATGTCCAGTAATCCACATTCATGATGAAAAACATGGCGATGACACCGACACAGGCAAACAGCAACTGCCTTTTTGCAAAGTAAAATGAATCCTCAAATTTATATGTTGCCCAAATGGCACTCGCGCTATAAACCATGATTAACCCAACAGTCAAAAGAGTTAAGGTGACGATAATGAGAATGAGATCAGGATTCGATTTTTTTAATGGCACGGTCATCCACCTCGAGGAAGTTTTTCGAGCCTGTACGAATAACAAACATCAATGCTGCACTATAGCCAAAAAAAAAGCGATAACGGCTCATTATCGCTTTTTTCCAAGGTGTCAACGTAGAAGCAGATTCACTTCTTTTTAGCGAAAGCTGTTACTTAAGTTTATGCACGGCCTCCATAAACATGTCTCCTCTTTGCTCAAAAGTTTTATATTGATCCCAGCTTGCACACGCCGGGGAGAGAAGAATACAGTCGCCTTCACTTGATAAGTCAAATGCAGCCGGTACGGCCTTTTCAACATTATCGACACGTTTTATATTCGTTATTCCTATTTCTTTTGCTATCCGCTCAATTTTTTCTGCCGTTTCGCCAAACGTTATCACGGCTTTGACATTTTTCATAGCCGGTTTTAACTCATCGAATTCATTGCCGCGGTCCAATCCGCCCGCCAAGAGGATGACAGGTTCAGAAAAGGATGTCAACGCTTTGGATGCTGCTAGGATGTTCGTCGCCTTCGAATCATTATAAAATTTACGGTCATCGATCAAAGCTACAAACTGCAAGCGATGCTCCACCCCATAAAATGTTTTCAGGACAGTCTGAATCGCTTCGTTTGCAACACCCTTCAGTTTGGCCGCTGAAATCGCCGCGAGCACATTCTCCAAATTGTGTTTCCCGGGAAGGGCTATGTCAGCAATAACAATGATTTTTTCTCCACGGAAGAAGACGGCACCACCTTCTACATAGGCACCATTTTCGTGCTTCACTTCAGTCGAAAATGGAACAAGCTCCGCCTTGGATTTTTTCGCCATGGATATAACCGCCTCTTGATCTGCATTATAAATCAAGAAATCAGAGGCAAGTTGATTTTCCGTAATCGCTGCTTTCGCTTCTGCATACTCCTGTTTCGAGCTATGATAATCCAGATGCGCATCATACAAATTGGTCAAAATTGAAATTTCAGGACGAAACTCCTCTATTCCCATCAGCTGGAATGATGATAGTTCAATGACGATCGTCTCATCGGCTTTTGCCTGTTCAGCTACACCAGAAGCGACTGTTCCGATATTCCCGGCAATAAGCGGTGATTTTTCACCGGCCTTCAACATTTCGAATACCAAAGTCGTCGTAGTCGTTTTCCCATTCGTGCCCGTGATTCCTACGAAGGGGGCCTCACTGATTTGATAGGCAAGCTCCACTTCCGTGATGACCGGAATCCCTTTTTCCAATGCCCCTTTTACGATCGGGTTTCGATAGGGGATACCTGGGTTTTTGACGATCAATTCGAAGCCTTCATCGAGCAGTTCAATAGGATGGCTGCCACAGATGACTTTGATTCCCTGTTCCAGCAGTCCTTGAGCCTCCGGGTTTTCCGAAAGTGGGTTCATGTCATTGACCGTCACGAAAGCGCCTAATCTATGTAGAAGCGATGCTGCCATCACTCCGCTCTTTGCCAAGCCCAATACCAATATTTTCTTCTCTGAATACCTTTCAGTCTCTTTCAATTATATCCACACCTCTAAATAGATTCCGAGTACCGCACACAGCAAGCCTACTGTCCAGAAAGTCACGACGACGCGCCATTCGGACCACCCCGATAGTTCATAGTGATGGTGAAGCGGACTCATTTTAAAAATACGTTTACCAGTCGTTTTAAAAGATGCTACCTGCAGAATGACAGAGAGCGTCTCAATGACAAAAACTCCGCCAATGATGACCAACAGTATTTCAAGCTTCGTCAACAAGGCTATCGTTGCGATTGCCCCTCCCAGAGCCAAGGACCCTGTATCACCCATAAATACCTTTGCAGGGTGTGCATTGAATACTAAAAATCCAAGAACAGACCCTACGACCGCCACCGAAAATATAGAAACATCATATTGTGACTGACTCCATGCCAAAATCGCAAAAGCACCGAAGGCAATGGCTGAAGTGCCTGAGACAAGTCCGTCCAGGCCATCCGTCAAATTGACGGCATTCGAGAAACCGACCAGCCAGAAAATTACGATAAACAGATAAAACCAGCCAAAGTCGACTGAAAAGTCTGTGCCTGGAATCGTCAATTCAGGATTGAAACGGTCTGTCTGTTTGAAGACGAAGTAAAAGATCACCGAAATCACAATCTGTCCAAGCAGTTTTTGTTTGGAGGTCAAGCCAAGGTTCCGCTTCATGACCACCTTGATGAAATCATCAAGGAAACCAAGCAAGCCAAACCCTAACGTAACGAATAATAATAAATAAGTTTCGGTGGAAGGTACCGAAAATTTAAAAGTCATCACTAGCGTAGCGATGGTAACCGATAATAATATGACCAAACCGCCCATGGTGGGCGTTCCCGTTTTCTTTAAATGCGATTGTGGGCCTTCTTCCCTTATGCTTTGCCCGAATTTCAATCTTCTTAAAAACGGGATGAAAATCGGCGAAAGAAGAACGGTTACTAAAAACGCCACCAAAATCGTATAAAAAATTACTTGTTCCAACATTCCTTACTCCCTCATTCCTAACACAATTCAAATAAAAAATTCTGCTTGTTGTCTTTTCTTGTTTGTAGACGTAGCACCTTCACCGATGGTTCAAGCTGAACCGAATCGGCTCTTAATCGCCTTTTCCGCTTCTTCACGGTCATCGAAGTGCAGAACTTCGTCACCAACCAATTGATAGGTTTCATGCCCTTTTCCAGCTATTAAAATGACGTCGCCCTCTTCCGCCATGGAAACGGCATATGCTATTGCCTGTCTCCGATCTTCGATTACCTTATATTCTTTCCCTGCCACTCCAGCTTCCATATCCCGCAGGATTTGGGCCGCATCTTCGCTGCGAGGATTATCGGAGGTGAAGATAGGGTCGGTCGCCAGGTTGCATGCAATTTCCGCCATGATCGGGCGCTTTGTCTTGTCGCGGTCCCCGCCGCAGCCAACTATAACGAAGATTTTCTTTTCAGCGAACTCAGCAACGGTCTTGAGGACATTCTCCAAGCTGTCTGGAGTATGGGCGTAGTCGACGATGACTGGAAAGGCTTGATTCGCCGTAACGAGCTCAAAACGGCCTGCCACGCCTTTTATTTCCTCAATTGATTTAATGGTTTCATCTATATCGTTCCCTGCACATAAGGCAGCCGCAAGCGCGGAGAGCACATTATATACGCTGAATTTACCAATTAGCTTCAGCTGAATGTAACGTTCTTCCTTACCCGCTGTCAAGGTGAAAGATGTGCCATTCGCATCGATCTTTATATCCTTAGCCCTGATATCAGCTTCATTGTCAATGCCATAAGTAACGACTGTAGCAGCCGTCGCTTTAATGTAATCACCAGTAGCCTCATCATCGGCGTTAAGCACGGCGTATTTAGGGCGATTTTCTATGTAAGCATTTCCGAGCTGTGAGAAAAACAAAGATTTTGCCTGCTTGTATCTGTCCATCGTTTCATGGAAATCCAAATGATCTTGTGTGAGATTCGTAAATACGGCAATATCATAATCACAGCCATGGACGCGACCAAGTTCCAGTGCATGCGAAGATACTTCCATTATGGCCGTAGAGACAGACGCTTCGGTCATTTCATGAAAAGCCTTCTGCAGTGTCACGCTATCTGGCGTTGTATTCTTCGTTTCATAGACCTTATCGAATATTTTCGTATACATCGTGCCGATCAATCCCGTTTTTTCATGCCGATCCTCAAAAATCTTTTCAAGCAGGTGACTCGTTGTCGTCTTTCCGTTCGTGCCGGTGATTCCGATCAGGCGCAACTTTTGCGTTGGATGACCATAGAATGCATCGGCAAGGACCGCCATCGCCCGGCTTGAATCCCTGACTACGATTACGGGTACAGGCAAATCAAGCTCCCGTTCGGCAATGATTGCCGCAGCACCATGCTCAACAGCGGATTGGGCAAAATCATGACCATCGACCGTATAACCTTTTATGCAAACAAATAAACTTCCGTCTTTGACTTTACGGTTATCATTTTCAATGGAGGTGATTTCAGGATTTTCTCCTTCATGGCTAAATAAGGAGTGTAAATAAGATAGTAATTTTTGAAGCTTCATTTTTCCATCCCTCTCAACTTAATTTGAGGATTCATTATATGTGATTACCCTTGGCTTGTCGAGAAACCAATTTTAATTATACGGGGTAATCACGACTCCGTAAACAAAGCGGCTGATGATTCTTCAGCCGCTTTACCTATTCATCTATTATATTATACTTATTCTCTATTTTCGCCAAGATAAATTCTTATTGTAGATCCTTCTTTTACCTTAACACCCGCATCAGGTGCTTGATTTATGACTTTGTCCCCATTGCCGGCAATATCGAGCTTCAAATCGACCTGCTGGGTTTGCAGCTCTTTCCTGCTCAATCCGACCACGTCCGGCACCTCGACCATGACGGGATCCGTCCAGACCGTTTCCTTCTCGATCTGGTTTTTTCTAGGCTTGACGCCCATCGCCATGAGCGAATCCTCCATAATATTGCCGACGATCGGAGCGGCAACGACGCCGCCGAATTGTACCGTTCCTTTCGGGTTATCGACCGCGATATAGACGACGATTTGCGGGTCATCCGCTGGAGCGACACCAATAAATGAGAGAATATAATTATTTTCGAGATATCGGCCATTTTCAGCTTTCTGCGCCGTACCTGTCTTTCCGCCAACTCGGTATGACTCCACGAACGCTCCTTTACCGCTGCCTTGCGCTACAACCGATTCAAGTGCTTCACGGACTTTCTTAGAGGTCGCTTCCGAAATCACCTTTTTCTTGGCCTGCGGGGTCTTTCTCATTAATACTTCACCACTTTTTGGGTCAACCAGTTCCTTCGCGATATATGGTGTGTACAAAGTCCCGCCATTCACGGCAGCCGATACGGCAGTCACCTGCTGGATCGGAGTTACGGCCACACCTTGTCCAAACGCGGTGGTTGCCTGCTCAACTGGACCGACTCGATCCATATTGAACATGATTCCCTTACCTTCTCCGGTTAAATCAATCCCTGTTTTTTGTCCAAACCCAAAATCATTGATATATTTGAATAACTTGTCTTTCCCGAGCCTATTGCCCAATTCCACAAAGCCCGGGTTGCAAGAGTTCTCGACAACTTCAAGAAAGGTTTGATCTCCATGGCCCCCGCTTTTCCAGCAATGAAGATCCGATCCAGCTACCTCAACATGGCCGGAATCATAAAAATGTTCATTCTTTAGATCGACCTTCCCCTCCTCCAGCGCTGCAGCAAGGGTGATGATCTTGAACGTCGATCCTGGTTCATATATACTCCATACCGGCAAGTTCCGATTATACACTTCGGATGGTACATTTTGAAAATTGGCGGGGTCGAAGGTCGGCCTGCTGGACATGGCTAGAATTTCGCCGGTATTGGGATCCATGGCAATGGCGATAAGACCATCAGGATCATACGTTGCCTCCGCATTATCGAGCTCCCTCTCCACGATCGTCTGGATTTTGCTATCTATCGTCAGCTTCAAGTTATCTCCATCAACTGGAGGCTTATAGTCGTCGGCCATGTTTTCCAGCCTTTTCCCTTTGGCATCCGAATAGAATTTCACAAACCCCTTCTTCCCACTTAGCTCCTTATCATAGGACAATTCAATTCCCATCAGCCCTTGGTTATCGGAACCCGTAAAACCGAGTACATGTGAAAGGTATTCACCGAATGGGTAATGACGCTTTGAATCTTCAGCGATATATACCCCTTTTATTCCCAATGCTTTTATTTCCTTCGCCTTTTCGTGTGATATTTTTCTGCCTTGAGGAACTCTGACGCTCATCGCCTGTTTCGTCAGATATTGATAAGCCTTGTCCTTGGTCATATCCAATATTGAAGCAAGCTGACCCGCCGTCTTATCCGGGTCTTCGATCTGCCTCGGGATGACATAGACCGTCGGGGCCGATATATTCGTTGCCAGCTCCACACCATTGCGATCCAAAATTTCTCCCCGCTTAGCCTCAAAAGGAATATTCCTGCTCCAGGAATCTTCAGCAAGCCCCGTCAACTTATCACCTAGATAGAACTGTACAATACCCAAGCGAATGTCAATGATAAAAAAAACTACGATACCTACTGCCAATGCGATTGCCAGCCGTTTTCGGACAGTAACATTCGAAACACGCAAAAACAGGCACCTCCATTTCATACATGCTTCAATATATGCTTGTCTACTCGATGCTAGACTAACAAACCAGCAAAAATTGAAAAAAGGGAACCCATATTAAACTGGCTCCCATGTCAAAGACACATATAAAAAAAGAGGTTACGCTACTTGAAGATGATTCCTATAT
>NZ_LMBV01000007.1:0-137359 GCF_001439925.1 Peribacillus muralis
GGTCTCACGTAGACACGCATTTCCCGCAGGAGTCTCGTTGCCTTCCGTTTCAATCCACTCAGATTTAACCTTTAAATAGAACTCTAAAGTCTTTATTGTTTTAAAATGGCCGTTTTCTCATATACCAAAATTCGCTGATCACTTAAAGATTCATATATCTACAGCTTAATTAGAGACATACTATTAAACTTAATAGGAAGTCTAGGTTTAAATTAAAATTAAGGTATCGTTGAAAAGTGACGAACCTTTTTTTGTGAGTCTATGGATAAGTCGTGGAATTACTATCAGCAAATAAATAGACATCAAGTTCCCAGTGTTGGAATGTATGACTTTTCTTTACTTCAATTGGGTGTTAATTAATGGAGGTTCATACGCTCACGCCGAGGAGGCTCAACGCACGCCCTCTTGAAAGCTGTACATTGGAGGGGAAGATAACCACACGGCATTACTTAGCGAATAGCAACAAAGTATGCGAAAACAGCCTTAATTTTAGATAACGGACATAATAATACAATTCTTCATTATAAATGAAATTATCTCTAAGAATACAGTATTTTGGATCAACCATTTGGTTAGGAAATTAGAGGCTGCAATTGGTTTACATGTATGACTTGGTGAACGATAGGTATTCGGTAGGAAAACCTTTAGTTAAACTGACATCCATTCAAAAAAATTTTCGTCCCAAACACGTCCTCGAGTATAAGAAGGATTACTTAGCAAACGGTACTTTGTATGGAATGATCTTTAATTGTTTCCTTTGCTAAACGGGAGAGCTATTAAAGCACTTACAAGAATTAAAGGGGGAGTGTGATTCTCGTTCTTTAAAAAGAGGTTCGGAGCGTTAAATTCCGAACCCATTTTGTTTACGAGCTCTTTTATTAGTGCCAGGTTCCTTCTATAATAAAGTTGCTTGTCAGTGGCTTGCTATCTCAGAGTGATGAAAGGGATGGAAAGTGGGGGAAACCAAAATGAGGAGGTAACGGGCCAAGCTTTAAGTTCAATAGCAAGAAATATGAAAAAGGCGGCAATACCCGTAAAAAGGGGATTGCCGCCTTTTTCATGCTTCGCCGATTTAATTAATTTGAGACTGTCGCTTTTCCGTCATGGATGTTCTTTAACAATTCATCAATGTATACTACTTTTCCAGTTTTTATTGATTCTTCTGCTGCGATGCCGACGACAATAGACCAAAAACCTTCTTCTACAGTGGCAGTGGTGGTTGAAACGCCTTCAATATTATCAATAAAGTATTTGTGCTCATAATACGTTCCGCCATTATGTCCACTGCTTTGGATAACAGATGGATAACAAGGAGTGGAGATTCTTGTAGGTTTACTTTCACCACTTAGTACTTCCAAATGTGTATTAGGTCTATTCACTGGTAAAAAGTCATCGTTTTCATAAGCTCTAAGTCTTCCTTCATCTCCACATATCGTAATTTCTTCATAAAACATAGGAGAGAACATGCACAAATTAAAATTCGTGTTCACACCGTTTTCATAAACGATATTGACATTAGCATGATCGATTACATCAGATTTTTGATCTTTATATTCAAAATCGTTAAAATTGACAGCGCTTCCTCCAGTTGCATAAACGAAAGAAGGCTTAGATTGAGCAAATAAGTTTAAAAGGTCAAAATAATGACAACATTTTTCAACGAGAGTTCCGCCTGAATACTTAGAAAATTTATTCCACTGGTTCACTTTATCCAGGAATGGAATTCTATGTTCTACAATGCTAATGGTTTTAATATCACCAATTGATTTTCTCTCGATCGCCTCATGAATCGATTCGTTGTAAATCGCTTTGTAACGATATTGAAGGCCAATTTGAAAAATTCCTTCATAGCCATCAGCAAGTTCCTTAATTTCCAATGCATCTTGTAAATTTGTAGCCATAGGTTTTTCTAGTAAAATATGTTTTCCGGATTTGACAGCCTCTCTCACAATCTCAAGATGGGTATAATTCGGCGTACAAATAATTAGTCCATCTACTTGTGGGTCATGACAAGCATCCTTAAGAGTAGGATAGTCGACTAAATCATGTCCAGAGAAGTTTTCCGAGAACATTCTTTTCGTATTTTCGATACTTTTCTTATCCAAGTCATAAATACCATGAATGGTCGCTCTTCCCTCAAGCATGGTGACTTTAATATGCTCATGACCAATCATACCGGCACCAATCACGTTAAATTTATATTTTTGTTGTTCTTTTTTATAAATGTATTTATCTTCTTCAGATAAGTAATCAACATTTAAAAAGCCTGAGAAAAAATTACTGTTTATTTCTTTTCTTTTTGTACTCATTTCAATAACCTCCATGTAATTTGTTTTTGTCATGTTCCTTCTAAATCTCGATTGCATATCCATAAATATGGGGCTAGTAGTAACTATAGTAAACATAGTTACCTTTAAATAATAATCAGTACCTTTGTTCATTATAAGAATACGTTTACAAAATTACAAGTGAAGAATGAAAAAAACAAAAAAATCCTGAAAACTAAAGAATAGAAGATTACTTCAAAAAAAATCCAGGTGTTGCGAAAAAAGATGAAACGAAGTTTAATAAATGAAAAAATATTTTGAGGGTAAAGAAATTCACAACTAATAAAATTGAATTTTCAAAACAAATGAAAAAATATAAGGAAAAGGCTTGCTATTTTGTATGCGTTTTCATAATATAGTTAAAACATAATAACTTTTTCAAAAAGATAGTAATGTTAGGTGAAAGTATTTCTAAAGCGATGGTAGGAGGAGGTGTGATGATAGATTTTCACCTGTAAGAACGATCTTAGAGTGTGCATTTCTTATGAAGGATTATTGACAATTAGTTATATGGGATTTTCTTAAATTTTAAAATGGGAATTTAAAAGGAGAGAACTTATGGAACAATCAGTCATTCAAAACAATGCTCGTCCAGTTAATACTTCTAAGAAATTGAAGCTTAAGGAAAAAATCGCATACGGAATGGGAGATGTAGGCAATAACTTTTTATTTGATTTAGGTCAAATATATTTGCTTAAGTTTTATACGGACTCGCTCGGATTACCTTCAGCAACAGCAGGATTAATCTTCTTAATTACTAAAATATGGGATGCGTTTGCCGATATTTCGGTAGGTACATGGGTTGATAATCGAAGAAGGATTGGTCCTAAAGGGAAATTCAGACCTTTTATCCTTTATACGACAGTACCGTTAGCACTCATTACAATCGTTAGCTTTACCAATCCAGATTTTTCACTCACCGGAAAGATGATCTGGGCTTATGCAACCTATATGGCTTTTGGGACTATTTATAGCATTTCGAATATTCCTTACGGTTCAATGGTTCCAGCGATGACCAAAGATCCTGTAGAAAGAGCGGAATTAGCTGCGTTCAGGCAAGCAGGATCAAACATGGGCCTACTTATTACTACGGTTGGGTTCATGCCCATCGTGCTTATGTTTAATAGTGAATCGACTGGATACATAGTGGCTGTATCTGTATTTGCTTTTTTAGGTATATTATTTCAGCTATATTGTTATAAGAATGTAAAAGAAAGATATGTATATGAGAAGCCAAAAGAAAGCAAGGTAAAACTGAGTGAGAGTTATAAAGGGTTGCTAAAAAATACTCCTCTTTTGGTGTTATGTTTAGTGAACTTATTTACTTTTTCTGCCTTCAATGTAAAGCTCGCGGTACAAGTATATTATTGCCAATATGTTTTGAAAAATGTTTCAATCGTTCCTTACATGGGTTTTTTTAGCATTGGCTGTGTGTTTATTGGTGTAGCACTAGTTCCGTTCATGGTCAAAAAAATCGGAAAGAAATACACGTATATACTAGGCTGTGCAATTTGGGCAGTTGGCGATTTATTGGCTTATATTTTTGCGGATAACGCCATAATATTTATCATTTTAGCATGTTTTGCCTTCTTTGGAAGCGCATTCGTGAATAGTTTGAATTGGGCATTCGTTTCTGATGCTGTTGAATACGGGGAATGGAAAACAGGCAATAGATCTGAAGGTGTTGTTTATTCATTTTTCACTTTCTGTCGCAAGCTATCTCAGGCTCTCGCGGGATTTATACCGGGAATTGTTTTAGGTTTGGTTGGTTATGTTCCCAATGCTGTGCAAAATGCTAATGTAGTTGAAGGGATTAGAGGACTTATGTTCATATATCCAAGTACTTTAGCCATGGCAACCATTATTGTAATGGCATTCTTTTATAAGCTATCAGATGATAAATACAATAATATCGTAAAAGATCTTAATGAGCGTAAATCAGGTATACCTATGTAAAAAAATCAAGGATATGACTGCCAGATTTAACTGTGATGAATGTAAGTTGAAGAGCCCGTAACGTTGGCATAGTGTAGTTTATTTTACATTAAAAAAACTAACGGGCATCTGGCATAAAAAATAACTTTACTAGAATCTGTAAAGAAAAAGCTTGAAATATAGATATCTTTTTTTTATTATAGAGTTAAAGGTAGTGACATTTATCTAAAACGTAGATATCTTTAAAACACATGAGGAGGAACAAACTATGAAATATTTTTTGGACAGTGCCATTATTAAGGAAGTACGTTATGCATACGAAAATTGGGCAATTGATGGAGTGACAACAAATCCTCGGCACATCATGACCAGTGGTAAACCATTTCTTACCGTGTTAGATGAACTAGGAAGTGAGTTTAAAGGCGTTGAGAACTTTCCTATTTCAGTCGAGATTAATCCTCATTTGGACGATGCCAAAGAAATGGTTGAAGTAGGAACGAAGATTGCACAATTGTCTTCCAATTTCGTCATTAAAATTCCTTGTACGGAACCAGGCTTGATTGCGGCGAGGGAATTTGAAAAAGAAGGAATTCCTACGAATGTAACGCTTGTTTTTTCTCCTTCACAAGCCTTGCAAGCTGGAAGAATTAAGGCTAGCTTCGTATCGCCTTTCGTTGGATGGAAAGAAAATAGCGGAGATGACACGACTCAATACATTAAAGATATCGCAAATATTTATAAAACATATAATTTCGAAACCGAAATTATCGTGGCTGCTTTACGGAACGGCAAACAGATCGTGGATGCAGCGAAAGCCGGGGCTCACATTGTGACTTGTGGATTTGATGTTTACAAGGAAAGCTTCCACCATGCATTTACGGATTATGGCTTGGATAAATTCCGCAATGCTTGGGATAACACGATTACCGAAGCACCCGTATTGAAATAATAATCAATAACCAAGTTGAAAGGTTCCTCATAGATTTTAATTTGAGGGCCTTTTAAAATGGATGAAAGGAGCTGAGTGAGATTGTCAAAATACGAAACTTTAAGAAATTTAAATAAACATATTTCTTTTTTTCATATTGAAGATCGTACCTTTACACCATACGGTAACATAGTCACCGGATATGATTTCCAAGAATTACAAAAATATATGAAAGAAATGGAGATTCCGCAGGATCAAAATATCTATACTCCCTCTGTTGCGGAGATGGAAAATACAACCGTGAAAGAACGGATTCAAACTGCATTTTATGGAGAAATGCCCATTCAAATTGGATATTGTAATGGTCCAAACTCAACGTTGAATGGTTTAGAATACCATAAAGGCAGTGAAATCAACATTGCGGTGACGGATCTTGTGCTCCTATTGGGAAAGGTACAAGACATTCACGACAACAGCTATGATTCTACCAATATAGAGGCATTTTTTATCCCGAAAGGAACGGCTATAGAGTTATATAGTACAACCTTGCATTTTGCCCCGTGCAAAGTAAACGCTGAGGGGTTCAAGACAATCGTTATCTTGCCAGCCGGCACAAATGAGCCATTAAAACAGGACATGGAAAAAACGACACAAGAAGATAAGCTATTATTTATGAAAAATAAATGGCTTCTTGCTCATCCAGAAAGAAAACAATTGATAAGCAAAGGGGCATATGCAGGAATTAAAGGAGACAATATCTCGATTTTCCTTGAAGAAAATACAATAAAGATCAATTAACTAAAATTCATAGCTACAAAAGGTGCGGGAGCTTAATACCGCGCCTTATTTATTTTCGCCGGACTTTCTATATTCTTCCCGGTATGATTCCAAGTTAGGTCGAATTATTGGTGAGTTTGCTCGAATTATCGTCGAAGTAGGTCGAATAAATCCCAATTAGGTTGAATTATCGTCGAAGTACCCTGAATTAATCCCAATTAAGTCGGATTATCGACGAAACCGGCCGAAATATTGCGAAGCCGGGCTTGGTTGTTACATAATGGGGGAAGATGCTATGATTGGTGAATGGGATAAGAAAACACGAGGAAAAGAAGTGAAAAAATGGCTGAACCATTAAAGGATTTATATAGTGCTGCTTTCATACGTGAATTCAGTGAAGAAGTACGACGCGTCCATCCAGCCTTTTCTGCTCAATCTTTTTGTGAAGAAGTGATGAACGACGATTGGAATGAGATGAAATTGAAAGAGCGGATCAGGCATATTTCGATTTCGCTTGGCAGGCATCTTCCAAGTGATTATCAAGAGGCCTTGAACATCTTGTTTCGATTGGAGAAGGATTGTACAGGTTTTAGGTATTTATTTTTTCCGGATTTTGTAGAGGTGCATGGGTTAAATAAAGAAGATTGGCCGTTGTCGCTGGAGGCATTGGAGCGTTTTACTGCAAGCTCTTCCTCTGAATTTGCAGTTCGGGCGTTCATTCTGCTTGAGCCCGCTTTGATGATTTCGAAAATGAAGGAATGGGCCCTGCATGACAATGAGCATGTCCGCAGATTGGCCAGTGAAGGATGTCGACCAAGATTACCTTGGGGTCAATCTTTACCGATGTTCAAAGCAGATCCACAGCCAGTACTGGAATTGCTTGAACTTTTAAAAAACGATCCTTCGCTTTATGTTCGGAAAAGTGTGGCCAATAACTTGAATGATATTGCCAAGGACCATCCCAAGACGGTCATTCAAATTGCCAAGCGCTGGCACGAGAGCGGCGACCCGAATACGAATTGGATCATCCGGCGAGGATGCAGGTCCCTTGTCAGACAAGCGGACCCTGAGGTGCTTGCCATGTTTGGTTACTCCGATGTATTGAATGACACGACAATCGTTTCAGCTGCTTTTATTAAAAATGAGCCAGACTCCATCTTAATTGGAGAAACTAGTGAACTTCATTTTGGCTTTCAGGTGGAAGCCGAAGTGAAGCTACGGATTGAATACGGTATCGATTTTGTGAAGGCGAAACAAAAAACGTCGCGTAAACTGTTTCTTTTAGCAGATCGGATTTTTGCAGCTGGAGAGCGCGTTGACAGGGTAAGAATTCACAATTGGAAAGATTTGACCACGCGCCGTCATTATGAGGGCTTCCATAAAGTAACTCTGCTTGTAAACGGAGTGGAAGTGGCAGAAACGCATGTAACACTTAAACAAACACCGCCATTGCCTGATCACACATTGTCGTGAGAAAAAAAGATGCATGGTCCACCCTTTTCCCAGCAGCAATCGGGGAGAGTTTTTTTTATTTAGTTACTGAATGTTAGGATTGAAAAAAAATTGTTGACATACCTGTACGTACAGGATAATATGAAAGCGTATCCAAATCTTGTACGTACAGGTTTGGGGGAGTTATTATATTTTACTTTCTAAGGAAGGGAAGTACTCAAATGGGTAAATACACTGAACCAGTAAAGGATTTGCTCCAATATGTTGGAGGGAAAGAAAATATTGCCACGGTAACGCATTGTGCGACAAGAATGCGATTTGTACTGAAAGATCCCGCCAAGGCGGACGTAACGAAAATTGAGTCAATTAAACTAGTAAAAGGAACCTTTACACAAGCCGGGCAATTCCAGGTCATCATCGGCAATGAAGTATCATCCTTTTATAATGAGTTCGTTTCCATGGCTGAACTACAGGAAGCGTCAAAAGATGATGTGAAAGAAGCAGCTAAACAGAATATGAGCTGGCTGCAGCGTATGATTGCCCATCTTGCGGATATCTTTACCCCGCTAATTCCAGCGATAGTCGTCGGGGGACTCATTCTTGGATTCCGTAATATCATCGGGGATATTAAAATGTTCGATGATAGCACGAAGACGCTAGTGGAAATTTCCCAATTTTGGGCAGGGGCTCACAGCTTCCTTTGGCTGATAGGCGAAGCTATTTTTCATTTTCTTCCGGTTGGGATTACATGGTCCATCTCGAAGAAAATGGGCACCACGCAAATTCTCGGCATCGTCCTTGGTTTAACGCTAGTGTCTCCACAGCTTCTTAATGCATATGGAGTGGCAGGGACGAAGGCAAGTGACATTCCTTTTTGGGATTTCGGTTTTGCCCAAGTCGATATGATCGGCTACCAGGCCCAAGTTATCCCGGCGATACTGGCCGGCTTTGTTTTGGCATATTTAGAGCGATTCCTAAGAGATAGAGTGCATAATTCCATTTCAATGATCGTCGTTCCGTTTTTTGCACTGCTTCCAACCGTAATCATTGCCCATACCGTTTTAGGGCCAATAGGCTGGAAAATCGGCACAGTCATTTCAACAGTTGTATATTCTGGTCTGACTTCATCCTTTGGCTGGCTATTCGCTGCCGTGTTCGGCTTTGCTTATGCACCGCTTGTCATCACAGGTTTGCATCATATGACAAATGCAATCGATTTGCAGCTTATGAGTGAATTACATGGAACGAACCTTTGGCCGATGATCGCTTTATCCAATATTGCTCAAGGAACGGCTGTACTTGCAATGATTTACATCAATAGAAAGGATGAGGAGGAAAGACAAGTGTCGATTCCAGCTACGATTTCATGTTATCTCGGTGTAACCGAGCCGGCCATGTTCGGCATTAACTTGAAATATGGCTTCCCGTTCCTGGCCGGTATGATTGGTTCTATGTTTGCTGGCATCGTATCCGTCGGATCTGGGGTAATGGCAAACTCAATCGGTGTTGGCGGGATCCCAGGTATCCTTTCCATCCAGGCAAAGCATATGGGAATGTTTGCGTTGGCGATGCTGGTTGCCTTCATCGTACCATTCATTTTGACCATCGTCTTTTCCAAGCGGCCTCGAATGAATTTGAAAACGAGAACGAAACCAACAAAACTAAATGCGTAAACATGCAAGGGGGAGAAGTCTCCCTCTTTTTTTATCATACTAGCAAAATGTCTCGAAACAGCAGAGGAGGATTTTACATGAAGGATTTTAAAAAAAGTACCGTTTATCAAATTTATCCAAAATCATTTAAGGATTCCAACGGGGACGGCATCGGGGATATCAATGGTGTGATTGAAAAAATGGATTATCTCGAATTACTTGGAGTCGATTATATTTGGCTGACGCCATTTTACCGTTCACCGCAAAACGATAATGGCTATGATGTAGCGAATTATACTTCCATCGATCCCGCGTTTGGGACAATGGATGATTTCGATAGATTGGTGAAGGCGGCACATTCGAGGAATATGGAAATCATGCTGGATATGGTATTCAACCACACTTCGACAGAGCATGAATGGTTCCAAAAAGCGTTGGCAGGTGAGAAAGAGTATAAGGATTATTATGTTTTCAAGAAATCGCCCGACGGGGAACCTCCTACGAACTGGATATCGAAATTCGGCGGCCCTGCATGGGAATATGTAGAGGAACTTGATGAGTACTACCTTCACTTGTTCGACCGTACACAAGCTGACCTTAACTGGGAAAACCCGAAAGTAAGACAGGAAATCTATGATGTCGTTACCTTTTGGATGGAAAAAGGTGTAAAAGGATTTCGGCTGGATGTCATCAATCTCATTTCCAAACCCGGGTCATTTTCGAACGATTACGATGGAGACGGGCGTTGTTTTTATACAGATGGCCCAAAGATCCATCAATATCTTAAGGAATTGAATGAAAAAACGTTTGGCAAAGATGAAGAGGTGTTGACGGTAGGGGAAATGTCATCAACGAGTATCGACCATTGCATCAAATATTCATCTCCAAGTGAAAAGGAGCTGTCGATGGTATTCAGTTTCCATCATCTCAAAGTGGATTATAAGGATGGCGAAAAGTGGTCGATTGCAAATTTTGATTTCAAGCAGTTAAAGGAAATCCTAAGCAGCTGGCAATATGGGATGCAGGAAGGAAATGGGTGGAATGCCCTGTTCTGGTGCAACCATGATCAGCCGCGAATACTGTCGAGGTTTGGCAATGATCAAGAATATCAAAAGCAATCGGCCAAGATGCTTGCAACGGCCATCCACATGCTTAGAGGAACCCCTTATATATATCAAGGCGAGGAAATAGGGATGACCAATGCGAAATTCAAGCAAATCACACAATATCGCGATGTGGAATCGATTAATTATTTTAATATTTTAAAAGAAGAAGGGAAAGATGAAGAAGAAATAATGGAAATCCTTCAAGCTAAATCCCGTGACAACGCCCGGACCCCGATGCAGTGGGATAATGGAGAGCATGCAGGCTTTACTGGTGGAAACCCTTGGATTACCGTGCCTGATAATGCAAAGGTCATTAACGTGGAAGAAGCACTCAAAGATCAGGATTCCATATTTTATCATTACAAAAAACTTCTATTATTACGGAAGAAACATGATATCATTGCATATGGGAGCTATCAGGAAATTCTTGGAGACCATGATGAACTATTCGCTTTTGTCCGCAGTTATGAAGATGAGCAGCTTTTGGTCATCAATAACTTTTATGCGAAGGATGCTTCCTTCGAACTTCCCAATAGCCTAACCGGATTCAAGTCAGAGATCCTAGTCTCGAATTATCTCGATTCAAAAGAGCTTTCAGGTGATTTCATCTTGCGTCCGTATGAATCGATTGTTTATTTGTTGAAAAAGGAGTAGCTGACTAACAAAATATATCGTGGTGATGAAATGAACAGTAAATACTTAGTGCTATACAGTGATATCGTTGCAAAAATCGAAGAAGGAATCTTTCGCACTAATTCAAAGCTTCCTTCCGAGAGTAGTTTTATGGAAGAATATCGAATTTCGAGGGATACCGTGAGAAAGTCCTTACATTTGCTTGAACAAAATGGGTATATTCATAAAATCAAAGGCAAGGGCTCCTTCGTGTTGGATTTCAGTAAATTTAATTTTCCTGTCGCTGGATTGATATCATATAAAGAAATGGTGGAAAAGTTGCATCTGCATTCCAAAACGATCATTCATAAGATGGAACTCGAGAAACCTGATTCAAATATGGTTAAGCTTCTTGACTTAAATGAAGCTGAAAAAGTGTGGAAGGTATTCCGAGTTAGGCAAATCAACGGCAAGAAAATCATTTTGGACAAA
This sequence comes from Peribacillus muralis, assembly GCF_001439925.1. Taxonomy (GTDB): domain Bacteria; phylum Bacillota; class Bacilli; order Bacillales; family DSM-1321; genus Peribacillus; species Peribacillus muralis. The sequence goes on from NZ_LMBV01000007.1 coordinate 11,282, forward strand.
GACTATTTCAGCAGTAAGTTCGTAACGAACTTGACCAAGGAAATTTGTGAGGATTCAATTTATCGATATATCGAAGGGGAACTGGGGCACAAGATTGGATTTTCCAATAAGGAAATCACCGTGGAGCCATGCAGTGAAGAAGATAAACAGCTATTGGATATAGAAGACTATGATATGGTCGCTGTTGTGAAAAGTACGGTCCATTTAATGGATGGAAGTTTGTTTCAGTATAGTGAATCAAGGCATAGACCAGATAAATTCAAGTTCACCGACTTTGCAAGACGGACTTGGTAACCCCGTGATCAGCATATATCTATGAGAGAAATAACATAACAATTAGAAGAATAAAAGTAATGCATATAGGTTATTAAACAACAAGGCGCACTTAAATAGTTGCGTCTTTTTGTATGGATCCGATTAAAAACAAACAGGAATTCTTGAATGGGTACCGAAGTAATTACTATACTGGAGTTTAGTAAATAAACATAGAGAGGACTTTATATGACTGCAGAAATAATCTTTGCATCCAATAAATTAGGAATAATATATGATGATCAATTACAATTAATGCTTGACAAATATAATTTGGGTAAAATGATTTCATCTAGAAAAACAGCAAATGGAGCTATGGGCCAAACTATGTTCGTGTCATCAACCGAAGGAGATTTCGTTTTTAAAGGAAACCCACTATATAATGGCCAATTCCGTGAGGAAAAGTTCTTTGTGGAAAATCTCAAGAAAAGAACAAATGTGTCTGTGCCAATGCCATATATAGTTGATAACTCGCAAGAAATTTTTGAGTGGAGTTATACCTTAATGCCTCGTCTTCAAGGCGAACACCTAAATTCGGAACATCTAAAAAACAGTCTCGATTTAGATGACAAGTATAGAATAGCTGAATTAATTGCTGAAACATTATCTGAATTTCATACTTGGAAAGCAGATGGATTTGGAGAGCTTAATTTAGAAAAATTCGATATTATTCCTTTTAAGGGTACGTACGCTTCATGGCTTTACAACAGAATAATGTTTTGGTTAGAGGATGCAAAAAAATATTCAAAAATAACGTCTGAAGATTTCGATTGGGTAAATTCTTTATTGTACGATTCGCAAGATGCATTTGTTGATTTCTCCTCTCCCACCTTTGTAATGGGTGATTTTAAGCTTGAGAACTTTTTGATATATTCAGAGGTTAGCAGATGGGAAATAAGTGGTGTATTTGATTTTACGAATTCATATTTTGCAGACCCTATTTCAGATTTAATAAAAATGATTATATTTTATCTAAATAACGATGAATCAGAAATTGCCAAGCATTTAGTTAGCGTGTATTGTAGTGAATCTGAAGAAAAAAAAGACATAAAAAAACGTATTAGAGTACATATGCTTCATCAACGGGTTATAGATTGGGGATGTGCAAAAGCAATGAATATGGTTTCTTGGAACAATGAACTTCCATTTTCCCAATGGGCCAAAACATACACAGATTCAGCGGCAAGTCTATTAGAATAAATGAAAAGCGATTGCTTTAATTAAATAGAGGGAGAGCACATGTTATATATGACTGTGTTCTCCTTTATAGTTCAGGTTAATGATTTCTTTGTTTGCTTCGAAGTATGGGTATCGTTCAATAAAACGACTCCGCCAATAATTAAGATCAACCCAGCCAGTGTAACGAAACTGAATGGCTCGTCCCAGAGCAGTATGCCTATCAATGCCGTTAAAGCGGTGCCGATACCCGACCAAATGGCATAGGCTAAGCTTAACGGAATCGTTTTAAGACATAAAGATAGGCAATAAAACGCCGTTCCAAAGCCTATGATAACGCCAAGCGTTGGGAATAGGCCAGTGAACCCGTCAGATATCTTAAGCATGGTCGTACCAAACACTTCGCTAATGATGGAAATTCCCAAAGCGATGTAACCTTTCATTCTATAACCTCCGATTTGTTAAATGTCATTGAGAGTATCCAGCTGCGAGCTTTAATATGATGACTCCACCGATGATAAGGGCTAAGCCAAAAAAATTTTTTAGATTGAAGCTTTCCTTATAAATGATGACTCCGACTAAAGCAGTCAATGCAGTGCCAATCCCGGACCATATTGCATATGCCGTACCAAGTGGGATGGTTATGAGGGATACGGATAGGCAGTAAAAGGCTAAGCCCATTCCAATTACCACACCTATGGAAGGAAAAAACCGTCTAAAGCCGTTCGATACTTTTAACATGGAGCTGCCAAACACTTCACTTATGATCGCTATTGCCAAAAATGCATATGGATTCAAAATGAATTCCTCCTATTTTCATGAATTGCTCAAATACATCACAAGCATCTTATCAACAATGAGATGTAAAACGGACCTGACTGAAAATTATTCTAAGTTCCATTACCTTATGGATTATGCTAGTGTTCTGCATTCTGCTTAACTGCCTGTACGATCTTCGCAGCCTTGTCTATGCATGTTCCTTCAATTTAAAGTAGCATAATAATGCTCAATACATCACAAATTTTATGTAAAGATTTGATTCATATAATACTAAACTAGCTGGAAGGTCTTTTATATTAGACAATACCGATTGATTTATTGTCAAGCGCATCTGTTAGCTTGTGTGACTGATATGTTCTTCCTGAGAGATGGTTACTAATGTGATGAAAGTTTTCCAATTGAAATTGCATCAGAAAGCTTTCATAAAAGGATAGAGAATTAATCAGGCAAGTTTTTCAATATCCATTTTTTTCAATTTCGCCACTTTGGGTCGAAGTGCTTGAAGTATCTATTATTGGAATAGATGCTGTTTGTGCTTCCTGAACTAAATTCCTTGATAGTACATTCATATATTCAATGCTCTTGAGCGTCCATATTCCACGTGACGTTAACCGGTCTGTGCGCGCTTTGTCGTTGCAATAGAGGTGCAGGTAGTAAACAGGGGCAAAAAAAGGGAAATGGTCACAGATTTATACATTATAAGGATCAGGTACATGTCAAAATAATATAGTATTACGGCCGGAATGTGCACTATAAAAGGCAATTTTCAACCAACTATCACAAGCTTGGTGATAATTTTCATCATTTACAATAAGATCCATGTCGTATACGTTGATATTAGCATCAAACGAGATTTTATGTAGTTCCAATGAGGTAGAGGATTTGCCGGAACCACTAATGCCAGTAACTATAAAAAGAGGGTAAGTTATGATTATCACCTGCCGATATATTAAGGGAATAGTTAACCCCTGAGGATAATTTCAACCTTATGTATTATATGTTGAAGTAGAGTAATCGCATCTTTAAGCCGCCTAGAATATACCTACAGTTCGAACCATGATTATACTGAAAACTTGTGTTTGAACTAACGTAACAACCGGATCGGGAAGTGCGCGCTAAATTCATAATAAAAACCCCGAATGGGGGTTTTAATAATTAATATCCGAATCGGCTCCTCGAAGGTCCACAACTAAAGGCTTGGGGGTAATACCCATTCACGCCGTTGTTCCTTTGTTGGAAATAATGTTTATAAGTGATGACGTGTTTATTTACTGTTGTGATATGCGCGGGGTGAAAAACCGGAATGACAGTGTTAATGATATTGGTTTTAACAAAATGCCTTGTTGGGGAAGTTTGAGACGGATCATACTGAACAGGCATCGCCTGCGGTGGGCAATATTGCGGTGGACGGTGGCCGCCATGTGGATGCCCCCATGGTTTATTATACATTTCAACACCTCCCGTAATTATTTTATTAATCATTATTAGTTTATGAAAATAAACGGCAAAGGGACTAGTATAAATGCCTTTTTAAAAAATATTGTCAGCAAACAAAGCCCATTCATCTTAACTTTTACCAATGATGCTTATCGCTTGATGAACAAATGAACTGTGTCGTTCCCGCATGATATTTTCCTTGCTTTTTTCCAAGCCCCATTCAGGAAATGAAGCTAATCTTAAGGCTGCATATAATTGCCAGAATGGTAAATGGCTCAAATTCAAGCCTGGCATCATCGATATATATTGATGGGTAAAGTCTGCCATTGCTGCCATTCCGAAATGAAAAAGTATTTCAAGCTGACCATTGGCAAGGTCAGCCAAAGGATCGCCTAACGCTGCGTCTTCCCAATCAATTACCGAAGCAAGTTTATTTTCTATAAATAATATATTTCCTGGCCAATAATCTCCGTGAAGGATTACATCCTGATTCAAGGAGGAAAATGGAATGGTGGTTTTTAAGACATCACGGATCAAGCCCTGATTTAAAGTTTCGTCCATATTTACCTTTTTTGCTGCTACCATTTTCACATACTGTTCTTCCTGTCTTGGAAGAAAAGAAAGATCAAGATGTTCACATTCGAAACAGTGGATTTTAACTAGAGTAGCTGCCAGCTGGAAAATATAATCAGTTAAATCGGAAGGGGAAAATTCTGGACTGCCCTCGATATATTCAATAATTAAGCATGGATTAGTAAAAACGGCTCCGCCTTGCTCGAAATAATATGGCCTTGGAGCGGACAAACCTTCGTTTGTCAATATTTCTAAAAGCTTGTACTCATCCGCTGCAATATTGGGGTTCCTTTTCAAATCATTCTCACCATGCTGACGAACGATCACGCGTACGATAGTTCCACTAGGCTGTAATATTTCCAATCCTGTAACCTGTGCAGAAATCCCGCCTTTTATTTCCCAGGCACGAAGGAGCTTGTTTCCTCGATCTAACTTCTGAACCAATTGTTTGAACGGTATAGCTTCATCTGCTCTTAAGTCCATCAATATTACACTCCTTTCCTTGAATTAGTTTAGCGCACCTTGATCTCGTCTTTTTGATGTAAACTCCATTAAAAGAATCTGTCTAGTGAAACGAATATAGGAACATGACCATTTGATAAGATTTTATCAAACTAAAATAAATAATAGAAGGTAGCTTATTCATGATGGGATCGACTGCATAATATAGGGCTGATAAAATCGTAGGTATTAATAAATTAGCAGAGAGAAGAAGACATCATTTGCAAGGGCAACGGAACCGGGTCGAAACAAAAAAAGAAATTCCTGAAATTAGAGATTTTTTTAATCCGTTAGTGTACGTGTACAAGCATTTTTCCTTCCGGTACATAAGATTAATAGAGGTGATTAAAATGGTGAAAATATTTATTGATCCCGGACACGGCGGTACCGATCCTGGCTCGGTCGGAAATGGTTTGAAGGAAAAAGACTTAACATTATCCATCGCGACTCGTATCAAGGACATCTTGATAATCGAATATATGAACGTTTTTGTAAAGATGAGCAGAACATCAGATACCTTTCCATCTTTAAGCGATCGAACCAATCAAGCGAACGCTTGGGGAGCTGATTTATTTCTCTCCATCCATAATAATGCTGGCGGAGGCACTGGGTATGAGGATTACATCTATACGTCCACGAGCAGGGAGACGAAAACCTATCAAGATCATATTCATTCAGAGGTCATGAAACTTATCAACCTCCAAGATAGGGGACAAAAAACAGGGGATTTACATGTACTTCGTGAATCGGACATGCCTGCACTTCTAACGGAAAATGGCTTTGTCGATAATGCCAATGATGCAGCTAAATTAAAAACATCATCCTTTATCGAAGCGCTTGCACGCGGACATGTAAACGGTCTGGTTAAATGCTTTAATCTTAAAAAGAAAAATACAGCAGTATATCACACCGTTGTTAGTGGGGACACCGTATATTCTTTGAGTCTGGCATATGGCAGTACTGTTCAACAAATTAAAGAGTGGAACGACCTTGACAGCCAGTACACCATTGTCGTAAACCAGAAAGTACGAGTGAAGTAATATAGTCCTTTTGCTGACAGGGTGAGATGGATGCAAACTACAAGTGAATGATGCCTTTTTAGATGGAGGATCGGTCTGTAGAATAACTCGCAATAATGGAGTTTGTCTACAGATTTTTCATTTTAATAAGATAGACCGGTACTTTCCCTACAGAAGTTTTGTACCTTCCGTTTCTCTCCACTTTGCGTGAAAACTAAGTTAGTATACTGGATGCCCAGAGTGGGAGAATCTTAATTTGGACGTTTCATTGCACTTCACTTCGCCAGTGGGGTCTCAAGTAGACACGCATTTCCCGCAGGAGTGTCGCCGCATTCCGTTTTATTCCACTCAGTATGAAAATGAAGCTAGACTTCCATTGTCCATAGTTGTAAACAATGGTACTAAGTCCGTTTCATTGCACTGCAGGCACTCGCTTATCCAGAGGCGGTCCTTGATCCTCCTCGGCTTTCAGCCTGCGGGGTCTCAAGTGGACGCGCATTTCCCGCAGGAGTCTCGTTGCCTTCCGTTTCATTCCACACAGTGTGAAAATGAAGCTAGAATTGGAATCTTAGAGACTTTACATATTGCTGATACTGGGTATTCGGGGGGCGTTGTTTAGAATCACATCTGTTTCTTCGCATGATTAGCGGGGCTTGCTTTAACCTAACATTCTTCATTTCTAACTGATTAGTTCTTTTCATTGCATCAGCAAATTTCACTTAAAGAGGCGTTACATGATCTTTTTCTTTAAACGGACCTGCGTTGCGTTAGTGAATGACCTCTTATAATTTGGTGAATGTTCGGCGCTCACGTATAGTCATAATAAAATCTCCATCGCCTACAGTTTTGGATGGTTTAACATTAGGAGCCTTAAATAAGTAAGGCTTGCTTATTTTCATTTGAATAGGGGAGGAGTGTTTGGTGAAAGTCATTCTCCGGCTTGAAGTATGGCTGCTCTTTATATGCCTCTGAAGGGATTCGAACTCGCACTCCTTTCGTAAGCATAGACTAGGGGGGGAACACGCTTCCCTACGGATTTTCACCGACAGGAATTACACCTGACTTAGCTAATTTGCTTTTCGGTGCTTCTGAAACCCTTACCTTGCGACCCGTTGGCTACAATGTTTTCCGCGTTCTTCCCTTCTTGAGCTACAGAGGCAACTATCTATCACTTCATTATACAATTCTTAAAAGTAGCTTTGAACCGGATAATGGAATAAGGCTTGTTATATGAAAAATAAGTGTCAGGGCTGAAATTTATTGTAAGGTATTCTTTTTTAGAAGTGACACAAACGGATTTTTTTTGAAATTAAAAAAGTACAAACCGATGGTGGTCTGTACTCAGTCGATCGTATATGTATGAACAAAATGATATCAATCGTATATTTTAATGGCTTGAACCACTTTTCCTAATATTTTGACGTGATCATTTTTAATATGATAGGTTTTTTTCTCATAAAAAGGGTCTGTGCTACAGGGAGTGAGTGTGATCGTTTCTCCTTCATTTTTCACTAGCTTGACTGTAGCTTCATGACCATTTACCAAGACTACACCAATTTTCCCGTTATCCAGGTAGCTGGTTTTCTCAACAAGGATTAAGGACCCGTCGCTGAACTCTTTGTTCATGCTGTTTCCTTTTACTCGTAGAAAAAAATAATCTTTGTTGTTTTTAAGCATGGAATTCAATGTCGGCATATAGGCTTCTATATATTCATTCGTAAAATTAGGCTCTCCAGCAGGGATATTTCCATATACACCAATTAATCTAACATTCTTTTCGTTCAAATATTCCATGGAAGAATTATTTTTAACGATTGGAGTTCCGTCAACGAGGTGAGATAGCGGTATATCAAAGCATGTGGACATCATGGTCAACTTATCCATTAAAGGTTTGTTCCGGCCGGATTCCCAAGCCGATACTGCCGTCGGGGCCACCTTTAATATCTTTGCCAAATCTTCTTGTGTCATTTTTCTTTCTTTTCTAAATATTTTTATCCGTTCGCCAATGTGCATAATTCTTCACCTCTCATTTGAATATACACCATGAGTGAAAGTGAGTAAACTCATAGTGCGTGAATTTTACAAAAAATTGATGGTAACTATACTTCAAGTGTGATATCATTTTTTAGACAGGAGGTGACAAGATATGACACAGGTTAAATTCACACTTAAGCAAGCGCGGAAGTATAAAGGTTTAACCCAGGATGAAATGGCGAAAGTGCTAAGAATGGCTAAGAGGACCTATATTGACTATGAACAATATAAGATTCCTTTACGAGTCGATAAGGCTTATATGTTTGCTGAATGTGTTGGCTTTTCTATTGACGATATCATTTTTTTCGACCCTGATGTACACTTTAAATGTAGTTGAGTCAACGGAGACGTGTGCTTCTAGAGGAAAGAGAGGGCAAGCCTGGAATGGACAATTTAATCATCAGCACCCCTAATATACCGATGGAATATAAAAATCCATAGTTACGGCGCACGGAGGAACGGGAAGTGGGTGAAACAAGTGGAAAGAGAAATTAAGTCTATTGAAGTGATTGATGGGACTGCCGTTAGTACTTTTGCGATTGGAAATGAAGTTTGTGGTGAAGTGATTGCAGATATCATCAAGTATGACGGAATATTCAAACTTTACAATCGAAAAGACGAGCTAATCACTGAAGTCACTTTACCTGTCGTAGTATCGATTAATGAAATGGTGAAGGGAGATTAAGTGCGTAGCGACACAATATAACCAGTCATTTCAACTTCGCTTTTACAGGTTTTACTTCATCTACCCTCAGAGAAAAGATTTTTAATGGAGAATTAAGATTGAAAATGGACTTTAGGTGTTATCCCATCGATGATAGCCATATAATCGTCAAATTCTTTTGCTGACGGCTTATTTCATGGAGGTTTTATTGAAACACCAAGATTAGGAGCAAATGGAAAATGGCTTATTCGAAGGAACCGGCAGTAAGGATGCTCAATAAGGAAAAGCCCTATATCCTATGCAGGAGAAGGGCTTTTCGTCATGATTGAGCATCTTTATATACATAACCTTTAAATTGGCCTTTATATGAGATGGAAGTATTCATCATACTTTGGCACTATCCAAACGGATTCATCCTGGGTTTTTTTACCCATCTTTCAAGAGAGTGGCAGGTGCTGGATGGGGAATGTGCAATTATTAATAAATGAAAGCGCAAGTCGACCCGTAAAGAGGGTCAGTGTCAGAAGGGATTTCAAAAAAAGCAAGAAATATGGGAGGAGAAAACAATTGAAAAGCATTGTAATCAATCATGTCGTTTTTTTCATCCTCATCGTAACATTTTTGATTATGGCTAAGCCGGACATGACCTCTGCTGGAAAATTAAAACCACCCTCTGAAACATTCCGCCCTGGTGATTGGTTTTTAGGGAGCACTCCTCCCAACCATGACCTAAATAAACCACCGATCGTATTCGTTCAAGGAAAAAATGGCAGTTCTACAAGCTGGTATGGAGAAACGGACTATCATGGAGTCAATGATATGTATACGAAAGCTTATGAAGCTGGCTATCAAACCGTTTTCGTTCAGCTTCATGATTCAGCCGGAAACGGATCTGCGAGTCAATATGCCAATGGAAGGCTGTTAGCCTCCATGCTAGAGGATATCAGTAACCATTTCAATGGTGAAAAGGTTAATATCATTGCACATAGCAAAGGGGGCCCAGATACCCAAGCAGCTCTTGTACACTATGGGGCATACCGATATGTGGGCAGGGTAATCACATTAGCTTCGCCTCACCATGGATCGAACCTCGCTGATTTGGCATATAGCTGGTATGCAGGCTGGCTAGGCTCACTGCTCGGTCAAAAAGATGATGGAACATATTCTTTGCAGGTTGGGAAAATGGCGGAATTTCGTGCTGCCACAGATAACCATATAAACTCCCGAAAAAATATGTATTTCACCGGTGCCGGAATGAATAGAGGCCCAGCGCTGACTGCTTTATCACTTGGAGGAGAGTATTTATCCTCTTATGGAGAAAACGATGGACTAGTGAATGTTTGGAGTAGCCAATTACTTTACGCGAAACATTTATTTTCCGACTCAAATCTCGATCACGATAATATTCGCACCGGGTCAGCCGTATTTTCAAGAATTGAATCGTATTTAAGAAGTGCTTCCATTGCATTTGTTCCTATTATGGACATCCAACATAACCTACAAGCGGAGGAAGATAAGGTCATTACCTCAAGCCTCTCTCAAACCGTTGTCGGAGGCAACCTGCAAAAAAATGCGTGGAATGAACAAAGTTTCGTTGTGGATGAAGCGGTTCCAGGCACTATAACCATATACACAGCCTCAAAAGATGTTGAGATTGAAGTCGTTTCTCCGTCTAATAAAAGGCATTCCCTTTCACCTATTATCCACTCTGGAAAGAATGAAACTTCCTTCTTTCACGGAGCAACCATCCAAACATTTAATAATAGTAAGCTTGAAATTGGTACATGGAAAGTGCGGTTGAAAACGAATACCCCTAAAGACGCATTCCTGTTAACGGCACAATTTAACGAAAAGGATTATATTACGTTGAGCATGCCTGGAAAAGTTAAACAAAAAGATGCCGAGTTTTTCATCAAGAAACCTCTCAATGATAAAAAGGAGTCAGTGCTTACAACCTTTGACGTTCATCTAATAGATGAATTCGGCAGGGAAGTTAGCCCAAAACCCTCCATGTATATAAAGGACAGAGAAAATTTTTCAGGAAAACTTCCGGAGGTACCTAAATCTGGAGTTTATAATGTAACGATAGATGTGAAGGAAAAAAGAGCGAATGGTCCGGAGCGAAAACGTACCCTCATTCGTTCGGTCTATATTGAAAAATAGCAGAAGCGATTGAAGGATGCCTTTTCTTTATTGAAGGCATTTTTTTGTTTGAGAGAGGTGGACAACAGAAATCGAAGTGTTCGAGGCAGAGGATGCATGGGATGAAGTGAGTGAATAATTGGCGACCACTTCCAATCATTCTTTTGATTAGATGACCGATAAGATGTTATGCCAGTTTTGAGAACAGCGTAATTGCCAATGCTTGCATATCCATAAAACCAGCCCATGAAAACGCCCGCAACCAAATGGTGTCTATGGCTAATGAAAATGGAAAGAAATAAACCGAGACCTAATGCAATTGTAGGAATGAATTTATGTGGGATATGAAACGTGAGCTTAAGAAGTTGCGTGACAATCATGATGATGGGTATCGCTATCACAGCATCCCAAAAGTTTGTATGGATGGTTGGAAAGTCCATTCGTGCACCCCCTTAAGCAAGAAGTTTTTCAAGTGTATTTTCACCTTTTACAAACATTTTATACGATTGTTTGCGACTGATCGATCAAGAAGGGAACGATTTAGTTATTATAGATAAATATATAAAGGAAATTTCCATCTGTTTTCACTCACGCCACCAACGTACTTTCCTTAAAAGGATGAACAGCAAACATCACCGATTTTCACCCATTTGGCTGGACAACCTGTAACCTTTCTCATGGCAATGAATACGATATGAATGAAGACCATGCATGAAAGTGGTAAGGACAACTTAGCGGGAGGTTCGAATGAGTAAGGAAACATTCATCAATGAAATAGTACCTTATGCCCTTAGAATTTATGAAGAGTTTAAAATTTTACCTTCCGTCATCATTGCCCAAGCTTGTTTGGAGAGTGGATATGGGACAAGCGCTTTAGCGAAGCAGGGTAAAAATATTTTTGGCACGAAAGGTGAATATAAAGGAGAATTCATCATTTTCCAAACGATCGAATATGTCAACGGAGCACCAGTTCAAGTAAGGAACAAATTCAGAAAGTACCCGACATGGGAGGAGAGTCTTCGCGATCTTGCCAATCTGTATGCATTCGGGACTTCGTGGAATAGAAATTTATATACTTTTGTCATTGGTGAAAAAGATTATAAAAAGGCCCTTAAGGCAATTTTCGACGCGGGCTATGCCACAGATCCGAAATATACGGAAAAACTGGTGAACCTAATTGAAACGAGCAGTTTAACCAAGTACGACGTAATGGCCGAAGAAGTCTATCATATCGTGAAAAAAGGAGATACCGTCTCTGCCCTTGCCAATGCATATGGTTCGACGCAAGTTCAGATTCAGCAATGGAATGGGTTGGCCGATCTTAACCTAATTAAAGTGAACCAAAGATTAAGAGTGAAATGAGCGTAGTGGGAAGGGGTGTTATCACTTCCTTTTTTTGTTGGTCAAACAAGTTCAGTTGGCAAAAATACATAGAAACGAGTACAACGTATGGGGGCATTGCTAGAAAAGGGAAACGAACCTATCAAAAAAAACGAGTCTTACAATATGCATAATGAGAGAGTTCGTTTCATACATTAAAAAACAAACAAAAAAAGCGCGGTTAGCGCTTTTAGTGTATTTGCCTATATAAACCTATCACTTTTCCGAGTATCGATACATCTCGCAAAATGATCGGTTCCATATTTGAGTTCTCAGGCTGTAGCCTTATGTAATCCGGTTCCTTAAAGAATCGTTTTACAGTGGCTTCATCATCTTCAGTCATGGCCACGACGATATCTCCATTATTGGCACTGCTTTGCTGCTTGACGATGACATAATCGCCATCATGAATTCCAGCCTCGATCATGCTTTCACCCATGATTTCAAGCATGAATACATGATCGTCGTGCGGTACCATGCTTTCGGGAAGCGGAAAGTATTCTTCTATATTCTCGATGGCCGTTATGGGCATGCCCGCTGTTACTTTACCTAGTAAAGGAACGTTCACGACATTAGCTTTTGGTATAGTGTTCGCTTCTTCTAAATTCAGGATTTCAATCGCCCTTGGCTTAGTAGGGTCACGTCTGATCAGCCCTTTGCTTTCCAGGCGGGATAGATGTCCATGAACTGTTGAGCTTGATGCAAGTCCTACGGCTTCACCAATTTCCCTTACGGATGGTGGATACCCTTTCAGGCGGACCTCTTGTTTAATGAAATCAAGAATATCTTGCTGCCGTTTTGATAGTTTAGTCATATGTGCACCTCTTCTCCAATTTTCTTTGCTTCATTATAGCATGGAGCCCCAATCTATACAAACATAAGTTCGAATATTGTTGTTGACTGAAACAAGTGTTCGTATTATAATTCAAGTATATCATACGAACGAACATTCGTGTTGGAGGGATTTATTCATGAAAAAATTATACAAAAATTATATTTATACGATTCTATTAGCGGGTTCTGTATTCATCTTTTCAATTTTATTCTCTTGCACATTAAACGATGATCAAAAAAAGGATTTCCTTTCTATAGAAGTAAGTGAAGGCGACACCTTATGGGGAATCTCCGACGAATATGAAGCAACTGATTTGACAAAGAAGGAATTCATTGGTTGGATAGAAGAGCATAATGGCATCAGTGCAGATTCGATTAAACCTGGGCAGGTTATCGTCATTCCGGTTAAAGGGGAAGAGCTTGTTGGCCAGTCAAGAATAAGCGATGATTAACTTTATACAGCTCCTTGGGTTTTTTCTTGTAATTCATCCTTTTATAGAAAAGCTCTAAATAATTAAGTGGAGGACGGAATTTGAAAGCGATTATTTATTGCCGTGTCAGTACGGAAAAGAACACCCAAGATACATCATTAAAACGACAAAAGGAAGAACTTGAAAATATCGCAAATCATTATAGATTCGATGTGTTAAAAATTATCGAAGAAAGACATAGTGGATTTGATGTGGAACGAGATGGAATTGTTGAAGCTTTAGCACTATTTAAGGAAAAGCAAGCAGATGTTTTACTTATACAGGATGATACCCGATTAGGAAGGGGACATTCAAAAATTGCACTTATACATGAACTGCGAAAAATGAATATAAAAGTTTTTACGATACAAGATCATGGAGAGATTTTTTTATCAGATGCGGATCTAATGGTATTGGAAATATTAAGTTCTGTTGAAGAGTTTCAGAATAGAATTGCAAAATATAAGATTAGCAGAGGTATGGAGAGGGCTATCAAGAATGGTTACGAACCTCATAAGAATTTATCCAATATACACTTGGGAGGCAGGGAGAAAAAAGAGGTGCCTATCAATGAAATAATTAATCTTCGAAAAAAGAACCTTACCTTTCAAGAAATTGCCGCAACATTAAGAGGATTAGGATTTGATGTTAGTAAGGCGACAGTCCATAGGAGATATAAAGAATATTATGAGGAAATAGATCGCCATTCCACTATCCAATAAACATATGCGGTGATTTGAAAATATAAATTCATTTACAATATGTATTTGTAAACGTACAATAGACAAAATATTACATGTTTAAATGCAGGAAAGAAATCATGGGGGGCAGAACGCAAAGGAGCTATGAAGCTTAATGGGCGTTAAGTAGACCAATGGGTACTTTTTCCTTCAATTTGAATGACAAGGTTACATGCATCAACTCTTTTTATTGTTTAGGGAGTAGAGTGCACTTGTGTTCAACATTGGGGAAAGAGAGCCATTGGTCTTTTTTTAGGCTCTTTTCTTAAAGCTTGCCGTTTTAAAACATTGCGAGACTCCTGCCGAAGCAGCGGGACAGGTGAAACCCCACAGGCTTTCCGCCTTGAAGGATCACCGCCGCCCTCTGAATAGCTGAGCATTGGAGGGGAAATCAACACATAGTTGGTGAATAGCAACAACGTATGCCAAAAGCTTAATGGTCGTAATGAGTAGGTGGTTATTGTCTAAGTTAGTCAGGGCAAATAATTAGTATAAGAAAAAGGGGATTAAAAGATAAAATGCGAAATCATTAACAGGATGCTTACTGCCTGCTTCTTTATCGGTTTAGAAAGGGAAGCATAATAGCCTAGCCGGATTAAGTGCAAAAATATTTATAACGACTTGTCTTTTTGTTTTATTGGAGGAGGGTAGTAAGCTCTCCTTTTCACATAGTTTTAAAGAGAAGGGGCGAAAAGAATGGGAGAGAAGTTTCGGCGAAAATCACCAGAAGAATTTTTACGATCACTTTATAAAGTTCACCGTGGACGTTTAAAAATCGTTCTCGGTGCTGTGTCTGGCTCTGGGAAGACTTATCATATGCTATTGGAAGGAAATGCATTAAAGAAGAAATCGATTGATGTTGTGGTAGGCACAGTGCGTGCCTCCGATCGTCCCAAAACCATTGAACAAATAGGCACGTTAGAAAGAATTTTACCCATTGAGTGGATGGAGAATGGGTTACTTAAACAAGATTTGGATATTGACGCCATTATTGAACGGAATGCTGAAGTCGTTCTTGTGGATGCTCTGGCACATCGCAACCGGCCAGAGGCTCCAAATAAGACTAGATTGGAAGATGTGCTAACGTTAATGAGCTACAACATTAGCGTTATAACAACCATTAACATCTATGAATTGGAGGGTGTCAAAGAGGTTGCTGAAAGACTTTTGGGAGTGCAGGTACAAGTTGATCATTGCGTTCCCGATAATACGCTGGCAATGGCAGATGAGGTGAAGCTTTTGGATGTTACTCCTGAACAAATTCTTAATCGCCTTCAAGAAGATCCCACTAAACATGAATATGATGCAAATAGAAAGAGTCAAAAATTATTCAGAAGAGATAATTTGGCAGTATTACGGGAGCTTTCCCTTCGTTTTTTAGCGGGAGAGGTTAACGATGAATTAGATGATTATCGTGAACAGCAGGGACTGATAGGGCCATCAGGTGCTTCAGAACGGGTCCTTGTTTCCGTCCAATACCATTGGAATGGATCGATTCTCATACGGCGGGGACAACAAATTGCCAAACGTCTCGGCGGGGAGTTATATGTAGTTTGTCTTTACTCCCCCATTAAAAAATTATCAAAGGAAGAAGAAACGTTCAGAAGATCCATTAAGAAGCTAGTACATAAAATAGGTGGGAAATTTGAAGAACGTCCTCTTGCAGGAGAAGATGTTGCCGAAGAAATTGTAAATTATGCCACCGAGAATAATGTAACAAGAATCGTAATCGGCCAATCGAAGCGAAGCCGTTGGGAGGAAATCATTCACGGATCGATCATCAATAGGATCCTGCGAAAAACCCGGAATATAGATGTTTTTATTGTCGCTGACAGAACTGAAAAAAATGGGGAAAGGGTTATCCCGGCAAAGTGGAAGGAAGAAAATAATCTGAATCCATACCGCCGGCTTTCAAATGAAGAGGTAGTTGAACATATTGATAGAATCCGGCAGGGACAATTAAAGGTATATATCGGTGCTGCACCTGGTGTTGGCAAGACTTATACGATGCTGCGTGAGGCAAACGAACTAAAAAGTAAAGGGATAGATATAATAATCGGGTTGCTTGAAACGCATGGAAGAGTGGATACGTTTGAACAAATCGGTAGATTGGATTTAATTCCGAGGCAAAAAATACAATATAAAAATGTCGTATTGGAAGAAATGGATACAGACGCCATTATTAAACGAAATCCAGAGGTTGTTCTTGTTGATGAATTGGCTCATACAAACGTCCCGGGAAGTATATGTAAAAAACGATACGAGGATGTCGAAAAAATTCTGAAAGCGGGCATTTCAGTTATATCCACTATGAACATTCAACATCTTGAAAGCTTAAATGATAGTGTCGAACAAATTACGGGCGTCCGTGTCCGCGAAACCGTACCAGATCATGTCCTGCGTATGGCAGAGGAGATTGAACTTATTGATCTTTCACCAAATAGCCTGCAGCAACGAATGCTGGAGGGGAATATTTATGCCAAGGATAAGATTGATCAAGCTCTTAACAATTTTTTTAAAACGGGCAATTTAATTGCTCTGCGCGAATTGGCTTTGCGCGAGGTAGCTGATGATGTGGATGAAAGGCTTGAGTCATGGGAAAGGAAGCGGACTTTAAGGGGACCTTGGCGAAAACAGGAGGTTATCTTTGTTTGTGTTAATTTGCGTCCTGATAGTGAACGTCTAATCCGGCGCGGGTTTCGTATCGCTTATCGGTTAAAAGCTCAATGGTATGTCGTTTACGTTCAAGACCATACACCTCTATCTGAGGAGGACAAAAAAACGATAGAAAAACTCCGTTTATTGACGGAACGCCTCGGGGGACATTTCGAAATGTATGAAACCCACCATAGACGAAAAGTAGTTGGGGCGGTTGTTCAACAATTACATGAAAAAAACGCAACTCAGGTGATTATCGGACAATCTGCCCGTAAAAGGCTCGAAGAAATTCTTAAAGGATCTGTTGTACAAAAATTACTTCGTGCGGTTCGTCATTTGGATGTATTGGTGGTTGCCGATCATAAACCGGAAATGATGGAAGATACTAAAGAATGACTATAAAACCGATCGGATTATAACAATGGAGAATCCTTCTCAAATCTGAACCGATAATGCATGGCTACTTCGTGATGAGAAGCTAAATAAAAATCAGGTTTATTTATGGACAAAAGCCACTAATGGATGAACCGTTGCACCTTCGGAGATGATAGATTGTAAGAGTTACATGCTTCAAATTCCGGACAGATTAAAGATGTAAAAGCTCGACGCTATGTTTCACGAAAAAGCCCTTCTCCTAATTTTCGAATGAAAGAGCTTGCGAAAAAAGATCTTCTCGCAAGCTTTATGCACAAGTAAAGATTATGTGCATAAACAGACAAAGATCAACGCTTTCAAGGTAGGCAGCGACATGGGGAGGTAAGACTTGTCTTTCCTAAAAAGATGGCTTAACCCCCATAAAGAATTGAATTTGTTAAAATCTCAATTAATTTGTCGAAAAGTGAAAAACATCTACTAAATCATCTAGTTGGAATTGACTGTTTTTCGTGCGTTTAGTTTTGGGTACTTTGATTTTTTTCCTCGTTCGGACAAATAAACTCTATTTTACGATTCCAAAAATTTCTCTAAATTTCTATCAACGATAAACACTTCCAGTCGTTCCTCCATTTTCGTGCTGATATCACTATGACTGGAAAGTACATTGCAGTTTGTCAGTCGTTGCACAATTTCCTCAAAATCCTCACTGTACATTTCCCTTAGCACTTGCCTCATTTCTTTGACAAGCTTGCGCCCCGTTTCTTGGGAAACAAGGTGTTTTTCTTCTACAGTCAGAACTCCCTTAAAACGGGTAATGACCATATCCTGAACAATGTATGTTTTCGCCTCTCGAGGGCCCCGGCCCATTAGTTCTCGCTGAAATGTTATAAGTGCTGCACTTATTTCAGCTTCTAATTTCTTTTTTGGATTTACCATATTGCCTCCTTGATTTTCTCCAAATTTATGCAACTTATCATAATGTCCGAGCTTAGTTCTTGTCAATCCTATCTGAAAAAAATATTAATAGCTTGAAATAATAAGTATTTTGAAGCAATATAGTGATTTAGTAGATGAAATAATTGGAAATGAATGAATATGGGTGATTTTGAGCTTATTTAAGATTCACTAGGGGTTTACAAGTCAATATGGATAAGTGTAGAATGAGTCCCAGAAAATACAAATTAATTTCGGTCAAAACTCACACAGTTGAGATGGAGTAACCATTATTTTGGGGTTAATTCTGCATATGCAGAGAGGATGAGAGACTCTATCCCCATCCTACCCTAGGGCTGTTATGTTGCTTTTATGTAGCAAAATAGCCTGCTACTAAAATAGGTTTTTTATTATGCCTATAAACTGAATAAATCATGGAAGACAGAACGCAAAGAGAGTGTAAAGCTTGCTGGGCGTTAAGTAGACCAATGAGTGCTTTTCTCTACCTGTTGCTATTGTAAAACATCCAAAGTTCCGATGTGTGAATCAACACACGGACAGGACGGGTTACTGTGCGACATACAAGGGGGAAAGTAAGCATTGGTCTATTTCTGTTTGTTTTCAACAAGTAACCTATGTAAGCGAAAAGCGTGGTGGGGTGATTTATGGAAACGGTATTGCTTGTTGGAAAAGGAAAACTATTCAAAGCTGTTGAGGGTAGCCTGTATGCAAGCCACACGGATACAAGTAACGTCCAAATTTTGGACTATGAAGAAGAGTGGTGTAAACCTCTAAGTAACCTGGGAGAATGCTATGAATTAATCGGTAATAAAATAGCGAACTATAAGATTGTATATCTTTTCCCTGATTCTCCATCAGATGGAATTAGCCTTATGGAAATATTTTCAATGTTCAAACCGTTTAGGCTGTTTGTTGTCACTCTTGATCAGCAATATTCTAGTTTGTATAAAAAATTGGGAGCCGATCTTGTCATCTTTAGTAAAGCGGATTGTTACAGCTATAATTGGCTTTTAACAAGTGATGAAGTCTTTTCAATGTGAATAGGGGATATCGAAACTTCAGTATCGCATTCGATCGGTTAAGGGTCAGCCCTAGAAATAATAGTTGGAGGGGAAGATGGATATGTCACTTATTGTGCAAAAATTTGGCGGTACTTCAGTTGGCAGCGTTGAAAGAATTTCGCACGTAGCCGAACGGATAATCGAGGCTAAGAACGAGGGAAAGGATGTCGTTGTCGTGGTTTCGGCAATGGGAAATTCGACCGATTCATTAGTTGACATGGCCAAGCAATTGTCACAGCACCCACCTGATAGAGAATTGGATATGCTGTTGGCCTCCGGTGAGCAGATTTCCATGTCCTTACTTGCTATGGCTTTGGTTAGCAAAGGCTACCCTGCCGTTTCTTTAACGGGATGGCAAGCTGGAATCATGACTGAATCCGTTCACACTAAAGCGAGAATCGTCCGAATTGACACCGATAGAATAGTAAATCTCGTTAATAAAGGGATCATTGTCATTGTCGCAGGGTTTCAGGGAATTACGGAAGACGGGGAAGTGACTACCCTTGGCCGGGGTGGTTCGGATACGACATCGGTTGCACTGGCTGCCAGCATGAAGGCTGATATGTGCGAAATATATACAGATGTTTCCGGAGTCTATTCGGCCGATCCGCGTGTTGTTCCAACGGTTAGGAAATTAGTTAGGATATCTTTTGATGAAATGTTGGAACTGGCGACATTAGGAGCAGCGGTCCTGCATTCCCGTGCGGTGGAGTGTGCGAAAAAAAATAATGTCCGGTTGATGGTAAGATCTAGTTTCACTAATGAAGCGGGAACGATTATTGAGGGGGATGTGGATATGGAAGAAAAGGTAGTATGCGGGGTGACTCATAAAAATAATATTGTGAAAATTACAATAAAACGATTTGACGCATTAGCATCTTTATTCTCGATCCTGGTAAAATCTCATATTGACGTTGATATGATCACCCAATGTTCAAATGAATCGTTAACTGACGTTTCCTTTACTATTTCGATAGCTGATTTGGGATGCACACTGGACTTACTCAAGGCCAATAAGACAAGACTAGCGTTTGAGGAAATCGTTACGGAAGTAGGATTAGCTAAGGTTTCCATCGTTGGAGCTGGGCTGGTTTCAAATCCAGAGGCGGCAGCGAAGGTGTTTACAGCCTTGGCTGCAGAGTATATTGCAATCAAAATGGTCAGCAATTCGGAAATGAAGGTTTCCTGCATTATTCCGGAAAGCATTACAGAGAGGGCAGTCCGGACTCTTCACAGTGTTTTTGGTTTTGATGTCCAGCAAATGGCTGGTGCTGTGCATTAGTCGAAAACAAAACAAATCAAGCCTACAACCGAACTGAATCTAGAACGAACCCTCAGTTACAGAGGGTTTTCTTTGCGTTTCGTTGCAGTGAATCAAGGTGGAAAGTCAGCTGGACTACCAAACCATGGAAACGTGAAATTGAAAAATGGTAGGATATAGCCAATAATGCAAACGGAAAAAGTTACAAAAAAAGAGATATCATAAGGAAACAATAGGAATGAGGAGAATATATTAAAAAAAGTATCTAAAACGAACTTATTCAACGGAAAATGCCAATTTACAAGGAGTAGTCCACCGGCATAAAATAACATCATATTCAACACCAACAATTGAAATTCGGCTTAGTCCTGAGTAATCAGGAACGGAGGAACCAATTTTTTGGGGTTAATTCTGCATCTGCAGAAAGGATGAGAGACTCTTTCGCCATCCTACCCGTCAGCTAACTTCGTCGGCTAAAGCGAAGGAGGTCATGAGACCGCCTTGATCAAGGGGCTTTTTTGTTGTGTAAAAACGGCAAAAGGCAACTTGAATGACAAAGTAGGTCTTTTTAATTTGCCTATTTTCATATGAAAAAGGATCATGGAAGACAGAACGCAAAGAAAGCACATGCTGACTGGGCGTTAAGTAGACCAATGGGTACTTTTTCTCCAATTTTTATATGTTTGTTTTGCAATGCATCCAATAACCGTTGTGTGAATCAATTTGATTAGCACTCGGTTATGGATAGCTACTGCATGGCTGCATACATGGGGAAGAAGTAAGCATTGGTCTATTTTTTTTATGTTTCCAACAGGCAGGCTTCTCTTTCCCAGCAAGTATGCAAAATGAAAAAGAATACGAAAAAGCACGTATGAGGTGGAGTGTATGGGAAAAGTACTGCTTGTTGGAAAAGGAAAATTATATAAATCCGTAAAGGACAGTATCCGGGCGATCCATACGGATATAAGGAACGTAGAAACTGTGGACTATGATGAAGAATGGTTTAAGCCAACAAGAAACCAAAATGTTTTTTATGAAAAGATTCGTGATCCGCGCCAGTATAACAGTGTTTATCTATTCCCTCATTCTCTGTTGGATGGAATGAAACTTGTTAAATTATTTTCACAGTTCAAACCGTTTAGATTGTTTGTTGTTACATGTAATCACCAAAATTCCAATCTATATAAAAAAATGGGAGCGGATTTTGTCATCTTCAGTAAACCAGATGGATACAGCTATAACTGGCTGCTAACAAGCGAATCCTAGTACACCTTAAGGGGGTGAGTGCTGTTACTTAATTAAGATAGTAGAAGGTTGGAAGGAGAGTTGTTAATGGATCTTTTATCGATTTCGCTTACAGTTTTTTCATTCTTGTTATTTTTTGGATTTATCCATTTTTGTTCTAAGGTTATCGAAGAAAAAGGAGAGTAGAAACAATGTTCTTATTATGTATTGTTGGAGCACTTTCGTTGTATTTAATTCATGCCTTGATTTACCCGGAAAAATATTAATAGTTACAAAACGGAGGAAATGCAAATGGATTTTTTACAAATCGGTCTGGTATTGGCACTCGTTATTATTTTGGCCATACCGCTGGCGAAATACTTAGTTAATGTTTATTCCCTAGAATCAACAAAACAAGATCGAATGTTTGGGGGATTAGAACGGGGAATTTATAAATTATCTGGTATTCATACCGGTGATATGAACTGGAAGCAATATGCCAAGGCACTACTTTTAAGTAATATAGTCATGTTTTTTATTTCGTACTTGATACTTCGCTTTCAAGGAGTTTTACCAGGTAATCCTAGTAATATAGGCAATATGGATCCATTATTGGCATTCAATACTGCTGCAAGCTTCCTTACAAATACCAATTTGCAGCACTACAGCGGGGAATCGGGACTTTCTTATTTATCGCAAATGGTCGTCATCATGTTTTTGATGTTCACGACACCGGCTACCGGCCTTTCGCTCTGTATGGCCTTTTTCAGAGGCCTGACCGGGCAGCGCAGTATGGGGAATTTTTATGTGGATTTAATCCGTTCCATCACCAGGGTGCTTTTGCCGTTATCCATTTTAATCGGGCTTGTACTAGTATCCCAAGGGGTGCCGCAAACCCTTGATCCTACCGCCGTTGCCACTACATTGGAAGGTGCGAAGCAGAATATCGCGCGCGGGCCGGTTGCTGCGTTGGAGTCGATTAAACATTTAGGGACAAATGGAGGTGGATTCTTTGGGGTCAACTCGGCACATCCCTTTGAGAATCCTAATGGTTTCACCAATATATTAGAGATTTTATCCATGTTTTTAATACCTGTCGCTCTCCCGTTAACGTTTGGGTATATGGCAAAAAACAAGAAACTGGGCTGGATTCTTTTTTCGGCCATGGGATTAATGTTCCTTGTATTCTTAAGTGTTACGTATTTCAGTGAATTAAATGGAAATCCTTCATTAGAGAAAATGGGCATTTCTCAAGAGAATGGAAGTATGGAAGGCAAGGAGGTGCGGTTTGGAATCGCACAGAGTGCCCTTTTTACAGCCGTTACGACAGCCGCTACGACAGGTACGGTCAATAATATGCATGATACGCTTACTCCACTTGGCGGATTAGTGCCATTGGCAGAAATGATGCTGAACTGTGTGTTCGGCGGTGATGGAGTAGGGACGGTTAACATCATTATGTACGCAATAATGGCCGTTTTCATTGCCGGGCTAATGGTTGGACGAACGCCGGAGTTTTTAGGGAAGAAAATTGAAGGCAGGGAAATGAAACTAATAGCCCTTACCATTCTTCTTCATCCGCTAATCATACTAGTTCCGTCAGCCATTGCTTTAGCTACACAAATGGGCACATCGGCTATATCCAATCCAGGGTTTCATGGAATTACGCAAGTGGTTTACGAGTTTACCTCTTCGGCAGCCAATAATGGCTCCGGGTTCGAGGGTTTAGGAGATAACACTCCATTTTGGAATATATCCACCGGTTTAGTCATGCTGTTTGGCCGCTACTTTTCCATGATTGCACTAATCGCTGTCGCAGGATCTTTACTTACTAAGAAACGAGTTCCCGAGACGATTGGAACGTTCAAGACAGATAATAGCACATTCCTAGTCATTCTCTTGGCGACGGTATTAGTTATTGGGGCATTGACGTTCTTCCCTGTCATTGCACTCGGACCAGTAGCAGAATGGCTCACAATTAGATAAACGAAGAAAAGGAGTATTCTAAAAATGAGTACAAAGCGTAAAGGGACTCTCAATAAGGAAATAATCGGGCAAGCGATAATAGATGCCTGTAAAAAGTTAGATCCAAGAATAATGGCTCGAAATCCTGTTATGTTCGTAGTGGAAATAGGATTTATTATTACTCTATTACTCTCCATATTCCCAACCCTTTTTGGAGGTACATCAGATAGAGGGTATAACATGGCTGTGAGCGTCATATTGCTCGTAACGATCCTCTTTGCTAACTTTGCGGAAGCATTGGCAGAAGGGCGGGGGAAAGCGCAAGCCGATAGTCTGAAAAAAACGAAACAGGATACGAAGGCAAAGTTATTCCAAAAAGACGGTTCCATTAAAATAGTGGATGCCACGGAACTTCGCAAAGGCGATATTGTCTTGGTGGAAACCAATGATTTAATCCCGACCGATGGTGACGTAATCGAGGGAGTGGCGGCTGTAGATGAGTCCGCCATCACTGGCGAATCAGCTCCCGTGATTAAAGAATCCGGAGGGGACTTCTGTTCGGTAACTGGAGGAACGAAAGTCATCAGTGACTTTATCAAAATCATCGTCACTTCAGACCCAGGTGAATCCTTCCTTGATCGCATGATTAATCTCGTTGAAGGAGCAAAAAGACAAAAAACACCTAACGAAATTGCCCTGAGCACCCTGCTTGTCAGTTTGACCCTTATCTTTTTGCTTGTTTGCACGACACTTGTACCAATTGCTTCTTATATTAAAGTCACATTACCGATTGCGACTTTAGTGGCATTGCTGGTCTGTTTGATCCCAACGACCATCGGGGGTCTATTGTCTGCCATTGGGATAGCGGGTATGGATAGGGTTACTCAATTTAACGTCATTGCCATGTCGGGAAAAGCTGTCGAAGCAGCTGGTGATATTAATACGATCATCCTTGATAAAACAGGAACCATCACCCATGGGAACCGGATGGCTTCAGCTTTTTTACCGGTTAAGGGGGTAAGCGAAGCTGAATTGAATAAAGTGGCCGTTCATTCATCCTTACACGATGAAACGCCTGAAGGCCGCTCGGTCATCGAACTTGCTAAAAAGTTTGGATTATCCGATGGAGAATTAGATAAAACCGGTACGGAAGGAATTGAGTTTACGGCTGATACACGGATGAGTGGTACAGACTTTTCTGATGGCAGAATAATTAGGAAGGGTGCTGCGGATTCAGTAAGAGAATATATACAGCAGCAAGGAGGAAAAGTTCCTGGCGATTTAGAAAGCATTACGAATAAAGTCGCAACTGCAGGCGGAACTCCACTTGTTGTTGCCGAAGGAAACCGTGTGTTGGGTGTCATCTACTTGAAGGATACGGTAAAAGCAGGCATGAGGGAACGCTTTGATGAATTGCGGAAAATGGGCATAAAAACCGTTATGTGTACCGGTGATAATCCATTAACAGCAGCGACCATTGCAAAAGAAGCCGGAGTAGATGATTATATTGCTGAAGCGAAGCCCGAAGATAAAATTTCCGTCATTAAACAGGAACAAGCACAAGGTAAACTTGTGGCCATGACGGGAGATGGGACGAATGATGCTCCTGCATTGGCCCAGGCAGATGTTGGATTGGCGATGAATACAGGAACCATCGCAGCGAAGGAAGCGGCGAATATGGTGGATTTGGATTCTGACCCTACAAAGATAATCGAAGTAGTGGCAATCGGTAAACAGTTACTCATGACACGGGGAGCCTTGACGACATTCAGCATTGCCAATGATGTCGCCAAATACTTTGCGATTATTCCTGCGATGTTCATGTTGGCGATTCCAGAAATGAAGGCTCTGAATATTATGAACCTGGCTACACCACAAAGCGCCATTTTATCTGCTTTACTATTTAATGCCGTTATTATACCCCTTCTCATCCCATTGGCAATGAAGGGTGTGAAATACGTACCTATGAGTGCTTCAAGATTATTAACCAAAAATTTATTCATATACGGATTGGGCGGCGTGATCGTCCCTTTCATAGGAATTAAACTTATCGATATACTGCTCGTCATGCTACATGTAGCTTAAAATCAAAAGTAAGGGTGGAAATCCATGTTAAAAAATATTCGCTTAAGTTTGGTGTTGCTAGTTATATGTGGAATTGCCTATCCATTGCTAATGACAGGTGTTGCCCAAGTCATTATGCCTGAGAAAGCGGATGGCAGTTTAATTAAAAACGAATCAGGAAAAATCATCGGTTCTGAACTAATAGGGCAATCGTTCAAAGACCCTGCTTACTTTCATGGTCGTGTTTCTTCTATAGAATATGATGCGGCAGGCTCGGGCTCACCCAATTATGCCCCATCCAATCAGGACATGATCAAGCGCACTGAAAAAGACCTAACAACTTTTCTAAAAGAAAATCCAACGGTCAAACAAGAAGAGATACCTGCTGATTTACTGACAAACTCAGGTTCCGGCTTAGATCCAAACATTTCACCAGAAGGAGCGGAAGTGCAGGTGTCACGCATTGCGCTAGAGCGAGGCGTCTCCCAAAAAAGAATATATAATCTTGTCGAGAAACATACTGAATCTCGATCACTGGGGTTATTTGGAGAACCGAAAGTGAACGTATTAAAGTTAAATATGGCATTGGATCAATTGAAATAGTGTAAAAAAGGAGAGTTCAAGCAACTCTCCTTTTTACCCGTTCACCCGGATAAGAGGAAATGATTGGATTTAATGGAGGAAGACAATTGTTCATGCTCTTATGACCATATTTTGTTTTTCATTTATTTAAGTGCAAAATAGTATATAAGCTTCGATAAATTAGCACAGAGATTCCTTAAAGGATTTTAGCTGCCATCCTAAGCTATCCTGAATTGTCGTTATCTCGGGTGCCAGCAAACTGCACAGGAAAGTCAATCATAGAACTTGTATTTTCGCGACTTTTTTAATACTATGACATTATCCGCAGATTATGAAGGAGCGAAATTATGTTATCAAAAGAAAAATTGGCCCGCATAAATGAACTTTCCAAAAAGGCTAAGGAAATTGGCTTGACGGAAGTTGAGGCGAAAGAACAAACGCAATTAAGAAGTGAGTATCTGGAAACATTCAGGCAATCCATGTCAGATACGTTAGAACACGTAAAAGTGGTCGACCCAGAAGGTAACGACGTCACTCCTCAAAAGATCAAAGATATTAAAGAAAAAAGAAACTTACATTAATGCTGGAACTTACCTGATGGGAATATCCCAATGGAAGGTTCTTTTGGCTTTTAGTTTTTAAAAAAGAGAGCGTTCATGTATGTATTCTCCTATTTAGTTTAATCTAAATAGGGGACTTCTCTATTTTGCAAAAAGTATAATATTGGGTTTCAAATAGTGATTTTAGTTGTGATATTAAGCAGGTCACTATAATATAAAGAGGTACATTACAAGAAGGGATGTTTTACGATATGTTAGATAAATTAGATGCACTTTCCATCAACACGATTCGTACTTTATCGATCGATGCCATTGAAAAGGCGAATTCCGGCCACCCAGGGATGCCTATGGGTGCAGCGCCGATGGCATATAAACTATGGACCGATTATATGAATCATAACCCGAAAAATCCAGATTGGTTCAATAGAGACCGCTTTGTTCTTTCAGCAGGACATGGATCGATGCTGTTATACAGCCTTCTTCATCTGTCTGGCTATGGATTATCGATCGATGATTTAAAAGGGTTCCGTCAGTGGGGCAGTAAAACTCCAGGACACCCTGAATTTGGGCATACTGCAGGCGTAGATGCAACAACAGGACCGCTAGGACAAGGGATTGCGATGGCAGTTGGAATGGCAATGGCCGAACGCCACCTGGCAGAAAGCTATAACCGTGATTCTTATAATGTGGTCGATCACTATACATATAGCATTTGCGGAGATGGAGATTTAATGGAGGGCGTATCTGCCGAAGCCGCATCATTAGCTGGGCATCTTCAACTTGGAAGACTTGTTGTTTTATATGATTCCAATGATATTTCACTTGATGGCGACTTAAGTCAGTCATTCAGTGAAAGTGTAGCAGAACGTTTCAAATCCTATAACTGGCAATATATCCGTGTTGAGGATGGAAATGATCTAGAGGAAATTGCTAAAGCGATTGAAGAAGCGAAAACGGATGAAAATCGTCCAACATTAATAGAAGTGAAAACAGTTATTGGTTACGGTTCTCCAAACCGTTCTGGTAAATCTGCTGTTCACGGCGCTCCGCTTGGTGCAGATGAACTGAAGTTGACTAAAGAAGCATATAAATGGACATTCGAAAAGGACTTCCATGTACCAGAAGAAGTGTATTCACACTTCAATGAAACTGTTGTTGATGCAGGAGCTCAAAAAGAGGAAGCTTGGAACGAAATGTTCAAAAATTACAAAGAAGCACATCCTGAATTAGCCGGTCAATTGGAGCTGGCAATCAAGGGTGAACTGCCTGTTGAATGGGATCAGGAAATTCCAGTTTACGAAGAAGGAAAAACATTGGCTTCCCGTGCTTCAAGTGGTGAAGTGTTAAACGCGATTGCCAAAAAGGTTCCTAGCTTCATCGGTGGATCAGCAGATTTAGCTGGATCGAATAATACAGCCATCAAAGGTGAGACAGATTTCTTACCGGGTAACTACAGTGGTCGCAATATTTGGTTTGGTGTACGTGAATTCGCAATGGGAGCGGCTTTGAATGGAATGACGCTTCATGGTGGACTTAAAGTGTACGGAGGAACGTTCTTCGTTTTCTCTGACTACTTGCGTCCTGCCATCAGGATGGCAGCACTGATGGGCCTACCTGTAACCTATGTATTCACTCATGACAGCATTGCTGTTGGGGAAGACGGTCCGACACATGAGCCAATCGAACAATTGGCGTCATTACGTGCGATGCCTAACTTAGGTGTAATCCGTCCAGCTGACGGTAATGAAACGGCAGCGGCTTGGAAAGTGGCTATGGAGTCTACAAATAAACCAACTGCCCTTGTCCTTACACGCCAAGGATTGCCAACAATTAAAGATACTGCACAAAATGCCTATGAAGGTGTTTCAAAAGGGGCGTATGTCATCTCTGCTTCCAAGAAAGCAGATGCCGATGCTTTACTTCTTGCGACTGGTTCCGAAGTGAATCTGGCTGTGGAAGCACAGCAAGCTTTAGCAACAGAAGGCATTGATGTCTCTGTTGTCAGCATGCCTTCATGGGATCGATTTGAAACGCAATCGAAAGAATATAAACAAAGTGTCATCAATCCGGCCGTGAAAAAACGTCTAGCTATTGAAGTGGCTTCTCCGTTTGGTTGGGATCGCTATACAGGTGATGAGGGTGAAATCTTGGCCATCAATCACTTTGGAGCATCTGCACCAGGCAACAAGATCATGGAAGAGTTTGGATTCACAGTAGAAAATGTAGTGGCCCGTGTTAAAGGGTTGCTAAAATAATTGTAATACAAACTGACGCCAACTAGCTTGGTGTCAGTTTTTTTTCATTGGTATGAGAAATCTTCGATTCGACAAAAAAAGAAGAAAATTTCACCAGCAAACAACATATCCTGTTCGTTTGTCAATATATAATGGGAATAATTAATTTTCGTTTAAATGTGTCATTTATAGGGGAAAGTCATCATATATAGTAAATGATGGAAATGGTTGGAGTTGTCCGAGTTACAAAATAGGAATGCTAGGAGGCAAGTGCTGATGAGAACCTATCAAATTTTTTTAATCGAAGATGAATTTGCCCATCATTATTATGGAAGAGAAAAACTATTTTTCAATTTGTTTTTGGAATATATTCATGCAAGGGGCAGACTGAAGAGTATTTTGCAAAAACAAATCGAATTTGTCACCAAAACAGTCCCGATTATCCAATTGCAATTGGCCATCGAACAACGTTTGCCTAGAAAGATGAATTTTTGGACTCAAGATGGCAAATACTATTTAGAAAAAACAAATGGATCAAGTAAAGCCGTTTTGATTATCGAGAACGAATCCATTACGCTAAAAGCTGATGGAGACTACGAAGCAGAAACTGCCTTTTTTGAATGTATTCGAAAATACGAGGCGAGTTTTCTCGCGATAGATTTTGAACACGAAAAATACGGATGGTTAAAACCGATAAAAGAAAGAAAATTTGTCTAAATGGGGGACTTTTCGGCAGCGGGTATTGTATAATAATCTTTGGTCTAGTACACTGATGTTAGACAACACGAAGGAGGAAATAGTATGTGGGTTTACATTCTAGTTGGCGTACTGGCATTGATTGCTGGAGTAGTGCTGGGATTTTTCATCGCTCGTAAATACATGATGGATTACTTAAAGAAAAATCCGCCAATTAACGAACAGATGCTGAAAATGATGATGATGCAAATGGGCATGAAACCATCCCAAAAGAAAATTAATCAAATGATGAGCGCCATGAACAAGCAACAAACAAAATAAATTCGATGGTTCATCCTTTGATTAATCGCAATTATAAGATAAGCAAATCATAAACTACCTTGAAGAGTGAATCTTTCATAATAAATTTCCTTGTTTTTGCTTTATCTTTCAATTACTGATTCGAAACCCCTCTCTCTGTTTGATTCAATCAGGGAGAGGGGTTTTTTGTATGGTAAAGGATGTCCGCAATGAAAAAAGCGGCAGTAAAATTAATAATGATGTTACTGATTTAAATCCTGTTTGTGAATTCCGTAAAAACTCTCGTTACAATAGCTCATATCTGGTAAAATAGTTAATTGTAACTACTACTAACAACAGGAGGTTCATTAATGAACGATTCAGTAGGTTTTTGGAAACGTTTCTTTGCAGGAATTCTGGACGGACTAATAATATCATTACCATTAACATTGATTTTCGGTTGGATAACCGGGGATTGGGAAAATGAAAGTTATTCAACGATTGTGGACTTACTCTACATGCTGATTGTCCCGATAGTATGGTATGGCTATACAGTCGGTAAACGGATTATGGGCATTCGTATCGTAAGGGTCGATGGCAGGAAAGTAGGTCTAGGCACGATGCTGTTAAGAACATTCGTTGCAGGTATAGTCTATATCCTTACTATTGGAATAGGTTTTATTATTAGCGCCTTCATGGTCGGTATAAGAAAAGATCATCGGGCGATCCATGATTTCATAGCTGGTACATATGTGACCTCGGAGAAACCTTGAGAAAAAGATGAGCAGCATTAGCTAAAATCTGATAAGAACATATAGTTAAAGACCTGAGTTCGGTATTCTACCCTGCTCAGGTCTTTTATTTTTATCGGCATCCAGTATTATTTCCCCTTAAAGATGATTTTAAGGAGAAACAAAGCTGCTGGAAATTTTCTTTTTCAATCTAACTAATTTTAAGAATAAAAAGTCTGTCGGAGGATAGGAGCCTACTCGATTAATTTTCTTCTTTTTCAATACTTTGTATGAAATTAAGCGCCGTTTCGGCAAGTGCATCTTTTTTTCTTGTACATAATGAGATGGGATTTTTTAATTGAATTTCATCTACATGTACTGTGTCTACATCTCCACGGGTCATATATTCGTTAACTTCAAGAGATGAAACAAAGGTAACTCCATAACCTTCAATCACAGTTCTAATTGTTTCATTCAATCCATTAATCTGTAAACCAACGATTGGTTTATTTACATTATGGATTTCACATAAAGAAACCAACTTTTCTCGTGAAGAACTCCCTTCTTCTCGAAACACAAAAGGCTCTCTTACCATTTCAGCCAATGTAATATTTTTTGAAGCAAACTTATGATCTTTATGCACGACAAATACCATTTTATCTTCAAGTAATTCCTTACTATGAATGACTGGATTAAACTCTTTTCTTCCACCGATGAAAGCAATTTCCGCTTCATGATTAATTAACTGATTGATTGCACTTCGAGAATTAGTTGTTGTTAATTCTACCTCCACCTCAGGGTACCTTTGTTTGTAAAGCCCAATCCATTTTGGCAATAGAAAATTTGCTGGAAGATATGTTGCGACAATACGGAGCTTTCCAACTGCTCCCTTTTTGAGTTGATCAATATAAGAGTCTATTTCAGTTTCGAGGGAAAATAATCTTTTAGCTTGTTTAGCAAGTTGAATTCCAGCTTGAGTTAATAAGATGCCTCTACCATTAGGAGACAATAAAATTAAACCAAGTTCTTGTTCAAATTTTTTTATTTGTGCTGTTACAGCAGGCTGACTTATATTCAGCTCCTCAGCAGCACGAGTAACATTTCCTTTTTCAGCGACGGTATAAAACAGTCTTAATGCATGTAGGTTCATTATTCACCTCTATAATCATAAATGAAACTTATGAATACTAATAAAAGATATATTATATTTATTGAAATTCTTTCTTTATTATAAGACTATAAAAGTTCCTACTCAAGAAAATCCCTAATTAAAGAGGTGAGAGGGCAGCTAGCATGTCCCTAATAAATGAAACTAGTATGTATCGACTGTGGTCAAGAAATGCCTTCTAACGATTTTATCTACCATTGTACATGTGGCGGACTATTAGATATTGTCCATGATTTTCACAACTATGATGCTGACTTTTTGAAGCATTTATTTAATGAACGTCTTGCTGAACGTATGACACCCTATGCAAGTGGGGTATGGAGGTACAAAGAATTAATCTGTCCTGAGTTACCTGAAGACTGTATTGTTACCAAATATGAAGGAAACACAGGATTATACTCATCTGAGTTGATTCAAAGATATACGGGATTGAATCAAGTTTCTTTAAAGGCGCAAAGTGAAAACCCTAGTGGTTCATTTAAAGACAATGGCATGACTGTTGCGGTTTCTCATGGGAAATCCTTGGGCTATAAAAACTTCACTTGCACTTCAACAGGAAACACATCCTCTTCTTTAGCTATGTATGCCTCGATCGCTCATGCAAATTCTTATGTTTTCGTCCCAAATAAAGATATTTCGATTAATAAAGTATTACAGACAATAGCTTATGGATCACATGTATTTAGTATTTCGGGTACGTATGATGACGGTATTCAGTTTCTAGAGAAGTATAGTAGTGATCTTGGGTTATACGTATGCAATTCAATTAATCCCTTTAGAATAGAGGGACAAAAAAGTATTGTTTATGAAATAGCACAGTATTTAAACTGGGATTTACCTGAATGGATTATTGTACCTGGTGGAGCCTTAAGTAATGCAACTGCTTTAGGTAAAGGATTACATGAGTTATTCACGCTTGGGTTTATAGAGAAGATGCCTCGAGTAGCAATTGTTCAAGCTGATGGTGCCAGCCCATTCCATAAAATGATAGCTCAAGAAAAGAATGAACTTACACCTGAACTTCATCCATTTACTAGAGCTTCTGCAATGAATATCGGAAATCCACCTAGTTGGAAAAAAGCCATGCATATAATAAGACAAACAAATGGAATAACCATATCCGTGACAGATGACGAAATCCTTGATGCAAAAGCTATAATTGATAAAAGTGGAATAGGATGTGAACCTGCTTCGGCAGCTACTGTTGCTGGACTACGAAACTTAGTGTCTCAACAGGTGATTGACAAAGAGGAGTCAGCACTATGTATCTTAACAGGAAATATCTTAAAGGATACAGATGCTCTTAATGAGTATCATTTTGGAGAAAGTAATCATTCAA
The DNA here is from genome assembly GCF_001439925.1 of Peribacillus muralis. Lineage (GTDB taxonomy): Bacteria > Bacillota > Bacilli > Bacillales > DSM-1321 > Peribacillus > Peribacillus muralis. Next base: position 44,495 of record NZ_LMBV01000007.1, read on the forward strand.
CTTTTAAAAATGCTTTGCATCCGACTAGTTTGGCTTATGATACGATTAAAAAGTATATATTATAGAAATTTATTAAAAGATCATCCCCGACAAGAAGAAACATAAAAAGGCAGGGCAGTGATCGAAAATCCGATTTCAATTGGAGCTCTCTGGCTTAGTCTTTTTTGGAACCTTTTATAGTTGTAATAGTAGATATGATGAAAATAGGACCTGTCAGAATCATAGCAACTCAATATCTTTTCATCTTTGAATGATAAGGCGATGGTCCTTGGGCAAGCTGGACCATGCCTTGTTCACTTCTTCATCCAGAAAACATTAGTTAGTTCTCTGGATAACCACTTGATAATTTTTTTATAACCTATGGTGAGCCGTTTAGTAACTGTTCATTTTGGCGTTTCACCTCGTCTAGTTTGACGGTAGCACCTCTTCAAAGACTCGATAGTGTCTACATATGGAACAGGTTAATCTTTTTTTGGGAATGACCATAACTCACTGCGTTATTTGAACAATTTCCAGTACGCGACATGCACGTTTTTGATTTTTTTCCATATCGATTCCGTTTAGTGTGGCAAAATGGTGGGAAAAATCATAAAGTGGTGAGAGTTGACTTTAGCAACTGTAACGTTTAAGATTACAGTAATCTTCTTGAGGAGGATGCCAAAAGTGAATAGTGATTTTACAATAGCTGTGCATAGTTTGGTGTATTTGGCTTATTTGCCAGATCGTATGGCAAGCAGTGAGTCTATCGCAGAAAACGTTTGTACTAACTCGGCAAGAATCAGGAAAATGATGAGCAGCTTACGGAACAAAGGATATGTCAAGACTAAAGAAGGTGTTGGCGGTGGCTATATCCTCGTTTGTAACCCTGAAGAGGTAACTTTGGCGGATATATATATAACCGTCTCACACGGGACATTAAAGCCGAATTGGTGTACAGGTGACCCGGACAGAAAGTGTGTCATATCTTCCAATACACAGCTGGTTATGGATCAAATACTCGATGAAGCTGAACTATATTTTGAAAAATATTTAGAGAATATTACCCTGAGTGCATTTTTGGAGAAAATTAAGCAATGTCCTTGATATTGATTTAGTTTTTTCTTTTATAGTTACTGTATATTTTATTTTTACAGTTTATTGTTGTTTTTTTAATGAAAATAAAGGGGTGTCTTTTATGGCAGGAAATAAGCAGTTTGAAAACGGTGATTGGGTACAAGGAAGGTCGAGGGAGGGAGAACTTATACACGGATTCATCGAAACCTTAAGCAGGAATCAAGATATCATTAAAGTGAATGTTGTGGAAAGCGATAATGAAAAGGCAATTGGTAAAGCGATTTGGATTCCAAGTAAATGGACTGAAAAGCTGCCGGACTTAGAAATTAGTAACGAAAGTGATCTATTGGCATTAATTGATTTAGCGTTGCTTTCCAAAGATGAGACGTGGTTTATGGAGTTATCTGGTAAATTGGGAACGATTAAGATCCATCCCACATTAAAGGATAAAAAATCCGATTTCATTTTGGAAGGCAATAGAATTGCTAAACTTGATTTTTAATGAGTTGGTGATAAAACGAGGAGGATATGATCATGACTATTGAGCATGTAACGGATGATAATTTTGCGGCTGTAGTTAAAGAAGGTCTTGTGCTAGTTGATTTTTGGGCACCATGGTGCGGTCCATGTAAAATGATAGCACCAGTCCTTAATGAATTGGATGCTGAAATGGGTGAACAGGTTAAAATCGTTAAACTCAATGTTGATGAAAATACAGCGACGACACAACAATACGGGATAATGGGAATACCAGCACTTATTCTTTTCAAAGATGGTGAAAAGGTCGATCAGGCAGTTGGATTGCAGCCTAAAGAAGCAATTTCGGCCTTAATCACTAAGCATGCATGATAATTCAATGACAACCGTTACTTATTCGGTTGGTGGTAATTTACTTATAAAATGGAGGACTTGCAAATGAATTCTAAATATACACCGTTATTCGAATCATTCAACTTAGGGAAAGGGATGAAACTGAAAAATCGTCTGGTGATGGCGCCGATGACCAATTTCTCTTCAAATCCTGACGGGACTGTAACTGATGAAGAAGTAAACTATTATGAGCGCCGTTCAAGCGGGGTAGGCATGGTGATAACGGCCTGCACGAATGTAACGGCAAATGGTAAAGGATTTCATGGGGAGTTTGGCGGTGATACGGACGAAATGATTCCTAGCCTAAGTCGTTTAGCTTCGGCGATAAAAGCGAAAGGCGCAAAAGCAATCCTCCAGATTTTTCATGGCGGCCGCGAGGTACCACCTGAATTAGTGCCTAATGGCGATGTTGTAAGCGCAGGTGATATCCCATCAGTTGGCGAAGGGAAAGCGATTCCTCGTCCACTGACAGAGAAGGAAATCGAATCGATCATTCTCGATTTTGGTGAAACGACTCGACGTGCCATAGAAGCTGGATATGATGGTGTCGAAATTCACGGTGCCAATGGTTACCTGATTCAGCAGTTCTTTTCACCACACTCGAACCGTCGCGAAGACAAGTGGGGCGGATCACTTGAAAAGCGCCTGAGTTTTCCGTTAGCGGTGGTGGATGAAGTGCAAAAAGCAGTTGCAAAACATGCCAAAGCTCCGTTCGTCGTAGGCTATCGCTTTTCCCCTGAAGAGCCTGAAACACCGGGAATCACGATGGATGACACACTGGCATTAATTGATGGACTTGCGAGTAAGGATCTGGATTATCTTCATGTTTCATTAATGGAATTCTGGTCAAAAGCAAGAAGGGGAGCAGATGCTGACCGAGCACGGATCGAAATCATAAAAGAACGTGTCGGAGACCAAGTTCCTGTCATCGGCGTTGGCTCAATTTATACTGCTGATGATGCAATCTCTGCACTGCAATCTGGCGTTCCGCTACTCGCAATAGGCCGCGAACTGATCATCGATCCTGAATGGGTACAAAAAGTGGAACAAGGAAGAGAATCGGAAATCATCACAAAAATAAACAAAAATCATCAACAGCAATTAGATATTCCTGATCCATTATGGCAAGCCATCATCCATTCTCCAGGATGGTTTCCGGGGATTGAATAGGAAGTAGACGCTTCTCTGGATTGTACAATGAATCATAGGTGAAATTGAACGTGAAATATTTTTAAGGAAAAGAACTCACGCATTATTGAGTGAAACCCCTGACATCGGACACACATGAAACAGTGCCCGATGTCAGGGGTTTTTTTAATGTTGGATTTGACTCATAAATAATCGTGTATAGATGACCTTTACCAGCATTAGTACCTTCATCTTTGTCTTTGTTCAGATGCTTCGCATAATTCTATTTTAGGGATTATAACCTTAATGAGTGCAGATGTTATCATGCTGAATGTGGACTGTTTGCTTTTAAGTCAGAGTCTGTACATGTCCTTAGGAGCACTAGAAGAGCAACCATTAATCGTTGCTCCTCTATTGTTATTTTCTTTTTAATAGAAGAGCTAATATCAAAGATACTTGCAAAGAAATGATAAGTAAAAGAGACAAGAGATATTCACTATCCATTGATGCATCAAAGCTTAGGGTGAAAAATACAAGAACTGAAATCACTACAATGATAACGAAAATAAAAATGGTTTGCGCCATACCCCGCCCTCCTTTCGAACAATAGGGCATTTAGACAGAGTTAACTCATATGTTTTTGAATTTTTACTTATGCTCACACTACTATAGTATAATTTTTCTTTTTTTGGGTTTTTGTTTTTAGACGGGATATTCCATAATTGATACAAGTCCAAGTACTTATCCGGCCACTCAATTTTGAGATTTCGATCGACTTCAGCCATTTGTTTAAGGTGATTTTCCATCTTAAGGGTCGTACCCGTTTAATATGTACAGTTGAGGAGCAAAAAAGCTGAAGGAAAAACCAATCCATTTTTAACCGGGCGATTTTATTATTGAAACGATTTATTTCATATTTGGTACAGCGAATGTTTTTATATAGGTGAGGTCGTGAATCCGAGATCAATGATGCTTGATTTTAAGTCATGATATTAAATGCTTTTCCCAAATCATTTAAGTCTGAAAACCATTCAAGAGGGAGGGTGGAAAACAAAAAAATACGGAGTGGATGAATCCAGCTCCGTGTCTTCCATAATCAAATATACCTTAAAAAAGAATAGAATCAAGTGAGTAAGGGCCAGCTCCAGTTAACGCTACACCGATCGCCACTGCAAGGATGGCAAGGTTGTATTCATACCCGTTCTGGGTCGCCCAGTAGCCATTTGCTCCGTGAACCTTAACAATCGCAGCAAGCATGGTAAGGGCAATCAATATCCCAGCCAGAGGTGTAAGCAGACCTAAAGCGAATAAGGCACCGCCAATAAGCTCTGATAAACCAGCAAATAGGGCCATCATAACACCCGGCTTCATACCGATTGAATCAAACCAGCCGCCAGTACCTTTTAAACCATGACCTCCAAACCACCCAAACAGTTTTTGAGCGCCATGACCAACGAACGATAAACCGATAACTACTCGTATAACTAGTAAACCTAAACCAATCATATATAATTCCTCCTGAAATTTATATTATATTAAGATATCTTTATATCGAGATATTAGTGTAAAAAAATAAGCGGTTATTATCTCGAATTAAATTATCTTTAATTAAAGATAATACATTGTAAGTGATTTGTCAAATGAATTTAGGATTGAAATAATAAATCAGATACCGTGACGCACATATAGCCGATTTTATATAGATAATTCAAGGTTGGTTCAAAGACCGTTACCGATTGAGGAGAGCGCATATTTTATCCGGTGCCGGCCGTTTCGAGTCTTGGATATGAAGCCACCATAAGACAACTTTAAATCCTGTTTGTACTGCTGAATTAATGATTATATCGTTATGAAGTCCACCTACAGGCCGATATAATGTCGGCTTGTATTTAGCAATATCCCAAAACACTTTATCGGTTTTATCCAATTCAGAAGATAATAACTCAGCTGTCATCTGCCGTAACAATGATGATACGTCTGGTTTGCAATTTCATACCCTACTTTTATTTCTCTTTTGATGATGCAAGGATTGCTTTTCACTTTATTGCCTAAAACAAAAAACGCGGCTTTGGAATTATATTTAGCTAATATATCGAGAATTTTGGGTGTATAGGAAGGATGTGGTCCATCGTTTGCCATTACGTTTCGCGTTTTCGCATATATCTCCTGCTGGATGTTATCGCATCGATATGGTTAGTCAAAGAAGAAAATAAGGAACAAAATGGACGCAGTCATCGTTTGGGTCTTCAAAAAAGTCCCTCCTGAAACATGTATATAAGGCAGTATGTGAAGCGCCATTTAATTTTTTAGTGGGTTACCCTTTTAAACAATGAACATTTGCAATATGATGGGTGTTCCTTGGATGGGGGTATCAATCGTGTTCAATGTAAGCTTTCCTGGTTCAACGGTATAATTTTCATGAGGCTGCAAAACGCCATTTATGAATAAATTCATATACGATACTTTTGAAGGATCTGGTATGACCTGTTTTCCAATGTCCGTTATTCCATCTTGTTCATCAAAAACTCGTTGACAGCCTTTTGCGACAGCATAAAACTCAAAAGCCACGATTCTTTTCGGAATTTTCGTGCGAACTTCCGTGAAAGAGCATGTAGGGAAAAACAACAAAGGTTTAGGGATTTTTTCATCATCCTCTTTGATGAAACGGCAATATTTATTGTCCATTTTCTTAAATTTCCCCCTTTTTTTATCTCCTATTATATTTTATATAAAATGCGGATTATCGTGATGACCATTTTTGGAAGCTGTCTATACACTTCCGTCTTTGATGTCATAGCTTATAGGGAAGAGAGGTGAATATATTGCCGTTAAAGATAATGAAATTGGCGATTGCGGCTACTTCGCTGATTACTGTAAATCCATTGATCACCCGTTTATTTTATGAGGTGCCTGCTACATCGGATGGTCCAACCACTCTGACGATCGATGCTGCAAGCTTTATGACGGACACTGGTGGTCCTGCCACGGTGCTGCCTGTATTAAATGCGGAAAATAGCTCATATGAAGTGTTTATTAATGGTGTGCTGCAAATGGAGGATATATCCACATACACTCCAGGTGCTACTGGTGTAGGAAGGCTTGTGCTGACAATTCCGGATGATTCATCCGTATTGGCAGGGTCTCCTGTCGTACTAGTCGTGACAAACTACGCACCAACCTCAGATGTTGATATTGTAACGTAACCAAATCCGCGCCTCTTAAACGAAAACAAGAAAACAGGCAGCGCCGAAAGTGCTGCCTGTTTTTAATAGGGTAAATCCATAAAGGCAAGGAAATAAAAAAGAGGTTCGAATGTCAAAAAAAGCATAGTGCCAGGAGTAAATGCTAATGGAGATGAAATGGAAAGAATACATATTTAAAATTCTGGACCGGTTTTATAAAAAAGTTCATTATATTTATTCAGTAATTGATCAAGTTGCTGGCTATACTCGACGGCAACATGTGAGTTCAAACCATCTTCAGCGACAACTTTTATAAGCTCTTTCCGCTTTGATTCAATCTGTTCGAGATATTCATTCTTTTTAGCCATTATATTTCCTTTCTGGCCCCAGCATTATATTAAGGTACCCTTTAATGAGTTTTAGTTGTAAAATCTGTATGAATATAACAATTATATCGGCTTGGACCAGTGAATTCAAATATGTGCTGACACCGATAATTAAATAGCATCTAATCAGCTATGGTTATCAAATCTTCGCCGCTTCATAGATGTTTTTTAGGTGGACACCGTGTGCAGGCCCATCTTTAGGGGCTGTCATATCTTTAGCTGCCACGAATACCAATGCTGCCATGAAGTATATGGCTGGTTATAAATTAGGGTTTGCCGGCCCATTTTCATATTATCCTTATTTCTCGGAAAGAAGGTTGGAGGATACCAGATGATTGTAATGGGTATGTTCTTGTATTTTAATTGGATGACCTCAATAATTGCAGTCCTGTCTAAACTATTCGGTTGCTTCATTAGATTTTAGTCTATAAAAATCTAATTTTTCAAAAATATTCAAATCAACTAAGTATTATTAGGTCATATTACCCTGAATAAGCGATTTGCATACTTGGAACCGGGTTGAAAATTCTTGATTTTAGGTCTAAAGTTTTATATCCTATACATACTACATAAATCATACATTTTCTAACCCAGGATTATTGTTGTTGGAAATGAGGAGGAACGAACATGGCCCGAATATTAATTGTTGATGATGCTAAGTTTATGAGAATGACGCTTTCAAATATTTTATTAAAAGCGGGACATGAAGTGATTGGTGAAGGAGAGAATGGCAAAGAAGCGATCGACTTGTATCGACACCTTCAACCTGATTTGGTGACCATGGATATTACGATGCCACTCATGAGCGGGCTGGAGGCAGTTAAAGAAATCAAGAAGGAATTTCGGGCTGCAAAGGTTATAATGTGCTCTGCGATGGGGCAGCAAAAAATGGTTGTCGAAGCCATAGAAGCTGGTGCAAAGGATTTTATCGTCAAGCCTTTTGACGAGAGCAGGGTAGTGGATGCCCTCAGTAGGGTGCTTAATTAAACGCACTCTCCTTGTTTATCTTAAATAGGTAATATATACTTTGTTTATGAATTGAAGTCATATATAATTTTTTATTGTACTTACCTATTTTTAGTTAAAAGGGATGGTTAAGAGATGATATATATAACAACAGGTATAGCAATCGTGATGGCTATAGGTGTTTTCATGTTTCGGATGAAGGAAACGAAAAAACCAGTGAATGAAAAAAAAATCATCTTGCCGCCGCTATTCATGAGTACCGGCGCTTTGATGTTTATATTCCCGATGTTTAGGGTGACTCGATACGAATTTTTGGAAGCTCTTGTAGCAGGGATGATATTTTCCATTTTGCTAATTAAAACTTCAAAATTTGAAGTGAGAGATGAAAAAATTTATATTCTGCGCTCCAAAGCGTTCATATTCATCTTGATCGGCCTTATGGTGATTCGACTGGTGGCAAAACTGATGCTTGGAAGCACGATTGAAATTGGTGTTTTGAGCGGTATGTTTTTCTTACTTGCTTTAGCGATGATCGTTCCATGGAGAATTGCAATGCTTTATCAATACAAAAAGGTTAAGGCAGCTAGTTTCAGCTAAATGGCTGTAAGCTTGAATTCAACTAATAAAAGTTATTGAGACCTGAGTCGAGCTTAAAAAGACTTAGGTTTTTTCCCGTTTGGCAAAGCGTAAATGCAAATTGATTTTTAAAAGCATGCGAAAGGTTCCTATCCACGTTTTTTTTTCATTTTCAAGACGGAATCGTTGGCTCATGCCACTTCTAGTGATAACATAATTTTAACCAAATTTAAGGAGATGTTGATAAAATGGTGGATGAAGTCGTTTTAAATGATGTTCGACTGCATGTTGCTGATTTTCTAGCTGAAAATGTAGAAGGCTCTGAAGGGGTAAAAATCAGAAAAATCCGTTTTAATTTCGAGGTTACGAATAAGGAGTACCATGATATTACAACACTGCTTTATCAAATGATTTTTGATGTGAAGATTCCACAGCTAAACGAAGAATTTCGAGCAGAGATCCATAATTACGCAACGTCCGTTACAAATTTATATGAAGAAAATGCCGTGGGGGATTTCTCACTTGTTTTACTAGAGGTGAACGAGTTAGAATGATTACTTTGCCAGTCTTGTAAAGATATGGGTTACTGTCTATAATAATAGTGACGATTCTATACATATGAGGTGATACTTTGCTTAGTGGCTGGTTTTTATGGTTTATTCTATTTTGGGTAATCCTTTTAATTTCATTGATGAGCATTGGCGGCTTTTTCATGTTTCGAAAATTCCTGAAAAGATTTCCTAAAGAAGACGGGAAGTCGGATATGGATTGGGAAGAATACTACTTAGATCAAACCAAACACTTATGGACAAAGCAGCAAAAGGAGTTACTTGAAGATTTAGTGAGCCCTGTACCAGAACTTTTCCGGGATGTTGCTCGGCATAAAATTGCCGGGAAAATCGGTGAGTTGGCCATAAAGGAAAAAGCGGGGGATATTACGGAGGATCTTGTGATACGAGGCTATATCATCGCGACACCAAAGCGTGACCATAAATTCTTGCAAAAAAAGTTGGCTGAACGAGAAGTGAATATGAGTCCATATGAACATTTATTCAGTTAATGTTAATGAGGAAAAGGGCCGACTGCAGGCAAACTCGAACTGCCCGGTATATGTTAGACACCAGACTCACATGTACCGGGTGTTTTTATGGCTAATTTTACAGATATGGGACTATCAATTGGGACCGACCAACAAATAATATAAAAGAAAAATTTTTAGTCAAATAAATAATGAAACTTAAAGTTCCATACTTAACAACTAATGTTATTGAAGAAATACAAAACATAATGATTATTTTTATATGAAATGTTATTCGAGTAATTGTATTGAGTTTGAGGTAATTTCGTAGATAAAAAAGCAGTTTTGGTAGATAAATCTCGAATTTCGTAGATAAATCTCAAATATCGTAGATAAAAAAGCAGTTTTGATAGATAAATCACAAAATTCGTAGATAAAAAAGCAGTTTTGGTAGATAAATCTCGAATTTCGTAGATAAAGAAGCAGTTTTCGTAGATAAATCTCAAATATCGTAGATAAAAAAGCAGTTTTGCTAGATAAATCCCAAATATCGTAGATAAAGAAGCAGTTTTGGCAGATAAATCACAAATTTCGTAGAAAAAAAGCAGTTTAGGTAGATAAATCACAAAATTCGCAGATAAAAAAGCAGTTTTGGTAGATAAATCCTGAATTTCGTAAAAAAAAGCAGTTTAGATTTTTATCATAGAGATTATTGTTCGGAGCATTCTATGATTTTTTCTAGGGTATGCCTCTAATACTTATCCGCATTAATTTATACGTGCGTCTCTCCGCAGTCATGAGCTACCATGAAGAACGATATTTTCTTACCTAACGGATGTATTAGAAAAAGTGGACAGTAAAATAAATGAGCTTGGAGATACATTTCCAAGTTCATTTTAATGTGAAAACATTGATAAATATTTCTAAGTCTTAATGTATCTGCGATTTCCTAAGTTCCAGGAACATTTGATGAAATAAGCATAAGCTTCTTTCTTTACATATTTTTACTTAACTAAACAATCAACAAGGGTTTCGGGTTTTCTCATTCCGAAACTCTTCTTTCATTTGTACAGCAGATTTGAAAGTATGGTAAAAATTAGAACATTTGTACCCAAACCATGCTATTCTATGAATTTTTGCTATAATAATAGTAAGTAAAAATGAGGACGGAGTGAAACTATGAAATTTATTCATACGGCTGATTGGCATTTAGGGAAAATTGTTCACGGTGTACATATGACAGAGGATCAAAGGTATGCACTGCAGCAATTCATAAATATAGTCGAGGAAGAAAAACCGGATGCGGTCGTGATTGCAGGGGACTTATATGATCGTTCGGTTCCCCCCATTGAGGCCGTGGATCTTCTTGATGAAATCCTTTATACAATTAATGTGAAAATGAACATACCGATCGTTGCTATATCTGGAAACCATGATTCGGCACAACGGCTTTCCTTCGGTTCATCCTGGTATCGTCATAGTCAGTTATATATTCAGGGAAAATTGACGAAAACATGTGAGCCGGTTCGCATCAAGGGTGTGAATTTTTATTGCGTCCCATATGCGGAACCAGGGACGGTTCGCCACCTTTTTGAAGATGATAGCATCCATACCCATCAAGACGCCATGAAGCGGATAACAGGTAAGATTGCGGAGAATTTCAATAAGGATGAACCGAATGTCTTTGTGGGACATGCCTTTGTTTTAGGCGGCAAAACGAGTGATTCGGAGCGTGTTTTGTCAGTTGGCGGTTCCGGCTGTGTTACCTCGGATCTATTCGATGCGTTCGATTATACGGCGCTAGGGCATCTGCATAGTCCAGATGCGATTCGCCACCCTAAAGTGTTTTACTCTGGATCACTTATGAAATACTCGTTCTCTGAGGCTAAACAAAAAAAATCGCTCTCCATCGTCGAGATGAAAGAGGATGGGAGTTTTGAACTAAGCTATCGATCTTTGGCACCAAAGCTGGATATGAGGGAAATAGCAGGGACGATGGAGGAACTGCTTGATCCCGCCTTTTATCAATTGCAAAAACAGGATGACTACTTGAAAATAACCCTGAATGATGAGGGCTCGCTCATCGATCCGATTAATCGCTTACGCCAAATATATCCGAATGTACTTCACCTTGAGCGAAAATGGGATTTGACCGATCTGAGAAGAAAAAAAGCCTTTTCCGCCATTAAGGATGAACAGAAATCGGAATTGGATCTGTTTGAATCGTTTTATCAAGAAATGACGGATCGAAATTTCGATTCCCAAAAACAGGATTTGATGGTTTCGGTAATTGAAGCCGTTAAGAAAGAGGAGGCCTTGAAATGAGACCGGATATTTTAACGATGCAGGCATTCGGGCCTTATGCAGGAAGGGAAATTATTGATTTCAATTCCCTTGGGGAGCGGACGATGTTTGTCATTTCTGGTAAGACAGGTGCAGGTAAAACGACTATATTTGATGGAATTAGTTTTGCGATATATGGAAAGGCAAGCGGTGAAGACCGAAGCGGGCAGGATCTGCGGAGTCAATTTGCCGAAGATGATAGGTTGACGGAGGTCTCGCTGCAATTCACTTTGCGTGGAAAAACCTATTTGGTGATCCGGTCACCACAGCAGGAACGGAAGAAAAAGGCTGGAGAGGGAACGACAACAGTCGGGGCAAAAGCTGAGTTATATGAAATAGTGGCTGGTGGAAATAAATTGCTCGGCGCAAATGTCCGTGAGGTGGAAGAGAGAATCAAATCACTCATTGGGCTTGATGCCAATCAATTCCGGCAAATCCTGATGATTCCGCAAAATGAATTCCGCAAACTGTTAACTTCCGATAGCAAAGATAAGGAACAAATTCTTCAGAAGTTATTTCATACAGAACTTTATAAACGGATAGAAGAAAAATTAAAAGAAGAAGCATCCGTACTTAAGCGGGAAAGTGAAAAAAGTGCGCAGCGACGAATCGAATTGATGAAGGCGATTAAAGCTGGCAATCATGAAGAACTGCAAACACAACTGCAAGCTGAAGAGCCTAACGAACAGGAAGTCCTTCCGCTATTACAGGATGTCATATCGGCTGCCAGAGAAAGAGGTAAACAGTTAAAAGAACAAATTCAGGAAAAGCAGCAGGCTCGTGATTTAGTAAATCAAGAGCTTTCAAAAGCGGCAGATTTGCTGGATAAGTTTTCTGATAAAGAGAAATTGCGAAAAGAGAAGGAGCACCTTGAAGCAAGGCAGCCGGAAATGGAATTAGTGAAGCAACGGATTAAAATGGCACACAAAGCGGCTTCGCTTGAAAAGCAGGAACAATATTATTTGCGAATTGGCAAGCAGGTGCATGATGCGAATGAGGAGCTGCAAAAGCTGGGCGAGCAAGCGGAAAAGCTGCAAGCGGAGCGCAAGGAGAAGCAGGATACCTACGAACAGGAAATGTTGAAGGGAAATGAAAGGGAGCAGGCCATACGTAATGTGCATCAGCTTGAGCAGGTAAAAGGGGCGGTCATGACTTTTGCCAGCTTAACAGCCCAAGTTACTTTGGATGAAAAAGAATGGCGGAACAGTAAAGAGCTTCGTGAAAAAAATGTCGCTCAGCATCAGCAAGTTGAAGAAGATGCCGAGAAGATGGCACTCGAAAAAAGCGAAGCGGAAAAAGCGGCAGTCCTGCATCGTGAGAAAGAATTGGAAGCAGAAAAAGTGAAACAATCGTTAACGAAAATGAAAAAGCTCCAAGAAGTATTTTCCGAGATTCAACATACTAAGCGGGTTATGGATGATAAGAATAAACGGTTCCAAGAAATTCAAGAAATTCAAGGGTTGGAAAAGGAGAAACTGGAAGCACTCAATCATAGGTGGAGATCAGGTCAGGCGGGCATGCTTGCTTCGATGTTGCACTCCGGGGAAGATTGTCCGGTGTGCGGCTCGGAAAACCACCCAAAACCGGCACAAATGCATGAGGATATGCCGACGGATATGGAATTGAAGGAGCAAGAAAACAAGCTGGTAATGGCAGAACGACAAAAAAGCCAAGCGGAAAGCGAATATTACAAAGCCCAATCCAAATTTGATGCACTAGTTGCCTCTTCTCAGGAAAAATTACGGGACATACAAGCTGAGATGCCCTCATTCAAGCCTGAAGACATCGATCATCACTTAAAGGAATTGGTCGCAAAAGGCGAAACACTACATGCGGAATTAGCCGAATTGCTGCAAAAAAAATCCGGAATCTCTGAAATGGAAACAGTGGTACTGGCATTAAAAGAGAAGGCAGCCAAGCTAAAAGAGAATTTGGCCGCTTTGGAAAGAAACGAAGACCATGGAAAAACGAGGTACATTGAAAACTCAACGAAATTAGCAGGCTTAACCGACTCCCTGCCAGAAGGGATCCGGACCGAGGCCGAATATGATGTGGCGTATCAAATCGCCGTGAAAACACAGAAGCGATTACAGACGGCCTTGGAGGAAGCACAAAAAAACCTTCAAATGGTAAAGGAAAAAGAATCGGTCATCCTGGCAAAGAAAGAGTCCAGAAGCGGAAATATCAAGGAGTTAAACGAAGAATTGAAGGCGGAACGGGAAAAGTTCATTGAGGATATGACTCATCAAGGTTTTTCCAATTATAAAGAATATACGGCAGCGAAAAAATCGGAAGCGGCTCTCGGAAACTTGGAAGAGCAAGTCCAGCAGTATAATCAAAATTGGCAAAGTGTGTTAAGTTTATTCCATGATCTGGAGATGAAATTAAAGGATGTGATCAAACCGGATCTAGAAGGATTGCAGAAGACCTTTGAATTCATAAATGAAGAAGTGGAGTCAATGCGCCATAGTCTAAATCAAATGCTTACGGAAAAACAAACGAACGAAGAAATCGAGAGCAAACTGGCGCAAATCAGGGAAGATCAGAAAAGTCTTGATGAAAGGTACAGTATCGTCGGGCATTTATCAGAAATTTCCAAAGGTCAAAACTCCTTCCGAATCACGTTTGAACGGTATGTTTTGGCAGCCTTTTTAGATGACATTCTAAAAGAAGCCAATTCAAGATTGCTGAAAATGACTAGCGGCCGTTACCAGTTGCTCAGAAAGCTGGATCCAACACGCAGGAACATTCAGAGCGGGCTGGAGTTATCTGTATACGACCAATATACGGGCCAGGAGAGGCATGTCAAAACCCTATCGGGAGGAGAGAGCTTTAAGGCGTCGCTTGCGCTCGCTTTGGGTCTTGCGGATGTTGTCCAGCAGAATGCAGGCGGAATCTCGCTTGAAACGATGTTCATCGATGAAGGGTTCGGTACGCTCGATCCTGAATCTCTTGAGCAGGCAATTGAAGCGTTAATGGAAATACAAAGCACGGGAAGGTTAGTCGGAATCATTTCGCACGTTCCGGAATTGAAGGAAAGGATCGATGCCCAGCTCCAAGTCATTGCGACGCAAAAGGGCAGCCGGACGACCTTTTACTTTGCTGGGTAATCCAAGATGAAAAGAATGGCCCGGGAGCGAAAATGCTCTCTAGGCCATTCTTTTTTTGTTATGATGAACGAACTACTCAATATTTATATCCTCTGCTTTTTTTCCGGGGGAAAACTTATGGATGCGAATCACCAAAATGGGATTCGAGAATTCAGCGGTGATCCTGCGTGTGCAAATCGAAAAGGGGAAGGGGATATTTCTCTGTGTGGGAATTGTATCCGCTTTATTATCAATTAAAGGCTTATGAGCTTCGTCAACGATGATCGATAGCTCATTATCACTTAGGCACACCTTAATATCCTCGACCTCATGATTTTCCAAAACCGCTTCCACCATGTACTCATCGTCACTTTCGTATATATCAATTGAAAAAAGCTGATGATCCAACGCACAAGTTTCCGGATCCAGAAAAAATTTCTTCACCCATTCATCAAACTTTTCAACCTCATTCATTTGTGATCCATGTTGATTGTCTTGCATTTTTGATACCCCCGGTTTTCCTTTGTATGTATTATATGTCCGAAGGATGAAGATTGGTGAATGGAAAAGTGAAAATGATTACACAAAAGAACCGAGCCTAAACTGTCCAGCTTCTTGAAATTGTTCAAAGCGAATCGGTAGGGAAAGCATCTGCCATGCACCTCACTTTATAATGCGCTGAGCTTTATATTTCGTAAGGCGGGTAGGTCCTATCTATACAAAATGAGTTAGGTCTTGCTTTAGTCATTTAATGCAAGGCTACAGTAGGTATTCTTTAATAGCTTTGGATCTCAGATCAATATTAATTCCTATGTTTAAAAATTCCATAATAAACAAGGTCTTCATATTGTTTTTCTTTCATGATATGTTCTCTTAAAACACCTTCTTTTCTCATTCCTATTTTCTCTAAAACTCTTCCTGAAGCCGGATTTGAGCTAAAGTGACGAGCATATACTTTATGATATTGCTTATCTGTAAAGGCAAATTCGAGTATCGCTAATCCAGCCTCGGTAGCATAACCCTTTCCCCAAAATTCTTCTCCAAACCAATAACCGATTTCACCATTGTTAAAGTTTTGATTGTAAGATAATGCTATTGCTCCAAGTAATTTTCCTGTAACTTTATCTGTAATAGCAAATTCATAGGAGCTATTATCATTAAAATTATGAAGATGATTTTCTATCCAGGATAAAGCGTCCTCTATGGAATAGGGATAAGGCAGATGTAAAGTATTTTTGTAAATATTATAATTATTACAAAGCTTAGTAACCTCTGTTGCATCTGATGTTTGAAACAGTCTTAACAATAATCTTTTAGTAGAAATCGTTTTATTTAGGCTATCATAAATCAAATTAATCCCCCCATTGTGTTTATTTTAACATAAATATCCAAATTGGTTAGTTACTTGATATACATTCACTTTTTATCTATGAAAATTCATCAACTATATTAATTCAATAATGAATTATTGGACTATAGATGAATCCCTTGCAGTGAAGGTTTAAAAAGGAATTAAATTCAATAGTGAATTAATTTTACTCATTACAAGCTACAAATCCACATATTTGGCTTGGCATGCAAGTTGCATGATAAATACATATTAAACATGCACGATGGGAAATTCGTATATAGGAGGGATGAAGGGTGCGAAATACGATAAGTCGACCGTGGGAGCAATGGTATGTGGGAAGGATGAAAACTATGAAGCTACCGGAGATATCCATCTATTCCTTGCTTGATAGGACAGCAAGAAAGTTTCCTCATCATACTGCGATCATTTATGAAGACCAGACGCTGGATTACTTGAGCCTTAAAATGCAGGTCGACAAGCTTGCAGGAAAATGGAAGGAACTGGGTTTTAAAAAAGGAGAAAGAATTGGCCTGATGATGGCCAACCATCCTTATTTCATCATCGGTTATTATGCCGCCCAGGCGCTTGGCCTGATCGTCGTGCAGACGAATCCCCTGTATACACCAAGGGAACTATTGCAAATCCTGCTGGACTCGGGTGCTAAATATATTGTATACGATGAAACCGCGGCCAATACGGTCGAGGAAACGAAAGCGATATATGAGTTTGCCGTCTGCATGAAGACGGGAGCTGATCAAAATGGGACATGCTCGCTTCAAGCCATGATTGAATCCGGGGAGGCCATTCAGGCGGCGGAAAGCATCAATCCATTTGAAGATATTGCGGTCATTCAATATACAGGGGGCACCACCGGGAAGATGAAGGGAGCCATGCTGACCCACCATAATTTGACCTCCAACGTCATCCAGAGCTATGAAATGTATGGAGATTCCATGATTCCAGGAAAAGAGATCGTTTTGGCCGCTACACCACTCTACCATGTTTATGCGATGACAAGTGCGATGAATCTGGGAATCTATTTGGGGGCAGCCATTCTATTATTTCCAAAATTCGATCTCCAGCATGTTCTTGCCAACATCAAAAAATATCGCCCGACCTTTTTTCCAGGAGTTCCAAAGATGTATAATGCGTTCGTCAACCATCCCGAAATCGAAGAATATGGACTGGATTGTTTAAAAAGCTGCTCCTGCGGCTCAGCCCCCCTTCCTATCGAGGTGATTAAGCGGTTCGAGGTGCTGACTGGTGCTCATATAGGAGAGGGGTTCGGTTTATCGGAAGCATCGCCCTCGACCCACCGTAATCCTCCTTTGGGAAAAAGGAAAGTTGGCAGCGTCGGCATCCCATTTCCAGGTACGGATTGCATGATCATTGACGATGATAATAATGAAGTTCCCAACACAAGCGTCGGTGAATTGCTTATTAGAGGTCCGCAAATCATGAAGGGATACTGGAATAACGAGATGGAAACAAAAAAAGCTTTACAAAATGGCTGGTTGTACACGGGTGACCTTGCCGTGATGGATGATGAAGGATATTTCTACATAGTCGGCAGGAAAAAGGAAATGATCATCGTGGGCGGATTCAACATTTACCCGCAAGAGGTGGAAGGGGTTTTGTATGAACATCCAGCGATAAAGGAAGCTGCTGTGGTGGGCATCCCTCATAAAGAAAAAGGCGAAGTCGTGAAAGCATTCATTGTCCCTAAAGAAAACGCTTCCATAGACCTTGAAGAAATAGAAGGATATTGCTATTCGCAGCTCACACCATACAAGGTGCCGAAAGTGTTTGAGGTAAGAAATGAACTGCCTCGAAACACGGTCGGTAAGCTATTGAAAAGATTATTAGTAAAAGAAGAGCTTGAAAGGGAAGGGGAAAAATGATTGAGGGGCTAAGCGGCGTTAGACACACGCCACCCCAACCCATTTGTGAGGGAAATGCGGGTTTTTGAAGATAGATACAAAGAGGAGGGATTGTCATGCGTTGGGTTGTTCTCATTCTATTATTCTTTGGTGCTGTCATTAATTTTGCGGATAAATCGATCGTAGGGCTGGCAGCTGTTCCCATCATGAAGGAATTCGATCTTTCCTATGCGGAGTGGGGGCTTGTCGGAAGTAGTTATTATTGGCTTTACCCCGTAACGGGAATTTTTGGGGCAGCATGGGCTGATCGACTTGGGGCCAAAAAAGTGCTTGGATCCATCATGTTGATATGGACTGTCCTGCAATTTGGCGTATTGGCCATCACTGCGCTGTCATTTCTCATTCTTTACAGGATTTTACTGGGAGCTTTCGAAGGGCCTTACAGTCCAATTGCATACAGCCATGCCGATAAGTGGTTTCCCCCGAAGCTAAAGGGGTTTGCCAATTCGGTTGTCGTTGGCGGGGGAACGGTCGGTGCGATGATCGTGGCGCCGATCCTCGTCTCCTTAATTACGATATTCGGGTGGAAGGTGGCCTTTGCCGCACTTGGGGCAGCAAGCCTTGTTTGGTTCTTCCTTTTTCAATTTTTAACAAAGGAAAACCCAGTCGAAGTCCATGAACAGGTGCAAAAGAAAAAGAAAGCGAAGCTGGAAAAAATCAATATGAAGGACTTCTTGGTGCTATTGGCTTCACCTACGGCTTTATTTACTACCCTCGCCTATTTTTCCACTTATATATTGGTCGTTTGGTTTTCGGTTTGGCTCCCGATTTATTTAGTGGAAGCCATAAAAATGACTCCAGGCCAAATGGGAACAAGCGTGGCGATAATTGGCGTCGTTTCCGTATGTATTTATATGGGGGTTTCGATGATTTCCGATCATTTATTCAAGAAGAATCAAAACTGGCGATCGTCAAGGGTATACGTCGTTGCGGGATCCATGATCCTGGGGGCCTTGTTTTTTTCATCCATCATGATATTTCAAAATCCGATCTGGGTGATCGGTGCCATGTGTTTAGCTAAAGGACTGACCTATGCCATTTTGCCGATCGGACCAACGATCATGATCAATGAAATGCAAGAGCGCGGTGGATTAATGACGAGCATCCTGACTTCGTCAGGCAACATAGCAGGCATCGTTGCCCCTCTTGTAACCGGCTATATCATAAGTTTGGCTGGAGGAAACCAGCTATTGGGCTATAATCTATCTATTTTGTTCATGGCGACGCTTGTCTTGGTTTTTGGCATCTTATTTGCCTTATTCGTAAAACCCGTCAAATCAACCGGGAATCAAGCAAATGAACAAACAGGGGACATTGACCTTAAGTCCTCTTAAGTATTGCGAAGGTGTGGAAAGTTTCATACGTCCAAGGGTGAAATAAAAAAAGGGAGTGGATGAAAAATGAAGAGAGATGCGGTCATTGTTTCAGCAGTACGTACAGCCATTGGCAAACAGGGCGGTGCACTTGCGTCCGTTCCTGCTCACGTATTTGGGGCGGAAGTGATGAAGGAAGCGATAAAACGGGCAAAGGTCAATCCGGAAATGATAGATGACGTCATCATGGGGAACGTTTTGAGCGGTGGCGGCAACATAGCCAGATTGACGGCATTGGAAACAGGTCTTTCAATACAACTTCCTGGTTTGACGGTTGACCGTCAGTGCGGTTCCGGAATCAACGCCGTCAATTTGGCAGCACAGGCGATTTCTGCCGGCGAAGGGGACATCTTTATTGCCGGTGGTGTGGAAAGCATGAGCAGGGCGCCTTACTTGTTGGATCGACCGGAAAAAGCATATAGCGCAAAGCCTCCGCAGTTCAGGAAGTCACAGCTGTCCCCGAAACAAATTGGCGATCCGCCAATGGGCATCACTGCTGAAAACTTAGTGGGAAAATATGAGATCAGCAGAGAAGAACAAGATGAATTTGCCCTCCATAGTCAAAAAAAGATGGCCAGAGCCATGGAAGAGGGCCGTTTTGATGAACAAATCCTTTCGATAAGCATAACTGGCAGGAAGGGTGAAACAAGAGAATTTAAAGTGGATGAACATCCTCGCCCGCAAATAACGAAAGCAGGGCTAGCCAGCTTATCACCAGCGTTTTTGGAAGGTGGTTCCGTGACGGCAGGTAATAGTTCCGGATTGAATGATGCTGCATCTGCCCTGGTTATCATGTCGAGGGAAAAAGCGGAAGAATGGGGAATCAAGCCTCTAGCGACGATTAAAGCACAAGCTGTTGCAGGAGTGGATCCAAATTATATGGGCATCGGACCTGTTCCTGCGATTAAGAAGGTATTGGAAAAATCGAAGCTCTCCTTGGCTGACATGGACATCATTGAAATTAATGAAGCTTTTGCGGCACAAGTGATTGCCTGCAATAGAGAGCTTGATATGGATGCAGACAAAATCAATGTGAACGGTGGAGCCATCGCCCACGGACACCCGCTTGGTGCGACAGGAGCCATCCTCATGACAAAGGCGGTCTACGAATTACAGCGCATTTCCGGAAGGTTCGCACTTATTACGGCGTGCATTGGAGGCGGTCAGGGGATTGCAACCATCATTGAGCATGAAGCGTGATTTTGAAAAGCAAGGGTACAAAACGTAATGCCAGGAAAAGATCAAAGGAGGAAATAATCATGACAATCACGTTAACAAAGGAAATGCAGCAGATGAAGGAAATGATTGGTCATTTCGTTGAAAGGGAAGTGGAACCTTATGCGATACAAATCGAAGAAGAAGATGCGATTCCGCAGCATTTGGTGGATATAGCAAAAGACCTTGGCTTATTCGGGATCAGCATTCCCGAACAATACGGGGGCATTGGCTTGAATGCAGTGGGCAAGGCTATCGTTTTAGAGCAGCTAGGCAGGACGCATAACGGCTTTGTTTCTTTGATCAGCGCTCATACGGGCATAGGCAGTACGGGGCTTGTCAAGCTTGCATCCGAACATCTGAAAGCGAAATACTTGCCTGATATGGCAGCAGGCACAAAGATAGCTGCCTTTGCATTATCTGAGCCAGGAGCAGGTTCTGATGCCACCAATTTGGCTACAAGTGCAGAAAAAAAGGGCGATTACTGGGTGATGAACGGCACGAAGCATTTCATCACAAATGGGCCGATTGCCGATGTTTTTACAGTATTCGCTTTAACCGATAAAGACAAAGGAGCAAAAGGGGGGATTTCTGCTTTTTTAGTAGAAAGGGATTTTCCTGGATTGACTGTCGGTAAAAAGGACAAAAAAATGGGGCTTAGAGGTTCGTATACCTCTCAAGTCATTTTTGAGGATTGTATCATACCAGAAGAAAATGTTATCGGTGAGGTTGGAATGGGATATATCTCTGCATTGACCATATTAGGAGAAGGGCGTGTCGGGCTGGCGGCAAGGGCTGTGGGCTCATGCGGGAAATTGATTGAATTATCGGCCAAGTATGCGAAAGAACGCATTCAATTCAACAAACCGATTGCCGACAACCAGGCGATTCAATGGATGCTTGCTGATATGGCGACAGAAACGGAAGCGGCAAGAGCCTTGACGATGATGGCTGCACAAAAAATCGATGAAGGGAAAAAGGTGATCAAGGAAGCATCGATGGCAAAACTATTTGCTTCTGACGTCTTCAACCGGGTGGCGGATAAAGCGGTTCAGATTCATGGCGGGATGGGATATATGGCGGAATATCCAGTGGAACGCTTTTATCGTGATGCCCGCATAACGAAAATATATGAAGGAACGAATGAAATTCAGCGATTGATCATTGCGAGGAATGTGTTGGAAGAGTGTTGACGGATTATGCATGGATGAGTGGAAAACCGGTGAATTGGAACGGCGTGTTAACAAAAATACGAATATATGAACTTTAGGAGGCGATGTGAAATGGGAGAAGAAATTGTAATCGTGAGTGCAGTTCGAACACCAATCGGGCGCTACGGTGGGACCTTAAAGAATAGTAGTTCCGGGCATTTGGCGAGCATCGTCATCAAAGAGGCGATTAAACGGGCCAACATAGCAGCTGAGCAAGTGGATGAAGTCATCTTCGGGGAGGTAAGGCAAACGACCGAATCCTCGAATGTCGCAAGAGTGGCAGCTCTGCGTTCCGGGATTCCCGATTCTGCACCAGCTTTTACGGTAAACCGATTATGTGCATCAGGCATGCAGGCAATCGCCTCTGCCGCCCAGCAAATAAGCTCGGGACAAGCCAATATCGTCGTTGCCGGCGGTACGGAAAGCATGAGCCGGGCACCGCTTTATTTGAGAAACTCCCGATTTGGAGGAGATCGGACCGAACTTGTTGACTCGAATACCGAAGCGGGACAACAGCCTCAAGAGATGTATGGAAACCGTTTAGGGATGGGGATAACGGCTGAAAATGTCGCCCAGCGATACAATATTTCCAGGGAAGAACAAGATGCCTTTTCGATTCAAAGCCAACGAAGAGCCGCGCAGGCAATCGAGACAGGGAAATTCAAGAATGAAATCGTTCCTGTCCAGGTAAGTGAGAGAAAGGGAACGGTTACGATAGAAGCGGATGAATATCCTCGTCCGGATACCACACTGGAAAAGCTTGCAGCCTTAAGACCGGCATTCAAGGAAAATGGAACCGTTACGGCAGGAAATGCCTGCGGCCGTAATGATGGTGCGTCAGCATTGGTATTAATGAAAGCCAGTGGGGCAAAACGGCTACGACTGCAGCCAATCGCGAAAATCGTAGATTGGGCGGCGGCTGGCGTTTCTCCTGAAGTGATGGGGATCGGTCCTGTACCAGCCGTCGGCAAGCTTTTGGAGCGTACTGGTAAAAAGATAGAAGAAATCGGACTTGTTGAATTGAATGAAGCATTCGCTTCACAGGCATTGGCGGTAATCAAGGAGTTAGCGCTTGATGAAAGTAAGGTGAATGTAAATGGTGGGGCGATTGCTCTCGGGCATCCAGTCGGATCGACGGGTGCGCGGATCGTGACAACACTCATCCACGAAATGATTCGCAGGAAAGAGAGATACGGAATCGCGACACTTTGTGTCGGGGGCGGACAGGGAATGGCAATCATGGTTGAAACAATATAATTCACTTGGGATTAAGGAGTGGAAACCGATGATGTTCTGCTCCTTTCCATCAATAATTGGATCGCGCAAAAAGGAAGGGAGGGACATAATTTGTCTGTTGAAGTGGAAGATATTCGCAACCAATTCGAAAGCAGTGCGTTCTTTTCACATATAGGTTTTGAAATCATTCGCTTTGAGGAAGGAAATGTTAATATCAAGTTAAAGATTGAAGAGCATTTACTGAATGTGAACGGAACATTGCATGGAGGGATTCATGCTACGATGCTGGATACCATCCTTGGAATGGTAACCCGCTCCGTGACCAAATCCAAAGTGGTGACGACAAGCTTGACCGTCCATTATTTGGCGAGCATATCGAGCGGGGATTTATTTGCTGAAGCGAAAGTCCTCCAAAAAGGGCACAAAATTGCCTTTACTGAAGGAGAGATAACAGATGTAAACGGCAATATCATTGCAAAGGGAACGGGCATATTCAAAATCATCCGTGATAAATGAAGCAAGAGTGAGCAATCTTATTAAGCCATATTACGAGAAAGAATGAGGTGGGAAGAAATTGATGAGAACTTGGCAAAGATTTTATCCAGAAGAAACCCCTTATGACATAGAGATTCCCTTATTGTCTTTATATGGACTTTTAGAGCGCTCTGCCAACCTTTACCCATCAACCAAAGCCATCATCGACGGTGAGCTTGAACTGACTTATTTAGAATTGAAGGATGCAACGGATCGTTTTGCCCAGAATTTATTCAAGCGAGGACTTCAAATGAACGACCGGATCGCCATCATGCTGCCGAATTGCCTGGAATATATCATTGCCTATTATGCGATTCATCGTTTGGGAGGTGTTGTCGTTCAAGTAAATACATTGTATCAACACAATGAATTAGCCGATATATTACGTGATTCCGAGGCAACATGGTTCATTGGCCGTGAGGAACAACAGGAAAAATTGATGAAGACTGGTTGTTCTGACCTGTTGACGTTCATTTCTGCCGATATTGTACGGAAGGATGGAGCCTTTTCATCGACGCTGGACGAGGAACTTCCCGAATTAATCCTCGATCCGAAGGAAGCGGTGGCCTTACTGCAATATACCGGAGGAACGACAGGGAAATCGAAAGGAGTCATGCTCACTCATTTTAATTTGGTTTCCAACGTTTTTCAAGACTTTGCCTTTACGGCGGAAGCTCTCAAGCTCCAGAGTCCTGGAGAACGGATGCTTGGATTGACACCATTATTTCACGTGTTTGGCAATGGACGATTGAACAGTGCCGTTTATGCAGGGGCAACTTATATCACATTAGAAAAATTTGAGATTGATAAAGTGGTGGATTTGATCCGGAAGCATCGGCCAACCGTATTTCCAGGTGTTCCAACGATGTATATCGCCTTACTGAATCACCGGGATTTAACGGCTGACGATTTAAGCTGCTTTAAGTACTGCAGCTGCGGTTCAGCCCCGCTTCCAATTGAAATCATCCATCAATTCCAAACCACATACGGCGTTTCAATTTTGGAGGGCTTCGGCATGTCTGAAACATCACCCACTACTCACAGGAATCCTGTTAACGGACAAAAAAAGCCTGGAAGCATCGGGATTCCATACCCTAATACCGACGCCAGAATCGTTGATTTGAAAACAGGGACAGAACAAATGCCAACAGGCGAAGCAGGTGAACTGATCATTAAAGGCCCCCAAGTCATGAAAGGATATTGGAATAATCAAGGAGATACGACAGCAACTTTACGAGATGGCTGGCTATACACAGGCGATATCGCAACGATGGATGAAGAAGGATATTTTTATATTGTAGGCAGGAAGAAAGATATGATCATTGCAAGCGGCTTTAATATTTATCCAAGCGAAGTGGAGGATATTATTTATCAGCATCCAGCCGTGAAAGAAACATGTGTATATGGCGTGCCGGATACATATCGAGGAGAAACGGTTAAAGCGGCGGTAATCTTAAAGGATGGACAATTCGTCTCGGAAGCGGAAATCGGGGAGTTCTGTAGGCAACGCTTGGCCCGTTATAAGGTGCCGCGAGAATTCGAATTTAGAAATCAACTCCCAAAATCAGCCGTAGGGAAAATATTGCGCCGTATCTTATTGGAAGAAGAAAGGCAGCGCCATACAGCAAGTGAGAAATAGGTTCCTGTCATGCCGCTGTCACAAAAAACATACGAACCGCCAAATAAGAGAATATCCCTTATTTGGCGTGTTTAGCTTACCTGCTAACCTATTTTCCGTTTAATGGAACTTCAAACGATGTGCCTTTCACCAATAATTCATGTGACTCACCATCTGATATATCGTCTGTCGTGAATGAAAAGGAATCGAGTTCCTCCATGCTTTCTTCTGGATCAATTAATAAGCCGATTGTGCCTTCCCTAGTTTCCCCTGGTTGGTAATCCGAGCGAGTAACTTTTTTCGTTCCTATGAACGTATCACCGGAGTGAATGAAATTTTTAGTCGGGACATCATATGTAAGGTCATTATTGAAGGTTACATTTTCCATGCTGAAGAACTGGAGCTCCTTCGAATCTTTATTTTCCACAGAATATGTAACTTCCAGATAAGAAACCTGATCGCCAATATCTTCTTTGGACCAGGCAGCCTTTTGGTCGATTTCCTCCATGCTTAAATTGTCTTTATAATATATCGAGTAGGCCTCCTCAAAACTCAAACCGGTATAAGATTCAAGCTCTGCCTCTGCTTCTTCCGTAAGCGAGGATAACAGAATTTTGCGTATATCCTTGATCGTGATTACCATCTGACCTAATTCAAACGACTTATTAACGGGCTTGGTCTCAACCAAGGTGAGTGTTCCCCAACCTTTTTGGCGGACCTTATCCCCGACCTTTTCAAGGTGGATTCCGCCAAATTCCTCCACTACAGGAATCTCGGTCTTCTCAGTTTTTTTGCTTTCCCGTTTTGGCGGTTCATTATCGCTGCCGGAATTATTGAAGGCCAATACACCTAATGAAACTAGCAATAATCCAGCTACTGTTGATAGAATCCATTTTTTCCGGATGCTACATCACTCCTTGTCTTAAACCTGATGTCACAAACAATACTATACCATTATTTCGCAAAGGGAAGGGAGGATACCTATATCTTGGCCGGCATTAGGCATGAATAAGAAGTATTGCATTTTTCTAAGGAGAAATTATAAATTCTTACCCAACAAGCATGCAATTAGAAGCGTTTTTAACGTCAGCAAAGGCTGGACAGGAGGCATACTTTTTGCCTCCTGTCTTTTTTTAATTAATTGATCAACCGAGACGAAGGAGCGGATTCAGTCTCCATTTGGAATTTTCAATGCTTGTACAAGCCATTTTTACTTAAAGTCATATTATGTTACGAAAGGAATGCTGGATGAAAACTTATTACCTTATATTCTAGACACATATACCTTAAAAAGGAGACGTATAAAATTGTTGTTAAATAACGATGGGGAAGAAAAAGGCCAACAGTTGAATGATGGTTCTATGCTGTTACGGAAAGAGAGACAAGCCATTGAGTTATGGATAGCAAAAATGGGGAAGCAACATTTTTTTGATACGCCAACACAAAGAATGACTTCCGCTAAAAACACGCTGAATCTTCAGTATGAAATGATAGGGAATGGCTATAACCGAATCGTTTTTGATCTTAATAACGGTTATATATTAAAAGTTGCACTGAATGAAGTAGGAATGATCTCTAATGCAAATGAAGCATACATCTATCACAATTGCAGGGAGGAGGTTAAAAAGTATATTTGTCCGATAAGAGAATTTGGTACTGGCTGGATCATCATGAAGAAAATGGAGACGAACGTGCGACACGCACTCATTGATTATACGAAGCTGATCAAGCTTGAGATAATATTCCTGATATATGGCATAGTTCCAATAGATTTGCGAATCGCAAATGTCGCTTTTTCCGAAAAAAATGAAATGGTTGTCATTGATTATGGCCTATTCACGATGGATCTCAAAAGCCCTGTGTTGCGATGGTTCGTGTGAAGAAGTCTCACTAGAGTAAAAGGTCCAAACTCACGAGTAAACAACGGGAATTCGCGAGTAAGAAGTCCCAATTCGCGAATAAACAGCGGAAACTCACGAGTTAAATGCCGAAACTTTATATTGTAGGTCACGAATTGGGTAGAGGGTAGAGAAACGTTCTTGTTCTGCTAACGTTTTTAATAGGGATAATAAAGAATCATGCTTAATCGAGTTACTGTTTTCCCTGTATTAAGGTAAGTGTGGGGCTTGTCAGCCTTGAATCTGATAGAATCGCCATTTTTTAATATATATTCAGTATCATTTAAGCGAACAGTCAGTTCCCCTTCAAAAATGGTCAGGAACTCTTCAGTTCCTTCTTGATGTGGATCGGCACTATGAAAACCACCTGCTTCGATCTCAATTGAATATGTCTCAAAACGTTTATCAGCTTCGAAGGGAAAGTGGGGGTAAACTTGGTATTTTCCGTTGTCTTCAGATAATGTTTGAATATCACTTTTTAGAACAACCTTTGTATCTGGCCGTGGATGATTGATTAGCGAAGAGAAAGAGATTTTTAAACCATTGGCAATTTTCCAGATCGTTGTTATGGTGGGACTCGATTCCCCTCTTTCAATTTGGCCGATCATGGTTTTACTTACACCAGTAAGCTCTGCAACCTTTTCAAGACTCAACTTTTTACTTTCTCTAAAGGCTTTCAAGTTTTTGGCAAGTATAAGATTTATTTCCTCCATGAGTGCACTCCTTTGTGTACAATATAACGATCGTAATGTACAATAAAAAGTAAGTCGTTATATGGTTCGTTTTAGACATTATAACACACATCGGAAAAGGAGGCTCACTAATGCCATTAGTATCATTTTTACTTTTTGTTTTTGTTACCAGTTTTACCCCAGGTCCCAACAATATTATGGCGATGTTATTTGCTAACAAATACGGGTTTAAACGGACGCTGAAATTTTGTTTTGGAGTAGGGGCAGGGTTTTTTGTGATCATGATATTATCGAGTTACTTTAATCTGTTGCTTAAAAATTTCATTCCCAAAATCGAACTGATCATGACTATCCTTGCTGCCTTATATATGCTGTATTTAGCATCGAAAATAATCAAAAGCAAAAACAATGAAAAAGATGACGATGGGGATAAAAATAACCGTTTTCTTTCAGGCATGCTGTTGCAATTCATCAATCCGAAAGGAATTTTATATGGCATAACGGCGGTTTCGACTTTTATCATTCCCTATTATACTTCAAATACCAGTTTACTATTTTTCTCTTTATTTTTGGCATTCATTGGTTTCTTGAGTACGATGAGTTGGAGTATGTTCGGTTCACTTTTTCAAAGGTTCCTGACCAAATATAGTCGTCAGTTCAATATCACCATGGCTTTGTTATTAGTGTATAGTGCCATATCGATTCTTGTAGGATGATTATTTTTTACTAAAAATAGGAACAATTCAAATTTATGGAAGCGGATCGATATTGATGTGACCCTAACAACGACGTAAGTAAAGCGTCTAGGCTATCGAACAGCTTGTTTAAAGATCAAAATTGAAATACAGCTTTCAACTTTAGTTGACACAAATCTAACCGTTTATATAGTCAGTGTGTTCCTATACCGGGGGCACACTTTTTTATCATTTATATGCTAAAACAGCTAAAAAACAAATAAAGCAAAGATAGAATTAAACAAATATACATTCTAATTCAACATGATAATTGGCCAATAAGAAGAAGGTAAAGTTACGTATAGTGGTTTTAATGAAAGAGAAAGGCAAAGTCAGAGAGCAGTCAACTGTTTCTTTAAGATAATAAATGAGGACTGCATATTTTAGATAGGTCTAATATGTGTAGTCCTTTTACTATCAGCTGAGTTAACTTTAAATATGAAAAAGAGTTAGTTTTTTAAAGGTGATTCAATGAATTTGGAGTATTTTTAATAATTGGTAGACGTATTCTAAAAAATTGGAGGTATGATCACATGTTTAACAAATCGAAAAAAACACTATTGGCAGTAGTAATCAGTTTTTCCTTGTTATGTACAGGATACTTCGGTCACGACCTAATCTTCTCGCAAAACGTATCGGCTAAACCTGAATCAGAAACGGCACCAGGACATTTAAAAAATGTTGGTGCTTCCCAGCTTGATGAAATAATTGATAGAGGATACATTCGAGTAGGAATGACAGGGGACTACAAACCTTTTACCTATTTGAACCCGGAAACGAATGAGTATGAAGGCTATGATGTGGACGCTGCCAAAGAGCTTGGTAAAGAACTTGGTGTGAAAGTGGAATTTGTCGCTACGACTTGGCCTACGATGATAAAAGACCTGAAAGCGGACAAATTTGATGTGGCTGTGGGCGGTGTGACTCGCAACACAGCCAGGCAAAAAAGCGCTTATGTATCCAAGGGTTATCTTTCATTCGGTAAGGTGCCTTTAATTCGCAAGGAAGATAAAGACAAATATTTGACGATTGAAGATATCAATAAGCCTTCTGTACGCATCGGCGTAAATCCAGGCGGAACGAATGAAGAATTCGTCCGTCAGAATTTAAACAAAGCTAACGTAACTGTTGTAAAAAACAATCTGGATATCCCTCATCTTGTTGCAGCAGGTACGTATGATGTCATGATTACAGACACAGTGGAAGCAATGCTGTATGCTAAAGCTGATATCAGATTGCATGCGGCTTTAACTGACAAGCCTTTCACAAACAGTGAAAAAGGATATATGATCCCACGAGGTGATTTCATATATGCAAGCTACCTGGAAATGTGGATGGAAGAAATGAAGCTCCAAGGAAAATTTGACGCCCTATACAAGAAGTGGATGGAATAGAATGTGGAGCTACTCCCTAAAAAAATATCTATTGAAGTCAATTTAATAATTAAGCGCAAATGTTGTAGACTAGCTTTAAAGAGCAGCAAACGTCTAAAGAAACAGCAATGATATTCATAACGATATGGCACTTTTCCGAAAAAAGGGAAAGCTCTTTTCGTAAAGAGTATTGTTTTGAAACGAAAGGATTTAAGGTTGTTTGGAGCAGATTGCGAGACTCCTGCTCGGGCACCTGCGCTCCGCGGATAGTGGACATCTGGAGGGGAAATCAACCGAACCGCATTATAGGGTGAATAGCAATAAAGTATCGAAAATAATCTTTTAACAAAATTAACTATTGAATTAAATAACTTTTTTTGAAATAATTGTATTTGGATGAAGGTGAAGTTGTTAGCAATAAGGTAGTGCAGGTTTACATTAAAGGAGGAATTTATTATGAGTATAAAAAAATCCTTTTTCTATTTGTCAGCCGTTGGAATCATAGCATTTCAAACTCAACTCCCAACAATGTCCCAAGCTTCAGCGAGTACAAAATCAATTACAAACACCCATGAAATAAAGGCGGCAAGTGAACCTTATCCGGGTCATGTCATTAAGTATGGAGATCGAGGGTCTGAAGTGAGAAAAGTACAAAACCAGCTAAACAAAAACAATGTACCAATCTATGTCGATGGGATATTCGGTCCGACAACCCTTAAGAAAGTCAAAGAATTTCAAATGCGCAGACATTTGAAAGCGGATGGGATAGTAGGGCCTTCAACTTGGACTGCGCTCTATCATACTGCATTTCCTTATCCTGGCCATGTCGTTAAAATGGGGGATCAGGGCATAAACGTGACATACATCCAAGCGCGCCTTAATGACGCTGGGGGATCGATTAAAATTGATGGTGTTTTTGGACGTAACACTCAGCTAAAAGTAAAGGAATTCCAGAAAAAATTTGGAATGAAAGTAGATGGAATTGTCGGACCGGAAACCTGGGATATTCTCTTTAATTATGAAGAATAGTTTAAGTTTGGCGAAGACCATCTCATAAATACCTATTTAATATAGAAGAAACTCATAAGAAAAGAAGCCTTAGCTAAAAAAGGCTCCTTAGTTTATAGACAAAAGGGGTTCGGAATTAAAAAATTCCGGACCCCTTTTTGAGATTCCCATCGGATTTTTGCCTAAAGGTAAGAGATAGGGGCTGCTCTATGTTCGGCCATATTTGGACCTTGGCATGTCTAATTGACACCCATACCATGCTTTTCTTTTGCATCTGCGGCAACGGCTTCCGGTTTTCCAACTTTCTCAATCACTTGATCAACTAGAAGTTAAAACAAAGTTGATTGGAACGTAAGGTACGAGATTCCTGCGGAAATCAACGGCCTAGTACAATCATAAAATTTTCATCGAGTTTGTCTACAGTCTCAGAAGCTTTTGTTAAAAGGGATTCTTTTTAAATATTCGATATTCCTATTATTACTTAACTCTCTTTTGTTGTAATTCTAATGAACTATCACTATGTGGGAAATGTGGTTCTAGCTTGTAATATGTGTACCACAATGAACATATAAAAATCATCTCGAATGCATTCGTGAGTGCTGAACTCTCGATCGGAATAGGGATGGCGCTGCCGCCAATCATGATTACGACCCCTAAAAGCATCCAAATCCAACGTTCTCTCAGGAAGATGTTAATGCTTATCACCAATAGTACGAGGGTTACAACAAGCACCATGAGAGGTGGACCGGAAGATTGCTCACTAACATATCTTAAAACCCCATACTCAGAGACAGGTACAAAAGTTTTATGCATATTTTCGATACATTCATAAATGATAAGTCCTGATGTAAGGTAAAGGAAAAAATAGAAAGCGGAACGTTTCTCTGTAAAAGGAATATGAATTCTTTTCGCCATATCCCAACCAAACAGTATCAATGTAGGTGTGATAAACCCGTGAATCCAGAAACGAGATTGATTCAACACTTCAAGCAAAGGCCCATCACCAATGAACTTTCCGGAGGCAATGATTATATTATCCGCGAAGAGTGCGAACGTAACCAAGAGGAGAAAGCTGGAATGAGATAAAAGGTTATCCTGCCTTCGAATGAGTGTAATACCCATTATAAAAAGAATCATGTAAACGAGTGAAAAACAAAAATATAGAATAGTATCCAAATAGATGTCTCCTTTTCTGTTTTAGGTTCATTACATGCATTATAACGAAATCTTCGTTCAGGAAAAAGTAAAATACCCTGTCTCATTAAAAGAGTATTAATGAATTTGAACAAGGTGCTAACATTTCTTGCAATAAGACAACGGATTACACAGCAAATAACTGCAGCCACGCTCCTGGAAGATAGCGGTTTTTTTAAACAGTAGGATACGTATCACGATTCAGCACTCATAAATATATGTTTCTATATGAAAAAATAAATGATGAAAAGTAATCATTTCCAATAATTTCTTTGTCAAAAGGAAAAGACTGATGAACTCATTACTAGTTCATCAGTCTTTGTAATTAGCGTTGCAAGTTTGCTAATATCACCCGCAACCATCATATTCAGTTGAACCTCCGACAGGATAGTCAAAAACTCTTTCTTATTGTAAAGGCTGTCCTTCAAAAGCTTTAACATCTAATGGAGCAGAGAGGAATTCTTTAGCTTTCCCGACAAACGAGGTGAAGTGCTCACTTGAGTTATGGCTAGCAACAGCTTGTTTATCTTTCCAAATCTCAACCATTGTAAATTGATTGTCCTTCTCGGTGTCTTTATGAAGGTTATAGGAAACATTTCCGTTTTCCGCTCTTGAAGCTTCGATAAGCGGTTGAATTTCTGCTAGAAATGCATCTTGTTTGGCTGGGTTAATAGTGAATCCGGCATGAATGATAATCATGTAAGGTCATCCTCTCTTTTGTAAAGCATCATAGTAAAGAATTTATTACTTCCATTGAGCCACTTTATTAATTGGAAGGCGAACGGAGGCGTGTCCTCCATCAGCTGCTTTCCCAATTGAAATAAGCATGACTGGTACATGGCGGTCTTTATCCATTCCAAAGGCTTCTGCGATTTTGTCTTTTTCATAGCCGCCGATTGCATTTGTATCATAGCCATATGCTCGAGCAGCTAGCATTATTTGCATGGACACAAGGCCACCATCAACTAAAACGACATCTCTCATTTCTTCGCTCGTGATTTTTTCGTAATAGGCAGCAAATGAGGTTAAAATATAATCTTTCACATCCAAAGGCATATGTCCAAGTTCAACAGCTTTACCGTAGATTTCTTCAGCGTTTGAAAAATTGTCCAAATCACCAAAAACAGCAATTACTGCGGACGATGTGTCAACTTGAGTTTGGTTAAAGCGAGCAAGGGGGGCCAATGTTGCTTTCCCCTCAGGGCTGTCAATTACCAGGAAACGCCAAGGCTGCATGTTGACTGAAGAAGGGGCCAGTGTCGCTAAAGATAGGATTTCCTCCATTTCTTCTCGGCTTATTTTTACGGTAGGGTCGTATTTTTTTATCGAGCGGCGACCTGTTAATATTTCTTTAAAGTCATTCGTTAGTTGTGCAGTTGTCATTGATGAAAGTCTCCTTTTTTACCTTGATGGAATATTTTTTTTATATTATTTAAATCATAAGGAGGTAGGCATTATACTTCACTTATATTTTGTTGAATCCGTATGAGCATATCCGTTAACTCTTTACGTTCTTTTTCATTAAAATCTTTAAGCATTGAAGTGACGAAACGAGCTTTTTCAGCTTGGGAGGCAATGATTTGTTCACGGCCATGAGCTGAAAGGGAAACAAGCGTAAAGCGATTATCATCCGGATCTTTGCGTCTTACTATCATCCCGAGCGCTTCAAGTTGTTTTAAATGCCTGGTAATCGCTGCACCGTCAATTTTGACCTCTTTTTGAAGAGCAGTTTGACTCATTTCATCCACTTGATAAAGCTGATATAAAATATCATGTCTTGATTGACTGATACCCATGCAGCTTTCAAACTTTGAACTGATTTGCTTGTTAAGGCAGTTCATCTTATACAAAATAAGCGATTCATTGGAACATGAAGAATCCGTCAATAAGCATCCTCTTTTCATAATTGATAGGTCAATGATTGATGCATCAATTAATATACTATAGCTAAAAAAATAAAGCAAGTATTTATGTGTATGCAAATATTTTTGCCTAGAACTGTAACCGATTATACAGTCAGCTTTATGAATGAATCATCTTATGTGATACCTGTATCGAAAATCAAAACGTTAAGTGTTTAAAGATGATGCATTTCCTCGGAAAAAAGATAGAGGGATCTCGCACACCTTGAATAGTTACGAACGGGATTCTGCTTTAAAAGCAAAATCCCTTCAGAACGTAGACGAACTCGATGAAAGCTTGTCTGCATTTTTTATTAGAACACTTAGGACTCGCGCACTTCCGCTTCTGTAGGGGAGTGGCGGATCAATATTTTACGCGTTAAACTGCTCAACGGATTTTTCCAGATCACTAGCGAGATTTACCATAGAAATGGTAGAGATGGAAATGTCCTCCATTGATTTTGCTTGTTGATCGGTTGAATGTGCCACTTGCTGTGATGCCTCAGCTGTTTCCTTGGTTAAAACAGCAAAATCCTCAATCGACGCATTGATTTCCTGGGAACCTGCAGCCATTTGCTCTGTGATTGCGGATATTTCCTGAATTTGATCACTTACATGCTCATAAGATTTTATCGTCTCATTAAACGTTTCCCTTGTATTCAGGACAACCTTTGTTCCTTCTTCAACCTCTTTCGTACCAGTTTCCATCATGGTCACTGATTTATTTATGATCGCTTTAAAATTAAGCAAAGATTTTTGGATATTGATTGCAGATTCCTTGGTGCCTACTGCTAATTTTCTTACCTCGTCCGATACGACAGCAAAACCTTTACCTTGTTCACCCGCCCTGGCGCTTTCAATGGCCGCATTTAGTGCCAGCAGGTTGGTTTGCTCTGCTATTCCTGTAATTAAATGGACGATATTCACGATCTCGTTTGCTTGTTCGTCCAGTTTTTTTATTTCTGAACTTGTTTGCAGCATCACATCTTTTACTTGTAGGATTTGATTGGAGAGTTCATGTAAATCTTTATTTCCATTGGACATTTGAATGGAAACCTGATTTGTCTGTTCGCTGACTTCTGACGATGCTTCGGCAATTTTTTGTATTCCTATGGTCATTTCCTCTATGACCCTTGTTGATTCTTCACTTCTGTGTAATTGCACTTCTGTAGCTCCTGCAACTTGTTGAATGCCTTTAACGATATATTGGGTGGACGTGTCCATTTCATTAATTTTTTGTTCGATATCACTTGATGCTTCCAAAAGCTGTAGTGATGAGCTTTTCATCGAGTTGACAATTAAAATGGTATTGTGGATCATTTCTTCGAATGATTTCACTAAAGCGTTAATTTCGTCGTTTCCATTTACCTTCGTTTTGCCAATCAGTTTATTTGCTGCTAATAAATTCCCACTGGCGATTTCCATGGCAGCCATGCTGACTTTCTGAAGGGGTCTTAACTTTCTGGTCAGGTACCATATTAAAGCACCCACTACTATTGCCATGATGATGACATTGATTATGATCGTTAGAGGAAGAATGTCGCCGAGAACACTGCTCGCAGTAGTGTCCACTTTGCTGGCATCAATATCCACCCCTAAAATTCCAATGACCTCATTCCCTTGCTTAATGGGAACAAAAACGGATAAATAGTCACCATATTCAGGATCATGAACAATCGAAGTCGTAGAAACCTTTCCCTTCATAACGCCTTTTACATCTGAATACGTAGTTGCTGTTGTAGGAGTTGAGATGGTAGCTGCTTTCTTATCTTCCTTATCCATTCCATCTATAAGGATGTGAACCTTTTCGTTTTCTTTGTTAATCCCTAATGTATATACATATAACGCACCCGTTTTTTGTTTATAATCGTATAATTGTTCGCGTAGTGCCCAATATGTCTGCGTTTCTGATTGATTACTTAGAAACTCGGCATAAGATGTTGGATTTATGCCTTGAGCGATGTTGCTTGCTAAGTCTAAGCTGCTCTTGGCAATTGTTTTCTCGACCGTATCATTCGTACTCTTATACATTAAAAGCAAACTGCCAATTAACGTAACCACCATGCCCGTTAAAAGAACGAAACCTATTTTCGTACTTAGTTTATTCATCATTGTTACCCCTTCTCGAATTGATAAGTTCTCCTGCTTGTAGTATTTATCGGAAACAATGAAAGTGATTTAAAGGCACAATCGTACACTTTTCAATAAATAGATTGGCGGAACCACCATCCAGTCTTTTGTCATAAAATAAAGAATGGATGTGTAAACGTTAATCTACCTTCTTTTTTCGAATGGAGCGAAGCAAAGCGAAGGGGGTAGGGAGACTTCAGCTTAGGAATGCAAGAACCACGCAAACGAAAAAACGACCGAGGAGATTCCCTGGAACGCCACTGGATAAAGCAACGGTAGAAAAAGTATAATATCTTCAGTTTACATCGTTTAAAAATTGAAATCCCTTAAAGCCTCATGAGAATGGGACATTGTTCGTATGGCTCTGCATATAATCGAAGGGGAAAAGAAGTTATCTGTCTTTTTTGAAGATGGTTGAACTTGGAAAACATTTCCGGTAACATGTTATTGTGAGAGTCATATAAAAGGAGGTTGTCCATTGAGTCTGCAAATCAATGAAGTTACGAAAAAATTCGGGGAGTTCACAGCTGTCAATCAGCTTGATTTAACGATACCGGAGAAAGAAATGTTTGGTTTTTTAGGAGGAAACGGAGCCGGTAAAACGACCACGTTCCGGATGATATTAGGTTTGCTTGACCCAACAAAAGGAGAAGTGACCTGGAATGGTACGAAAATTGATTATACGACCAGCTCGGTTATTGGTTATCTTCCTGAGGAACGCGGGTTATATCCTAAGCTGAAGGTACGCGATCAA
Source organism: Peribacillus muralis (assembly GCF_001439925.1). Classification (GTDB taxonomy): domain Bacteria; phylum Bacillota; class Bacilli; order Bacillales; family DSM-1321; genus Peribacillus; species Peribacillus muralis. The sequence goes on from NZ_LMBV01000007.1 coordinate 81,268, forward strand.
ATCGTCTATCTGGCTAGATTAAGGGGGATGAACAAACGGGATGCCTTGAAAGAGTTGGAATATTGGCTAGATCGCTTTAAGGTTCCCGAGTACATCGATAAGCGTGTCGAGGAGCTGTCTAAAGGAAATCAGCAAAAAATCCAGCTGATTGCTAGCATGATCCATAAACCTGAATTACTAATCCTTGACGAACCCTTTAGCGGACTGGATCCAGTTAATGTGGAAATATTGAAGAAGGCTGTCATTGACCTAAGGGACAATGGGACGACAATTGTTTTTTCCAGCCATCGGATGGAGCATGTGGAAGAGATGTGTGAGCACCTTTGCATCATGCACAAGGGTTCACCGGTCGTTGCCGGAAAACTAAAGGAAATCAAACGGTCTTTTGGTAAAAAGAATGTGTCTATCAAAGCTGATTTTGATTTATCTTTCTTGGATACGTATGCTGGCGTAACTAAAGTAAAAAACACGATGGAAGGAAAAGTCCTTCAGGTCACTGGGGAAGATGTAGCTGAGAACATGATTCGTGATCTTGTTCCAAAAGGATTCGTTCGAAAGTTCGAATTGGAGGAACCATCGCTAACGGATATTTTTATTGAAAAAGTAGGTGCAGTCTATGAATAAATTTTGGATTGTTCTTTCCCATACATATCTATCGAAAATAAAAACGAAATCATTTATCATTTCGACAGTTATCATGATGGCCTTGATTCTTGTCCTGTCGAATATGTCGAGGCTTATTGAAGCATTCGATGATGATGACAAGCAAAAGGTGGCCGTCATCGACCAAACTGAAGATCGCTTATTCGATCCTTATAAAAATGCCGTAAAAGGCGTGAACAAAGACCTTTCAATTCTTTCCGTCCAAGATGAAAAAGAAGCGGAGAAGCTAGTAAATGCAGATGATATCGTAGGGTATCTTTTAATCGAAAAGGATGATTCGCTCGGCTTCAAAGGGACATATAAAGCGAATCAAATTTCAGATTCAATGGTAAGCAATGATTTGCTTCTCGCACTTACTCAGCTGAAAAGCTTAATAACGGCGAATGAATTGAAATTGACAGAGCAGCAAATCGCCAAGTTGAATACACCGCCAGCCTTTAAAACGATTGCCCTGGAGAAAAATGCAAAAACCGAAGAAGATCTAAATCAAGCTCGCGGTCTTGTATATGTGCTCCTGTTCGTCATTTATTTCGGTGTATTGATGTATGCCACGATGATCGCGATGGAGGTAGCCACTGAAAAAACATCACGAGTCATGGAAATCCTGATTTCAAGTGTCCCGCCAGTGACGCAGATGTTTGCCAAAATCATGGGCATCGCATTACTTAGCCTTACCCAAATGATTTTGTTCTTTGGCGCCGGTTATTTATCGATCAAACAAAACTTGGCAAGTATGGATGAAGGATTCTTTTCCTTTTTTGGTTTTGGTAACACGAATATCTCAACCATCATTTATGCAATCATCTTCGCTTTGCTCGGCTACTTCCTTTACGCGACGCTTGCGGCTTGTCTCGGATCCGTCGTCAGCAAAATAGAAGATGTTCAACAAATGATTTCACCGATGACCATGTTAGTCGTCATTGCCTTTTTAATTGCAATGTTCGGACTCGGAAATCCATCAGCAAGTTATATCACTTTTACATCATTCATTCCATTTTTCACGCCAATGATCATGTTCTTGCGTGTAGGTATGCTCGAAGTTCCATTTTGGGAAATTGCCCTCAGCATTGCCTTGATGCTCATCACCATTTTTCTACTTGGTATCATCGGAGCAAAAATCTATCGTGGCGGCGTCTTAATGTATGGAAGCTCCAAATCTCTCAAAAGTATCAAGAATGCCTTGCAATTATCAAAGAAAAATTAACAGCAAGCCTGGACTTTCCGTTTCCTTCGGAGAAATCCAGGCTTTAATAAATTAACATTCATCAAAGAAATAGAAAGCTTATAGTGGTTGATCACAATATCACTGATCCACCTAACAGGCCAACTAAACCGAATCCTTCTTTTTTAATCAAGTACTTGATAGCATCATTAATGAGGTATTGTTCATCCTTTGCATATAAAAACGTAGTTAAAGCAAGTTGTGCTGATGACATGCAGACATTTTCTTTTTTAATAGAAAATGTCTGTTTTTTTCATTCGTAAACTTCGCACCTGAGCGACTTTAATCATTAATAAATTATTGGGGGTAGGTGAACAAGGTATTTCTCTATCATTATTGAATGTTACAAAGAGGTAATCTCAGATTATGAGTAGAGGTGAAGTTATGAATGTACGTTTGAAATGTGTAACGAGAGAAAATTGGGAAGAGGCATTATCACTGAAAGTTAAGGAGCAGCAAATTACCTTTGTACCGTCAGTAGCCGTATCACTTGCTAAAGTTTATATTAAACCAGACGGAGATAATATTGTTTATGTGCCTTTTGCCATCTATGACAAAAGAGCTAATGGTCGGCTTTATCATGCATGCTTACGATGCAAATACGACGAATATGTATTGGATAAACGGATTCATGATTGATGCAAGTTATCAAGGTAAAGGATATGGTCGTGCTGCCCTGTCAGAGATGGTTCATTGGATAACCAATAAGTTTACTAATTGTAAAGAAATTCGACTAACTGTATTTAAGGATAACGTAAATGCTTGCGACTTATACAAACGCTTCGGCTTTTTGCCCACAGGGGCTGTATATGGAGAAGAAGATGTGTGGTTTCTTCCGTTAAAGTAATGGTTATGGTGACGCTGCCAATAAACCGGAAAAGGTCTCCCACTTAAACAAATAGCAGCGTAAATTCACCTTCACATTTTATTTGAGAAAGTTGGCTTATTCGTGAGCATTATCTATTAAACTGAAGGAGTTCCATTCATGAGGGGATAGTGTTGTTGTTTCTTCTATTTGACTCAATACCTTTTGCCAAAGCATCTATCTCATCTTCAAGCTTGGATAGATGAGATAGATGTTTTTGTATCAATTAGTATACATATCCAGGCCTAAGATTGTCGATGATATAGGTTTACTGAATGGATTTTGAGCTGTATTTTAAAGCAACATCAGCGGAAGTTTATTCGACCTCTTACGTTGAACAATTCTGGTGTTTTTTGTGGATTTCATGACAGCCTAATGTTAGAGCAATACTTTTCCTTATGTTACACGGATCCATCACCTTTAAGTATACAAGGGATGTGAGTGTAGAATCCATTCATTCAACTAGTTAGATAGTTAATCAATAATAACATGCTCAAAATCTGGCATTTTTTTATCTTTTCGAAAACTGTCTGCAGAGTTGCCAATCATTTTCTTGAAAACTTTACTAAAATAATTCGCATTGTCATAGCCCGTTTCCATTGCAATTTCCTGAATCGTCTTATTTGTTGTTGATAAAAGTTCCATTGCTTTCTGTATCCGTATCTTTGTCAGAAATTGAATAGGTGTTGTTTTCATGTACTTTTGGAATTTATTCGTAAAATAGTATTTGGACAGTCCGGCATGCTTGGCGATGGATTCCAATGATAGAGGTTCATGATAGCGTGTCGTCATGAATTGAATTGCCATCAGGATATCATCCGGTATCCCAGTTTGTTGGTTATCCAGTCCTTTCGCAAAACGATATAGTCCCATGATAAATTCATATGCAAATGCAGAAGAAGTAAAGGTATCCTCTATGCCTTCATTTAATGCAAATTGATAGATTTTCTGCAGCAAAAAAATTAACGGGGCATTTGCATCCACAGGGACGATCAGCTCAAATTGGCTACTCAGGTAATCCCAGCACTCCTCGGCTTTCGTCCCCTTCAGTGTAATGAAGATAAATTCCCACTCCGGACTTTTTTCAGGAAGATAATAACAATGTTCACTTGGTACTTTGACGATAAATGCTTGGCCAGGTTTAACTGTATACGTTTTTTCACCTACCCGAACTTCTCCATATCCATTCAGTGTATATTGGAAAATACACGTTTTTAAATCATTTGGGCGCATACGGCCATCCCAGTAATAGTCAGTCGACGTTCGTTTTTCCAAACCGATGGAGGATATCCGAGCTGCCTCCGTTAAAGGCTCCTTTAAATTATGATACACAAAGCTATGGTGATTGTCATTTGATCGAGATAGCAATATATTACCTCTTTTCCGATTTTATTTACCATTGCCTGGATATTGGAAGCGCTGTATCATTTATTTTAACAATATGTTAATTAAAATTTACTAAATTTTCAACACTATCTTTTAAGGGAGGAAGAAAAATGGAAAAAATTACATTCATCGGCGCAGGAAGTACCATTTTTACCAAAAACGTATTGGGTGACTGCATGTTGTCTCCCGCTCTCCAGGATTTTGAATTTGCTTTGTTCGATATCGACCCCGATCGTCTTTTAGAATCAGGAGTTTTGCTCAATGCTTTGAAAAGGACATTAAATGCCGGAGTTACAATCAAGACATACACAGATCGAAAAGAAGCATTGCAAGGTGCAAAATATGTGATTAACGCCATTCAAGTCGGAGGATACAAGCCAAGTACAGTCATTGATTTTGACATACCGAAAAAGTATGGCCTTCGTCAGACAATTGCCGACACAATTGGAATTGGGGGACTGTTCCGTGCGCTGCGTACGATTCCGGTCATGCTGGAGATTGCCAATGATATAGAAGAAGTTTGCCCGGATGCTTGGCTCTTAAATTACACAAATCCGATGGCCACACTAACAGGAGCTGTTTCACGGTATACAAATGTGAAAATGGTTGGCTTATGCCACAGCGTTCAAGTATGTACAAGCGATTTACTAAAAGATCTTGCTATTCCATACGAAAACATTGAAGAAAGAATTGCTGGTATTAATCATATGGCATGGCTGCTTGAAATCAAATCGAATGGCAAGGATTTATATCCTGAAATTAAGAAACGGGCGAAGGAAAAGCAACAATCAAAGCATCATGACATGGTCCGCTATGAGCTAATGGACAAATTCGGGTACTACGTGACAGAATCTTCTGAACATAACGCCGAATATCATCCTTTCTTCATTAAAGATAAATATCCTGAATTAATTGACCGATTCAATATCCCCCTTGATGAATATCCGCGTCGATGTGAAGAACAAATTGCCAACTGGTTAAGAACGAAAGAAGAGCTGATGAATAACGAAAACTTAACGCATGAGCGATCTAAAGAGTATGGATCGCGCATTATCGAAGCAATGGAAACGAACGAACCATTCGTATTTGGCGGCAACGTGTTAAATACCGGCGGCCTCATTTCCAATCTGCCGGAAAAAGCAGTTGTAGAGGTGCCTTGTATTGCGAATCGAAATGGCATTACACCAGCATATATGGGTGAACTTCCGGAACAGCTTGCAGCGTTGAACCGCTCAAATATTAATACACAGCTATTGACGATTGAAGCAGCTATGACAAAATCATCCGAAAAAATTTATCAAGCAGCTATGCTTGATCCGCATACAGCAGCAGAGCTTTCAATGGATGATATTATCAGCATGTGTGACGACTTAATTGAAGCGCATGGTGAGATGCTCCCGAAATATAAAATGAATAAAAAAGCTATCAAACAGTAAAACTTTCCGATGAATAAATATCAGAATATTATGACTATAAGGTTGTGAGGATCCCTTTCCATGCTACACTCATTTTATTCAGTAAAATTTACTAAAAATGAGGGAAGTCAAATGGCAACAATTAAAGATATTGCCAAGCAAACGAATTTATCCGCTTCTACAGTGTCGCGAGTCTTAAATCATGATGAAACACTTTCTGCTTCACCAGAAACGAAACAAAGAGTTTTCCAGATGGCCAGAGAATTAAATTATCGGACGGTCAAAAGCAGGCGCATGCAAAATCTGGTCCATCAAAAAGAAGCAGGTAAAACAGGAGATACAAAAATTGGAATGGTACTGCTTCAGTCACAAGAGGAAGAAGCAAGAGACCCTTACTGGCAGTCCATTCGGGAAGGCATTGAAAAAGAAAGTGCCGACAGGGGTATCACTTCGTTAAAGTTAATTCGCCTTCATCATATGGTCAAAGCAAAAGAAGAACTTTCAGAACTGGACGGATTAGTAGTGGTTGGACGGATAGACGCTCAGATTCTTGAATCAATTTACGAATATAACCGCAATATTGTTCTTATTAACCAAGACGCGCATAAAGATCAATTCGATTCAATCATCTTTGATTATGAAAAAGCAGCCAGCCTGGCGATGGATCATCTGGGTGATTGTGGGTACAAGCGAATTGGCTATATTGGAGGGACAGAACGAATATCCGTCGAAGAAGCACAGGCATTGAAGAAGAAGGTTTATACACCTGACGCGCGCAAAACCGTATATGAAAGCAAAATGAAGCAGCGAAATGCCTATGATCGGGATTTGCTGTTTGTAAAAGAATATTCCATTCAATCCGGCTACGATTTAATGAAAGGTGCGGTTGGAAAGGACAGCTTGCCAGAAGCATTTTTTATCGCGAGTGACTCAATGGCAATTGGTGCCATAAGAGCGCTTCAGGAGGCAAATATCCGGGTCCCGGAAGATGTAGCAATCGTCAGTTTTAACGATATCGAAATGGCCCAATTTACCACACCGCCGTTGACAACTGTGAAAATCCCCACAGAAGAAATGGGCCGGTTTGGCGTTAAAATGATGCTTGATAGGTTAGAAGGGCGGGAAATGCCTGTAAAGATTATGGTTCCAACCACTTTAATTGTCCGGGAGAGCTGCGGTGTAAAACAGAAGAAGCTGGCAGAAAATCATCCACTAAAAGATATTCATTTGGAGGGAAATCCATGAAAAAACGAATGGTACTATCCGTACTTTCTTTATCAGCAATGATTGCACTGACAGCCTGTGGAAATAACAGCGTGGATAGCGGAGGAGAAAGCGGCGGTCAAGTTAAATTGACACTCATGTCCACGGCAACGGTAAAAGCGGACATGGATACGTTTAAAGAAATCGTAGCGGATTTCGAGAAAGAAAATCCAAATATTGATATTGAAGATACATACCCGGGGGACGGTTATGAAGACCTTGCACGCGTTAAAATGGCCGCGGATGACATGCCTGACTTATTTGACACGCACGGGTGGGCAAAAAGCCGGTATGGAGAGTACACTGAAGATTTAGGTGATATGGAATGGGCAGCAACCTTGGATCCGGCGATGGAGCCTATTTTGACGGACGATGAAGGAAAACTTCACGCCTATCCAATTAACCAGGCTCTGGACGGATTGTCATACAATAAAACCTTGCTAGATGAATATGGCATTGAAGCACCGTCAACATTCGATGAATTCATGGAGGCACTCGAAGCCGTTAAAGAAAAAAGCAATGGAAAAGTCGTTCCATTTTGGTTAGGAGGGTCTGATAAGAGCCAATTTGGCCAATATTTTGATCAATTTTCAACGCCGCTCCTTATCACCGATAAAGAAGACAGCTATAAAAAAGAGCTTTTGGACGGCTCCTTTGATTGGTCCAACTACACGTATCTTCCTGAAAAGCTGAAAGAAATGAATGATAAAGGATTGTTGAATAAAGACGTGCTGACAGCCCAATTAACACAGGGACCAGAATTGATGGCACAAAATAAAATTGCGTTTACGATGCTGAATGGTTCTATTGGCCGTGAAGTAACGAAGCTGAATCCGGAATTGAAAGTTGGTACCATGCCGGTTCCCGCTATTCATCCAGGCGATTCACCAAGCTGGATCGGGGGAGAACGACTGACGCTTGCTGTATCGAAAAAGTCGGAACACCTTGAAGAAGCAAAGCAATTTATCGAGTATATTGCCCAGCCGGAAGTAGCGAAAAAGTTCGCGGAAGGTACGTCTCTTCCATCAGCTTTGACAAATGTAGAAGCAGACAATTATTTTGCGGAATTTTATAAACAATATAAAGGAACACAGATTCATCCTTATTTTGATCGCACGTATTTGCCAAGCGGTATGTGGGATCCGATGGGCTCAACCGGACAAGAACTTATTGCAGGGACGATGGAGCCCGAACAGGTTTCTGAAAAAATGGCACAGGAATACACACGGTTAAGAGGGAAATAACAGCATGTGGAAAAGGGGCGGGCACCAGCTCCTTTTCTCCAATAGCTTAGAAAAAAGGAGCTGTATAAAATGGCTGTAGTGCTGACGAAGGCATCTAAAAAAATGAAAACGACGAGTCGAAAAATGAAAAAAACCCGGCGGGAATCTTCACTGTGGTGGATGTATCTGCCAAGTGCACTGATCGTGTGTTTGTTTATTATCTATCCGTTCTTGGACGGCATCAGGATATCATTTACAAACTGGAACGGATTCTCACAGACGTATGACTATGTTGGGCTTGATCAATATAAGCGGATGTTTGCCGACCCTGATACATGGCTAGTGGTGAAAAATACATTGCTTTTTGGCATTGGCAGCACGATTTTACAAAACATCGTTGGACTTGGATACGCTTTATTGCTCAATCACAATTTAAAAGTACGAACCTTTACGAGAACGATCATTTTTTTGCCTGTTATTATCAGCCCACTTATTATGGGGTACATCTGGTATTTCTTCTTTGCATTCCAGGGCGGCGCGTTAAACGATATTATTATGTTTTTTGGCAAAGAGCCAATTAACGCACTCGGCAATCCAGCGGTCAATCCTTACATAATTGTATTCGTTAACACATTCCAGTTTGTTGGTATTGCGATGATTATTTATCTTGCTGGCTTGCAAAGCATTTCAAAAGATTACTTTGAAGCAGCGGATATTGATGGGGCGACTGGCTGGCAAAAGTTTAAAAACATTACCATTCCTCTATTAATGCCTTCAATCACAATTAATATCGTACTGAACATTATCGGCGGATTAAAACTGTTTGATGTAATCGTTGCATTGACGAACGGCGGTCCGGGAAATGCATCTCAGTCGATGTCGACATTTATGTATAACTTGTATTTTTCAAGACAGGATGCGGGATACGCCGCAACGCAAGGGATATTAATGGCTCTCATTATTTTAGTCATCAGTATGGCTGCGCTTTTCTACTTTAAACGAAAAGAGGTTGAAGCTTAATGGGGCAACTTTCATCACGGACAAAATGGTTGCTGACCGCACTTGCGCTGTTAATCACTGCCTTTCACCTGATTCCATTTTACATTTTGATTACGACATCCTTAAAAAAGACGGGCGATTTCACATCCAAATGGTCTTTTCCCGATTACTTTGACACAGAAAACTTCGCGCTCGCGTGGGAACATGCTAATCTTGGGAATGCATTTGTAAACACGGCAATAATTACAATCCTCTCTGCCGTGCTTCTCATCTTTTTCGGCTCCATGTCAGCATATGCACTGGCAAGAAGAACAACAAAGCTGAACAAATACATGTATTTTCTATTTGTCGGGGTTATGGTTATCCCCCCACTGACAGCACTTGTTCCATTATACCGACTTGTTGTCGATATCGGGCTCATGAATACGCATTTGGTAGCGATTTTAAACAACGTCGCCGCCTTTATGCCATTGACGATATTCTTATATGCTGGTTTTATCCGCTCAACCATTCCCAAAGAATTAGAAGAAGCCGCAAAACTAGACGGCGCCAGCACGCTAGGTGTATTTTTCAAAGTGGTATTTCCACTTTTGAAACCGATTACAGCAACAGTGTTGATCATTTCATCCGTATACATTTGGAACGACTATCAATTTGCAATTTTCTTCCTTCAAGATTCAAGTGTACAGACATTGACCGTTGCACTTGCAGGCTTCTTTGGACAAAATGTCAGCCAGCTCAACCTCGTTGCAGCAGCCGCTTTAATGGCGTCGCTTCCTATGGTGATTGTATTCCTATTTCTGCAGAGGTTCTTCATCGAAGGACTGGCAGCTGGAAGTGTAAAGGGGTGATTGTTCAGGACATGTTACCGGACCAATGGGTGTAAAAGATTCTTGGTGCCATGATTCTACAGTGAACAGACCAAGACAAACTGCTTTGAATAATGATGCTTACCTATCTGTTCATGAAAAGTCATAGCAACTAAACCGGGACTAACTGTAACTTAGTTAATAGAGATAAATAGTTTATGGCTAAACGGCTGTAGCCAAGTTTGTGTTGCATATTAAATAAGGCAAAAAAGAAGGGGTAGCCCTAAAAGCCATATTCCTGACTTTGGGGTAGCCCCTTTTTGTTGCACCGTAATCCGTCGCAGCTACAGCATCTTATCGATGGCCAGCCCTATCTGCCTGTTTCAGCTTCCTGATGTTGCGAAATAATAAAGTTCTAAAAAAATTGATTTTATAAGTAAAACTGTTTTTTTCATGACCACAATTATTATTTGAGAGTAATGTTGTTTGTTTTAGCATTAACAATAAAACCGGTTCTAAAGATGCTTATACTACTTTCCGATGAACGCAATTTTTCATTCTAAAGTTCTTACTTTGTATTTTTGCTATTCTTTTTTAGATTCAAACCGATAATTAATTGATATATCCCAAAAAGAACACTTACTACGACAATAGCAACCCATGCATAATCATATGGAACAGTGAAATATACAACAATTAGACACGCTAAAACTATTAGGTATCCAATATTAAACGCTTTTTTAAAAGTTATTTAAATCACCTCATTTTTTAGCATTAATAATTAATTACATTCTTACCTTTGATGCATCACTAGTTTTTGATGATTTCAGTATTGTACGTGCCTTATCTTTATACAAGTTCACCTGTTGTTTACTCCATAGGTAATGCGGATATGTGTCTGCTCTGGAAGCCCCACGTTTTTTGAAATAACCAGTTTTCATGTTGTTAGTTATCATTATAGTCGCGAATACAGAAGCAGCCCATCCTATTACTGGTATTTTGCTTACAATTGCAGCGGTAATTACTGTTGTTGTGAATTTTCCAGTCACAGTTACTGTGTAGTTAGTCCATTTAGACCAAACCCAAGAACCAGTTTGGGCCCTAGGAGCAATAGAAATTGAGTCTGAATTTACGGAGTTCATTGTTGGTGCTTCCAAGCCATTTTCAGTCTCTGTGTTGTCACATCAACTTCCACAGCATTTACCTGTTTTTCAGCATTTGCTATTTCTTCGTCACTTAAAAAATCACTCGTAACACTAATGTGTCCGGTTGAATTGTCAGAAACAAAGGTCTGGATACCTTGATATGAAGTTATAACAGTAGTCGTAAATTCGTTAGAGTAAGTTGTTTTAACCCTTTATATTTATGATTAAGTATGAAAATATAACCCCTTTAAAGGTTATATCTACCATAAAAAAAGGTTATATTACATATTTCGACAAAAAAATCTATATTCCTTTAAAAAAAGGAATTTTTGTCCTGTTTATTTTGAATCTTCTTAAAACTTAGGTATTAATAATTGTTTTCAGCTTGTTTATTTATAATTTTGAAACAATAGGAATAGGTGTCTACTGTTTTAATCCGCAATAAAAAACTAAATTTAATCACAGAAAAAACTACATTTTTTAGAGGAAGTGTAATCAAGTGGCAGACGTGATTGATTTTGAATAGGTGGTAAACCGTTTAAACCTATTTATCCAAAACATATTGAAGAAGCAAAAGCCATACGAATGAAATCAAAAATTCTTTTAATGACTTGGAAGAAAATCAATATGTTTTACTGTATTTTAGTTTGGTAGAATCCCCTTATAATATGATGTTAGAAGAATACAAAAAAGCATAGAAAAAAATAGTCTCTACAATATCTAGAAAACCAAAACCAAGAGCTATGGGCGGAATAACAGTACTAAAATTAGACGTCGCTCTATGAATCCAGAAACAATATGATGAAAATTACGGAGGAGATCCAATACTACTACATCATTATATTAAAGCGCCTGGTAAAAATAGCAACGTATAGGCGCCAGAATATTGAAGTTCGATTTTGGACTAATCCACTTCACATATTTACTTTATGAAGCTTCAAGATGAAGACTGTTGCTACGATAAGAAGGGAAACAGTCAGAAACGTAACCGCGAGCACGCTTTGCCCACTTGAATGCAAAGATGCGGAAGCAGCAATGAACACAACCAGCTTGAGCGTGGTTCGAATGGGGAAGGAGAAGATGGGGAACGATGCCTTCGGGGAGAGAAACATACCCCATAAAGTGGCTATGACTAGTGGCGTGGCAACCGCAAGGATTATTTTGACCACTGCCTCTGTCTTAATATGATATCCCCAGTTACTGAACGCAGCCATTGCACCAAGCTCCAGTAGAAAGAATCCGGTGAGACGCTAACGCCTATCCATTTTATTTTCATCTGACTCTTCCTCCTTATAAATGGAATTAAGAAAATGATGATAATATGTTTCGTTCATATTCTATAATCCTGTTTTTTAACTTCATAACAATTATTTCAATATTCCGTGACTATAGCAATCGATTTATGCTCTTGGAAGATGAACAGAGGGGATGCTTTTACCTACTTCAACTTTTCAAGGATGATTGTCTACCGTGTTAGCTAGGTTCTATAATTCAGGTATAGAAAACAAAATAAAGCCAAAAGTAATTATGATGAGCACCAAGCCTTTTCTTTGCATAGGGTAGGAGGGTATGGTATATTAATTGCGAGGAGGGATGGGCAATGGATGAAATGGTACATGAACCAGATTCGCTGAATGAAAAAGAATGCTGCACAACCTCTTCCAATGGCCGTAAAAGTCATCACTCAGATGCCGTAAAAAAGAATTTAACGACCCGGTTAAATCGTATCGAAGGGCAAATTCGCGGGATTAAGGGTCTGATCGAAAAAGATACGTATTGTGATGATGTGATAACCCAGATAGCGGCCACTCAGAGCGCGATGAATAGTGTCGCCAAGATCTTATTGGAGGGGCATCTTAGGAATTGTGTTGTGGATCGGCTGAATGAAGGAGATACAGAGGTCATAGATGAAGTGCTTGTTACGATCCAAAAATTAATGAAAAAATAAGGAGTAGTGGTCTGTAATGGAAAATGTAACGTTGAATGTAAGTGGAATGTCTTGCGGACATTGTGTCAACGCAGTTGAAGGGAATGTAGGAAAACTGGATGGTGTGGAAAGTGTGAAGGTTCATTTGGATTCCGGTAAAGTGGATGTAGCGTTTGATCATGGTAAAGTATCACTTGAAAAAATTAAAGAAACGATTGATGATCAAGGGTATGATGTAGAGTAAGTGATGAGAGTGCTTTTAGGGCACTTCTTTTTTACCAAAAAACATACCCCATGGTGGTATGGGAAGGCGGGGATGTTATGGGCAATTCCATGAAAGAAACACGTATGCAAATATCAGGGATGACTTGCGCTGCCTGTGCTAACCGAATTGAAAAAGGGTTAAACAGGCTGGAAGGCGTCGAAGAAGCTACCGTTAATTTGGCTTTGGAGAAGTCAATCATTAAATACGACGCTGAAATCGTGAGTGATCTTGATATCGAAAAGAAAATTCAAGATCTTGGCTACGATGTCGTAAAGGAGAAAAAGGAATTCACGATTATAGGCATGACTTGTGCTGCCTGTGCAACGCGAATTGAAAAAGGGCTAAATAAAATGGGTGGAGTAAGCAAGGCGCATGTGAATTTGGCGCTAGAACATGCCACTGTTGAATATGCCCCTTCCGAAATCACTTCTGCTGATATCATGCAAAAAGTCGAAAAGTTAGGATATAGGGCAATCATCAAGGAAGATAATAAGAAATCAGTTGATTTTCGCGAAAAGGAAATACAGAAGCAAAAGAATACATTCATCTTTTCCATCATTTTATCGTTTCCATTGTTATGGGCAATGGTGAGTCATTTCAGGCTTACTTCATTTATCTATATGCCTGATTTCCTCATGAATCCATGGGTGCAAATGGCATTCGCCACACCTGTACAATTCATCATAGGAAAGCAGTTTTATGTAGGGGCGTATAAAGCCTTGAAAAATAAAAGTGCCAATATGGATGTTTTAGTCGCAATGGGTACATCGGCTGCTTATTTTTATAGTGTTTATCAGGCCATCATTTCGGTTGGCGCCCATCACCATACAGCTCAGCTTTATTTCGAAACAAGTTCGATCTTGATTACCCTCATTTTATTAGGGAAGCTTTTCGAAGCAAAAGCAAAAGGACGTTCTTCCGAGGCAATCAAAAAGTTGATGGGCCTCCAGGCAAAAACGGCCTTGGTGCTAAGGAATGGAGAGGAGCGGGAAATTCCACTTGAAGAGGTACTTGTAGGTGATCTCGTTTTAGTAAAGCCCGGTTCAAAAATTCCCGTGGATGGGGAGGTAGTCGAAGGGAACTCAGCCGTCGATGAATCGATGTTAACAGGTGAGAGCATCCCGGTCGATAAAACGATCGGTGCTAAAGTGATTGGTTCTACTTTGAATAAAAATGGTTTTCTGAAAATGAAAGCAACAAAGATCGGCAAGGACACAGCTCTTTCCCAAATCATTAAAGTCGTTGAAGATGCTCAAGGTTCAAAGGCTCCCATTCAAAGGCTTGCTGACAAAATTTCCGGGGTGTTTGTTCCAATCGTTGTCGGTATCGCCCTTATAACTTTTCTCGTATGGATAATATGGGTAAATCCTGGAGAATTCACATCAGCTTTTGAAGCGATGATTGCAGTGCTCGTCATTGCCTGTCCCTGTGCTTTAGGCTTGGCAACGCCTACCTCCATCATGGCTGGATCTGGGCGGGCTGCAGAATTCGGGATCCTCTTTAAAGCCGGGGAGCACCTGGAAACGACGCATCATATCGATACGGTCATTTTGGATAAGACGGGTACGGTAACGAATGGAGCCCCGGTGCTGACGGATGTCATTGTCGGGAATGGGATGGAAGAAGAAGCGTTCCTCGCTCTTATCGGCGCAGCTGAAAAGCAATCCGAACACCCGCTTGCCGAAGCAATTGTCCAAGGCATTCAAGTAAGAAACCTAGCACTTTCTGACGTTAAGCAGTTTGAAGCGATACCCGGTCATGGGGTGAAAGCGGTCGTGAATCAAAACGTGCTATTAGTTGGAACAAGGAAACTGATGAAGCAAAATAATGTCGATATTGCGATGGCGGAAACAGTGATGGAAGAACTTGAAGCGCAAGGGAAAACAGCCATGATCGCTAGCATCGAAGGAGAATATGCAGGAATCATTGCTGTTGCGGATACGCTAAAGGATACTTCGCTAGAGGCGATCACCAGGTTAAAAGCGATGGATATCGAGGTCATCATGATAACCGGGGATAATCAACGGACGGCAACTGCGATCGGCAATCAAGTGGGCATCGACCAAGTGATTGCCGAAGTCCTTCCTGAAGGGAAGGCAGAAGAAGTGAAAAAACTCCAGAACTCCGGTAAAAAGGTCGCGATGGTCGGTGATGGCATAAATGATGCACCCGCGCTCGCGCTGGCACATATCGGCATGGCTATCGGAACCGGTACGGACATAGCCATGGAAGCAGCGGACATCACCTTGATCCGCGGTGATTTAAACAGCATTGCTGATGCAATCCTCATGAGCAGGAAAACGATGCGGAATATTAAACAAAACCTGTTTTGGGCCTTTGCCTATAACATAATCGGAATACCGATAGCGGCAATCGGACTGCTTGCCCCTTGGTTGGCCGGGGCTGCGATGGCCTTCAGTTCTGTATCAGTCGTATTGAATGCGCTTCGCCTTCAAAGGGTGAAGCTCTAAAGGCAAGCTTCAATATTTGGAAGGCATTGGTACTTGCGCTAATGCCTTTTTTTGCCATTTCTTCATCTAGGATGTCTGAAATGATTGGAAATTAACTTTCTGGAATAATGGTAACGGCAATCGTCCGAACAGGGGCACCTTTTTCTTTTCCAGAGTCATGGTAGTATTTAGTCATCAATTCATTTAATTCATTTTGAAATTGCATATAGCGATCCTCAGCCAGCTTTAATTCCACTATAGAGAATGTTGCACGATCTTCCTTGCCGTTTTGTTCTTCTAATTTCTTCAGATAACTTTGATATTGGGTCATAAGTGACAATTGATAAAGGGAAACATAATCTAGCTTCTTCTCTGTAGAAGCTTTTTTCCAATCTTCCACATGGATTGTAGCTTCCATTTCATTTATAACGTAATATTTTTCCGAAACGGATTTCACCTTTTTTTCTTTAATGACACGGATAATTCCAGCATCCAACATAGCTTGTATATGCCTATATAGAGTTGCTTGCGGTACACCTTCGATGGTTTTTACCATTTCCAAAGGTGTCATGCCGTGTTCTTTGTTCCTCATCAGGACTTGTGAAATTTTGATTCGTACCGGGTGCATTAAAACCTCAGCTTTATTGACCATACAGTTCTCCTCACTTGTAGTTACATTTGATTCTTATTATAAATAATGAGAATGGGTATTGCAATATTCCAATCTTGAAGTTATCATTATCATTATTGATAATGATAATTAAATTTAGTTAGGGGTGTAAGAATTGCAGGTGCATTATGGATTTGATGATATAAAAGATATGGATATCATGGCTTTTCTTCCTTTAATATTGCCGTTTATAGCTGTGACTTTCCTATTGGTTTCGATTGCATGGATCGATTTGTACAGACATAGGAAAACGAGGGATAATTTCCTCATATGGACCGTTGTCATCCTTTTTGTCAGCATGATTGGTCCAATACTGTACCTTGTTATCGGCAGAAAGGATCGTGTGAAATCATGAAACTTGAAATCAGGAATGTGACAAAAGCATTTAATGGAAAAGTCGCTGTAGATAATTTCTCGATGGATGTTGAAGCGGGGTCATGTGTGGGCTTGATTGGACCGAATGGTGCGGGAAAATCCAGCTTAATAAAAGTGATATCAAATGTGATCGACTCAGATGGAGGCGAGGTTTTGCTGGACGGACAAATCATATCGAAAATGAAAAAGCGAATTGGCTACCTGCCGCAGTATCCTAATTTTTATGATTGGATGACAGCAACCGAAACACTTTCGTTTATGGGACGACTTTCAGGATTGCTAAAACAAGATGAATCACGCACCATACCAGGAATTTTAGCAAAAGTGGGTCTGCGTGGTGAAGAGGATTCCAAGGTTGGCACATTTTCCGGCGGTATGAAACAGAGACTTGGCATTGCTCAAGCTTTGCTGCATAATCCTTCGCTTATTGTCATGGATGAACCGGTTTCCGCATTAGATCCTATTGGCCGAAGAGAAGTGTTGAACCTGATTGGAGAAATAAAAAAAGAAACGACGATTTTATTATCAACCCACATTTTGGGCGATGCGGAAGAAATATGCGAAAGGTTTGCCATTATGAAGAATGGAAGAAAAATAGAGGATGCCACGATCTCTAATCTATTAAATCGTAATGTGAAAAATAAGCTATGCGTAAGGATCACAGCGAAGGATCAAAAATGGATAGCCATTGTAAAAAACCTCCCTTACGTGAAGGAAGTTGAAGTCATTGGGTCTGAGGTCATTATACAAGTGGAAAACATTGATGAAAATAAAACTCAAGTCCTTAAAAATGCGCTTGAGCATGGAGTAGACATCATAAAATTTGAAATGAAAAACGATAGCCTAGAAGATATCTTTTTGAAATTGGTGGTCATGAAATGAATGCATTTAAAGTACTAACGAAAAAAGAATTTCTGCAAATGTTGAGGGACAACAAAGTTATTTGGCTGCCACTCGTTTTCATTTTATTAGGGATGACACAGCCGGTCGTAACCTATTACTTGCCATCTATCGTCAAAGCATTGGCCGGAGGGCAGGGAATCATGGTTGATCCGAATCTGACAGCCTTAAATGGAGGGGAAGTGTTAGCTAGTACATTAGCATCGCAATTTGATCAGCTCGGTCTTATGATTCTTGTCATATCAATGATGGGGATGATACAGGCAGATAAAGCAGATGGCATGTTGTCCTTCATTTTAACGCGGCCTGTTACCGCAAGTTCCTATATTGCAGGTAAAGTCACCTCTCATTTTTTAATGGCAGCTACTAGTGTAGCAATTGGATATGTGGCTTCTACTATATATGCAAATTACCTTTTCACTGATGTCCCATTTTCACGTATGATACCTGCACTTTTTTTATATCTAGTATGGGTTCTCTTTATCGTCACTTTTACAGCGATGATCAGTACTATTTTTCATGGTCAAGGCGTAATTGCTTTAATTTCAATTGTCTTCCTCATAGGCTGCAGAATCACTGTCGGCTTAAGTCCTATACTCGATATAATCAATTCAGCAAGCTTAAGCAAGCATGCGATGACGTTACTCATCACAGGTACAATAAGTTCAAATATAGTAATCAACCTGCTTGTAACGTTATTCTGGATTGTGCTCATACTCTATGTAACCAATTATTGGATTGCCAATAAAAAATTTAAACATGTATAAGTGGCAATTCTCTATAAATAAAATGGATTGTTTTACTCGTGAAATTGCTACATTCAGCTCTAGATATAGAAATAATAGAGAAAAATTTCATAAGATTCATATAAAAGTAAAAAAACGAATGGAAAAATGGTAACATTTAGATATGAATGTTAAGGATTGGAGTGGATGTATGAAAAGTAGTTTAACGGACAACAAAAGTTAGCAGAAACGGATGTAAAAGCAATGGTACGAAAAATTGAAAAAGATTCGGTGATTATGTGAATAAACGAAAAAATTATTTTGATACTAATCTGGCTCTGTTAATTATCATGTTGATGATTTTCAGCAGCGTTAGCTTATACAGCGCGCAAAAATATGCACAGCTTAATGTAGAGTATTTCCAACAGCAAATCGTTTGGTTTGTCATTAGTGGAGTGATTGTCTTGATCATTTTTTATTTTGATTTTGAGTCGATCATGAAACTGACTCCGTATATCTATTCATTCGGCATTGCACTGCTATTGTTCGTCTTATTGGGACCGGACAAGATTGCCCCTGTAAAGAAGGGCGCGAAATCTTGGATCGAAATTCCAGGAGTGGGCTCGATACAACCATCCGAGTTCATGAAAATCTTTTTAATATTGATGCTATCCTATATCCTGACTAAACATATGGAAAAGTTTCCGATAGGCGATATAAGTTCTGATATCAAACTATTAGGTAAGATGGGGATGCTTGCCGCTTTGCCAATTGGTCTAACCCTTTTGCAAAACGACTTTGGTACTTCCCTGGTAATGGCCGTCATCACCTTGGGGATCGTCCTCGTATCGGGAATCAATTGGAAGATGATCGCATCCGTAGTAACGATAGTCGTCAGTATAATATGTTCCCTGGTTATTACCTATCTGTTTGATCCCAACCTATTATTGGGCTTATTGGATGTCTATCAATTGGATAGGATCAATTCATGGCTCGATCCATTTGGCCACGGCCAGGGAATCGGGTACCAATTGAAGCAATCCATATTGGCGATAGGTTCCGGAATGACGGAAGGAAAGGGCTTCAACCAAAGTAACGTTTACATTCCAGAAGCACATACCGATTTCATTTTTACGATAGTTGCCGAGGAATTCGGATTCATTGGGGCAAGTCTGCTAATATCCCTTTATTTCTTCATTATTTATAAAATCGTTGTCACTGCCCTGCATTCAGCCTTTTTTGAATCCTTTATTTGTGTGGGGGTCATCTCTTTCTTGACCTTTCACATCTTTCAAAATATCGGAATGGTCATCGGGCTGATTCCCATCACCGGGATTCCGCTGCCATTAATGAGCTATGGAGGCAGCTCGGTCATGGCTACGATGATGGGACTTGGACTGGTTTTGAATGTTTCATTGAAGAAAAAGGATTACATGTTTTCGAATGAGTGACAGCTCCGAAAGAGGAAAGCTCTTAAAGGGTTACCGCCACATGCCCGTCAAGTTATCGAAACTGGTGGGCAGGAACAAAGGCCAGAGGTGAAACGGAGCTGGCTGAGTTCTTCCACGGGATTATTGAAGAGAAACGCAGGAATCTAGGAAATGATATCATTTCTATTTTAATTCAGGCAGAGGAAGAAGGCGTGAAACTTTCCGCTGAGGAATTGGTTCCGTTCTGCAACTTATTACTGGTGGCCGGAACACATGGCGCTTATGAGGGGCTGAGAAATGATCTTTCTCTCATACCGCAAGTAGTAGAAGAGGCACTGCGATATCGCGCACCGGCTCCGATCATACAGAGAGTAGTAAAAGAGGATGTAGAGATTGGGGGCAACCTCTTTAGAAAGGGAGAAATTGTCCTTCTTATCGTTGCATCAGCTAATCGGGATGATTATCGCCCTGTGCGTTTGGCTCAGCCAAGAAGTCGCTAGTACATCACTTACGCAATTATGTAGTCGTTTGGAGGTTTCTACGAGTGTACTAATAAGCCCATAAGTTCTGAATCAAAGCTTTAATCCGGCAGCTGTCGCATTCCTCCGACAAGTCTTTACTACACTCCTAACACAAAATTTCTTTTTAAATCATTCGCTTTCTTCACACATAATTTCTGCTTTCGAACGTATTCGAATTTTAGATACGACTGTATTTCAGCTACCTGATTCCTTCAACACAAATTATCAAGGTCTGGAGGGAGTAGTAATACTGCAGGGGTGAAAATCCAATTGGAATACGATTTATTAAGTGGCCAATTTNGGCTAGGACCAGGAAAAAATAATGATAAAACATACGGTACGATCTGCCTTGAAACTGTAGAGAAAGGCGATTTATGTTTACGTGATCTTGGTCACTTTGATTTAGGAGACTTAAAAGCCATTCATGATAAAGAGGCTTATTATATATCTAGGCTGAAGTTAAATACACGTATTTATATCAAGAACCCTAACCCAGAATTTTTCAACAATGGCACGTTAAAAAACAAACCGAATACATACAGCTTGATATGATACAAATGATGTCCAGCTGGTCAAATACTGGAAATCACTGAAGCATACATTGATAGAGTTTTTTAAAAACTATCCGATTAAAGCAATCGGGGTTGGCTCTTTCGGACCAATTGATGTAAACCGAGAAAATCCAACCTACATTAATATTACTTCAACGGCAAAAAAAGACTGGTGGTACTATCCATTTACGCAAACATTGGAGGATTCCTTCTCAGTTCCTGTTGGTTTTAATACGGATGTAAATGCAGCTGCATTGGGAGAAGTAATTCTTGGAGCCGCCCAGGAGTTTGATAGTTGTTCGTACATAACAGTTGGAACAGGAATTGGCGCTGGAGCTATTGTTCAAGGGAAACTCCTTCAGTGGCTATCACATCCGGAGATGGGACAAATTCTTGTAAGGAGGCATCCGGATGATACCATGGATAAACCACGCTCCTCCATCATATCCACAGACTCATCACAAACAAACGATTCAAATGCCTTTGAATTGGTTCAGAATTCTTTACTCCATCAAGCCATTCAAGAAGGATAATTTGGGGAGGTGCTCCTTTTTTTATGCCCTGAAAAGCTTTGGAGGGTAGTGTTAAAAATTCTATGAAAACTCTATAGGTGGGTAGACGATTTTCCATTTATTTAGTAAAATCAAAGGCTATTTAGCATGCCTTCTTTTTGTCCCCGTCGCCTGTTACAGTGAAGTCAAAACATTGGAGTGTTTGTCAGGAGCGAATGAAATATAAAGAGAACTAAAAAAATGAATTTGATGGAATTTTACAAAAACGATATTCAATCAAATTTATGTATAATGAATATATTCCCACATAAGAAAAAAAGGAAAGACCAATTAAAAAAGAAAAATCCTAAAATATAATAACATTGGTAATTAATCCAACTAGAGTGGTATAACAAAGAAACGATAGGTAAAAATATGTTTTTAGAGAAGTTCACTTACCATAAATGTTAAAAAATATATTTTATTTACAAAATTAGCAATTTTGTTTATACTTTATAAGTAAACGAAAAAGAAATATTTATATAAATTTGAATACGTATTCAATCTATTAAAGTTTTGAATACGTATTCAATCTATTATAAGTTTGAATACGTATTCAGGATAATACATATCTTTTGCATAGCAAAAAAAGGGGGAGTCTCTCAATCTACCTATTATTGATATAACAGATATAATCATTTTTCACCTTATTAGTCAATGTAAGCAGTTTCATTAAAACCCTAAAATAAACATTGGAGGTGCAATTACTTGAATAGTCCTAGTAAATTGCAAGACATAGAAGTAGGTTCTGTAGGCAATCAGAAGATGCTGAAAGAGAAACCATTTCTTAATATTAAAAATCTGAAAAATCTGAAAAGTGTAGGTTTATTCGTTTTACTTGTAGGACCAGCTTTTTTAGCTTTTACTATCATTGTCTTAATCCCATTTTTTATGGGAGTATATTATGCTTTTACAGATTGGAATGGGGTAAACGGAACGATTAATTGGGTTGGGTTAGATAACTTTAAATACGTGTTTACAGAGGATAAGCAGTTCCATAAGTCTTTTTGGATTACGACTAAATATACAGCAGTAGCTATTATCTTAACGAATATTGTGGGTTTCATCTTGGCGCTGCTTGTAACAAAGACGCTAAAAACACGAAATATGTTACGTACGGTCTTTTTTATGCCGAACTTAATTGGTGGACTTTTACTAGGCTTTGTCTGGCAATTTATTTTTGTGAAAGGTTTTGCATCTATTGGACAGATATCAGGAATTTCTCTTTTTGAACTTCCTTGGCTTGGAGATGCAAATACAGCTTTTTGGGGAATCGTTATTGTAAGTGTATGGCAAGGTGCAGGTTATATTATGCTCATCTATACAGCTGCTTTACAGAATGTACCTCAAGAATTAATTGAAGCAGCCAAGACTGATGGAGCCAACCGATGGCAGATTCTTCGTCATATTACAATACCAATGATAGCTCCAGCCGTGACGGTTTGTTTATTCTTAACAATTTCATGGTCATTTAAAGTGTTTGATGTCAACCTATCACTTACAAATGGTGGTCCATTTAAATCAACAGAAATGTTAGCGCTTAATATTTATACAGAAGCATTTGTTAATAACCGATATGGTCTTGGGGAAGCAAAAGCATTAATCTTCTTCCTTGTAGTAGCAGCAATTACGATCATTCAAGTGACTTACACGAAAAAGAAAGAGGTTGAATCATAATGGGAAACCGTTACACAGGAAGAACATTTATCGTTGAAATATTAGCAATTGTGCTGGGTCTTGTATTTTTAGTTCCGTTTTATTATTTAGTATCAAACTCATTGAAGTCATTCGCAGAGATACTATCGAATACATCAGCTTTACCATCTGTATTACAATTCCAAAACTATGTGAATGCATATCATCAAATGAATTTCTTAAAAGCATTCTCAAATTCACTACTTATTACTGTAGTCAGTAGTATCGTTCTTGTTTTCTTTTGTTCTATGGCTGCATACATGCTTGTCCGAACAAAAAAGAAAATTAGCAATATCATTTTTATGATGTTTGTCGCAGCCATGGTCATTCCCTTTCAATCAATTATGATTCCTTTAGTCAAAGTAACCGGGAATTTAGGAATGATAAACAGTGTGTGGGGCTTGGTCATCATGTATTTAGGATTTGGTTCAGGGATGACAATCTTCTTATACCATGGTTTTATCAAGGGAATTCCGGTGGAGCTTGAAGAAGCGGCCACAATTGATGGTTGTTCAAGACTAGGTGTATTTTGGCGAATTGTATTCCCACTGCTGAAACCAATTACAGTGACAGTCATTATTTTAAACAGTTTATGGATTTGGAATGACTTTTTATTGCCATCCCTTGTCCTTCAAGATCCTGAACTAAAAACGATTCCACTGGCAACATTCTCCTTCTTTGGTCAATATACAAAGCAGTGGGATTTAGCATTAGCAGGTTTAATGCTTAGTATTATTCCGTTATTAATCTTTTTCTTTGCGATGCAAAAACATATTGTGAAAGGGATTACAAGTGGTTCTATTAAGTAATTTGTCTAGGTTATTCTCTCTATTGTTTAGCTTATAAATAAGAATACGCGATAGAGATATTCTAAATGAAATCCAGGGGGTAATAAGAATGGCTTTTAAAATCAAAAAGTTCCCACTAGCAGCAAGTATATTATCTGCATCTCTTCTACTTTCAACAGCGTGTTCAAATGAAAGTGCAAATGGGAATAATGCTAGCGGTGACAGGAAAAGCGATAAAGTAGTGATTGATATATTTCACGGTAAAGTTGAAATTGCTGATCAGTTCAAAGCCTTAACAGACCAATATACAAAAGAACATCCCAATGTAACATTTAATATTGAAACAGTAGGCGGAGGAGCGGGTAATCCTTCAGCTTTAAAAGCTAAATTTGCATCTGGAAAGGCACCCGATATCTTTACTAATGCAGGTAATCAAGAAGCTCAAACATGGGAAAATAAATTAGAAGATCTATCGGATCAACCTTGGGTAAAAGATGTTTATGAAGGCTTATTGGATCCTATGACAATAGATGGAAAAGTGTATGGGCAGCCAGTTAACCTTGAGGGATATGGTTTTATATACAATAAAGACCTATTTAAAAAAGCAGGTATAAAAGAACTACCAAAAACATTTTCAGAGTTAGAGGCAGCAGCTAAAAAGCTGAAGGCTACTGGAATTACTCCTTTCTCTACTGGTTATGGAGAATGGTGGGTACTAGGAACTCATGGTCTAAATATTCCGTTTGCCTATCAAAAGGATCCCGATGCCTTTATTAAAGGATTAAATAACGGAACGGCTAACATCGAAGGAAATGAAAGATTCTCACAATACCTTAAACTAATAGACTTAACTGTTAAATATGGAAATAAAAATCCATTAACAACAGACTACAATACACAGGTTACAATGTTTGGAAGCGGAGAAACTGCAATAATTCAACAAGGAAATTGGATTCAACCCATGATTGATAAACTTAATCCAAACATGAATGTAGGAATTCTACCAATGCCTCTTAGTAATAAAAAAGCAGAAACAGATAAATTAGCAATTGCAGTTCCAGTCAGCTGGGTAATTTATAATAAAGCACCTGAAGCCGATAAAAAAGCAGCAAAAGATTTCTTAAACTGGATGGTTACATCTGATGAAGGTAAACGAGCTTTAGTTGAAGATTTTAAATATGTGCCTGCCTTTAAAACAATTGAAGCAAAAGATATCGGACCATTAGGTAATGAACTAGTTACATATTTAGATGAAGGAAATACTTTTTCTTGGGAATGGACTAAGTTCCCAGATGGCGCTATACAAATATTCGGTTCTAACTTACAAGAGTATGTTGGTGGTCAAAAATCTAAAAAAGAAATGTTAAAAACTCTAGATAGCAGTTGGAATGAATTAAAGAAATAATAGTAATTTAAATTAGAATTTTAATAAATTTAAATAGACAAGGAGTTTTTGAGAATGATAAACGTAACAGTATGGAATGAAAATCGTCATGAACAAAATAATCCAGTTGTAAGGGAAGTTTACCCTGAAGGTATTCATGGTGCTATTTCATCTTTTTTGCAAGAAGAAGGATACAATACAAAAACTGCTATATTAGATGAACCCGAACACGGTTTGACAGACGCTGTATTAGAAGAAACAGACGTGCTAATTTGGTGGGGACATTTAGCGCACAATGAAGTAGACGACGTTGTAGTTAAAAAAGTACAAAAACGTGTACTTGATGGAATGGGCTTAATTGTGTTGCATTCCGGTCATTTCTCTAAAATTTTCAAAACGTTAATGGGGACAAGCTGTGATCTGAAATGGCGTGAAGCCGATGAAAAAGAACGTCTGTGGGTTGTAGCACCGAGTCATCCGATTGTAGAAGGAATTGGAGAGTATATCGAATTAGAAAAAGAAGAAATGTACGGAGAGAATTTTGATATCCCGGCACCGGAAGAGCTTATTTTTACAAGCTGGTTTGAAGGCGGCGAAGTATTCCGAAGCGGCTGCACATATACACGCGGAAACGGCAAAGTATTTTACTTCAGACCGGGACATGAAACATATCCAACATACTATAACAAAGACATTCAACGCGTGATTGTGAATGCAGTGAAGTGGGCTCAGCCTGTACAGCGTAATCTTCCGGTATACGGAAACGCAAAGCCATTAGAAAAAATTGCAGTGAAAGTAAACTAATATAGAGAATCCAAGGGGGAAGAAACAATGAAAGCCTTGAAAGTAGGCGTAATCGGATGCGGAAGCATTGCTCAGTATCGCCATTTACCAGAATATGCATTCAATCAACATGTAGAGCTTGTGGCAGTTTGTGATATCAATGAAGAACGTGCAAAAAAAGTAGCTGTAAAATACGGGGTAAAAGCATTTACGAGCTATGTGGAGTTATTGCAAAGCGGTGAAGTGGAAGCAATAAGTGTTTGTACACCAAATTATTTGCACGCACCAATCTCAATCGCTGCGTTACAAGCCGGTGTACATGTTTTATGCGAAAAACCCATGGCAACTTCAAAAGAAGAAGCAGAGAAGATGATTGAAGTGGCGAAACAAAGCGGCAAAAAGTTAATGATTGCTCACAACCAGCGTTTTGTTAAATCTCATCAAAAAGCACGTCAGCTGATTGAAAGCGGTGAAATAGGAAAAATTTACAGCTTCCGCACTACGTTTGGTCATGTTGGACCAGAAGATTGGAGCGTAGAAGGTAAAGGTGGCTGGTTCTTCCAAAAAGAAAAAGCTTTTATTGGTGCGATTGGTGACTTAGGCGTCCATAAAACTGACTTGCTTCGTTATCTTCTTGGGGAAGAATTTATAGAGGTTGGAGCATTCGTGGAAACAAGCGCAAGAGATTTCATAGATGTAGATGATAATGCAGTGTGTGTACTAAAAACAGAGAGTGGTATTATCGGCACGCTTGCGGCAAGCTGGGCGTATGTGGTAAAGAAGATAACTCTACCATTATTTATGGTGAGAAAGCAATACTTCGTTTAGAGGATGACCCAACGTATTCCTTCGTAGTTCAGTATGCAACGGGCGAAGTTGTGAACTATCAGCTGGGTACAATTCAGTCCAATGCAGTGGGCGGTCAAGATAACTCTCATATTGTTGAGCAATTTGTGGATTCTGTTCTTTATGATAAAGAGCCACCGGTTACTGGTGAAGATGCTATAAAATCACTGCAAGTTATTTTAGCTGCGCTAACGTCACAGGAAACGAAACAAATTGTTTCTTTAAAAGGGCAGGAAGTGACAGTAAATTGAAGTTAGGCGTTTTTACCGTTTTATTTGGGAATAAATCATTTGAAGAAATGCTAGATCATGTAAAAGCTTTAGGGCTTAGTGCAGTTGAAATCGGCACTGGATGTTATCCAGGCAATGCACATTGCCCACTTGATGAGCTTTTGGAGGATGAGCAAAAACGAAAGGATTACATAGAAGCCATAACGTCACGCGATTTAATGATCAGTGCATTTAGCTGTCATGGTAATCCACTCACACCGGACAAGAGTTTTGCGGATGAATCAGATTCTGTTTTACGCAAAACAATTAAACTGGCGTCTCTTCTCGGTGTACCGGTTGTTAATGCATTTTCCGGCACACCAGGAGACAGTGATGAAGCGAAGCAGCCGAACTGGCCAGTGGTACCATGGCCCCGAGAGTACGGTGATATATTAACATGGCAATGGGAAAACAAACTGATCCCATACTGGAAAGAAATTGGTGAACTTGCCGAGCGGCACAATGTGAAAATAGGTCTGGAGCTTCACGGAGGTTTCCTTGTCCATACACCGTACACACTGTTGAAACTACGCGAAGCGACATGTGATACGATTGGTGCAAATTTAGATCCAAGTCATATGTGGTGGCAAGGAATCGATCCGGTTGCGGCAATTAAAATTCTCGGTAAAACTGGCGCAATCCACCATTTCCACGCAAAAGATACGTATATTGATCAAGATAACGTCAATATGTACGGATTGACAGATATGCAGTCCTACGGCAATGTGCAATCACGTGCTTGGACATTCCGTACCGTCGGCTGTGGCCACAGCATGCAAGAATGGTCTGATATGATGAGTGCGTTGCGTATGTATAACTATGATTATGTAGTCAGCATTGAACATGAAGATGCGATTATGTCGGTTGAGGAAGGATTTACACGTGCTGTGAACAACTTAAATAGTGTTTTAATCCGTGAATCAGCTGGTGAAATCTGGTGGGCGTAATATTTTAAAAAGAACGGTTCAAAGGTTTGTGCTATATGTAAACAGTTATGTGAAATTTGAAAATTGCAGATAGAAAAGAAGCTGTACATGCACATACCCCTTTCAAGTAGACAATAAAAATAGTAAGATGCGGCCTTTTCTCGATATTCAATCGGGGAATGGCCGGTAAATATCACTTGGAAGAGATCAGTATTATATTAAGGAAACTCATATAGGGTTCTCACCACGTGCCCATCAAGTGCTTTCTTTTCTCCTTCATGACAATGCCTTTCTTCTTTTCTTGAATCGCTTGTTTTTTTAGGGGAGTTTGCGTTTGATCATCGGTTAAACGATGGATAAATCATTTACGCAATTATGTAGTCGTTTGGAGGCTTCCAACTGGTATAATAATAAGCCTAGAAGGACTGAATCAACCTTTAATCCAGCAGCTGTCGCAATCCTCCGAAAAGTCTTATTCTAAAGTATCTCAAAACGGAATTTTTATATCTCTCTAGTTGTTTATGAGAATTTAGCTCATTTTTTCATTTTGGGGTATCCAGTTATGTTAACTTGTTGGGCAAGGGGTACCGCCACATCGCCTTCAAGCTAAGCGCGCAAGAGATAATATAAAAGTGTGTGCTATGGTAACACTAAAAATGCGCATTACAAAAAATACCATCAAATAGGTTTTTTTAAAAAATATTAGGCAACTTTAAGTTTTTGTGACGTACAATCATACACAATACATAAGATATCAAAGACCTTTTTCTTGTTATAACGATGACATTTCCGTCCGTTTTTCTCCAAAAGGTGAAACAGACGTAGAAAAAATTTTGATAATTCTTTGGCGTCCTTTTGTAATCCTTGATAAAACAATAAATAATAGTCTTTTATCATATAGATTGATTTATATTCACTTAACTCCTTCTTTTTCTTATCTAAAAGTAACTGACGCATTCTAAACATTGTAGATGAACAGAGTAAAATGCTAATAAGTTGCCCATACAAGTGACACTCTAAGCGTTCCCTCTTAATCTCTTTGCACTTGTCAATTTGAAAGAAAGATTTCCATGTCTTAAATAGAATTTCAATCTGCCAACGTAACGAATACAGTTCATGAATATGTTCCGTTGGAACGTCCTCTAATGAAAGATTTGTAATATATACGTTCATTCCACTTAATCGTTTGCTTCGGTCTTTATAGGTAATGCCCTTCTTCTATTCTTTTTTTGCTTGTTCTTTCAATCTTTTCTCTGTTTGTACCTCAGTTAGTCGATGACTAATCACTCGGGCGGGTAGTTTTTGATACAGCCCAATGTATGCTTCTGAAATTTCAAGTGTTTGACCAGGTTGTAATTGATTCATAAGCTCTTCCGTGTCTAACTGAATAAAGAGAGTACCTTTCTTCACAGTCCCATTCCGAAAAAACTCTGGTTCATCATTCTTACGATATATACGAGAATTCAACTTCAAACGCGAGACATAGTAAGCACCTTCATCATTCATTTTCTGTAAGTCGTGTAAGTCGAAATACCCTAAATCCCTTATGTATAAGTCTTTCGGTTGAATGGTTAGTAGACTTGTGGAACCGAAGGTTTTATCATTTTCTCTCCCTTCTCCTACATAAACGTGGAGGAACTTCCCACTCAATAAGTCATATTCAAGTTGGATTTTAACACCTGCGGTATGGCTACTTCCGCCAGAACCTTGATAATGTGAAGCAAACTGATCTGGAGGTTGAAATGTTGTAGAATCTAGGATCCGAATACGTTTAAAAGTCGTGGAGTATGGATGAAGTATTTCTTGTGTTGAATGAATTCTTAGAGTTAGAAGATTAGCTAGTACTTGTTGAAGAAACTGTACGGCTGAACCATTAAATCGTTGATTAAGCCCTTTGGGGCTCATGAGGACACACCTGTAGATGCTTCGAGACGGCTACACAATTGTATGAGTGGTGTACTCGCGACCTGTTGACTAAGCCACACACATAAAGCAATGAATTCTTGTGCTTGATATTTACTTGTACGTTGAACAAATCCAACTTCTTTAGCTAATTGTTGTAGAGAAGATGGAGATAAGTAGTTTTGAAGTTCTTGAGAAAAGAGATTCATTTCGTCTGAAACAGAAAAACTCATAGAAAACGCCATCCTTGCTGTATATTTCTACAAAAAGAATAGCGTTTTTTTCGTTATGATGATACAAATTCACCTTAGCTTGATGGCGATGTGGTGGTACCCCTTTACTAAAAAGATACATTCCCCTAACATTTACTTAAAACTGTTTTTATAAAATTATCGTGTTCGTAATTTCAATACTAAGGAGGATCGACAAAGTGTTACACAAATTCAAATCAATAACGGCCTTGGCTCTCAGCCTTACCATCCTTTCTCAAGGTCTGCCAGTGGCTGCAATAGAAGCAGGAGACAACAACCAGACGAATTCTGGAGGTCGATGGATGAAAGGGGAATTTCACGCCCATACCGCTCAGTCCGACGATACTCAGCAGTCTCCTCTTAAAAGCGTGCTCGACAAAGCGTTTGACAAGTATGATATGGATTGGATGGCAATTTCCGATCACTTAAGAATGTCTACACGGGATGATGAAGGAAACACGATTCCGGGTGGACCGATTCCCTTGTCACAGGGAATCATTCAATATCAAGCTCCGAAAATAAAACAACTGCAGGAAACAGGCAAATATCGAAATAAAATTATCTTTTCAGGATTTGAATGGGACATGCCTACTTACGAGCATCTCAGCATCGGCATTGTAGGCGACCAGGCCGGATCAGCGAAAAGTTTGAAAGCGGGAAATCAGTTCGAGTATTTGTTTACGGACCGAGATGAAAAGATGTTTGATCCAGCGGATGTAGCCGTCTGGAAAGCACAGGACCAAAGAGCCTACACTACTCGCGAAGATGCTCGTAAAGCGCTGGGATGGCTTGAGAAAAATTATAAGAAGACAAGTTATGTCCTTTTGAATCACCCTTCAAGAAAAAGGGTGTACACCATTTCGGATTTCCGTGACTTTAACAATATCGCTCCAAACGTCGTATTTGGATTTGAAGGCATGCCCGGCAACCAGATGGAACCCGACAGAGGTGGCTTAAACCTGACCACGCCAGAAAACCGGACTTACGGTGGTTCTGATTACATGCTTGCTAAATTGGGTGGCACATGGGATGCACTCCTCGGAGAAGGACGCCGATTCTGGAACTTTGCTAATTCAGACTCCCATTTTGAAATCAGTGATAACCGCCTCTACTCCAGCGGATACTGGCCTGGTAAGTACTCTAAAAATTATACGTGGATAAACGGATCTACGATGCAGTCTGTCCTGGACGGCATGCGGTCGGGGAAATCGTTCTCTGTTTTCGGAGATTTAATTAACGCACTTGATTTCCAAGTTGCAAGCTCCAACAGAAAGGCAGAAATGGGCGGTGTCCTTAAAGTAAATGAAGGACAAATGGTCAAAATTACGATCCGATTCAAGAGCCCAAAAAAGAACAACAACGGCGATCGGGTTCAAGTGGATCATGTTGATCTAATTTCCGGTGATGTAACCGGGAAAACCGTACCAGGCACAGCAACTTACAGCAAGGACACCAACGATACGACTAAAGTCGTTAAACGCTTCACAAGCAAAGACTGGAAAACCGATCGCGCTGGCTACAATGTCATCTCTTATAAAGTGAAAGCGAACAAGGACCAATATTTCCGTCTGAGAGGCACGAATCTAGGGGTGAATGTCCCTGGAGAAACGAGCAACGGTGAGCCGTTAATCGATCCAAAGACTGACATAGAAGACAACGAAACCCGATTTGGTCAAATCAACAAACGGAACTATAAAGACCTGTGGTTTTATTCCAACCCTATCTTCGTAAGTGTCAAGCCAAAAACCGGTCAAGAGTCTTAATTTTCATTTATGGGGTACCGCCCATGCCCATCAACCCAAGGAAATAGGTCACCCTCACCACGATAAATTGAGCTTATAAGTTACAAGAAAGTCCAAGATTTCGTTCTGGGGGTACTATAAAACTTTAACTTGTTGGGCAAGGGGTACCGCCAGCAAAACGCGCATTTACAACGTTAAGGATAATCCCGTAATAAAAATCCCAATCTCTCAGTGATATAAATGAGAAATTGGGATTTAATTATTCAACAATCGCGCCCTTTTCTTGAATAAGACTGATAGTAAGACCATCTTCAAAAAGTCTCTTTCCATCCACAAACAGAAACAAAATTAGTTAATCCAATGAAAAGGTCGATGTATATGAGAGGGTAATGTTGTCTTTAATCAACTTTAGACGAATTAATTTGCATTTGGCTCAAAAATATAATGGTGGACAGACCAGCTCCACTGAAATTAACATCTCGTAAATCCGCAGCATTCTAATAGGCTCCCCGAAAAAAATGAGTTGCTCTTAATTCTTTTCCCTTTATCTTTTTGCCCATCCAATCAGCTCTCGCATGGTTAAAATGGATTTTCTTGTTCTGCTAAATGCTTTTTTCAAGGAGCTTTGCTTCGTTTCATAACTATTTGATTTTTAATATTATTTTCCCTTTAGCCCTGCCAGACTCTGCATATTCCATCGCTTTTTGAGCATTTTCAAAAGGGAAAACTCTATCAATTATAGGTTTGATTTTACCAGTCTCAATAAAGTTTGCGATTATACGTAATTGCTCTCCACTTGGCTTCATAAACAAAAACGTATATTGAACATTATGCTTTTTTTCAAGCGCAGTAAGTTTATGACTTGCTGCTGAAAACAACAACGTTTTAAAAAATCCGGAACCATATTCTTTGCCAAAACGAGCATTCGGTAATCCCGAAACGGAAACAATTTTTCCTCCGCTTTTTATCACTTGAAATGATTTTTCGAGAGTCTCGCCCCCAAGTGTATCAAATACGGCATCATAGTTTTTCAGTTTCTCTTCAAATTTTTCTGTCTTGTAATTTATAATTTCATCTGCACCAAGGGATTTAACTAAATTCGCACCAGCTTCACTGGCAGTCGTTGCAACAGTGGCACCCATTAATTTGGCCAGTTGGATAGCAAAGGTACCGACACCACCAGCCCCAGCTTGAATTAAAATCTTTTGTCCATTTTGTAATTGCAAAATGTCTGTTAGGGCTTGATAGGAGGTTAACCCAACCAGTGGGATCGATGCTGCTTCTTCAAAGCTCAAATTTTTTGGCTTTAAGGCGATGTCATCTTCATGAATTGCGATATATTCAGCAAAAGTACCAATTTTACTCTTCCGTGGACGTGCATATATTTCGTCACCAACTTTAAAACGAGTCACTTTTGTGCCAACCTTTGCAACGACACCAGAAAAGTCATTCCCTAAGATTAGAGGCATTTTATAGGTAACTAACAATTTCACTTTCCCATCGCGTATCTTAAAATCAACAGGATTAATACTAGCTGTATGAATTTCTGCGAGTACCTCATATTCACCAATTTCAGGTGTGGGCATTTCTGCCAAACGGATGGGAACTTTCCCATACCTATCTATAACTATTGCTTTCATAGCCTATACCTCCCAATAATGTTCGTTTAAATTCATCATTTCAATAAAAATTCTGCATGAACTTATCAATATCCAACACAAGCGTTTTTAATAAACCTAATTCTGTACGTACATTAATATAATAAAAATTTTTTGTCCCTTCTTTACGCATTAAAATAACTCCGGCATCTCGTAAAATCTTAAGATGATGGGACACAGCGGGTCGAGAAAGATGTGTTTGTTCAGTGATTTCATCCACACGCAATCCTGTTTGACAATCCGTCCCCATTAGAACTAACAAGATCGATTGACGTGTTTCATCACCAGGTCTTCTAAAAAGAAAAAGCGATTTTCTATTGTAAAAATAAAAAGTGAGAAATCATTATCTTTAAAAACTTAAAAAAACTTAAAATAATGCAAATATAATTGCAATTAAAATTAAACAGACTTATAATTACTTATAAGGGTGAGATTATGTTACTGACGATTGTTAACTGAATAATATCCAAAAATACAACTAGAATAAATAGTCGAATTTGGAATAAAAGAGTAAAATCCATCAAATGTGGGTGGGTTGAATCGTCCTTTTTGTTATTCAATGAAGTCTATAATTATGATCATCTTAGAAACTACATGTACAAGAGGAGGATTTTACAGGTGGATCAGAAAAAGGATGGTTTGTCCCGCAGAAAGTTTATAGGTAACGTCTGTAAAATTGGCGGCGCTTCCGCTGTTCTCGGTGTCACGGACACGATGGGATTATTCATGCCTGAGATGGCAAGTGCGGATGCAGAGAAAAAGAAGACTGGCAATAACGCCAAAAGACCAGGAAAAAACAGTTCCTACATGTTGTTGAATGTTCGTTTGGAAAGTGGATACAAGTATGAAGATGGCGAGGTTGTGGCAACCGAAACCGTATTGCGCAACATACATATTGTTAAAGGCATCATTACCAAAATACTAGATACTAAGTCTCCTTACGGAAAAGGTATCGATTGCTATGATGCGAAAGGCATGCTACTACTTCCTTCGTTTAGAGATATGCATATTCATTTGGATAAAACCTTTTATGGCGGTCCTTGGAGAGCGGCAGCCACAAGGAAAAATGGGATTTTCGATATGATTACCTTGGAGCAGTCGCTGCTACTGGAGCTGCTTCCTACTGCCCAAGAGCGTGCGGAAAAATTAATTGAACTAATTCTTGGCTACGGCTCGACATATGTCAGAAGTCATTGCAACATCGATCCAGTCGTTGGACTAAAAAATCTTGAGAAACTCAATCGTGCCTTAGAGAATTATTCAGATAAAATATCACATGAAATTGTTGGCTTTCCTCAACATGGCTTGCTTCGTTCCAATGCTGAAGGACTGATACGCGACGCAATGCATCTCGGAGTTACACATGTTGGCGGACTAGACCCAACCAAGGTCGACGGGGATATGGAAAAATCGTTGCAAACCATGGTGCAAATCGCAGTAGACTATAAAGCAGGTATTGATATTCACCTTCATGAAGGTGGCGAAACTGGCATAAAGGCAATTAGTAGATTGGCAGATCTGACTGAGGAAGCCGGTCTGCAGGGAAAAGTGACCATCAGCCATGCGTTCTCGCTCGCCTCGTTAGCGGATGGAGCCGACATAGAAATGGCAAACCGTCTTGCATCGCTCGGTATCTCTATCGCCTCAACTGTTCCAATGGGTAAAGACGTTATGCCGATTCCGCTACTTCAAAAGCAGAAGGTAAACGTTATGCTTGGTAATGACAGTATTACCGATCACTGGTCACCATTCGGGATTGGCGATACGCTGCAGAAGGCACATCTCGCTGCCGATTTGTATGGGTGGTCAAACGAATACAACCTGTCTCGCTCGCTCTCCCTTGCTACCGGTGGCATTACACCGTTAAACGAGTCAGGCAAGCAAATTTGGCCAAAGGTTGGCGATGCCGCAACCGCTATACTCGTTCCAGCAAGCTGCTCGGCCGAAGCAGTAGCTCGTCTGCCTAAGCGCGCTGCCGTATTGCATAAGGGTACTTTGTCTTCGGGTTCTCTTGATAGCGTGAATTCTAAAACACCCAAGTTTACTATTCATTAAGAAACTTGGTGAATGAGTTACATGAGCACAGTAGCGTACATAAGTTTGAGTGAGAAAGAGTGTCTAATCTAAATAGCGTGATTTTTCAATGTTTATGTTGCTTCGGACTATCCCTTTCCTAATCGGAATCAAGGATGGGAAACTGGATAAGAATATAGATTATTTTTGCTAAAGCTATTAGCTTTTAAAAAACGGATTACAAAATATGAATACCCATGGGGGAAGTTATGCTTCAAAATATTGGAATACCAGGATTGGTGCTAGTATTAGTGATTGCTCTTATTATTTTCGGGCCTTCAAAGTTACCAGAAATCGGAAGGGCGTTTGGTTCAACATTAAGAGAATTTAAAAAGTCTACTAGAGAACTTGTAGCAGATGACACAAATGCAAAAGAGACCAATAAGAAAGAAAACTAATCTAATAAATGAAGAGGGGATGTAGGATCTGTCTTACATCTTTTTTTCCTGGAGTGATGAAGTTGGAAAATCAAAACACGAGCATAATTCAGCACCTTGAGGAGCTACGTAAACGTTTAATTATCACTTTGGTCGTATTCCTGCTGTTCCTCATTCTGACATTTATATATGTTCAAGACATTTATAATATAATAGTAAAAGATTTGCCGTTTAAACTAGCTGTGTTAGGTCCGAGTGATATCATAGTCGTTTACTTAATTATTGCCTCCGTCGTTGCCATCTCGGCTACTATACCTGTTGCTGCACACCAAGCTTGGCTTTTTGTAGGTCCAGCGTTAACACTAAAAGAACGCAAAGTTACTAGTGCTTACATACCTGCACTATTTATTTTATTCATATTAGGAATAAGTTTTGGTTACTTTATCTTATTACCTCTCGTACTGAATTTTTTAATGTCGCTATCAAACGATATGTTCACTACGTTCTTTACAACGGAAAAATATTTCCGGTTTTTGCTTCAGATGACATTGCCTTTTGGATTTCTGTTTGAAATGCCCGTTGTCATCATGTTTTTAACAAGTTTAGGAATTATAAATCCATACCGTTTACAAAAGATTAGGAAATATTCTTACTTTATTTTAATAGTAATTTCCATTTTAATTACTCCACCAGACTTTATATCAGATATCCTAGTTACGATACCTTTATTAGTCTTATATGAAAGCAGTGTCAGCTTATCTAAAT
Source organism: Peribacillus muralis (assembly GCF_001439925.1). GTDB lineage: Bacteria > Bacillota > Bacilli > Bacillales > DSM-1321 > Peribacillus > Peribacillus muralis. The sequence continues at coordinate 118,082 of NZ_LMBV01000007.1, forward strand.
TCGTATATAACCGAAAGGAAAAAAAAGCAAAAAAAGAGATGTTTGAATCTGTTTAAAAACGCCCTACCACTGTTCATCAAGTTAAATGGGTATGTGGTTAACTTCTTCTTTTCATAATATCGCATGACAGGATTCCATACAGGCATTATCGCAGTGGAAATGAGGGATACAGCTTAAAATTTAACTATTCAGTTTTCTAGTATATTGACTCGAATCCAATAATGCATGTTTCGTTGTGATTAACCTTTGATTAACTTATAATTACATTTATGAGGTGAGATCATGCTACAGGATGAACGACTAGACGCCATTGTTCAATATTTAAACGAACATGAACGGATTGATATTGAAACAATTTGTAAAATAAATAATGTATCTAAAGATACGGCCAGAAGAGATTTAATACATTTAGAAGAGAAGAGAAAGATCATCCGAATACGGGGCGGAGCAAAAAAGACTTTGCTTTCCAATGAAGTCCATAATTATGGTGAGCGTATGAACATGGCATCGGAAGCTAAAGATAAAATCGGAAAATTTGCAGCTTCTTTGATTAACAACGGAGATCATCTTATTTTGGATGCCTCTACAACAGTTCAATTTTTGGCTAAAAACTTAACGAGCCGAAACAACACTGTCGTGACTAATTCAATTAACCTTATCAGTGTATTGAGCCAAAGAGAAGATATTAAAGTCAATTTATTAGGTGGAACATTAAGCACTAGACACCAAGCCATCTATGGTTCAAGAGCCATTAGAGATGTACAAGATTATAAGGTGAATAAATGCTTCATTGGCACTTGCGGAATATCTTCTGAGGGACTCTCAACTTCCATCGAGGAAGAAGGCCTCCTCGTACACGAAATGATTAAGCGTGCTGACCAGGTCATTGTGATTGCAGATTCAACGAAATTTTATAAAACCTTTTTTCAAAGGATATGTGACTTAGATTCCATTGATATAGTGATTACTGACAAAGAAGTACCAAAAAATATGCAGGAAATCCTAGACAAACATGTGGTAGAAGTGTTTGTGGTTCCAAGTCATGAAAGAGACTATTGAGTAATGTATCTCCGATAGTATTTTTGCGAGTGTATGTATTCAATAGTTTACATTAGGCGTATTAACGATAATGGGAAGGGTCTCCTTGAATAATCCTTTCCTATGGTTTGTTTTATAATTGGCCATGGTTGATTTGAGAGTAAGATATAGAAAGAATAATGGTTAGAAATTGCTAGACTTAATGAACTGTGGTGATTTTAAAGCAAAAAAACAGCCAAAAGGCTGCATGTAAACGTTAATCGGGAATTTTATCTGAAACGAAGGAGCCTTTAAGGCTGCTTCGTTTCGTTATATGAGAATGCCTTATTTCGCAATGAACCGGATCTCGTAATCTTTTCCACTGATATCCTTAAGTAAGGATATTATTAAACTACCGTACCTTTCCTCTAACCAATCTCGGACCAATTCGTTAGGTGCAACTAATGTCATCAGGTCATTTTCAACCGAAGCTGCAAACACATCTTTAAACCATGTTTCGTAGCTTGGCATGCTGACCTTTTGCTGGAGTTGTATTTTAACTAAAGAGAATAATTCATTGGATGTTTCCATATGTATGTGGTCATCTTTTATCGGGAGCTCCGCATCATTTTCATGTGTTAACTGAGCGATAATCTTGGTGACACGTCTTACTTCATGTTCCAGTGAAGTTTTAAGCTCTTGTAATTCCTTCATTAATATATCTTTATCATTCATTGTACGCATTCCTCGACTTGATGTCTGGCTATTATTTCAATTACATTCAGGGCGTGTTCAAGTCTTATGAACCGAAACAAGCTGCACTATGTAAGTAGGAGGTATTATCCAAGATAAGGTGGGGAGATATTGGATAGGAGATGCAGCTACATGATTCTCTGTGGCGAATCATGAAGATCATACAAATGATTCTTATTAATCGACAAGTAATTAAACATGTAAAAGTTATGTTTACATGTGTTGAACACTTATCGTTTCTTTTTCTTGCCCTAGTAAATTCAATAGTTTATCTAATTCCTGACTGATATGTAATGTGTTTGGAGCAGTGAATCCATACTTTAATGCGGTTGCGATCAATTCTTTCCTCAATATCTCGATTCTTTCATGTAATGCTTCCATACTATTCAATGCAAAATCCCTCGTGTACTATTTTTTTGTTATGAAATCTATTATTACATAAATTGGGATGTTTTTAAATGAAAAGTACGTATTTACTTATGAATTATTATTCAAGTACTTGAAAGCCCGGAAAAAGATTAATTGCTTCCATCTTTCCGATGATGACCTGAAGCTGCTCCTTGCGATTTGTTATGATTAAATAAAGGATTCATAAAGAAAAATAGGATGAAAGACTGTCCTGATATGTAATTATTCATAGGGCAATGTCAATGATAGAATGAACCTGAGCGTCGTGAATACCAAAAGTCTTGATTGAAAATCCCTAATTAAGGAATTCATTGATTTACACTTCTTCATCTACCATTAAAAATATCCTTCTATACTTAAAGCAGATTTAAATATTAGGAGGGATTGACCTATGAATAATGAAAGAGCAATGGATGATTTAATTAAGAATTGGAGCGGATTAGGCAAGAATATGGACCGCCGGAATTTTATCGAGGGAGCAAGTAAGCTTGCCGGGCTTTCATTAGGTCTAGCCCTCGCCCAGTCAATGGGCGGGATAGAAGTGAATGCTGCCCCTAAATTCAGTGATTACCCCTTTACCCTCGGTGTAGCCTCAGGTGATCCGCTCTCGGATGGTGTGGTTTTATGGACTAGGTTGGCACCGGATCCCTTGAATGGAGGGGGAATGCCCAAAGAAGCCATTTCCGTTAAATGGGAAGTGGCCAAGGACGAGCATTTCAGGAAAATTGTCCAGCAAGGTAAGGAAATTGCCAGACCTGAGCTTGGCCATTCCGTGCATGTGGAAGTAAGTGGGCTAAAACCGGATAAGGTCTATTATTACCGGTTTAAAAGCGGCGGTGAAGTAAGTCAGACTGGGAAAACGAAGACACTTCCCCCAGTTGATTCAAGTGTTTCGAGCCTTTCCTTTGCATTTGTTTCATGCCAGCAATTCGAGCATGGCTATTATACGGCCTATAAACATTTGGCAAAAGAAGATTTGGATCTTGTTTTTCACCTTGGCGATTACATATATGAGTACGGACCAAATGAATATGTATCTTCAACAGGGAATGTCCGTGTACATAGCAGTCCTGAGATCATTTCGCTTGAGGATTATCGAAATAGATATGCTCAATACCGCTCAGATACTCATTTAAAAGCGGCACACGCAGCATTTCCTTGGGTCGTGACTTGGGATGATCATGAAGTTGAAAATAATTATGCAAATGTCATCCCGGAAAAAGGACAATCCGTCGAGGCGTTCATCAAGCGAAGGGCAGCTGCTTATCAGGCTTATTATGAGCATATGCCCCTTCGGAAATCGTCGTTGCCAAAGGGAGCGGATATGCGGTTATACCGGAATTTCTCTTATGGTGATCTTGCTTCATTCTTTGTACTTGATTCACGGCAATACAGGGATGATCAGGCAAATGGTGACACCAGTTCACCGCAAACCCCTGAATCTCTTGATCCGAAGCGCACCTTGCTCGGTCCAGAGCAGGAACGGTGGCTGACGGACGGTCTTTCGAATTCAAAAACGCAGTGGAATGTCCTGCCGCAGCAAATTTTCTTTGCTCAGCGGAACTATGGAACACCTACCGCGCCAAAATTCAGCATGGATTCTTGGGATGGATACCCAGCGGCACGTGACCGTCTGATTAATGTCATAAAAAGCGGAAACATCGAGAATCTGGTTGTTTTGACCGGTGATGTTCATGCTAGCTGGGCCGCTAATTTAAAACAGGACTTCAACGATCCAACTTCACGGATTTTCGGTGTGGAGTTTGTCGGTACTTCCATCACATCCGGTGGCAATGGCGCAGACGTGCGTGCCGATACGGATAAAATAATAAGTCAGAATCCACACATTAAGTTCTTTAATGATTACCGCGGCTATGTCCGGTGCAAAGTCACACCGGAACAATGGAGGGCGGACTATCGTGTAGTCCCATTCGTGACAGAACCAGGGGCTGATATATCGACGCGAGCATCCTTTGTTTTTGATAAGGACCAAACAGGACTGCGAAAGGTTGCTTCGGCAGCGGTTACGGAGGGTGTCCAAAAAACGAGCGAAGTCGAGGAAGATCGGACACGCGCACATGGTCGAGCACATGAAAAGCAAACAATTAAACAGCGGAGGAAAGTTACGAAATGATGGAGCGACAAAGAATTGTTAGGCAAAAAATTATGAAATAGGTAGGGGGTGTATTTAAATGCTTTCTAATATCGGGATACCCGGGCTAGTCATCGTTCTCGTGATAGCACTGATCATTTTTGGACCGTCCAAGCTGCCTGAAATCGGCCGTGCCTTCGGTCGTACTTTAACCGAATTCAAAAGTGCAACCAAAGGATTGGTGAATGATTCAGATAAAGAGGACGAAAACGAGAAAAAGGCTGCATTAAAAAAGGGATGAATGTGAAGAGATAGGGCGGGTGGAAAGGCTCGCCCGCTTCTTTTTCATTTAGGTTCCAAAAATGTTGGCCTCTGATGAAGTTATCGACCAATCATATTTAAAAAAAGGAGATGTGAAGGTGGAGAGCAAGCAAGTACATGTTATGGAGCATTTGCAAGAACTCCGAAGCAGAATCATTAAAACACTGATAGGTTTTGTCGTTGCCTTCATAGGTAGTTTCATCTACGTACAACAGATTTATGAGCTGCTCGTTAAAGATATTGACGGAAAGCTTGCCGTGCTCGGTCCAAGTGATATTCTCTGGGTGTATATGATGATCGCTGCAGTATGTGCAATCGCGGCAACGATACCGCTAGCAGCTTATCAGTTATGGCGCTTTGTAGCGCCTGCGTTGAAACCCGAGGAGAGAAAAGTGACATCCTGGTTCATTCCTTGGCTGTTCATCTTATTCATCGCGGGTATCTCATTTGGATATTTTGTGTTGTTTCCAATCGTGCTAGGTTTCCTCACCTCCTTATCCGCCGGGCAGTTCGAGATGGTGTTCACTGCGGAAAAATACTTTCGGTTCATGATTAATTTGATTGTGCCATTTGGGATTTTATTCGAAATGCCGCTTGTGGTCATGTTTCTGACCAGATTAGGAATCCTCAATCCGACTGTACTGAAAAAGTCGCGCAAGCTTTCTTACTTCGGCCTTGTTATTATCTCGATCGTGATTACGCCACCAGATATCATTTCGGATATTCTAGTCATCATCCCTTTGCTTGTGCTTTATGAAATGAGTGTCCAGCTGTCGAATATTGTTTATCGAAAAAGGCTTATGAAAGAAGAAGCAGCTTTACCTATAGCATGAACTTTGTAAGTATAGGGAAAAGTGCCATGTTACAGGAAGTGTTTAAAGGAACAAGAAAGTTGAGGAGCATAATGCCCTCAACTTTTTATCGTAAGTAATACTGTGTGTTCGCTTTCTTTAGAACGTTAGGGTGCTTTTGTATACTTTGTTGCTATTAGCCAAGTAATGAGGTTGAATTGACAGGCCGTCATGAAAATAAATGGACAGCAAACGGGAAAAGCTTAGTTTTTACAATCAAATGATTATCTTTAGTTGATTCCCAAATCTTTGAGAAGTGGTGGAGAATATGAGACATCAACAAGAAGAGGCTGAAGCATGGTCTGAATAAAAAAGAGGCTCAATTTCAATCAGAAATTGAGCCTCTTTTTGTTATCCTGCTACACTTTCAGAAAACTGGCTATTGTAGAGGTCTGCGTAGAAGCCAGATGCCTCTAAAAGTTGTGAATGTGTTCCTTGTTCAATTACTTTCCCTTGATCCATGACAAGAATCAAATCAGCATCTTTAATGGTAGAAAGACGATGGGCAATAACAAAACTGGTTCGTCCTTCCATCAGCCGGTTCATTGCCTTTTGGATAAAGACTTCTGTCCGAGTGTCCACACTAGATGTCGCTTCATCCAGTATCATGATTGGTGGATCTGCAAGTACAGCTCGTGCGATTGTTAAAAGCTGCTTTTGTCCTTGTGAAATGTTCGAAGCTTCTTCGTTTAAAACTGTCTCATACCCATCTGGCAATGTCCTGATGAAATTGTCGGCATGTGCCGTGCGGGCAGCTGCAAAAATTTCATCATCTGTTGCTCCATTTTTTCCGTAAGCGATATTATCCTTAATTGTACCATTAAAGAGCCAGGTATCTTGAAGCACCATCCCAAAGTTTCTACGAAGATCACTCCGGGACATATTCCGCGTATCAAACCCGTCAATCTTGATCTTCCCGTCATTGAGTTCATAAAATCTCATCAAGAGATTTATCATAGTCGTTTTTCCAGCTCCGGTCGGTCCAACAATTGCGACCGTCTGTCCTGGCAACACATCGATGTTCATATCTTCAATTAACAAGTCGTCACCATACCCAAAATCTACGTGTTCAAAAGTGACAGCACCATTTGCTCTATTTAATTTAGCAGTGGTTTTTTCTTTCACTTCCTCTTCTTCATCAAGAAGCTCAAAAACACGCTCAGCTGCTGCAACAGTAGACTGAATAATGTTTGCGATATTTGCCGTTTGGGTGATCGGCTGGGTGAACTGCTTAGAATAGGTGATGAATGCTTGAATATCACCTATTGAGATTGAACGTTGCGTTACCAATATTCCGCCGACTACACTGATGAGGACATAACTCAAATTTCCGATAAAAAACATCATGGGCATGATGATACCAGATATAAATTGTGCCTTGCTTCCGGCTTTATACAATTCTTCATTAACCTTAGTAAACTGGGCACTTGCCTGTTTTTCATGTCCGAATGCTTTAACAACTTGATGGCCAGTATACATCTCTTCAATGTGCCCATTTAATTCACCGAGTGTACGCTGTTGATCGGCAAAATGTTTTTGGGACCTTTTTAAAATGGGCCTGATTGCAAATATTGACAAAGGTAAGCTGACAATGGATATTAGTGTCAATAATGGGCTGATGGAAAGCATCATAATGATAATCCCCACTATTGTTACAATCGATGTGATGAACTGGGTTAAGCTTTGTTGAAGGGTGCTCCCGATTGTATCGATATCATTTGTCATTCTGCTTAGCGTTTCTCCGTTTGGACGCCCTTCATAATATTTAAGGGGAAGTTTCTCCAGCTTTTTATTAACATCTTCCCGTAAATCATATACCGTATCTTGGGCGACACTGGACATAATGTATTGTTGTATATAGTTGAAAAGGCTGCTTAAGACATACAAGCCAGCTAGCAATAGTAGGATTTGGCTGATTTTATCAAAGTTAATAGCAGCTCCCGGTACTCCTTGGAATTTACCGTAAGCTCCTTCGAATAATTCCGTAATTGCCGTTCCCATGATTTTTGGTCCGACTATCATGAAAATCGTACTCATGATGGCAGCGAAGAACACGGCAATCAATTCGTTGCGCCGCGGCTTTAAATAGGCCAAAAGACGTCTTAGAGTTCCTTTAAAATCCTTTGCTTTTTGACCCATCATCATCATGTTACCGCCACCAGGACCGTGCCCCATCTGCCCGCCGCTTTGAGGTTTCTTTCGATTACTCATGCTATTTCCTCCTCTGAAAGCTGTGATAAGGCGATTTCACGATATACGTCGTTTGTGCTAAGCAACTCTTGGTGTGTACCGATGCCTACAATGTGCCCTTTGTCTAAAACGATGATTCGGTCAGCGTCCACGACTGTACTGACACGCTGTGCAACGAGTAATACAGTCGCATTCTTCGTTTCATCTTTCAAAGCAGCACGAAGGTTGGCATCTGTCTTGAAATCAAGCGCAGAAAAGCTATCATCGAATATATAAATGTCCGGTTTTCGAATGAGTGCCCGTGCAATCGAGAGCCGTTGCTTTTGGCCGCCTGAAAGGTTTGATCCGCCTTGTTCGATTTCTGCATCATAGCCGTCTTTCAATTGACTTATAAAATTTTCTGCCTGCGCAATACGGGCCGCATGCGCAATTTCCTCTTTGGTTGCAGTTTGTTTTCCAAAGCGAATGTTGTCAGCGATGGTACCCGTAAAGAGTATGGCTTTTTGGGGCACAAAGCCAATTTTAGACCGAACTTCATCTTGTGAGGCATTACGAATATCAACACCATTGACGCGAATGGATCCACTTGAAATATCATAAAAGCGGGGAATCAAATTTATGAGCGTTGATTTCCCTGAGCCTGTTCCTCCGATGATTGCTGTCGTTTCACCAGGTCGTGCCGAAAAACTAATATCCGATAAGGCAGGTTCCTCTGCTCCTGGGTAACTGAACGTCACATGTTCAAATTCAAGGGTGCCTTTGTCACGATCTGCCTTTTCCGTTCCTTCATCTTGGAATGAAGGTTCCATATCAAGGACTTCGTTGATCCTAGTTGCGGACACGGCCGCACGCGGAACCATTACGAACATCATGGAGGCCATGACAAGTGCGAACATTATTTGCATCACGTATTGGATAAAGGCCATCAAGTCCCCGATCTGCATACCGCCGTTATCAATCCTAACTCCGCCGAACCAAATGATACCAACAACCGTCAAGTTCATGACAAGCATCATGATAGGCATCATAAATGCCATGATTTTATTGACTTTAATCGAGACATCCGTCAATTCTTTATTCGCTTTCTTAAGACGTTCCTTTTCTTCGGTTTCACGATTGAAGGCACGCACTACGCGAACCCCAGTTAAGTTTTCCCGTAATACAAGGTTCAAACGGTCCAAACGTTTTTGTACCAACTGAAAAAGAGGGACACCTTTATATAGAATGAGCAGGATGGAACCAATCAACACAGGCATTGTGACGACAATGACAAGTGATAATTTGGCATCCTTCGAAACGGCCATAATCACTCCACCTATTAACATAATAGGCGCACTGATAACCATACGAAGCATCATAATAACCACTTGCTGGACTTGTGTTATATCATTGGTCGTTCGCGTAATGAGTGAAGCCGTACCGACTTTGTCAAATTCTTGTAATGAAAATTTCTCAACATGATTAAAAACTTTCAGGCGGATATCGCGTCCCATTCCCATTGCGGCCTTGGAGGAATAGTAACTTGCGATAATGGAAGCACATGCGCCAAGTGCTGAAACTAACAACATTACTCCACCGATTTTCCAGATGTAGGGAGTGTCTCCAGGGACGACACCTTTGTCAATAATATCGGCCATCAGTGTCGGTAAAAAGAGGTCGGACATCGATTGAATAAAGATCAGACCGAAAACTGCTAAAATGATCCACTTATAAACAGATAAATTTTTCAGTATTTTAATCATTCCGAACACTCTCCTTGTTCTGTTGCTTGTGCTTCTAAATGGTTTGTAATTTGAAGGTGTGTGTCAACCAAAGCTTGAAATTGTTCTTTGGTAAGCATTTCAAGAACCGTTTGAAAGGAGTGATGAATGCTGCCTTCATGCATATGAATTGCTTTCAATAAACTTTTTCCCTTTTCGGTGATGGTAAGCTGAATCTCACGACGGTTGCCCTCCACTGGTTCACGATGGAGCAGCCCTGCACGAACAAGACCATCGACCGCTTGGCTCAGTGTGCTTTTTGGAAGAAATGTTTTCTCCCCAACGATTTTCTGCGTCATATCCTCATGAAGGATAATCACCATCAAAATAGAATATTGCGGTACCGTTAAGCCATTTTCTATTGCTGTTTTTTGAACGATTCTCATGATATTTTTTTGCACATTCCAAAATGAACGTAGAAGTTGTGCGGAACGTATTAAGTTTTGATTTTCAGTCTCCAAAGAGCTTCACATTCTTTCCTTTTTGAACTGTTCCAAAGTGAACAGTTATTTTTTTGAATCATTAAAATTTACAACCTTTTTTCCGCAAAGTCAAGTCCGTAAAAAGCCATTGTCAAAACCAATAATGGTTAATTAAGCAAATAGTTCTAAATTTTCTTTATTACTGTCACTACAAGTCAAGCTCTTCATTCAATTAAACAAAAATTGAGTACTTTTACAAAATGAATTAGTTGAAAAAAAGAGCGGAAAAGTGGTAGGATATTAGTATATTGAATTAGTACCAGGTAATAACAGTAGATAATATAATTAAACGCTATTTTTTTGGGAAGATATTTATCGTGAAATGTAACTTTACTTATTGTTTAGGAGGTTGATGATGTATGGTGGAAAACCGTCATCTACAAGTTGGACTCAGAGATGAGGACGTGCTTGAAATGTATAAAGTGATGTTGTTGGCTAGACGTATAGATGAACGGATGTGGTTGTTGAACCGGTCGGGCAAGATTCCATTTGTCGTTTCCTGTCAGGGACAGGAAGCCTCTCAAGTGGGGGCAGCGTTTGCATTGAATCGTGAAAAGGACTATGTTCTTCCTTATTATCGGGATCTAGGTGTCGTTCTAGCGTTTGGGATGACAGCAAAGGATTTAATGTTATCGAGTTTTGCAAAAGCAGAAGATCCGAATTCAGGAGGAAGGCAAATGCCTGGTCATTTCGGTCAAAAGAAGAATCGGATCGTGACGGGATCTTCGCCAGTGACGACTCAAGTGCCACATGCTGTGGGGATTGCCCTCGCTGCAAAAATGGAAGGAAAAGATATCGTTTCCTTCGTCACATTTGGAGAAGGCTCATCCAACCAAGGTGACTTCCATGAAGGAGCGAATTTTGCGGGTGTACATAAACTTCCGGTTATTTTAATGTGCGAAAACAATCAGTATGCGATTTCCATCCCGATTGAAAAGCAGTTGGCTTGTGGAAAAGTGTCAGATCGCGCAATTGGTTATGGCATGCCAGGCGTGACGGTCGATGGAAACGATCCGATCGAAGTATATAAGGCAGTGAAGGAAGCCGCCGATAGAGGCAGGCGCGGTGAGGGGCCAAGCTTGATCGAGGCGGTTTCCTACAGGCTTACGCCTCACTCAAGCGATGATGATGACAGTCAATACAGGTCAGCTGATGAAGTATCGGAGGCGAAAAAAATCGATTCGATCATTACCTTTGCTGCCTATTTAAAAGCCACAAGTGTCATGGATGACGAAATGGAAAAACAGATCAATGAAGAAATCATGAAAGTTGTCAACGAAGCGACTGATTACGCAGAAGAAGCGCCATTCGCAAAAGAAGATACGCTCTCTAAATACGTTTATGCAGAAAAGTAAGGAGGAAAGAAGATGGCAGTGATATCTTATATAGATGCCGTAATAATGGCGATACGTGAAGAGATGGAACGTGATTCCCGTGTCTTTGTATTAGGTGAGGACGTAGGGAAAAAAGGCGGGGTGTTCAAGGCAACTTCAGGTTTATATGAACAATTCGGGGAGCAACGTGTCATTGACACGCCGCTTGCTGAATCGGCCATCGCCGGGGTTGGCATTGGAGCGGCGATGTATGGGATGCGGCCGATTGCGGAGATGCAATTTGCTGACTTCATCATGCCTGCAATCAACCAAATCATTTCCGAGTCGGCAAAAATCCGTTACCGCTCCAATAATGACTGGCAATGCCCTATCGTCATCAGGGCCCCATACGGTGGAGGGGTTCATGGGGCACTATATCATTCGCAATCGGTCGAAGCGATTTTCGCTAACCAGCCGGGTTTGAAAATCGTCATGCCCTCTACACCTTATGACGTGAAGGGATTATTGAAAGCGGCCATCCGGGATGAGGACCCTGTCCTGTTCTTTGAACATAAGCGTGCTTACCGTTTAATTAAAGAAGAAGTTCCTGACGATGATTATGTTTTACCGATTGGTAAAGCGGATATAAAGCGTGTTGGTGATGATGTAACCGTGATTACATACGGGCTTTGCGTCCATTTTGCCCTTCAAGCAGCGGAAAAACTGGCTAGTGATGGCATCTCCGTTCATATTCTTGACTTACGAACCGTCTATCCTCTCGACCAAGAAGCGATTATTGAAGCAGCCGCGAAAACTGGAAAAGTGCTTTTAATTACGGAAGATAATAAAGAAGGAAGCATCATTAGTGAAGTGTCGGCAATCATCGCGGAAAATTGCCTCTTTGATCTGGATGCCCCAATCATGAGACTGGCGGGACCGGATGTACCTGCCATGCCTTATTCGCCACCATTGGAGAAATCCTTCATGGTGAATCCAGATAAAGTGGAAAAGGCATTGCGTGACCTAGCAGCCTATTAACGTTCGGCATGGAGCTATTAGGGCACGACTCATTTACGGGAGGTGTATGTATCTTGCGGACAGAAGCAGAGATGATGTCATTAATCGTCCATATCGCACAAAATGATGAACGAATACGAGCTGTTTGTATGAATGGGTCACGAACGAATGATAAAGTTCCAAAAGAATTGCTTCAAGATTATGATATCGTCTATCTCGTAACAGATATCGAGTCCTTCAGAAGAAATCCTGGCTGGATAGATGATTTCGGTGAGAGGATCATCCTGCAAACCCCGGAGGACATGTCATTATTTCCACCACAATTAGGAGGCCGTTTCTCTTATTTAATGCTCTTCTTGGACGGAAACCGAATTGATTTACAATTAGTACCGATAGAGCAAAAAGAAAAATATTGCCGGGAGGATAAGCTAACGACCATCATCATGGATAAAGATAGTTGCCTTCCTATGATTTCTCCTCCGTCTGATGAGGATCATTGGGTGAAAAAACCTACTGTTGAATTTTATAACGATTGTTGCAATGAGTTTTGGTGGGTCTCGACATATGTGGCTAAAGGGTTATGGAGAGGCGAAATTCTATTTGCTCAAGAACATCTTGGCCAAATAAGGAAAATGCTAATTCAAATGCTCGAATGGCAGGTGGGCATTGAAACCGGCTTTTCCGTTAGTATCGGTAAATGCGGAAAATATTTGGAGGGATTTTTGTCCGAAGAGAGCTGGGGGCATCTTCTGTCCACATATGCAGATGGAAGGTATGAAACTGTATGGCAGGCGCTGTTTTCTATGTGCCATTTCTTTGATCAAACGGCATTAACCGTGGGACAACAATTGAATTATATCTATCCTTTTCAATATGATAGACGAGTTTATACATACTTGGAGCATCTTCATGTCTCACCGGCAAATGGTTAATGAGACGAAAAAGTTAGACATATTTACAAAGTGACAAAGCATCTGCACCTTATCAAGTTCCTAAAGCAAAAAAGGAATGTTGACAAAGGTGTTTTTTTTGTATAAAATTACTTTGAAGTTGAGATATATTAATTCGAGATAGTGTTTGCGAAAATTCATTACATGATACGTAATGAATAAACAAAGCTGCTTGAAGGGAAAATGTAGGGAATTGATGAAAAGCTGAACATCCTTAAGATAAAACGTTTATTAGGAGGAAAAGTAGATGAATGGATTAAAAGGGATACACCACGTTACAGCTATCACAAGCAGTGCAGAGAAAAATTATGAATTTTTCACTTATATATTGGGAATGCGTTTAGTCAAAAAAACCGTTAATCAAGATGATATCCAAACCTATCACCTGTTTTTTGCGGATGATGTTGGCGGTGCGGGAACGGATATGACCTTCTTTGACTTTCCAGGCATTCAAAAGGGGGTACATGGGACTAACGAGATTTCAAAAACATCATTCCGTGTGCCGAATGATGCCGCATTACAATATTGGGCTGAACGTTTTGACCGGTTAGAAGTGAGTCATACTGGAATTCAAGCTCAATTTGGCAAAAAAACTTTATCCTTCGTAGATTTCGATGATCAACACTATCAATTGATTTCAGACGAAAACAATGAAGGAGTTGCAGCAGGAATCCCTTGGCAAAATGGTCCGATACCTCTTGAATACGCGATTACAGGATTAGGACCGATTTTCATTCGGATTGCCAACTTCGATTATTTCAAGGAAATGATGGAGCAAGTACTTTTATTCAAAGAAGTGGATCAAGAAGGGTCATTTCATCTTTTTGAAGTAGGCGAAGGCGGAAATGGGGCACAAGTTATTGTCGAGCATGATTCAACACTGCCTCAAGCTAGACAAGGTTTCGGAACGGTTCACCATACAGCTTTCCGCGTTGAGGATCGTTCTGTTTTGGAAGAATGGATTGAACGTATGGAAAGCTTCCAATTTCAAACATCCGGTTATGTCGACCGTCACTTTTTCGAATCGCTTTACGTTCGAGTCGCACCACAAATCTTATTCGAGTTTGCCACCGATGGACCTGGGTTTATGGGAGATGAACCATATGAGACGCTTGGAGAAAAGCTATCATTGCCACCTTTCCTGGAACCGAAAAGAGATCATATCGAAAAATTGGTTCGTCCGATCGATACAGTAAGAAGCACCAAGGCGTTCCCTAAAGAATAATGACTTGGTTTCTGCTCATACTAAAGCAGGCAGAAATACTAGCACTATAGAAAAAACTCAGGAGGAATGAATGATGACGAAAGATTTTTACACAGCTATCAAAGAGAGACGTTCTTATTATGGAATCAATAAGGAGATACAAGTATCTGACGAGAAGATTAAGGAGATTGTCGAGTTTGCCGTAAAACATACACCATCGGCATTTAATTCCCAAACTACCCGTGTTGTTGTTTTGACTGGTGCAGCTCATGATAAATTATGGGACATCACCACACAGGAGTTAAAAAAAGCAGTTGGGGAGAGGGATTTCACAAGCACGCAGCAAAAAATGGATTCCTTTAAAGCTGGCTATGGGACTGTTTTATTCTTTGAAGATCAATCCATTGTGAAATCGTTGCAAGAACAATTCGCGCTCTATGCCGATAATTTCCCGATCTGGTCACAGCAAACATCAGGCATGCATCAACTGGTCGTTTGGACTGCTTTAGAAGGAGAAGGGTTAGGGGCAACGTTACAGCATTATAATCCGCTTATTGATGATGAAGTGAAAAAAGAATATGATGTTCCAACTGATTGGAAGTTGATTGCCCAAATGCCCTTTGGACATCCAACGGCCCCAGCGGGTGAAAAAGAATTCCAACCACTTGAAGAGCGCATTAAGTTTTACAAGTAAGGGTCAATAGGCTCTCTCATACTGTAGCCAAACTTCGAATTTTTTGGAGTTTGGCTGCAGTTTTTTTTATTGGAGGGTTCCTTTCAATTTTACGTGTAAACAAGATGAATTCTTATTGCCCTAGGTTTTAGAGGGTTTGTACAATGAACGTTCCATTGCACTGCAGGCACTTAGCTTTCCAGAGGCGGTCCGTGAGCATCCTCGGCTGCGGGGTCTCACGTAGACGCGCATTTCTAAGCAGGAGTCTCGTTGCCCTCCGTTCCCTTCCACTCTGCATAAGAACGAAGATAGCATCTCAAATTCCCCGAATTTTGAGGATTTATACCAAGAACGTATCATTCCACTCTGCGTGAATACGAAGATAATACCTTTAATTGTCCGGTTATTGGAGGATTTGTACAATGAACGTTCCATTGCACTGCAGGCACTCGCTTTCCGCGGGCGGTCCGTGAGCATCCTCGGCTTTCAGCCTGCGTTGTCTCACGTAGACGCGCATTTCCCGCAGGAATTGTATATTGTTCGTTTTATTCCACGTCATGTACCCACATTTCTGAAGTTAGACTTTAATTTTCAGCGTGCCATAGTTTTGGCGGCTGGCTTGGAGTATCGTAATTGCCTTGATGGTTAGCTCAAGGAATTATTTTCGTAATAATATGTGCTTTATGGAAACTTATTGACGTTACACATTACTGATACCAGGAATTGCTTTGTTTCGCCGCGCTCCTCATGGGGTATCATCTCCGTTTCCATCTGTTTATTTCGCTTCATTACCACAGTCCACGAATCCTATAAGTACGCCTTTAATTGGAAAAAGTTCTTCGGAATTTATCGTTTCTAAAAATTTTATTTTCAATAATTCTTGCTACCTCATACGTATATAATTGGATTTTCTTTAATATTTTGGGTCCTTTAACTTAATCACTTAAGATTATTTTTTTATCGATCATACACTAGTGGTTCTTTTATTGTGGTAAAAAAGTACTTTTATTTAGTTATTTTTTGTATAATTTAAGTTTATTCGCTGATTTGCTAGGAAATATTAACTGTTGTACAATCTGTTGGAGTAGATTGGTATAGGAGGGAATATTTTGTTTAAATTCAGAAAGTACATAGCATCGATCTTGATTTTGGCTTTGTTATGCAGCATTTTGCCAGCATATACAGGGGCCAGTGACAACCTAAAGGAACCTCAGGTCGATCAAGATGAAAATGAATTAGTGGCAACAGACAATTTGGATGAAGTGATGAAAGAAAGAACCGAAAGTTCAAAAACCTTCACGGATGGAGAAGGAAGCTTTGTTAAAGAGATTTATCAAGAAGAAATACATAACAAAGTGGACGGAAAGTACAAGCCCATTTCCGAAGAGTTAGTAGAGAAAGATAATAAAGGCTACATCGAAACGGAAACAACAAACTTGGAATCTATGTTTCCTGAAAAATTAGGGGAAAATAAACCTGTAATTTATCAGTCAGGAGAACATAAGCTATCCTTTGAGGTAACACATGCCTCTGATGGAGAGAAACAGACGAAACCAACTTACAGTTCCGGGTCAGTAATAGAAGAAAATTCAATTACGCATAAATCTTTATACCCGAATATCGATCTTCGCCATGTTGCCTTAAATAATGAGGTAAAAGAAGATTGGATCATGAATGAATATGATGGAATCAATGAATTTCACTATACAATTCAAACTGATTTATACGGTCAAGTTGAAAGAGACGGATCAATAGGATTCTATGAAAACGAATCGAAAGAAAAACCTATTTTCACCTTACCAAAGCCGATGATGGTCGATTCAAACTATAACGAGACGTTAGGCGATGGTGTCCGATCGACAGAAATCCATTATGAACTCAAAAAGTCGGACGATAGGTATGAATTAGTTTTAAATGCTAATAAAGAATGGCTATCTTCGCCTAAGCGGGTTTTCCCTATTTATATTGATCCTTCTGTCTCGATTGAGGCTTTGGGAGACACATTTGTAATGAGTGCTTATCCCAATAACAATTACAATAAAGAGTGGGATCCATCACAAGGGGAATATGTATTAAAAACAGGATATTATGATAACACAACAGGAACGAATTACCCGTTCATAAAATTCAGTTTAATCGGGGATTTAAAGGGTGCGACCATTGATTCTGCTGAATTAGCAGCCTATGTGACCCATTCCTATTATGTCGATATAAAAACGGATATATGGGTAGATGAGGTAAAAGCACAATGGTATGTAGATGAATTGACTTGGAACAATAAACCATCTTCCACTAAAATAACGAGTACATCCGTTGCTAGAGATCAATGGGCTTATTTTGATGTTAAAAATACCATCCAGGCTTGGGTTAACGGCACTAGACCCAACTATGGCTTTAAGTTCCATACGAACGGAAATGGCAAAACGCATTGGAAAAAAATCACTGCAGCAGAAAGTGCCAAAAAAGCTAAACTGGTCATAAGTTACCACTACGAAAAAATGAAGGAACCGACAGTCAGTTCCTTTTCCTATGGTGAAGGGAAGGCTGACGGCTATATCGATGTTAAGTGGGCTTCCGTTTACGGAGCAAATTCTTATGATTTACAAATGTATGATGGAAAAGGTTATCAGACCATTTATTCTGGGACAGGAACTAGTTGGTCCTCCAAGGGTAAAAAACTATTTCCTAAAGCACCCTACACGACTAGCTCTACTTACAGGACAGATGGAACTGGAATCGAGTTACCAGTAAATCCAAGTGAATTTTTTAGTAAAAAAAGTGGAACGCCGACTACTAAAAAAGACTATGGATTCCGTGTAGTAGCCAAGTTTACTAATGGAAATAGTCCCGTTTCAACGGCCATTTTCAAAACAATTCCCGTTATTCCAGTGGGAATTCCGGATCTTCCAACCGTAAAACCATTTGCGTACCCGGAAACGGATTCAGTGAATAAAGGACGTGGCTGGTTAGATATATCCTGGAAACCGGTGGCGAATGCCTCGGGATATAAAGTTATGATATGGAACGGTTCAAAATATAAAGAATTTACGGTAGGTAAAGTAACCAGTGTCAGTACAAAGGGGAAAAAGCTCTGGCCTANGAAAAATGGGTTGAAGGAACTTTATCCAGTCGAATTAGACAAATCGACAAGCGTGGGCAAAGGAACAGAATTGCCAATGGATCCTAGCCTGACTTATGGAAACGGCTCGAACCGCTATAGTATCAGAGTCAAAGCCATATCAGCAGTGGGAGATTCGGCTTCATCCGATGTGAACTATGGATACATTCCACTATATGCCCCTAAAAATGCAAAGCTAACGAGTAACTTAGCGGATATGGTCAATGACAAAAGCAGCTTGACCGTAAAGTGGGATGCCACTCCTTCTGCCAAGTATTACGAGATTCAGATTTCTGATGATAAAACAACGAAAACACATCAAGTAAAAGGCATAACTTCTTTCACAACTGAACCGATTTATGGAGTTGCCTCAAATTATTCGGCAACGGTTAGAGCCTATTATGTGGACGACGACTATGCTTTAGAATCAGAACAGGGGAAAATGACAGGAAAACTCGGTTTAAGCCCTGTTTCGAATAAAGCAACCGTAACTGTTGATCCGAGAGAGGATTTAAATGGTTTAGAAGATTATTTCACTTATGAAGATCATTCATTTGGAAATGCAACAGCGAATGTTAATGTAACGACGGGGAATATGGCAATACAATTTACTGATGAAACGTTATATACACGTAGCAATTTAGGATATGACTTTACACGTACGTATAATTNTCGTTCAACGAAAAATTCTGTATTAGGTAAAGGTTGGACGTTTATTGGCAATGAATCGTTAAGAATTATAGAGAATGGCGACGGTTCATACACAGACGAAGATAGCACGGTTCATTTGTTTAAAAAAGATGGCAATCAATTTACTTCTCCAAAAGGTCTATATGAAAATCTCGTGAAAGTAAATGAATCGACCTATACAATGACGGATAAAAATCAATTTGTTCAAACATTTAAAGTTGGTAAGAAATCACCTGACTTTTTCATCTCCTCTTATCAAGATGAATATGGCAATCAAATTGATTTCACACTTAATGACAAAGATCAATTAATAACTGTTTCAGAGACAAAAGGGATTGAAAAGAAAGAAAGAATTCAAATCTTATATACTGATAATAAAATTAGTAAAGTACAATATGCGGATCACTGGACAACGTTTAAATATACAGGTGAT
Source organism: Peribacillus muralis (assembly GCF_001439925.1). Classification (GTDB taxonomy): domain Bacteria; phylum Bacillota; class Bacilli; order Bacillales; family DSM-1321; genus Peribacillus; species Peribacillus muralis. The sequence goes on from NZ_LMBV01000007.1 coordinate 137,354, forward strand.
CAATTA
>NZ_LMBV01000007.1:137381-138544 GCF_001439925.1 Peribacillus muralis
GGAAAACTTTACTTATAATGGTGACGGTCAATTAACTAAATATATGGATGGTAAAAACAACGAGACAGTTTTCTCTTACCAAGATAACGAAATAACAATTTTTGATAAAAAAGCGAAAGATGAAGAACTTTCTGTTACGAATACTTATCAATTCAATACGAAAGATAACGAATTTAAAGTGATTGATTCCAGTGACACAGAAACTATATATAAACGANGAAAAATAATACGTATGCCGTTTCACAGGTAATTATGCCATCGGAAGAAACAAATTCTACAACATTCTATGGTTTCGACAATCAATACAATATTGTGACGGTTACAAATCCCGATGGCACGACTGAAGAAAATACGTACGACAAGAATGGGAATATATTAACATCTAAATCAACTGCTGGAACAACAACGAATTTGTACAATAGTCGTAATCAAGTGACAGAAACGGTTGCTACAAATGGCGAAATAACAACGAATTTATATGAAGGTCCTTTTCTCATTTCTTCAACTGTAAAAGATGAAACTACAAAATTCGAATATGATTCTTTTGGTCGAGTAATAAAAACACTCTATCCTAATGGCACGTATGAAGCTGTAGCTTATGATGATAACAATTTTAAAGTGACAAATACAGATAAAAAAGGCCATAGAACATCCGTGACATTTACGTTATACGGACAAAAACAAGAAGAAACAGATGCAGATAGCCATACAAAAACGTATGCCTATGATTCTCTTTATGCAGATACATTATCATCAATAACGGATGGTAATGGTCATAAAACAACTTATAATTATGATGACAACAATAATCTATCTACGTTAACAGATGCATTAGGTCGTAAAAAAACATTTTTATATAATGATAATGACCAAGTAAAAAAAGTAGAGATGCCAAAGATGACATTCCAATATGGCTATGACATCAATGGTGTAATGAATGAATCTACTTTACCTTCANAACTGTATAATTACAATGAAAGTGGGCAAGTAGATGCGATTCAAGTAACAAATCCAGCAGGAGATATCATCTCAACAACAAGTTATAAATATGATGAAAACGGAAAGACAAGCAAGGTTTCACAAGATGGAAAAGACTTAAAAACATACGCATATACATCTGAAACGAATCTGCTTGAGAAGTATACGTTAGGCTTATTCACTCA
>NZ_LMBV01000007.1:138560-227562 GCF_001439925.1 Peribacillus muralis
TATCTGCGTATGATAAAGGGTTAAGTGTGAAGAAGGAAACATTATTTAAAGATAAAAGTGATGATATCGATCATGTGAAATATGGTGTGGATGATGATATCCTACATGATTATCAATATGATAAAAATACAGAAGATAATCAAAGCATACTTAACTTGAATGATGGTGTCTTAAAGCAAACTTCACAATTTAATGATGCAAACTTATTAAGTTCATTAACGTACACAAGTAAAACAAAACAACCATTTGAGATTAAATATGATTACACAAAAAATAGTAATATCTCCAAAGAAGCAGTAGATGGTAATGTTTCAGTGTTTGAATACGATAAAAATGAGCAATTAACGAAGGAAACATTACCAAATGGCGATGTGAATACGTATGAATATGATGCAGTTGGTAATCGTACCAAATCCTATTTGAAGAGTAAAGAATATACATTCTCTTACAATGAAGCGAACCAAATTATAAAGAAAAATGCCACAGCATACAAATATGATGGCAATGGCAACTTATTAGAAGATGAAAACTACAAGTATGCGTACAATGAGCGTCAACAATTAACAAGTGTTAAAACGTCTGCTGACAAAGTTATCGCAGTCTATACGTATGATGAAGATGGTTTGCGTTTAACAAAAACAATTGGTACTACAACACATGAATACTTCTATAATGATGAAGTATTAGAAATGGAAATTGTCAAAGAAAATAATCAAATTACCCAGTACCGTTCCTATGAATGGGATGGTTACACAGCCCTTGGAATGATCATAAAAGAAAAAAACGCCAATGGCAGGTTCCAAACAAATCCATACCAATTCATTACGAACCACCGTGGCGATGTACTAAGCATTCGTGATGCAGATGATAAAGAAGTGGGTTCTTACGAGTATGATGCCTATGGTAATGTGTTAGCAGTTGAAGGGAATATCGGAAAAGAAAATCCTATACGATATGCTGGATATTACTATGATGAGGAAACCAAGAACTATTATCTTCAAGCACGTTACTATAACCCTGAAAATGGTGCATTCTTAGCATTAGATCCACATCCAGGGGATGAAGACGAACCTTTGTCACAAAATGGGTATACTTATGCGAATAATAATCCGATGAAATTTATAGATCCTGATGGCGAATATGCATGGGTAATTAAATATATTGCTAGATATGCTTTAAAGATGGCCTTAAGAAATCCTAAAAATATAAAATTCGTTTCAAAAAAAATAGCGTCCTTTGTTAAACAAAAACATGTGCAAAAGGCTTTAAAGAAAAGCGGATATAGTGTACAAACAAATTTAAAAGGTGGGTATATAATAAAGGTAATGCATAAAAATAAAAGAATGTTATCAATCGATTATCATGGATTATCTATTTTCAAAAAGAAAGGCGTAGATACACAGCGATACTCTATATTTCATATTCATCTAGGGGGCAGTAAAACCCACTATATTCCTAGGTCAATGATTCCTTCTGGGTTTAAGGTTAAGCCAAAATATATTAATAATAAGAATTACATTTTCATTTCAGAATTCCTATTTTAAACAAGGGAGGAATCCTATTAATGTATTATTCAAAGAAAGAAATTGAACATATGGAAGACCGATATGAAAACGAATTTTCACTCTCCATATTAACAGATAGAATCCCAGAAAGAATTTGTGAGATAGAAAACCCTAATTGGAAAGAATTTTTTTATAATTTCATGTCTCAGAATTACTCTTTACTAATACAGATACCGAATATGTTTCCAAAGAAAATTTTGATGAAAGAAAAAATCATTGAAAATAATGAATACTTCTCCTTGTTGAATGTTTCTAAAGAATCATTCAATGATAAGGTATTAGACTTTTTAGTTGAAAATGAATATATTAACGGTTTTAATTTCTTTTTAATCAAAAGAATTACTAACGTGGATTTCTCACTTCCCTTATCAACTATGAATAGACTAGAAATAAAAAGTTTGAAAGATAATGATATTTATATAACGAGAATAGATTTAAATGAAATAATTAAATTAGAATGGAAATAAGAGAAAAAGGCCAGACTTCTCTCCCATGCGAAAACCGTTATCTTCCAATAAATCGGAAAAGCGGAAGGTTAATAAAGAACGTCGGATAGAAATAAAATATAAATCTTATTAACCTTAATATGGGTATATTTGAAAGTGAAAACTAAAATCCACGCGGTTGCCCGTTAAAACTCCCATTCTGGCCCGTAAACTTATGGCCAGTCTTTTAAAAGGGAGATAGGAACGGAAGAATAAATAAAATGTTACATTCTATTAAATTGAGGTTATATGCATATGAATACATTCTTATTTTATAGTGTCTTAGGTTTATTTGGGATTCTATTGATTGCCAATTCAAGTGATCGGTTTATTAAGGATCATATTTTTTTAAAAATTGCGTTCGGTGTTATTGCCGTATTAAGCAGTTGTATAATTTTATATGCGTTTTTAGGACAAGATGAAGACTCTATTGTAAATGCGATACATTACTCTTTCGGTATGGGAGCAGCAGTAATGTTGCTACTTACGAGAAAATTTGAAGATGAACCTGATAGTAAAAAGAAAACTGGTGTATATGTAGGTTTTGTTATATTTATGCTATTAACAGTAATCACGAGTTAAGTATTTTAGGTGCAGTTTTATAGCTGCTTTAACAAAATTACCTTAGACATTTGAACTGTACCCGGGATAACGGACAAACATAAAAGTGTCCCTTATCCGGGGTTTTTTAGTTTCGATAGGTGCAATGAGTCTGGACGGAAGTTTTGATGAGTAAAAATATATATAGGGAAATTCAGATGGAAGGAAAAAAGTATATCACTATTGGATGAATTAACGTGGTGTTGTGGTAAACAGGAATAGCTAGTGAAAAGTACCTTGAAAAATTAGTCGGTGATGAATCACAAAAATATTATAAGACTAGCCTAGGGAGAAGGTATATTGACCAATATGCTAAAGGTATTGCACATGAGTCCAAAGTTGGTTATACTACGCTGTCAAAAAGAATAAAAACAAAGGTAAAGAAAGATGCGGAACTCATAATAAATAAGAAGATAAGAGGCGCTGTATGGCACTTCTTTAGGAGTGCTAGAACTGGGAAAGTAGGAGGGTCAAAAAACTTGTTAAATTAACTTAATAATCGCAATATTGATTATATCATTTATGATTAGGAGTGAAGATATTTGGACTACTCTTTAATGGACCCACCCTTTGAGGTAAAACCTTTTGAGAAAATGTCAGCCAAAGAAGCGAAGAAACACTTTAAATGGTATGTATTAGAAGTGCCCAATCGAATTAATCTTTTGTCGGTTTTATTTACTGCTACTGGGGGGAAGGGGAATTTACTGGATTTTTCGCCTATGTCATTAATTAGTTTATGGCAATGGTTCTTAACCCATATTAAAACTACCGTAAAGACCAAAGAAGAAATAGATAATGAACTACAGAATACTCCAGATTGGCTTAAAGAGGAAGTTAGAAGTAACAATAAAAAGTTAAGTTTAGGGAGTACCACCTTGGCAATGGATATAGCCATTTATTTTGCAGAAACAATTATAAAAAATTGTGATATGAAAGTAAAATGGGGATACATTACAAAACCTAAATCATTAGAGTATGTTAACAGCCCTGTTTTAGTGGGGTTCAAATATAATATGGAACTAAATCCAAGAGCTGTAGTTTACAATTTAACACTTGATGTAATTGATGGTAAAGGTAGTAAAGAAGCACTTTTTCAAGTAAGTATTCAATGTTTGGCTTGAGGATGTTTAATACATTTAGCTATGTATTTATAAATATCCACTTTACTTATGTATATTCCCGAAATAAGTTCTACTTTGGAAATAGAAAGAGGGAATCATGACAAATATCTTATCTCTTGGGATGGTATATGATTATTCATTTAATAAATCTGAAGAGTTACAAAGTATAATTCAATATTTTTTGACTTTGAAGAGCGATATATTTGGTATAAAGGTAAGTATGGATGAAGATGGTGAGAATTGGGTAGAAAGTCATCGGAATGAGAAGAATTTTCTTTTAGACTATACCTTATTAACAGAACACTTTTTCGGAGAAAGCAATTAATTGAGTTTTGGAGTCTAAATGGCTTATCTTTGACACTACGCATTGTTAAAGAAAAGGATTTCTTTGGGTATTTATTAGAATTTGACATGGAGCAGCTTCTAAATCAATATAGTCTGGGTTTAATTAATGAACTGATTATTAATTTAGTAATAGATACCTATGGCATATCATGATTCAGAAATCGAATACTCTCCTTCATATAAGGATCTGGTGAAAGTCTACTCAATATTAATGTTGCCAAGAGAAAAAAATGGGTTTGAAGTTATAAAAAACAATTGGCAAATAGATGGTATTACAAGTAGAAGTTAAATATAAATAGTTCTGAATTAGAATTAGGTTGAAAGAGTAAAGTGAACAATAGCTGTTCAAAAATGAACTAACCAAAGATTTTTGGACTTAGAAAAACACCAAACTACCCTGTTCCCTTTATTCTAAGAAAAATCCTCCTCATTCGTATAAACGCGGCTCATGGAGGTGCCTATGCTTGTCTTTGGGTTACCTTAAGGATTTTTATTAGAGCTTTTGTTAGTTAAGAGGTGCTTTTCAATTAAAAGCACCTCTTATATAAATCACCAAAAACTAGGAGAAAACAAGATGTTTAACGGTATTCTATCTATCATGTTATTGCAATTTCTATTAGTCTCTCCAGCAAGATCCTATTATAAAAGCTATGATAATTTAAGTTTACATAAAGTGCTCAAAATATATCTATTTTATATTGTTATTAATTTTCTTCTTTTATTATTGTTCGTGAAAGTAAATCCATATTGCCTAGCATTAATTTTACTTGTTAATGGATTAGTCATTATTATCATACATAGTAAGAAGGGTGAAAATTCAATATTAACTGACGATATGGACCCTAAGTATCAAAAAATCTTACTTTTGAATCAGAAAACGGATTTATTATTAGCTGGTGGATTATTCTTAATGTTGATGATTTCGTTTATAAGATTTCATACGGTGCTTGATGATTTTTTTGGTAATAGTAAATCACTTCTCATATATACGATGGTGTTAGCTGGAGTGACTTCTGTGAGTTACCTATACTATTATTTTAAATCAATAAAGGAGATAAAGAGATTCTTTGAAGGTATAAGAAATAAAATTTAGTGCGTTAAGCTGTATACGATTTTATAGGATTATTAAGGTGGGGTTTATGTGCAACGTGAAAAATGTCCTTGTTGTGGCTTTCCGACATTAGAAGAGCGTGGTGGTTATTATATTTGTGAACTTTGTAACTGGGAGGATGATGGACAAGACGATCCATATTCAGATGAAGTTTGGGGTGGTCCAAATGGAGATTATTCTCTTGCAGAAGCAAGAAGGAATTTTAAGAGAAATAGCATTATGTATCGAGATAATAGAAATATATTTAGACAAAACGAAAAAGAATTAGAAACCAAGAAATCTTTAATTCTTGCGTTTAAAGAATTAGATCAGTGTGAATCGGATTCAATGGAATATTTGTTACTTTGGCGCAAAATAGCGTCATACGAGAAGGTCTTAAATGAAATTGTTCATGATAAGAATCAAAAATATAGTAAAAATATAGAAAAAAATGAAGAATCCATCAATCTTATAAATTCCGAAGTTATAGAAGAAGTTATTACTGGCTTATTGAGGTTGGTTGGAAGTTCTAATAATCTAGATTTTGTTCAGGACATTATGATTGATTTCAGTGAACATGAGGATGCTACTATTCGGGGAACAGCTATACGGTGTTTTGGTCATATAGCAAAAAAATATGAAAAGATAAACAAAAATCTGATTTTGCTCATGATTAATCAAGGTTTACAAGATAAAAGCACTTTTGTAAGAAAACAGTCTCGTTCTGCATTGGTGGACATAAATTTCTACATAAAATAAAAGAGAAGAAATTAAATGAACAGGGATGCGATGAAATGGAGGCAAACCATATATTATCAAGTTTAAGACATTCAAGTGATGAAGTAGATTGAGATAAATATCACTCGTCGCTGGAGTTATATGGATGTGTTACGCAGCATGCGAAAAGATGTAAGAGTAAGCGGAAAGCAAAAAAGTAGTTTCCGGTAACTTTAAAGCCTACCTCATAAAAATGAAAGAACCTTGGAAGTGAGACGTCTACCAGGTTCTTTCGTTACGCCTGGATAACTACACTCCTGAGGAGATAAAAAGCTTGTGCCAAATGATAGGATGTGTACTTATGAAAGAAATTTTTCCATTATTTTTATTAGCATGGTTAATAATACTTGTAGTGCGTTTGATTTTCAGAGACTCAACTATGGTGGTGGATATTTGTGATTTTTCATTTATTGCAGTGGTCATTGTTTATATGGTTTTAAAAAAGTATAAAAAAATATAGTTGTATGTAAAAGGGGTGATGTTTGATGGCAAGCATCTCTTTTGTACTTAAAGTCGTTTATTTCCCCTATGTACATAGGGGAAATTGGTTTAAGGCATGCTCAAAAAAATTACTTTCATCGCTTTTTGGTCCAAGGGAAATATGTATATTTCTACAAAGAAGGAGATTAAATGTTTAGTATTAGTACAAAAAACTTATTATCTCAATTAGTTAAGTATGACTTTTATGATTGGGAGCAAAATGATGAAATAGAAGAATATATATTAAAATTCGGAATGCCGAATAATCTATTATTAAACGTAAATAATTTTTATGATTCATGGGGGTTTGATGCCGTTCAAAATGAGTTTGCCAATCCCTCGTATACCACTGAAGAGTGGCTGGAATTAGAAACGGTATTTTTTGATTGGTTAGGTAAGGCAGGAGATTTTCTTTTCCCTAAAGGAAAAGTGATAGCAACACCTAACTTAGAAAGAAATTGGTATTTAAATGGGGAGCAACCGCCCATATGGGATAATAAAAACAAATGGATGAAATCAGATTATGATAAATATATTTCATTATTACATAAATCCGAAGTTATTGAAGAAGGACCATCATTAAGAGAAGAATATAGAGCAGTAATGATTGAAGATTTCTCAGAGGTAAGAACACTAGGGAAACTTTCTGTGAAAGGCGTGCCTTTATTATTCTTTTTAGATGAAGATAAGGTCATAACTTTATCAGAATATTTGTCAGTTATCATTTATTTTAGAAATCCAACACTTTTAGAACAAAATAAAAATCACTTAAAAAGAATGCTTGATATAAAAATTTTGGAAGATTGAGATATTAATAGCGTGTGGATTATAATATATGTTGAACTTGGACGGCACGAATATGATTTAAATTTATTTACCAAAAACGGAAGATACGGTGAGTTTCGCTGTTGATCATGAACAGATTTATTTCTTCAAACCTATCAATTCCCATTAATATTTTTGGAGTAACAATGTAAAGCTGGTCATACTGATATTATCCCCTTAAAGTAGACAGTGTAAAAAGACCATGAACAAACATGGGTGTTACACTTATTTGTAGGGGATTTTTTTTTCTGAGAATAAGTTAAGTTTCAACCTATTCAGTATAACATTCCACTATGAATGCCCTCAGTTTTGGAGAATTTAAACTTTGACTGTATCATTCCGCTGGGATCGAAAAGGGTATGTTAGTTTAATGATGTGTTGTATAATAATGGATATTTAATTTAACTCATTTTGAATTGGGGGAAAGTATTTGAATAACCGAATTTATTTTATTAATGCTTTTTCTAAAGAAAAGTTCAAGGGGAATCCTGCGGCAATCGTTTTCATGAGCGAGAAAAGATCGGAAGAGTGGTTAAAATCATTAGCAGCAGAACTCAATCAACCTATCACAACTTTCATTACACCAAAAGGTGGAAATAGCTATCAGCTGAGATGGTTCACACCGACTAATGAGATTGATTTATGCGGGCATGGTACATTAGGCGCTGCTCATATTTTGTGGAGTGAGGGTTTCTCTTCGTCAGAGTCAGCCATAAACTTTTATACTCAGACAGGACTTCTTCGCTCTGAGTTGTTAGGACAACAAATAATCCTGAAGTTTGATATTAAGGAATCAACTAAAACAGAAGTGACTGAGACATTAAAACGCGTCATTCAGCTTCCTATAAAAGATGCTGCTTGGGCGGAAGATCGGTACATTTTAGAACTGGAAAATCAGCATTTGGTTCATAAAGCAGTGCCTAATTTGGAAGCAATTAAAGAACTGGACGGTCCAGGGATAATTATTACTAGTATTGGCTCAGATAAATATGACTTTGTATCAAGGGTTTTTGCTCCAAAGATAGGAATTAATGAAGATTACGTTACTGGGTCTGCACACTGTGCGTTAGCCTCATATTGGGGCTATCGTTTAAATAAAAAAGAATTTATGGCTTACCAAGATTCAAAGCGCGGCGGTGAAATAAAACTAAAGATAATGGGAGAAAAAGTCGAGTTGATTGGAGACTGTATAACTTTACTCAAGGGAGAACTTTATAATTAGTTGACTTGCGCTTCAAAGTACATTGTACGTTGGAGTCTGACTAACGGGGCAGATTAACGACATAGACCTAAGCCAGATCTGCTTGACACATCACCAATTCATGTCCTATTGTAAACCAGAAACCAACTGAAATTCAGGTACTAATAAATTGAAGGTTTGACCAGACTAGAAGTGGTCTGACTCGTCCGGGTGCAGATCTGAAAAAAAGATGATGAGTTATGTTAAAGAGGGGTGTTCTTTGATGACAAACAGTAAAACAAATTCTAAGGTTGATGAATTTTTAAATAAAGCTAAAAACTGGCAGGAAGAATATGAGGTATTGAGAAGGATTGTACTTGATTGTGAGCTGACTGAAGAATTTAAGTGGATGCATCCTTGTTACACTTATGAGAAAAAAAACATCGTTTTAATACACGGGTTTAAAGAGTATTGTGCGCTGCTGTTTCACAAAGGTGCTCTATTAAAGGATGTCAATGAAATTCTCATTCAACAAACGGAGAACGTCCAAGGGGCACGCCAGATTCGGTTCACCAATGTTCAGGAAATCGTTGCGATTGAACCAATCTTGAAAGCTTATATCCAAGAAGCCATTGAAGTTGAGAAGGCCGGTCTGGAAGTGGAGTATAATACAGAAATCATCATTCCAGAAGAGCTGCAAAATAAATTTGATGAACTCCCTGCCTTGAAAACTGCTTTTGAAGCATTGACGCCAGGACGGCAAAGGGCATATTTTCTTCATTTTTCTCAACCGAAGCAATCGAAAACTCGAGTTTCAAGGGTTGAAAAATGTACGAAGCAAATTCTCGACGGAAAAGGATTAAAGGATTAGTCTTTAGTGATTTGAAAAAAACAGCATGCAAACAAAAGTGTACTGTTTGGTACGCTTTTCTTTACTTAAAAGCTAAATGAGTTTAATTTTTTATGGACAATGAAATTCGGCAGTCTATTTAAACATATGGGTAGGAGGTTTTGTATGAATACATTGGATGAGGTAGTTTTACAGAAATATAAACCAGAACACTTGGAGTGGTTAAAAGCATTTGAATTACCAAAAGAACAAGAAAAATTCACCGCATTACCAACCAAGATGCTGGAAATAACGAAAGAGCGACATCCGATAGTAATTCTTAATCATAATGAACCAGTAGGTTTTTTCGTATTACATTCAAGTGATAGGGTAAAAGATTATACAAATAACCCTAAAGCCATGTTATTAACTGCACTTTCAATAAATCATTCCCATCAAGGCAGAGGATTTGCATATAATGGGATGAAAAAAATACAGAGCTTTGTCAATCAACAATTTTCAAATTGCGATGAAATTATATTAGCTGTAAACCATAAAAATGTTCCTGCTCAGAAGTTATATGAAAAAGTAGGTTTTAAAGATACTGGTACAAGGAAGATCGGAAAAATCGGAGAGCAATACATATATAATTTCATTTTTTGATAAAAAAGGGAATTTCGTTACCAAAGGTTGCAGACGCAGCCTTTTTCTTGTGTCACTAAAACGAGGAATTCATAGTAAATTCATTTTACTTTATAAGCTAGTAGTTTAGAAAATTCAATCTCGATTTATAAGGGAAAATATTCAAGTAATCCAGTGAATGTTGTGTTAAAATATGGATGTTGTCACAGGTGTTTCTAGTTAAAATTTGTTTAGGAGGTTAAATCCATGAATAAAAAATCAACTTTAATTGTTGGTTTTGGAGCAGTTCTCGCTCTATCCTATTTTATGAAAGACTTGCAGAGTACAGACGTACTTATACGAGATGAACTCCCAAAAGTTGAAGACCGGCAAACTAGCACGAATGGAAGAGATTCAAACATAGTTGTAACAACTGAAGAGCAATACAAGGTGGAAAATATCGTGAAACTGATGTCTGCCAAAGAAGTAGGGGTTTTAAATCAAGAGGGAGGGACAGCGGTCTTTTTCAAAAAAGCGAAATAAGTGTAGAAATGTGCTCACGAAGTTGCTCTGTTTACAAATAGGTAGGGTACCACCTCATATTTAGGGGGAAAGAATTTGATTACTCATTTCTCGGATTTAGAATTAACAACAGTATCTTTAGAAGGTGTAAAGCAATGTTACGCTAACAGACTGCAACTCCCCATGATCTATGAATCTAATGATTTTATTCGGTTTCAGCTTACGCCATTTACGACATTGAGTTTTAAAGAGTCCTACGAACCGGTGCCTCCAGCGCATTTTGCTTTTCAAGTATCATATTCCCTTTTTGATGAAGTAGCAGCTTTTTTACAACAATCTGGATTATTGATTCTAAGACAAGAACATGGTAAATATATCGACGATACAAATGGAAGGAAAAATCTATATTTTCGTGATGGAGACGGTCACCTTCTTGAAATCATTGCACATGATTATATAAATGAGGATGTAATAAACCCAACTGGGAAGTTAAGAACTCTCTATATAAGAGAGATTGGTTTTCCTGTTGATAACGTACCAACTTTTCGCGATTGGCTGAAAAAGGACTTTGGTATGAAAACGGGAAAAGAATCAAATATCTTTAATTTTGTAATAAGTGGAACAGCCCATGTTATAGTGGTTTCAAAACAAAGACCTTGGATTCCCATTGCCATGAAGGCATTACCGCCAAAGATGGTAGTGACATTTGGCACACCGCATGCAGAGTTTATTGAAACCCTCTCGAAAAACATGGAAAACTCTGTTTTAAAAGAGAAACTACATATAACGAAGGATGGTTATACTTTTCGCATTGAGCATTCTCCTGATTTTACCGCCTCTTTGACAGAAAATTTAAATTTACCTAAGTTTCATTGAGTTAAGATTGAAATGCATGATAGATATTTTACTAAGCTCAGTACAATCTGAAATTGAGGGTATTACTAAGGGAGTGAATATAACCGAAGGACAGGAATTCTTCTTTGTTTTAAGAAATAAGTTTATGAAGGGAAAGTCATATGCGAATTATTAGCGTGAGAGAACATCCGGAGTATAAAGAAAAAGCAATTAAATATTTTCAGTGTAAATGGGCAAACGAAAGCAGTAAGAAAGTATATGAGGACTGTATTACACACAGTATAGCAGCAGAATCTCCGTTACCTATTTGGTATGTAATGGAGGATTCGGGTGAAACTATTGGCTGTGCAGGTCTTATTAGCAATGATTTTATTAGTCGTATGGATTTATGGCCTTGGATATGTGCCCTATATATCGAAAATAACTATCGTGGTAGGTCTTTAGGCAAAGAGATGCTGATACGTGCTAAAGCTGATGCAAAAAAAGCGGGGTTCAGTAAAGTTTTTCTTTGTACGGACCACATAGGATTCTATGAAAAATATGGATTCACTTATATAGGTGATGGATACCATCCTTGGGGAAGTAGTTCAAGGATTTATGAGAGTAATATTCAAAGTGATTCATAATTGTTTGTAGGATTCTTAACGAGACTTGTTAGTATTACTAAGGGTCCATTGCTTTTTCCTTAAAAAACCTTAGTGATTCTAGTGTTTCCATATATATTTTCATATAGTTATATCATTAATAAAGTGAAGAAATTTATGATGGTAGTTCCTAAACGATGGATTTTTTGCCTCGATGACTTGTTCAAAGCATTCGCCTTCGAATAGAATGGAGAAAAGGCAGTGCTTCTTAGAAATGAGGTGATTGGTTGGAAATCCATTTGGTGGCAAAGGATGAGATAGAGGCTCAAGGAATTCGGTGGATTGTGGAGTCCCAGCTTACCGGAATTGAATTGATCCTATGGGAGACGATAGAAGAGTTTGATAGGGAGATGCGCAACCAGCAGCCGGAATTCGTCATTTTGGATATGGATATGTGGACAAATGAAAGTGAAGCGTTGGGTGTGTCATTAAAACGGAGGGGAATTCGATGGTTAGGCATCTCATCTGAGCGAATCTTTCAAACGGCTTATCGGGCCTTGAGTTTTCGTGCTGAAGATGTTTTATTCCGCCCCTTTTCTTCAGCGGATTTGGTAAAGCATATTCAACAACTGCGTTATCAATTGAGAAATGGGCAAGGAAATCACGCGACGAACACAATGGGTGAAGAGCATTCATTGGATATCGATTATCCGGATTTCTTCCTGACAGAGCGGAGGTATGATCATCGTATTACCATGGCAGCTTTTTTGACGCCTGATAATAAAACACTTCCTCTCGTTTATGATGAACTGCAGCGTTATTCCTTTATAGGGAAAAATCAAGTATTCGCTTTATCGGATTTTATTTTATGTGTACAGGAATCAAAGGGGGGCGAGGTATTCAAGGAAGAATACCAAGCATTCCTCGCTCAATGGAAAGAGAAAATGGATGAGCCTCTTGCCATCATCATCAAAGGGGCCACGGCTGCTGATTCTTTAAAAAAGGTCTATCAGCAAACACGTGAATTGACGAGACAAATCTTTTTTGATGGTTATGATATCATCTTAGCTGAAAGTGAACAAATGTCCCCGGTTGAGATGGATCCATTCCTTACTCCTCTTGAACAAAGACTATGGATAGAAATGCTCGAAAGACGTGATGCGAAAGCGATCAAGGACTGGATCGAACGGGAATTCCTTACTTTCCAACGGCCATACCCCGACCCGGAAATCGTTCGCATTCGCCTTACAAGCGTCCTTGCGCAGATCCGCAGGCATATGAAATCATATAACCTGCAAAATGCTTCTCTAGAAACGATTTATTATGACGTCTTCCAGCAAATTATACATAAACCAGTCATTCATCAAATCGTAAAAGCGTTGCACTCGTTCATCATCCATTTGCTTCATCAAGATCATGAACAAGTTCAAGAAGGAGCAAACACTTTAAGCGAAAAAGCAAGGGAACTGATTGAGTCCAACTATTGGGATGCGCAGTGGAATTTATCGGCCTGTGCAGACATTCTGAGGATCAATAAAAGCACGCTAAGCCGCCGTTTCGCAGCTGAGTCCGGCCTATCATTCCGCAGTACGCTGCATAATGTGCGAATAAGGGAAGCAAAACGTCTTTTAAAAGAAACGGATTTATCATTGGAGGAAATTGCACAATTGGCCGGCTATTCCCACCAAACCTACTTTAATGCCAAATTCAAAATGTTTGAGGCTTGTACCCCTACAGCGTACCGGTCGGGATTTAAAGGTTCTATGTAACGTTAAAACTTGATGCAACATCCAAATGTGTAACCTCTACAAATACATTCGATTTCAACGATTCAGTCGCTGCTGAATCGTATTTTTTTGATTAAAATAATAAAATGATTAAAATTATTCGTAATTATATAAACGTAACTGTAAATGTGTGAAACTATTTATAAAATAATCATTAAATTATAAGAAATTATCTGAATTTTTCCTATAGAATGAAAATATAACGAAACAAGGAGGCAATACAATGAACACGATCGCTAATAAGGTTATCCGGTATAGAGGAACGGATTTGCATACAAAAGGATGGCAGCAAGAGGCAGTGCTGAGAATGCTAATGAATAATTTGGATCCCGAAGTTGCCGAACGCCCTGAGGATTTGGTGGTATATGGCGGGATTGGGAAAGCCGCTCGTAACTGGGAATGTTTTGACGCAATCGTCAAATCGCTGAAGGAGCTTGAAGGCGATGAAACTTTATTGGTCCAATCAGGGAAACCGGTGGCCATTTTTAAAACGCATACAGATGCGCCACGTGTCCTGCTTGCCAATTCCAACATTGTTCCTGCCTATGCGAACTGGGAAACATTCCATGAATTAGACAAAAAAGGCTTGATGATGTATGGGCAAATGACTGCTGGCAGTTGGATATATATCGGGTCTCAAGGAATTGTACAAGGTACTTATGAGACATTTGCCGAGCTTGCCAAACAACATTTCAATTCTTCGTTAAAAGGTACCATTACGCTAACAGCAGGACTAGGTGGTATGGGCGGGGCACAGCCGCTGGCTGTTACGATGAACGGCGGGGTCTGTATCGGTATCGATGTGGATGAGACAAGAATCGACAGAAGGATCGAGACTCGTTATACCGATGTGAAAACGGATTCATTGGATGAAGCGATTCGTTTAGCAACGGAAGCTAAACATGCAGGGAAAGCATTATCGATTGGCTTAATTGGAAATGCGGCCGATCTTCTTCCCGAAATGATTGCGCGGAACTTTATCCCGGACGTCTTGACGGATCAAACTTCCGCTCATGATCCGCTAAATGGATATACACCTTCAGGTTTGTCATTGAAGGAAGCAGCAGAATTAAGGGATGCGAATCCAGAAGACTATATTAAACTCTCCAAAGCTTCGATGGCCAAGCATGTAAGAGCGATGCTTGAAATGATGGAAAAAGGAGCGGTGACATTTGATTATGGCAACAACATCCGTCAAGTTGCCAAAGATGAAGGGGTAGAGAATGCTTTTGACTTCCCTGGTTTCGTTCCAGCCTATATCCGCCCACAATTTTGTGAAGGAAAAGGTCCATTCCGCTGGGTGGCATTATCTGGTGATCCAGAAGATATTTACAAAACGGATCAAGCGATTTTAAGCGAATTCGCTGATAATGAACATTTATGCAACTGGATTAAAATGGCTCAAGAAAAAATTCAGTTCCAAGGTCTTCCTTCCCGCATTTGCTGGCTTGGTTATGGGGAGCGCGCCCGCTTCGGTAAAATCCTTAATGATATGGTTGCAAGCGGTGAATTGAAGGCGCCGATCGTAATTGGGCGTGACCATTTGGATTCAGGCTCGGTCGCTTCACCGAATCGCGAAACCGAAGCGATGAAGGATGGTTCGGATGTAGTCGCTGACTGGCCAATCTTAAATGCAATGGTGAATGCAGTGGGCGGAGCCACTTGGGTATCCGTACATCATGGCGGCGGAGTGGGAATGGGATACTCCATGCATGCAGGGGTCGTCATTGTGGCTGATGGGACGAAAGAAGCAGGAGCGAGGATTGAACGCGTCTTGACGACGGACCCGGGTATGGGTGTAGTTCGTCATGTGGATGCAGGATATGAATTGGCAGAGGAAACGGCCCGTGAAAAAGGAATCAATATTCCGATGCTTAATAAAGGAAATGATCAGTCATGACAAAACCGATTTGGATAAAACATGCCGCACAGCTCGCCACACTTGCACAAAATGGAAAAGGTCCTCGTTCCAAGGAGGCAATGTCTGAGCTGGGCTTGATTGAAGACGGCAGCATCTGGATGGAAGCTGGTTCGATTCAAGCGGTCGGTACAACCAAAGAATTGGAAGACCGCTATGCAGATAGGATCCATGAAGCTGAAGTGTTCGATGCCACTGGCCATTTGGTGACTCCAGGGCTAGTTGACCCTCATACACATGTCGTATATGGCGGGAGCCGGGAACGTGAATTTGAGATGCGTCTCGAAGGCGCGACATATATGGACATCATGAACGCAGGTGGGGGCATTCATGCCACCACCCGCATGACCCGTGAAGCAAGTGAACAAGAACTGATGGAGCAAACCACACGTCGCCTTGATTCATTTCTCGCCCATGGTGTGACAACGGTAGAGGGAAAAAGCGGCTACGGGATGAATGTGGAAACGGAATTGAAGCAGCTGAGGGTGATGAAGAAGCTGCAGGAAGAGCATCCAATCGATTTAGTTCCTACGTTTATGGGAGCCCATGCGGTTCCTGGCGATTATAAAGGCCGTGAGGATGAATTTGTCGATCATTTGATTAATGATATGCTTCCCATTATTTCAAAAGAAAAGCTGGCTGAATTCAATGATGTGTTTTGTGAGAAGGGAGTCTTTACTCCTGAGCAATCGGAGCGGATATTACATGCGGGAAAAAAATATGGATTGATCCCTAAAATTCATGCCGATGAAATTGAGTCATATGGTGGCGCTGAATTAGCTGCCAAAATAGGGGCGATTTCAGCGGAGCATTTATTGAAGGCTTCCGAAGCGGGAATTACAGCGATGGCAAAGTCAGGAACGATTGCCTGCTTGCTTCCTGCCACCGCGCTGTACTTAAGGGAAGAAGCGGCCCCTGGCCGAAGGATGGTCGATGAAGGTGTGGCCGTTGCCATTTCCACCGATTGCAATCCAGGTTCCTCTCCAACGACTTCCATGCCGCTTGTCATGAACCTGGCATGTATTTCGATGAGGCTTACCCCCGCCGAAGCCCTAACGGCGGCAACATATAATGCGGCTTGTGCCATCAACAGACAAGACAATGTAGGATCGCTTGAAGTCGGAAAACAAGCAGATGTCGTTTTATGGGATATTGAAAACTATCAGGAATTGCAATATTTATTCGGGGTAAACCATGTTAAGTCTGTATGGAAAAACGGTGTGCAAGTCGTGAATGATAGAGTGAAGACTGATTCCAAAAGCCTGACTGGCCTTTAAAAATCACTAAAAAAGATACGGCCTCGATTCTCAATCAATATCTACCCATTCCATCCGCTGAAAAAATCAGGGGATGGAATGGGCTTTTAGAAGTATTTATCAAATGTAATGGTGCTGAATGGTAGGATGGTGGTTTATCATCCTACCCATTGCCAGCGTTAAACGCTTTACTGCTTTACAGTGAAATTAAATGAAAGTGTTTTAGGGAAATCGTGGAAATGAATCTTCCATGTGGAGGGAATTTTATGTGGATAATCACTATCCATTCGAAAGATGGCATAAAAATGTTTGAGTTTACCACAGAAAAGGAAGCTAGGGAAAAATTCGAGGTAATAGAAGGCTGTAAAATTCTTAGTGAAGTCATTTATTTCAATGATTTATGGTTAGTTGAATCTTAAAATTAAGAAGAGAAACTATATATTAATAGCTTAAAAGACAAAAAAGGTAGAAAAATATGAAATAAATTATAAAAAGATTATTATTTCATAATTCATTGTTGGATTTTCTTTTTAGTATTAAGCTTAATCATAAAATGAAAAGCTAGCTGTAAATTAAGTTTTAACATGCATGCAGGTGTACATTCCTTTTCGTAAGGTCAGTAAAATGTCATTATTTAGTGTGAACTGAAATCTGTTCATTTAATTTCAGGGTCACTGCCGAAGTATTGCAGTAATAGGTTTTTCGATACATAAATCTGATAAATCAAAAAACGGAGGGGATTCTTTGAACGAACAAAAATTCACTATAGACGATGCCCCATTTAATAAGTTTCATTTTCGAATTGCTGGACTTACATTCGGTTCAAGCTTCTGTGATGGCTATTCCCTTGGGATCATTGCGATGGCATTGACAGTATTCGGGCCTCAAATGAATATGAATGCAATGTGGACAGGGCTGATCGGCAGTTCTGCTTTAATCGGTCTGTTTGCCGGATCTTTAATACTTGGAAGACTTTCTGATCGTGTAGGCAGACAGAAAATCTTTCTCGTAAACTTTTTACTTATCACGATAGCTACTATTTTACAATTTTTTGTTAGTGGTCCAGAAGAACTTTTCATTTTACGGTTACTAATTGGTTTTGGACTTGGAGGAGATTATGCCGTCGGTACGACTCTACTCGCCGAGTTTTCACCAAAAAAGTATCGCTCCTCGCTCCTCGCATCTATAAACGTAGTATGGACGCTTGGATATGTAGCATCAAACTTTGTTGGTCATTACCTGGGGCAGGTTGGTTCAGACTCATGGCGTTGGATGCTTGTTAGTGCTGCCATTCCGGCTATTGTGGTTTTAATCTTAAGAATAGGAACGCCTGAATCACCAAGATGGCTTGTCAGCATGGGGCGTGTCGAAGAAGCTCGCCAGATTGTAAAAAAACACCTTGGATCAAACGTTGAAATGGGAGAAACGATTACTGGTACTGAAAATCAAAAGACTCTAGGATTTCGTGGACTTTTCAGTAAAAAGCTTCGTAAGCGTACGGCTTTTGGTGGAATATTCAAATTAACTCTTGTTATTCCGTACTTTGCAATCTACACTTTCCTTCCGTCTATACTAAGTACAATGGGTTTTGAACAAAACTTTTTTGCCGATACCATGTTAAATCTATTCTTGCTTGTTGGGGCAATTTTTGGTCTTTGGTTGCTTGCAAAATTTTCTCGTAGAGGATTTACCATCGGGGCTTTCACGATCCTTACCGTTTCATTGTTTTCACTCAGCTTCTTACACAATGGTTCTCAATTCTTAATGTTGATAGCCTTCTTGATCTTTACTTTTTTCATGTCAGCAGCATCAAACCTTACATTAGTATACCCAGCAGAGCTTTTTCCAACTGAGATCCGTGGATCTGGAATAGGTATGGTTACGGCAATTAGTCGAATTGGTTCTGCGATTGGTACATTTCTGCTGCCTGTTTCTTTAAGTTCATTTGGATTAAGTGCTTCAATGGCAGGAATGGCAGCAATTCTGCTGATTGGCTTGATCGTATCGATAGCCTGGGCACCTGAAACGAAGAATCTTTCTTTGCATGAAGCAAGTGACCCTTTGCTAGAAGCGGGAAACTTTTCGAAGGGAACCGATATTCCCTTTACAGAAAATAAGAAAATAACATAAGATTAATTTCCACTTAATAAATGAGAAGGACCAAAACTTTTTTTCTCCTTCTTGATGAGTCATAGGTGAGGAGATGTGTAAGGATGATAACGACCGATTTTTTACACCCTAAAGATATTAAAGAGGTTGCACTAGGTGATGGTGCAGTCTCAATCGAAGAGATAATAGCGGTTGCAAGATATGGTGCAAAAGTTACTTTCACCGAGGCATATTGTGAAAGGGTGGATAAATCACGAAGCTTAATAGAAAAATTTTTAGAAGATAATAGATTGATTTACGGTGTAACTACAGGTTTTGGCAGTAATATGACAGAAGTGATTTCTCCACAAGACGCAGAAACCCTTCAACGGAATATTGTTCGTTCACATGCTGTTTCAGTAGGGGAAACTCTTGAAAAAGAAGTCGTAAGAGCCATTCAATTGATGATACTCGTGAATTTAGGCCAGGGTTATTCAGGGGTCCGTTTACAAGTTTTAAAGCTTATCGCTTCACTGTTAAATCACGATATACTTCCCTATGTTCCAGGTGAGGGGTCAGTGGGGTATCTGTCTCCTGAAGCCCACATGTCCTTATTGGTGATCGGGGAGGGACGGGCGTGGTACAATGATGAGCTTCTTCCGGGAAAGGATGCGTTAGCACAATCTGGATTGAAGCCCGTTACGCTTGGGTGTAAGGAAGGACTTGCTCTTATAAGCGGAACTGCTTCCGTCACTGCGATGGCTGTCCTGGCTTTATACAATAGCATGCAAGCAGCAAAAACCGCGGACATTACGGGAGCTATGTCATTAGAAGTGCTAAAAGGTACAATAAAAGCATTTGATCCCCGTCCACATGCATTGAAAAAACATGAGGAACAGGCTAAAACAGCCAGAAATGTAACAAGGATTCTTGAAGGCAGCCAAATCATTGATACTTACAAGGAACATAGATTACAAGATGCACTTAGCTTACGATGCATTCCACAAGTCCATGGAGCCATAAAAAGAGTATTGAAAGACGCTGCTGTTTCAATCGAAAATGAAATGAACTCTGTAAGTGACAATCCTCTGATTTTTCCGGAAGAGGAAGATGGAATTGCATTAATGGCTGGGAATTTTGATGGGTCGTTTGTTGGGATATACGCGGATACGATATCCATAGCGTTAGCAAACTTAGCAAAAATAACAGAACGCAGAATAGATCGGCTTGTAAACCATCACCTTAGTGAATTACCTAATTTCTTAGTAGTTAATCCAGGTTTAAATAGTGGCTACATGATTCCACAATATACAGCTGCCGGGCTATTAAATGAAATCAGGGTGCTCTCGCACCCAGCCACAATAGATAATATCCCTACATGCGCAAACCAAGAAGACGTGATAAGTTTTGCCTATTTCGCTTCGAAGAAAGCCTATCGGATTTCGAAGAAACTTGAATATATTTTAGCCATAGAACTGATGACGGCAACCCAAGCAATGGATTTTCATCTGCCCTTGAAACCGTCGCCGGTTACGGAGGGGGTATATCATTTAGTTCGGACCGAAGTCCCGAAGGTTGAAGAAGATCGCTTTTTCCATCCTGACATTGAAGCGATTTATAGGCAAATTCATGAAGGTGAAATAGTGAAGCTCGTTGAAATGTCGATCGGGGAAATAGAGTTCTAAAACCATGTGGAAGCAGTTTTAC
The DNA here is from genome assembly GCF_001439925.1 of Peribacillus muralis. Taxonomy (GTDB): domain Bacteria; phylum Bacillota; class Bacilli; order Bacillales; family DSM-1321; genus Peribacillus; species Peribacillus muralis. The sequence continues at coordinate 159,196 of NZ_LMBV01000007.1, forward strand.
TTTATTTAATAAGGTAAAATGGCTTCCTTTTTTTAAAATGAAGGATCATATTTAAAGGAGGAGGGATGTAAGATGCATTATGATGTAATTGTAATTGGAGCTGGATCGATGGGTATGTCGGCAGGTTATTACCTTTCCAAGGCTGGGAAGAAGGTAGTATTATTGGATTCTTTCGTCCCGCCTCATAATAAAGGCAGTCATCATGGAGAAACAAGGATCATTAGACATGCTTATGGGGAAGGGGAAGAGTATGTATCTTTAGTCCTTAAAGCCCAAGAACTATGGAATGACTTAGAACAACTTACCGAAAGACAATTATTTCTTCGGACTGGCGTTTTGAATGCTGGCAGTCAGCAATCGCCTTTTATTAAGCAAGTGATCGCGAGTTCGAATAAATTTGGATTGCCCTTGGAAGTCCTCGGTGCAAATCAGGTTCATGAAAGATGGTCAGGCATCTCCCTGCCTGAAGATTATATTGGTTGTTTTGAACCGGCTTCAGGTGTTTTAAAAAGTGAAGAGTGCATTCGGGCGTATCAGCAACTTGCTGAATCACACGGCGCTGTCATCAAAGTGAACAGCCCGGTAAGGAACCTAACTGTCCAGAGTGAAGGGGTCACAGTTATAACCGATGACCAAAGCTTTCATGCCGAAGCATTGGTCGTTGCAGCAGGAGCTTGGTCACCGAAGCTATTGGGTATGTTAGGGTTGCATGCTCCCCTGACCCCTATCCGGAAAACCTTCGCATGGTTTGATGCAGATGAGAAATTATATGGTCACAATACCTTTCCTGCATTCACGTTCGATACGCCTGCAGGTATGTTCTATGGCTTTCCAAGTATAAGTGGTACTGGTTTGAAACTTGGGAGGCATGACGGGGGAAACGCTATAAATATCGATGAAGCGATGGCCCGGTTTGGTGAACTCGAGGAGGATGCAGGAGATTTGGTGCGTTTCTTGAACCAATTCATGCCTACCGGTCAAACATTGAAATACGGAAAAAACTGTATCTATACGATGACGCCGGATGAGGACTTTATCGTCGATCTGCATCCTCATCATCCCCATGTTGTCATTGCAGCTGGTTTTTCTGGTCATGGATTTAAGTTCAGCAGTGTAATTGGTGAAAGTTTAAGTGACCTTATCCTCTCAGGAAAGACTGAGAATGATATTTCCCCATTTTCGCTAAATAGATTCCATTAAGTTTATAGCAATGCTAGCCGTTGATTCCATTTCAAGAGAATCAACGGCTTTTTATTGTATTTATATTGCTCTGATTGGTAGACATGCAATAAACGTTAATCAGGTTATCTCCCAACTGTTGTCTAAAAAAATAATGCGTGATAGAATAAAAATATTCCGAAATTTGAAACTAAAATTCCGAATTTCGGTATTCCGCTACATACTGTTAAGGAAATGATAATTTGATTTTTTTGTTTATGAAGGAGGAGGATCAATGAATGCCGTTGATTTGAATTGTGATTTAGGCGAGAGTTTTGGCGCCTATCGTATGGGAAATGACAAGGAGATTTTAAATTATGTCACATCGGTCAATGTGGCTTGTGGATTTCACGCTGGCGATCCGAGCGTCATGCGAAAAACGGTAAAGCTTGCCTTGGAAAAAGATGTGAGAATAGGGGCGCATCCAGGTTTACCGGATTTGATGGGTTTTGGCAGACGCAATATGAATATTGCCCCACAGGAGGCTTATGATATGGTCGTCTATCAAATTGGCGCATTAAATGGCTTCTTGCAGGCCGAGGGCAAAAGCATGCAGCATGTGAAACCGCATGGTGCTTTGTACAATATGGCCGCCCGAAACGAAGCGTTATCCTTGTATATTGCCGAGGCGATATACAAAGTGAATCCTGAGCTCATTCTTTTTGGGTTGTCAGGCAGTGAATTGATTCGCGCTGGTGAAGCAGTCGGCTTGCGAACGGCCAGTGAAGTGTTTGCCGACCGTACCTATCAACAAGATGGTTCATTAACTTCCCGAATGGAGAAACATGCATTATTGGAAAATGATGAGGATGCTGCTGCACAGGTGATCCGGATGGTAAAGGAAGGGAAGGTCTTGTCCCAACAAGGGTCCGATGTCGCTTTAAGGGCAGATACCATTTGCATTCATGGGGACGGCGCACATGCGTTGACCTTTGCCCAGCATGTGAAAAAGTCTTTGGAATTATCTGAAATAACAGTCAAGTCATTCTCTTAATCATAGTACATAGGAGGTCAGTCCATTGGAGCCAAACAAACTTACTTCAGCTCAGGAAAAGATACCCGCAAAGCCGAAAACAAACCGCACTTTATTGCTAGGTGCTGCCTTCTTAATGGCAACATCGGCAATAGGACCAGGTTTTTTAATGCAAACGACCGTATATACCCAAAGTCTTGCGGCAAGTTTCGGATTCGTTATTCTTATTTCGGTCATTCTTGATATTTTTGCCCAAACAAATGTATGGCGCATCATTGCTGTATCTGAAAAGCGCGGTCAAGAGATTGCCAACATGGTCCTGCCTGGACTTGGTTATGTCCTGGCCGCACTCATCGTCATGGGAGGCCTTGCCTTCAATATAGGTAATATTGCAGGAGCAGGACTTGGCCTGAATGCAATGATAGGGATATCGCCTACTGCGGGAGCCGCAATAAGTGCGGTCATCGCTGTCTTGATATTTGTCGTTAAAGAAGCAGGAAAGGCCATGGATCGCTTTACGCAAATCGCCGGCTTCTTCATGATCTGTTTGATGATTTACGTAGCCTGGACAACCTCTCCTCCAGTAGGGGAAGCGGTAGTGAGGACGTTTGCGCCTGTTCAAATCGATATCATCGCCATCGTAACATTAGTGGGAGGATCGGTCGGTGGCTATATAACATTTGCAGGGGGGCATCGTCTTTTGGATGCAGGCGTGAAAGGCGTTGGAGCATTACCTCAAGTTACTAAAAGCTCGATAGTGGGAATCTTGATCACAACCGTCATGCGCGTCGCGTTATTTCTGGCAGTGCTTGGTGTCGTATCGAAAGGATTGCAAATCAATCAGGATAACCCGGCAGCATCCGTTTTTCAACTGGCTGCTGGTGACGTAGGATACCGCATATTTGGGGTGGTGATGTGGGCTGCAGCAATCACTTCCGTTGTTGGAGCTGCCTATACCTCCGTTTCCTTTATCAGAACATTCAGCGAAACGATCAATAAAAAGGCGAACTGGATAATCATTGGTTTTATTATCGTCTCGACAGTTTGCTTCTTGTTAATTGGCCAGCCGGTTAAAGTACTGCTTATAGTAGGCGCCATAAATGGATTGATTTTGCCAATCGCGCTTGGGACACTATTGATTGCCGCATATAAGCGAAATATTGTCGGCGATTATAAACATCCACTATGGTTAACGATATCCGGAGTTTTTGTCGTAATCGTCATGGCGTTAATGGGAGGATATACAATAATCAAACAATTGCCTGCACTATTTTAATAGAAATGAAGACAAATATTATAAGCAGGAAGGTTGTTTCAAACCTGCCAGTCTTGAATAGGAGATGTTCAGATATGATCGATCTGTCTCAAGTGACCCCTGCTGAGTTGCGTTCAATGATTCGGAATGATGAATTGGTAAAACCGACCGCAGGTATGGCTACCGGGTATGCACAAGCAAACGTAGCCATTTTAAAAAAAGAACATGCTTTTGACTTCTTATTATTCTGTCAGCGCAACCCAAAATCATGTCCATTGCTGGACGTAACGGAAATTGGTTCACCCATTCCCGCATTTGCCGCTCCCAATGGGGATATACGTACAGATATTCCTAAATACAGGGTATACAAATACGGGGAATTGGTGGATGAGGTAACGGACATAGCAAAATACTGGGAAGATGATATGGTTGGTTTTCTAATTGGGTGCAGCTTTACATTCGAACACGCTCTTTTAAATAACGATATTCCGATTCGCCATATTGAAGAGAGCTGTAATGTACCGATGTATAAAACCAATATTCCTTGTATCGAGGCAGGAATTTTCCATGGCAAAATGGTGGCTAGCATGAGACCGATTCCACAAGAGGATGTGGTGAGGGCTGCTCAAGTGACCTCGCGTTTTCCTGCCGTTCATGGCGGACCGATCCATATTGGTGACCCTGAAGCAATCGGGGTGTCCAACATCCAGCATCCGGACTTTGGTGATCCCGTAACGGTGCATCCGGGGGAAGTGCCAGTCTTTTGGGCATGCGGCGTAACGCCTCAAGCCATCGCCATGGAAACCAAGCCGGAGATCATGATCACACATGCACCTGGACATATGTTTGTAACGGACATCCGTGATGAAAAATTAGCTGTATTATAATGGTCAGAAAGAGATGAGTTTATGCCGAAAAATCTATTGAATGAAACTGCTTGTAACATGTCTCCCTTGGGCGATTCCGCCATCGTAATCACATTTGGGAATGGAATCGATTATAGCGTTCACAAAAAGATAAAATTGTTCATGGATTTGTTGGAAGAAGACCCTTTTGCCGGGTTTGTGGAATGCGTACCGGCTTTTACGAATTTGACGGTTTTTTATGATCCGCTCGTAATCTATAACACTCATAAGTCAAGCAATGAATCTTTTTCTCCCTATGAGGTGGTACGGTCGCTCTTAGAGGGGAAACAGAGGGATTCAATAGAAGATAAAAAGCTGTCACATCGAACGGTTTCCATTCCCGTTTGTTATGGAGGAGAATTTGGTCCGGATTTGGAATATGTAGCTCGTTATCATGATTTGACCACTGATGAAGTCATTCATATCCATTCTACGGGTGAATATTTGGCATACATGATTGGATTCGCTCCTGGCTTTCCGTTTCTGGGCGGACTTTCGGAAAACATCGCGACACCAAGGCGAGCTTCGCCGAGAATGACGATACCAGCAGGGGCAGTCGGGATTGCCGGTAAGCAAACAGGGGTATATCCGATATCAACACCAGGTGGATGGCAATTGATCGGACAAACGCCCGCTAAACTATTTTTACCGAATGTAAATCCCCCAAGCTTATTACAAGCGGGAGACATGGTGAAATTCCAACCAATCTCTGAACAGGAATATAAAGAAACCAAGGGGGGATCAGATGAGTCTTCGCATAATCAAGCCAGGATTATTGACTAGCATTCAAGATTTAGGCAGAAAAGGATTTCAGCAACATGGGGTGATCGTAGGGGGAGCGATGGATGGTTATTCATTACGAATGGCCAATATGTTGGTAGGCAATGACCAAGGAGAAGCGGCCTTGGAAATTACCCTGATGGGCCCAACGATTAAAATGGAGAAAGATTGTCTACTATCGATAACGGGTGCGAATTTAACTCCTACAATCGACAATCATGCCGCTCCGATGTGGAAGCCCATTTATGTTAGGGAAGGATCGATTCTGCGTTTCGAAGGGTGTAAATCAGGCTGCCGGGCTTATTTATCCGTTGCCGGGGGATATGGTATTCCAGAAGTGATGGATAGTAAGAGCACTTATTTACGGGCTGGAATTGGCGGCTATATGGGAAGAGCTTTAAAGGCTGGCGATGTGCTGGCATGTGAACCTCGAAAAATTATCGATGGGCAGAAGTTGAAGGGCTCTTTTTCCTTTCCGATGTGGTTTGTCAATGAAAAAGAGTTCATGGGAGCACGAAATCCAGTCATTCGTTTCATTATTGGAAGCCAGTACGAGCATTTCACGAATGATAGTAAAGATCGTTTTGAAAAGGATTCATATAAAGTTTCCAATCAATCTGACCGCATGGGGTATAGACTATCAGGTCCGGCGCTTGAGCTGGAAAATAATAAGGAGTTGCTTTCCGAGGCGGTCACTAATGGCTCGATTCAGGTTCCGCCAGATGGAAATCCGATCATTCTCCTTGCGGACAGGCAAACGACGGGAGGATATCCTAAAATAGCTCAGGTGATTACCGCAGATTTACCAATGATCGCTCAAGTTAAACCAGGGGAGTCGATTCAATTTTCCCGGGTGACCTTAAGGGAGGCAGAGCGCCTGTATCTTCATAAAGAACGACAAATGAAAGAATGGAAGGCTTCGATTACATTGGCCTTGAATAATTGGCTTCTCAATTAGTTCCAGCAGGAGGTTCCCGGATTGGGTGCCTTCTTTTCCTGTTTCAGATCGTTTTTTCGTTTATAATAGAATGAGAGATGAACCTTGAAAGGAGACAATGAATGCAAGCACATAACAAAACCGTCGTCAAATCGATGCAGATCCTTACCCTTTTCATCAATCATCCGAAACTTACCTTTAATGAAATGATGGAATACGCCAACCTGCCTAAAACCTCATTGCATCGGATGGTGGGCTCATTGGAGGAAATGGGGTTTTTAACGCGGGATGAATTCGGCTATTATTCACTAGGCCTAATATTCTTGCAGTTTGGTCAGCTGGTGGGGGAGCGTTTGGATATCAGATCAATTGCCTATCCCATCATGAAGGACCTTCGGGATGACGTTGAAGAGGCCGTGAATTTAATTGTGCGGGATAAGGACGAAGCTATGTATATTGAAAAGGTGGATACGTTGCAACCCGTTCGGCTTTATACCTCCATTGGCAGGCGTTCACCACTGTATGCCGGCGATTCTCGGATCATTCTCGCGTATATGCCTGAAGAAGAACGTGAAGCGTATATCGACAGCACCGACCTTAATCCAATAGCGATGGGAACGATCACCGATAAAAAAACACTCCAACATTCTTTGGATGAAGCGAGGTTGAACGGCTACACGATAACTTCATCAGAATTGGAGAATTATACAAAATCGGTCAGTGCACCGATCCTTAACGGAAAAAATCAAATTGTCGCTGCCATTAGCGTCGCTGGGATTGAAGCGAGATTTCAGGAGGATCGTCTGCCTGAATTAATAGATAAAGTAACGAAAGCTGCCAAAGAGATTTCCATGAAACTAGGTTCACAAACTCAATAAGTAAAGTTTATTTACATAAACGAACATACCGCCTTAGTGAAAAGGGGGTATGTTTTTTCGGAATGGGTGAAGATACCTTTATTCCTTGCTCTTGAAAAAGCTCTCGATCTCATTAACCAACTTATATACAGAAGGCGGCAAATATCGATCCTTCAAGTAAGCTATATAAACCGTTCTTTGCAAAAACTTTGAATTTATTTCAAGTGTCGCAGTATTCGCATATGCAACGGATTTAATATAGCTTTCCGGTAGTATCGTCACGCCCAAGCCTTCGTCCACCAAACTGCAAGCTGTTTCCAATCTTTCAACTTCGTAAAAGATGTTTGGGGTAACCTTTTCATTTTTGAATGCCTCCATTATATCATCTCTTGTTTGAAATCCAGCTGTACTGATGATCAATTCTTTATTTGGAAGGTCTAGGAAAGTGATGACTTCTTTTTCATTCAAGTCGTCATCTTTATGGACCAATAGCTTGAATTTTTCATTATAAAGGGGAGTGGATGTGATTTTGTCATCGTTTATCGGCTGATTCGTGATCGTGAAATGAACTTGATATTGATTTAGCGAATCGATAACATGTTCTTCGCCCAAGATCTCCCGGACCTTTAAATGGATTTTAGGATGATCGAGTTTAAACGTCCTGATGATTTTCGGAAACCAAATTTTGAACGATTCAATCAAACCGATAGATATTGTTCCGCTTCCAGCCTGCTTCATTTCCTCAAGCTCCACTTGCATATTATTGAATCTTCTCAGCAAATCCTGAGATCTTGAATAAAAAATGGCACCTGCCTCCGTAAGCTCGATTCCCCTTGTGTTACGTTCCAAAAGTTGTAAATCAATTTCTCTCTCCAATTTCATGATCGCATTGCTTAAGGAAGGCTGAGATATATGCAAAATCTTAGCTGCTTTAGAGTAGCTCCTCTCCTCGACAATGGTAATGAAATAACGAAGTTGGCGAAGATCCATACTAGTCTCCTTTTATAGTTTTAAACTATAGATATATTGAATTTTGATATTAGCAATTATATATCATCTCCATTATAATGTAAAAAAAGATATTTCTGAATTTTGTAATTAAAGGAGAAACCATGTATAGTAAACCGACTTTGACATATTGGAACGGCAGAGTGGATTCCGAAACGGACTTGGAGAGCTTCAGATACCACCAAAGAGTGATAGTGACGCCAATAACGGATTTAACCATCCCTGCCAAAGGATTAAACGCTTTTGGAATGATTGGCTTCAAATGTGATGAAGGAGTCAAAAGGAACAAAGGAAGGATCGGTGCTGCAGAAGCCCCGGATTTTATCAGGCAGTCATTGGCAAAGCTGCCCTGTCATTTAACACGGGAAACGAAGCTGGTGGATGTTGGCGATGTCGTATGTGAAGTCGAGGAAATGGAGACCGCCCAAGACCAATTGGGCACAGCTGTTGCCAAGGTTTTGGAGAGTGAAGTGACTCCCATCATTTTAGGCGGCGGACATGAAACCTTTTATGGCCATTATCTTGGGGCTAGGAAATTCCTTGGACCAAAGGCTAAATTGGGAATGATCAATATTGATGCCCACTTTGATATGCGTCCTTATGAAAAAGAAAGCTCATCAGGCACGATGTTCAAACAAATCTTGGACAATGATCAAAATAGTAGATATTTATGTGTGGGAATTCAAAAGCAGGGCAATACTAAGGCCCTATTTGAAACGGCCGAAACAAATAAGGTCGACTACATATTGGAAGAAGAGTTGTCCTTGAAAGTATTGGATGATACTAAGCATGAGATCAACGAATTCATTAAGGAAAATGATTTCATAATTCTCACCTTATGCACCGACGTCATCGATTCAGCTTATGCACCTGGCGTAAGTGCGCCATCGCCGTTCGGGCTCGATCCGAAATTGGTACGTAGCCTGCTTAGGCATGTCGTTTCAAATGATAAGATTCTTTCCTTTGATATCTCGGAAGTGAATCCAAGTTTGGACGAAAACAATAAAACCGTTACATTGGCGGCACATTTAGTTAATGAGGTGTTGCTTCACTTTACAAAAAGAACCAATGATTGTTGAAATCATGGGTTGAAGCATTTCTTTCTATTTCAATATCATCTCTTTTTCTGTATATAAGTAAGATCGAGACTGGGCGTGAACGATTCACGGCAGTCTTTTTGGTTAGAGGGGAGGAAGCGAAGACCTCGCTATTAATGATACATGATGCTACAAGGATGTTTATGGTTTATATTATCTACCATCCAGGAATATAAGGGGGGATCTTTTTGAATGAATATCATGTAACGGTCAGGAATGGCAGTACAATGATTCTGTCAGAAATCATCGTAGCTGAAGATGAAAGGGAAGTGCTGGGAACGCTTTTAATTACCAGTGAATTATTTAATCAACCATTCACAGACATTAGGATTTTAGAACGCTGATTTGTTCCTGTGCTGACAATTTGCTACACTGTAGTAAATCATTAGGACGGTAGGCGATAGTATGTGCGGACGTTTCACCCTTTTCACGGATATGGAAGAGATAAAGGAACGCTTCGATATCCAATGGTCATCTGATGCAGAATACAGTTTCAGTTATAATATAGCGCCTTCCCATTCCGTGCTTTCCGTCATTAATGACGGGACAAGAAACCGACTTGGATACCTTCGGTGGGGACTCATTCCATTCTGGGCCAAGGATGAAAAAGTGGGCTATAAAATGATCAATGCCAGGGCGGAAACCATTTCAGAAAAGACCAGCTTCAAAAATGCGTTTAAGAAGAAACGGTGCTTGATAATCGCTGATTCCTTTTATGAGTGGAAGAAGACGCCGGAACGAAAAATACCGATGCGAATCAAATTGAAGGATGCCACTCCATTTGGTATGGCAGGTCTGTTTGAAACCTGGAAATCACCAGAGGGCATCAGCATCCATACATGCTCAGTTATCACGACTGCGCCCAATGAGCTGATGACGGGAATCCATGATCGCATGCCAGTCATCCTAAAACCTGAAGATGAAAAAGCATGGTTGGATCCTTCGATTCATGATACGGCATATTTGCAGCGATACTTAAAGCCTTTCAATTCTGATCAGATGGAAGCATTTGAGGTATCGACTGATGTGAATTCGCCAAAAAACAACTCGCCTAATCTTATCCAGCAAATTTGCTGAGTGGTGGTTGAGACTTACTCAAACTGTATACATGCTTGAACCGCCCCGTACATGTTAGACACCAACCTAACATGTACGGGTGTTTTTTTATGGCTAATTTCGTTTGGACTTTGTGCGTTTCATTCCATTCATTGAAGCGCTAAGGGATCAATGGTAGTCCAATGGAACTTGGAAATGTCGGCCATTCTTTAGGGACAATCGAAATAGCCCTGAATAACTTCTTTATAAACATTTTAAGAACCGAAGTGGAAGACTTTTAAGTTAGCCCTTGCGAAAATATAAAAAATAATGTACTCTTAAATTTGCTTTTCGATGCGACTTTCGATGTCGTTGCTATCATTATACAATATAATCTTCTTATCAAGAGAGACGGAGGGACTGGCCCGAGGATGTCTCGGCAGCAGACTTTTCTAGAGTGCTGTGCCAAATCCAGCAGGTTCATTTCGCCTGAAAGATAAGGAGGGTGTTTTTTATAAATTAAAAGACCTCTTCTTGTTTTACTGGAAGAGGTCTTTGTTTTTTCATTGGGTTTGATACAACACTAATAAACAAATAAAAGGAGTTCATCATGAATACAAACAACAAAGGAAATCCGTGGGCATTGATCCCGTTTGTCGTTTTTTTGATTTTATTTATAGGATCAGGAATCATTACAAAAGATTTTTATTCATTTCCAGTAATAGTGGCAATATCCATTGCATCAGCAGCTGCATTGGCCATGAATCGTAAAGAGTCATTCAATCAAAAGGTCGAAATTTTTTGTAAAGGAGCCGGCGACTCCAATATCATGTTAATGGTTATCATTTTCCTTTTGGCCGGCGCTTTTTCAGAAGTGGCGAATGGCATGGGGGCCGTTGAAGCAACGGTCAACCTTGCTTTAGCCGTCTTTCCGCAAAATCTTTTGATGGTAGGGGTCTTCATAATTGCCTGTTTTATTTCTTTATCCATGGGAACAAGCATGGGAACGATTGTAGCCCTTGCTCCAATTGGGGTAGGAATTAGTGAGCAAACAGATATAACACTTGCGCTTTCAATGGCAGCTGTTATCGGTGGTGCCATGTTTGGAGATAACTTATCGTTCATTTCTGATACGACGATTGCGGCAGTACGGACACAGGGAACGCAAATGAAGGACAAATTTAAAGTGAATTTTTTCATCGTCTTGCCTGCGGCTATCATCACATGTGTCATTCTAGGAATATTAACGGTAGGTGAAGAAGCAGCCATTACTCAACATTCCTATAATTGGGTGAAAATCCTTCCATACCTTTGTGTATTGATCACTGCATTGGCAGGTGTCAACGTGTTTCTTGTTCTTTCCGTCGGCATCGTATTTGCCGGTATCATCGGTTTAGCGGATGGCAGCTATAAAATATTGGAAGTCATTCAAAAGATGGGAGATGGAATGGCTGGCATGTATGAAATATCGTTCCTGGCGATTTTAATTGCAGGTATGGTAGCTGTCATCCAACATAATGGCGGCATTGATTACCTGCTCCATGTTGTCACTCAAAAAAGCAAATCAAAAAAAGGTGCTGAATTCAGTATTGCCGGACTTGTTGGTTTAACAAACCTATCTACGGCAAATAACACGATTTCGATCATCATTGCCGGCCCATTAGCGAAAACCATTGCAGGAAGGTATGGAATCGACCCTCGTAAATCGGCGAGCCTGCTCGACGTTTTTGCTTGTTGTATCCAAGGATTAATTCCCTATGGCGCACAATTGCTCGTTGCAGCGGGAGTGGCAAAAATTTCGCCAATAAGCATCCTGCCATATTCATATTACCCGATACTAATAGGGATTTGTGGAGTCATAGCCATCTTGATAGGATATCCGCGATTTCGGGCGGGAGAAGATATCGAAGTGAAAGAACGAACATCTTAATTCTGGTAAACATCCTGAGTGATCAGGGTGTTTTTTTGATTTGCCTGTAACTATTCGGTTTAAAGCGGGAGATAATTGTCATATTTTCTTATGCTTTTTTGATAATTGAATAATGCTTTATTTTTTGCATAAAATAGCCTTGTCTTTATGAATATCCGTCAAGTAATGATGGGACAAGTTAAAAATTGGGAGTGAAAATAATGGATAACAAAAAATCAAAAGAGGAAGCTTTAAATATTGCTGGAAGAGTGTATGATGTCAGTGATTACAAACGTGATGACACGTTATCATCCGGTCTTGCCACGACCCATGAACAAGTTTCTGATGCGTATAACGCTAGCGGGATAACGTCCACAGATCGAAATAAAAAGGATAGTGAGACGGAAAAAGAGGTAACTGAGTAAAAAAAAGAATGAAATATCGATCCCAGCCCCAAACTTGTTGAAATTTCCCAACAAGCTAGGGGCTTTGTTTTTATTATAGTTGCCCCACGATGGTCGGTTCATTAGGGTTATAGACCTTCTTCAGCAGAGTAATGTTGCCCTACCAAAACGCAGCTGATGCATGTGTTTGCGATAATCATGCTTTCCTGTCAGGTTGACTGCCAGAGTTGAATCATGTTTCCCTACATTGGAAGTTGTCTAACGTCGCCATACCCCATCGTTCTGCCTCCCAAAATACCCACAAAGAAGACTTCGTTATGATTGCAGGTGAATGAGTGATGCGCAAGGAATTATTCTGATATATACTGGAAATGGAACAGCTAACCATTTTGATTAGCTTGCAAAGCTCTTAAAGAGATAATTATAAGTTCCCGACGGGTATGTCTTGTCACTTGCTTAAGATTATTGAAGCCATTTTTATTGGTTCGGTATATGCTTGTGGCCATAACAGATAGATATGCACTGAACTGCGCTTAAGGAAATGGTAAGCATACATAGGCGCAGTCATAGACTTGGAGTTATAGGGGGATTGGAATGAAGGCACGATCGATCATGATACAGGGGACGGCATCCGATGTAGGGAAGAGCTTGATTTGTACGGCATTATGCCGGGTTTTTTCCAATAAAGGATACCGTGTCGTCCCATTTAAATCGCAAAACATGGCTTTGAATTCCTATGTAACCTTGGATGGTGGTGAAATAGGACGGGCCCAAGGAGTGCAAGCTGAAGCGGCAAGGATTGTGGCAACGACCGATATGAATCCGATCTTACTGAAACCGAAGCAGGATATGGTGTCGGAGGTCATCGTGCACGGAAAGCATTTTCAGGATATGAAAGCCTTAAGCTATCGCAATCAATTTGTCGAAAAGGCGATGCCCATCGTCCGTAAGTCAGTGGAAAAACTGCAGCAGGAATACGACATCATCGTGCTCGAAGGTGCAGGTAGCCCAGCCGAAATTAACCTTAAGGACCGGGATATTGCAAATATGCGGATGGCCAAGCTTGCGGATGCCGCTGTCATTTTAGTGGCCGATATCGACCGTGGTGGAGTATTTGCGTCCATCATCGGGACACTGGCATTATTGGATGATGATGAACGCGATTGTGTAAAGGGAATCATCATCAATAAATTTCGGGGCATGCGTGAACTACTGGACGACGGCATCGAATGGGTGGAAAAGGAAACCGGCATCCCCGTTCTCGGGGTCCTTCCTTATTTGGACGTAAACATAGAGGCGGAGGACTCGCTCGCACTATCTTCCTTACGATTTAAAAAATCTAAAAGCGGAGAATTCCCCATTGACGTGGCAGTCTTGAAATTTCCGCACATCTCCAATTTCACTGATGTGGATCCTTTTTTCGATGAACCGGGAGTAGGTGTCAGACTAGTCGCAAGTGTTTATGAACTAGGTAATCCCGACCTTCTTATTTTGCCTGGTACAAAAAACACGATCGAAGATTTAAATTGGTTGAAACAGGTGGGGTTGGATCGTGCCATAAAGGAGCTGCGTGAACAAGGAACAATGATCTTTGGTATATGCGGAGGCTTTCAAATGCTTGGAACTAAGCTTTTCGATCCTGACGGGGTCGAAGGCAATGGGGAAAATGCAGAAGGTCTTTCATTGCTTCCCGCGGAAACTGTATTCCAAGCAGAAAAGAAAACGGTACAAATGGAAGGTGTCCTTTCTTCTGGAATATTGGCAGGTGAAATGAACCTGAGCGGATTCGAAATCCATTTAGGCAAGACGACATTGGAGTCACAAGTAAGGCCTTTTCTACAACTGAAGGATGGAAGACAGGATGGGGCCATAGCCACTGACAACAAGGTCTTCGGCACATATCTTCATGGGATTTTCCATAATCGCTTATTCACTAGACTACTGGTTAACCAAATTCGCCGCAGCAAAGGGCTGGATGAAGTGAGGGAAACCGTGCAAAGCGATTCGGAGTTACGAGAGGAAGCCTATAATCTTCTAGCCTCCCATTTGGAAGAAAATATTGATATGGAACCCATTTATCAATGGCTGCAGCTTGAGACACTGGGAAGTTGAAAAATGTAAGGACGAAAATCTGTCATCCTCCTGATTAAATCCTTTTATTCTACAGGAAATGGACAACAATACATTCGTCTAGGGTTAAACTGCCTTTTATTTAGCCATATTAAGTGACAGAGGCATATAAGATATGTTATGTTGTTTTCTCTACATACTTTAAAGAATATAAAAGGATGAGGTGTTACTATGAATAAAACAGAATTAGTGAGCAGTGTGGCAACACAAGCTGAATTGACAAAAGAAGAAGCAAAAAAAGTGGTGGATGCATTGTTTGAAACAATCACGTCTACACTTGCTAAAGAAGAAAAAATCCAATTAGTTGGTTTTGGTACTTTTGAAGTGCGCGATCGTGCAGCTCGTACAGGAAGAAACCCGCAAACAGGTGAAGAAATCCAAATTGCTGCAAGCAAAGTACCCGCTTTTAAAGCAGGTAAAGAATTAAAAGAAGCTGTAAAATAATAGATGAACGGAGAAAAACCCTGGCGCTGTAAATCGTCAGGGTTTTTTTCAGCACTTATAAAAAATGAACGAAACTTATAGTACATAATAATAAGGTTTATACTGTGACTATGTTAGGCTATATGAATAACAAGCTTTAAAACCAAAATAAATGGAGGTGAAAGAAATGCTGAAGAAAATCATGAAAAAAATCAAACAGCTTTCCCAGGGCAGCAGTGAGCGAAGACATGGTCATCATCGCCGCGGCGGCAGTAGCAGCAGCCGGGGGTATAAAAGATCCCCGATGAGCGGAAGTGACCGCTACAAGAGAAAGGGTCGGGGCAGCAGCAGCTAATTCAATTTCGTTATTGCAGTTTGCAGATCCATTGAGATTTCACGGATATCAGAATAAGGGGCTTGGATGCTCAATAACCTTTTCAGGATATGCACCGTTTCTTTTTCTAACGAAAGCTCTTCTGTCCAAGGAAGAGCTTTTTTGTCAGTGGGCGAATATGTTGTATAAAGAACAAATAGGAGTATTTCGCCCAAGTCATAAAAATCCTGCCGTTTCATTTCCAAAACAAGTTCATCTGGAGAATCTGCCGAAACGATACGTTTAGACAAACCAAAGTCTATTAAAATCGGCTGAGTGTTTTGAAGTAAAATATTGGGTATCCGTAAATCTTGATGGAAGATGTCATGATCATGCAGGTAAGAAACTAACCGGACAAGCTCATTAAGAAAATGTAGGGACTCCATTTCAGTGAACGTTATATGCTTGTTGAAAATGTGTTCTTCCAAATTATCAGTTTCAATGAAATCCATCACAAAATAAACATGTCCATCATGCGAGAACTTTTCGTGGAATTTTGGGATGTTTTTATGGTTTAACAATCGTAAAATGGACATTTCATTTTCAAACTGCTGCAGCTCTTTTTTGCTGCGGCGTTTACTATTCCGGAGCTGCTTAATCACGATATTTTCATTCGTTTTCCAATCATTGCAAAGATAAACAATACCGTAGCTTCCTTTTCCGATTACAGCCATTACCTCATAACGGTTATTCAAAACCGTCCCTTTTTTTAAAGGACCATCCACAAAAATTTGATAAATCTTTCTAACAGAACGCAAAATCGAAACTTCCCTCACCACTTTCATAGATTCTAAAACACACACAACTACTACAAATCAAATCATGGATAGTGTACCACTGAAATATGAAAAGGAGGTAATGAAAGAGACAGCAAAATAACGGAAATTATAAGCCTCCTAAAAAACCGCGAGTAAAATGGAGAGTAAACCTCCGAAATTGGCTATTAAACCGCTCAAACTCACGAGTAAACCGCTCAAATTACGAGAGAACCTTCCTATTTAATCAAAAATTCGCTCAAATTAGAGTAGAGGAAACCAATTCGTGAGCAAAGTGTCTAAATTCACGAGTAATCTCCCGAATTAGTAGATTTTCAATTTAAAAATTCTAAAAACTTTTTCTTTAAATTTCATAATGTGAAATTGAAGAATTTTTAAAATTATTAAGTTTAATATAATAAACTCATAATAAAAGCGTAGGAGGTGAAAAAAATAATGGGCGTGAGTTGAGTAATCGTTGTGGTTAATTCCCAACTCAAGTCATCATAGTGAGCTGGATTGATGGGAAAGTCCTAATAGGCATCACTGTAAATTTATTTACTTCGGTTTCCTTCGATCACCCGCTTGCTTTAGTATCCGTTCATAAAGATGCAAAAGACTGTACTAGCATGAAAGCTAAATTTTTTACCATCAATATTTTGTCGGTTGAACAAGATTCCATTGCATGGAAATTTGCAGCAAGAATGTTGGAAGTTGACTGCGATAACAAGGGGATATTGCCATAAATAAATGGAAGTGCTGCTTGGCTGGAGTGCTAACAATGGAAAGAGTATGACGCTGTTGATTATGTACTATTCATCGATGAGATCCAGGAGATATACTCCGAATATTTGGAAGCGCTTACTTATTATCGAGCAGAAATGGGTTCTACAAAACAATATGTAAGTTAGGGGAGAGTTTATGGGGATTAAAACCGGCGAAGAATATATTAATAGAATTAAATCCAGAAAGCCAGATGTCTGGCTTGGTGGAAGAGTGGTTGAAGATATCTATAATGAGCCCATTTTTAATCAGCCGATACAAGAAATTGCCAAGCTGTATGACATTCAACATGATCCGGAATATCAAGATGAAATCACCCACATTTGCTATGAAACCGGAGAACGTGTTAACAATGCTTTCTTATTCCCGAAGACAGCGGGGGATTTGCAAAAAAGAAGTAAGTTATTTGAAGTGTATGCCAGGATGACATATGGGCTAATGGGGAGAACGCCGGACTTTTTAAATGTCGTGGTCACTTCCATGGCACATAATTCCTGGTTCCTTGATAAATACAACAAAGATTGGTCTAAGAACATCCATGATTATTATACCTATATTCGTGATAATGATTTATTCTTAACGCATGCGATCATTAATCCTCAAAATGATCGAAGCAAGCAATCTCATGAACAAAAAGAAACATATACCCATTTAGGTACAGTTGAGGAAACAGAAGAAGGTATACTGGTTCGCGGTGCAAAAATGTTAGCCACCCTTGCACCTATTACAGATGAGGTGATTATCTATTCTTTCCCAGGTTTCACACCAGGGGATGAACGTCACGCGGTGGCATTTGCACTGCCGATTGATACGCCTGGACTGCGCATAATCTGCAGGGAACCAATGCAAGACGGAACACGCTCAATGTTTGACCACCCACTTGCCTCTCGCTATGAGGAAATGGATGCAATGCTTGTATTTAATGATGTACTGGTTCCTTGGAATCGCGTCTTCCTTTACAACAATGTAGAGGCGGCAAACCGCTTGTATCCAATGACTGGGATCGCTGAACAGCCTGCTCACCAATCAGGAGTGCGTGGATATATTAAACTGGCATTTGCCGTTGAAGTTGCTTGTAAAGTGGCAGACTCTATTGGAGTTGATGGATTCCTGCATGTACAGCGTGATCTGGGTGAACTTGTTCAATCCGTCGAAGTCATCCGTTCACTGCTTCGGGTAGCGGAATATGAGTACACGATTAATGACTACGGTGAGGCCCGGCCAAATCCTGAGGCTTTGGAAACGATTCGCGGCTTCCTTCCCGAAATGTATCCCCGTGCCATAGAGGTTATCCAGACCATTGGGGCTGGTGGCCTGTTGATGTCTCCGACAGGGGCAGATTTTGATAATCCGGAATTGCGCAGGGATATTGATAAATATTATGGAGGACGCAGCGGAGTGTCAGCCCAAGATCGGGTAAGGGTGTTTAAACTTGCTTGGGACTTATGCGGTGAAGCATTTGGGCAGCGCCTTCTTCAATACGAGCGTTATTATACGGGTGATCCGGTTCGGAAAAGAGCCATTTTTTATAATAAATATAAGAAACACAAGACCTTTACCATGGTCGATGAAGTGCTTAACAAACCGATTCAAGTAGCCATCGATGTGGTTAAACATTAATTTTAATAGTTGAATAGGGAGGGGGGGGGGACCGTCATGATTTCGTCGGTTGAGAAGGTAATAAAGATACTGGATCTATTCACTAATGAAGAACCCTCACTTGGAAATAAGGAAATAGCTGAAAAATTGAATATGAGTCCAAGCTCTTCTCATCATCTTGTGAAAACGATGTGCAAGGATGGAATGCTGATCCAAGGAAAAGATCGAAAGTACCGGCTCGGATGGAAGTTACTTGAGTGGGGCAGTAAAGTCATGTATCAACAGGATATTCATTATGAGGCAGGTCCAATTATCAGTAACCTTGTCCTGCAATTTAGAGGAAATTCTCACATTGGCATGTTTCACGAAGGCGAAGTCAGGTTTGTGATGAAAATGTCGTCCCCTCATGCTGAGCATATGACCACATATATAGGAGCAAGAAGACCAGCTCATTGTACGAGCAGTGGGAAAGTATTACTTGCCTTTAATCCATCCTTTATTCAGCCTACGCTTGCGAAAGGGCTATTGAAGCACTCAACTAATACGATTACTTGCATCGATCAATTCAATGAAGAGTTAAAGGCCGTACGTAAGCAGGGATTTGCGATTAGTGATGATGAAAATGATTTTGGGTTATATGGAGTTGCTGCACCCATTAAATCCTACAATGGCCAAGTAATTGCAGCCCTTAACCTTGTCGGGGATCGAAATTATATGATTGGAAAAGAAAAAGCAAGAATTATTCAGTCGGTGATTCGTTCGGCACAAATGATTTCAAAACAGGTTGGTTATATGTCGATAATGTAAATTTTCAAAATATTAAGAAAAAATAGGAGGTAATTTACTTATGAAGGAAGTTGCTCAATCTTTAAAATTACAGGCTAGGTCATTAAACCTATTGAAAGTAATTGAGGACAATAAAAATTTATTGAAGCCGCCGGTCAATAACAAAGTGCTTTGGGAAGATTCCGAATTTATTGTGATGCTTTTGGGTGGCCCGAATTATCGGCGGGACTTTCATGTCGATCCTTCTGACGAGTTGTTTTATCAGATAAAAGGCTCGTGCTATGTAGAATGCATCAATCAAAACGGTGAGCGTGAAGTAGTGGAGGTAAAAGAGGGGGAATTGTTCATGCTGCCAGCTGATGTACCGCATTCCCCTCACCGTGTATCGGATACTTACGGCATTGTGGTAGAACGTAAGCGCGCAAAAGGTGAGCTGGAAGATTTTGTTTGGTTCTGCGGGAATTGTAACCATGAGATGCACAAAGTTACGGTCCAATTGACCAATATTGAAGTTCAGGTGAAGGAAGCCATTGAAGCTTTCAACGGTAGTGAGGAATTGCGCACTTGTAGTGAATGCAGTCATGTCATGTCAGAGAACGTTGAGGCTTGGAAATGCGAATAGATTTTCATACACATATTCTACCGTTGGATCTGCCAGACTTAACGGATGAATGTGGACAGGGTCGCTGGCCGGTACTAGATCAGAAATGTTCTTGTGGAGCGGATATCATGGTAAGCGGAAAGCTGTTCAGGAAAGTGACTGACCAAGTATGGGACGCTGAAAAACGCATTCAGGATATGGATGCGGAAGGGGTCGATATGCAGGTGCTCTCACCGGTGCCAGTGACATTTTCATACTGGGCGCCAATCGACCAGGCGCTATACATGTCCAAATTCCAGAATGATTTCATTGCTGAGACTGTGAACAGGCATCCTGATAGGTTCATCGGTCTTGGTACCGTACCTCTTCAGGATATGGAAGTGGCGATAGGCGAAATGGAACGCTGTAAATTTGACCTTGGCCTGGCGGGGATCGAAATCGGTACGAACGTAAACGGAGAGAACCTGGATTCACCTGTTCTATTGGAATTCTTCCAGTTGGCTGAAAAATGGAATGTCCCACTGTTTATACACCCATGGGAGTCAATGGCAAAAGACCGCACGGAACGTCATAACCTCATGTATACAATAGCGATGCCGAGTGAAACGGCATTGGCAGCAGCAAGTATTGCATGGAGTGGCGTCATGGAAAGATTTCCAAACCTGAAAATCTGTTTTGCACATGGAGGTGGCTCATTTCCATATATTTTACCGCGCATCGATCAGGGATGGAAAGTATGGCCTGAATTAAGGAAAACATCAATGCCACCAAGCTATTATGCACAAAAGTTTTATTTCGATTCCCTGAACTATGATACCCGTAATATTCAGCATTTGATTGACCGTTTTGGCTATAAGAAAGTGCTGATGGGATCCGACTATCCATTTTTATTGAGAGAAAAGCCTCCAGGTAAAGTGATTGATGACACTCTAAATCTATCAGATGAAGTGAAAGTGAATCTTTTAGGGGGAAATGCATTGAGGTTTTTAAATTTGGAATCTCGAGAGGAGAAGCATGGAAAAACAGATAAAAGCACCAGAACAAATCCTTGAAGAACTTGGAATCAAGCTTGAACCGCCAAGGAAAGCGGTCGGCAACTATGTCAGCCACGTCCGGGTGGGAAATTTGATTTTTACATCCGGACAAGGTGTTGATGAGTATCACGGCAAGCTGGGCATAGAGCTGACGGAAGAAGAGGGGTACCAGGCAGCGAGGCAGTCCATGATTAATCTTCTGCGGGTGCTGAAGGAAGAGCTTGGAGAATTATCCAAAGTGAAAAAGGTAATCAAAATTCTCGGAATGGTTAATTCAGCGGAAAATTTCACAGGCCAGCCGAAAGTATTGAATGGCGCGTCAGACCTGCTTGTTGCCGTATTCGGAGAGAGGGGTAGACATGCTCGGTCAGCAGTGGGAATGGCCCAGCTTCCGAATAATACGGCAATTGAAATTGAAATGATCGTGGAAATACAAGATTGAGGCACTTGTCTAAGCCAATACCTCAATAAAGGGAGAGGGATGTTTCATGCAAGCAGCAAAAGATAGTAAATATACAGCTAAATCTATAGATTGCCGGCACTTTATTAACGGGGAATTCCTGAATCCAAATCAATCCAAGACTTTTGATAATATCAATCCCGCAATGGAAGAAAAACTTGGATGGGTTGCAGAAGGTGGAAAAGAGGAGGTGAATCTGGCTGTTTCTGCAGCAAGGCATGCACTTAAAGGTCCTTGGAAATCTTTTAGCGATAGTGAACGCTCTAAGGTTTTAAGGAGAATTGGCGATCTCATTTTGGAAAAGAAAGAAGAACTGACAATTTTGGAAACACTTGATACAGGGAAACCATACAGCCTTGCACTGGAAATGGATATCAAGCGTTCAGCTCACAATTTCCACTTTTTTGCGGACTATATCACTACACTTGGTAATGAATCTTTCAATCAGGATAATATTGCCCTTCATTATTCGATTAGGCGGCCTGTAGGTGTTGTTGGAATGATTAATCCGTGGAATTTACCTTTACTATTGTTGACATGGAAATTGGCACCATGCCTGGCAGCTGGCAATACAGCGGTTCTGAAACCAGCTGAACTGACACCGATGACAGCCACTAAGTTAATGGAGATATGTAAGGAAGCAGGGGTTCCTGATGGCGTTGTCAACCTTGTTCATGGATTTGGTGTAAATTCAGCCGGAGCTGCTCTAAGCGAACATCCGGACGTCGATGCGATAACTTTCACTGGAGAAACTAAAACGGGAACGGCGATTATGAAAGCTGCCGCACCTACGTTGAAAAAAATCTCTTTTGAACTGGGCGGGAAAAATCCGAATATTGTGTTTGCAGACTCGAATCTTGATGAAGTAATCGAAACGACATTGAAATCCAGCTTCATGAACCAAGGTGAAGTTTGTTTATGTGGTTCACGAATTTATGTTCAACATGGATTGTATGACGAATTCCTTGAAAAGCTGGCTTTACGAACAAAAAAATTAAAAGTTGGCGATCCGTTTGATTCCGAAACGGAGGTAGGGGCTGTAATAGGAAAAGAACATTATAAAAAAGTGATGAGTTACATTGATTTGGCGAAAGAAGAAGGAGCAAGAATAGTAACGGGTGGAAGAAGAGCCGGACAGTTTGAAAAAGGCTTTTACATTGAACCGACTATCATTGCCGGGGTTACGCGTGAATCCCGTTGTGTACGGGAAGAAATTTTTGGTCCTGTAGTAACGGTCATGCCTTTCGAAACGGAAGAAGAAGTACTAGATCATGCGAATGACACTCATTACGGACTGGGGGCAACGATCTGGACCAATGATTTAAGGAGAGCGCATCGTGTCGCTTCTAAAATAGAAGCGGGCATTATCTGGGTGAATACGTGGTATTTGCGTGATTTGCGTACACCTTTTGGTGGTATGAAGCACAGTGGCATCGGCCGTGAAGGAGGATCGCATAGTTTCGAATTTTACAGTGAATTGTCTAACGTCACGATTAAATTATAAGGACGGAGGAAAGAATCGTGAACACTAGTTTAATAGAATGGTCTTCCAGGTTTTTGGAAGCGGAAAAAACAAGAATTGGAATAGCGGCCCCCACCAGTGTAATGCCGGATTTGGATGTGGAAAATGCCTACCGGATTCAGCTTGAAACGATTCGAAGGAAAATCCAATCTGGTCATGAAGTATCAGGCAAGAAAATAGGCCTGACTTCTAGAGCCATGCAGGAGGTTCTGGGAGTGAATGAACCAGATTACGGACATTTACTTGATGTGATGAGGGTGGACAATACTGGCTGCATTTCCTGTTCACGGTTGCTTCAACCGAAAGTGGAGGCAGAAGTAGCTTTTATTTTAAAGCAAGATCTGCATGGTCCCAACATTACGGTTAATGATGTAATTGATGCCACGGACTATGTGGTTGCAGCAATCGAAGTGGTTGATAGCCGGGTGATGGACTGGAAGATAAAACTTGCGGACACTGTGGCGGATAATGCCTCATCAGGTTTATATATTTTGGGGGATCGCAAAATCAAATTACGTGATATCGACCTCCCTTCCGTCCATATGAGTTTATATAAAAATGGTGATTTCATGAACGAAGGAACAGGTGAGGCAGTATTGGGAAATCCAGCAGCATGTGTAGCTTGGCTTGCCAATAAACTGCATGCGTTTAAGGGTACATTGAATGCAGGTGAAGTCATACTATCAGGTGCATTATCCGCTGCAACTGAAGCGAATCCGGGTGACCATTTTTCTGCTGACTTTGGAGAAAAACTTGGAATAGTCTCGGTTAATTTTGAGTGAAAGGAGCTCAAGCGACATGAAAAAGCTAAAAGTAGGCATTATCGGATCAGGGAATATCGGGACGGACTTAATAATGAAAATCCATCGGTCGGATGTTCTCGAAATGTCGGTAATGATTGGTATTGATAAGGAATCAGAAGGTTTAATGAGGGCTAGAGCGCACGGACATCATATCATTGCAAATGGCCTGGATGGATTTTTGGAAAAGCCGGAGCTTGCAGACATTTTGTTTGATGCCACCTCCGCGAAGGCTCACGTGATGTTTCACTATGAAGCTCTGAAAAAGTTGAACAAAAGGGTCATAGACTTAACTCCGGCCGCGATCGCACCCTTTGTTGTTCCTTCTGTCAATTTACAGAACAATATGGATGAAATGGAAGTTAATATGATTACGTGCGGCGGTCAGGCGACAATCCCAATAGTTCATGCGATCAGTCAAGTGGCCCAGGTCGAGTATGCCGAAATAATCGCGACCATTTCCAGCAAGAGTGCCGGTCCCGGAACTCGGGCTAATATTGATGAGTTCACCCAAACGACGGCAAGGGCACTAGAGCAGGTAGGTGGAGCGAAAAAAGGAAAAGCTATCATTCTGCTAAATCCGGCCGAACCGCCACTTATTATGAGGGATACGATTCATTGTCTGCTTCAATCGGATTCTTTTGATGTGAAAGCGATAAAATCGTCCATTAATAAGATGGTGGAAAAAGTATCTGAATATGTGCCTGGCTATCGTCTGAAGACAGAGCCGATAATTGACGCGAAACAAATAACCGTATTTCTTGAAGTGAAAGGGTTAGGAGATTTTCTCCCGGTATATGCAGGTAATTTGGATATAATGACGGCTTCGGCTGTAAAAGTGGGGGAAGAAATCGCTAAAAGCCAATTGGAATATTATGTTTGAAGAAGAAATCAACTGTAAAGGTGGGGTTCATTTGCGTAAAGATGTATTGGTCACTGAAGTTGCATTGCGGGATGGGAGTCATGTAGTGGCACATCAATATACGATCGAACAAGTCAAGAACCTGACAGGAAAACTAAGTGCTGCAGGTGTCCCTTATATAGAAGTGTCGCATGGAGATGGCCTAGGCGGATCATCCTTGCAATATGGTTTCTCAAAGGTGAATGATATTGAATTAGTTGAAGCGGCTGTTGAAGTGGCTGGCGAATCCGCTATTTCAGTGTTATTAATTCCGGGTATAGGGACAATCGATCAATTAAGAGAAGCCGCTCACGTTGGAGCGAAAATGGCACGAATTGCAACACACGTAACCGAAGCGGATGTATCGAAGCAACATCTGGAGGCTGCGAAACATCTTGGTATGGAAGCAATTGGATTTTTAATGATGTCGCACATGGCATCCCCGGAAAAGCTTGTTGAACAAGCCCTTTTAATGGAATCCTATGGAGCGGATGCTGTGTATGTGGTTGATTCCGCAGGGGCTTTTTTGCCCCAAGAAGTGAAGACGCGAATCAATTTATTAAAAACAAACCTGAATATCGATATCGGTTTTCATGCTCACAATAACTTATCACTCGCTGTGGCAAATTCACTTGTAGCAATTGAAGAGGGGGCGAATCGAATTGATGGCAGCATCCGCTGTCTCGGTGCAGGAGCTGGTAATACCCAGACGGAAGTGCTTGTTGCCGTTCTGGATAGGCTGGGTATCCGTACGGATATCGACTTATATAAAATGCTTGATCTTTCGGAGGAAGTGGGAAATACAATTATGCAAAAGCCCCAGGTAATAACAGATTCGAGTTTAATCATGGGATATAGTGGCGTGTACTCCAGCTTTTTATTGCATGCGAATAAAGCGGCGAAAAAATATGGAGTCGACGCACGGGATATTTTAATGGAGCTTGGTCGACAAAAAGTGGTTGGTGGACAGGAAGATACGATTATTGAAGTGGCTGAGCAAATGGCGTTACAGAAAGAAGGGACTCTAAGATGAAACTAGGTCAACTGGCAAAAAAAGTAGCAGAATCGCAAAGAAATGCCCATGAGATGGATAAACTTACATTATCCAATCCAGAATTAACGGTACCTCAAGCATATGAAATTCAGAAGCTGAGCATTAATGAGACGCTCAACGATGATAACAGATTGATTGGGTGGAAGATGGGCTTGACGAGCAAAGCCAAACAACAGCAAGTCGGGGTAGAGGAAGCGATCTATGGCAGGCTGACATCTGACATGGAACTAACTCAACCAATATTAAAAGTTGGGGAATTCATTCATCCAAGAGTGGAACCCGAATTTGCTTTCATGTTCAAAAACGAGCTGAAAGGTGCAAATATAACGGCCAAAGATGTCTGGCCGGCTGTAGAATGTGTTTTTCTAGCACTAGAAGTTATTGACAGTCGTTTTAAAAATTTTTCCTTTACACTTACCGATGTAGTAGCGGATAACGCATCCTCAGCAAAGATCCTGCTTAGCAATCAAGCTTATTCTCCATATCACACCGACTGGGCTCAAGCAGAAGTTATGCTTTATCAAAATGGTGAAATGCAAAAGAAGGGGCTTGGTGAAGCTGTACTCGATCATCCGATTCATTCGATTGTGGAACTTGTAAAAATGATTAGCCGTGAAGGACTTTCGATACAGCCTGGAATGATTGTTTTAGTAGGTGGGATTACAGATGCCGTTTCCATTCAAGCAAACGATGAAATAATAGCAGATTACGGTGACCTGGGGAAATTGACATTACAAGTTATATCATGATCGATTTGCAAAGATGAGGGAGTTAATTGCGAGAAGTTAAGTCTCCGGAAGTGGTAGGCAATAGCAATTTTGGCAGTTTTCAAATGTTGGTATTTATGTGGTATTTGTTGCGTTTAGTTCAACAAGACACCATAAAATGATCGAACTTTTAAAAAACAATATTTACATTAAAAACATGTAAATGATGTGAGAACCATTTAAATTTCAATAGTTCTCACATCTTAACAGTGCTAATGGGTCTAGCCCTTGATATCACAACGAAAAGAGAACCTTCATTATCATCTCCTTATCTTTTTGTTCTATTAATATCCAATTTTCTGGTCCGGGCTTTCCCCATCTCGTCCACATTCCCTTGTTACGTGACTTGATCTCCTCCGGAATATGGCTTTTGGGGTTTCTACGAATTCATTACTTAATAGTTTCCTAGCATCCGAGGAGTCTGGTACTCATTCTCACTCGATGAATCAGGATACATCTCTCTCCCAACTTCTCACCCAGAAGTTTCGATGAAGGAAGATGACTCTTTTGCTTTAGGAGAAAAATTACCAACCAAACTTCTAGAAGATAAAATGAGGCTTTGTTCGCTCCCCTCATATCTCAAAAGAGTCACAAACTAGGAATAAAAGATCAGGTCTTAGTGAGTGTTTCATACTTTCCTGGAAATAAAATTCAGAAAATGGAGAATTATGTTACAATAAATTTGTTTGAAAGCGTTTTAATAAAGGCGCCTTTTTATTTTTCTGCTTTGATTAAACGTTTAATCAAAAAAAGGAGGAGAGGAAACGTGCACAAAAAGAAAGGTTGGTTAAAAGTTGTCCTTCAAATTACGATGATTTTACTTCTTAGTTTATCACCCTTGCTGGCTTGGACAGGTACTTCCCCAAGTTATGCAGAAGGCACATCATTGTCAGAAGTATCTGACGATTATATGCGTGTTCATTACAAACGGTTAGACGGCAATTATGAGGGGTGGGGCTTGCACTTGTGGAATCAGAATCCTAGCAGCCCGGCAATTGAATCCGAGAGCGATTTCAGTTCTCCAGTCCTATTTGATGAAACATCCGAGTGGGGGAGATATGTGGACATCCCTGTCATCGAAATTAAAAATGGGCTGAATTTTATCGTACACAAAGGAGACCAGAAAGATACGACATCCGACCGGAGTTTTCCTGCCACAGGGGAACGAGAATTCTGGATTGTCCAAGGAGACACAAATGTATACTTAGATGAACCATATGTAAGTACTAGTGTAAAAATGGCAAAAATCACAAGTGATCGAGAAATAATTGCCAATCTCAGTCAGGAGGTCGAAGATGCCAAAACCTCGGATTTCACTTTAGTTCGTGCAGATGGAAAAGAGATTCCACTGGTTTCACAACGAATTGAAGGGCAGGAAGTAACCTTAACAACATCCAAAAAGCTTGACTTAACTCAGGCCCATACATTAAGGTACCAAGAAACATCCACCAACGTGAAAGTGGACTGGAAGCTTATTGATAAAAAGTTTGCTTACGATGAGGAATTGGGAGCTATCCCCCACCAAGACGGCACAGCGACACTGAAACTCTGGTCACCAATCGTAACCAATGTGGAAGTCGTTCTTTATGATAAGGATGACCAGTATAAAGTGATTAAAGACGATATCGCTATGGAAAGAGGGAAGAATGGCGTATGGGAAGTCACATTAGATCAACGCAATACAGGGATAAAAGATTTAAATAGTTATTTTTACCAATATAAAATTGAAGCCTACGGTGAAGAAAAACTGGCGCTGGATCCTTATGCAAAATCAATGGCAGCATCCAATAATGAAGACAATGATGAGGTAGGAAAAGCGGCGATTGTTGATCCGTCATTGATTGGACCAAAGCTAGATTTTGCTAAAATCAAAGGATATGAAAAACGGGAAGATGCGATCATTTGGGAAGCTCATGTGCGTGATTTCACTTCAGACCCAAGCATAGAAGGCGAATTAGACTCCCAATTTGGTACCTTCAATGCCTTTGTTGAGAAATTGGATTACTTGAAAGAGCTTGGGGTCACACATATACAGTTGCTTCCAGTGATGAAATATTATTTCGGTGATGAACTGGACAGCAGTACCCGAGAGATGGAGTATTCGGCTCAGGACAACAATTACAACTGGGGCTATGACCCACATTCGTATTTTGCTCTTTCCGGAATGTATTCAGAACGTCCGCAAGATCCTGAAGAGCGGATCGCTGAATTTAAGCACCTAATAAAAGAAATCCATAAGCGTAAAATGGGTGTAATTTTGGATGTTGTCTATAATCACACAGCCAAAGTAAGTATCCTTGAAGACCTAGTTCCAGGTTATTATCACTTTATGGATGAAGAAGGCGGCGTGAAAGTCGGTTATGGCGGTGGAAAAGTGGGAACCACCCATGAGATGTCGCGCAAGTTGATGATCGACTCCATCAAATACTGGGTAGATGAGTTCAAGGTGGATGGCTTTCGTTTCGACTTGATGGGGGACCTTGATGCCAAAAGTGTGCAGATGGCTTACGAGGAAGCGAAAGCGCTGAACCCGGATATATTAATGTTAGGGGAAGGCTGGCGCACATTTGTCGGTGATGGCAGTTCAGGTGAAGGTGTTACTCCAGCAGATCAGGATTGGATGGACGAAACCAATGGAGCTGCTGTCTTTTCTGATGAAATTCGTAATGAATTGAAATCAGGATACGGAAGTGAAGGAGAGCCTCGTTTTATTACAGGCGGTGCAAGAGACGTCCAAACCATTTTTAATAATATAAAAGGAAAGCCTGGAAATGTGTCAGAAGATGACCCTGGTGATGTCGTGCAGTACATTGCTGCTCATGATAATCTCACATTACATGATGTGATCGCCCAATCGATTCAAAAAGACCCAGCCAAGCATGAGGAAGAAATCCAAAAGCGCATTAAAATCGGGAATTCCATGGTATTGACAAGTCAAGGTATCTCCTTCCTTCACGCAGGCCAGGAATACGGAATTACCAAACAGTGGAAAGGTAAAGAGAAGCCAGAGGCGAAGTACACATACATGACTGATGAAAATGGAAAACCTTTCGAAAACCCTTATTTCATTCACGATTCTTACGATTCTACGGATGTTATCAACCAATTTGATTGGGAGGCTGTAACAAATGATACGATTCATAAGGAAACAATGGAATATACAAAAGGGTTAATTGAACTGAGAAAATCGACCAATGCGTTCCGATTGGGTTCTCGCACTCTCGTGGATTCTAATGTAACGATGATTGACGCACCTGAGATTGAAGAGACCGATCTGGTCCTGGCCTATAAAAGTATCTCCACAGAGAAAAAAGGAAAAGATACCTACTATGTGTTCATCAACGCCGATGAGAAACAGAGATCGCTTACATTAGATGAAGATTTAAGAAAAGGTAAGGTACTTGTCGATGATGATGAAGCGGGCCGGAAGCAAGTCAAGAAAGTATCAGGCTTGACGGTGAATAAAAACCAAATCACCATCGATCCTTTAACAACGGTTGTGATTAAGCAGAAATAAGTGAAATGAACCCAAAAAGTTAGACACTTTATTTAGTTAGGCAACCTTTAGGGCATGAACCCGGAAATCATCCGGACTCATGCCTTTTAATTTCACTTTAATTCACTGTTGCTTGTAATAATGGATATCATCTTCCGGCCTTGTTTGAAATGCACCGCAGCAGTTTCACGGAGAGACGTCCCCTGTAAGTTCATATATTCTAGTACTTTCAGTATATCTTCTACCAAAAGTTGTATAGCGTTTTTCAAATGCACGTTCTCCATGAGATTGATACAGACGAATTTAAGTAATAATATTTCAGAGGATACTCCAATGGACTAGCTATCCTTTTATGCCCCTCTGTACCTTGAAAATATCTTTGTACAGCTTGTACTTAAAGTTGTGGTGTGAATTTGGCCATAAAGAATCTGCACCTCCAATAGATAGACGTTTTTTTCTAAAAATTGGGGTGCAGTTCAGATTCCTGCCTGCGTTTTTTTGAAAATTATGCTACGATTTGTTTATTAAAAAGTCGGAGGGTTGGAAGATGCTTCAGGAAAATATCAATATAAAATTCATCGCGGAGAAGGCGAATGTTTCCATCGCTACCGTATCAAACGTGATCAATTCTAAGGGCAGGGTATCAGTGGAAACAGCCCTTCGTGTGAAAGAAGTCATCGACAGTTATCAATATAGCGGGAACCTGGCTGCCAAAAATCTTCGGACAAGGAAGTCCTACCTATTTGGAGTGGTCGTTACTCTTTTACAGCCGGAAGGTAGGATTAAGAATAACCCGTTTTATTGGGAGTTGGTCTCAGGGATTGAATCAAAGGCAAGGGAAAAATCATTTGATGTTGTCCTTAAGGGAATTGAATCCTCCGAAGAACTGACAACCTTTATAACTCAAAGGAACCTGGATGGACTGATTCTTGTAGGTGCGAAATCGGATTCGCCAGTTGTAGCAAAAGTGAAAGAGCTTGATCTTCCGATTGTGTTTTTGGACAGTTACTTGGATGAGTCGGCTCCTTTTCAAGTAGGAATTGATGACGCATTCGGCGGACACGTCGCAACCGAGCATTTGTTATCACTTGGTCATCAGCGCATAGCCCTCATCACTGGGGACTTGGAGCCGGACTCTGTGAACGGACGGCGATTTCATGGATACCGTTCTGCGCTTCAGGAACATCGCAGCTTTGACCAAAATCTCATATTCGAATCAGACACGTCCGCTCAAGGCGGTTTTGAAGCGACTGAAAGCATAATATCAGAAACAAACGCCACTGCCATCCTGTCTTTTTCAGACGTGTCCGCCTTAGGGGTGTACAAGTGCCTGAACGAAAAAGGTTTTAAAATTCCTGACGATTATTCTGTAGTAGGGTTTGATGGATCTTACTTTTCTACTTTTATGACGCCGACATTAGCAACAGTCAAACAGGATGTAGGGGAAAAAGGTGAAAAAGCCGTAGATTTACTCTTTTTACAAATAGAAGATGCAAATCGTGTCAAACAACAATCGCGAATATCGCTGCCTGTTACATTTATGGTAGGCAATAGCACAGCTCCTCCTAGATCAACACGCCGCTGATTTGGTGGAGGGGACCTATCTTTTCCGCTTTGATTCCTATTCCAACGACAAACACCGAGGAAATGATTGATTGATACACAGATTAATTTTATTCGGCTCAATGAATTAAGAACAAACGATAATATCCAAAATATTAATTAAAGTTAATTGGTGAAAAACCCAGCAGCTAAGAAAGATACTATCGTTAAACCAACTCTGAAAATCATTGAATATTCAAAAATATCTTTAAGTGCCATATGAGTCCATATTGACGAGCAATCCGCCAACCTTGGCAATCTAGCAAATCCAACCTTATAAGGTATCGGCGAGAAAACTTTTCTAATCTGTTTGACAATTTAATTTATCGTGTTAATATAAAGGCAACTGCATGATATATACAATTTGTACCACTAGGGGTGCTTTATTGGTAAAAGCTATTTTACCTGAGAAGCTGAGATTAAAGTATGACTTTAAGACCCTTAGAACCTGATCTGGTTTAAACCAGCGTAGGGAAGTGGGGTCTGGAACAATACGTTTTTGTATTATTTCAAGTACAACCACTTTCTTACGTCAAAGAAAGTGGTTTTTTATTTGTCAAAAAAGAGGAGGTCTTTTCACGGTTCAGTCTTTGAAAAGAATAAAAATTTGGAGGTAATGATGATGAAGTTTTCAGAGGAAATTCGTCAGGAAGTGGATTATATTTGGGCAGCGAGTTTTAATCACCCATTTGTTAAAGGAATAGGTGATGGTACATTGCGATTGGAGTGTTTCCGTTTTTATGTTTTGCAAGATGCTTATTATTTATCACACTTTGCTAGAGTTCAAGCTTTAGGGGCAGTCAAAGCTCCAGATTTACATACAACCAGCAGGCTTGCCGGACATGCACAAGGTACATATGAAGCGGAGTTGAAGCTTCATGAGAATTTTTCTGAGAGATTGGGGATCACAAAAGAAGAAAGGGATGATTTCAAGCCTGCACCGACTGCTTATGCCTATACTTCCCATATGTATCGTGCGGCTTATTCGGGGCATTTAGGCGATGTTATTGCAGCGATCCTGCCGTGTTATTGGCTGTATTATGAAATAGGAGAAAAGCTGCAGGGGTGCATACCCGATGAGTCGATTTATCAAGAATGGATAGCGGCTTACGGCGGAGAGTGGTTCCGCACCTTGGTGGAAGAACAAATTGCGAGGCTTGATGAGATTGCTGAAAAAGTAACGGATGCAGATAGAGAACGGATGAAAGAGCATTTTATCCTTAGCAGCCAGTATGAATATTCATTTTGGGAAATGGCTTACGATTTGGAAGCATGGCCGGTGCAAAAGGAAAAACTAGAAGTGTAAAGGAGATTAATAAGCATGAAAAAAGGGTTGAAATTATCGGATGTTTTAGTCACGATCGTGATTGCTGTAGCATTTGGGATCATCTATATCCTCTGGGGTTCGATTTATTATTTCGCTAAACCATTGGGGTTACATGTAGATCAACTAATTTATGGAATGTGGTTTATTGCTGGACCCGTAGCCTTTTTAATTTTACGGAAGCCGGGTGTGGCACTTCTGGCGGAAATAGCTGCAGCTTCCGGTGAATTCTTTCTAGGTTCGCCATGGGGGCTGACCGTCCTCTTATATGGGGTCGTGCAAGGGTTGTTCGCGGAGCTGGTGTTCATGGTGTTCAGATATAAAAAATTCAATATGTCAGTGGCTGTTTTAGCGGCGATCGCTTCTTGTTTGGGATCAGTCCTCATGGATTTTGCATATGGGGAAATAGGAGCGCTCTCTACTTGGAATCTATCGTTATTCATGATAGCGAGGTTCATAGGTTCCGTTTTCTTTGCCGGTTTGACTGCTTACTACTTAGTTAAGGTTTTAGAAACAACAGGGGTAACGAATCTTGTACGTCCAGTTTCAAGTAAAGATTATGCAGAGCTGGATCAAAAGTAGAGGTTGATGTGTATGGAACAAATCATTTCTGTTGAGAAGTTAAGAATGAAATTTCCTGGTGAGGAGTCCATGATCTTCAAGGATCTATCGATCTCATTTGGGAAAGGTGAAAAAGTGTTATTGTTGGGACCATCAGGATGTGGAAAGTCCACTCTTTTACAAGTGTTAAGTGGATTGATTCCGAATTCCATTGAAGTGCCGTTGAAAGGGGAAAAATTGAAATGTCCTTCCTCATGGGGATATGTTTTTCAAGATCCTGATAGTCAGTTTTGCATGCCATTTGCCGATGAGGAAATTGCCTTCGTTCTCGAGAATCTTTCCGTCCCTAAGCAAGAGATGAAAGAGAAGATCCAACATCACCTTCATCAAGTTGGATTGAACTTAGGAGCCATTCATACAAGTATTGATACATTATCAGGGGGCATGAAACAGCGTCTGGCAATCGCTTCAGTACTGGCCCTTGAACCAGAAGTTCTATTTTTAGATGAACCGACTGCCATGCTCGATCCGGAAGGAACAAAAGAAATGTGGGAATTATTGAAGGAAGTCGGTAGAGATAAAACGGTTATTGTAGTGGAACATAAAATTGACCATGTTTTAGAATTCATTGATCGAATCGTGCTTTTTAATGATGAGGGTCAAATCATTGCTGATGGCCCAAAAGACACCATTCTTTCACGGTATAAAAATGAAATGAAAGAACATGGGATATGGTTCCCTGGTGTTTGGGATGAGTATGTTAAGAATCATGCACCTGTTCGTAAACAACCATTCACCGATGATGTTCCCCTTATTCAAGTCCAAGATTTTAGCGGTTTTCGGAATAAAGAAGAGAAAATCAAGGTTAATGAGCTCCAGGTCACTTCAGGGGAATGGATTGTAATCAGGGGAGAAAATGGAGCGGGTAAGAGCACTCTTTTGCATGCACTGATGCAATTCATTAAAACGAGTGGTACGTATGCTTTAATGGGGACCCCCATTAAAAGAGTGGAAAATCCAACCGAGCATATGACGTTTGTGTTTCAAAATCCTGAGTTTCAGTTCGTTGCAAATACGGTATATGAAGAAATTGCTTATTCATTGCGGATAGATAAAAGGCCGCAACAAGAAATAAATGAGAGAGTCCGCTCATTGCTTAAAGTGTTCCGCCTTGAGGCACATTGGGGTAAACATCCATTTCAATTATCAATGGGTCAAAAGCGTCGCTTAAGTGTTGCCGCCTCAATCGTTAAAGACAAGAAACTCATTCTCCTGGATGAGCCTACCTTTGGCCAAGATTCGAAGAATACCTTTGCTTTACTGAAATGGCTAGAGGTATATCGAAGCCGCGGCGTAACCGTGATCATGGTTACGCATGACGATCATATTTCAAAAAACTTCGCAACCAGGATCTTGACGGTTCAGGATGGAAACGTAATACGTGATGAAAAAGTCATCCAGCCAGGATGTATGGAACCGAAGTTTCTCAATATAAAAGGAGTGTCATGTAGATGACCGTTACAAATGCAGAAACATGGCTCTATAAGATTAATCCAAGTCTTAAACTTTTCGTATTGATGGTGTTATGCATAGTGGCATTATTCATCGATGATCTGAATTATATGATCAATGTGACCATGGGTGTTTTACTCATATTTTTGTGTTTTACCGGGCATTCGATAAAACGTATCATACTCTTGTCCATCCCATTTAGTTTCATTTTTATATCGACTTCTCTAGCGATGATTTTTTTTGGTAAAGGTGAGACACTTTGGTTTGAGTGGGGTCTTATATCGATTACAGAAGAAAGTTTCATGAGAGGATTACTTGTAGGCTTTCGAGCTTTGCTTTTTGCGGCACTCGGTTTAACGTTTTCCTTAACGACGAGACCTGTGAACTTGTTTTATTCGTTAATGCAGCAAGTTAAGCTTAAACCAAAATATGCTTATAGTTTCATGGCAGCATTAAGGCTAATTCCGATCATGATGCAGGAGTTTCAAACAATACGAAACGCGATGAAGGTACGCGGTTTTGAAAGAGGAACAGGAGTTAAATCAATCTATTTCAAAATTAAAGCCTATTCCATTCCGCTGTTATCCGGAAGCATTAGAAGAGCTCACAGAATCGCCGTTGCAATGGAGGCGAAGCGATTTACAGATACGAGGGATCGAACATATTATTATGATTTCGGGTTTTCAAAATACGACCAAGGATTCATCTTATATTTCATCATCCTGCTGCTGGCCGGGTTTTTTCTATCGATTCAATTCCCTTTAGTATCTATTTAATTTTACGAGTATATAACAGTTAAGGGGTTCTTCGTATGAATGCACAACAATTGCATATTATTTCTACCGGGAAACAGCCAATAGAAAAGTTCATAGAGATCGCTTCGCATATTCATGAACATGTTGATTACTTTTATCTAAGAGAAAAGCAAAGCAGTGCCTCGGAACTTTATCGAGCAGTGACCCTTTTACATGATAAGAAGATTCCACTTTCCAAGATCATCATTAATGACCGGGTGGATGTAGCATGGGTACACAAGGTCTTTGGTGTGCAATTGGCTTTTCATAGTTTAGATGCAGGGGTCGTAACAGCAGCATTTCCAGGGATGAGTGTTGGCTGTTCGATCCATTCCATGGCTGAAGCGAAAGCCGCATTCAGTAAAGGGGCCCATTACGGGATTTATGGACATGTTTTTGAAACGAATTCGAAACGCGGTCTTCGTCCTAAGGGAATTGAGGAACTTCATGCAATCACAAGAAGTGTCAATCTTCCGATTATTGCGATAGGAGGAATTACACCATCCAATTGTCAAGTCGTCCTGGATGCAGGGGCACGGGGAATTGCGGTCATGTCAGGTGTGCTTGAAGCTAAAGATCCGATTAAAGCCGTTAAAGAATATGCGAAGTCTTTAGGAAAGGAGACATAAGATGAATTCCATATATGATGCAATCATTGTTGGGGGAGGAGTGATAGGTGGGTCGATCGCTTTTCAATTAGCCAAACGAGGTAAAAAAGTCCTGTTATTGGAAAAAGATAGACTTGCCAGTAAAGCATCCAGTGCTGCAGCCGGGATGTTAGGAGCGCAATCCGAGTTAGATGTCGATCAGCCCCTTTTTAGATTGGCAACCGAAAGCAGGGAGATGTTTCCGGAACTGGCCGAAGAATTAAAAGACACAAGCGGAATTGACATTGAATTGGTGAACAAAGGTATGTTCAAGGTGGCATTAACGAATGATGGGGCATCCATGTTGAAGAACAAAATCAAAACCCAGCAAGCTGCCGGCCTTGAGGCCCACTGGTTATCGATTGCCGAAGCAAGGAAAGCGGAACAGCTTCTTTCGGATGAGCTTAAAGGAGCCATGTATATTCCGAAAGATGGACAAGTTTCAGCCACTAGACTGTCACTCGCTTTTACTAAATCTGCAGCTGCCCTAGGTGTGGATATAAAGGAATTTGTACATGTCTCAGATTTACGTACAAAGGACGGAGCAGTTAAAGGCGTGGTCACGAATATAGGCGAATTTTCAAGTGAAAATGTCATTGTAGCAAGTGGGGCTTGGAGCGCATTCCTCCTAGAGAAATTAGGGGCTACCCTCGACACCTATCCGGTAAAGGGAGAATGCTTTTCCGTTCTGACGAATTCACCATTGCTTGAAAGAACGATTTTTTCGGATGGTTGTTATCTTGTACCAAAGGTTGGCGGGAGAATCATTGTCGGGGCAACGGTTAAAGCGAATACTTTCAATCAAAAGGTAAGTCTCGAAGGAATTTCAACTTTAATGGAAAGAGCAACGCAATTGCTTCCTGCCATTAAAGGAACTGAATTGGAACATACTTGGGCAGGTATACGGCCCCAAACAGGGGACGGTCTGCCATACTTTGGTGAACATCCAGCATGCAAGGGACTTTTCATTGCAACGGGGCACTACAGGAATGGCATCCTGCTTTCTCCAATTACAGGTGTACTTATGGCGGATATGGTAGAAAAGAAGAAAAAACCCCAATGGTCCGCTTTTCGATTGGATCGTGCAATACAGCCACTTTTTTCTTAATGGAGGTGAAAGAAATGGAATTGATTATTAACGGGGAAAAAATACGGATCCCTGCTGATGAATCAACAGTTACAGCGCTTTTGCAACACTTTAATTTACATCAAAAAGTAGTGATCGTTGAATTGAATGATGAAATAGTAGCGAAAGAACACCTAAGTGAAACACTTTTGTCAAATGGAGACAAGGTCGAGATTGTACATTTTGTAGGAGGCGGATGATATGTTAAAGATTGGTTCTTATGAATTTTCTTCAAGGTTATTGTTAGGTACTGGGAAATATCCGAACTTCGATGTTCAAAAGCAAGCTGTGGAGGTTTCAGAGACGGAAATATTAACATTTGCGATCAGGAGAATGAACATTTTTGAAGCGACTCAACCTAATTTCTTAGAAAAACTAGATTTGAAGAAATATACACTTCTTCCTAATACAGCAGGTGCGAAAACCGCCAAAGAAGCCGTTCGCATAGCGCAGCTTGCCAAGGCCTCTGGGCTATGTGACATGATTAAGGTTGAAGTCATCGGTTGTCAAAAAACGCTTTTGCCTGACCCAATTGAAACGTTAAAAGCTGCTGAAGAATTAGTGAAACTGGGATTCATCGTTTTACCTTATACTTCGGATGATGTGTTACTAGCGAGGCGCCTGGAGGAGGTGGGCTGTCATGCAATCATGCCTGGTGCTTCACCAATCGGTTCCGGTCAAGGCATTTTAAATCCACTGAATCTACGGTTCATCATCGAACAAGCCAAGGTTCCGGTAATTGTTGATGCTGGAATCGGTACACCTTCCGATGCGGCAATCGCGATGGAATTAGGAGCGGATGGTGTTTTGCTTAACACAGCAGTTTCCGGAGCAAAAGATCCGATCAAAATGGCGAAAGCGATGAAACTTGCCATTGAGGCTGGTCGACTAGGGTATGAAGCTGGAAGAATAGAAAAAAATGATTACGCCATAGCCAGCAGTCCAGTTGAAGGAATGAGCATGGGATGAATGAACGTTATTCACGTCAAGAGCTTTTTGGCCCTATAGGGGAAGAAGGGCAACTGAAAATCCGTAAAAAACATGTTTTGGTAATTGGGGCAGGTGCTCTCGGAACAGGAAGTGCTGAAGGTCTTGTCAGGGCAGGAATTGGAAAGTTGACGATTGTGGACAGAGATTATGTAGAGTGGAGCAACCTTCAACGACAACAGCTTTATTGTGAAGAAGACGCTGAAAAAAGATTACCGAAAGCAGTGGCAGCAAAGAATCGCTTGAATGCCTTAAATTCAGAAGTTATCGTTAAATCGCTCGTATCGGATGTTTCGGTTGATGAACTGGAGCAGCTCGTTTACGGAGTGGACCTAATAGTGGATGCCACGGATAACTTTGATACGAGGATGCTCATAAATGATAGTGCACAAAAATTTAACATACCTTGGATTTACGGTGCCTGTGTAGGGAGTTATGGGATAAGCTATACGGTGATTCCACAGGTGACCCCTTGTTTGAATTGCTTGCTGGAAACGGTTCCAATTGGAGGGCAGACTTGTGATACGGCGGGAATCATCAGCCCTGCCGTTCAAACGGTCGTTGCCCATCAATTAACGGAAGCTTTGAAAATCCTTGTCGAAGATTATGGATCACTAAGAAACAAAATCGTTTCATTCGATCTTTGGAAAAATGAACATTCATCCATACATGTAGCGAAATTAAAAAAAGACAGCTGCCCCTCATGCGGGAAGAACCGAACGTATCCCCACCTTTCTTATGCAAACCGAACAAAAACAGCGGTCTTATGCGGGAGGGACTCTGTCCAGATTCGGCCATCAAAGGAACAGGTATGGGATCTCGCTGAGCTCGAAAAAAATTTACACGCTCAAAACGGCCATGTTGTAAGAAATCCGTATTTACTTTCATTTGCCGTTGGCAAACATCGGTTGGTCATTTTTAAAGACGGTCGGGCATTGATTCATGGAACGAAAGATATTGCAGAAGCAAAAACTCTATATTACCGTTATTTCGGCTGAATTGATTAAGCTGGTATAAAGAAAATATCCATTAAAATAAGAGTGCAGCCAAAACGGTGCACTCTTCTAAACGTTTAATTTTTTCAGTGAATCTTTCTTGTGCTCTCAAATTACCTTCTGATAACCTTCAAACTAGTGCGCATAATCGTTTTATGGAGCACGCATTATGGTTTTAAAGTCACCTTATATTAGCAAAGCTTTATTTGCCATCATCAAACGATTACCTGTACAATGAAAAACAACTTATTATATTCAATTCCAATAGATTACATAAGAGGCAGGGGCTACTATGAGAGATCGGCAAATTCATATTTTGGAAGAATTAAAACGCATGGGGGAATGGGTTTTAACTGGAGATTTAGCCTTGCGTGTAGGCTGTTCAGAGCGTACAGTTCGTACTGAATTGAAAACGCTTTCGGAAATGGAAGGAGTATCACTTGAGAGTGTACGCGGAAAAGGGATTCGACTTGTATATTGGAACCCTATTCCTACAAGAACGGGAGAGATTAGTCCAGAAGAGCGGGTTCGCAGAATGGAGATAGATTTGCTTCTTTCAAAATCAATGGAAAGTTCGGAATTAATGGAACGATATTTTATTAGCGAGTCGACATTAAGAAATGATTTACAGTATATGGAACGGCACCTGTCTGCCTATCAGCAAATTCTAAAGCGCCGGCCTTTACGTGTTGAAGGGGTGGAGAGGCTGAGAAGAGTTGCCTTATTGAATCGTTTGAGGGGGCATGCAGTTTCGAATTGGTTTGCTTATGAAGATATTTTGTTTGTTCGGCAGATGATTGATGAGCTACAACGAATTTTAGAACAGCCATTTTCCGATGTATCCTTTGAAAGACTCAACTGGCAGTTATTAGTTCAGCTAAAAAGGCTTCGGATGTGTGGATTGATTCATCTGAGTGAACATGCAGTTGAAATTGCAAATGACACGGGTGTTTACAGGGAACTAAAAAAAATAGAAGCTAGATATCAAAACCAGCTTGCATTAAGGCTTCCATCATCCGAGAAAAATTACTTGATTCTATGTTTAGCAGCTGCACAGGACACACTTAGTGATCCCAGAGATAAACTACTTGAACGGCTTAAATCAGCCGTTCATAAGTTTGCCGTTTCAGTCCTTTCATCTATTTATGGCGGTGCACTGAGAAAGGATATGTATGAAGGTCTGCTAATGCATTTCCGTTCTTTTGCCTATCAGTCATTGCTCGGTCAGTTTGCGGAAAATCCACTGTTGGATCAGATCAAGAGTCGCTATGCTCCTACATATGCGGCTGTTTTACTACATGCTCCCTTATTGGAAGATATACTAGGAAGCCAACTGCCCGAGAGTGAAGCAGCTTATTTAACGATTCATTTTCAAACCGTTCTTGAACGCAGTGTTAGAACGAATCAGCCTAGAGTATTAATTGCATGCTCTTTTGGAGTTGGTATGAGTCAATTACTTGCAGCCAGGATTGAAACTCAATTTGGACAGTCGATTAAAATCATTGGATCTTGTAAAGTGAGGGAAATAAATGAGCGGTTTAAAAAAGAAGCACCAGATGCCGTGATTTCTACCATTCCGCTTGAAAACAGCAACATCTTACACATTGTGATTACCCCCTTTTTAACTGAGGAGGATGTAAAAGGTATACGTGAGATGTTAGGAATGGATAGCAGTAAATCATTTGAGCTGCTCTCCACCCTTATCCACTCGGTGATTTTTTTAGATGAAGCTCTATCTCGGGAACGGGCACTTGCGAGAATGATGATTGCGGCTGAAATCGATGAAGACTATGCGGAAACGGTTTATCAGCGTGAACATGCAGGGTCAACTTCTATCGGAGCGGGGATTGCCATTCCTCATGGTAATCCGGAAAAAGCGAAGAAAAATCAAATTAATGTCTTGATACTGAAAAGACCTACATTATGGGGTACAGATGAAGTGAGAATTGTATTTTTACTTCAATTCCGGAACCAGGATAATGTTTTGTTGAAAAAGCTCTTTGAAGAGATTGCAAAATTAAGTGAAGCTCCTGAACTTGTACATCAATTAACTCATAGTGAAACGGAAGTAGAATTTCGATCCGTTTTGTCACATTTTTAACACTTTGCCGTTACTAACGGTAAAAATGTAGCAGAAAGTGATTTCAATATGGGTTAATCTATCAATATAGCAACTAATCAGCTACAAAGATAGAATCAAGAGAGGAGTTATTTCTATGAAAATCGTCGCGATTACTGCATGCCCGACTGGTATTGCCCATACGTATATGGCGGCCGAAAAGTTGTCAAAGGCCGGGGCAGAAAATGGCCATGAAGTGAAGGTTGAAACACATGGGTCCATCGGGGTTGAAAATTCATTAACCCAAGTTGAGATAGATGAAGCGGATGGTGTCATTATTGCTGCAGACAAGGAAGTGGATAAATCAAGATTTGCAGGAAAGAAAGTCGTGATTGTCCCCGTCATTGCAGCCATTAAAGATCCATTAGGATTAATTGAAAAAACGCAAGCTGCACCGGTATATGGTGCTTCGAAACAAGTGGAAGAAAAAGCGTATGCATCTCAAAAGCGTGAAAGAAGCCTGTTCTATCGTGCCTTGATGAATGGTGTAAGTCATATGATTCCTTTTGTTGTAGTTGGAGGATTGCTAATTGCACTGGCACTGGCTCTCGGCGGAGAACCGACAGCAAATGGGTTGGTTATACCTAAGGATTCAGTATGGTTCAAAGTCAACATGATAGGCAGTGCTGCATTCACATTCATGGCACCTATTTTAGCTGGATATATCGCTTATGCCATTGCTGACCGCCCTGGATTAACTCCAGGTATCATAGCAGGATATATAGCTGCGAACGGAAGTTTTTATAATTCCGAAGCAGGCGCAGGGTTCATCGGAGCGATCATAGCAGGTTTCATTGCAGGATATATCGCAAAATGGATTAAGTCCTGGAAAGTTCCGCAAATGATGCAGCCAATTATGCCAATTCTTATTATTCCGATCATAGCAACGATTATAGCCGGGGGATTATTCGTTTATGTTTTAGGTGCACCGATAGCGGGTGTTATGGAAGGGTTAACAAAGTTCCTGGAAGGGATGCAAGGATCTTCAAAAATCCTGCTCGGTCTCATATTAGGAGGAATGATTGCCTTTGATATGGGAGGTCCTGTCAATAAGGTTGCTTTCTTATTCGGGTCTGCCATGATTACGGCAGGGCAGCCGCATATTATGGGTGCCATTGCCGCAGCGATTTGTGTACCGCCGCTTGGAATGGGACTCGCAACGCTTCTTAAGAAAAACCGTTTTGAAAAAGAAGAGCAAGAGGCTGGAAAAGCTGCTTTAATGATGGGTCTAGTTGGAATTACAGAAGGAGCGATCCCGTTCGCAGCGGCTGATCCTCTCCGTGTCATCCCAGCCAATATGGTTGGTTCAATGACCGCTGGAGCACTCGCTATGGTATGGGGAGTCACGAACAGCGTGCCACATGGTGGTCCTGTAGTAGCGGTACTAGGAGCAGTTGAGCAAGTTTTCTTCTTCTTCCTTGCTATCATCATTGGTGTCATTGTAACAGCACTCACTGCTGTTACCTTAAAAAAACCTTTAACAACAATTAAAGCTAAATAATACTATTAGGGAAGGTGTTTTTTATGAAATTAACAGATTATATGACAAAAGATATGATAATCTTAGATTTGAAAGCTAGCAGTCCGCAGCTTGCACTGCATCAATTAATTGACGTGATGGAGAGTGAGGGGCGAATTACGAATAAAAGCGATTACTATAAAGCACTGGTGAACCGCGAAGCGCAAAGCTCGACTGCCATCGGATTTGAAGTCGCCATACCACATGGGAAAACGGATGCTGTCATTTTGCCATCCGTGGTATTTGCCAAAGCTCCGGAAGGCATTGAATGGGAGAGTCTTGATGGCGATCCAGTTAAGCTTGTCTTCATGATTGGTGTGCCAGAAGCAGCAGCAGGAAACGAACACTTGCGTATCCTCGCCCTGCTAAGCCGCCGTTTGATTGATGACAGCTTTAGAGATGGCTTAAAAGAAGCCGTGACGGTAGATGAAATCTACGCTCAGCTTTCAACAGTCGAAGCGTAATGATAGCAAAAAGGAAGCAGGGAATTTTCGTCTTCCTTTTTCTGTGATTGCTAATACATAAGCAAAGGGGAGCAAATACATGACCATTTTAAAACTTAAGCCAATTTTTCAAGAAAGAATTTGGGGAGGAAGAAAGCTCGAAACGGATTTCAATTACTCGATTCCGAAAGGCCCGATTGGTGAATGCTGGGGAATATCCGCTCATCATCACGGAGAAAGTGTCGTTGAAGAGGGCGAGTTTAAAGGAGAAGTCTTATCTGCATTATGGAGAAACCATCGCAGCAAGCTATTTGGCGACTATAAAATGGAAGAATTCCCCTTGCTTATTAAAATCCTCGATGCAAACGATGATTTATCCGTCCAAGTTCATCCTAATGATGAACAGGCTACAGAATTAGAAGGCGAACCGTATGGAAAAACAGAATGCTGGTATGTCATTGACGCAGAACCTGGTTCAGAAATCATCCTTGGTCACAAAGCGCAAACAAAAGAAGAAATGGTGAAGCTGACATCGGAAGAAAGATGGGACGACCTTCTGCAAAAACAGCCTGTAAAGCGCGGAGATTTCATATTTGTAAAAAGCGGGACCGTTCATGCAATCGGGAAAGGCATCGTCATCTTAGAAACCCAACAATCTTCTGATACAACCTATCGGGTATATGATTATGACAGAACGGATTCAGAAGGGAATAAACGTGAACTGCATCTCGAAAAAGCACTACAGGTAACGACCGTACCTGATTCTCAGACAATTCATGCATCACAAACAGTAACGGCTGCCGGAGGGGAAAAAACATTCCTTATCGAAGTTCCTGAATTCTCTGTCGTTCATCATAAAATATCAGGAACGGGATATCGGATAGCAGGGAGAGATACCTTTCAATTAATCAGCATCATTGAAGGAAATGGAAAGATCGAATCCGAGAGTGAAGTGATGGAAGTGAAAAAAGGAGACCACTTGATCATGACGCGGGAACTGAAGGAATTGATTGCTTCTGGTGAAATGGAATGGATTACGAGTTTTATATAAGCAAAAAACCACTTGAGTGAAAGCTTGAGTGGTTTTTTTTTGCGAAACATTCAAACGATAGATCCAGAAACTAAAGACTTTTA
Source organism: Peribacillus muralis (assembly GCF_001439925.1). Lineage (GTDB taxonomy): Bacteria > Bacillota > Bacilli > Bacillales > DSM-1321 > Peribacillus > Peribacillus muralis. The sequence goes on from NZ_LMBV01000007.1 coordinate 203,821, forward strand.
AAAAAACTGAATATTATTTTAATTAAATGTCTAGACATTTAGAAAAAAATGATCATAATAATAAATGTAAACGTTTTAGATTTTTGTTAAAAAAATACAAAAGGGGCTGTAATAATTATGAAACGAATTTTACTTGCATGTAGTTCTGGGATGTCTACGAGTCTATTAGTGACAAAAATGGAGCAGCACGCACAATCGATCGGGGATGTTGCAAAAATTTGGGCAGTTGGCCAGGATAAAGCGAAGAAAGAAATGGCTGATGCAGATGTGGTGTTAATCGGACCGCAAATGAGTTTCCTTAAGGGAGAATTTCAAAAAGAGGCATCTAAATACAATATCCAAGTAGACGTAATCGATATGATGGCTTATGGATTGGCAGATGGAAAAAAAGCGTATGATCAAGCTCTTTCTTTGATAGGTAATAAATAATGGAGCAAGTAAAGCTGGAAGATCTCACGAGCGAACAAATTAATTTTCAATTGATATTATACAGTGGCAATGCCCGCAGTAAGGTGATTCAATCACTACGTGAATATCGCGAGGGGAATGTGGCAGAGTCAGAATCATTGCTTGCACAGGCCGAACAAGATTTAGCCATTGCCCACAACGTTCATTTCCAATTGGTTCAAAAAGAAGCGCAAGGTGAAAAGGTGGAATTTTCGATGCTGTTCATGCATTCTGAAGACCATCTCATGTCCACGTTAACAATGAAGGAATTAGTGAAAGAGTTATTGGAGATTTTTAAAGCAAAAAATATCTAATCATTCATCTTTAATGGACGGGGGTCTACTATGTTTGAAAAGCTGAGTCAATTTCTCATTCCACTAGCTGGGAAGCTGAATAACAATCGCTATTTAGCGGTTTTACGAGACGCATTTATGTTAGCGTTTCCACTTACGATTTTCGGTTCGATTTTTGTCGTCTTAACCAATCTGCCATTTCTAAACAAATTGTTAAGTGACGATTCCGTCATGACCCTACAATCTTCATTCGCGATTGCTTCGCAGGCAACCATGGGTATTCTTTCGGTGTTCGTAGTTTTCGGTATCGGCTATTACCTGTCAAAGAGCTATGATGTTGAAGCTGTGTTTGGAGGCGTTATTGCGCTTGCTTCCTTTCTGATCTTAACACCATTCGCGATTGAAGCTGAATCTGGAGAAGTGGTCGCTAATGTCATTCCACTTGATCGGCTAGGCGCCAAAGGAATGTTCCTCGGGATGATCACAGCTTTCATTGCCGGTGAAATTTATCGGAAAATCGTTCAAAGAGATATAACCATTAAGATGCCTGCAGGTGTACCGCCGGCTGTTGCAAAATCATTTGCTGCACTACTACCGGCCTTAATCACGTTAACGGTTTTCTTAGCGGTAAATGTAATCGTTACACTAGGTTTCAATACTAATTTACATGACTTTATTTATGATGTGATTCAGGCGCCGCTAGTTGGTCTTGGAAGTGGAATTATCCCGACTTTAATCGCTGTATTCTTCATACAGGTTTTATGGTTCTTCGGGTTACATGGCCAAATCATCATCAACTCTGTTATGGATCCCATCTGGGCAACTCTTGCTCTGGAAAACTTAGAAGCTTTCAGAGAAAAAGCTGAGTTACCGAATATCGTTTCTAAACCGTTCATTGAGGTATTTACTGTAGGAATGGGTGGTACAGGGATGACGTTGGCTGTAGTCATCGCCATCTTATGGTTCATGAAGAGTAAGCAAATGAAACAAGTAGGAAAGCTTGGTGTAGGACCGGGTATCTTTAACGTGAATGAACCGATTATTTTTGGGCTTCCGATTGTGATGAATCCAATCGTTGTCATTCCTTGGATCATTGCGCCAATGGTGGTAACAGGATTTACATATTTCACAATGGCAACTGGAATCGTCCCGCGGCCTACAGGAGTTACAGTGCCATGGACCGTTCCAATCGGGATAAGCGGCTATCTTGCCACCAATAGCTTCAGGGGCTCCTTATTGCAAATCGTTAATTTATTGATCGTATTCGTAATATGGTTTCCGTTCCTTAAAGCATTGGATAAAACGAATGTAAAAAAAGAAAGAGAAGCGGAAAATCAAAACAAAGCCTCATAAACACCAAGGCAGGCAAATGAAAAAAACATTAAACAAGGTTCAGGTAGACCATACTTGTATCCAATTTAAAAGAATAGGGGAAAATTAAGTATGAAAACGATAGAAGAAACGACTGAAACTGTACAATACCATTTTCCAGAAGGTTTTTGGTGGGGCTCATCTGCTTCGGCCACTCAAACGGAAGGTGCAGCAGATATAGACGGAAAAGGCAAAAACATTTGGGATCACTGGTATGAAGTTGAGCCAAATCGTTTTTTCAACGGCGTCGGACCTCAGAATACTTCTCAGTTTTACTATAAATATAAAGAAGATATAAAGTTAATGAAGGAAATTGGTCATAACTCTTTCCGGTTATCGATTTCATGGTCACGTATGTTCCCGAAAGGAAAAGGGGAAGTGAACCCGAAAGCAGTGGATTTTTATAATTCGGTCATTGATGAAATGGTAGAAACAGGCATAGAACCATTCGTCAATTTATACCACTTTGATATGCCTATGGCCCTGCAGGAAATCGGAGGGTGGGAAAACAGGGACACCGTCGATGCGTTTGAATTCTATGCTGCGACTTGCTTCCAATTGTTCGGAGATCGTGTTGCAAAGTGGTTCACGCATAATGAACCTATTGTCCCGGTAGAGGGTGGATATTTATATAATTTTCATTATCCGAATATCGTCGATTTTAAAAAAGCGGTACAAGTTGGTTACCATACGATTTTATCCAGCGCAAAAGCGATCAAAAAGTATAGGGACATGAATATGGATGGCAAAATCGGGATTATATTGAACTTGACGCCATCATACCCGCGAAGCCAGAATCCAGCCGATTTAAAAGCATCAAAGATTGCCGATGCCTTTTTCAACCGTTCTTTCCTAGATCCATCTGTGAAAGGGGAATTTCCATCAGATCTTGTTGCAATCTTAAAAACTGAAGGATTCATGCCCGCTATGGAAGCAGGCGATTTGGATATAATTCAGCAAAATACGGTCGATCTGTTAGGCATCAATTATTATCAGCCTCGCCGTGTTAAGGCAAAGGAACATGCCCGTAACCTGGATGCTCCATTTTTGCCTGAACTGTATTTTGACAATTATGAAATGCCAGGAAGAAAAATGAATCATCACCGCGGCTGGGAAATATACGAAAAGGGCATCTATGATATTTTAATGAATGTAAAAGAAAATTACGGGAATATTGAATGCTTCATTTCTGAAAATGGAATGGGAGTGGAAGGGGAGGAGCGCTTCCGTGATGAAAATGGCATGATACAGGATGATTACCGAATCGAGTTCATTAGCGAACATTTGAAGTGGGCTCATAGAGCCATAAGCGAAGGTTCAAATGTAAAGGGGTATCATCTATGGACATTCATGGATAATTGGTCTTGGAGCAATGCTTACAAAAATCGTTATGGCTTCGTGTCAGTCGATTTGGATAATGATGCGCAAAGAACAGTGAAAAAGAGCGGTTATTGGTTTAAAGAAGTGGCAAATCAGAACGGATTTTAAAAAAATGGGGCCTGACTTTGCAACCTGTCCTAGGCACATGATGCATGTGGATTTGGCAGCATTTGTCTGCCCCTTTCCTGCTTGAAATAGAAGAAGAATGAACTTTCAGAAAATCGTTTCTTTACAGTATAACCCGGTTATCTTAAAATGGAAAAAGCGGATGAAGTAAACTGTCTCGTGTTTTTGTTAGTAGGAGCGAATAAAAATGAACAAATATGAAAAAATCTCTATTGAAATCAGAAAGAGGATCAAGCAAGGTTTTTATCGGACAGACCAGCCTATTCCTGATGAAATCACGCTTGCAAAAGAATTCGTATGCAGCCGGATGACAATGAAAAGAGGACTGGATATTCTCGTGGAGGAAGGGCTGCTTCTTAGAAAACGGGGGCATGGAACATTCATCGTTCAATCACCTGTAAATGACGAGAAGGTGAATGTCATCAGTGAAGAGACTCTCGGGTTGTCTAATGTGCTTCCGAACAGAAAAGTTTCAAGCACACTTATCGCCTTTGATGTACAATTCCCTGAAAAGGAAGTGGCCGATCAGCTTGCCATTAGCGAAGATACACCGGTTTATCATATTATCAGACTTAGAAATGTAGATAATGAGCCATATGTCATTGAGAAGACTTATATGCCGGTATCAATCATTCCAGGAATAACAGAAAAAGTATTACTAGCATCCATTTATAATTACATACATGAAACACTAGAATTGAAGATTGGCGGTGCACATCGGAAAATCAGAGCAGACAAACCGAATGAACTGGACCAAATTCATTTAGGATGTTTAACGGATGACCCGATATTGGAGGTTGAACAGGTCGGCTATTTAAACAATGGGCTGCCTTTTGAATATTCTTTTTCCAGACATCGTTATGATAAATTCGTTTTCACGACAGTTACCATACGCAAATAATACAAGTGAGGAGAGTGGAACCGTGATGTTATATGGAGCGATTGAAGCAGGAGGAACGAAATTTGTTTGTGCTGTAGGTGACGAAAAAGGAAATGTGGTGAAGCGGATCCAAATTCCGACGACTGTTCCTGAGGAAACCATTCCGGAAGTCGTCCGTTTTTTCTCGGAATACGAGCTCTTAGCGATTGGAATCGGTTCATTCGGTCCGGTCAATATTGACCCTGCTAGTCCAGCATACGGGAATATAACGACTACACCAAAGCCAGGCTGGAGGAATTTCCCCTTTTTACAAACGATTAAAAATGAATGTAATGTTCCTGTCGGTTTTCATACTGATGTAAATGCAGCAGCATTAGGGGAAGCGAGGTTTGGAGCAGCCGCAGGACTGGATAGTTGTTTATATATAACAGTAGGCACCGGAATTGGAGCTGGTGCAGTAGTTGGCGGGCGATTATTGGAAGGGCTTTCTCATCCGGAAATGGGTCATATCTTGGTTCGGAAGCACCCAGAAGATTCATACGAAGGCAAATGCCCTTATCATCGGGATTGCTTGGAAGGACTCGCATCCGGCCCGGCCATTGAGGGGAGATGGGGAAAACCTGCTGCTCAATTAGCGGACAGACAAGAAGTTTGGGAACTGGAGGCCTATTATTTAGCGCAGGCGATCGCTCAATATATATTAATTCTATCTCCAAAGAAAATTATCCTTGGTGGGGGAGTCAGTAAACAACAGTCCGTTTTCCAAATGATTGGAAACCAGGTGAAAGAAGCACTTAATGGGTATGTTTCACTTCCAGAACTTGAAAGCGAAATATCCGATTATATTGTAAAGCCCGGCTTAGGGGACGACGCCGGAATTATTGGTTCACTTCTGCTCGCGGACCTTGCTTATCAAAACGAAGTAAAAATGCGCCTAACATAATCAAGGTATCCAGATATATGAGGTGGTACCCTTGGCTACATATAAAAATCCATTTGATCAGGTGTTAGTGGCACCTGGTCTTTTTGTTTAGAACACCTGTATAAACTGCCCTCTGGCACTGCGTTTTTTAAAAGGGTCTTAATGATAAATATGTGGAAAAAGACAAATTATTGTGATGATTATCTCAATTTGAACGGAATTACTGGACGCATTATAGACGACTGAAGGGGTTGAGTGGAACATGTTTTCTACTAGGGAGCAAAAATTACTGCGTTATCTTATGCAAGCAGAAAAGGAGATGACTGGTCTGGAATTGGCGGGCCACCTTCATATTACTTCAAGAACCATTCGTTCCATGATAAAAAACCTAACGGCCATCCTTGAAGAGCATGGCGCGGAAATCATAGCCAGACATCGAAAAGGCTATCAATTACACATACATGATCATTCAGCCTTCCGTAGCTTTTTAAAGATTGTGGCTTTTGAACGAGTGAATGAACAGTGGATTCCAAGTGACCCAAGTGACCGTATTGCTTTTCTCATCAAACGATTGCTTTTATCAGAGGATTACATAAAGCTAGAGATGTTGGCTGATGAACTTTATGTTAGTTCGTCGACTGTAAAAAATAGTTTAAAAGAGGTTCGAGAATTATTGACTAAATATGAGCTGGTAGTCGATAGTCGTCCCAATTATGGGTTAAAGGTAGTTGGAAATGAGTTAAAAATGCGTTTTTGTATCGCAGAATATGTATTTAATTCAGCGCAAAAGACTACGGAGTTGGTAGCTGATCCGGAAATGGCCGCCATACGTTCGATCATATTGAAGCAAACCAAGAGAGCCGGAATTCAGCTTTCGGATATCGGCCTTTCCAATCTAGTGATCCATATCGCGATTGCCTGTAAGCGAGTGCTGCTACACAACTATGTATCGATGTTGGATGAAGAAATAAAAAACTTTGAGGAACAAGCCGAATATCTTGTTTCGAGGCAAATCGTAACCGATATTGAAAAGTCATTCAACGTTACCTTTCCCAATTCAGAGGTTGCCTACGTCACACTCCACTTACTCGGAACAAAAATGGTTTCCTATAGGAAAGCAAGTGATGCCTTGTCTCCAGTTAACTTGATTAGCGAAGAAATCCTTACGCTCACAGCAAACCTGATTGATCAGGTTGAAAACGAACTGCAATTGGGCATTCACGATGATCAAGAGCTTATAAATGGACTTGGCATGCACCTCAAACCGGCAATAAATCGACATTATTATGGGATGAACATTCGAAATCCACTTTTAGCAGAAATTAAGCAAAAATATCCTCTTGCCTTTGATGCTGGAGTTGTGATGAGTAACGCTCTTCATGATTCTTTGGGTGTTCATATAAATGAGGATGAAATTGGCTATTTAGCTCTTCATATGGAAGCGGCCATGGAGAGAAAACGTCTGAAACCTAAAACAAAACGGTGTGTCATTGTTTGTGCAACTGGTGTTGCAAGCTCTCAGCTTTTATATTATAAATTGAAGTCTGCCTTTGAGTCACACTTGGATATTGCTGGCACGATGAACTTATATGAATTAAGGAATTATCCACTAGAATCATTGGACTTCATCATTAGCACAATTCCGATTTATGATGACTTATCCATCCCTGTTGTAGAGGTTAACACACTGCTCGGCAATCAGGACATCCTGCACATTGAAGCCTATATGGTGGATCATATAACGTTGGTTCTTGATTATACAGATCCAGAGCTTATGTATTTTCAAAAAGATCTGCAAACAAGAGAAGAAGTATTTGACTTTTTCGAAGCAGAACTTACTAAACTTGGAAGAATTCCTGCTGGTTTTAAAGAGGCAGTGATCGAGAGGGAAAAGGTGTCGCCAACGTGCTACGGCAATTTAGTTGCCATTCCCCATCCGATGCGCCCTTTAACAAAGGAAACATTTTGGTCTGTTCTAACATTAAAGAAACCAATAGCGTGGGGAGATGAAATGGTTCAGTACATATGTTTGTTGAGTGTTCAGAAGGAATATGAAAATGAAATGCAAAAAATCTATCAATTTCTTGTTAAAGTGATTGAAACTAAAGCTTTGGTAGATCAGTTGATTAAGATTGAAAGATATGCTGACTTTGAGCAGGTGATTAAAAGAATGGAAGAGTATGGTTCAAGATAATGATTTCCTCTTATTGGAGGAAAATGTTTGGATTCAAATGAAAGCGCTTAACAACTAAACTAAACATATCAAAGAGCTTCGACAGCACTTTAAAATGGCATATTTGTTCTTTGGTGTTTTTGGTATCAGGGAATGAAATTAAACGATTGAGAAATGGGGGTTGAAGATGAGTTTTAAAGAAAAGGCAAATGACGTCATGGGTTCTGCGGCTTATAAAATCAACAATCAAAAATATATTATGGCCATAAAAAAAGCGTTCGTCGTTCTAATGCCAGTGATAATTACAGGGGCATTTGCCATCTTGGTTTCCAGTATGATAATGAGTCCTGAAACAGGTTTAGCATCATTTGACTTCTTTTCATTTCTAGCAGATTATCAGCCAATCATGAAAGCGATTCAATACGCGACATTAAACTTCCTTACGATAGGAGCTATCTTTTTAATTGGGTTGGAGCTTGGAAGAATAAACGGCAATCCTTCGTATTTCCCGGGAATCCTCGCCATAATATCTTTCATAGCAGTCATCCCTACTACGCTTGAATTAGTAGTGAATGAGCAGCCTCAAATGGTTGTCGATGTTCTCTCCAGGCAATTTACAGATCCAAAAAGCTTGTTTTTAGGAATGTTTATTGCCATTGTATCCGTCGAAATTTTTTCGAAATTAGAGTCGTTTGATAAATTGAAAATTAAAATGCCGGAGAGCGTTCCAGCAAATGTTGCCACATCGTTCTCAGCGCTGTTTCCATCGATTTTAACCGTAACCATCATTGCGACAATGGGGTTTGCGTTTCATCAACTAACAGGGATTTACTTGCATGAAGCAATTTATAATATCATTCAAAGACCACTTGAGAGTGTGGTTCAGGGATTACCAGGAATTCTGATTTTAATGTTTGTTGCCCAATTCTTCTGGGTGATTGGCATCCATGGAAATCAGATGATCAAACCAATAAGAGAACCTTTATTATTGGCAGCCATTACTGCAAACATGACCGCCTTCCAAGAAGGTAAAGAGATTCCGAATGTGATAACGATGCCTTTCTGGGACGTGTATATGAGTATAGGAGGATCTGGGGTTACTCTCGGGTTATTGGCAGCTATCTTTATCGTATCTAAGCGTGAAGAAATGAAAAGTATCGCGAAACTATCATTTGGACCAGGCATTTTCAATATAAATGAGCCTGTTATCTTCGGGCTTCCGATCATGTTAAATCCGATAATGGCGATACCATTTATCATCACGCCATTGATTACCGGAACGATTGGTTATATCGCTACCGTGACAGGGTTTGCTGCCAAGGCAGTTGTAATGGTTCCATGGACGACACCACCGCTTATCAATGCGTACTTATCTACGGCAGGAAGTATAGGAGCCGTCATTACACAAGTCATCTGTATTGTTGTATCTGTTTTGATCTATTTACCATTCGTGATGATGGCCAATGCAGGTGTTAAAGAAAAAAGAAAAAAAGAAGCGGATGAAGCCACAAGTGTTAATGTCAGCGTATGATAGCGGGTAACTTCTACACTCCACATAGATGTGTTGATCTGTATGGATGCAGAAATGTTTCCCCCCCAAGTGATCAGCTAGGTGAAGGTGAGGAAAAGAAATGAATATTGAAACAATGGAAGTAAAAGTACCAGAGAATTTCATCCTCGGGGCAGCTGCGTCAGCTTGGCAAACTGAGGGATGGTCCGGTAAGAAAGAGTCTCAGGACTCTTATCTAGATCTTTGGTATAAAAACGACAAGAATGTTTGGCATAATGGGTTTGGTCCTGCCATTGCTACTGACTTCTTTAATCGATATAAAGAAGATATAGCGCATATGAAAGAGATCGGATTAACGCATTTTCGAACGTCTATTAATTGGTCGCGTTTTCTGATCGATTACGAAAACGCAGTAGTGGATGAAGAATATGCAAGTTATGTAGACAACGTTATTGACGAGTTAATAGATAATGGTGTGGAGCCGATGATTTGTCTCGAACACTATGAGGTACCGGCAACTTTATTTGAAACATATGGTGGGTGGGAATCCAAACATGTCGTGGAGCTTTTTGTAAAGTATGCAAAAAAGGTGTTCAGCCGATATGGAGCAAAGGTAAAACATTGGTTTACCTTTAATGAACCGATTGTTATACAGACAAGGGTCTATTTAGACGCTCTTCGGTATCCTTATGAACAAAACACGAAGAAATGGATGCAATGGAATTTTAATAAAGCGTTAGCAACCGCAAAGGTTGTCCAATTATTTAAGGAACATGATTATGGACAGAAATATGGATCGAAAATAGGTGTTATTCTTAACCCGGAAGTAACCTATGCCAGGTCATCTGCTGAGAGTGATAGGGAGGCAGCAAGAATCTATGATTTATTTTTTAATCGTGTTTTCTTGGATCCATCCATTAAAGGCGAGTATCCTCAAGAGCTACTTACATTGATGGATAAACATAAGATCACCTTTGAACATACATCTGACGAGCTCCAAATCATTAAAGATAACCCGGTCGATTATGTTGGATTGAATCTCTATTATCCTCATCGAATACAAGCACGTACGGCTGGCTGGAATGAATGTACGCCGTTTCATCCGAGTTATTATTATGAAATGTTCAATCTTCCTGGTAAAAAAATGAATCCTTTCAGGGGTTGGGAAATTTATCCTAAAATTATGTATGATATGGCAAAGAGAATGCAAGAGGAGTACGGAAACATAGAATGGTTCATTGCTGAAAACGGCATGGGTGTTGAAAATGAGTACACCTTTAAAGATAATCAGCAGATTATACAGGATGATTACCGAATTGAATTTATTGGCGAACATTTAAAATGGCTGATCAAGGCGGTTGAAGAAGGAGCGAATTGCAAGGGATATATGCTCTGGGCATTCACGGATAATGTGTCACCCATGAATGCTTTCAAAAACCGGTATGGGCTGGTTGAGATTAATTTAGACGATGATCGAAACCGGACCCTGAAAAAATCGGCTTATTGGTACAAAGATGTAATCCAAAATCGTGTAATCGTAGTGAAAGACGATACGGTGTTTAAATAAAAAGGAGGAATATATAATGGAAAGAATTATTTTAGCCTGTTCTGCTGGAATGTCAACATCGTTGGTTGTTTCAAAAATGAAAAAAGCTGCAAGCAAAAGAGGTGTTGAATATAATATTTATGCCATTCCTGAATCTTCTATTGGTGAGGAACTTACAAAGTCAAGTGATCATGTACTCGCGATTCTTTTAGGACCTCAAGTGAAATTCATGAAAAAAGCAGCTGAAAAAACAGCTGCACCTTATGGGATTCCTGTCGATGTCATTGATCCACAATCGTATGGTACGGCGGATGGAGATAAAATTCTAGATCTTGCTTTACAAATGGCTGCAAAAAACGATGATAAATGAGGAGGGGGAAGCATGCAAACAATCGAAGGAATGCAAACGGCAGCTCTCCAAATCATTTCATACTCAGGAGAGGCAAGGAGCCATTTTGTCGAAGCCATTCGTGAAGGACGGGCAGGACATTATCAGAAAGCGGATTCATTAATTAAAGCGGGGGAAGAAGCGTACAACAAAATCCACCAGGTGCACTTTTCCCTTATACAAAAAGAAGCAAACGGAGAGATATTACCTTTCTCCCTGCTGTTCATTCATGCTGAAGATCAGATGCTGACAACGGAAACGTTAAAGATAATGGCTGTCGAAATGATTGAACTATGTAAAATGGTAGTCGAAGGAAAAACAGGGTAACGGCTCGGTGCAAGGAGCTTAAAAAATGGTGTTACTAGAATCTTAAATAACTAGAAAAACCCCCTTTGGAAAATATCCATTGGGGGTTTTTCTATTGGACTGAAGACTCTATCTGTAATCGACTACAGTCCATTTGTTTTCATGAGTGATGTACCTTTATAGTAATAAATCGTGGTATCAGTACCTCAGGAGACCAGGTTGCTAGAACTCTTTGTCTCATCTCTCTTGATTCTCCAAATAGTCAATCGCACTTTTTAACCGGTCAAGACCGTCTTTCAGCTTAGCTTCGGGACACCCTACATTCAATCTGATAAAACAGCTCCCTGATTCTCCAAATGTTTCGCCTGGCATGATCGCTACTTTACCTTGATGAACAAGGGCATCTTGAATTTGATTGCTGGAATAAGGTAGTTGCGACACATCAATCCAGGCGAGGTAGGTGGATTCGGGTAAATGGAAAGAAAGCATCGGTAAGTGTTCCTTTAGAAAAAGCTGAATGATTCGTAAGTTGCCGTATACATATTCGACTAATTCGTCCACCCAATATTCACATTGATTATAAGCAGTAATCACTGCTTCCATTGCAAACACGCTGGCACTCGATAATCCATCTTTATTCTTCAAGGAAATAAGAAAGGCTTCACGAATATCCGTATCTGGTATAAGACAGTATGAACCTCCTAATCCTGGAGTATTGAATGTTTTACTGGCTGAGGAGCAGATGCACAATGTATTTGGATCAATGGCCGACTGAACGATCGGTGTATGGGTATTTCCTTCATGGATGATGTCCATATGAATCTCGTCGGATATGATGTAAACATCATATCGATTGCAAAGGGCTACGATTTTATTCAGTTCATCACGTGTCCAGACACGACCTGTAGGGTTATGAGGGCTGCAAAGAAGTAACACTTTTGCTTTTGGATGCGCTAGTTTTTCTTCTAAATCTGAAAAATCGATCGAATATGCACCTTCATGATAAATTAATTCATTACTTGATATGATGCGTTTATTGTCTTGGATTGTTTTAAAGAATGCATCATATGCTGGTGTTTGAATGACCACGTGATCTTCTTCTTCGGTCATTATCTCGATAAGCTTGGAAACGGAGTAGATGACAGAAGGACTATAGGTAATCCAATCTTCTTGTATAGGACAAACAAAGCGTTTTTTATACCATTGCGTAATTGCGTCTTTGAATGGTGAGTGGTTCCAACGTGTATAACCAAAGATCCCATGCTGCAATCGTTGCTGAATGGCTTGCAAAATTTCAGGTGGGCTTTTGAAATCGGTATCCGAAATCGAGAACGGGAGAAGGTCTTTCTCCCCGAATCGATCTTGCACGTAGTCCCATTGCGTACAAAATGTCCCCCTGCGATCAATCTTCTCATTAAAGTCATGTTGCATGCTGTACAACTCCATTTTCAGGAAATTTTATCCATTTGTGATTTTAATAGTCCAACTTGTGGACCAATGACTACTTGCAGATTATGTTCATCAAGAATCACAACCCCAAGAGCTCCACATTCTTCTTTCAAGATCTTTTCGTCCACCTTGTCCATTACATCCACGACGAGACGAAGGCGGGTTACACAATTATCCAATGATTGAATATTTTCTTTACCACCAAGAGCAGACAATACTTTTTGGGCATTGTAGCTTATTCCTTTAGTAGTGCTAGAATGATTGCCAAGGTCATCACTCATCTTTTCCCGCCCTGGAGTCTTTAAATTGAACTTCACGATCGAATAGCGGAAAATCGTATAATAGAGACCAAACCATATCACACCAACTATAAGAACGAGATACCATTTTGTAGCGAATCCTTGCATAATGCCGAAAATTACGAAATCAAGTATCCCGCCGTCAGTATTGCCAATGGTCACTCCTAGTAGCGCCATTATCATGAATCCTAATCCAGTCATAATGGCGTGAAGTAAAAACAAAGCGGGAGCTACAAATAAGAATAAAAATTCAATAGGTTCTGTAATACCTGTAACAGCGGTGGCGATCACACCAGATAATAATAGCCCCTTAATTTTCTTTCGGTTTTCAACGCGAGCCGTATGGTAAATGGCTAATGCAACAGCCGGTAATCCAAACATGAAGGTGGGCATTTTACCTTGTGATAAAAAGGCCGTTGCAGCAGGGCTTATTGCACTTCCGTTTTGTAATTGGGCATAGAATATATTCAATGCTCCCGAGATTGTGTTCCCATTGACAACTTCTGTACCACCAGCTTCCGTAAAACGGATCATCGCCACTAGGATGTGATGCAAGCCGAAAGGAAGTAATAATCGTTCACCAGCACCGAATAAAAATGGACCAAAAATGCCAGAGTTATTTATGATGGCACCGATACCGGCGATGGCCGTTGCAAAAATCGGCCAAATCATTGGCAGCAGAAGCCCCACGATCGACAATGTGAATGCGGTTACAATAGGGACAAATCGTGCTCCGCCGAAAAAGGCGAAAGCGTCTGGCAATTTAATTTCATAGAAACGATTGTGTAACAAATACACGATAATACCAGCAATGATACCACCAAGTACACCCATTTCTATCGTTTGGAGCCCCATTACCATTCCTTGCCCAGCTTGGCGCAATTGTTCGGGATCTGCCAATGTTCCCGTTTCTGTTAAGTAAAAATTGATGGCTAAATTCATGATTACATACCCGGTAAAACCTGAGAAAGCAGCTACACCTTTTTCATAGCGCACCAGACCCATGGGAATGGCCATGGCAAATAGTACAGGTAAATAAGTAAAGGCAAAGCCTCCTATTGTCGCCAAGAAACTAAAGCTGAATTGAAGGAACGAATTATCCAAAAAAGGAAAGGCTTCGATGGTAGTTGGGCTTGTGAATGAGCTACCAATTCCTAAGATCAGCCCCATGAATGCCAATAAAGCAACAGGAAGCATGAAGGTCTTGCCTAACCCTTGGAAAAACTCCCAAAGCTGTGATTTTAGACGCTTATTCTTTTTCATTATTCTGACTCCTTCCAGGGGATAAACATAGCTTAAATATACACTCACGACCGAAATTATCAATTACTTACATACCATATGTATGAGCGTACATTTTTTGTATAGACAAACATTTCCGACCGTTTTAGTCATAGGGAAAAGACCCGTAAAAGACAGCTCCAATTTCTACGGTTCTTTTAGGAATCTTTATGCTGCTCCAAATAGGTTAAAATAATTAAATCCAAAATGATGCTTAACGGGAAGCGCGAACTCATATCCATTTCACCATAATAGCAATTGATCACGTGTGCCTGGAAAGATAAATCGACTTCTTGTTGTAAGCGATTATTATGTTGACCTGTGATGGAAATTGTTTTAACGTTGCGTTTCTTTAAAAGTGAGGCGTATTCCAATGTGTAAAGCGTTTCGCCACTATAAGAAACTAAGATAGCTAAATCATCTTCACTTAAACTATTCGCGACACTTCTCAATTCATCCCAATCTTCACGGGCGCTGCTTATTTTCCCGGAGAACATTAGTTTCCTTGATGCATCCACGCAAGGTGGAAGTGAATTTCCTACACCAAAGAACTCCACATGCTTACTGGCATGAATATATTTGGCTGCTTCAGTTATTTTTCCTTCATCTAAATAATCAAACGTGCTTTCTATCTCCTGCTTGACGCGGTCGATATGTGAACTTAAAAATCCAGAATGAGAAAAAACAGTATTATTGGGCTCTTTGGTCACTTCTTTTTTTAATGAATATTTGAAATCTTGAAAGCCGCGAAACCCTAATTGCTGACATGTTCTACTAATGGTAGCTGTGGATACGAAGAGCTTTTTCGCTAGCTCATCTACATTCATATGCACAACGATCTCATGATGATGCAAAATGAACTCTAGCACACCCATCTCTAATTGGCTCAGTCGTTCGCGGTGCTGAGACAAGCGCTTCAGAAAAACTTGCATGATACTCACCCTCTTTATTATGAATCAGACCTTGTAGTCTATCATAATCGTAAATTGAGAAAGTAGGAAGTTGAATATTACATAGTGATGCCATTTAAATGAAATTTCCATCATTCATTTCACAAACTGATGTGAAGTGTTCGTATCGTTATTTTGGCTGAATAATTTTATTTTATATCGGGAAGCCAATTAACGTGGTGCCTTATAATAGGAAGAAATCGATTTTGTCTGTTGCTTTTTATTGTTGTTTTGGAAAACGAAACAAGAAAGCGGTGTCCGCCAAATAAGGTGGCACCGCTGTTATTGAACGAAAAGCAGCTTACATATCGTGGCCGCTATTGTGCTTTTGACGGGAATGCTGTCGATTCTTCACTTTATGGGAACCGCTTAGCGGGGCAGGTTGTCCTGGGTTATTTCCTTTAGGTGCATTTTTGCGAATATCTTTACCATCG
Organism: Peribacillus muralis; assembly: GCF_001439925.1. GTDB lineage: Bacteria > Bacillota > Bacilli > Bacillales > DSM-1321 > Peribacillus > Peribacillus muralis. The sequence goes on from NZ_LMBV01000007.1 coordinate 219,576, forward strand.
TTTTTGTTCATGTGATCATCCCTCCTGATTCTTAGGATAGTCAGTCAGTGAAATTTTATTCACTTACATATATTTTATGACCTTGTGCATCCTATGGATGGATACAAACTAAAAGGAGATGAAACTACATGCAGGATAAACAAGATAAGCGTAGGGCATTCCAAGAAGCCCAGCAAAGCTACCAACAAGTATATGATGTATATTCATCCATCGAAAAGACCGCACCGAACTACGGAACGGAATTGGAACATGTGAAGCAGGAAGTGAACGAGGCTTATCAGCAAATACAATCTGCTTTAGTCACTGCTTCCGAGCATCAGCGAGAACAATTGAAACAATTCGAACAGGATATTCAAGCCATCGTCAATGAAGTCAATTCAGAGGACCATTGAATTACTGATTCTGTTCATCGGCTCACTTATTTGCGTTTTACTTGAGGGTTTCCATTCTTTTAGAGAATGGGAAAGGCTTTTTGAAAAATGCAGTTCGTCTGCATTTTCAAAAAGCCTTTTCTGTTTAAAGTGTAGAAGGGAAGATCATTGGTTTTTCTTTCTTTTTTTATTATTTTGCCTTTGTTCTTCAGATAATGGCGGTTCATTTCCCAATTCATCATGGAATCCCGCTCCATTACCTTGCGCCTTTGCCGCATTCATGCCTGGTATGACATGATTAGCCTTTTGTTTTGCCATTTCGACACCTCCACCCATAGAATGTGATAATGCTGAATGATTATGTATGTTTGTACCATTTGTTTTACTGGTATAATTTATCAGGTCAAAAATGAGGTCATTCTCAGAAAATGGTGTATCATCAAGGCTACCTAAAAGCACTTTAATCTGTGGAAGAATTTTTTCTATAAGCGAAACTTATCAAAAACAATAACTTTCTTGTTATTTACTTATACTCATTTCTATATTAGTATTAGATTGAAGGAAGAGTTAGGCTGGGAGAAGAGAGAGAAAATTCGACAAACTAACTTTTTTACTTATATTTATTGTAAACATGGTTTTAGTGAACCAGGTTTTACTTTTATGTGCAGAATACGTTCTGACAGTTTAATAGGGGGTAATATTCATGACGAAAAATGACGTGTACCAAGCGCGTAAATCCTTTGAAATTGAAGGAAAACGCTACAACTACTACAGCCTAGACGCTATTGAAAAAGCAGGGGACGGCAAAGTTTCACGCCTTCCATATTCCATTAAAGTATTACTTGAAGCAGTTCTGCGTCAAGTGGACGGAAGAGTAATCACAAAAGAACATGTTGCGAACCTTGCTAAATGGGGAACAAGCGAGCAACAAGATATAGATGTACCTTTCAAGCCTTCCCGTGTTATCCTACAAGATTTCACTGGCGTTCCAGTTGTTGTTGATTTAGCTTCTCTACGTAATGCTTTCGCGGCCCTTGGTGGAGATCCTGACAAAATCAACCCGGAAATCCCTGTTGACCTTGTAATTGACCACTCTGTACAAGTTGATAAAGCAGGTACAATGGATTCACTTGATGCCAATATGGATCTTGAATTCGAGCGTAATGCAGAGCGTTACCAGTTCCTAAGCTGGGCTCAAAAATCATTCAATAACTACCGTGCGGTTCCGCCAGCAACTGGTATCGTTCACCAAGTCAACCTTGAGTACCTTGCGAACGTAGTGCACGCGGTTGAAACTCCAAACGGCGACTTTGAAGTATTCCCTGACTCTGTATTCGGTACAGATTCACATACGACAATGATCAACGGTATTGGTGTTCTTGGATGGGGCGTCGGCGGTATCGAAGCAGAAGCAGGCATGCTTGGACAGCCTTCATACTTCCCAGTACCAAAAGTAGTTGGTGTGAAATTAACTGGTCAACTTCCTAAAGGGACGACAGCTACTGACCTTGCCTTGAAAGTCACTCAAGTTCTTCGTGCACACGGCGTTGTTGGTAAATTCGTTGAGTTCTACGGCCCAGGAGTAGGATACCTTCCACTTGCTGACCGTGCAACTATCGCTAACATGGCTCCTGAATACGGTGCTACAGTTGGTTTCTTCCCTGTCGATGCAGAAGCGATCGACTACATGCGCTTAACAGGCCGTGATGAAAAACAAATTAAAGTCGTTGAATCATACTGCAAAGAAAATGGATTGTTCTACGCTCCTGAAAACGAAGATCCAGCATACAATGATGTTGTGGAAATTGACCTTTCAGCAATTGAACCAAACCTTTCTGGCCCTAAACGCCCGCAAGATTTGATTCCGCTTTCTCAAATGAAACAATCTTTCCATGAGGCCATCAATGCACCAATGGGTAACCAAGGTTTCGGCATGGACAATTCTGAATTGGATAAAGAAGTGACGGTTAAATTTGCCGATGGCAAAGAAACGGTAATGAAAACAGGTGCGATCGCAATTGCTGCAATCACAAGCTGTACAAATACTTCTAACCCATACGTAATGCTTGGAGCAGGTCTTATCGCTAAAAAAGCGGTTGAAAAAGGCTTGACTGTTCCTGATTATGTAAAAACATCATTGGCACCAGGTTCTAAAGTTGTTACTGGTTACCTTCGTGATGCAGGTCTTCAACCATACCTTGATCAATTAGGATTCAACGTAGTTGGTTACGGCTGTACAACATGTATCGGTAACTCAGGTCCATTAGCGGACGAAATCGAAGCAGCAGTTGCTGAAGCAGATCTTCTAGTAACTTCAGTGCTTTCTGGTAACCGTAACTTTGAAGGTCGTATCCATCCATTAGTGAAAGCAAACTACCTTGCTTCTCCAACCTTGGTTGTTGCATATGCACTTGCTGGTACTGTGGACTTCGATCTTAACAATGATTCACTTGGTAAAGATAAAGACGGCAACGACGTATTCCTTGCTGATATCTGGCCATCACAAGAAGAAGTTAACGCTGCTGTTAAAGCAACGGTTACACCGGAATTATTCCGTAAAGAATATGAAACGGTATTCAACGATAACAAACGTTGGAATGAAATCCAAACAAGCAACGAAGCGATTTACGCTTTCGATTCTAAATCGACTTACATTCAAAATCCTCCATTCTTTGAAGGATTATCACCAGAACCAGGTTCGGTTAATCCGCTTGCTGGCTTGCGCGTAGTTGGTAAATTCGGTGACTCAGTTACAACTGACCACATTTCTCCTGCAGGTGCAATCGGTAAAGATACACCAGCTGGTATCTACCTTCGTGAAAACGGTGTGAAACCACGCGACTTTAACTCTTACGGTTCTCGTCGTGGTAATCATGAAGCGATGATGCGCGGAACGTTCGCAAACATCCGTATCCGTAACCAAGTTGCTCCAGGTACAGAAGGTGGTTACACTACTTACTGGCCAACAGGCGATGTAATGGCTATCTATGATGCTTGTATGAAATACAAAGCTGATGGAACAGGTCTTGCAGTCATCGCTGGTAAAGACTATGGTATGGGAAGCTCTCGTGACTGGGCTGCAAAAGGTACTAACCTTCTTGGCATCAAAACGGTCATCGCTGAAAGCTTCGAGCGTATTCACCGTTCTAACCTTGCATTAATGGGTGTTCTTCCTCTTCAATTCAAAGAAGGCGAAAACGCTGAAACGCTTGGATTGACTGGTAAAGAAGCGATTGCAGTTAAAATCGACGAAACAGTTAAACCGCGTGATATCGTAACCGTTACAGCTACTGATGAAGCTGGGAACGTAAAAGAATTTGATGTACTTGTTCGTTTCGATTCCGAAATCGAAATCGACTACTACCGTCACGGTGGTATCCTTCAAATGGTATTGCGTAATAAATTAAAAGGCTAATTTCAGCCCTTTTTGAATCGGTAAACCTAGAATCTAGGTTTACCGATTCTTTTTTTGTGTCAAGATTATGAAAGCGGGCGAATAACATGAAACGAATAAAGGGGTTTCACTATTCCCAATGTCATTTTATTGTTAAAATGTAAAAGGGATGTTGTTCTATTTCTGGAAAAAGGTAATAACTTTATTGTATTGGGACTAGGGGGACAAAAGTGTATGCTTAAAAAAATTATCGCCTCAGTGCTCTTACTGTCACTGATTACGATTGCCATTGTACAAGCGATGGATAATGATCCAAATAACCATGAAAAAGAGGATTCATTGGGCGGTTTGAAGATCGGGGCTAAGGCGCCGAATTTCTCCTTAAAGACGTTGGATGGAAAACAAGTTGAATTAGCGGATTATAGAGGCAAAAAGGTTATGCTGAATTTTTGGGCAACCTGGTGTCCGCCCTGCAAAAAGGAAATGCCGGATATGGAGAAATATGCCCAGCAAGCGGGTGACGATGTCGTCGTTCTTGCGGTCAATATAGATCCAGAAAACGATGTACAAGCGTTTGTGAAGGAAAATGGGATTACCTTCACGATACCTCTTGATAGCAACAGTGCAAAGAATCCAGTCAATGAGCGATATAAAGTACTAAGCATTCCCACTACATATTTCATCGATAAGCAAGGCAAGATCACGAACAAAGTGTTAACGGCCATGCAGCTTAAAGATATGGAACGAAACATCAACAGCATGCAATAACGGAACCTTAGAAGGTTCTAGACAAAAGGGGTTCTGAATTCTTCAATTCCGAACCCCTTTTGGAATTTTGCTGTTAAGAAATTTTTGGAACTTTCCTTGTTACCAACGTTTTCAAAATCAGTTTTGTATCTGCAACTACACGCTCGACGACGTTGACGATCTGCGTTTTCCCAAAAGGATTGGCTTGCTGCATGACAAAGATGGGCAAGCTTGATGATAGGAAGGTACAAGACTCCCGGCGCATCCGCCGTGAAAGGTCCATAAAACTTTTAGCATTGATGCTCTAACATTTAAAGTGAAGATGAATGAAACGGGTCCAGTATTAAAATACTTTTTGAATTGGCGGAACTTTTAAAAGGGTCTTTTTTTCACTTCGAATGATTGACTGTTAACAAAGTTGTCATAAATTAAAATGAATATTAATAAAATTCTAAATTTTTGGTTAAAAATGTTCGAAAAAGGGTTAAAGTAAGGAGAGAGTAGGTAAATAATTGCCGATTAAAAAATCTGATAATTATGACAATTTAAGGATAATTACCATATAGTCATAATTTTACGTTAATTTGGCAATGCTAAATACTATACTAAAAATAAGTAGGTGAATAACATGAAAAAAAGAAAAAGGACTTTTGAAGAATTAATTAAAGAAAATAAAAGGGAATTAATGATGGACCTTAAACAAATGGAAAGAATTGAGGAACGTCTTGAAAAAAAACATATGCAAAAAGCTGAGTAACAAATATGAGTCAGTGCGTTGAAAGTTCCTTCAACCGTGCTGGCTTATTTATTTTGACCCTTTCAAAATCTGGCACTCATGAATTCCTCCCTTTTCACCCATGATAAGAAAAGGAGGCGATAAAATGAGTAATCCGAAAAAAGATTCCAAACACTTCAGACCTAGCCATCTTGGAACCCAACCAAGGGCAGCGGGTAGCAATAATGGTAAGCAAATGCAGGACAAGTCTGGGAAGCATGCCCAGGTCATACAAACTAAAGGTGAATAAGAAGGCTTGATAAAAAACCATCTTTGACTAGAGGTGAAAAACAATGGATTCATTCAAACATAATAAGGATAACCGTTTGGATAATGTTGAAAAACTTCAGGACGCGATTCACAATACAGAACAGAACATGACAGCAGCGAATGATACGATGTCCTTTTCATCAGCTGAGGATAAAATGGCAATTACAGCCAAAAATGAGCGAAGAAAAGCGAGCATTGAAGCGATGAAGGAAGAAGTGCAAGATGAGCAAGAAGCGCGAGAAAGCGGCTACAATACGGATAATATATAGAGAATGGGGGGAGAAGGAGGCAAGATATCTTTCTTCCCCGTTTTTTCATGAATGCTCAAGACAGCTTAAATGAAAAATGAACGGTTGTTATGGTAATATGTTTATATTGCAAAAATGAAAGTGGGGAAAGAAAAATGTTCATAGCTGAAAATGATATTGAAGTGAGATATGCAGAGACCGACCAGATGGGTGTCGTTTACCATGCCAATTATTTTATATGGATGGAATTGGGCAGGACAAAATTGATCAATGATTTAGGATTTCATTATGCCGATATGGAAGCGAAAGGGATCCTTTCCCCAGTAATGGACATTCAGGCTTCGTACAAAACACCTGTACGATATGGTGACAAAGTAAAGGTTAAAACCTGGATTGACATGTATGACGGGTTACGTGTCGTATACGGATATGAAGTCATCAATGGGAAAGGGGAAGTGGCAGCTACCGGGCATTCTTCACATGTTTGCGTTAAAAAGGAGAGCTTCCGTCCAATATCCATTAAACGCATGTTTCCTGATTGGCATGAAGCCTATGAAAAAAATAAAAAGCAGGATGAGTTGGTTTCTAAACAATAATCGAGGTGATTCAGACATGGCTTTCGGCATTAAACGGGAAGACGTGATGGAGTGGAAGCTGCGTATCGATCAAGGCCAAATCGCTTTTCTAACCCATTATTGGCTGGATGACAGGTTCCCAGGATGCAAGACGGTAACAAAAGTCGGGAGCACCGATTTAAGCCGTTTATCTGAATGGGGTAAGCAATATGGGCTGAAAAAAGAGTGGATCCATCACCGGAAGGATGGCTACTCGCATTATGATCTTCTGGGCGACAAGCAAAAGGAAATCCTTAAAGCGGAAGGGATTATTGAAGAGCTGCTCAATAATTAAAAATAGCAACAGCAGTATACACCGCTGTTGCAAGGTCATGCGCCCTTTTCATAATGAAATTCAGGCTCAGTCAGGTTTTCATTGAAGGTAATCCGCAAATCATGACCATCGAAGTACCAAATATCTTTTTCTTCTACATAGAAATGAATATTATTGGTCGATGATACGGCTGCGGCATTTTCAGGATCTTCTTGCATGATGCCCAATGAAAAGCCGCTTTGGACGGAACTATGTCCACCATATCTTACATAAAAGCGCAAATGCGAGCCTTCTGGGAGCTCCAATTCATCTATATACCACTTTGCAGCTTGATCGGAAATAGTCAGTTTCATTCTGATTCTCCTTCCTTAGATTCGTTATTTAAGTATAAAGTAAATATGAAGTAGATGCGAACAATGTGCGTTTTAGAAACCATAAAAAGGGCTCCAATGAAGGGTGATGAACCGACGGTACCAGAATAGTTGGCCTTATTGAGGGGAGTAATAGGTAATGTTTGCAGATGTAGTCGTATTATCTAAATGAATATTAAAAGATATATGGCTGGAAGACCCTCCGCAAAAATCTCCTATTATTCATGAAAACGAGCACGTAATGTCTGTTTAAGCTACATTAGCCTATTGATATTTTTTTTCTAAATGATACGACAACTGCTAGGTAAATTCCTACTAATTACGATATATCTACGGAAACGGAGATATATTAACGGAAATGGAGCATTTATCAACGGAAACGGAGCATATATCTCCGAAATCAGGAATATATCAACGAAACCGGGCGATATATCGACGAAAAAGGAGTATTTATCTCCGAAATCAGGAATATATCTACGGAAACGGAGCATTTATCTACGAAATCAGGATTATATCAACGAAATCGGGCGATATATCGATTTTTCGACAAAAAAGGACCGGCTAGCAGTTCTGTCATAAATCTGCGATCGTCTTGCCAGCCAGTCTGCCTTCCGGAGAAAAAGGCATCCACCGCGGAATGCTCCTTCCATCGAACGAACCCACCCTTGAATCATTTGATACGAAACTTCAAATATAGCTGTGCTTTCCTTCTAGGTAAGTGGTGACTATATATTTTTTCTGTTGGACAGGAAATCTAGCCATAAAAAAGCCCCGTACCTGTTAGTTTGGTGTCTAACAGGTACGGGGCAGTTCATTTTAGCCTGAAAGCTGCAGATTCCTGCAGCTATTTTGTATTTTCGTGCGCCCGGCATGGGTGCAATCTATAGGGTGTGAGTCCCGAACCATGAAGGCAGTAGTAATGG
>NZ_LMBV01000008.1:0-48839 GCF_001439925.1 Peribacillus muralis
AGCCATTCTTCACCATATCAGCGATGACAAGGGCATCTTTTTTATCACTTTTGGATTGCGTATTATCACGATTTTCTTTGTTTCTTTTGACATGGTGAGGATTGACGGTGACGACATCCATGTTTTGTTTGACTAGCCACTTTGAAAGGTTTATCCAATAGTGTCCGGTAGGTTCCATTCCGACTATTGTTGTGTCTAGGTTTTTCATTTGTTTCAATTCCTGGATCCAGTTTAGTAATCGAGTAAAACCCTCTTCGTTATTTTCAAAAGACAAGGGTTTCCCGACCACAATGCCCCGAAAGTTTACAGCACGGGCCACGTGTACGTGTTGGGCAATATCCACACCAACAACTAGATGTTGATCCGTAATTCTCTCAATTAGTTGATTTTGTTTGTTTTGCATTTTAAAATTCATAGTAGGGCTTCCTCCTTAAGATTTTGAGTTAGATTGGTCTCTATACTCGTATCTTACTGAGGGGCTCTATTTTTTTCAAACCTGATATTTAACGATCTACAGGAATGNAGGGGCAGTTTAGTTCATTAAGAAACCACACTTATTTTGGAAATCATTGTTATAATGAAGTGAATAATTTCGTTAGGAAGGCTGCTGCGGTAACCCTTTTCTTAATGTACTAAAGGGTGCGATAGGTGATATCAGAGCTGTATATAAGGCGGCTCTTTTTTCTTAATAACAGTAAGGGAGCAAAGATAATGACTGATAATATAATACTGATAGAGGAGTTCAAAAATACCGAAATAGATGAAAATTTAAAATGGTTTTCCCCGCCTAACGAGTGGAGTCATAATTACGAGAGCTCGAACTTAATAATTAAAACTGATAAGCAAACAGATTTTTGGCAAAAAACACATTATGGTTTTCAAGCTGATAATGGACACTTTTTGTACTATGTAGTAAACAGAGACTTTAGATTGACTACTAAAGTAAAATCAAAACCAAAGAATAGATACGACCAAGCTGGCTTAATGGTGAGATTTTCAAGTGATACTTGGTTAAAGACTTCTGTTGAATATATACCTGATGGCAATAGTAAATTAGGTGTTGTTGTAACTAATCAAGGTTATTCTGATTGGTCTAGTCAGGAATTTTCAGAAGACCAGAATTCAATTTTTTATCGAATAACCAGAAGAGAAAACAATTACTATGTTGAATATTCATTAGATGGTATTCAGTGGAAACAAATAAGAATGGCCCACCTCGTTAAAGAGACAGATAATATTAAAGTTGGCATCTATGCTTGCAGCCCACAAGGAGAAGGTTACGAAGCAGAGTTTGACTTTATTAAAATTGAGAATATATATAATGATACAAAAGTTTATTAATAATTTAGGATTACCTTAATGTCTTAATGAACTAACGGGTGCTTTAGCTGTAGATCGGAGCTGTCTTTAAGGCAGTTCTTTTCTTATGGCACTAACGGGGCAGGTTAATTTCATAAGCGTAGTGTATTCGTACTGTGACTTAAATCGTAAAGAGTATCTAAAAACGGCAGACTATTAATCAAATAGCTGATGAATACCAACCTCTCCATATAGAATAGAATCAATCCAAAAAATTGTTTGCTCTAAATAAAAAGAAATGAAGCATTGATGAAATAATAACCTGCGATTTTTAATATGGCGATTTTGTTTCTTAGTTATCTGCTGCATTTTATATAATTCGCGGATCATGTAAAGTAAAAGGAGACTTAGCGATTTATGGCTATAACCATGATTAAGAACGCCTAAATCGATGTGTTTTTAATTTTACGAGGTTATTTTAGAATATAGGAGATGTATATCTGATGAAACAAAACAAATATGATGATTCGAAATTCTTTTCTGCATATAAACAAATGCCACGTTCTATCAAAGGACTTGAAGGTGCGGGAGAATGGCATGTATTCAAATCATTAATACCAGAATTACGAAATAAAAATATGCTTGATTTAGGATGCGGTTTCGGTTGGCATTGTCGATTTGCTCGTGAACAACAAGCAGGTTCAGTGGTAGGTATAGATATATCTGAAAAAATGATTCAACAGGCTCGTGAACAAACAGATGATCCTTCAATTTCATATTTACAAATGCCAATTGAAGACATCGAGTTTCCCAACTCACAATTTGATGTGGTTATCAGTTCGTTGGCTTTCCACTACATTGAATCATTTGAAGTTATTTGCAAAAAGGTGCATGAATGTCTAAAGCCAGGAGGTACTTTCATTTTTTCAGTTGAACATCCCATATTTACTTCTCGAAATGAACAAGATTGGTATCTCGATAATCAAGGAAATCGTCTGCATTGGCCAGTAGATAATTATCAGTCAGAGGGAGTACGAGACACTACATTCTTAACAGGAAATGTAATTAAATACCATCGTGTAATCTCAACATATATAAATGACTTAATTGGGGCTGGATTTGCATTAAAAGCCGTTAAAGAACCCATGCCTTCAGATGAAATGTTGAAGAACAATTCACTGATGAAAGATGAGAAACGAAGACCTATGTTCTTGATTATTTCAGTAGAAAAAGAGAGTGCTTCAAACTAACAGAGATATAATCAATCCTTTATGTGAGAGTTTTTAGGATTTTTTACTGAACTAACGGGTGCGTTCGTATTATAAGGTTAGCCAGTTTTTAAACTGTACCCTATAGAGTAGACACTAAAAAAAGGTCTGCTATGTAGGGTCTTTTATGTATAATGAAAAAAATGGGAGAATCGGAGAACAATTAAATGCGAAAAAAACTCTTTACTGAGAAAGAAATAGAAATACTATCTAATAATCCATATGTTAAATCTATAAGTTCAAAGGGTGTTACATATACAGACGAATTTAAGAGGATTTTTATAGCTGAAAATGAAAATGGTAAGTTGCCAAGGCAGATTTTCGAGGAGAATGGTTTTAATATTGAAGTCATAGGTATTGTCAGAGTACAAAGGGCAGCCTCCAGGTGGCGTACTGCTTATAAAAAATCAGGAGTTTTGGGACTTAGGGATACGCGTAGTGATAATTCGGGGAGACCAACTCAGAAGGAGCTTTCTCTAGAAGAAAAGAATGCTAGATTAGTAGCACAAAATCAATTGTTGAGAGCTGAGAATGAATTACTAAAAAAGTTAGACATGATGGAAAGGGGGATGAAGAAAAACGAGTAAAAGTCTCTGCTGAACAGAGGTTTCTTTTAATACGTTCAGTAATAGAAAAGTATCTACTTAAAAATATGGTGAGTTTCTTATGCGAAATTGCGGGAGTTTCTCGCTCTGGTTTTTATAACTACTTTTCTTCACAAGCTCAGGAAAGAAGAGAGCGAAGAGAAGAAAAAGACTTGATACTTAAAGAAAATATTTTAAATGCTTTTCATTTTAAACGCCGCAAAAAAGGTGCACGTCAGATTAAGATGACGTTAGAAGGACAGTTTCGAATTACATATAACTTGAAGCGAATCCGAAGGATTATGAGGAAATACAAGATTGTTTGTCCTATTAGAAGAACCAACCCTTATCAGAAGATGTTGAAAGCCACTCAAGAACACACCGTTCTGCCGAACTTATTAAACCGAGAGTTTAAACAAGCAATTCCAGGAAAAGTATTACTTACTGATATTACATATTTATATTATGACAATAGACAAAAGGCTTATTTATCCACGATTAAAGATAGTTCAACGAATGAAATACTTGCCTATAATGTGTCTAGCCGAATGACATTAGATTTAGCTACAGATACATTAGTAAATTTAACGAAGAATAAACGAGTAAAGTTTGCCGAAGGGGCCTTTATACATTCTGATCAAGGAGTACACTATACTAGTCCCACTTTTCAGAAACACGTAAAAAAACTAGGACTTGGGCAATCCATGTCAAGAAGAGGGAACTGTTGGGATAACGCTCCACTAGAGACCTTCTTTGGTCATTTCAAAGATGAAGCCTATATTAAACCTTGTAATACTATAGAAGAACTTAAAAAGGAAATAAGAAGTTATATGACGTACTATAACAATTTCAGATATCAATGGAACTTAAAGAAGATGACTCCTATTCAATACAGAAATCACCTTCTCCAAGTGGCATGACCTTTTTTTAAAATGTCCTTTACATAGGGTACAGTTTATTTTACTGGTTGACCTTTTTTACGTCCTAAGCGAGATATGCTTACTACAACAACTGTGTCTCCTTTTCTAATTACTTCAAATAGTTGATGAAGCTTTTCTATCCTTTGTTGTTCCAGTAAACTTTTCTTTAACAATTTTTTCATAACCATAGTCAGTAAGCATACTTAGTTGGCGGTCCAAGTTTTAGTCAACTGTAGAGACACGTGCATAACCAATAAATATTTCTCCTAATAAAATGTGATACGTTCATTTAACTTGGGATAGTTTTTTGTAAAGGTATTTGGTAATCTGAAATCTTAGTAATAATATTAAAGTCTAGTAAAGTTAAAAATCATCGTTACAAAATAATGGTTTTTGGCAATATAATAAGCTACCTTTTGTGTGTTTGGAAATAAAATACAAGCTATGACCCAAAATTACATGTATCTCGGCTGAACCCCAAACAGGAGTAAGTACGAATACTTTACATGGTTGGATCAGAAATATAGTCAGAAACCTGAAGTCAAATCAGCACAAATTTTTTCTTCTCCTGACGCTGAATTACCAGAACCATATTATTTCCGAAAAATTGCATCAATTTGATTTTTAGTACCTTATTCATCCATTAAAAAATAGCCAGGCATCTGCCTGGCTTCGGTCGTTTCAATTCCATTTTCTTGAAATTTGTAGGCTGTTTCTATTGTTTCTCCACAAAAACTGAACTACTTACCCTTTTTTATTAATTTTTTGGTTCCAGACCGATCAAGTTTAAGAAGTATTCTAATCCTTTTTTACCAACTGTTGCTTTTGGTTCTTTTTTCGCTCCTGGGCCTTTTGCCATGAAGTTTTTCTCAATAAAACGAACGTCCGTTTCATTTACAACGCCGTCTTGGTTAAGATCTTGCGGCAAGATAGCGGAATCTGCTGTACCGTACACGTCGACTGTACTTTGGATGTCTGTAATGTCAATTACTTCATCTCCGTTCACATCGCCGGCAAGGCCAAGGTTCATAACACCCATTCCAATATATTGACCATAATAAGAACCTTTAAGTGGCACACCAGGAATGACTTGGTCATACGTTTTCAGATGACCCGGTACATCTACCACGACAGTATATTTCTTGTCAGAAGCAGGTACGCCCAAAATCGTGAATTTTCCTCGGTTGTCGATTGTCCCTTTATATTTCTTTCCGCTCGGAGATAACGCGTATACCTGTGCACCGATTTTAGTGTAATCACGCGGGAATGTTAATACCATACCACCCATTGAACTCGTTTTTGAGAATGCTTCTGGTATAATCGTTCCTTCTATTTTTGTATGCTTAGATATAAAGTCGAAGCTGGATATGCTGTAATATGGAAGAGATGTCGCCTTTGATTCTCCTGCTTTTGTATAAGTGGATGTAGCCACTTTAAAGTCGGCATTTCCATAATACCATTCATCTCCCGTTACCTTAAACGTTACATCTAAGAATGGCATATCTTCGTTCAGACCCGCAAATTCGCCCCCGTTTAACGAAGCATTCACTGTAACAGTGGAAGTAGCACCAGACCCTTTGAAAACTGGATCATTCAGTACTGCATCTAATCCATTTTTATTTACATATTTTTCCAATGCTTTATTTATTTTCACATTTTTGAATGTGAATAATGATGAATTATATTGTACACCATATGTTCCCGATACAAGTTCCTTCACGTTGTTGAGACTGAGTGTCATCGTGACCGTATCGCCTAACTTCACTTCTTGCTTGTTGTAACTGGAAGTAAGGTACTCTTTTCCTTCTTTCATGTAAATATACTTTTGGTATTCTACATTCGTTGCAATGTCAGAAGCGGCAAAAAATACATACAATGGCCCATTTGCAATATCAGTTGGTTGAATACCAAATTCCACATCACCGTTTGCTGCTACAGGCGGCCAAATACTTCCATAGTACGGAAGTCCATTTGTATTTATGGCACTGTACATTTTGTTAGCAGATTGATCATACTGCAATCCTTTTGATTGTAATACGTGAATGGAATCATCTGATACTTTGCCGTGTGTCCAGAACGCTTTCTTGCCGAATTCTTCTGTGTACATGGAATCATTGATTTCGTATACGCCAGGTTTGTTGTCAAAGTTTACTTCTGGTTTTGTGTTGTCTACAAGCATAATAGAACCAGCTGTGTACGATTTCCCTTCTGCATCTTGCCCGATCATTTCAAGCGTATAATCTCCCTCTGGGACCTCAATCCATTTATCTGAGATTGGGTGAGCAGGGTCGCCTGTAAACAGACGGACTTGTCCTGTAAAGGCACCTAGAACCCTGTATAGCTGATCAGGTTTCGCCGTCTCTACATTGAATGATTGTACAAATCCAACTACATTTCCAGTTTTATTGTCCTTTAAGATGACATCCACTGTTTTCATAGGACTTTTTAGTTGGAAAGTAGCATCAACGCGTGGAGTCCAATACTGCCACATTGGTGTATTATTTGACATAGCTTTTCTGTCTGTTTGGAAAGACTCGATACCTCGTTCAGTGATACGGACCGCAAACGGAATTTGATATGTTTCACTTGGGTTGCTTGTATTTGTGACATGAATGTATCCTTCATAACGGCCTTCTGCCGCACTTTGAGGGATAGTGATTTTCGGCTGGATGCTTGTCGATTTGCCGCTAGCAACCGTGATGCTGCTTGGTACGTCCAGCTTTATGCCGTTAGCTGCTGCATCTTCGATGCCTGTACGTTCTCCATGATACTCCACATCTACATTAAAAGTTTTATCTTCTTCGCCACGGTTTTTGATGACCATATTGCGGCTGTCTTCCACTGGTACGCTCACCGGTTTGTAATGGCTGCCGAAAGAAATAGAAGCTGTTTCATTCGGAATCTCTATGCTTTGATTGTTTTCAATGCTTTCTGACGTATCCATCACTTTGATAGAAATATCTGTGTGAACAGCTTCGTAAGCATCGATACGCCCTGCACCTTGTTCATACACAGAGTTATCACCTTTTAAGTCTACTGCCGTATTCATCAAGGCTGCTTTCACATCAAATGGAGAATAGCCAGGGTGAGATTGTAGAATTAGTGCCGCCACCCCTGCCACGTGAGGCGTCGCCATGGACGTTCCTTGTTGACGTGCATAGGCTTTCGTGTAATCTACTCCATCTTGCGGACTGTTCATATACTCTGGAATCGTAGAGAAAATCGCTACACCAGGCGCGACTACATCCGGTTTAATGTCGTAACTGGTGCCTACAGGGCCGCGGGAACTAAAGCTTGCCAAGGAGTCACCCTCTGTTTGCAGGTTTGCCAAATCTCCAAATGTAAGAGATGTATTATCACCTAATGCTTTTAAACGTTCTCCGTCTGCTTTTGGTAAGCGGAAGGATGGAATGAGCCCATTCGCTTCGCCTAGATATGACGTGATTTCTCCTTCGATATTGTTGTAAACAATAACGGCTTTAGCACCTGCCTGTGCTGCGTGTTTGATTTTATCAACAAATGCGATTTCCCCGCGTTCAATCAAGGCAATTTTGCCAGTTAAATCTTTACCAGTGAAGTCTTCTCCTTTTCCAAGACCTGCAAACTCAACAGGAAGAGATTGGTTTTGCAGCGCTTCTAGGTTATCTGTAAAGTCTTTACCAAACAACTTGACGTTCTCAAATGTTTGATCACCTGCTGTCATCGAGGTAAACATTGAAATGTTCATCGCAAAATCACTTGCGCCAACTGAAATACCAAGTGCAGCCGTTCCAGGAGAACCGAGCGTTTTTTCGTTTGGACCGTTGTTTCCTGCCGCAACTACACTTACTACACCAGACAGCATTGCATTGTTTATCGCAACAGATGTCGGATATAATGGGTCATTCGTAGACGCGCCGAGAGACAGGTTAATCACATCCATGCCGTCTGCAACTGCTTTATCGATACCGCTTAGAACACTGGATGATGTTCCAGAACCGTAAGGACCAAGCACACGATAGCCGTATAAATCTACATCAGGAGCTACTCCTTTTACCGCATAGTCCACATTGTTCTTCTGTTCTCCAGCGATCGTACCAGATACATGTGTTCCATGACTTGTGTAATAGGAACTTCCATCAGAGCTGTTTTCAGGCTGATTGGATGCCTGCCAGTCCTTGTATGATGTTTCCATCGGATCTGCATCGTTATCGATGAAGTCCCATCCTTTTACCGTTTCAGGCTCCACTCCTTTCGAGTCCCCGAAAGACGATCGGAATCCCTGATACGCATATTTCAAATCAGGGTGATTATAGTCAATACCAGTATCTAGCACACCGACTTTAATGCCTTTTCCAGTCAATTTTTCAGCATGTAGCTTGTCCACTCCGATTTGCGGAATGCTGTCCATCATTTTGGACTCTGATGCGGCTTTTTTGTACGCCGGAAGATCAACCTGGATCACGTCGTCTTTCCATACACGTTTGACAACGCCGGATGCGACTAAATCTTCAATTGCCGTTCCAGGAATTGTAATTGCCACGCCCGTGATAGCAGAGCGGTATTCTCTCGTAATCTTTGACTCATTCAATTGTTCACTAGCATTCTTTTGTGTCTTTAAAGTTTGAATTCTTTGTTTAAACTCACTATGAGCTTGTTCGACCTTGACAGCTGCCGTTTTCGAAGTCATGCGCAATCCTTTCGCGGCTTGTTTCATAACTTCGACTTTCGCCGGTGCTTGATTGAATTCGACAATGACGTTTACTAGCTCCGGACTTTTTGTATCAATATTTGGTGCAACCACAAATCCTGGTTTTGCTTCAAGTTGCTGAAGCGCTTTTCGCTGTGCATCTGTCAATTTCATTAACACTTGTTTGGCATCATCCATTGACTGGACTTGATTTGATTGCGCCAATACGTTATACGGTACAGAGCCTGATGCCAATACACTGGTTATCAATGTACCTGCAAGAATTCCTTTCAATATCTTCTTCTGCATACGAATCCCCCTTAGTTGTATGAACAAGCAGCCATTAGTAGTTGCAAGTCACCTAGTTTGCTAGATATGTTGTGTATAGAAAAGGAGAAATCTTGACTTTAAATAAAAGTAAAATTTCCTTCCCTATCAAAATCTACGCTGTTTCCCTTTCTGTTAATAGTTTCATTGTATCAGGGATTGATGCATTTTTATTTTCCGAAAAATCTATCAAACTTAAATTTTTTTAAAATTCAATCAGAGAGCTTGATCACCTTTTGCACTGAATCATAATCTTCTAGAATATTAAACTGTAGTGGTAAAAGAATTTTAGTGAATTTGAAAATACTACTTAATTTAACTTATTTATACATAAGCAGAGCTTATGCAAATAGAGATAATATGCATTCTTTCGAAGTTTACTTCGTACCTGTTAAGGAAGTTATTTAGTAATGAAGAAATATTACGTAGTATATGTTGACATAAAAAAAAGACCAGAGTGTATGATATTTCCCGAATATAAGGAAGTAATTGGAGATCTATTTTTTGAAACTGGTACAATTGGAGTTACATAGAAAGAACAATAAATGTAGTAAATAGAAAGAGGAACTCATTAAATTTTCATGATAAAGGAGAAGCTGCCTCTATGAAGAAATTTTATAAAGGAGTTATTATTGGAGTAAGTGTTGTAATTTGTTTTGGCTGTCAATCTAAGATTTTGGATGGAGAAAAAATGGATTCAAAAACGGGAAATGAAAAGGAGGTAATCGAAACGGTGAAAACACCTATATATGTTGATCCGAAGATCGATTTAACGAGCGAAAAGAGAGGTTCTATTATTATCCAATTTAGAACTAAGCCAGCCAGAATAGCAGTGTTGGAAGCAAAGGCAAAAGGACAGACACTAGCGTTAGAAAAAGCCATGAAAGATGTGGAAGAAAGTCATATGCGATTTCAAAAGGAGATTCAAGTATTATTAGAAAAAGTTCCTTATTCAATTACCGGAACGTATAAGACTGTCTACAATGGGGTTACCATGGAACTGCCGGCTTACAAAATCAAAAGACTGTTAGAATCTTCGGAAATATCTACGATACATTCCAATAAAGAAATTCAAATTGATCCACCGATACTGCCGTTTGAGCAAATGTAAATGGTTGAAATATTTGGTTCTGGTGCGAAAATAATGTACTAGAACTATAGAGTGGTAATATCCTGTTAACTTTGAGATTAAGCAGCTACTCCGAACAACTTATGAATGAATTCAACCTCGTTTCGGGCAGACTTTTCCCGTTGATGAGGTTGATCTTTTTTAACCATAGGCATAGCTTCGATACCACTCAAAATATAGGTGACCGTTCGAAACGATTTCAATCCCAACATAGAACGGACCTGCACGATACAAATACATCCATTGTCCTTTTACTTTTATGTATGTTTCATCTGCTCTCCACGATTCATTGGTCTCCTTGATCGGAAGATTTCTTCATCTTTTTTTGTTTTAAAAACGGGTTTCAGAGCTTGGATTGTTTGTTCATTCGCTATTTTTCGATTAATCATTAAATCCTGGACATACTGATACTATTAATCTAAAAAAGGTGCGTGATAGTATGGAAAATCAAAAATTATTCAAGTGGAAACATTATCAGCCTGACATGAATTCGTTAACAGTGTTCTGGTTCTCCCGGTACAACTTGAGCTTTCGTGATTTAGTGGAGATGATGGAAGAACGCGGCTTATCGATGCCTCTCAACGGTTATGCGTTCGGGTCAGGGGGGACGGTGTCATCTTATTGCCCCTAATAAAGCAGGAGCAGTAATTGAAGGGTATGATATTGTAGCAAAGTCAACAAAAGAGATATAGAGATTAGTTGGAATTGTCTTTAAATTCTTGCACCATAACCATATTTTTTGAATTGATAGAATTTTTAAAAAATAAAATCCCGGCAAATCTAAATATAATGAGAGATGAATTGAGATAAAGAAATGATGGGAAGGGAGGTATGAATTACAGAATCACGAGAGGCTTAAAAACATTGACGTAAAGTAGAGAAAAAGTTGTCACTAAACGTTGCGAAACAAAAAGCAGAATAAGGATGAGGCATTCAAAACAGATTTGCAAGTCATTTATAGAATGGTTTTTGCAGGCCTGTCCTTAATTCTACAATGCCGGAAGTACTCTCTTCGCTTTTAAGATTTATAGAAAGTTATCTTTGAAGTAAAAAATGTAAAAAAATACATTTAATGGTCTCACAATTGAACTGCCTGCTAACAAAGTCAAAGCATAGCTTCAATCCAATACGATAAAAGCCTTATGGACCAGTGAAAAGGTTTATGTTGAGCCTCCTGCTCAGCAGGATGATTCTTCCTCCTATAATAAAGAAAAGGAAGGCTGACATTTCTAGGTGGTGATACATTACATGCAGAAGGCCAAACCGAAGAAGGAATCAAGATTCGCAAAGATAACTGTCCGAAAATATAATTAGAAATGTAGAGGGGTTGAATCAATGGGAATAAGTAAATTTTCAAAAGTCGCACTAAGTTTTGGGCTGCTTATAGGAGCCGTCGCACCTATAAGCTATGGATCTATTGGACATGCAGAAACTCAATCAAATGCAATGAACATTTTAGCTAGTTTATCGAAAGAACAACGTGAAGCTTTGCAAAAATTAGAAGCAAACCGGTCTTTGCAGGGACTTCAGTTATCAAGGGACATTAATTTGGAGAGCGCAGATGAAGTATCGGTTATTGTTGAATTTAAACAGCTTCCTGCAAAGGTAGAAAAAGTTCAAAAATCTTTAAAGGGAGAAGACATTTCTCTTGAAACGGCTAAGAAAAAGGTAGAGGAGTCTCACAAAAAGTTTAAGGAAGACCTGCAAAACAAAATAGGGAAAAAGACTAAATCGGGAAAAGCGAAGTATGAGATTAAACATACTTATGAATATGCTTTTAATGGAGCTGCTGTAACATTGCCGGCCAATGAACTTCAGAATCTTCTAGAATCTGAAATTGTTAAGGCAGTTTATAGTGAATTAGAAGTAAAGCTTGCCCTGCCTAAAACCAATGAGGAAGAAGGGGCCGCTACAAAAGTAGACAGCATTCCTTTCTTAAACATCGATAAACTGCATGAAGAAGGCTTTACAGGAAAAGGGATTAAAGTCGGCGTTATAGATACAGGTGTGGATTATAGCCATCCGGATTTAAAAGCTGCCTATAAAGGCGGATATGATTTCGTAGACAATGACGACGATCCAATGGAAACAACCTATGATGATTGGAAAGCAGCACCCAATTATCCTGAAACCAATCAAGGCAGTACTTATTATACAGAGCATGGTTCACATGTATCAGGAACCATTGTAGGCAGAGCGGCAAATGATTCTGATTATAAAGTAATTGGAGTGGCACCTGAGGCGGATTTGTATGCCTATCGTGTATTGGGGGAATACGGGAGTGGATACAATAGTGCAATCATTGCTGGTATTGACCGTGCCGTTGCCGATGGAATGGATGTTATAAATATCTCTTTAGGAGCTTCAACGAACAATCCGCTGGATGCTTCAAGTTTAGCGGTTGATAATGCTGTATTAAGCGGTGTTACGGCTGTCGTTGCAGCGGGAAACACGGGAGATTTGGGAAATAGTACACTTGGTTCTCCAGGAGCTGCCGCATTAGCATTAACGGTTGGTGCAAGTTCTGCCTCATCATTTGTAACGACTTATGACAGCCGGATTTCAGTTGAAGGGCAAGAACTCAATGGAAACTTGCAGTTAATGACCAAAAAATGGACAGATGATTTCAGTAATCTGAAAGGGCAGTCGTTTGAGTTGGTTGAAGCAGGTGAAGGAGGTCCGGAGGATTACAAGAATAAAGATGTTAATGGAAAAATAGCCTTTGTGGCTCGTGGATCCTATACTCTTATTGATAAGATGAAATATGCAAAACAAAATGGTGCAGCAGGAGTCATTATTTTTAATAACAACGCAGAAGAAGGACATATTCCTCACTACTTGGGTGAAAGCAATGACAATATCCCAACCTTTTCATTAACGAATAAAGAAGGATTAGCTGCTAAATCACTTTTTAATTCAGATACTCCTTCTATCACGTTTGGTGAAGCGGCACAAGGAGAAATCAAAGGTGATGAGCTTGCTTCATTCAGTTCAAAAGGACCATCAGGAATATTGTATGATATCAAGCCAGAGGTGACAGCACCAGGAGTGAATATTCTCTCAACGGTACCTTCTTATATCCAAAATAAAGAAGATCAATCAGACTATTCACATGCATACCAACGATTGTCAGGTACTTCGATGGCTTCGCCGCATGTAGCAGGTATTGCTGCATTGCTGCTACAAGAACATCCCGATTATACACCAAGCGATATTAAATCCGTGCTGATGAATACAGCGGATCCATTGATCAATCAATATAGTGTTTATGAAGTAGGAGCTGGCAGGGTCGATCCGATGCAAGCCATTCATGCTGACACCATTATTTCCATTCTCGATGAGACGCCATATATTGAAAATGGAGAGGAAAGAATCATACCGGAACAAACCGGTGGCCAAAGCTACGGTTTCATCCCGATGGATGATGAAAATGTTTCGAAAACAACGAAACTATCTATCATTAATAATAGTAAAGAAAATAAAAAATATGATATTTCCGTAGAGTATAATGTTGGAGCAAAGGCGTCAAGTTCGTTAGATGCAGAGAAAAATGGTGTAAAAGTAAATGTACCGGACTCCATTAAAGTAAAAAAGAAAAAAGAAGAACGCTTTAATGCATTCCTTACAATTCCGAAGTCTGCCCAAAAAGGTACGTATGAAGGATATATCAGTTTTGAAAATCAAAAGGATCCAGAAGATAGCTACCGCATTCCATTTGGAGCGAAAGTAGTGGAGGAAGGAATTGGATACTTTAAGGTTCATACACCAAGTATCTCGACAAATCGTGTAATTAACCCTTACAGCAGAAAAGCGACAGATCTCGATTTCAAATTAAATTCTCCTATGGAAAAACTTGATTGGGTATTGGTGGATCCAGAGACGAAAGAAGAATTAGGGTGGATCATGGGGGTTGATGTAACGGGAGCAGCCATTGATTATGATTATTGGCTTGATGATGGATTTGCAGGCTATTATTATCCATTTACAGGTAATGATAAGAAGCCGATCAGCTATACAAAAGTGAGGGCAGAAGAAGGGATTTATGAAATGAAAATGATTGGAACGGCGAAAGACGGAAAACAATATGTCAAAACGTCGGGCATCAGTCTTGATAATCAAGCACCAGCTGTTCATTTTGATGAAACGAACGCCATACCATCAGGGAATTTACCAATTGTTGAATTGCCTGAAGGGCAAAATACAGTTACGCTATCTGGAACAATACTTGATCATGAAATGAATGAAGCGAAAGAGGCCAATTTACCTCTCTCTCAAGCAAGCAACAAGCTTTGGTACGGGACAAATGGAGCTTCCGAAAGTATTGATGTCGACGAAAATGGCCGTTTTTCAAAAGAACTAAATGTCAGTGGATCTACTCTTATGGGATTGCAATTTCTTGGAGCCGATTTTGCGGGAAATACCGCTGTTCCAAAAGTTATCTATTATGTCAAACAGGGACAGCAATATGTGTTTGCGAAGCCAGATAAAGAATCGTACAAGATGGGAGAAGAAATTACTTATACGTTTTATGCCCATAATTTGAAAAATGCCCAAAATCTATCCATGAATTTTGATTATCATAATAAGGTCTTGGATGAGCCGATTACGTTCCAATTAGCTGCAGGCCTGCCGGAAGGGTCAGAATTAGTGGAAACTACCACTACACCAGGAACAACAAAGACGGTCCTTGATATTAAGATTCCGGATGAAGGAGTAACTGGAAATACTGCTTTATTTAAAATGACAGTCAATACAAATAAAGATGAGTTTAGGAATGTGTATTCACCATTGTTTAGTTACACTACAATTCAAGTGAATAATGGCACCAGGATTCCAGTGAAACTGGGTATTCACCCAATTTATCCAGCTTTCTCAAAAGTCAATGCAGGCTATTTAGGGGCAGAGGGGTTATTGACAGAAGAGGGCCGTTTGGATAAGAGCATTGATTACACGACAGTGGGGGCAACGGTTCAATTAGAAGGTTTGAATGGAAAGGTTTATCCTGCATCAATTGGAAAAGACGGTATAATTGACATGGGACAACTCCCTTTAGCCGTAAAGGAATATACCGTGATTATTGATGTGCCAGGACACTATACGACGTATACACCCCTATATGCAGGACGGAATGAGAGTGGCATCAATATAGGAGAGTATATTAATTATCGAACGGCTGTTTCAAAACCAGGCGATATTAACAAGGATCATGCAATTGATATCCAAGATGCTATGTTACTCCAAATGAATTGGGGAACAGACTATCGGAATACGGATATTAATTTCGATGGAACAACAGATGCAAATGACTTTAAACTTTTAGAAAAGTATTATTTAACAGAAAATGATTTTGTTATGGAGACACCAGATCCTCAATCTGAAGCAAATGGCAAAACAATTGAGACGATTAAAAAGGATTTGGGTATCATTCCTTAAATCAAAGTCTTAAATCAATATGGGTAAAGAAAGGGCAGTCAGAAATCGGGCTGTCCTTTTGATATTTATGAAAGCAAAACCGCAGCCAATCATAGTCCCAAAATTAATAGGTCTTTTTCTTGTTCTGGTGCAAAAATCTTAAACTGATGGAAAGTAATCTCTAAATCTTGGACATACTAATACTATAAATATCTGGGAAGGCACTTAATTATCAGAAGCACATTTATTTAAAGAAAAGGCGATTGAAAATGGTGTTCCCGAAGAAGACATTTTAGTAGAAAATATATCACTTCATACGAAAGAAAATGTTCTCGCTTCATTGTTAATCTTTTTCTATTATTGGTTATTATTTTCGTCATCTGAATCCAAATAAATTTGCTTTAATACTTCTAAGCCATCATATGTAAACCATTCCTCTAGTAGCTGACCGTTTACAATTTTAAGCTGATTAATACCGAATATTTCAATAGGTTTTCCGCTTGGTTGTCCGTAAATTCCGATTCCTTCATGTAGACCTTGTAATCTCCAGCGGACAGAAACATTCCAATCTTTGTCGGAACCCTTATTGTTGCAAGTTACTCTTTCTATCATGACTTTTGCGTTTGGAACAGAAGAAAATAAACTATTTAATTGTCCGTGAATTTGCTTATATCCTACTAATTCTTTGTTACAAATATAGTGAACTACTGCATTTTCCTGGGGTTATTAATGACCTAACGAGTGTTTTTGCTTAAGATTAGAGCTGCCTTTAAGGTAGCTCTTATTTATGCAACCAGAAAGTTGAATAGGACATTGCAGTAGATAAATAGAATAAATTGAGTATAAATAACGCTAATGATGGTGGTGGTCTTATTGAAAGAAAACATTCCAAATAAAATACATATTATCGGTTCAGTTGGGAGTGGAAAAACAACCTTAGCAAGAGAGTTATCGTCTAAGTTGAATATCCCGTTTTATGAACTGGATAATGTTATGTGGAAAAGGTATGAATCTGGAGATATTAGAAGAACGGAAGAAGAAAGAGAGGAATATTTTAATTCAATTATTCATTCTCCAACATGGATTGTCGAGGGGATTCATAACGAAGAATGGGTTTCTGATGGTTTCCGATATGCGGAATTGATTCTTTTCTTAGATACAAATTATTCGGTGAGAACATACCGAATTATCAAAAGGTTTTTCTTGCAAAAGATAGGAGTAGAACGGTCACATTATACACCCACATTTGAAATATTTTTTAAAATGTTTAAGTGGAACAGATACTTTGAAGAAGTAGGGAAACCGAATTTCTATAAAAAATTTGGGAAATACGATAATAAGATAGTAGTTGTGACAAATAAGAACGAAATTAAAGATTACTTTAACTAACATGAGGCTTATCAATGTACACTTTCACCTGCGTATTGTACATTGATTAATAATCCGAATTATTATATGTATTATATTTCGTATTTTAATACGTAGTATAATGTAAATTATGGTATGGTTTTAATAAGAATTACATATAATGAAGGGAGGAAATAAGAATGGAAGTGGATGCAATGACATTAGAACGCCCACGTTTTGATAAAAAACAAATTGTACCAGCAACGGCAGCCAGTAAAAGATTTGCAGAAGTTAGGAAAAATGCGAAACTTGAACCGCAATTTATATCAGATCACAATGAAATCGACTCTGTAGTTTTAAATTACGAAGAATATGAAAAAATGTTTATGGAGCTTAACTATCTAAGAAATTTAGAATACGAAAGACGAATTGCTGATCGAATAAAAATTGCTGATAAAAATGGTGTGAAATATAGTATCGAAGATGTACTTGGAAAAGATGGATTTGAGGAATTTAAGAAGATTGATCCAGATGTAATTCCTGACGAGGATTTATTTGAATAATGAAGAATAATTCCAAATATAAGATTGAGTTTATAGATAAGAAAGCAGTCAAAGAATATAAAAGGTTAGATGGTTCAGTTAAGAAATTAGTTGATATTGCACTTTCCAAACTAAGTTATCGAGCAGATGAAATAGGAAAACCGTTAGAAAGAGAACTTTTAGGGTGTAAAGAAATTAAGTTTCGTAAAGATGGAATTAGAATTATATTTAGAATCGTAAATGGACAGGTTGAGATAGTTGAAATTATTTCAATTGGTTCTAGGGAAGATGTAGTTTTTAAAGAAGCTTTAAAAAGGTTAGAAAAAACACTTAAATAATATATTTTAAGTGTTTTTTACTGTTTAAAAACCTACTTCATTATTCAAATATTTACTTTCATGAAAACCGGCTGTTTTGGAGTTAATAAAGTTTAATGGAAGGTTAGTAGAATAAGAATGTAGAATATAAGAATAAATTGCCAATATAATACATACATAAAATTAATTGAGAGGGGTTCTAATTTGAAGCTAAAAGAGATAGCTGACCTTTTTACAATCAAAGAAATAGAAGGGATTATGGATGTAGAAATTACAGGATTACAAATGGATTCAAGGAAAGTGGAGAAGGGGAATTTGTTTATTTGTGTACCAGCAGTTAATGGATTTCTTGAGGATAGACACGATTATGCAAAGGATGCCATTAGGAATGGTGCAGTAGCTTTGTTAGTCGAGCGTGATGTGGATATTGATGTACCAAAGATATTTGTTAAAGATGCCAGACGAGCAATGGCAGTTATTGCTTCGAATTTTTATCATCATCCCTCACATGAAATGAAGCTTATTGGAATAACAGGTACGAACGGTAAAACCACTACCTCTTATATCATTGAGAAAATTTTTACTGATTACGGACTTAAAACGGGTCTGATGGGTAATAACGGCGTTAAAATGAACGGAAATATGTATCCCACAGATATAAATACACAGGAACCCCCAACTTTACAAAGAAATCTTCGGAAAATGAAGGAGTACAATACGGAATATTGTGTTATGGAAGTTACTTCTCAAGGTTTAGACATGAAGCGTGTAATGGGATGTAACTTCAGAACAGCCATATTTACCAATCTTACTCAAGACCATATGGATTATCATGGATCAATGGAACAATATAGGAATACAAAAGGGCTTTTATTCTCTAGACTCGGCAATACATGTAAATCTAATGATGAAAAATATGCTGTCTTAAATGCAGATGACCCAAGCTTTGAATATTTTCGTAAATTATCAACTGCGGAAGTTATTACTTACGGAATCAATAATGATGCAGATGTTACTGCCAAAAACATCACCATGACAGCGCAGGGAATTGGGTTTTTACTTATTACTTTTAAAGGTGAAATTGACATACACCTGCCATTAGTAGGCAGTTTTAATATTTATAATGCATTGGCTAGTATAACCGCAGCGTTAATTGAAGAAATACCCCTTGAGAATATTAGAAGTAGTCTTTCCCAGTTATCAAGTATAAGGGGCAGGATGGAAATTGTGGATAAAGGACAAGATTTTCTTGTTTTAGTTGACTACGCTCATACTCCAGATGCTTTAGAAAATGTATTAAAATCAATTAAAGCGTTCACAAAAGGAAAGGTAATTACGGTTTTTGGGTGTGGTGGCGATAGAGATAAAGGAAAACGCCCAATTATGGGAGAAATCGCTAGCAGATACAGTAATCTTGTTTTTGTTACTTCTGACAATCCACGATCTGAAGACCCAATTACAATCATTAATGACATAGAAAAGGGAATGAAAAAGTCCAATTCATTAAAATATGAATTACTAGCTGATCGAGAAGAAGCTATTTATAAAGCTATTAAAGAAGCTACTTCAGGTGATGTTGTTATCATAGCGGGTAAAGGTCATGAAACCTCTCAAACATTTAAAAATAAAACCATTCATTTTGATGATAAAGAAATTGCGAGAAAGGCAATATCCGAGAAGTAGTGGTGCATGCAGGCTTGACGATGTCTTTAACGAGGCATCGTCTTTTTTGCAGTTAAAAACCAGAGGGTGCTAGATGAACAAGGAAAATTCACAATATAGATAGAATAAGTAATAACAAAGAAATTTAAATAAGGGGTGTGCACCACAGATGGATATTACCATCAAAAGAACAAGTTTAACTGAAGTGGATATGTTGTTGACGATTCAGAAAAAAGCTTTTGCAGAAGACTATAAGTTATACGAAGATCACGATACAACTCCTGTAAATGAGACACCAGAGAAATTAGTGGAAAACATAGAAAACGCTATTCATTACACAATCTTGTCAAATAACAACATTATCGGTGCAATAGATCTCCGTAAAAAAGACAATATGATATTATTAGACAAATTATTCATAGCGAACGAATATCAAAATAAAGGTCTTGGCACAAAAATAATGAAATTAATTGAAGCTGAATTTGCCTTAATAAAAGTTTGGCGTTTATATACGCCATATTTAAACAAAAGAAATCAGTATTTTTATGAGAAATTTGGCTACGAAAAAATAGGAGAGGTTCAGCTATCTGAAAAGCTATTGTTATTTAAATATGAAAAATGCATGTAAGAAACACTTATTGATCCAACAAGTACTTGACTGCAATTAGATAGTTACTTTGCCAGCTTTATGTAGGTCGAAAACCCCAAAGAACTTGAAACGAAATAGATACATAGGATAACAAAGAGGGAGAACGTCGGTATAAAAGAAGAAGTATGAATTATAATCTACTACGGAGGGAGTGGCTTAGGCAGCTTCTTTTCTTTTTGCACTGATAGGCATGCCTCAATCTAAATATTACCAAAAATAAAAATATAAGTCTATTTATTATTTGCTGAATATGGAAAAATTATGATAGTGTCAATGAAAAATTATCTCAAGAAAGAGGCGATTCTGAGCATGAAACAAAACATTTATGATCATCCGGAATTTTTCCAGAGTTACCGAACCCTACGTGAGTCTGAATTCAATTACAATGATTTACTAGAGCAACCTACCTTAAGAGGGTTGCTGCCTGAATTAAAGAATAAAAAGGTATTGGATGTAGGCTGCGGGATGGGGGGCTTCGCAAAGTATTGTGTTAAGGAACAGGCTCGCGAGGTCGTAGGGTTAGACATTTCTAGGAATATGATTGAAGCTGCCCGACAAAGAAATTCACATGAGCGAATTCATTATGTAAATATGGCATTAGAAGATTTTCAGTTAAGACAACATGAATTCGATGTTGTCGTTAGTTCACTAGCTTTACATTATATTAAGGACTATGATGTGGCGATAAAAAAAATTAACGGTTGTTTAAAAAAGATGGGGGTTTTTGTTTTCTCCATTGAGCATCCGATTGTAACAGCTAGAAGAAATATGGATAATTGGACAGTTGATAAAGAAAACAACAGATCACATTTTGCAGTTGATCATTATCAGGAAGAAGGTGAAAGGCAACAGCATTGGTATATAGATGGAATTGTTAAATATCACCGTACCTTTTCAACGCTAATAAATGAACTAATCCTGAATGGCTTTCAGGTTGAGCAAGTAATTGAGCCTATACCCGATAGTAAAGCAGTGAAAAGCTTACCAAAAATCATCAATGAGATGAGAAGACCGTCTTTCATGATCATTAGGGCAAAGAAGGTTTGGTAATGTTGGGGGTTGCTGCGGCAGCCTTTTTTATGGAACTAAATTGAAAACATCATTTCACTTATAAGATGATGAAGTCTTCCCCAAAGCTCAAGAAGGATATTAGGAACGACAAATAGAATGCTTTATACAAACTTAATCGTATAGAAAAAGTTTACAAAATAAACGGAGGGAGTACCTAATGAATATTCGTATTTTAAAAGAGTCCGATGCCCATTTATACCAGGAAGTGCGATTGAATGCATTGAAAATTAACCCGGAAGCATTTGGTTCAACACATGAGAGAGAGGTGGAATTTTCATTAGAAACGGTAAAGGAGCGAATAACACCAACAAGAGACAAGTACATTTTAGGTGCTTTTGATGATAGAAAATCTTTAGTTGGGATTGTTGCTTTTATACGTGAAAACAATCTGAAAACCAGACATAAAGGGAATGTGTTTGGAATGTACATAGC
Organism: Peribacillus muralis; assembly: GCF_001439925.1. Classification (GTDB taxonomy): domain Bacteria; phylum Bacillota; class Bacilli; order Bacillales; family DSM-1321; genus Peribacillus; species Peribacillus muralis. Next base: position 21,629 of record NZ_LMBV01000008.1, read on the forward strand.
TCCAGGCAATCGAGGTCACGGTTTAGGAAAATCATTGATGAAGGAACTTATAAGTAGGGCGAAGAATTGTGATGGGTTGGAACAAATAAATTTAACGGTTGTATCTGAAAATGACTTCGCAAAGAAGCTATATAAGTCTTTGGGATTTGTGGTTTATGGTACAGAACGAAATGCTTTAAAATATAACGGTCACTATTTTGATGAGGATTTGATGGTGCTAACTATCTGATTAGTGAGCTAACGGGTCTTTGAGACGGCTTTTTTTATGTAGCAATCTGGGCAGGTTACTTGCGCGAAAGGTGTATACAACCATAAGGGGAAATAGGGAAATGAATAGAAACTTTTATTGTTTAGTATTGTTGTATCAAATATTACTCAGTAATCTGTGATACAAGCTATAAAATTCAGCTAACTTCTTATTTATAGTTAACGATCAGCAGTGAATGTAAATGTTTCTTTTAAAGGTCCGCCTTCACTGCCCTTTTGAGTCCAAACGATTTCAACTTCCAACTCGGTTGCTTTTTCAGCCATAAGGAAATTGCTGAATTTATATGGATATCCATCATTCATTTGCTTTGCTAAAGAAATTGCTCTTTCAAAGTGTTCTTTATTGCATTCCTTTTCATCAGCGCAACCAAAAAGTGCAAACTTCGTCGTAGAATTAGGTTCATTTCTAAACATATGAATTTCAGCAGATAATACATCCTTACCAATGTTATCAACCTCTAAAGAGTAAGTATGAAATTTTCCCTTTTCCGGCTTTGCTAATCCTTTCCCTTTTCCGGCTTTGCTAATCCTTTCCCTTTTTCAGCTTCGCCTACTTGAACCGACCACTGTTTTGAAGTTTGTTTGGTTGGCAATTCATCAAAGGTTAAAGCATTGGCCTCTAGAGTTGGTGTGACTATGTTCAAAAGGAGAAATGTAAATTTAGCAAGCACCGTTTTCTTAACCATGACAGCCTCCTAGTTTTAGTTACCGTTACTTTGCCCAAAAAGGAATGGAATATGTTTTGAAGGGGGTGCTGATGAATGAGTGACAATTTATTGAAGAATCGTCAGTTTCTTATTGTATGGATAGGTAATGTTATCTCTGAATTAGGAGGGGCTTTCGGTACTTTTTGTAACTCAATTCTGATATATAAACTTACACATTCGACGATGGCATTGGGGAGTATGTGGCTGTTGTATTTTTTGCCATCTCTTATTCTCCAATTATTCATTGGTCCATTTATTGATAAATGGAGTCGAAAGTGGTTAATGGTCGTTTCTCAATGGACAAGGGGGCTGATTTTCTTAATACCGCTTGTTTCAATAGTAGTTGGAAACCTTGAACCTTGGCATATTTTCGTCGTTCAAATAATAGTAGGCTTAATAACTCCTATTTATACACCTGCTAATCAAGCAATTACACCGACTATTATTCCTAAAGAGCAATTAAGAGCTGCTAATGCCTATATTGATGGCACAGTAAGGCTAATGACATTCTCTGCACCATTTTTAGGTGGAGTCGTTATAGAGTATGCAGGTGTTATCCCGACACTTATTTTTGTTTGTGGATTCCTTATCATCAGTGGGACACTTTTGCTTTTTATTCAGGAGACAAGAAGTTTTCAACATGTACGAAGGTCTTGGATGGAACAATTTATGGAAGGGATATCTTATTTCTTTAAACAACCGGTTATTGTTTGGTTAGGAGTCTTTTTGTGCTTTGTTCAATTTGGTGTAGGGGTCACCATGGTTGTCAATCTTCCTTACATAACAAAAGAATTATCGGGGAGCTATGCAGAGTATGGATATTTTATGGCGAGTTTCCCATTAGGTTATGTAATTGGTTCGATGCTTGTGGCGAAAATGAATAATAGAAGCAGTAGAGTTTCAATGCTGGGAGCATTAGTGATAGGAGGCTTAACATTTATTTCGTTAGGTTTTACCCATAGTATCGTTTTTGCCCTCATTACTGAGGTAATTGCCGGAATAGCCATGGCGTTTTTTGGTGTCTATAATATAACTATTTTTCAGCAAACTGTGCCAAATGAATTAATGGGTAAAGTAGCTTCCGTCAGACTTTTTATGATCAGAGGTGTTATGCCGTTAGGTGTCCTCGCTGGTAGCTATCTGAGTGAAATCTGGGGAATCCGACCGCTATACTTTTTAATAGGATCGATGATTTGTACGGCATCTTTACTAGGAATCATACTCCCTTACTTTAAAATCATCGATCAATCATCCATCAGTATTAGGAAATAATACAGTCCTTTTTTAAAATATCAGGGCAGGAGAATTTTATACATGTAGTGTCTTCCTATGGAACAGTTACAATTACCATTCATTTATGTTAAAATTAGGAAATTGATAATAACAAAGGAGTGACTTCATGGAACGAAGGAAATACACTCAATTATCTTTTATCTGCTTAATTCTTTGTATTTTGGCATTCATCGGTTTAATAGTCGTCGGGATATATGTCAGTGCTAACGAGACTAGCCATGGATATGAAAATGGCAGTGTTTTAGGTCCATTGTTAGCTTGGATTGCGATGTTATTCCCCATTCTAGGAATAATCCTAGCGATCCTAGGAGAAAAAGGAAATATGAAGTTAGTGGCGCTTACTGGAAATATATCTGTTTTATGTACGATATCTTTGTTTGTAGGTGCTATGAGGTTTTATGATGTGCTGGATAAAATACTTGCTTAATACGAACACCTCCAAATTTGGGGGTGTTTTTCTTGCCACCCAGTTTGTATCACCGTTTCATTCAAATTGTTAATTTCTTGAATAGCCACCACTATTAAAAGCCAAATTAATACCATTAGAAATCAGTGATACAAATGAGGGTCCAATATGAACCAAGTTAATATTGATGAAAAGTATAAGGTATTGCCGTTCTATGTGTTTTTTTTAATTCATGGCATGCAAACAGGATTGGGCGCGTTGAGCTTCCAAAGAGAATTAGCAAAGTTCGCAGGGACGGATGGATGGATATCCATACTCCTGGCAGGATTGCTTATTCACATATTAATTTGGCTTATGTATAAGATTTTCAAAATGGTTCCGGGTGATATCATTTCCGCTAACGACTATGCGTTTGGTAAATGGGTTGGCAATTTCTTCAGTCTTTTGTTCATTTTGTACTTTTTTGTATTAGGAACGACCATCATAGTCGGATATATTCGTGTCATACATGTTTGGATGTTTGATGATGTACCTTCCTGGGCATTGGCTTCGGTGTTCCTTATCTTGATTTATTCTATAAATACAGGGGGATTCCGGACTGTTACAGGTATTACATTTTTAACAGTACTCGTTTCATACTGGCTTTTATTTTTCCCTTTTTATACTATTAAATATTCAGATTTCACGGGATTACTTCCTATGTTCGATCATTCTATACTGGATATACTGAAAGGTACCAAAAGTATTTCATTAACGTTGCTAGGTTTTGAAATGCTTTTAATGTATTATCCGTTCATAAAAGATGCGGAAACATCACAAAAGTATGCTCATGGAGGAGTAATAACCACGACCATACTGGCCTTATTAGTTTATTTCGTTTCCATCGCCTTTTATCCACTAAAGTTATTGACCCTAACGCTATGGCCAACCTTAACGATGACGAGCATCATTGAATTACCTTTCATTCAACGGTTTGAATACATAACCATTTCTTGGTGGGCCGTCATTATCATACCCAACATGGTCATTCCTTTGTGGGCTGCCAGCAGGGGGATCAAGCGCGTATTCAATGTCAAGCAAAAATATCCACTATGGATCATGTCGATCATCATAATCCTTATCAATATATTTTTTTACGATGGAGATATATTGTATATAGTAAACAAAATAATCAATCCATACAGCGTGGGCTTCATTGTTTTATACTTACCGATCCTGTTGGTTGTCATGAAAACAAAGAAAAAATTGAAACGCTCTTGAGTAATTCCTTAAAGGTGCGATCAGAATTGTTGTAAAATAGCTTGTTAATAATCGGTAATATAAGGTGCGGTTTATTCATACCCTTTCTATAATGATTTATTTATTAAGGAGGTAAGATGAATAAATTCCAACCATTGATGTGGATCGTTCTATCGACCATTATTATTACGTTAGTAGTACCTTCTATTTTAGTTCTTGGATTTTCAAACAGTCCGAAAAAGTATATTGATGCATCAACAAGTCAGGATTTTGTTGAATCAACCAACAGTAAAGATCAAACTGATAAAAAATCGGCGGAGCCATCCATCGACGTTTCAGTTTATAGGACATTGACTAAAGAAGTTGAACAGATTCCTTTGGAAGAATATGTTGTAGGTGTTGTTGCTTCTGAAATGCCTGTTTCTTTTGAATTAGAAGCGTTAAAGGCTCAATCTTTAGCAGCGAGAACATTTCTGGTTAGGCAAATGCTCTCAAATTCCACAATTAATTTGCCAGAAGGTACTGATATAACTGATAATACACAATTCCACCAAGTCTTTAAAAATAAAAAAGAACTGGCTAGTGAATGGGGAAAAAATTATCAATCAAATATATCTAAAGTTCAAAAAGCGGTCGATGCCACAAAAGGTCAAATCATAACCTATGATGAGAAACCAATCGATGCATCCTTTTTTTCAACCAGTAATGGATATACGGAGAATTCTGAGGATTATTGGGGGAATAAAACGCCATATTTAAAAAGTGTGGAGAGTCCATGGGATCTGCAATCTCCTAAATTTCAAAATGAAACGACCATTCAAGTACCTAAATTTGAAGAGTTGCTTGGAATTAAATTGGATAGTGATGTTAATATAGGGTCGGTTCTTTCAAAATCTGAGGGAAATCGTATAAAATCCTTTGAAATCAACGATAAGAAATATAGTGGGAAAACAATCAGAGATAAGCTGAAACTTCATTCATCCGATTTCACAATCAAAAGAGAGGGCAGTGAAGTGATCATTCATACTAAGGGTAATGGGCACGGTGTAGGTATGAGCCAATACGGTGCTAACGGATTGGCACAAGAGGGTAAAAATTATCAGGATATTGTACATTATTATTATCAGGATATCACCATTTCTTCAGTCGAACCCTTTATCAACAAGATGTATGTGAAAAAGTAACGATCGCAATTACAAAATTGTTTTATTCCTAACCATTTAGGGCTGTGACGAGCAGCTCTTTTTCTTATGCACCAAACATTTAGTTTAGTTTAAGAGTACTTTGCTAAAAGGAATTAGTTCTGTCAAGGCGAATAGTTAATAATTGGATTTTTTATGGTGGTCGTAATTAGATAGGGGGAATTAAGTTGGTAACATACACAGGTTTGTTTGTCATGCTAGCAATCTTCTTTTTAATAGTAATCTCCAATCGTTTATTATTGTGGTGGGTAAAAGCCTAATAATTGCTTATTATTCTATAATCTCATATATCTTTATTACAACCAAATTCAAAATCGATAGACAATATGAGAATAGCCTTCCTGTACCAGATGCTTATTGGGATAAGAATTCAGGCTGGGTTGATACTATGGTAGGTTATTTTTTCTTGCCTTTGGCAGTAATTCTCCTTTTTATTTATTACAAATGGTTTAGAAGCGTACGAAGCATCACAGCTAAGGGATTGGTTGTAGTAAGTTTAATTCCATCAACCGCGCTTTTTTTGTTTATTAATTTTTTGTTCGTGTTTGGATACGGGTACAGACCATAGGGGTTTTGTTTCCGCGTCTGTGTTAGGTTAAGATGGAAGCTGTCTTTATGGAGATGTGATAATGAAGATTTTTAAAAACAGAATAAAGTTCTTGTTCATTCCAGCGTTACTCTTATGGATAACAGGAGGAATGATACACTTTGTTTCCACCTTGTTTTACGGTGTTTACAATGATTATCGGTTTATGGCTTATATTATTATAGTAATTGGAATGTCTTTACTATTATTTGAACGGTATTTACTAGGAAAAGCAACAAAAAAGGAACTGGTTGGTTTAGGTATTACATTTTCACTTATGATTCTATCTCTATTGTCGGGTATAATTTTTTTATGATAGATATGGAGTAAGTATTGGATAAATCAGGAAATATGAAGAGGATACAAAATGGCAAGAGATAAAAGAAAGACAAAGAACGGTTTTTTTAAAGACATATTGGATCAGATTCTTGGTTCGATCGTATTAGACTTGATTTTTAGTATCTTGACTTTTATACCCAGAATGATCGTTCGGTTAGTAAAGTATATATTTGATTGAGTCGGAGGTGTATTTTCGACTGACTTAGGTTATATGAGCGGCTAATGAGGGTTTTATTATGAATTTGGCTGTATCTTTTTACTTTTGAAATCGCGAATTCGTATCTACATTCCAGTAAAGAAGCACCCACTTAGGTGGATGCCTGACTTTGCATTCAGTTATGATTTTCGTGGTATATTTTAGAGGAGAGCTTAATTTCCTCATGTATATCCTTGAACCATTCAAAAGGCGAGTAGCTTGCGATTGCGTTTTTCGGTACAGAACCTACATGATTTTTGCCTATACTCAATTGAATAAAATTATCAGCGGAAATGACAGGTCCCTTGTCAATAATTCTGTTATCCTTGTATGTCTTTACAAGGAATTCAAATGCATTATAGGCTTCATCTTCGGTTTCATAATCAAAAGAATAATGTTCTCCGTTTTCCAAGATTTCTAAAACGTATAAAGTTCTTATTCTAACCTCCACGTACTCACCTCCTTTTTTAAATATATATTCAACAAAAGGAGATAATTTCCTTCAAAATAAAAAGCACCCACTGAATGGGTGCTTACAGATGCGAGCAGAAGATACCTTAACTAGCTCCGTGAAATGACGTCCGCCTTATAATGGGGGTGCAGTTCATTATAGGTCGGAGAGGTTGATGGAGCATACCGATTCCATATAATATCCCTTTTGAATGACTGCTTTAATGGCGAAATGGCCATTTATCCGCTTGCGCACCCGGTAGAGTAGTGAAGCGATTTCTTCAGCAGTAACGATTTGCTCGGGATTCCCATTTCTTTCGGGCCATACTTGCTGGACGATCATTTCCTTTGAAATGAGGTGGTCCAAGTTCTCATAAAGCAGCTTAAAGCAATTGAATTCCTTCGTCGGCATTTTAATGGGAGCTTCTTCATTGATGGTCACGGTCTGAAGATATTCATTAATGCTCACCGTTCGCAGCAAATCCGGGTTCACCGGCGTGAAATCCCGTGTTAAATCGTTGTCGATGGAAATCATGAATTCAATCAATCCATTAATCAGAGTAATAACATCACCCGGTTCAATGGCGCAGGGTTGACCAGGGACTAACCGCATCTGGTTCACGGAGGTCCCATGCTTGCTCGCCAAATCCTCGATGAAAAGCTTTCCTTCTTTCATGTAAATCAGGCAATGTTCCCTGGAAACGAAGTCATTATAAAGCTTGAAGTCAGCTTTGGAGTGCTGGCTTGCACGTCCAATCAATAAGCTTTTTCCTTCATATACATAGGCGAATTCCTCGGTTTGACCTTTATGTAAGGCTCGCAGGACAACCTTGAAAGTATTATTGAACATTTCCTTCATATCCCCTTAAAAATCTGAATATTTAAATTATTTTTATGGACTTATCATTTTCGCTACATGGCTATTTAGTAGCTGCAATCCTATAATTATAAATTATCAGACGCATACATCCTAACGAAAAATGAAAAAAGAGTAAAATTAGGCACGAAGACGGCCATTACAGAAGCGGGAATGTACCATTCGTTGCAAGGACAGATAAGCGTCAGCGATGTGTTTTGCGATTGTTTTTCGTTCAGAAATCCTATCGTACAAGGACAACGCAATCAAAAAGGAGTTGACCAAAGATGAGTATGTGGAGAGATAGAATCAATGCCTACAGCATCCTGCTGATGATCATTAGTATGATGATTTACATCATTTATCCCCAGCCCCTTACCCTCGGTCTGTACTGCACATTTGGCATTGCCTTCATCACCCTGGCTATCCTGAATTAGTATAGCAGGGGATGTGGGAAGGACGTTGAAATCAATACCGGAAGTGACACCGGTTAAAAATATAAGCTAGGCCTACCGGACCAGCGGTAGGTTTTTTTGATGCAATGTTTTTTCGATAAAAAAGAGATTCTATGATAAAATATACCTAATTTAAACCATAAATGTGTATTATTGTTTCTGTAACGATTGGATTTATGGAAGAGAGATTATAAGGATAGGAGGTATGCGTTATGAAAAAAATACTAGCGGTAATAGGTGCATTCTTTCTGCTTGGGCTAATCATGAATATATATTCAGAAACAGGTGCAATGACTACCGATGGAATTGAAGTGAATAAGACCTATGTAAAAGATTCAAAAGTTTTAGTAGCTGATATGACCATATCTGGCAACCTTCATAAAAAGAGAACGCTTGAAATGAAAACACTGTTAAAAGAAAACAATACAATTTCAATAAAAAACGATCAAACTGAAAGTGAAATAGAATGTATCGTAATGAATTCAAAAGGAGAAAAGGTATTCTCTGAAATAATAAAAGGACGCGCGATTATCTCATTTGAATCAAAGCCTGGAGAAGGAAACATTAAACTTGTTTTAAGTAATGGGAAACATGATGCAATGATCATTATTAATGGGGATGAACTACCTGAAGAATAACGTTTTTAGTCTCTTTCCCTGAAAATAAGTAGTTATAGATAGCCGAATTCGAAAAAAAGAAGATGCTGAAACGTTGAATGAACATTGTTTCGGCCTCTTCTATTTTGCGTAGAAAAACTTATGAGACAAACACAGAACGGCATTCACCCATGCTTAAAATGAGCCATTTTCATATGGAAACGGTATAATAAATTGGCAGAAGCAGACATTAAAAAAGACTGCATTGGTTTTAAGAATGGTATTTAGTTTAGCTGAAATGATGAGAGAACGAACATCCATACAAAATGACAAAACAAGAAAAGGAGAAGCCATGACAATGAGTAATGAAGCAGGATGGAATTTAGACAATAGTTATGCCCGTCTTCCGGAAAAGTTTTTCACGAGCACGAATCCGACTCCTGTAACCTCACCTGAGTTGGTCATCCTCAATGAACCGTTGGCAGCATCGCTTAATCTGGACGTTGAGGCATTGAGGAGCGAAGCTGGTGTGGCGGTTTTTGGCGGAAACGAGGCTCCAAAAGGTGGTTCGCCTCTTGCTCAAGCCTATGCGGGGCACCAGTTTGGGCATTTTAACATGTTGGGTGACGGCCGGGCCGTATTGCTTGGCGAGCAAGTCCTTCCTCAAGGCGGGAGGGTCGATATTCAGCTGAAGGGTCCAGGAAGAACACCGTATTCGCGCGGAGGTGATGGGCGTGCGGCACTGGGGCCGATGTTGCGGGAGTATATCATCAGCGAGGCGATGCATGCACTTGGCATTCCGACGACCCGAAGTCTGGCAGTGGTGACGACCGGAGAATCGATCATTCGGGAAACTAGGCTGCCCGGGGCCATAATGACCCGTGTCGCTGCGAGTCATCTGCGTGTCGGTACTTTTCAGTTCGCTGCGAAATGGGGCACGGTCGAGGAGCTCAGGGCACTTGCCGATTATGCGATAGAGCGTCATTATCCAGACGTTGAAGCAGGGGAGAACCGGTATCTTTCTCTGTTCGAGAAAGTGATCAAGCGTCAGGCAAAGCTTATTGCCCAATGGCAGCTGGTTGGCTTCATTCATGGGGTAATGAACACCGACAACATGACGATTAGCGGGGAAACGATCGATTATGGCCCATGTGCCTTCATGGACGCGTATGATCCGGCAACGGTATTCAGCTCGATTGATACGCAAGGTCGCTATGCCTATGGCAATCAACCGGTAATTGGCGGCTGGAATCTCGCGCGGTTCGCAGAATCCCTATTGCCATTGCTGCATGAAGACCTGGACTCGGCAGTCAAGCTCGCTCAAGAGAAAATTTCGGCCTTTAAAGATCTGCATCACGCCCACTGGCTAGCGGGGATGCGAGCGAAACTGGGGTTATTTAATGAAGAAACACAGGATGAAGCGTTAATCAATGGCCTCCTCAGCATGATGAAGAAACATGGCGCGGATTATACGAATACATTCCGCGCGTTAACGTTTGGTACAATTGAGGAAACGGTCCTTTTCGGGGCAGCGGAATACGTCCAGTGGCATGAGCTCTGGCAGGCAAGACTAGGCAGGCAGCAGGAATCTAAAGACTCATCGAGCCAGCTGATGAAAAGCAGCAATCCAGCGGTGATCCCGCGGAATTACCGGGTCGAAGAGGCTCTCGAGGCTGCCGTGGAAAAAGGGGACTACAGCGTGATGGAGCGGCTGTTGGATGTTCTCTCAAACCCTTACGAGCACTCCGCCAAGCAAGGAGAATACACCACACTGCCTGAGGCATCAACGCCTTACCGGACTTTTTGCGGAACTTGATTTAATCACATGATGAAAAAAGACGGTGTCCCGAGATCAATCGATTCTCTGGATATCGTTTTTTCATATGACAAGAGCCGACTGCTGAATCTGCTCATCGAGGACACCCCTCGAATTATGCGTAAAATCCAAATTCGCGAGTAAAAGAGCGAAATTCACGAATAAAGTGGCCAAATTCACGAATAAAGCGCCCAAATTCACGAATAAAGTCGAGAAATTGCTCTGTTAAGGCTCAAAAAGAGCAGAATTTACGAGAAACACGCCACATACACAATGAAAACCACGCTAAAATCCGGAGATCGTATAAATATTACTAGTTTAAAAAAGGTAAGCTTTACTAAAAAATAGCTTTCCAGCACAGACGATAAAAAGCTGTCGACATGACGTCGGCAGCTTTTTTTTGCTTTAAAAGGATTTAGTTTTTACGAAGCTTCCATTTATCTTTGATGAAGCTGACGATCGTGCATACGACGATGAGCGTGACCGACGATAATCCACTGAACCAGATGCTTTGAAATTCACTTGCATAAGGCTGGATGATGTATGAGGCGGCGATGGCCAAGAGTGCACTTATCGGTATGTAATTGGCGACTGTCCTTTTGCTGAATACGATGACCAGAATGGGAACGAGCAAGGCCGAATAGATATTCCCTGAATAGAATAATAGCTCCATTAGGTTTGGGGAATAGAAGAGTGTCGCCATGAATATCAGTACGCCGATGCAGGTTGACAGGAGGTAGGCCATCCTTATTTTTTGCTGGTCATTCGTTTGGTCCTGAAAGGGCTCGATCATGTTGGCGACAATCAAGCTTACCAATGCATGCAGGCAGGCCCCGAATGTGGAGGTGATTGCACTGAAGGCACAAAGGACAAACAGGATGAAAAAGAATGGCGTCGTAATCTTGCTTGCCAGTCCTTCTAAAATCGAGTGGATATCAGTGAAGCCGCCTGTAAAGATCACCATGATGAACAGTGATGAAAACGAGAGCGGGAATATGAGCCAGATCAGGCCGGATAAGGAAAAGGTTAAGGGTACCTTTTTCAGCTCGATCATGAACAAACGCTGCCATGAGGTCAGGTCAAAGAAAAATTGCCCGAATCCGACAAGAAGGCCGGCAAAAATGAAACTCCAAAAATCATACTTATTGATGACCAGCATATATGGGTGGTACAGGCGGATTCCATCATAAACAGGCTGGATGCCTTCCTTGACGAAGAAATATAAAGGAATCAAGATGACGGCGGCAAACATGAAAACAACTTGAAAGGCGGCGAAACGATGAATGAGCTTCAACCCGCCGAAGCCTGCAAAAAGAATACAAAAAACGAAAAAGAAAAATAAACCGACATACAGCGGTGTATCGAAAAGGAACTGACAGAGGGTGGACGCGGCCATTCCCTGAATGAATAAGATGTGGAGGTTGGTTATGACCAGAATGATCAGCAAGATCCAATATCCGAATGGATGCAGTTTCGTTTTTAAATAGTCGCCCATCGTCAATCCGACCGGGAAATCGTGTCGTACCCGCTTTCCGATGAAGCTGAACATGACGAGGGCGATGGCGCCCATGATCGCGTAGCCAATTCCCCCGAAAACGCCATACTTCACCATCGATTCAGGAGAGGATAAGATGGTGGTTCCCGTCACCCAGCGTGCGAGGAGGGAGATGATTCCTAAGCCCATTCCGATTTGGATCGGGCCTTGTACGTATTCTTGAAATGTCCGTGATCGCAATGGTCATTTTCCTTTCTCGCGGAACTCCTTCGGTGTAATTCCCTCTATTTTACGGAATAACGTGCTGAAGTAATGCTGACTGTTGAAGCCTGAGTTTTCGGCGACGTCTGATATGCTCCAGTTCGTGTTGGTCGTTAACGTCCTTTTGGCGGCTTTTATTCGATAGTGCATTAAATATTCGGAAAAGGAGGTGCCGACCTCTTCATGGAATTTCCTGCTTAAATACGTCGGGTTCGTATGTACTTCACGGGCAATGTCCGAAAGGGAGATTTTTTCCGCATAGTTATCATGAATGAATGTTAGCGAATGGTGGATCAGGCTTGAATAGTTTTGGGCGGCCCCGCTTTTGTGATACTTGGATAGCACTTTATGCAATTCACTTTCGATGACCGGTTTCGTTAAGTAATCGACGACCCCGATCCTGATCGATTGCTGGGCGTAATCGAAGCTTTGATGGGCGGTGACCATGATGATTTCCACTTCTTTATTGAGCGCCCGCAGATCTTCACCGAACTCAAGGCCCGATCGCCCAGGCAGGTTAATGTCAAGGAAAGCGAGGTTGATTTTATAAGTCTGGTTGAGCGTCAGTGCTTGAACAGCATCGGCGGCTTTGTGAAACGTCCAAAAAGGGAATATCGATTGAATCATATATTCCATTTGTTCAAGGACCAATGGTTCGTCATCAAGTAATAATACATTCATTCCGGTGCTGCCTCCTCCCAATTCGTATCAAAAACGAGTGGCCATGATACTTCCACCTTTGTACCATTTTCATTGGAAGCTATCGTTAATTGGGCACGATTGCTGAAATACAAGTATAAACGTTTTTGGATATTGTCCAGGCCATGACCGCCTTCCTCTGCAGCAGTAGCTGCATTCCCGATCAATCCATTATCCTTCACTTCCAGATGCACCGTCTCCGAATCCAAACGAAACCGGATATGTAGCAGGGCCTCCCCGACCTTTTTTTCCAAGCCGTGCTTGAACGAATTCTCCACTAATGTCTGGAGAATGAAAGGAGGGACCAGCGCGATCGTTAAATGGTCGGGGCAATACATATCGATCTTAAGCCTATCACCGAAGCGAAGGCTTTGGATGTCGAGGTAATGCTGCGTGTACTGAATTTCTTGAGCAAGGGGAATCAGTGGCTCGGATGCTTTGTATTTGAACTTCAGGAATTGCGAAAATGCCTCCAAGGCACGTATCAATTCCGCCTTTCTGTTCAGGCGGGCCAAGCCCAATATGACATTTAACGTATTGAATAAAAAATGAGGCTGGATTTGCTGGTTCAGTTTATTATATTGCGCTTCCTGCAAAGCTTGTTCCAGGCGTATCTCTTTGTTCTTATTCTCAAGCAGATCAATTCTTTTTTCGAATATGAATAGAAATAAAAGAGCAATAGCTCCCATGATAGGAGCTAAAATGAAGAGCATGATAATTAACGTGAATCCCTCGAAACTTAGCATGGAAAACCTCTGCTGTTTGTATTTTTAGATAGCTTTCATTATTCTGTCTATGAGTATCTTACTAAAGACTTCAGTGAAAATCTACAGCTTATGACACGATGTGGCAGGCGACTTGATGATTTTGTGTTGAAAGCTTTAATTCCGGTGCCTTTGTTTTGCAGATGTCCATCACAAACGGACACCGTGTATGGAAGCGGCAGCCGATTGGCGGGTCGATCGGCGAGGGAACATCTCCGGTCAATAAAATTCGTTCCCTTTCCTGCACTGGATTCGGCACCGGGATGGCAGATAGCAAGGCCCGTGTATATGGGTGCTGCGGCTGTTCGAAGATCGATTTTTTGTCGGCGATTTCGACGATCTTTCCTAAATACATGACCATGACGCGATCCGAGATATGGCGCACGACTCCTAAGTCATGCGATATGAAAAGAAAGGTAAGCTCGAATTGCCGTTGCAATTTTTTTAATAGATTCAGCACCTGCGCCTGAATGGAGACATCGAGTGCAGATACCGCTTCATCACAAATGATCAATTTTGGATCGACGGCAAGTGCTCGTGCAATCCCAATCCGCTGACGCTGGCCGCCACTGAATTCATGCGGGTGCCTTTCCATCGATTCCGGTCTCAGGCCGACATGTCCCAACAATTCTTCGATCCTGCTTCTGCGTTGTTCCTTAGGCACCACATTTTGTATCGATAAAGCTTCTCCAAGAATTTGCCCGATCGTCTGTCTAGGATTAAGGGAGGCGAAGGGATCCTGAAAGATGACCTGCAGATCCTTCCTCGTACTCCGCATTTCTTTTTTTCCTAAGCTTAAAAGGTCCTTGCCCTGAAAGTGTATCTGCCCGCTTGTAGGCTGATCCAATCGAAGGATGGCCCGTCCGGTCGTCGATTTGCCGCAGCCAGATTCACCGACTATACTCAACGTTTCCCCCTGATAAATATGGAAACTGATGTCGTCGACAGCTTTTACATGATTAACGGTACGTCCGAAAAAACCACCCTTGATCGGGAAATATTGCTTCAATTGATCTACTTTAAGCAGCACCTTTTTGTCTTCAACCGTTGCTCCCATCATTGAACCCCCACTTTCTCTTCCGCTTCATATTCTTTATCCCATTGCGGGGTATACATCCAACAGCTGACCTCGGTATCGGGGCCGACCGATTCGAGATCCGGTACGGCTTGTTCACAAATTGGCTTCGCATGAGCACAACGGGGGGCGAAGCTGCAGCCCTTGGGCATATCATACGGACTTGGAACGGTCCCGGGGATGGTGGTCAATTCCTCCTGATCCAAGTCGAGGCGAGGAAGGGAATTCAATAGTCCAATCGTATAAGGATGTTTAGGATTCGTGAAAATTTCTTTTGCCAAGGTGTATTCAACCATTTTCCCGGCATACATCACCGCCACCCGATCACATGTTTCATAGACGACACCTAAATCATGCGTGATTAAAATGACGGCCGTTCCGAAATCCTTTTGCAGCGTTTTGATCAGTTCCAAAATTTGCGCCTGAATCGTCACGTCAAGCGCCGTCGTAGGCTCGTCCGCTATCAATACCTCAGGGTGGCAGGCGAGTGCCATTGCAATCATGACCCTTTGCCTCATTCCGCCGCTCAGCTCATGCGGCTCCTGCTTTGCCCTTTTTTCAGGAGAGGGGATTCCGACAAGCCGAAGCATGTCGACCGCTTTGGCCCAAGCTTCCTTTTTTCCAAGCTTTTGGTGAAGGCGGATCGCTTCGGCAATTTGCTCGCCCGCTGAATAGACGGGATTCAATGAAGTCATCGGTTCTTGGAAAATCATCGAAATTTCATTTCCGCGAATGGAACGCATCTGTTTTTCCGTCTTGGCAAGCAGGTCCTCCCCTTTAAATAGGATGCTGCCGCCGGCGATTTTACCGGGAGGCGATGGAATTAACCTTAGCAGAGATAAGGAGGTGATGCTTTTTCCGCTCCCTGATTCCCCGACGATTCCAAGCGTTTCCCCTTTGTTCAAGGTGAAGCTGATTCCGTCCACTGCTTTACTCGTTCCTTCGTCGGTAAAAAAGTGGGTCTGCAAATTTTTAACTTCCAGTATTGTTTCATTAAACTGTTTCATCACGTACCTCCTTAGTTTAAGTCTATGCGCTTGTTAAAGTATCGATAGAGGATATCCACAGCCAAATTCATGAATACGAAGATGACGGAAGCAATAAGGACGCCGCCTTGAACCATCGGTAAATCCCTCGTCCTGATGGCATCGACGATCAATCTCCCAAGTCCGTTGATGGCAAAGACGGATTCGGTTAATACGGTGCCGCCAAGGAGTGCACCGAATTGGAGGCCAACGACAGTAATGACAGGGATCAGTGCATTCTTCAGTCCGTGCTTATAAATGATGACATGCTCCTTCAACCCTTTTGCCTTCGCTGTCCGGATATAGTCCTGACGAACGACTTCGAGCATGCTTGACCGGGTCATTCTGGCGACGATTGCCGCTCCGCCCGCACCAAGGGTTATCGCAGGTAGAATCATATGGCTGATCGTTCCCCAGCCTGAAACGGGAAACCATTGCAGATTGACGGAAAAGAAGTAGATAAGCATAAGCCCTAACCAAAAACTAGGTAAAGAGATTCCTAGTAAAGCAACGATCATGATGGAAATGTCAGCTGCAGAGTATTGCCTTGTCGCCGAGATGATTCCGGCCACCATTCCAAGCACGACGGTGATGAAAATACTAGCAAGAGCAAGCTCAAGCGTGATCGGCAGGCGAACCATAATCTCGTCCAGAACAGGGCGGCTGCTGCGGAGTGATTGACCGAAATCGCCTTGTACGGCGTGAATTACATAATCAACGTACTGATAAAGGATGGGGCGATCCAACCCTAGCTGGTGCCGGATCATTGCGATCGTTTCTTTGGTTGCTCCTTCACCTGCAAGCAGCGTTGCCGGGTCACCGGGAACCATCTGCATGATGAGGAAGACTACTAGACTTACTCCTAACAAGACCGGTATCGTTTGCAAAATGCGTCGGACGATAAATACGAACATGTTCTCTCCTCCTTATTTTTTCATTCTTGGATCCAGGGCGTCTCTCAGTCCATCTCCGAAAATATTGAATCCGAGTACGAGAGTGGATATGGCGATTCCGGGAAATAAAGCGATGTGCGGAGCGCTGAATAAATAGTCTCGTCCGCTGCTTAACATCGCACCCCATTCTGGTGAAGGGGGCTGCGCTCCAAGCCCGAGGAACGACAAGCCGGCTGCCGATAGAATGGCCGTTGCCAGGCGCAATGTCGCTTGTACGATGACGGGTGAAAGAATATTAGGAAAAATGTGTTTGACTATAATCGTGAAGTCAGTCGCTCCCAATGCACGAACGGCGTCGATATATTCAAGCTTCCTCACTGACAGTGTGGACCCTCGTACAATTCGGGCAAACATCGGAATCGAAAACACGCCAACCGCCACCATTACGTTAATTAAGCTTGGTCCCAAGGCGCTTATGATGGCAAGGGCCAGCAATATGCCTGGGAAAGCAAGCAAAACATCGACGATCCTCATGATGATCGTATCGATCCATTTCCCATAATATCCGGCCGTCAATCCTAAGAGGATGCCGATGAACGCTCCGAAGAAAACGGACACGAATCCTACCGTTAAGGAAAGGCGAGTCCCATATAATAGCCTGCTTAAAATATCTCTTCCTTTATCATCCGTCCCCATCCAATGCTCCATCGTGGGAGTCTGGAGTTTGTTGACCAAATCGATTTCATATGGGTCATGCGGTGATACCAATGGGGCAAAAATGGCCAATAAAATATAAAAAAGTACGATGTATCCGCCAACCAATGCCAATTTATTTCTTTTGAACTTTTTATAAAAGGCTTTCCAGTTTTGTAGTTTTGTAGATTTCTTTTTGTTTAGCTTCAATCCGGGATTCTTGATAACGACCTCTGGCTTCATAGCAGCTCCTCCTTTTCTTTCATTTAATTTATGCAAAATAGGTATTGAAGTAAATATGATGAGGAAAAGCAGTAAAGATAGTTAAAAAAAGAGTAAAGATTCTGAAAATATAAAATTTTGTTTTTTCTTATAATTTGATTATGCCCGATGTAATCAATGTAAAAAGCTTCGTCGAAAACAAAGGGAAGTATGAAAGGGAGGAACCGTAATCATGAGAAAAGGCATAACTGGCTTACTATTGGCATCGTTAATAGGTATCTCGACGGTTTTATCTGGATGTACATCAGATCAAACCGCAAGCAAGAAACCAGAAAGAGAAGCGAAAGAAGGGGGGACATTGGTCGTCGCCCGGCTGTCAGATGCGACGACGCTTGATCCGCATTTCATTACGGACATTCCTTCAGCAAACGTGGTCTATGAGAAGGTGTATGAAACGTTGGTCGCTCCTGACAAGGAGATGAAACCACAGCCATTGCTCGCGAAGGAATGGAAGCAGCTCGACGATCTAACATGGGAGTTCAAACTGCGTGAAGGCGTGAAATTCCATGATGGAGCACCCTTCAATGCCGAAGCGGTAAAAACCAATTTCGACCGATTACTAGATCCGAAAACCTCCTCGCCGCAAGCCGGTAAATTGGAAATGATCAAGGAAATCAAGGTAGTAGATGATACGACGGTGCAATTCAAACTGAAATATCCTTACGCTCCCTTACTATCGATATTGGTGAGTAATGAAGGAAGCATCTTAAGTCCGAAGGCGATTAAAGAACATAGTGACAAGCTTGGCCAGAATCCGGTTGGGACAGGGCCATTCGCTTTCAAATCGTGGAAATCGGGAGAAGAGATCGCTTTGGAAAAGAATGAAGACTACTGGGGAAAAAAACCGAAGATCGATGGAGTCGTATTCAAGGTCGTCCCTGAAGATGCTACGAGAATCGCGATGATCGAAACGGGTGAAGCACATGTGACCGATCAAGTTCCCGTGACGGAGATCGAGAGAATCGAAGCCTCTGACACGATGGGATTGTATCGCACCGAAGGACTTGCCGTTGAATACTTAAGCTTCAATGTGAAGAAAAAGCCATTCGATGATGTTCGTGTCCGAAAAGCGGTCGCGCATGCCATCGAGGTCGATTCCATCATCAAAGGAGTTTATAACGATGTTGGTACGAAGGCAAACTCAACGATGAGCCCGAAGGTTTTTGGCTATGATCCAAAATTAAAAGGCTACGATTACGACATTAATGAATCTAAAAAGCTATTGAAGGAAGCAGGAGTTAAGGATGGTATGGAGATTACCTTAACGACAAGTGACCGCAAGGAAAGAATTAACATGGCAGAGGTGATTCAATCCCAATTAAAAGGAATTGGAATCAAGGTGAAAATCCAGGTTCTTGAGTATGGAGCTTATATTGATGCGACGGCCAAGGGTGAGCATCAGGTTTCCATAGGCGGCTGGGGCAATGCGACAGGTGACGGAGATTATAATCAATTCAACCTTTTTAATAGCAAATCCCAAGGTGCAGCCGGGAATAGTTCGTTTTACGGTAATCCTGAGGTGGATAAATTGATCGAAGCGGCACGTCAGGAATCAGATGGCGACAAACGTAAGGAACTTTATTCGAAGGCTCAGGAAATCGAACGGGAAGAGGTACCATATGTTCCGATCCGCAACTATGAGCATCTGGCTGCTTACGGCGAAACGGTTAAAGGACTTTGGCTGAACCCGGCAAACTATTTAATGCTTGACGACATAACGGTTCAATAAGGATTGGATCAAAAAGGAAGGCAGCATAAGTCAGTTATGCTGTCTTCTCGATTAGGAGGGGAAATATGATTGATTTGCTGCTCATTCATGGGACTGTGATCACCATGGATCCAGACAGGCGAATCCTTTCGGATGGCGCCATCGCCATAAACGAAGGACGAATTTTAGACGTGGATATAACCGAAAAGCTGACATCGAAGTATGAGGCGAAAAAATTGATCGATTGCAGCCATCAATGCATATTGCCAGGATTGATAGATGTTCATGGCCATGGGGGACATTCGATGTTCAAGACGATTGCGATGGAGAATATCGATTTTTGGATGCCGATCATGACGAATACGTATAAACATTTTGTAACGGATGATTTTTGGTACTACGAAGGCAAGCTCTCCTCCTTAGAGAGATTGAAGGCGGGTGTAACGACGGGTGTAAGTGTTTTAGGCTCCATGCCGCGATCCGATGACCCGATTTTCGCAATCAATCACGCAAAGGCTTACGCCGAGGTGGGCGTGAGGGAGGTTGTCTGCACCGGCCCTTGCAACCCTCCATGGCCTCATTCATTCAGCCGGTGGGTTGACGGGAAAAGAATCGAGAAGCAGGTTACTTATGAAGAGGTATTAATGGGAGCGGAAGCAGTGATCGAAGCACTGAATCATGCTAATGAAGACCGCACGAGAGCCTTCATTACCCCATTTGTCATCGTCACATCTGTTGACCCCTCCAACCCCACAGCCCCTGACAGGCTTTATGGGCTAAGTGATCATGATCTTTATCAAGCGAAAAGAATCAGGGAAATTGCCCGAAAATATGATACGAGGATTCATTCCGATGCTTTTGGCGGGATGATTCATTTAGCGATACAAGATAAGAAGAATGCCCTGTTAGGTCCTGATGTCCATTTACAGCATTGCCGCGGCATTTCCTTTGATGAGGCTAGGATCCTGGCAGAAACGGGGACGAATGTCAGTGCATCACCAGGTTTTGGGCAGGTGAATGCCCGTACGCCGATCACTGAATTATTGGAAATGGGTGCAACGGTGGCGATTTCTACGGATGGAACCTCGCCTTCGACTAGCTTTGATATGTTCCAGGCAATGAGGAAAACCCAATTCGTTCACCAGGCGGCACTAAGGGATTATTACTATTTACCACCAGGAAAACTACTGGAAATGATTACGATCGATGCCGCGAAATGCATTGGCTGGGATGATGAAATCGGCTCGCTTGAGATTGGGAAGAAAGCGGATGTGATTACGGTCAATTTGCATCAGCCGCATCTAACACCTGAATTCATGCATGTTCATCGGCTTGTCTTTCAAGCAGTGGCGAATGATGTGGAGCATGTCATCGTCGATGGGAAGGTAATCATGGTGGGGAGGAAGGTCCAAACCGTTCATGAAAGCACCGTGCTTAACGAAGCGAATGAAGAAGCGTTTTCGACGATCAAGCGTGCGGGGCTGGAAAAGTATATGAAGCCGACGAAATATTTCTGGGGACACGCCAGGGCCTATGTCGATGAAAGAAGATATGACGAACGGGAGAATGCTCAGGAAATGTGGAAAGGGGAATAAGATGAAAACGAAGGTTAAAGGAAGATATGTAATTGGTTATGATGGCTGCGATCATGTCATTTTGGAAAATGCGGAGGTCGTATATGAAGGTGATACGATTTTGTATGTAGGAAAAAAGTATCCGCAAGAAGTGGATGAGGTATTGGACGCCGGAAATGCGATCATTAGCCCCGGCTTCATTGATTTGAATGCGTTAGGGGACATTGACCATGATATATTGCATTTTGAAGCTGGGTCCGATAGACAGAAAAACATGCTTTGGTCAGAGGATTATATCAAAAGCGGCCATCCCGAATGGATGTCCAAAGAAGATGAGGCTTTCAAATCTTTATATGCGTATTCACAGCTCATCCTTCATGGCGTGACGACGGCGATGCCGATTACCTCGGTTTTTTATAAAAGCTGGGCAGAAACGTATGCTGAATTGGCAGCTGCGGCAGAACATGCAGCTCGATTGGGGTTAAGGGTTTACTTAGGTCCAAGCTTCCAATCCGGAATAAGGGTCGTCGAGCCTAACGAAAAAGTAAAACTGCACTGGGATGAAAAGGCTGGGGAAGCTGGATTGCGCAGGGCGGTCGAGTTTGTCGAAACGTTCGATGGTGCCTATGATGGCCTTGTAAGAGGGATGCTTGCCCCAGAACGTATAGAGTGCCAAACGGCAAATAGTTTAAAACAAACAAAATATTACGGCGATAAACTGGATGTACCGATAAAGCTTCATGCCGCCCAGGGGAGCTTTGAATTCAACACGATATGGGAAGCCCATCAGGTGACACCGATTCAATATTTGTACGATCTTGGTTTCCTCGGTCCAAGAACGGGAATTCCTCATGCCCACTATATTTCAGGTTACAGCCAAGCCAAATATGGCCACAGTGATGACTTGGCACTTCTAAAGGAAACGAAGACAACGGTGATCCATTGCCCGCTGATCATCGCAAGGCACGGCGAAGCGCTGGAATCCTTTGCAAAATATAAGAGGGCAAATATCAATATTGCTCTTGGAACGGATACATTCCCTCCGGATATGTTCCAGAACGTAAGAGTAGGCAGCCTTCTTTCACGAATGGCCGAGAAGGAAGTGGAAGGCTCTAGGTATGCCGATTTCTTTCGATCCGCAACTCTTGATGCAGCGACTTTTCTTGGCAGGGACGATTTAGGCCGGATTGCACCGGGGGCAAAAGCCGATATCATTGCGGTAAGCCTGGACAGCTATCATATGGGTGTAATCGATGATCCGATTCGGACGATGTTTGTAAGCGGCTCTGGGAAGGACGTTACATTATCCATCATTAATGGAAAAGTCGTCATGAAAGATCAAGTGATCACTGATCTTGATTTGGACGAAATCAAATATAAGGCGCAAAAATATTTTAATAGGATGAGAAGCGGTTATTTGGAAAGGGATTATCAGAAGCTTCCTGAGCAAGAGCTGTTTAAGCCCTCATTTAAAATCGTAGAAGCGATTGGTCCTATAATGGCTGAAAACGTGCAAAAGAAGTAGAGAATATTATTGTGTTAAATAGTCAGAATATTATTATATTTCGAAAAAGAAATTGGGAGGTCA
Organism: Peribacillus muralis; assembly: GCF_001439925.1. Taxonomy (GTDB): domain Bacteria; phylum Bacillota; class Bacilli; order Bacillales; family DSM-1321; genus Peribacillus; species Peribacillus muralis. The sequence goes on from NZ_LMBV01000008.1 coordinate 44,094, forward strand.
TGGTTGATGGGGAGATATCTTGGCATAGGAAAGCTTATTATAGTCATGTTCATCGGGATTATCATTACAGGTTGTTCTTCTAACAATGACGTAAGCAAAACGGCAAGTGATCCGAACATTGCGCCAAAGGAAGGGGGGACGTTGGTCATTGCCCGTTTATCGGACGCGGAAAACCTCGATCAGCAGTTCATGTCCACGATCAATGCAGCCAGTGTCACACACCATAAGATCTATGAAGGACTTGTACAGCGGGATAAAAATGGCGAAATCCAGCCTATGCTAGCAAAATCGTGGAAGCAAATCGATGACACGACCTGGGAATTCAAGCTTAGGGATGATGTAACGTTTCATGATGGCACACCATTTAATGCAGATGCTGTAAAAAAGACGTTCGATAGACTATTGGATCCGGCGGTTGCCTCTCCCAGAGCAGTTGTATTTAAAATGGTAAAAGAAGTGAAGCCGGTTGATGAACATACCGTGCAATTCAAACTTAAGGAACCTTTCTCCCCACTGCTTTCGATTTTGGCGAATCACGAAGGGGGAATCATTAGCCCGAAAACGATCGAGAAGTTTGGCAAGAAAATCATTCAGGAACCAAACGGAACAGGTCCTTTCGTTTTTGATTCGTGGTCCCCGGGGCAGGAAATCACCTTGGAGAAGAACAAAGACTATTGGGGAAATGAGCCAAAAGTGGACAAAGTCATTTTCAAGGTCGTCCCTGAAGATTCAACGCGGATATCGATGATCGAAACCGGTGAAGCACAGATAGCGGAGCCTCTTCCGATAGCGGTCATGGATCAGGTGGAATCCTCAGCGGCCATGGACGTTTACCGCAGTGAAGGATATGGTACCGAATATTTAGGATTCAATGTCGAGAATGAACCATTCAATGACGTCCGCGTCCGTAAAGCGATCGCCCATGCCATTGAAATGGATTCGATCATTAAAGGCGTGTTCAATAATGTCGGAGTCAAGGCGAACTCGTTGATGGGCTCTAAAGTATTCGGGTATAATGCCAATTTGAAAGCCTATGATTATAATCTCAAAGAAGCAAAAAAACTGATGGCCGAAGCCGGATATTCAAAAGGCTTGGACGCCACCATCCTGACAATGGACAGTAAGGAAAGAGTGAACTTGGCCGAGGTCCTGCAATCCCAGCTAAAAGGCATCGGAATCAATTTGAAGGTACAGGTCATGGAGTACGGATCGTTCGTGGAACAAGTGAATAATGGGCAATCGGAAATGTTCATCATCAGCTGGAGAAACGCGACAGGTGATGCCGATTATAATCAATATAATCTTTTTCATACGAATTCACAGGGAGCCGCCGGCAATACATTCTTTTACAGCAATCCAAAGGTTGACGCCTTGATCGATGCAGCCAGAAAAGAAAAAGACGAAGAAACGCGCAAAGAACTATACGCCGAGGCCCAGGAAATCGAAATGGCCGATACCCCTTATATTCCGGTAAGGGTGATTGAAAATGTTGCTGCGGTCGCGAAGGACGTAAAAGGCTTCTCGATGAGTCCTTCAGGCTATCTCGAAATTAATGAAGTAACGATAAAGTGATGAAGCTAAAGGGTTCAACCCAATTCAGGGTGTAATGTATTTGTGGCAAAAGGTTTCTGAGATTTTCTTCAGAAGCCTTTTTGTTTTGACTTGAACGAGAGGTAGTACTTACGTGATTGCATTAGATGGTATTCCGATTGCCCATTTGTAGGAATGTACTTAAGTCGTTACATTGCACTGCAGGTGCCTCAAATTCAATGCTGAGCCTATATTCACGAGTAAAAGCATGAAACTCACGAATAAAGTCATCAAATTCACGAGTAAAAGTGCCAAACTCACGAATAAAATCGTCAAACTCACGAATAAAGTCGTTAAATTCGCGAATAACACGCCGAAATGGTGAGAGAAAGCAGTGATTATACGGAGAACCAGGGCCAAAATCAAGTGTAACGCAAGAAATTGATGAAAAACGGTCCCCGTTGCGTGTGAAAAGGGCAATATTTGCGAGAACTCGCCTCAAATTTGTTGCAAAGCACACACTCATGATTAAAGTCGATAAATTGATAATTATTTTGCGTTAAAAATAAAAGCTATCAATATGATAGCTTCCCATTTGTTTTATTTTATTCTAATGACTAGTCTGTAGGTAAAATTGATCAAACATAGTATCTACTATGCGAACTCCAATGCAATTGGACAGCACCTTGTATTAGTTTATGTAACCGACCCAGTGTCTTATTTTAGGTTAACCAAAATAAGACTTTGGTCATCTTTACGTGAGTCACTGTCCTCTTCGTTTCTAAGAGATTGGATAATTTCCTCTTTAAGTGTAGATAAAGGGGCAGCAGAATAGGTTTTTACCAATGAGCATAATCGGTCTGAACCTAGAGGTTCTTCAACTCCATCTGTATAAAGGCACAGCTTACTGCCCTTATTGTAGGTAAGGGTATTTGTTTTGAAACTCATATCTTCAAACATCCCGAGTGGTGGCCGATTAGAACGCATCTGATATTGTTTTCCGTTCATATCCTGTAAGAGCACCGAAGGATGGCCTGCATTGATGTAATTAATTTCTCTCTTATCCGTATCGATCAAAAGGTAGACGGCTGTGCAGTAATGCCCAGTTTCACTTGTGTTTTTGAATAAAGAATGAAGGTGATCATCTAATTCCTTCATCACAGTTTTCACTTCTGAACCTTTAATAATTAATCTCTGAAATATGGACTGAAGTGACATGGTTATGAGAGCAGAAGAAAGTCCGTGCCCCATCACATCTAGTAGGATAAGGCCATACCGTTGGGCGTCAATTTGGTAGAATCCATATAGATCACCTGATAATTGATTGGAGCCTTTATAATACGCTTGAATCTCAACATGTTCATTAATGATAGGAACAGGTAATAGTGTCTCTTGGATTTTTTTAGCAAGATCCATTTCTCTTTCTGTATCTACTTTGTATTTTTCATTTTTTTTGTTTAATTCAATTAGCTTATCCTTTTGAACTTTCATCGTTTCATGAGCATTCTCTAAATCAGAATAAGCCTTATTCCTAGCATTTAGAGCAGTCACTGCCTCTTTTTTTGCTATAAGAAGCTCATTTTCTAATTCGTTTCTTTTGCGCATGGGAATCACCACACACTCAATAATGGTTCTTCCATCTCGCTCTCTTCGAACAGCGTTGAGTAATACAGGTATTTCTTCATCATCTACAGACTTTAAGGATATATATATTTCCTCGATGTGATTTTCTAACTTGATCAGAGGAACGAGGTAAAGCTGATGAAAGAGTATGGCCGAAGCCGAAAGGATAAAATTAATAGGCTGACCATTCAATTGATCGAGATTATATCCCAATATTTTAAGTAAGGTTTGATTAACGGATAAAATAGCATCTTCTTCTGATAAAGTAAAATATCCGCAGGGTGCCTCATTTAGTTGTTCATTCACAAAAATTCACACCCATCTCTTCTATAAATCATTTGTATTAAATTCATCCAAATACTGACTGATTAGGGATATCGTCTCTTCAGGATGACTGATATGTGGACAATGTCCTGTTGCTTTCATCATTTTCAATGTACTATCAGGAAGATGCTTATGAATATATTCACCTACTGCTGACGGAGCAATAACATCTTCTGAACATTGCAATATGAGTGATGGTAATTTTACTTTTGCTAAGTCTTTACGATTGTCTGCAAAAAAGGTAACCTCCGCAAATTGTCGAGCAATAATAGGATCAGTAGAACAAAAACGATTCTCTAGGTCCCGTTTAAGCTCTGGTCGATCTGGATTATTCATTACCGTTCCAGCAAAGGCGGTTGCCCAGCCTATATAATTTTTGTCCATCATATCAATCAACCCTAAAAGCTGTTCTTTTTCGAAACCTCCGTAATAATCATTAGGGAAATTCAGGTAGCAAGGGGAAGGACCAACCAGAACAAGTTTAGAAAAATATTCAGGATGTTTTATTGATGCCAGCATGCCAATCACACATCCAACAGAGTGACCAACAAATATTGCATCTTTTAAGTCTAATGCGGAACAAACATCAAGTACGTCTTGTGCATACCCTTCAAGAGTGCTGTATCTTTCCACGTTATATGCCTCTATATCTGAATTACCTGACCCAACATAGTCAAATAGGATAATTTGGTATTCCTCTTCGAAGTCTTTTGCAACCGATTGCCAGACATTTTGATCACAACCAAAACCCGGAGCAAATATCATTGGTCGTGTACCACTTCCTGCAACCTTTACATTGTTACGCAATAAAATATTGGGATTCATAACTAGCTCCTTCATTAGAAGATATACTTACCTAATGTTAACACTAACCTTAATCTAATTAAAGAATTACACTTTAGTACTTAATCTTATTTGAACGGAAAATGCCTTAGCCTCTATGTACCTTTAAAACTCATATATTTGTACAATAGAGGGATTATACTGCTATGAAATTTTATAGACATATCCTTGTCTTTTTTTAAAAGTGTACTTCTCTGCTCTAGTTTTCAAGCAGAGTGGATTGTAACGGAGGGTGCGAGACTCCTGCGGGAAATGCGGTATAGGNTGAGACCCCGCAGGCCAAGCGCCGAGAAGGCTCCCCGACCGCCCTCTGGATAAGGGGAGTGCCTGAAATGATGATATCTAAAGGACATTTCCTCCAAAAATGAGGAGGTTTAGAATTAAATTGTAGTTATAAATCAGAGTGGATTGTAACGGAGGGTGCGA
>NZ_LMBV01000008.1:48862-49008 GCF_001439925.1 Peribacillus muralis
CAAGCGCCGAGAAGGCTCCCCGACCGCCCTCTGGATAAGGGTAGTGCCTGAAATGATGATATCTAAAGGACATTTCTTCCAAAAATGAGGAGGTTTAGAATTAAATTGTAGTTATAAATCAGAGTGGATTGTAACGGAGGGTGCGA
>NZ_LMBV01000008.1:49021-223242 GCF_001439925.1 Peribacillus muralis
CCCCGCAGGCGCAAGCGCCGAGAAGGCTCCCCAACCGCCCGCGGAAAGGGAGCGCCCGCAGTGGAAAGGAACGGTCTAAGTACAAATCCTCCAAAAACGTGGGCAATCTTAATTCAGCTTTCGTTTCAATCAGAGTGGGTGGTTTTTTCATTTATTCAATAAGTAAAAATAACATAAAAAAGAGTAAAAATTCTGAAAATATACGAATTACTTAAGGATTATAATGAAAGGGACGCATGTTCAATCTGTAGTGGAAGGGTGAGTTTAATGTCACGATCGTATTGGTTGACGAATGTTCGGTTGGAAAAAGGCTTCACTTATAATGAAAATGAAGTAATCACCGGCACTGAAACCGGGAAATATCACATTAAGATTGAAAATGGAAAAATATCCTCCATTTTATCGGCAAAGGAAACGATCACAGATCAAGAATTGCAGCATGATGTAGGGGGCCTGCTGATGGTTCCTTCGTTCAAAGAAATGCATATCCATATTGATAAAACATACTACGGCGGTCCGTGGAAGGCTTGCATGCCTGCCATAAACGGAGTGAAAACCAGGATAGCAGAAGAGCAGGTGTTACTGCCTGCGTTATTGCCAACAGCTAAGGCAAGAGCGGAAAAAATGCTCGATCTATTATTGAGTTACGGTTCTACGCATATACGCACCCACTGTAATGTCGATCCCGTAATTGGACTGAAAAACTTAGAGGCCACGATCCAGGCTCTGGAAGGCTACAAAGATAAATTGACGTATGAAATCGTCGCATTCCCGCAGCATGGACTTTTACGTTCGGATTCGGTGGGGCTAATTAGGGAAGCCATGAAAAATGGGGCCAACCTGGTCGGAGGTGTCGACCCCGCTACCATTGATGAAAATATCGAGCGATCGCTTGCAACGATCATGGATATCGCGGTTGAATCGAATTCGGATATCGATGTCCATCTTCATGATCCGGATCAGCTTGGGCTGTTTACGATGCAACGGCTTGCTTCCATGACGGAAGACGCTGGCTGGCAGGGCAGGGTAACGGTAAGCCACGCAAGCGGCTTGGCGGATCTATCCGTTTCTGAGGCGACGAGTATAGCCGAACGGTTTTCGGAATTAGGCATATCGATTACATCCACTGTGCCTATTTTCAGAACGATCCCGATCCCGCTGCTTCATGAAAAAGGAGTGAAAGTCGAACTGGGTAATGACAGCATCACGGATCACTGGACACCATTCGGGATTGGCGACAATTTGGAAAAAGTCGGGCGCCTTGCGGAAAGGTTTCGCATGATTGATGAGCGTTCTTTGGCAAGCAGCCTTCAATTCATAACTGGAGGAAGGACACCGTTAAACCAAGAAGGAGTCAAAACATGGCCTAATGTTGGCGATGAGGCGAATATCGTCCTGGTTGAAGCCGGCTGTTCAGCGGAAGCGGTGGCTAGAAGGGCGAAGCGTGCCGCTGTCATATTTAGGGGCAATGTCGTAAGTGGATCGATTTCCGCTTTTGAGACGACAGGTGTCTAATCTTCTATTAAAGAGAGTGATTTAATGTATAAAGCATACTGGCTTACAAACGTTACACTTGATAGTGGATATGTATTTGGGAATGAAAGAATTGAAGGAACGAAGACCGACCTATACAATTTGTATATAAATGATGGAATCATTAAGGAAATTCAACTTGCGAATGCTCCTTTGCAAACTCATTTGCCTGTTCAAGACGCAAGTAAGCTGCTTGCACTTCCCGCTTTTAAAGAGATGCATAACCATCTTGATAAGACCTATTTAGGACTGCCATGGAAATCATGCACTCCGGCAGCGAATTTAACGGAACGGTTAAAATTAGAAGCAGAGGAACTCACAGAATTGGCAGAAACCGGGCAGCATCGTGCCGAACACATGCTGCAGCTTTTGTTACAAGGCGGTGCGACGCATGTCAGAACTCATGTGAATATTGATCCGTACATCGGCTTGAAAAACCTGGAGGAAATCCAGAAAGCGCTGGATCATTTCAAAGGGAAAATGACACATGAGATCGTGGCTTTCCCCCAGCATGGCTTGTTAAGAACGAACTCAACGGCGTTAATGAGACAAGCGATGACAGAAGGAGCGTCATTGGTGGGTGGCTTGGATCCGGGCGGAATCGACCAGAATATTGAAGCGTCTCTATATGAAATGATGAACATGGCTGTCGAATTTGATGCAGATATTGATATACATCTACATGATCCAGGTCATCTTGGGTTTTATACGATCAAAAAACTGGCTTCGTTGGTCGAAGAAGCAGGGTGGAAAAACAGGGTCGCCATCAGCCATGCTTTTGCAATCGGTGATGTTTCCGTTGGAGAATCAGCTGAGATGGCGGATGAATTAGCAAGCTTAGGAATTGCCATCATGTCAACGGTGCCGATCAATCGGGTCATGCCACCAGTCGATTTACTGAATGAAAAGGGTGTACACGTAGCTCTTGGTTGTGATGGCTTTTATGACTCATGGTCCCCATTCGGTACAGGTGATATGCTGGAAAAGGCAGGTCGGTTAGCTGAGAGGTACAAATGGAAGGATGAATATTCATTATCTCAATCGCTGCAATTCATTACGGGCGGAGTCAAGACACTAGATCGTGATGGAAATCGTTTATGGCCGAATGTTGGAGATGCTGCGAGTATGGTTTTAGTCGATGCATCCTGCTCTGCCGAGGCCGTTGCAAGAAGATCAAGGCGTGCAGCGGTACTTGCCAATGGAAATTTGGTCTACGGTAAAATTAGCGGTGAAGCTGTTTTGGCGGACAATTAAATAAGAAGGGATGAGGGACTTGAATACAAACTTTTGGTTGAAGAATGCACGGTTGGAATGCGGTTTTCAAAAAGAGGATGAAGTAGTGACAGGAACAATGACCGGACTTTTTCATCTATTGATAGAAGATGGAAAGATCACGCAGATCGTCAAGGATGGAGAGACCATTTCCAATGATGTGCCTGTTGAAGATGCAAAAGGATTGCTCGTGCTTCCGTCCTTCATTGAAAAGCATGTCCATCTTGATAAGACCTTGATGGGAGATGTATGGAGAGCATGTACCCCATCTTCAGGTGTCATTGGCCGCTTTGAAAATGAAAAAAAAGTGCTTCCTACCATTGCAACGAGCACACAAGTGCGTGCGGAATCTTTACTGGAAATACTTTTAGCTTCTGGTTCGACTCATGTAAGAACTCATGTTGATATTTATCCAGAAGTAAAATTGCAAAACCTGGAGCAAGTGCAACAGGCGTTAGAAACCTATTCCAACCGACTCAGTTCAGAAATTGTCGCATTCGCCCAGCACGGTTTGCTGCGATCGAATTCAGTCAAGCTCGTCAGGGAGGCATTGCGAAACGGGGCGGGAATCGTAGGGGCAGTCGATCCGGCCACGATCGATAACGATATTGAAGCATCGCTGGTGCAATTGATGGATTTAGCAGTGGAAGCGAATGCAGATGTTGACCTTCATTTACATGACCCTGGCCATTTAGGGACGTTCACGATGAAGCGGTTGGCAGCTCTGACAAAGCAAGCAGGCTGGGAAGGCAGGGTCGCCGTCAGCCATGCATTCGGCATAGGAGATGTTTCCAAAGCAGAAGCCTATGATTTGGCCAACATTTTAAGGGATGCGGGGGTTTCCATTGTTACAAGCGTCCCAATTAATAGACAAATGCCACCCGTTGATTTATTGCATGAAAGAGGCGTTGAGGTATCGGTAGGTAACGATAATATCTTCGATGTGTGGTCACCACTCGGGAATGGTGACATCCTAGAGAGAGCTGGCAGGCTTGCCGAACGCTTCAAATGGGTTGATGAAGTTTCCCTGTCCCAAACATTGAGGTACATAACGGGCGGAAAAACCCCGCTTGATGAACATGGGAATCACGTATGGCCGAAGGTTGGGGATGCGGCAAGCCTAGTATTGGTTGACGCCAGCTGCTCTGCCGAAGCAGTCGCAAGAAGGTCTGAGCGTAAAGCTGTCATTCACAAAGGACGCATCGTTTCCGGTTCACTAAGTAAACAAAAACTGCCTATGAACGTAAAGGGCTAACCCGAAAAAGGATTTCCGGATACTTCCGGATTTCCTTTTTCGTTTTGGGCAATGTAAGACTAGGTATATCAGGTTTTGAGCGTCCCTCCCGCGTCTTAGTGTTCATGTACTCTATCGTGATAATAAGATAAAATGGAAATGAATTCATGGGATAGAGCCTGTGGCCTGCCGATTAATGTCATATTAAACCTATCTTTTGAAACAAACGGAAGCGGTCTTTTTTACCAATACTGATAACAGAATCATTATCCATGCAATCTGTACCTTCATTCTGGTATGATCGATAACGGAATGCAGATTGCGACGTGGTGTTCAAGCAATGCCAATGCAACTTATCCGGTTAGCGAGGCTTTGGGAAAAGTAATAGAAGCAATACTGCAATTATTTTAATTATGCATTCATTATAAGATTGAATAGCATCATGGGTAAAGGAGATGGAAGCTATGAAAAGTTGGGGATCTTCCGTAACCCTATTTTCTTCTTTTCAATGGTTATTTTTTATTTTTGCAAATACGGTAGTCGTGCCCATATCGATTGGGGCAGCGTTCGATTTACCTGCTGATGTTACGGAAATGACAATGAGGAGCTCGCTCGTTTTCACAGGGATCGCTTGTGTGATCCAGGGTTGGAAGGGGCATAAGTATCCAATCATGGAAGGGCACTCTGGCTTATTGTGGGGAGTGATGCTTAACCTTGGATTATCTGCGCCATCAATCGGTCTCGGTTATGCAGAGATTGGAGGGGGAATAGCTACAGGTCTCCTGGCAGCAGGTGTCGTAACGATGATCATAGCGGCCTTTAACCTGATTTCTTATGTCCAGAAGATTTTCACCCCGATGGTCATGACCGTTTACTTATTCCTCCTGACCTTCCAGCTTATCTTTGTATTCTTTAAGGGGATGCTCGGAATTACCGATGCTGGGGAAGTCAACATCCCGGTCAGTTTCCTTTCGTTGGGGATTGTCTTGTTAGTAAGCATATTGAAGATAAAAGGCCCGAGGACCATTAGCAATTTTTCGATTTTGATCGGAATCATCGTCGGTTGGATTTTTCACGCGTTGCTATTTCCTGCGACCGGTGCTGAATCGGTCCCGAAAAGTGCTTCATTTTCATTATTCCCGTTAGGTATGCCAAACCTTGAATTCGGCATCATTGCGATTGCGTTTTTTGCCGGGTTGCTGAATTTGTGTAACACCTTCGCCTCCATCCAAGCTGCATCGGAAGTATTGGGGGAAGAATCCAATCATAAGCAATATCGCAATTCTATCTTCTTGACGGGCGGATTCACCATTTTATCGCCCTTGCTTGGACTTGTTCCATATACGCCTTTCACCTCATCCATCGGCTTTCTGCAAAGCACCCAGATTTATGAGCGGAGACCGTTTTTACTTGGTGGGGTGCTGTTGGCCGTAATTGGACTGATTCCGCCTTTTATTTCTTTCCTGGCCACGATGCCAATAACGGTGGGGAATGCAGTCTTGTTCGTTGCGTACCTTCAATTGTTCGGCACGGCCTTCAACAGCGTCAAGGGGCAGTATTTCACTTCGGACACGATCTTTAGGCTTGCCGTACCAGTATTGATCGGCGTTAGCTTGATGAACGTACTGCCAAGTGCCTTCGCCAATGTTCCGACCCTTTTGCAGCCATTCTTAACGAATGGTCTCATCATGGGCGTATTGATTTCGATCGTGCTGGAGAAATCGGTAAACTGGAAGCGTTTTGAACAGGTGGAGAACTAACCGTATACAAATATCCACCATGAATAAGGAAAAACACGAAAACCGGAAGGAGTCATCCTTCTGGTTTTTTTGTTTGGGTTTAATTTATCAAAAAATGTAATGCTGAACTTTCCCCCCCCCCCCCGCTTTTCATTTCATGAGCCACACGAAAATAGGCTTTCGAATCAGTGGCATTACCTACTTCCTTTACATATTTTGTTGAAGGGAGTATTTGACGTGGCGAATTCCCTGACTATTTCTTGTTGTTACAAAGGATTATTTTATTAATGAATATACGGAGGTTATATAAATGAATGAGTTTCAAAATCAACTTCAAATGTTGAATGTTGACGATTTTCAGGTAAGTCAGCCGGTGCCTTGGGAACAAAATCAGCAACAGTATTCCATGGAGGATTCCCGTCTTATTGGAGGCTGCTTCGGCTGTTTCTTGTGCTTTGGCTGTTTTGGCTGCGGAGGTTGCGGCGGTCGTTGTGGCGGATGCGGTGGACGTTGTGGCGGAGGCCGCTGCGGCGGTTGTGGCGGATGTGGCGGACGTTGTGGCGGAGGCCGCTGCGGCGGACATTGATAACATGAGGAGGTGTCCCTGCAGAGATGTTGCAGGGACTTTCTTTGGAGTTTAGACATATGAGACAAATTGTTATACATAGGATGAAAGTGAAGTGATAGAAGCTGAGCTTAGAAAAGCTTCGGGTCAGGAGGTGCAAAATGGTGAATGTGAGCCCTTCCATGCGATTGAAAGTGAAAAGGGACACGTTTTTTTTCCCTGAACCAAATAGAGGCGTATATTTCAGGAATAATATAAGTTCGTTCCGTATGGAAGGAAGCGCGGTCGTCAAGTGGATCGAAATGCTGCTGCCGATGTTTAACGGCGATCATACGTTACGTGAGATGACGGATGGATTGCCTGGCCCATACAGGAGCCGCGTTATGGAAATCGCCGAGGTTTTGTACAGAAATGGATTTGTTCGGGATATAAGTCAGGACAGTCCTCATCAATTGAGCGATCAGGTTGTAAAGACCTACGCCTCCCAAATCGAGTTCCTTGACAGTTTTGGTGAGTCAGGAGCTAGCCGTTTTGAAGCGTATCGACAAAAGAAGGCGCTGGCAATCGGCTCTGGACCGCTGTTCCTTTCATTGGTGTCTTCACTGATTGAATCGGGTCTGCCCAAATTCCATTTTCTCATCACGGATACGGTACAAACCAATAGGCAGAGACTATCGGAAATCGTTGCACATGGGCACAGCACGGACGATGACGTGGCGATAGAGGAGGTTTTGGCGGGGAAGGAAGAGAATCCGCAATGGCAGGAGATCGTCCGGACGTTCGATTCGGTATTATATGTGTCACAGGAGGGCGATATAGAGGAATTGAGAGAACTTCATTCGGTTTGCAGGCAAGAGGGGAAAGAGCTGTTCCCGGCGGTAATTCTCAATCAAGTTGGTTTGGCAGGTCCGCTTGTCAGCCCGCACTCCAATGGTTGCTGGGAGTCAGCGTGGCGTCGGTTACATCAAACCGTGCTCGAGGGGAATCAGGCATCCGGCACATATTCCGCCACAGCTGGCGCGATGCTTGCAAATGTCATGGTATTCGAGTGGTTTAAAGAGGCTACGGGTGTCACGGCGGCAGAGCAAGACAATCAATTTTATCTGTTAAATACAGAAACATTGGAAGGGAGCTGGCATCCGTTCCTGTCCCATCCGGGGGTGACGGGAAAAGGGAATGCTAAATGGGTCCGGGATTTCGAACAAAAGCTCGGGCAAGATTCGAACCGGGGGGAACCGAGTAAGGTATTCATGCTTTTTGCTAGATTGACATCCGAGCAATCAGGCATATTCCATAGCTGGGAGGAGGGAGAGCTAAAGCAGTTGCCGCTGGCTCAATGCCGCGTTCAGGTTGCCGATCCGCTGTCAGATGGTCCTGCCATGCTCTTGCCTGAAATCATAGGCTCTGAACTGACCCATGAGGAAGCGAGAAGGGAGTCTGGTCTCTCGGGAATCGAGGCTTATGTATCACGAACATTAAATCAACACGTTGCGACTCTTCCGCCGCTCCATGATGGCTTAGCTGAGATAAAGGAAACGATTGCAGTTGGAGCAGGGGCAACGTTTGCTGAATGTGTATGCCGGGGACTGAAAAACTGCTTGAAAGCGGAGTTTGCGAACAGGAATTTCAGCAAGGAGGAGCTTGTTTCGGTGCGGTTGGCAGAGGTGAATGATGAACGCTGCACGTATTACTTACAGGCATTAAGGCGGTTGCAAGGTGAACCGACCATCGGGCTTGGCGGTGATGTGTCCGGTTTTCCAGCAGTTTGGGTAGGAACGAGTGCTGGCTGGTCCGGTGCCGTCGGCTTGAATGTCACGCTCGGCTTGCGGGACGCGTTGAAACAAGCGGTTATGAAGGCACAAAATCAAACCGTTCGCCCAACGGCCCCGGAATTGCGGACATCAACGGAACCGCAACAAGGCGACTCGGATAGCTTTGTGATTCCTTCGTTTGAGGCGGCAACGAACGCCGAGATTGTACGCTCCGCGATGCAAGTCGTAAAGAAGAGCGGGAAGCGAATTTTCGTTTTCGAAGTGGAAGCGGAGCCGCTCTTGAAAGAAGAACTGGAAGGGGTGTTTGGGTTGTTTTTGCGAGAGGAGGAATCAGGGTGAAGGCTGACGTATCGGTTGTCGGGGAAGGCGTGTTGGCCGACCAAGTCCATCGGCAATTAGCCAGCACATACCAGGTTAATCGCCTATCCGATTTCGCGGAAGAAATCCCGCAAGCGACTGCTTTGGTCCTTGTGCTTGAGGATGCCTGGAATCCCGCCTTGCATCTAAAGGCAGAAGAGCTAGTAAGGTCACGAAACATCCCTTGGCTGCGGGGATTCGTATCATTTGGAGAGGGAGTGGTCGGCCCCTTGGTGCGTGCAGGCATTCCCGGCTGCTCACAATGTGCAGATCTAAGGCAGCTCATGGCAGGACGTGACCGCAAGGAAATGTGGGGCATAAAAAAACAGCTCCAGGAAAATGGAGGGATCGGGCGTGATGCCGCAGCGTCGCGCACAGGACTTCTGCAGATGTCTCACCTGATCATGGAAGAGGTTAGGAGGTTCATGAGCGGTGACCATGTCCATTCAGAGGGGCGGGTTGGATTACTCAATCTGAAAACACTTAATGTATCGTGGCATACGTTTTTACCTGATCCATTGTGTCCCGTTTGCAGTCAATTGCCGGATGACACGAGCGATCGAGCAAGAATATCATTACAGCCAAGCCCAAAGATCAGTCCCGATAGTTACCGAACCCGTTCAATGGACGATCTGGGCAAAGTTCTTGCCCGGGATTATTTGGACGCTCGCACGGGTTTCCTGAATAATAAAGTGACCGACCTTGTGCCGCCCTTTGCCGATGTTAGTGTTAATTTGCCTTTGTTCATAGGCGATGAAGCAACGGCTGGTCGGACTCTTTCATACGCTGCAAGCGAGATGACGGCCATATTGGAGGGTCTTGAACGATATTGCGGAATCGAGCCACACGGCAAGCGAACCGTGGTGCACGACAGCTACAACAACCTGAAAAACCAAGCACTCGATCCGATCAAGATAGGTGTACACGCTAAGGAAAATTATGCTCAACCCGATTTTCCGTTTCAGCCGTTCAATCCTGACCGCGCGATAGATTGGGTATGGGGATATTCGTTCCAGCAGGAGCGGCCGATCTTAATTCCAGAGCGGCTTTCCTATTACAGCTTGGGCTGTGGCAATGGATTTGTGTATGAAACCTCCAATGGATGCGCTCTTGGCGGCAGTTTGGAGGAGGCCATTTTCTACGGCATTATGGAAGTGGTGGAACGTGATTCGTTTCTGATGACATGGTATGCACAACTGCCACTCAACCGGATTGACCCAAATTCGGCAAATGATAAAGAGCTGGAATTGATGATAGACAGAGCAAGGGCTGCGGCCGGTTATGATATCCAGTTATTCAATTCGACGATGGAGCACGGTATACCGAGCGTATGGGCGCTGGCAAAAAACAGGAAACAAAAGGGATTGAATCTCATATGCGCAGCAGGGGCCCATCTTGACCCGATCAGGGCGGTGAAAAGCGCGGTTTTCGAGTTGGCGGGCATGATGCTCACCCTTGATCAACAATTGGAAAAAAACAAGGAAGAGATCGAGAAGATGTTCGAAGATTCCTCCCTTGTACGGAAAATGGATGACCATGGCATGCTGTATGGTCTGCCGCAATCGGAAGCACGACTGGATTTTCTGCTGAATGCGGATCGGCCGATGCGGACGTTTGCTGAAGAATTCACGAAAAAGGAGAAGCATCAGGACTTGACTGATGATCTGCAAGACATTCTTCAGGAGTTTCGCCGCTTAAAGCTCGAGGTGATTGTGGTCGACCAGACGACGCCTGAAATCGAGCGGAATGGATTGCATTGCGTGAAAGTGCTGATTCCGGGAATGCTGCCGATGACATTCGGCCATCATCTTACACGGGTGACAGGACTTGAGCGAGTACTCAGGGTACCAATGGAGCTTGGATTTGCAAAACGGCCGCTTGAATTCGCACAGCTCAACCCGCATCCGCATCCGTTTCCATAAACGGTGACCAAGGAGGTAGGGGGATGAGTTTAGACACATTTTTGCATAATTTGCATTTTGACATTGAAAAGGCAAGTCCACCTGATTGGGAAGTGGATTGGGAGGATGCACCGCTTCCGTTTAAGCTCTACCGTGGCTTGCCACAGTTTCCGTTGACACTTGAGGTGCCGCTTACGCTTGATGGACCTGCCGATTTTTCGAAGCGTGGCGTAGGAGGAATCGGTCATTTTCTCTGGTATGCCTATGGACTTACCCAAATCAGTCAAGCACCTAGAGCCTCTGATCCTGATGACCTCATGCAGTCATTCAGGCGTTACCCGCCATCAGGTGGGGGGCTTTATCCTAGTGAGCTGTATGTGTACTTGAAGACAGAGGAATTTCCTGATGGGGTTTATCATTATGATGCGGCACACCATCGATTGGTGCTTTTGCGGGAAGGGAATTTTGATTCATATTTAACGAAAAGCCTTGGTGATCGCTGCAATCTATCCGCATGCTTTGGCGTTATATTCGTTTCGACGATGTTTTGGAAAAACTTTTTCAAATATAATAATTTTTCATATCGGCTGCAAGGCCTTGATGCGGGGGTGCTCATCGGACAGCTGCTTGAAGTGGCCAAACGGTTCGGTATGAATACGAAGGTGTGCTTTCAATTCCTGGATCGCGCCATCAATCATCTCCTTGGACTATCGGAAGAAGAAGAAAGCACCTATGCCATGATCGCCTTATCGAAGGAACGAGCAAATGTGTGTACGAGTGATAAGAATACAGAAGCTGTCACCTCGGCCGATTTGTGCCGGGAATTGCCGGATATCCAGACGGAACACTATGTTCGGTCGCTCGTGGTCAAGGAATTCCCGATGGTAACGACAATGAATCGAGCATCGATGATCGAAACCAGCAGGACGATACAACCGATCGAACCAAAGGAAGGACGGAAGTGCGAGGGACATGTAATTGCCCTGCCTATCGTGAAGAGGTTGTCCTATGATTTGGCTTCGGTTTGCAAAAAACGATTTTCACCTGAGATGGACTTCGTTTTAGGAAAGGTAAGTCAAGTGCAACTGGCACTGCTCCTCCAAGAATCAACAGCTTCATTCGCCTATCGAAATGATCTGGATAAATCAAGTGTAGACACCGAGCACCGCGTCTCCATCTATGTTAGCTTATATAATGTAGAAGACTTGGAAAATGGATCGTATCAATATGATGGCAAAACACATTCGTTAATATTGATACGACCGGGCGATCACCGGCTTCAACTGCAATCCGGAATGTCACTGGATATCTTGAACTTCCAGCAAGTCCCCATCTGCATCCATGTGGCGGGCGATCGCACCTACTTCAAGTCACAGCTTGGATATAGGGGATACCGCATCCAGCAAATGGAGGCGGGAATGCTTGTCCAGCGAATATTGTTAGCGGCGTCTGCCCTCGGAATGAATGGGCACCCCCTCCTCGGGTTCGACGTCCATATGTGTGATGAGCTCTATAAAATGTCCGGTTCCCAAGGAAAAACAAGCCTGATTCAAATCCCGATCGCACCGTATCGCAATCGACCGTGGCTAAAAGCTGGACTGCACAGCTAAACATAAGAAACGAAGGCCACCATCCCTTTCTGGAGATGGTGGCCTTCGTTATTTGAAGAAGAGGGGAATCAGTGGGTATCCGTTAATGCTTGCAACGTCCTTTCCCTAATACTTATCCTGTTCTTATAATCCTTTGCAACCAATTCGGTATAAAGCAAATCAAAAAGCAATAAGAGCGGAAGCAATGGAAAGATGTTCTGTCCCATATGCATGCTATTTTTGCTTGTGACCAATAGCGATATGTCACTTAACTGTGAGAGCTCGGAATTTTTATCGCCAGTAAAAACCAAGATCAGTGAGCCTTGTTTCTTCGCTATTTTCACCGCGCGAATGACCTCTTTTGTTGTGCCGCTAATGGAAATGCCGATGACAACGCTATCTCGGTTGCTTAAAGCTGCATCCATCATCGATTGATGCGGGTCGGTTATCGCCTCGACTGACAGCCCGATCCTGAAAAACTTCGATTTGAACTCATGTGCCGCTATACCTGAACTTCCTATTCCATAGACATGTATCTTTTTTGCCTTGGTAAGCAAAGATACCGCTTTATGGATATCTTCATAAGAAGTAATATGAAAGGTATGATCGATGATGCCCAAGTGATCTTGACATAATTTCGCAAAATAATCGACATTTTTAGATCCTTCATATGTATCGGCGTATTTTGGAGATCGACGAATCTTTTTAACTCATGCTTAAATTCATTAAATACGGAAAAAGCTAATTTTTGACAGAAACGCGTTATCGTTGCCGCCGAGATATGCAGCTTTTTAGCGATTTGACTAATCGTTAACTGACTCACTTCCTCCGGGTGTTGTAGTATATATTTGGCTAATTCTTCTTCCGTTTTGGTGAATTTGCTCATACTGCACTCAATTCCATATATGAGGTTTTCTGCTAAGTATTCCATATGACCACCCATTCAGGCAAAATATAAGATATGTAAAGTTTAATGTAACCATTAAGGCCGTCAATAACCGAAATCTTTAAAGAAGTGGGAGTCATTATAATCGCCCAACCTGTAAAGATTCAACCCGTTTAATCCAGCTCTTCCTTGAAAGCGTTTATTTGCTGGACAAAACAATAAAGTTGTAGGAAGATGTTCTAATGGCATTCAGCCAATTAATCGTTTCCCGATGCCGATGCTTGCCGAGAAATGATGGGAGTATCATATAAAATTTTGAAAGAAAAGCTACTTAAATTATTCTTATATAAAATTATAAAATCTAGTATAATGAAATTGTCCAACGATACCTATCTTCCGTAAAATTGGGCTGATGTTGCATTGGATAGGGTTCACCCCAATAATAGAGCCAAAATCCCAAAATCCCTTTGCTTTCAAAGATCCATTTGAAAGTAATTGAAGGGGTGTTATATTATTCGTTGGAAAACATTTTTGAAGAATGTATGAAGGTAGGGGAGCGAATATTATAATTATAAGGCTCGTTCCAGGTTAAATGATGGAACCAACCATTCCAAAACTGATGTGATGCACAAAGGTGAAGAGAAGAATTTACGTTTTAAAAACATGGGGGCGCAAGAGAAATGATGATAGATGAAAAAACAATCCGAATCGAGAAAGACTTTCTAGGTGAAAAGGAAATTCCAGTTAATGTGTATTATGGGATTCAGACTTTACGCGCAGTGGAAAATTTTCCGATTACCGGATACAAGGTTAATGAAGAAATGATTCGTGCCTTGGCGATGATAAAAAAAGCGGCCGCGTTAGCCAACATGGACACAAAACGGTTGTATGAAGGAATTGGGGAAAATATCGTAAAAGCTTCTGATGAAGTGATCGAAGGAAAATGGCATGAATATTTCATCGTCGATCCAATTCAAGGTGGCGCCGGTACATCCATGAATATGAACATTAATGAAATCGTTGCCAATCGGGCCATAGAATTAATGGGACATGAAAAAGGGGATTACTCAAAAGTTAGTCCTAACAGCCACGTTAATATGTCCCAGTCGACCAATGACGTCTTCCCGACGGCGATTCATATCTCGACGCTGCGACTATTGGAACAATTACTAGAGACGATGACGAAGATGGGTTCCGTCTTTAAAGCAAAAGCAAAACAATTCGATCACGTTATCAAAATGGGCCGTACTCATCTTCAAGATGCCGTGCCCATTCGTCTCGGCCAAGAATTCGAGGCATATAGCCGTGTGCTTGAGCGGGATATAAAAAGGATAAGTCACTCTCGCCAGCACTTATATGAAGTGAATATGGGAGCAACAGCTGTTGGAACGGGATTGAATGCAGATCCACGCTATATCGAAAATGTTGTGAAGTATTTAGCTGAAATTAGCGAAATGCCGCTAGTGGGTGCAGAACATTTGGTGGATGGCACACAAAACACGGATGCTTATACCGAAGTGTCAGCTGCATTGAAAGTATGTATGATGAACATGTCAAAAATCGCGAACGATCTACGTTTGATGGCTTCTGGCCCAAGAGCTGGCTTAGCGGAAATCACGCTTCCAGCACGTCAACCAGGTTCATCGATCATGCCAGGAAAAGTGAATCCGGTCATGCCTGAACTGATCAACCAAGTTGCTTTCCAGGTAATTGGGAATGATAATACAATCTGCTTGGCATCAGAAGCGGGGCAATTGGAATTGAACGTAATGGAGCCTGTACTCGTATTCAATTTATTACAGTCGATCAGCATCATGAATAATGCCTTCAATGTATTCACCGATTATTGCTTGGAAGGTATCGAAGCAAATGAGGAACACTTAAAAGAATATGTCGAAAAAAGCGTTGGCGTCATCACGGCCGTCAATCCGCATCTCGGATATGAAGTCGTTTCACGTATCGCGCGTGAAGCGATTCTAAAAGGCAAATCCGTTCGCGAACTTTGCCTGCAGTATGATGTGCTGACGGCAGAAGAATTGGATTTGATCCTAAACCCTTATGAAATGACCAAGCCTGGTATAGCAGGTGCTTCTCTTTTCGATCGGGAATAAAAAATTTTCAGAAGAACTATGCCTGCTTAGTTAGAGGCATAGTTCTTTTTCTTGTTCAGGCATGTTGTTCACTACAATTGAATAACAAGGATGTTGCTTTAAATACTTTTTCTGCTTCTTAAGTTCCGAAAGAATTTGTCCAGACTGTTACGCCCGTCTTTTAAAAAACATTTAGAGTGATTGCCCCTCTAATTCTTTTGGTTATTTTGGGTAATAATTATTAATAGGGGCAACTTGTTACAGCGATAATAATCAATCCAATTTCATAGTACATAACGCTATATCATAAAAAGCCCTGATTAAAAAAAGCACGTAAGCATGAACAACAACAATTCGAACGCTTTGTCATGCCTGCAGAACCGACTAACTTATACACGGATGTGAACCTAAAACATAAAGAACTCAATCAGTGGGAACATAGAGTGATTAAGGATGGCCCACTGGATGAGGGTTTTGCTAGTGAAAGGAGGAAATAATAAATGGCTTTATTCACTTTACAAGATATTTCCGTCGCTTATGGCAAACAGAAAATTTTAAAGGACTTCAGCCTTGAGATTGAGAAAGGGAAATTGGTCTCACTCCTTGGACCAAGCGGCTGTGGGAAAACGACGACTCTGCGTGTGATTGCCGGGTTGTTAAAGGCGAACGGAGGAAAATTTCTATTCAAGGATAAGAATTATATGAAGGTTCCCGTCAACAAGCGGAACTTTGGCTTTGTGTTTCAGAGCTATGCATTATTTCCGCATTTGTCGATCTTCGATAATATTGCATTCGGTCTTCGTCTAAGAAAGAATTCAAAAGCTGAAATCGAAAAAAAGGTAAGGAATGTGCTGGAAATCGTTAATTTAACAGGATGTGAAAAACGATTTCCGGAAGAGCTTTCTGGAGGGCAAAAGCAGCGCGTTGCGATTGCGAGGGCGCTGGTGATAGAACCGGATATCCTCTTATTTGACGAGCCATTGAGTAATCTTGATGCGAAATTAAGGGTGAATATGCGGGCCGAGATTCGCAGGATTCAACAGGAACTTGGAATTACAACGGTTTATGTTTCCCATGACCAGGAAGAGTGCTTGGCGATATCCGATCAAGTGGCGATCA
Source organism: Peribacillus muralis (assembly GCF_001439925.1). Taxonomy (GTDB): domain Bacteria; phylum Bacillota; class Bacilli; order Bacillales; family DSM-1321; genus Peribacillus; species Peribacillus muralis. The sequence goes on from NZ_LMBV01000008.1 coordinate 65,079, forward strand.
TGAATAAGGGGGCCATCGAGCAGTTTAGTGACCCTGCGACCATTTACCAATATCCTCAAACCAAATTCGTCGCGGATTTCATCGGCTTCCAAAACTTCATAGACTTCGATAAGCGGACGGATCATCACGATAAAATTGAGCTAAAAAAATCCGGCTACTCCTTTGTATTGGATAAGGATGCGCGGATGACCAATAACGCTGGGAAAATAGGTGTGATCAGACCGGGCGATCTTCTGATCAAGGAAAAGGGTGACGCTTGCGCCGTTCAGGAAAATAGCTTATCCGGCCGTGTCAAGGTGAGTACGTATCTTGGAAGAAGCTATCAATACGTCGTTGAAACGCCGATAGGGGATTTCATCGTCAACAAGGAAAGTGCGGAATCCTTTCGGACGGGGCAGGAAATCGTTCTTGAAGTTCCGAGAAACCAGATGGTGCTTGTCGATTGAGTTAAGTTAATAAGGTGATTCCAACTTACTTTAATTTCCATTAAGTGAAAGATATGATAAAATGGAGGAACAACTGAGGGTAGAGTGGTTGGTCACATACTTTTCCATCTATAGATGGAAAGGAGGTGACTGTATGTTTCATTTCTTATTGAACGTAATTGTGGATATGGGTAAAGAGATATTTGTTGCAGTAGCAACCAGTCTTATCCTGTCTATGTTCGCCAAGAAACGGAAAAAGAACCACTCATCCTCCCAAGATGGCAATGGTTCTTCTTCTGACGATTAAATTAAGTTAGTTGTGACCAACCACTCTTGCTAGTTGTCAGCCTCATGTTAGCGCATGGGGCTGTTTTTATTTTATGATAATATAAGGATAACATACCCCGATTTTAAAGTAAATATTCAGACATTGAAGGGGAGTTACGGAAGCAGCATGAGAAAATGAATGCTAAAACCTTGATTAACGAACAAAAGAAAGAGCGTGCTCTGAAAAATATTGATCAAAACATGCTCTTAATATATTCCATTGAATGGTTCTATTATTTTCCTTTAAAGCGCAGGTTGGTAATATAAACTACTCTGAAAAGTTCATATTGTTGGGTACGATAAACCTTTATAAAGGTGACATTAAAAATGACTCAGATTGTTGATACTGGAACAGCATCACTATTTTGCACAGGTGGCTTCGCATCAGATGGGATACCGGGTTTGTAAGCCAATCCTTTTGTGCTTGCGATGAACTCGGCTTTTGCTTTTTCTAGAATGCCATTTTGATCTAGCAGCAATTCATATGCAGATAACGCCATTACTTTCGCTGCGTAATGCATCCCCTTCATGCCGATTGATGAACCAAATGAGGCCGTAGCCTGCCAGGTATGGAACTGAACTCCGAGCGGTGCGCAGGTGGTCATGATTTGTCCGACCGGCGTGATCCAAGAGACATCGCCAACATCCGATGATCCACCCATGGTTATACCGAAATGTTTACTGTTGTGATAGAAACCTGTATCGAGTATTTTGTTAGCATCTGCACTTATGACTTGATCTTTAGCTGCGGCCAACACAGCTGGATCAACCGTTTGGCGGAGTTCTTCAGAGAATTTCTCCTCTTCTTGGGTAAAAACCATTGATCCTGCTGCTTCCGCTTGTGTATACATAAGCTCATTTAGCGCTAGATTTGGCAATGTATCGTAGCATCCAGATTTGATTTCCCAGTGTACCGAGGTTTCTGTCATCATAGCTGCCCCCTGGGCCACTTTAATTAATCTTTCTTTCAATTCTTCCACCTGCTTACGGTCTGCACTGCGTAAGAAATAATAAACGCTAGCGGTATCTGGCACGATATTCGGTGCCATCCCCCCGTTCGTAATCTGATAGTGGATTCGGGAACCATCCGGCACATGCTCCCGTAAATAGTTAGAACCTACATTCATTAGCTCTACTGCGTCTAGTGCACTACGGCCAAGATGTGGGGCCGCACCAGCATGGGAAGTTCTTCCGGTAAAGTAAAATTCGATTGCAGTTAATGCCTGAAAACGAAAATTTGCGGTCATATTGGTCGTTCCCGGATGCCATGTAAGGGCGCAGTCTAAATCATCAAATATGCCCACCCTCGCCATAAATGTCTTTCCTGAGAGGAGTTCTTCAGCAGGACAGCCATAATATCGAATGGTTCCCGCCAGCATTTCCGTATCGATTACTTCCTTAAGAGCAATCACAGCTTCTACCCCGGCTGTTCCGAGCAAGTTGTGCCCACAACCATGTCCGGGTCCATTTTGAACGACCGGGTCATAATTCGGAGTGGCTTGTTGAGATAATCCTGGTAGGGCGTCAAATTCACCAAGAATACCTATGACTGGTTTTCCTTTTCCGTATTCTGCAACAAATGCAGTTGGGACATCACCTATCCCAGAAGTGATCTTAAACCCCGCTTCTTTTAACGTCTTGATTTGCAAGGTAGATGCAAAGGTTTCCGTATAGCCTACTTCAGGGTGGTCCCAAATCTGTTTGGCGATATCTGTAAATTTTGCTTCATTCTCATCAATCCATTTTGTAATGTTCAATTTCCCCATTCTTATCACACCTCTCGTTTGTATAGTAATTACCTGAAATAAGTCCTTCAACCAACTGTTTTTACAGATGAATCTGTTACTTCTTGATTTCTTTTAGCTGACGGTAAAAAACATGCAATGACACCAGCGATTAAGCAGCAAACAGTTAAGAATAAGAACGCACTTTTATAAGATCCGCCTGACGAAGCGATAAGAGCACCCATGATCATCGGGGAAAAAATTCCTGCAGCTTGACCTCCGAAATTCAATATACCAAATGCGGTACCCACTACCTTCTGTTCCATAACCCGGTGGGGGAGCGTGAAGATAAAGCTCATCACAAATGACATGAAAGTAAAAGCAATGCACTGATATATAATAACTTGGACAATGCTGGTAGAAAGTGTCATCAAATAAAGTGAGACACCCATAATAAAGATTCCCGTGATTACTCCATACTTTGCATTAGAACCAACCTTATTAATGATTCGACCGCTTATTATCATGCCTGCTGCCATGAACAAGGTGGGGATGGCACTGATTATTCCAATTGATTTAAGATCAATTCCAAGAACCTGCATCAGGTATGAAGGCATCCAGGAAGAGAGGCCCCAGCCTGTAATATTAATAAAAAAGAAGACTAGAAGAACTTTCCATAAATAGGGGTTTATAAGTAGCTGTTTATACTCTTCTTTCTTAGGCTTATGTGCTTTATCGGAATTAGAGTATCCACCTGCTTGTCTTGTGGATAGGAGGAACCAGACTACAAAGATAATACCTAATAGGGATATCACCCAAAATACATGACGCCACCCTAGCCATACAAGTAGAGGAGCACAAATAATCGGTGCAAGAGCCGCGCCAAGTGAATTTGAGGACATCATTGTTGATTGGGCTTTCGTCCTTTTATCTGCCGGGAAATAATCAGATATGGCTTTAGTACTTGCTGAAGGATATCCTCCTTCCCCGATTCCGAACAGAAAACGAATAAGAAGTAACGAAGTGAGGGACCATGCCAGTCCAGTCAATGCAGTAAATACCGACCAGAACAAAACAGCTATAACGATGACCTTTCGTGATCCAAAACGGTCTGCGAGCCAGCCTCCTGGAATCTGCATCAACGCATAACCCATGAAGAAGGCACTTAATACAATTCCTAATTTTGACGCGTCAAGTGATAAATCTTCTCCGATTTTTAATATGGAGAGACTTACAACGGTTCTGTCAATGTACGATACAATCCAGCCGAAATAGAGGACTAATAAAATCATTTTGCTTTTTGAAGAATTGAGATTGTCCTCCATATAAAACCTCCCTTTTTACTTTAATGATTACAAGTTAAATATTAATAAAACAGGCTATTAGTTGTCATTGTCAGAATAAACAATGTATTCAGAATTCGATTGTGAATCTCTACAATGTGTAAGATAATGAATGGAGAGTTGTACAATTAGTAAAAAAAGAGTTGGGTAAGGGGGAACGCTATGGAACAAAGAGGAATTTTAATGTGCCGATCTGATGAAGCCTTGACATACCATGTCTGGATCTTGGATTCCAGACAGGACTGGGTCCACTTATGTGGGGAACCCCTAACCGATAGTGATCAAAATTTTTTTTCGAATGAAGATACATGGCCGAATTCATCATGCATAGAAAGTAATAATTATGCTACTTGCTACAATCCTCATACCGGTAACCAACTGTTTTTGTTTGTAACGGAAGTTCCTGAAACAACTTCAGTTCGTGCGTCCATACATTCTGGTAGGACGTTATCTAAATTGGAGTCCGATCATTTTGTGTTGCAAGTACGTTATTTGCTCCTTGAACGAACAATCGAGCGGCATTGGCAAGAGAACGATGCATGGCTCGAAGGCTTGCATTCGCTAACTTCCATGCTTGAGTTGAATGAACTGTTACACAACATCATGAAAAACGCATTGATCGCTATTCCAGCCGTAGATAGTGGATTTTTAATGCTTTATGACGCTGAGACGCAAAAGCTTGTCCCTAAAGCAAGCATTGGAATGGGAGCTTCTATCTATGATTTCAAGACGAACTTAGGGGAAGGTGTTGGAGGAAAGGTTTTCCAGAGTGGGATCGGCCACATCTACAATAGAGAACAAGCCTTTGCAGCTATAGCTAATATTCAGGCGAACAACATGAAAAGTTTAATGATTTCAATGGAACATACAGAGGAAAATCCCAATCTAATGGTGATGTCGGTTCCTGTTAGGATGAACAAAGATAAGCTTGGAGTGATGATTGTCCACCAGATTTATAAAAAGCAAAAGCTTACTAATGATGATCTTCGCCGGTTGCAGGGTTTTGCTGATCAGGCAGCGATTGCCATTACCAATGCAAAACTTTTTTCGGATTTAAGGGAAACAAACGAATATTTGGTTAAACGAAACCATATTCATGATGTTTTTACTAAACTCTCTTTTAAGGATTCTGATTTGATAATGGTTGCTAAAACAGTTGAACAGATGACCAATCTTCCTGTTTCTCTTTTTGATTTGACTAAAAATGAGTGGTATCCACATTACTCTCCTCTTTCAAGGAGGCTAATGGATGCGGATATAACAAAAAAATGGGGAAATAGTGTGGAAGCATTGACAGTTACTATTAACGAAACATCCATTCATTTGTATCCCATTGTGAATGATGGAGTTCCAATCGGTTACTTTGTCGTGGAGCTTCACCGATCGCTCCGCCCTCTTGATACGGTAGTGTTGGAGCAGGGTAGTGCTTTAGTTGCACTGAAAATGGTTAATACCTATTCAATGACGGATATGTACTATAAACAATGCTATGAATTTTTTAATGAACTTCTCCAATATAGCGAGCCAAATCAACTTGCTTCCAAATCACGAGATTTTGGTCTATCCCCAGACAAACCACTCTTCGTCACAGTATTGCAACTGAGTGGGAAGGCACAAGTCGTCAAGAAACGAGAAACACACCAGAGAATGCTCATTGCCGCTCTACATAAAGAGCTGGGTTCTTTAGAGTACCTTCTATTCGGTTTTCATGATAAAGTGACGATCATCATGAACGCTAGTACCGAGTCCCTGCAGGAAGTTCTGATCGAAAAATTGAACAAAGTGGTAACGTTATGGACAAATAAGGATGCTCCAATCCTTAGGGGAGGTATAGGCAGACTTTACACAGGACTAGAGCATGTGGCGAGAAGTTCAGAAGAAGCGAATAAGTCGTTAGCTTATCTCTTAAGTCGTGGTACTCCTGGCATTATCAGTTATCAAAGTATTGGCATTAACCGATTATTCCTAAATCAGCAGACCGAGGATATCGAACAATTTATTCAAGAGGTGTTTGCACCGCTCCAATCTCCTAAGGCCAAGTCAAGTGATCTGGAATTGACACTGAGAACATACATTGCAGCTAATCGATCTATATCCGATACGGCAGAACGTTTGCATATTCACCAAAATACACTCTATCATCGAATAAGAAAAATCGAGGAAGCTCTTGCAGTTGATCTAAACGATTCTAATGTTTGGCTTAAGTTGCTCCTAGCCTATCATCTAAGTGAAACGTATTAGAAGGTAAAAGAGAAGGTATTAACTCCTTTAAAAAACTGTGCTGAACAAAGTTAAAAGATTAATCAAACTTTAGAAAACGAAAAAATAATTTGACTCTTTCTTACTGATATGGTATGTTAATTCCAATCTAAGAAAAGGTGTGGTGTTTTATGTCGGGAGTAGGTATCAACTAATTTAGTTGAATAAGGTTCTTTGATCGCTGATTGATCAGCGGATTAAGTATGCCTTTTTTCACGGTGCAATTATGCATTGTGAATACCTACCTTAAGACTGCTTCCTTTTCCATAATTCGTGTAACATGTAGGTGTTACGGCGAAAAGCATGGTGGGATTTGTCCTATCATGCTTTTTTGTTCTATTCAGGTTTATTTGACCTGCCTATTTTGTTATCGATTTTAGGTCTTTAACAGGCCGTGCCCGCAGGAGCTTTCTACTCAAATGGCTAGTTCATTTGTAAAGGTAGGGGGGACTTTTGCGGGCATTTTTTGGATTTAAGGAGAATATCACACTCATTCAAGGAGGATCATGCTATGAATACGATGACTTATGAAAAATTACAATATATCCAACTAAAAGAAATGGTGAAAAACCATTGTGTAAGTGGTTTAGGGAAGGAATTATTGGATCGGCTTCAGCCAAGCAGCGTGTTGAAGGTTGTTAAGAACCGATTGAACGAGACGACGGAAGCAAGGAACTTATTGAACGCGGAAAGTCATATTCCTTTAAAGGGCATTTCCCATGTTGGCCTTCATATCGACAAACTGGAAAAGGGAATGATTTTGGAGCCAAGTGAGCTAGTGGCGATAGCCGACTTTTTGAGAGGCTGCAGGAATATCAAGACGTTCATGACCGATAAAGAGTTCTTTGCACCAACGCTGCACTCGTACGCGCATTCGATGACCGAATTCAGGAGCATCGAAGAAGAGATCCAATTCACGATAAAAGGAAATGCCGTTGTTTCTGAAGCCAGCAAGGATCTGAAGCGGATTCGGAATCAAATTAGCAAAACAGAAAGCAAAATAGAGGAGCGGCTGAATAAGTTTTTGAAGAGCGGGGCCAATAAAGAGTTCATTCAGGAATTCTTCATCAGTAAAAAGGATGATCGGTACACCATTCCGATCAAAGCCTCTTATAAAAACCAGGTGGCGGGGACGATTGTGGAGGTTTCGGCAAAAGGGGCCACCGTGTTCATCGAACCTGCCACCGTGACGAAATTGAATGCAGAATTGGCCAGCTTCAAAGCGGAGGAAGCGATGGAGGAGTATCAACTTCTGGCCACATTATCCGGCACGGTTTTCGAGCAGCTGAAACCGATCAAGATCAATGTTGAGCTGATCAGTCAATATGATATGATCTTCGCAAAAGCCAAGTTCAGTAAAAGCATGGATGCGATCGAGCCGAAAATCAATGATCATGGGTTTATCCGATTAACAGGCTGCAGGCATCCGCTTTTACCCGCGGACAGTGTACCATTGGACTTCGAGATCGGGCACGATTATCGCAGTTTGGTCATTACAGGACCTAATGCCGGGGGAAAAACCGTCGTCCTGAAGACGATTGGCATCCTTACGCTGGCTGTGATGTCAGGGCTTCATATTGCCGGAAAAGAGGGAACGGAGCTGGCTGTCTTCGATCACATATTTGTCGACATTGGTGATAACCAAAGCATGGAAAATGCGCTGAGCACGTTTTCGTCGCATATGAAGAACATCTCGGAAATCCTGCTTGCTGTATCCAATAACTCGCTGCTGCTGTTCGATGAAATCGGAAGCGGAACGGAACCGAATGAAGGCGCCGCGTTGGCGATTGCGATACTAGAGGAATTTTATCAAAAGGGATGCATCACCGTTGCCACGACCCATTACGGGGAAATCAAGCGCTATTCGGAAATTCACAGTGATTTCATGAATGCGGCGATGCAGTTCAACGGTGAAACACTGGAGCCAAAATATAAGCTGTTGATCGGGCAATCCGGCGAAAGTAACGCCCTATGGATTGCGAAAAAGATGGATATACGCCAAAAGGTTTTGCAAAAGGCAAAACACTATATAAACAATAAAGACTATGACTTGGAACGTGTCCAGGAAGGGAAAATCAAAAAAGCGAAAACGGAGATTCCTTCAAAAAAATCAATATCTGACTTTGCCGTCGGTGACAAGGTAAAGGTAAGCGGACTTGAAGGATATGCGATCGTCTATAAAAAGAAGGATTCATTCAATAATGTCGTCATTCTTTTTGAAGATGAATTCAAGGAAGTTCATGCAAATAAACTGGAGCTTGAAATAAAAGCCGTCGACTTATATCCGGAAGGCTATGATCTGAATTCCCTATTCGTCAGCTATGAAGAAAGGAAGCTGAACCATGACCTGGAGCGGGGATCGAAGAAAGCATTAAGAAATGTCGCGGCGGATATGCGGAAGAAGCTAAACGAATAAGAGAAGCAAAAAAACAACGTTCATATCTGAATCCCCCCTTATTCGTTTGGAAAATAGGGAGGTAAGAAAACCGGGGCAAATTTCTGCCCCGGTTTTCCCGTTACCTTAGCTTTTGCAGGTTGCTTGTTTGGCTGATTAGCTTATATCATGAGAAGGGACCGCAAAGTTTAAGAGAAGCTAGCCCAATTCAATTAACAGAGTGCGAAACGTGAGTTATATAGTAGGGTGGCGAAAACGTATGGATGAGAAGGATTGTTTAATACTGCAATATTTATTGAAAGACCAGAATCTAACAAAAGCCGCAGAGAGACTTTACATGACGCAACCTGCCTTAACGTACCGCGTAAGACAAATTGAAAAGGAATTCATTTGGGGTTTAAATAACTGAGTAAGCACCGAATCTATCTATTTTTTAACTCTATTGCCTTGCCTCAGCCTTTTTTCCTCTGACAGCCATGTCTCTAAGATTGCTTTTCACTTCTAGGTCTCTACTTCAAATACGTATCCGAAATGATGAATATATGGAAAGTGTATACTGGCATTTGATTCGCACCCATTTTGACGAAATTCGACAAAGTTTTCCTAGCTGTTGTAAGATGAATGAAAAAGCCAGAAGTGGGGCGAGTGTGTTGGTTCATTTATTACCATCGCTGTTTGAAAAAGTGGGGATCATCGTCATTGCTGCGTTCCTGCTTTCTTATATGAAGCCGTTTCGGCAGATGATCGGCCATGAACATCGAATGTCAAAGAAGATCATGATCATCGTCCTCTTTGGAATATTCGGCATCATTAGTAACTATACCGGGATCGAAATCGGAAATCATGATATACCGTTGGGTGATTGGCATACCGAAATCGCTCCCGATAACGCGATTGCCAATACAAGGATCATGGGCGTGGCCATCGGCGGCTTGCTTGGTGGGCCATTCGTTGGCTTGGGAGTCGGTTTGATTGCAGGACTTCACCGCTATACTCTCGGCGGTTTTACAGCAGGGGCATGTGCGATTGCGGCGATTTTGGCTGGAGTCTTATCGGGGTTTTTGGGGAAAAATCGGCAAAAGCATATGATGGTCACGCCGTGGTTTGCCCTCCCGATTTGCATGGCTCTGGAAGCGCTCCAAATGGTCATCATCCTGGCAACGGCCAAGCCATTTGAACGGGCGTGGGAGCTCGTTCAAGTAATCGGCCTCCCGATGATTTTCATCAACGGCTTTGGCACGTTATTATTCATGCTCATCATTCAATCGATCACGAGGGATGAAGCACGGACGCGGGCCGTTCAGACGAATTTGGCATTCCTGATCGCCGATCAGACATTGCCTTATTTCCGCCAAGGGTTGAATCAGATCTCCTGTAAGAAAATTGCCCAAATCATACTTGGGCTGACTGAAGCCGATGCCGTGGCCATTACCAATGAACATAGCGTACTTGCGCATGTTGGGGCAGCGTCCGATCACCATTTTCCAAAAGAAGGAATCGCGACGGGCATAACGAAAAAAGCCCTTGAACAAGGGAAGATCATTGTGGCCAAAACAAAAACAGACATTAATTGTTTTCATGAGCAATGCCCATTGCAAGCAGCTGTAGTCCTGCCTTTGCAGGTCCAACAGAAAACGGTCGGGACGTTGAAGATGTACTTTAAGCATCCTGATAAGTTAAGCCAAGTGGAGCAGGAGTTGGCTGAAGGCCTGGCGAAGCTTTTCTCCACCCAGCTGGAGCTTGCCAAAGCGGAAATGCAGACGGAATTATTGAAGGATGCCGAAATCAAGGCTTTACAGGCTCAAGTCCATCCTCATTTTCTGTTCAATGCAATTAATACGATTTCCGTTTTATGCCGCACCGATGTCGAAAAGGCAAGAGGCTTATTATTGGAGCTGAGTGCTTTCTTTCGCAGCAACTTACAAGGCGCTAGGCAAATATTGGTGCCGCTTGAAAAGGAATTGGAGCATGTTCATGCTTACTTATCGCTGGAGCAGGCCCGATTTCCGGATAAATATCATATCGACTTTCGTATTGAGCCAAAACTTAAGGAGATTCCAATTCCTCCGTTCACGCTGCAGCCGCTTGTTGAAAATGCGATACACCATGCGTTTCCACATGTGAAAAACAAAGGGGAAATCATCATTCAAGCATTTGTTAAGGACGATATGATGCACATTGTTGTGGAAGATAACGGAAAAGGAATGGCAGGCGAGAAATTAGTTGAATTAGGAAAGCGTGCTGTAAATTCTAGTAAAGGTACAGGAACGGCCCTTTATAATATCAGTGAACGGCTGGAAGGAATCTATAAAGGTCAGGCAAGTCTCGCGATAGAAAGTGAAATGGGGCACGGGACACAAGTGAAAATATCAATACCACTCAATGAAAAAGGAGCATATGTCAAAGATGTTGAAAGCATTTATCGTAGAGGATGAACCACTCGCAAGAGATGAATTGAAGTATCTATTGAAGAGAAGCAGGCAAGTTGAAGTCGTGGGAGAGGCCGAGGGGATAGATGATGCCATGAGGGATATCTCCCGCCTTAAACCGGAACTTGTCTTTTTGGACATTGAGCTTGCGGATGGAAATGGTTTGCACTTGGCAAAGCGATTGGCAGAGCTTGACCCCGCACCTTCGCTCATTTTTGCGACCGCTTATGATGAATTTGCCCTCCAGGCCTTCGAATTATATGCATTCGATTACTTGTTGAAGCCTTTTGATGAAAAGAGGATTCGACAAACCTTGGACAAGCTCGTCAAAGTGCGTAAAGCAGGCGAAGGCGAACCCGGGATGAAACCTCCGCTTCGGACCGCGGTGGAGCAGACAGGGAAACTTGCCGTCGAAATCGATGACCGGATCGTGTTGATTGACCGCAATTCGATTTTATTCATCGGGCTCATAGAAGGAAAGACGATCATTAAAACGGAAGAATCTGAATATAAAATTGGCGAGCCGCTCATCGTATTTGAAAGGAAGCTCGATCACCGCTCCTTTTTACGGGTGCATCGCGGATTTATCGTCAACATGATCCATATATCGGAAATACAGCCTTGGTTCAATTCGACGTATAACCTCATTATGAGTGACGGGTCGAACATACCCGTAAGCCGCACATATGTAAAGGAGCTAAAGCAGCTTATCGGTTTTTAATATTTTTCATAATTCTGCATTTTAGCTTCCTTATGATGCAGTCCAGCCCCCATAATCTGCATTGTAGCCTGAAAACCCTTTGAATCCGCTTTCATCATGATATCATCAGTTTACGATGTAAGAAATAGAGGGGGTTCATATATGAATGCGGTTACAATTGTCATAGGCTCAATCTGCATATTAATGATTGCCTACCGTTTATACGGGACATTCATAGCACTGAAAGTATTAAAACTAGATGATTCCAAGCCAACACCGGCCCATACATTGGAAGATGGAAAAGATTATGTACCAACAAATAAATGGGTGGCATTCGGCCACCACTTTGCTGCGATTGCAGCGGCGGGTCCACTCGTTGGTCCGATCCTTGCTGCACAATTCGGTTATTTGCCAAGTTTGCTATGGCTATTGATCGGAGCTGTCATCGGCGGAGCCGTCCATGATGCCGTCGTGCTTTTTGCATCGATGCGGAAGGACGGCAAATCGCTATCGGAAGTTGCCAAGGAAGAACTTGGCCCAGTCGCAGGCTTCTGTACAGGACTTGCAATGCTTTTTATCATTACCATCACGATGGCAGGACTTTCGATGGTAGTTCTGCATGCCTTGGAGAATAATCCATGGGGGACGTTTGCTGTCGGGATCACGATTCCCATCGCCATGGGAGTCGGTCTGTATCATAAAAAAACCGGCAACTTAAAAGGTGCGACCATTGTCGGCTTCGCACTCATCATGGCTGGGATTTTACTTGGACCAAACATTCAAGGAACGGCCCTTGGTGAACTATTGACACTGGAAGCAAGTACACTTGCCATCATTCTGCCAATTTACGCCTTCTTCGCAGCGGCATTGCCCGTGTGGCTGCTGCTTGCACCACGTGATTACTTAAGCACCTTCATGAAAATCGGTGTGTTTGCCGCTTTGATAATCGGCGTGTTCGTGGTGAATCCAGAAATTCAATTCCCCGCGTTCACCGAATTCGTCAATGGCGGAGGCCCGATTGTCGCCGGTCCTGTGTGGCCATTCATTTCGATAACGATTGCCTGTGGAGCCATTTCAGGATTCCATGCATTCGTTGGCTCCGGCACAACGCCAAAAATGTTAAACCGCTGGAGTGATATCAAATCCGTCGGCTTCGGAGCGATGCTTGTCGAGTGTGTCGTTGCCATCATGGCACTGATTGCGGCAGTTTCACTGCAGCCAGGTGATTATTTTGCGATTAACTCAACACCTGAAGTCTTTCAAACATTAGGCATGGAAACGGTACACCTTAATGAACTAAGTGAAGAAATCGGTATTAACCTTGAAGGACGGACAGGCGGGGCCGTAACCCTTGCTGTCGGGATGACCTATATTTTCACGGAAATTCCCTTCTTTGACAAACTGGCTTCGTTTTTCTTCCAGTTCGTCATCATGTTCGAGGCGGTGTTCATTTTAACCGCAATCGACTCAGGAACACGTGTGGCCCGTTACTTGATCCAAGACTTCTTCGGCGAATTTTATAAACCTTTAAAGAAAGTCGACTGGCTGCCCGGTAACATCTTCGCCAGTGCACTAGCCTGCTTCATCTGGGGCTATCTGCTCTACTCCGGTGACATCAGTTCGATCTGGGCACTCTTTGGCGTATCCAACCAGCTCATGGCGTCAATCGGTCTCATCATCGGCGCGACCGTCGTATTGAAAATCGCTGAAAAACGCTGGTATATCTGGACATGCCTCGTACCACTTGCATACCTTTATGTAACGGTTAATGTAGCAGGATACTGGATGGTCAAAAACGTATACCTGAACCCGGACTCGGCAGGATTCAGCATCCTGAACGGAATATTATCAATCACCATGCTATGCCTCGGCTTGGTCATCCTCATCTCGGCCCTGAAAAAGTGGCGCGAGCTCTGGAAAATCCCGCAAGCCGAACTATTGCGAAGATCAGCATAAGAAATCGCAAAGTTGAGGATATAGTCCTCAGGTCAAGCGCAACCTTAAAAAGGAAAGTATCAATACCCCCAAATTTGTTAATGATAACAAATGAGGAGGTGTAATACGATGGCAAAAGATGTTTTATGTGAGGTAAATAATTGTGTACACTGGCATTCTGGAAACAAATGTAATGCTGAAGCTATTTATGTAGTGAGTCATAAAGGGAATCATGCATCCAATAGTAAAGAAACGGATTGCAAAACATTTGATCCAGGCGTTTAAATCATTGAGGGGAGGTAACCATCATCTGGTTACCTTTCTTCTATTTTAGTATTGATAATAAAAATCATTTTCATTCAAGAAAATTGAAATTCCTTATTTTTTTCTTCATGAGGTCGTGGGATTGGCCGAAATTCGGGTCTTTTTGAAGGAAATCTAAATTCACGAATAAAGTGGCCAAACTCACGAATAAAAGCACCCAATTCACGAATAAAAGCATCAAACTCAAGAATAAAAGCAACAAACTCACGAATAAAGTGGCCAAACTCGCGAGTAAACTCCCCCAATTCACGGATAACGCTCCAAACTCGTTAAAGAAAGCCCCAAACTTCCCCAAATTCATAAGAAACGCAAGAAGTTTGCAAATAACGGCTCAAAATGGCGTGAGAAACTCACGAAATTCTGTTTAAAACCCAAATTCGCGAGTAACTCTCCTAACTCGTGAAAAAAAGCATGAAACTCCCAAAAGATTCAGCTTCTATAATAAGTTTGTCTATATTCATGTGGTCGTCAGCTTGGCGTAGACAATGAAAAACAGAGTTAATTCACCGATTATGACTATATTGGGTACGAAGAAAAGTAAGTTAAAAATAAAAAAGACTGCTAATATCCCTATAAATATCGCTAAATGATACATTTGCAATTGGTGTTGCTTACGTCTGTATTGGTGAAATACAAAAGTGGTGGATAGGAAATAGAGCAGGACGGAACCGAAAGCGAAATACACGTTAAACAAATAATCGACCTCATGTAAAAACAATAATCTGATGGCTGCTGCAATCATGCTTAAGGACATTAGAATAAATAGGTGACCGTAAATGATGATTTGGCCGGACGTTTGTACAGATTTGTCGATTTTCTTCTCGAGGTTATCAAAATATTGCCACCACATCGATATGATCAGTGTAAATGAAAGGATTGCATAGGCGATTGAATCCCAATTGCCTTGTTTAGGTTGAATGACCGCGATCGTGCTAATAAGGGCCTCGCCAAAGAGAATGATGGAAAATAGACCAAATCGCTCTAACAAGTGGGGTGTATTCGTAGGAACCTTAACCAAACATTTTCTTCCAACGATCGGGACGATGATATCGATCAGGATGCCCAAATACAGCACAGCATATCGCAGCCACGAATCAAAAAGGACGGAGAATAATGAAATGACGATTCCTATCCAAAAATACTTTCCTAAATAGAGTGCCGCTTTTTTTCGAAATCCCTCTTCCGTACGCTGTACAACAAGATATTGGATAGCGGTCACAACTCTTAAGCCGATATACCCAATTAAAAAAGAAAGATAATAAGCATCAAAATCAACGGATAAGCTTGATATCATAATGAGGACAAAAAACATTTGCACGATCAAAAAAAGCCGTTGATGAAATAAGTCATTCCCGAATCGGTTGATGAATATCGTTTGACCTACCCAAGCCCACCAGATAGGAATAAAAATCAAGACGAACTTCAGTAAATACTCAGGATGGATATATCCATCTTCAATATGCAGTAAAACATGAGTGGCGCCCGCAACGGCGGCAACAAATAATAAATCATAAAAGAGCTCTAACCAAGTAACCTTCTTTTCATCCATTTCCTGCACTCCTCCCAATCTCCTTACGTATTCTAGTATGTTGGAAACATGCATAAATTGAAAGAGCTTTGGAGCATTAATTCAAGAGTTGAGCTTCATAGGAAGCCAGCCTTAGCCTGTAATTAGGGATAACGTCACTGTCTATAAATTGGTACATTATGGTATTATAGTCTAAGATTTCAAAAAAGGAGGAATCGAATGACAAATACCATCGGGCTTATTTGTGGGAGTTTACGGAGAAATTCTTATAATCGTATCATTGCTCAATCATTGGCCGAAATGGTTGATGCGTACCAATTTCGTTGGATTGACATTAATGATCTCCCTTTATTTAACGAGGACTTAGAATCAAGTGGCGTTCAAGAAGCCGTGACATCTTTTAGGTCTGCCATTCACGACGTCGATGGTGTCATTATCGTAAGTCCTGAGTACGATTCAGGAATTCCAGGCGTTTTAAAAAATGCATTGGACTGGGCCTCAAGACCTCGGTCTGTTCTTAACAGAAAGCCAGTCGGCCTAATCGGCGCAACGCCAGGAGGATTAGGAACTGCTCTGGCACAACTGCAAATCAGGCAAGTACTGGAAGCCATGGAGGTCCGTGTGCTCCCATTTCAAAAAGTGCTGATTTCGCAAGTACATAAAAAGATCGATTCTGATCAGTTTGTGCTTACTGACGAACATACAAAACATCAACTTGAGCGTTATTTGCAACAATTCATAGATTGGATCGACCACACAAAAGTTTAGATTAATAGAGGGGGTGGGGAAGAATTTCCTGATGCCCTTCAATAAAAGGAGGAATGTAAAATGTCTGATCTCTATTCTCGTCTTTCCAAGGATGATGCGGCCGTTCTGCTTGTTGACCATCAAACAGGCCTTATATCCGGCCTGGTGCGTGATTATGGTGTTGATGAATTCAAGAACAATGTTCTGGCACTTGCTAACACCGCCAAGTTTTTTGATTTACCCGTTATTTTAACAACAAGCTTTGAAAACGGACCAAACGGACCGCTCATGCAGGAATTGGAGGAACTATTTCCTCACGCACCCAAAATAGCAAGACCAGGACAAATTAACGCATGGGATAATCAAGATTTTGTTAAAGCGATCGAGAAAACTGGAAAAAAACAACTTATTATCGCGGGCGTGGTTACGGATGTCTGCGTTGCTTTCCCTGCACTATCCGCCATAAACGCTGGTTATGAAGTGTTTGCTGTCACGGATGCCTCTGGAACATTCAGCAAACAGGTAGCTGATGCGGCATTATCGCGCATGGCCCATGGGGGTGTGCAGCTGATGAACTGGTTTAGTGTCGCCTGCGAATTGCAACGTGATTGGCGCAACGATGTCGAAGGCTTTGGGGCGTTACTTTCCAGCCAGCTTCCGGGCTATCAAAACATCATTGGCAGCTACCGGGGAGCTCAGCGCGACCTCAGCAAGCAGATCTAACTCCATACGAAGAAAAGGTTTCGGAATGTTTTCTCGCCGAAACCTTTTTTGACTTCCAACCATTTTTTTATCAAGTTGTACGTTTTACACCACGATGGCTGCAGGATGCAAGAAAAATTTGTAATATTATGATATATTATATGTTATGGGTGTCTATGAGGTTTATTTAGTTTACTAGAAAAACAATTCTTAGGAGTAGAAAGGGTTTAATGAGTATGAAAAGATTGACGACGGAAGATGTGGCGAGAATTGCTGGTGTTTCACAGTCAACGGTTTCGAGGGTTTTAAATGATTATCCGTATATTAAGAAGCATACCCGTGAAAAGGTTCTTGCTGTCATTGAAGAACTGGGATTCACAAGGGATGAAATTGCCCGAAGCCTTGTTGAAAAAAGAACGAAGTCGATAGGGTTAATATTAGGGAGCATTTCCAACCCGTTCTTTGCCGAGACGGCTGAGGTCATCATCGAAAGAGCCCAGCAATTGAAATATGATGTCATCGTTTATAATACGGGGCATAAAGATGAAAACCTGGAGCAAGCCATCAATTTATTGATCGGTAAACGAGTTGACGGTATCATCCTCACAAGTGTTAGTAAAAATTATACTGAAAAAATTAAAAAATTACATGATAATGGATTTCCGGTCTTATTATATAATAGCTTCCTGGAAATTGAAGATGTCAACTTTATTGTCATGGACAATAATAAAGGAGCGAGGCTAGCCGTCCGGCACCTGTTGGGATTGGGACATGAAAAAATCGCAAAAATATCTGGACCTTCGAAATACTTAGCCACTTATGAGCGAACCTTGGGCTATAAGCAGGAGCTGACGGAGAATGGATATGAAATCGATGAGGATTTAATTTTCAATAGTGAATTTTCCTATGATGAAATTTATTCATTCACGAAAAAGCTTTTGAAGAATAAGGACAGGCCGACGGCAATCATCGCAGCTTCCGATCAAATGGCCCTCGCCGTTTTAGGCGCAGCTTCCAGCCTCGACATGAAAATCCCGGATGATTTATCGGTTATCGGCTTTGATAATATAAAGCTCGCTTCCAATGAGTTCATAGGGTTAACGACCATATCGCAAAAAATGGATCAAATGTCATTGACAGCACTGGAAAAACTGATTTATATGATTGAACATAAAGAAGAAGCAGCTTCATCAATCCAAATTTTCCTAGAGCCTGAATTAATGATTCGTCAGACAACAGGACCAGCCGCAAAACAAGATCGAGTGTAATGACCGGTTTTGGGGGTGGTCTCTAGTATTCTTGATTAAAGAATTTGTATTTTTACTATTTACAAAAGTCAGAAAGTTGTATATATTTTAATTTGTAATCGATTATGCGTTCCATTTTTTGAATACGTATTCAAAAAAATGCGGGATTCGCAAAAATCTCCTCGATGAGGTAAAGCTGGGTGATAGATTGGAGCTTAATCAATTATTTAATTTAAACGGTAAAGTGGCGATCATTACTGGCGCAAGTAAAGGAATCGGAAAAGACTTGGCGATAATGCTTGCGCGAGCAGGTAGCGATATCGCTATCATAGCCCGTAATGAAGAGCAGCTTGAAGAAGCTGCCCATGAAATTGAACGAGTCGGTGTGAAAGTTTTACCTGTCTCTTTTGATTTAACGAAGGTGGAAGACACGGCGCATGTAATGGAACGGATATACAAGCATTTCGGCAGGATAGATATCTTAATTAATAATGCAGGCATCAACGTGGCAAAGCCGGCTGAAGAGCTGACACCACAAGATTGGGATAAGGTACTGGACATTAATTTAAAAAGTGTATTTTTTACGAGCCAAGCAGCAGGGAAGTATATGATCGACCAAAAAAAAGGCAAGATCATCAATATGTCTTCACAAATGGCATTCGTCGGCTATTACAAGCGGGCAGCGTATTCCTCCAGCAAAGGAGGAATAACACAGATGACGAAAGCGCTGGCAATAGAGTGGGCGCCGCATCAAATCAATGTCAATGCCATAGCCCCAACCTTCATAGAGACACCGATGACGAAGCAGATGTTTGAGGATGAAACCTTTAAACGTGAAGTATTGGGCAGGATTCCTCTCGGCAGGCTTGCTAAAACGGAGGACCTATTCGGCGGCGTGCTCTATCTGGCTTCGAGCAGTTCAGATATGATGACAGGCCAAACATTGGTGGTTGATGGCGGTTGGACGGTCTGGTGAGATTTTTGAATACGTATTCAAAGGAGGATGAAGAATGTTTGCACATATAAACCACGATTTTCGGATGCCGACAGTTTTCCGCTTTGGTGTTGGGGCATTTGCGACGTTAGCGAAAGAAATTGAAACGATTGGTGCCAAGAAGGTTGCGATCGTTAGTGACAAAGGACTTGAAAAGGTGGGCGTCGTTCAAAGGGTGGTCGAGCTTATTGAACCACTTTCCGTGCCAACCGTCACTTATACGAATATTGCCGGTGAGCCAACGTTTCAGCTATTGCGAGATGCTGTAGAAACGCTTCAAGCCGAGAAATGCGACTTGATCATTGGAATTGGCGGGGGAAGTGCGCTGGATGTCGCCAAAGCAACAGCTGCTTTATGCGGGAAAGATGATATCAGCTCGTATTTAAGTGGTGCGAAAACGATTGAATCCCGGGCGGTGAAATGCATCCTTTTACCGACAACCTCCGGAACAGGTTCGGAAGTGACGTTGAATGCCATTTTCGGTGATGAAGAGCAGCAGGTTAAAAGAGGGCTCGTAAGTCCAGCGTTCCTTCCGGATGCAGCGATCATCGACCCGGAGCTGACCATTTCCTGCCCGCCTCGAGTGACCGCGGCATCAGGGGTGGACGCATTTACACATGCGATTGAATCATATATCGCCATCAAGTCGACACCGCTCACGAAGGTCTACTCAGAAAAGGCGATGAAGCTATTCACTTCGAACATTACTAGAGCTGTCCACAATGGAAATGACTTGGAGGCACGGATTGGGATGAGCTGGGTAAGCTCGCTCGCCGGTGTGGCGCTTGCAAATGCAGGAGTGGGAGCGGTTCATGCACTCGCATATCCATTAGGCGGAACATTCCATATTGAGCATGGAGTCGCAAATGCCCTTTTAATGCCATTTGTTTTCGAAGTGATCGGAAAAACCTGTACGGAAGAAATGATTGAAGTAGCGTCCTTTTTACAGCTGGGCGATTACAAATCACGACCGCATCAAGCATTAAAGGCAGTTGTTGCTTACATGTATCAGCTTCTGGAGGATCTGGATTTACCAACATCGTTATCTGAACTGGGGATTGATGAAGGCTCATTACCGA
Source organism: Peribacillus muralis (assembly GCF_001439925.1). GTDB lineage: Bacteria > Bacillota > Bacilli > Bacillales > DSM-1321 > Peribacillus > Peribacillus muralis. Next base: position 85,237 of record NZ_LMBV01000008.1, read on the forward strand.
TGCTGGCGGAACAAGCGGCCAAAATCGATCGCCTGCTCTCGAATACTCCTTATAAGCTAAATGAACAAAAGATCCTTGGAATCTATCAAAGCGCCTTTAAAGGAAGGGAGGGAAACTAAGTTGATTGGTACCGATTCAGATAAAAAGAAATTATTCATCGGGGGCGAGTGGCTGGAAGGAAACAATCATTACGATCTTCGGTCTCCTTTCTCGGGTAAGGTGATCGCACAAGTTCCTTTGGCAGAAAAGGAAACCGTTTTAAACGCGATTGAATGTGCCGAACGTGGCGCGAAGGAAATGAGAAAGCTGACGGCGCTTGAGCGTTCAACCATTTTGGAACGCGCAGTCGCACTATTTCAGGAAAGACTTGAGGAATGTGCATTAATACTCGCTAAAGAAAATGCCAAGCCATTGAAAGCGGCGAGAGGGGAAATAGTACGAACGATCGAAACGTATAAGTTTGCGGCAGAAGAAGCAAAACGGATCCATGGTGAAACGATTCCGATGGATGCCGCTAAAAACGGGAAAGGCCGTTTTGCTTATACGAAGCGTGAACCGCTTGGTGTCATTGCTGCGATCACACCCTTCAACTTTCCGTTTAATTTAGCAGCACATAAGCTTGGCCCTGCGTTTGCTGCAGGTAACGCAGTCATATTAAAGCCAGCTTCACAAACGCCGTTAAGCGCAATCATGGCCGCGGAAATCTTTGAAGAAGCAGGCTTGCCTAAAGGAGCGCTCAATGTCGTCACAGGTAAGGGAAGCGTCGTCGGCGATGTTTTGGTCACTGATCCTAGAATTAAAATGGTTACGTTTACAGGAAGTGTCGACGTCGGTTTGGGAATCAAAGAAAAAGCGGGTTTGAAAAAAGTGACATTGGAGCTTGGTTCAAATTCAGCTGTCATCATTGACAGTGCTGATGACTTGGATGCCGTTGCAGCGCGTTGTGTCGAAGGTTCCTTTGCCTATTCAGGTCAGGTATGCATCTCGATCCAGCGAATATATGTACAAGAAGATTTACATGAAGCATTTTTACAAAAATTCACGGAAAAGACGAAGCAGCTCAAGATTGGCGATCCGGAATCCGAAGATACAGACCTTTCCGCACTGATTCATATTAATGAAGCGGAACGTGTGGAAAAATGGATTGAATTGGCTAGAATGGCTGGAACGGAAATCGTTTATGGCGGGCAAAGAACAGATGCAGTCCTTCATCCAACCATTATCAAAAATGCAGGGTCAACACAGGAAGTATGCTGTCAAGAAGCATTTGCCCCGATCGTTTCAGTGAACGCCTATAAAACATGGGATGAAGCAATCGAGCTTGTGAATGATTCTTTATACGGCCTCCAAGCAGGGGTGTATACGACATCCATGCCAAAAGCGTTCGATGCCGTTGAACGGCTTGAAGTCGGCGGGGTCATCGTCAATGACATCCCATCCTTCAGGGTGGATCAAATGCCATACGGCGGTGTGAAAAACAGCGGAACAGGCAGAGAAGGGGTTAAGTATTCAGTCGAGGAAATGACGGAATTGAAGCTTGCCGTCTTTACGCTTTGAATAGATTGAAATTTATAAAAAATAACGAACGTGGAAGGGGAAATTAAAAATGACAGTACAAGAACCTAAAGTGAAAAAAGCGGTAACGAATGAGGAAATGGAAAATAATTGGATCGTTCGGTTTGATGAAATGAAATCAAAAGGCATACCGTTAATGTTCATTGATAGCATAATTCCGGGTCACCAACGGATAAACTATACATTAATTGGGGATACAGCAAGTGAAAATGATAACTTCACACCAGAAATCACCGAGCCGCATGGTTTCCAAATCGGAATGGTAAAGGCCCAGAAAGGAAACGGACCTGCATACCATACGCATGATTACATCGAATCCTTTCTTCCGCTTTCAGGAAAATGGCGTTTCTATTGGGGAAAAGGACCGGATGAAATTGAAGGCGAAACTATTATCAATCAATGGGATCTAATTTCATTACCGCCAGGCTTATGGAGAGGCTTCGAAAACATCAGTGAAGAAGATGCCTGGATCTTCGCCGTGCTTGAACAACATCAAGTATTTGATGGAAAAGACCCTTACTGGGCTCCAAAAGTGATTAAAGATGCAGCTAAGTATGGCTTTCATGCCAATGATTTAGGAAAAATGATTAAACCGGATAACTTCGAAGAGCTTGAAAAGGAAATCGCCGATAAATTGAAAATGGGAGAAAAATAAGCATGGCTAAAGTACCGCTCATTTTGCTTCCTGGTACGCTTTGTGATGAGCGCTTGTGGGAAATGGTGAATCTATCAGATCTTGCTGAAGTGAAAGTCTGTGATGTATCCAAGGCTGATACGATAGAAGGATTGGCAAAGTCAGTATTGGAAGATGCACCTGAAAGGTTTGCCCTTGCAGGCTTATCCCTGGGTGGCATCATTTCTCTTGAAATCATGCGTCTTGCACCGGAGCGGGTCATGAAGCTAGCGTTGCTTGATACAAATCCAAACCCTCCCCAACCTGAACAAATCTCAGGTTGGGAGAGGTTTATCGAAATGGCCAATAATGGCCAATTTCTCGATATTACACGCAAGTACCTTCTCCCGGTGTTAATCCATCAAGACCGGAGACATGATGAAGCATTAGTATCAAAGATTATCGATATGGCGGAGAAAGTCGGAAAAGTTGGGTATATCAATCAGTTAAAGGCCGTGATGACGCGCTCTGACCAACGTTCCATCCTTTCTACTATTGACTGCCCGACGATGATTTTGGTAGGCAAGGAAGACATGGTCTGTCCTGTTCAAATGTCTGAATTTCTAAAAGAAAAGATCCCGGGCGCGAGATTGGAAATCGTAAATCATTCAGGTCATTTAAGTGCGTTAGAGCAGCCAGGAAAAGTAAGCGCTCTATTGAGGGATTGGTTAATGAAGGGTGAGGAAAGATGAAGCAGAATGCAACAAAGGAAAAAATAAAACGTGGGGAACAGGTTCTTGGTGCATTTTTAGGGATAAATTCCCCTCCTTTAGTCGAAATGCTTGGGTATGCAGGCTTTGATTTTGTCCTAATAGATGACGAGCATGGTGCATTCAGTCCGTCAGAGCTTGAAAACATGATCCGTACGGCAGATTCTGTCGGGCTTGACCCGATCGTCCGGGTTTCCTATGACCCTTCCAGTATCCAAAAGGCTTTGGATCGGGGCGCAAAAGGTGTACAAGTACCAATGGTCAATACGAAAGAAGAGGCACTTGAAGTCGTTAAGCGGGCTAAATTCCCTCCATATGGAAATAGGGGGGTATCGTATTCGACCAGACCTGCACGTTACGGAAAAGAAAGTGGAAAACCCTATTTAGATGAGAGTAATGAAAATGTTATGATAATTGTGCATATTGAAACAAAAACTGCTGCCAGCAACTTTGAAGCCATTGCCACGGTGCCTGGAATTGACTTAGCCTTTATCGGATCGACGGACCTCTCGGTGAACATGGGCTATCAACTAGAAGGTGCGAGTCATCCGGACGTGCAAAAGGTCATAAATCAACTGTTCACACAAGGGAGAGAACTAGGTGTTCCAATCGGTACGGTTGCCGGTAATAGCGCTGCTGCAAATGATGCATTTGACAAAGGCGCCCAATACGTTGGGGTCATATTGAATAATGTGATTACGTCTGCATTAAATGATGTTGTCTCGTCAAGCAAACCAGTGCACCCTATTAAATGATGTTGAAGAGGAGTTAATGGGATGACTAAATCCACAGAGACCGCCGATGTGAACGAGAAAAAAGCTGTACCAAGGAAGATACTACGTTCTGATAATGGGAAAATCCATTATGGATATAGTGAAGAGGTTAATAGATTAGGATTTCACGACTTCAATGAGTTTAGTAAAAACCTGAATCGCAAGCAAAGCATGGATGGTTTTGATCCACAGTACTTAGACATAGTGGATTACATTATAAAAATCACTCATCAAATTTGGGAAGAGCGAGGCATTGGCGTTATTTACAAAACGTACCATAATAATGTCACCATGCATTGTGGGTCATTGAATGTACAAGGGATGAATGCGGTTATCTCCAATACCCTGCAAACATTACATGCCTTTCCAGATAGAAGATTAATAGGAGAAAATGTTGTCTGGTCTGGAAACGATAAAGATGGCTTTTATTCCTCCCACCGAATTAACTCCACTGCAACGAATTTAGGGGACTCGTCTTTCGGGTCTGCTACAGGTAAAAAGGTGAATTTTAGAACTACTGTCGATTGTGTTGTTCACTCGAACCGCATTTATGAAGAATGGTTGGTGAGGGATAATCTTTATCTTGTTCAACAGCTTGGTTTCGATCCTCATGAGGTTGCAAAAAAACTGGCGCAAAACTCTAAAAGTAACGCATCTTCCTTACAACTTAGCTACGGTTTAAGCGAGACGATGAATGGTCAATTGATGCCAGCCTTATTTGAACCAAAATCCGCTCAATTCGATATTGGAGAAGTTATTTTGGATATGTACAATAAGGTTTGGGAATGGCGATTATTCAATCTAGTGAGTGATTATTATGCAGATCACGCAGTTGTACATTACATTTGTGATAAGGATCTTGTCGGCTACGATCAAATTCAAGGAATGCTCGTCAGCCTGTTGGCATCCTTCCCGAATGCCAAGTTTTTGGTGGACCGTGTCACTTGCAACCCGTTAGATGATAATGATGCTTGGGATGTATCTGTAAGATGGCGCCTCCAAGGATTACATGAAGGAATAGGCTACTTCGGACAACCTAGTTGGAAACCGGTTGAAATTCTAGGAATCACTCAGCTGCGAGTAATGGAAGGTAAAGTAGTTGAAGAGTGGATCACCTTTGATGGGTTGGATGTCCTTAAACAGATTTACTTGAACACAGAAGAACCTATTGAAAAATCCCATCAGGAAGATCTTTAATCTTCTGGATTTTTGTTTGTAGATATTATGTAATGCACAAAAAAGCATAATGAACTAGGCGTCAATTACGACTGAAAATGTATTTGAGAAAACATGGTGATTTTATTTTAGAAATGTACAATAAGGTATGGGAACGGCGGGATAACGTTTGATGGTATGGACGTTCATGCCGATCAAGAAAAAAAGGACGTGTGGAAAATTGACAAAAGTAGATGATAGTAAAGTGATGGAAAAGAAAGAATCACTAGATTTTAACACCACACAAAATAATCATATAGTTCTTCATGACAAAGTTTTTTACGGAGATAATTCAGAGGTAAATCGTTTAGGCTACGCAGATTATAATGAATTTTCGAAGAACACAATCCGAAAACAAAGCATGAGGGGTTTCGATAGTACCTATGTAGACATTGTGGATTATATTGTGAAATGCACCCACCGCATTTGGGAAGAAAACGGTTTCGGCTTGATCTATTCCCACTACCATAATGAATCGATTTTACATGCAGGATCACTTAATTACTATGGAATCAATCATGTGCTGTCTAGTTCCATTCAAATGCAACATTCTTTTCCTGATCGAAAGGTAGTAGGCGAACAAGTCATTTGGTCAGGAAATGATCAAGATGCATTTTATACATCTCACCGTAGCTTGTCATTGGGGACAAATCTAGGAGCAACAAGTTTTGGACCAGCGACAGGTAAAAGGGCATCTTTTAGAGTGATTGCAGATTGTGTTGTTCATTCTAACAGAATCGTAGAAGAATGGCTTGTAAGGGATTATCTTCATATAGTGAAACAGTTAGGATATAATCCGGTCGAGATTGCTAAAAAACTCGCTCGCACTTCTCAAAAACAGTCTAGTTTCGGGAGACCTGAAGCGATGGAAGGTCAATTTATGCCTGAAGTATACACTAAAAAGCATGAATATTTCGAAATTGGAGATTTTGTTTTAGAGATGTACAATAAAATTTGGGAACAGCGATTATTTAATCATGTAAAAGATTACTACGCAGATCATGCAGTGGTCCATTACATTTGTGATCAAGATATAGTAGGGCACAATAAAATCCAAGGATTGCTTGTTAGTTTATTTGCATCGTTCCCAACGGCAAAAGTAATCCTGGAAAGAGTTACGTGCAATCAAGGTGAACGTAATAAAGAGTGGGATGTTGCAGTAAGATGGAGATTGCAAGGTATGCATGAGGGAATTGGCACGTTTGGTTTGCCGAGTGGAAAGCCAATTGAAATCCTTGGAATTACTCATCTGAAAGTTCGCAATGAAAAAATAGTTGAAGAATGGATCGTATTCGATGGGATAGATGTATTGCGGCAAACCTTTTTAGACACAGAGGATGAAACTATTTAATTGATGCATGTCCACCGATTGTTTATACATGAATCAGCTTTCTAATGCCATATTATATATTACTTTGAAAAGGAGCCTTCTTTTACCTTTTAAAGGGAGAGTAAAGGGGGGGGGCTATTTTTGGGATATTTTTATTTACATTAGTTAGAAAATTGTTTATATTCTATACTATCAATCATTTTGAATGCGTATTCAAAATCAATTCTACCTTGGTGATACAAAACCGGTTGAACAAATGATATCTCAAGTTTGATTAAGTACTGACTTAAGTAAGGATATTAAACCCAAATTGCGGATTTTAAAATCTAACAAAAAGGATGGTTACTATCATGACAGAAAAAAATTCAGGTTCAATCGAATTGGCTGTAAAAGAGGAAAGAACAGGTTCAAGCAACGTGGCTGCAAAAGAAGCAAGGAAAACGAGTCAACCGGCCAAGCGATCGTCCAACTACATCTTCTATGCGGATGCAGATGAAGTGAATATGCTCGATACAAAGGATGACTATGATTACATAAATATAGAAGAAACGAATCAAAAGAAACAGCGGATGAACGGTTTTGACCCGCAATATAATAACATCGTCGATTATATTGTGAAAATTACGCGTCAAATCTGGAAGGAAAAAGACATCGGCCTGATTTACGATACGTATAGCACTAGTATATCTGTACATAAAGGCTTGATTAATAGTCATGGGGTTAACGAAGTCATTTCAGGGACGCTGCAAACCTTGCATGCTTTTCCGGATCGGAAAGGGCTGGGATGGAGTGTAATCTGGTCAGGGGATGATGAAGCAGGATTTTTCACTTCTCATCGAGGACGTTCCGTAGCAACGAACCTTGGCGATAGTTTATACGGTCCGGCCACTGGAAAGAAAGTGATGTTCAGGACTAGCGCCGATTGCTTAATCTTAAACAATAAGATATACGAAGAATGGCTTGTGATGGATACTTATCATCTTATCCAGCAACTTGGCTTGGATCCGGTCGAGTTCGCTAAAAAAATGGCCAAAAGCACGCAGAAGCTTGCTCCATCGATCCAATTCGGCTTTAAGGAAACAGCCGAAACGGGGCTTCCTCCAAAGCTCTTCATTCCTTCTTCGGATGAATTCGAGATAGGTGAGTTCATGCAGCTTGTATTCAATCGAATTTGGGCTCGGCGTTCCTTTAATTTCGTTCGGGATTATTATGAGGAAAATGCCGTCGTTCATTATGTTTGCAACAAGGATGTCATCGGGGTAAGTGAAATTCAAGGAATGTTCATGAGCCTCTTTGCTTCTATTCCGAATGGGAAAGTGATTCTTGAAAGAGTAACGTGTAATAGACGAGGATCAGACAGTGATTGGGATGTAGCAGTACGCTGGAGAGTTCAAGGAGTGCACGAAGGGACAGGTTATTTCGGAGCACCGAGCGGAAAAGCCATTGATGTTGCTGGAATCAGCCACTATAAAATCCGTAATGAAAAAATCCTCGAGGAATGGCTATTGTTTGATGGTATGGAAGTGTTGCGCCAGATCCACTTACCTGATGAAAACGAATTGCAACAAGATGGTCAAGCCACGGTGGATGATGGGAATTTTACCGGCGTATCTTGATTAACCAGCAGCCGGATGTGCTGCAACCAACATTTTGATAAGGAGGAAAAAGAGATGGATTATATGAAGAAAGCGGAAGTGCTTGAAGAGACTTCTTCAAATGATGTAGAACAAACGGTAAAGTCGATAATTGAGCATGTAAAAGCGGGTGGCGATGCCGCCGTACAGGAATACGAAAAAAAATTCGGTCAATCCGATCGTCCGGTCCGGGTAAGTGAAGAGGAGCTGGAGCGTTGCGTAAGGACGCTGCCTGATGAGGTGAAAGTACTGATCGACCGAGTCGTGGATAGGGTGTGTGAGTTTGCCAAAGCGCAGCTGAGCTGTCTGACGCCATTCGAAAAGGATTTTGGTGAAGGAATCAAAATGGGGCATAGAATCGTCCCAATCGAAAAGGTTGGTGCCTACGTACCAGGAGGGAGATTTCCGTTGTTATCTTCAGGACCCATGGTCGTAGCCCCAGCAAAGGTAGCGGGAGCAAAAAGAATCGTTGCTTGTTCCCCGGCCAATTATGAAGGCGGCATCCATCCAGCCGTTTTATATGGCTTGATTCGCTCCGGTGCGACTGACATTTTTGCCATTGGAGGTGCCCAGGCAATTGCTGCGATGGCATATGGAACGGAATCCATTCCGGAAGTGGATATCATCGCAGGTCCAGGAAACCGCTTTGTGGCAGAAGCGAAGCGCCAAGTGTTCGGCAAGGTCGGCATTGATCTTATTGCAGGACCGAGTGAGGTTATGGTTTTTGCCGACGATTCCGCATCACCGACGAAAATCGCTGCAGATTTACTTGCCCAGGCAGAACACGATCCGTACGCACGCGCCATTCTTGTCACCACTTCCCGGGCGGTAGGCAAGGAAACGGAAAACGAAGTCGCAAGGATTTTGAAATCCTTCTCACCTTCATCTCCTGCCCATGAATCATGGGAAAAAAGGGGAGAAATCATTTTTGCGGATTCCCTGCAGGAAGGTCTGGACATTTGCAATGATTATGCCATCGAACATCTACATTTGCATATTGAAAATAGCCGCGAATTGATGGATAAACTATATAACTATGGATCATTGTTCATCGATGAAGGCAGCTCCGTCGTCTTTTCGGACAAAGTCTCTGGAACGAACCATACGTTGCCGACTCAAAAGGCAGCAAGGTATACGGGCGGATTATGGGCAGGAAGCTATGTGAAGGTCATGACACATCAGGAGATAACTGGACAAGGCATTCAATTCCTGGCCTCCCATGCAGAAGACCAATCACAGATTGAAGGATTGGAAGGTCATAAATTATCAGCCACGGTCAGGATAAAATGAATTTGGGACAAGTGTGCTTGGAGGCAACGTTCAAATTGTGTAAGCACTAAAAAAACTGCAGATAAGCTCAATTCTAATCGGGCTTGTCTGCAATCTGAGTCAAATATGTAAAAAGTAAACAAATGCCGATTTCTTTAGTTTATCTCTCTTGGACTGTGATTTCCTTTAAAGCATTCGATAAATGTCATCAGGTATCAAGAAATGTCGAGCTATTTCAACTGTTCGTATTTTTTGGCGGAATTTACGGAAAAGAATAAAAATGAGGTGACTTAATGAACAGAGTCCAATTTCGATTAGATATTGTAATATTTTTTATCATAACCGTACTCTTCTTTATTAGTATTTCCGCCTTTGATCCATTCATTTCATCATATGCCAAAGATTTAGGAATCGCACCCGCAGTGATAGGTAGTGTGATGGGAGTCACGGGGCTGGCATCCATGTTCTTTCGTTTCCCGCTTGGCGTATTCTCGGATATATTGAATAAAAGAAGATTGATTATTCAAATTGGGCTTTTAATTACAATCATTGGTTGGATAATTGCATTTATTGAACCAAACGCTACCACTTTATATCTTGCCAAATTTTTGGATGGTATAACGGGGGCTACATGGGTTCTTTATACGGTCATGTTCGCCTCTTATTTCGGCGTTCATAATTCTGCAAAAGCTGTGGCTTTTTTAACGTTGGCAGATTACATCGGAGCTTTAGCAGGATCGGTCATAGGCGGAATTGTCTCAAACAATTACGGATATTCATATTCTTTTCTTGTTGCCGTTTTCGCTGCTTCTATTGCCTTTGTTTTAACGTTCTTTTTGAAAGAGAAAAAAGTTATCGTGAAAAGGGAAAAACATAATATAAAGCAGATCGTTAAGGAACAAGTTACTGATAAAAACTTATGGCTATTATCACTTTTAGCCATCATAGCACTGATGGCTTCTTTTGGAATGAGAGTTACATTTACACCTCTTGTGGCAAGGGATTTAGGGGCTGGAGCGATTGCGCTAAGTTGGCTATCCAATACGTTTTTAATTGCAGGAGGAATTGCTGCGGCATTATGTGGAGGCTTTTTCTATAAAAAACTGGGAATAGTGAACACGGCTGTTATAGGGGCATTTTTACAATTTTTTGTTGCCATTTTAACACCATTTGCACCAAGTTTACTTTTGCTCTTTTGTTTGCAAGCCCTTTCCGGAATCGCGTTTGCATTAAATTTTACTGTTTTAATGTCCTTAAGTATTATGAATATTCCAGAACATAAGCAATCTACTAGAATGGGATTTTTTCAAAGTGTGTTTTCGTTTGGAATGTTCTTCGGGCCTGTTTTAATGGGGTTATTGACAGAAGCTTTCTCAAGAAGCTTTAGCTTTATAATAATAGGAATCCTATCAGCTATGTCAGGTATATTAATAAAGCTTTTTATTAAACCGAAAACAATAGATAACCAAAGCTTCGTTTCCGAAACGGATCAGGTTAGTTAATACACAGGGAAGGGGTGATGCAAATTGATTTTATCGATTAAAGAACTAATGGAAGGGTATAAAAATAAACAGTATTCCCCTACTGAAATAACAAAATGGTATATGGAAAGAATAAAGGAATTAAACCCAAAGATGCATTCCTACATCACAATTACGGAAGAAAGGGCTTTTGATCAGGCGAAAAAGGCGGAAGTAAAGATTAATGCTGGAGAAGTAAGTGGCTTGATGGGAGTGCCTATTTCTTATAAAGATTCTATTGATACTAAGGGTGTCTTAACAACTAGCGGCTCGATAATCGATGAGATGCGAATCCCGGCTGAAGATGCTGAAGTCGTCACAAGGCTCGAGCAGGAGGGCAGTATTTCTCTTGGTAAAAATAATATGTATGAATATGCTTTCGGCATCACCTCTCAGAACCCTTTTTTTGGTGATGTCATTAACCCATGGAATAACAATAAGACTGCAGGCGGATCAAGTGGTGGTTCAGCAGCAGCTGTAGCCGCAAATCTCTGCTTAGGTTCGATCGGAACGGATACTGCTGGATCCATTCGTGTACCAGCAGCTTGTTGTGGCGTTGTGGGCTTAAAGCCTACTTATAATTTAGTTTCCATGAAGGGGATGACCCCATTATCATGGACTCTTGATCACGCAGGACCGATTGCAGGTAACGTTGAGGATACCGCGATAATAATGCAAGCCCTTACAGGTATCCCATACACAAAGGCATGTTTGAATGGACTGGCAGGAATGAGAATCGGTCTGCCGACACATTATTTCACTGAAAATATCGATAACGAAGTCAAGAAAATGTATGAAAAAGCTATAAGGCATATGACCGATTTAGGAGCTGCCATAGTAGAAATCGATACCTCTTTTTTAACGGATGTAATAAGTATTGCAACGACACTTGGGACATCCGAAGTTGGGGTTGTTCACAAAGAACGGATACAGTCAGCGCTTCATCTTTACAGCGAAGGTGCACAAAAAACATTTGAAAAAAGTCGGCTTATTTCGGCCTTTGACTATATAACAGCTTTGCAAAAAAGAGCGGAGTGGACTCGTAAAGTATCAGAGATCTTTATTGATGTTGATGTAATGATGACCCCAGCGATGCCTATCGTCACAGCTGACCTACAGACAGAAGAAGTGACCATTGGCGGGGTAAATGAATCGCTCGGGGATTGTATGATTCGTTACACTAGTCTGTTTAACATCACTGGACATCCGGCATTATCGATACCATTTGGCCTAACAAAATCTGGAGTTCCCCTCGGATTACAGTTGATCGCTAATCACGATAGAGAAGACCTCCTATTTCGTGCTGGATATGCTTATGAGCAATATACCTTGACAAATTTTTACTCTGAGCGCCACCTTAAACTGCATTAAACAATGAAGGAATTGTGTTAGTACCAGAACGATTGGTCAGTTAATTTATTGGCGAGACTTAAGAAAAAGCTGGACGGGACAAAAAGAATATAGAAGAAACGAGTCAAATGAAAAAGTGAGGCTGAGAACGGTCAAGATAAGCCGTTTCTGCAAATTTTAACCCGGAAAGTATATGAGAAGTATGTATAAACACTAATGAAATCGCCTTTCCGACCAAGGGGACGAAAGGGAGGGGAAAGAAAGGGTGGAATATGTGAACCGAACGAATAAAATGAACAATCGAAAAGAGACCATTTTATTTTTTATCATTAGCTTGTTGTTCTTTGTCACCATTTCGGCATTTGACCCATTTATCTCCTCATACGCTAAAGATCTCGGGTTCGACTCCGTCGTTATCGGCAGCATAATCGGAATTTCAGGGATTGTCGCCTTATTGACCAGACTCCCAATAGGGATACTTTCAGATATGTTCCATAAACGAAGATTGTTCATCCAATTGGGGCTGTTGGTCACGATCGTAATGTGGACGTTAGCCTTCTTCATCCCACATGCAACGACCTTGTATCTTGGGAAAATTTCGGATGGATTAACAGGCTCCACCTGGGTGATTTATAACGTCATGTTCGCTTCCTATTATGGGGTGAGGGAAGCTGTGAAGGCTGTAGCGATATTGGGCGTTGCATCGCCGCTCGGCTCGATCCTGGGTACGACGACCGGTGCGTTAGTGGCCAATAGTTATGGCTATCATTATAGCTTTCTAGTCGCTGTTGCCGCGGCAATCCTTGCGTTGATATTAACCTTCTTCACGAAGGATATAAGTATTAAAATGAAGGCCAAATACGATAAGAAAATACTCATTGAGCAAGTTACCGATAAAAAAATCTGGGTCATTTCCGCTTTGGCAACGGTTGCCTTGATGGTAACCTTTGCAACAAGGGACACGTTCACTCCTCTTGTTGCAACGGACCTGGGGGCCAATCCGCTCATGATAGGGATGCTGGCAAACACGCACCTGATCGTATATGGGGCAGCGGCAGCATTATGTGGCGGCTACTTTTACAAAAAAATCGGATTGATGAAAACGGCGTTTATAGGTGCAGTATTACAAGGGGCGGTCGTGATAGCGATTCCCTATGCCCAAAGTCTGTCGGTGCTTTTCCTTTTACAAGCGCTTCAAGGCTTTGGATACGGCTTGATCTTTACGGTTGTCACCTCCTGGGCTGTTGAAAACATACCGGAAATCAAGCAATCCACGAGATTGGGGTTATTTCAAAGTTTATATTCTGGGGGGATGTTTTTGGGCCCTGTCCTTATCGGGATTTTAATAGAAATATTCTCAAGGACGACAGGGTTCCTGATCATTGGAATCTTATCAATCGTTTCCACGATCTTGATTAGAGGAACAGTAAAAGGACAATCTTCCAATGAGGTCCAGCCTTATTTAGGAGATGCTGATGGTAAGAAAATAAGTACGCGCTGAAATGATAACGCATACATCAATAAAAAAGGTCAAATCCTTAACGGGTTTGCCTTTTTTTACTTGTGAGACACTAGGAGGATTATTGAAAAATGATATGATGAATTCAGGTGTAAGTTCATGTAAAGGAGACGATGGTTTTGGAAGGCAATTGCATTACATTTCATGAATTCGGAAATCCTCAAAGCGTGTTGAACGTTGAACGTAAGAAAATCCAACCTCCTATGAAGGGGGAAGTCCTCGTTCGGATGACCACCCGTCCGATTAATCCTTCTGACTTGCTGCCCATCCGCGGCGCCTATTCCCACCGAATTCATTTGCCTGCGATTCCAGGCTACGAAGGCGTCGGCATCGTGGAAGAAGTGGGTCCTTTTGTTTCCCAAGACCTTATTGGCAAACGTGTCTTGCCTCTGCGCGGCGAAGGGACGTGGCAGGAATATGTAAAAGTATCTGCAGATTTGGCCATCATCATTCCCGATTCCATCGAGGATCATGCGGCGGCCCAATTATATATAAATCCGCTCACGGCCTGGCTTACCTGCACAGAAGTGTTGGCGTTGAAGCCGGATGATGTATTGATCGTGAATGCGTGCGGATCTTCGATTGGCCGTATCTTCACCCAGCTATCAAAGATCCTTGGATTCAAGCTGATTGCCGTAACGAGAAACGATACCTATACGGAAGAACTGCTTACCCTTGGAGCTGCCTATGTAATCGACACATCGAGGACATCATTGATCGATGCCGTGATGGAATGGACGAATGGGTGCGGCGCGAATGCGGCGATTGATTCGGTGGGTGGAAGTGCTGGCTCGGAGCTAGCTTTTTGCGTTCAGCCTAACGGCATTTTGCTAACGATCGGTCTTCTATCAGGCAAATCAGTCAATTGGGCGAACATTTCTCAAGCGACAAAAGTCCATGTTAACATGTTTCATCTAAGGCATTGGAACGAGAGGGCGTCCGTTCAAACTTGGCATGAAACGTTTAACCAGTTGATGGGTTTCATCGAGGATAAACGCTTGAAGCTCATGGTGCCTCATTCCCACTACGGCCTTACGGATGTGCATGAAGCCATCCGTGCCGTCAGCAATAAAGGGAAGGTCTTTTTAAGCAGCTAAATCTGTTTTTTTCCGTACAGAAACTCAAACAGACTCCCTTAATATGGAAATGCTTGATTATAGGTAAGGTGCTGGTTTAGAATGCGGAATAGAAACATGTTGATCAATGATACGACTTGGAGGAATTATGAATGAAAACGATATATAAGAATGCTACTTTTTTTACCATGGATAAGGAAAATCAAATCTTTGAAAATGGCATGATGGTCGTACAAGATCAAACGATCTCCTCTATCGGTCCACATTCACAAGAACAATTGAAGGATGCAGATCAAGTCATCGACCTTGGTGGGAAATGGGTGATGCCAGGACTTGTAAACGTCCATTCACACATCGTGATGACATTATTGCGCGGAATCGGCGATGATATGCTGCTCAAGCCATGGCTTGAAACGAAAATCTGGCCGATCGAGGCCCAGTTCACAACCGAGATCGCCTCCGTAAGCACACAGCTTGGCATTCTGGAAATGATGAAATCAGGCACGACCACATTCTCGGATATGTTCAATCCTAATGGAATAGATGCGGGTACTGTCATGGAAACGATAGGCGAAACAGGCATGCGCGGAGCCTTCTCCTACACGATTTTCAGCTTAGGTACAGAAGAAGACCAAAAAGCGAACCTCATCGGAGCTGAACAATTCTCGAAAGCATACAAGAATTTTGCCGATGGCCGCCTGACAACCATGGTCGCACCGCATAGTCCATATGCCTGTACGCCTGAAGCGATATTGGAGAGTGCACGGATCGCTAAAGAAAATGACCTGATGGTCCACATTCACGTATCGGAAACCGACTTTGAAATCCTCGACATCGAAAAGCGATACGGCTCCCGTCCGGTCGAGCACCTTCGCCGTTTAGGGCTGTTTGATCAACCAACCGTCATGGCCCATGGCGTCGTTCTCAACGATGAAGAACGATCGATACTAAAACAGCATGACGTACGAGTTGCCCACAATCCAATCAGCAACCTAAAACTCGGATCAGGAATTGCCGATGTTGTCAGCCTATTGGATGCAGGCATAAAAGTAGGAGTGGCAACTGATGGCGTCGCCTCCAACAACAACTACGATATGTTCGAGGAAATAAGGACAGCGGCATTGCTCCAAAAAGGCATCTACAAGGACGCCACCAAATTCCCGGCCCAAACCGCACTCGCCATGGCCACAAGAATGGGCGCCGAAGCAATTGGCATGAGCCATACCGGATCACTCGAAGCAGGTAAAAAAGCAGACTTCATCACCATTTACCCTCACGACAAAGAACATCTGCAACCGCTAAGTGAAGCCTACTCGCACTTGCTCTATGCCGCACGAGGAAACGACGTATGTGATGTCTACATCAATGGCAAAAACGTCGTCAAAGACCGCGTCTCCCTAACCATCGACGAAGAAAAAGTCATTGCCGAAGCAAATCGACTGCAAGGCACCCTATCACGATAAATATCAATGAAAAGAAGCTGCACGTGCAGCTTCTTTTTTTTTATCCATTAGTGGTGAAAAATCGGGGCGGACGAATAAATCCGATTGTAGGTCGAATTAGATGGGGGTTAGGTCGAAAAATTGGATTGTAGGTCGAATTAAAAGGAGTTTAGGTTGAATAATTTGATTATAGGTCGAATTAAATGGGGTTTAGGTCAAAAATTAGATTGTAGGTCGAATTAGATGGGGTTTAGGTTGAATTAATTGATTATAGGTCGAATTAATAGGTGTTTAGGTCGAATTAATTGATTGTAGGTCGAATTAAATGGTGTTTAGGTTGAAAAATCGATTGTAGGTTGAATTAAGTGGTGTTTAGGCCGGAAAATTCGATTGACCTCAATGTTAGCCAGCTAATGATAAGCAATGAACTGGATAATAAATCTTTGCTAGCGTCGAACATTTATTTCACTCATGACTGGTATATCTTGTTAGTATATAGTATACATGATTTTACAATTAGCTAGGGAAGTGTCGCATGGTTCATGTACATTTAAGTAGAGAAGTGAAAATGAAGATTTTCCTTTAAAAGAACAGTTGCAGCAGCTGGTTTGACCATAAAGAGTGCAAGTACCTGTTATAAAACTATTCCACCAAAACGAAAGAGGATGATGAAGTTGATTTTTCGTACCATAGATATCGACAAAGATAAGGAAATGATCGTTGCATTCAGGAAGGATTCGTATGTTGTAAGCTTTGGGTCTGACGAGGGTTTTGGCGATGAGCGATCATATTTGAATAGAATTAAAGAAAGGGTGCGCCAATTTCCGGATGGGCAGGTGATCATTGAACGGGACCTAGAGCCAATCGGACAAATGGAGCTTCAAATTCGGGAGCATGAAGGGACTGAGATTGGCTATGTGAATTTATTTTATCTTATTCCCGAATACCGAAGTAAGGGGCTTGGCAAGGAATTGGTCGGCTATGCAGAAACTTTTTTCAGGAAATTCGGGGTGTCCGAATATCAGTTAAGGGTGTCTCCGGATAATCAGCGGGCGATTCGGTTTTATACGAAGTCAGGAATGGTAAAATTAAGGGAAGAAAACGAAAAATATCCTGTATGGAGAATGAGGAAATCCTTGCAGTAAGTTATCTTGATATAATAAATAATTGATAAATTAACTATATTATGAAAATGTTCAGAAGGATGAAAAAACGGTTGACTTTAGCTGGGTTTGAAGATATAGTGAAGGACATAATTAAATATTACGTTAATTCTTATCAAGAGATGTGGAGGGACTTGGCCCTATGATACCTCGGCAGCGGGTTTTTACTTTTGTAAAAATACTGTGCTAATTCCAACGGACGAAAGTTTGAAAGATAAGAAGGAGCTTTCCTTAGATAATTAAATTAAGAGTTTACTCTTTTTATGTCTAAAAGAGGCCTCTTCTGTCTGCTGACGGAGGAGGCCTCTTTTGTTTATTCAAGGCAAAGGTCTTCTCTATCGAAAAGGGAAAATAATGAACAACTTGGGGGGAGACAGGATGATTGAGTTTCAACATGTTAAAAAGGTTTACGAAACAAAGAAACAGAAGGTCGAGGCTTTGAAAGGAGTCAATTTGACCGTCGAAAAGGGGGATATATTCGGTGTCGTCGGTTATAGCGGCGCCGGGAAAAGTACGTTGATCAGGCTGGTCAATCTGCTGGAACATCCTTCAGAAGGGCAGGTCATCGTTGGCGGAAAGGAACTCACTTCATTGAACCCGAAGGAATTACGGGCCGAAAAGAAGAAAATCGGGATGATCTTTCAACATTTCAACTTACTAAACTCAAAGACCGTTTTTGATAATATTGCGATGCCGCTCGTATTATCCGGTACGCCCAGTAAAGAAATCAAGGAGCGGGTAGGCGAGTTGCTCGAGTTCGTAGGCTTATCAAGCAAAGCAAAGAGCTTTCCGGAACAATTATCCGGCGGTCAAAAGCAGCGGATTGGGATTGCGCGGGCATTGGCGACAAACCCATCGATTCTATTATGTGATGAAGCGACATCCGCATTGGATCCACAGACAACGAGTGCCGTGCTGCAGCTGTTGAAGAAAATAAATAAAAAATACAATATCACGATCCTGCTCATCACTCATGAAATGTCAGTGATTAGGGAAATTTGCAATAAGGTCGCAGTCATGGAAGGAGGACGCGTCGTTGAACAAGGCTCAGTGTACGAGGTTTTTGCCAAGCCACAAACCGATACCGCCAAAAACTTCGTGAGAACGGTAATTCATGATGAGATTCCGCAAAGCTACCTGAAAAATATAGGTTCGCACATTCCGATTATTTGGAAAATTAATTTTATTGGGACGACTTCCGGTACCCCGTTACTCTCTACGATCTCGAAGAAATATGATGTTCACTTAAGTGTATTATCAGCCAATATTTCCGAAATTCAGGAAACGCCTTTCGGGAATTTGATCATCGAAGTGAAAGGAGATAAACAAGAGGTCGCCAAGGCTTATCAATATATTAAAGATGAGGGGATTCTCGTCCAGGAGGTGCAGGTAAATGGGTAATACACTTTGGGGAATGGAAATAACGGCAGCACAGCTATCGACCGCTTTCGGTGACACGTTGTATATGGTAGCTCTCTCACTGATTTTTTCCGGATTGCTCGGGCTTCCGCTCGGAGTACTGCTCGTCATTACAAGGAAGGGTCACATCCTCGAGAATAAATGGTTCTTTAATGTACTGAACCCGATCATCAATATCGTGCGTTCGGTTCCTTTCATCATCTTGCTTGTCGCAATTATTCCTTTGACTAGAGCGATCGTAGGCACTGGTATTGGATCGAATGCAGCGATTGTTCCGCTTGTTTTTTACGCCGCTCCTTATATTGCCCGGCTCGTGGAAAACTCCCTGTTGGAGGTGGACAAAGGAATTATCGAGGCAGCTCAGGCAATGGGGGCGACAACATGGCAAATCATTTATCGCTTTTTGATTCCTGAGGGACTTAGTTCGCTGATCCTTACATTTACAACAGCGACAATCGGGCTTGTTGGGGCTACTGCAATGGCAGGGGCCGTCGGTGCAGGCGGGGTCGGAGATCTAGCTTTGGCATACGGTTATCAAAGATTCGATACGATGACGATGGTCGTCACGGTAGCAGTGCTCGTGATCATCGTTCAATTGCTGCAATCCACCGGGAACTTCGTTTCCAGAAAAATCAGAAGAAGATAAACTTATCAGGAGGTAGGAGACATGAAGAAAATTTTAGTAACGATCATGGTATTGGCATTTGCACTCGTGACGGCCGCATGCGGAAACGAAAAGGGAGCATCCGGTTCAGGTGATGTGAAAACAGTGAAAGTAGGAGTCAATAGCGGGGATACAAGAACGTGGGAGTACATTGTTGAATTAGCCAAAAAGAAGAACCTGAATATCGAGCTGGTCACATTCAATGATTATATCCAACCAAACCTTTCCTTAAGCGAGGGCGAAATCGATGCGAATTCGTTCCAAACGGTCGCTTATTTCGATGAATTCATTCAAGATCAAAACTTGAAATTGGAGGCCATCGGGTCGACCGTCATTGCGCCAATGGGTCTTTATTCGAAAAAACATAAAAGTATAAAGGATATTCCAGATGGTGCTACTATTGCCGTTCCGAATGAAGCGACGAATTGGGGACGGGGCTTACTTCTTCTACAGGAAGCGGGCTTGATTACATTGAAAGATGAATTCAATGGATCGGGATCAGCGAATATCATTAAGGATAATCCGAAAAAGTTGAAAATCAAACCTGTTGCGGCCGGAAGTACGCCACGATTGTTGGATGATGCCGATGCCTCCACCATCAATAGTAACTTTGCCGTTGAAGCAGGACTTACATTGAAAGATTCATTATTCCATGAAAGTAAAACGGCGAAACCTTATATCAATATCATTGCCGTTAAAAAGGGAGATACTGATCGTCCTGAGCTGAAAAAATTAGTCGAACTTTACCAGTCGAAAGAAGTGGAGGCGTTCATTAAAAAAACGTATAAAGGAAGCTCGATCCCGGCATATGTGACGGTCGATGAATTAATGAATTACCAAGATGCCTGGACAAAACCAGGTAATGAAAAGTAAGAATTGAAGCAAAGGGTAAGGAAGCCGGATGGAATCGAGTTAGCTATCCGGCCTTTTCATTCAACAGAAAAGGGGAAATGGCCATATGGGAATTGAAATAGTGAAGTCGCCTCAGCAAATCATAACTGATCACATCGATCATCATGCCACATTATATAGAGAAACGAGTCAGGCAATCCATGCTAAACCGGAAATTGGCAATCAAGAGTTCTTCGCTTCGGATACGTTAACCCAAATACTTCAAGAAGAAGGCTTCGATGTGACCCGCAATATAGCTGGGCACGAAACAGGATTCATCGCCAAGAAAACCTCTGCAAAGAAAGGCCCCACCATTGCCTTTTTAGCCGAATATGATGCATTGCCTGGGTTAGGTCATGCATGCGGCCATAATATCATTGGTACGACGAGTGTGGCAGCAGGGATTTCGCTCGCTCAAGTGCTGGAGGAAACTGGCGGTGAGGTGATTGTGTTCGGAACGCCTGCCGAAGAGGGAGGCCCGAATGGCAGCGCAAAAGGCAGCTTTGTGAAGCACGGACTATTCGATGAGGTGGATGCGGCGATCCTTATCCATCCTGCCGGCCAAACGGGTGTAACGAGTCCATTTTTGGCTGTCGATCCGCTTGATTTTCATTTTTATGGAAAATCAGCGCATGCCGCAGCTGCACCGGAACAAGGCGTGAATGCACTCGATGCGGTAATTCAGCTGTTCAATGGCATTAATGCTTTGCGCCAGCAACTGCCAGCTGAGGTCAAAATTCACGGAATCATCACCAATGGCGGTGAAGCGCCTAACATCATTCCCGAATATGCTTCCGCCAGGTTCTACATCAGGGCCACCACCTGGAAGCTATGCCAGGAAGTATCCGAAAAAATCCGTGATGTAGCAAAAGGGGCAGCGCTTGCCACCGGTAGCACGGTCAAAGTCGAACGATTCCAAAATGAAGTGCTCGATTTCATCATTAATCCGGTTCTGGATGAGTTGTTAGCAGCAGAACTGACTTCATTAGGGGAAGCGGTCGCCCCGAGAAAAGAGAGTGGCTTTGGCTCGACGGATGCAGGGAATGTAAGCCATGTTGTCCCGACAGCCCATCCGTATATAAAAATCGGACCGGATGAGCTGATTGCCCATACGAATGAATTCCGCGACTGCGCCAAATCCCTTCGAGGAGACGAAGCCATCCTGATTGGAGCAAAAGCACTTGCTCTTACAGGGTATAAATTGATCACCCATCATGACCTGTTGGATAAGGTGAAAGCAGCCTTTCATGAAGCGAAGCAAACGGAAAAAGTTTGATTATTAATTGTACAATCATAATCACGAACAGTTATAAGTAAAGGAGCGGTTTTATTCTTTGGAATGAAACCGTTCCTTTCTTTTTTATTTCCGGTTGACATTTTAGTACGGTCGTACTAAAATTTGGGTATGGTGAAAACAAAGGATAAAATCATTCAAAAATCTGTAGAACTTATTTCTCAATCTGGTTATGTTAAATTTTCCATCGGAAATGTTGCTAAGGAGGTACAAGTAAGTAAAGGTGTTGTAAACTACCATTTCCCTCAGAAAGAATTATTAGTAGCAGTAATCATCACTCAATACTTTGAAAAAGCGGCCATGTATATGGGAGAGCACATGATCTTGGAGGAAGATGCAAAAAGGATGTTAGAATCATACATCGAGTCTAATTTAAGGTTTGTGGCTGAAAATAAAGCAGAAACATTGGCAATAACGGAAATCATACGTAACGGCAGAAATGAAACCGGAGAATTGATGTTTGCAGATGAAAATAACGACATATTGAAGCCAATAATCGAGATTTTTCAATACGGACAGGAAGTGGACAATAGTTTTAGAAAATTTCCTCCTGACATAATGGCTAGAGCAGTTAGAAACGTAATTGATAGCTTTAGTTCAACTATCGCAAAAGATGAAATAACGGATATTGATTCCGTAATAAACGAAATAAAAACCATATTCATTAAAGCCACCGAAAGAAGTGATTCATAATGTCTAAAAATGAAGGACTAAGATTTATAGGAATTGTCTTATTTATTTTTGCTGTTCAAGGATTGATCCGACCATTGATCAGTATGTTTGTTGGTCATTCTCTAACATTTAACTTATTCTATCTTCCTAGTGCAGTTTCGTTCGTACTTTATGTAACTATTTTAACGGTAGGAATTTTGTTAGTGAATAAGACAAAACCATTTGATGGAGAAACAAAGTAATGGTTATAAAAAAATGTTGACTGCCGATAACAGGGGTAGTAGTATTAAACCAAGTAATTAAATAGGGATTATTGGTTAATTGACCGGATAACCGGAGACTTTCTTTCATGTAAAGAGGCGTCTCCGGTTATTTTTTTGAAGATCAAGTGTTCATAATAAAGGAGGATTTTATTATGGGGATGATATTACGCCAAGCAATCGAAACAAAACGGAACTTTCTGATCAATAAGTTGATTAACACCGGAGTTTATCAGAAGCATGACATCCATCTATTCGAATGGACCTTAACCGATTTAGAGGAGGAATATATGAAAATACAGAATAAAGCCAATCCATATCAAACTTCATGGGCAGAATTTGGATATCCAAATAAAGAATAGGAGCGGATGAAATGAAGAGGGGTGCGAAAGAAAGACAATGGGAATTAATTTATAAGCTTAGAATCCATCATTTAAACAAGAGCGAAGAGCAGCTATTGAAGCTACCTTTACATGAATTGGAAACAGAGTACCAACGGATGCAATCGGACTGTCATCCCCACAGTGACGCCGGTTCGATTCGTTGGATTCATGCAAAACGTTAGACCATCATGCTTCGTAAAAAATCGATCATGATACTGAATGCCCTTTCGGCTGATTCGCCATCATAGTTGGAATTGTGGGAGTCACTGAATCCGTGCTTTCCATTGAAAGTATGGATATCGATAGGCTTTGATTGTAATGATGAAATCAATTCATTCACATCAAAAGAACGCTCTTCTTGGGCAAAGAATAACAGTACAGGGCACTGTGGCACCAATCCGCTATAATTCCTGATTCGAGAACCGTAATATCCAACGATCCCATCAACACATTCTCCCTCACTGCACATCCAAGCCACAGTTGCCCCTGCACTGAATCCAATGACGAAAATTCGTTTGTAAACATCCTTAATATCCAATAAGATCGCTTTTACCTTATCTAGGGCGCCCCTAAAACCTACACCCTCCATAAAATGACGATAAGCTTCCTCCTCGCACGAATAATCAAATGCTAGCTTTCGTTCCAATAAATTCGGACACATAACAGCGAAACCTTGTTCTGCCAATACGTCACAGAAATCATGCATATGTCTGTTCAATCCATAAATTTCATGAACGACAAGAATGACCGTATCCGAATAGTTCTTTATATGTAGCATAGTGTACCCCCTTATATGAATGATCCCATTATACATAACCATGAAATGGAATAATAACCATATGACAATATTGTAAGATGGCAGCTTAAACTGTTAGAACAATCGATGGCGATTAAAATCGAAAAAAAGAAAATCAAAGGATTTGTAAGTCAGGATTTTTTTCCACCCATAATATTCCACATTTTGATAAAATGAGAATATCCTTATCAAGGAGGAAGAAGAAATGACCGAAACGAAGTATGTACAAGCTTGGAACTTGGATTCATTGTTCCCAGATGGAGGTTATCCATTTCATGAGCATGTAAGGCGCGTGGAAAAGAAGGTTTCCGAGTTAGAAGGCAAATTAAAAGTATTCCTAGCTCCACAACAAGTAAATGATGCTTTTAAATTGGCAAATATTTTGGAAGATATATTAAACATTCGAATGAATGTAACACAGGTTAATTCTTTGATAACCTGCCTTCTTGCCCAAAATCCTAAGGATCAACAGGCTATAACACTACGAGGAAAAACAGCTGCTATACATGCTAGTTTTGAGTCTGCTGTAAAAAAAACACAAAAAATACTTGTAAACATAAATCAACGGTTGTGGGGGGAGATACTACATACTGAGGATTTAAAACAATATACGTTCATACTGAATGACTGGCGGAAGAAAGCCGAGATGCACCTTTCTGATGGAGAAGAGGGGTTAGTAGCTGATCTGATGGTAGATGGGTATCATGCTTGGGGGCAGTTTTATCAATCACTAGCTAGTAGTATTACCGTTCCTGTTCATATCGACGGAGAAAAAAATGAATTATCTGTTGCTCAAGCGATAAATTTACGTTCACATCCTGATGAAGAGGTTCGCAAACAATCTCATAAGGCTTTAGAAGAGACATGGAAAGATAAAGAAGAGCTGTTTGCGAAAATACTGAATCATATTGCAGGGTTCCGATTGCAAGTGAACAAAAAACGGGGATTGGAAAATATACTACAAGCTCCTTTAATTGAAAACCGCATGAAAGAGGAAACGCTGAATGCAATGTGGACAGCCGTGTGTAAACACAAACGACCTTTTACTAATTATCTCAATCAAAAAGCGAAAATGAATGGCGATGAAAAAATGCACGCCTATAACTTTTGGGCTCCTATTACAGAAGATATTCAAACGATAAAATATGAAGATGCTGTGGAGTTTATTTTGGAGCATTTCAGTCAATTCGGTACCGAATTGGAAAATTTTTCTCGGCGGGCATTTGCTGAAGGGTGGGTAGAGGCTGAGGATCGTCCGAATAAATCAACTGTTGGGTTTTGTGCGGCGTTCCCACTTTCGGGAGAATCAAGAGTTTTCTTGACGTATGGCGGTAGAATTACCAATGTTTTAACATTGGCACATGAATTAGGACATGCATTTCATAACCCTGCGATGAAACCGGTTAATGGACTGAATAAACGCTATCCACTGAGCATGGCTGAAACCGCTTCAACATTTTCGGAAATGATCATCTTGGATGCTGCAATGGAAAAAGCTCAATCCACTAAAGAAAAATTGTTTTTACTTGATGAAAAATTAAAACGTAGTGTGATGAATTTCATGAATATTCACTCTAGGTTCTTGTTTGAAAAGAAATTTTACGAGGAGCGGAAAGAGGGGATCGTTTCTGCAACACGACTAAATGAACTAATGCAAGAAGCGATGGATGTAGCATATGAAGATTCTCTTGATCATGCTTCGATCCGTTCGTGGATTTGGACACCACATTATTACATGACCAAATCTCCTTTCTATAACTTCCCATACACATTCGGATACTTATTTTCTTTAAGCATCTATGCAAAAGCAAAGGAAAAAGGAAAAGAGTTTGAACGAGATTATTTGGACTTGCTTCGTGATTCAGGAAGTATGTCCACCGAAGATCTAGTAATGAAGCACTTAGGAGTGGATATTACGTCAGAAGCGTTCTGGGAAAAAGGAATAAAATTATGCGTTAAAGATGCTGAAGAATTTATGACCTTAACAACCTCATCAGAGAGAAAAGAAAGATGACTGTATTAGTAGTTAGCGTCACCATAGTAGATGATGAAGACGTATTACTTATAAAAGAAAATAAACCAACTGCTTTCGGTAAATGGAACTTTCCGAGTGGGCGTATTGAATATGGTGAAGACATTCTTCGTGCCGCTCGAAGGGAAGTGAAAGAGGAAACAGGATTTGAGATAAAACTTGTTAATACGACGGGTATATATCATTTTGTTAGCAGCACAAACGACCAAGTTATTTTATTTCATTTTACCGGTAAGATCATCGGCGGTGCATTAAAACTTGAAGAAGATGAAATTGTAGACAGTAAATGGATAAAGGTATCCGATCTTATAAAATTAGATAAAAAAGAACTACGGGAGGCAAGCGTTCTAAACCGAATTATCGAAAACTTACGGAAAGAGAATGTATATCCAATTAGTATTTATAATAGGGGAGTGGAACATGGCAAGTGAATTTTCTTTAAAAGAACAGTTACGTCAATTTGAAGAGAAGCTGTTAAAACCAGAAATTCGTACATCTCAAAAAGAGCTAAATCAGTTACTGGCAGACAATTTCTTTGAATTTGGAAGCTCTGGAAAAGTCTTATACAAAGATGAGCGTATTGGTGAAGAAGGAATAGGTGAGGTAAAGATGACATTGAGTGATTTTGAAATTCATCCAATGTCGGAAGAAATAGTATTAACTACATATCGAATTTTTAACATAGTGAATAAACAGCATTCCTTGCGAAGTTCAATTTGGAAAATTACAGATGGAAGCTGGAAAATGATTTTTCACCAAGGTACAAACACAACTCCTTCACTTTAGGTCAGGTACACGGACGGGAGGAACGATCGTGTTGATGATAAAAAAAGCTTACGGGTATGTGACAAGAATTAAAAATGGAAAAACAGAGGTATTGGTTTTCCGACATCCCATTACGGAAGCAGGAATCCAAATATCAAAGGGTACAGTGGAGCACCATGAAAATACTTACGAAGCCGTGATTCGGGAGATAAAAGAAGAGACGGGACTTGAGTCATTTCAGGTGGAAGGGTTAATTGCCGAGGATTTCTGGGAGAACGCCGATGGGGCCATGCATCATCGATTTTTTTATAAGCTGCGTGCCTGGAATGCTCCCGATGAATGGGACCATCAGCCAACGGGCGGCGGGGAAGAAGCTGGGCTGATCTTTCATTTCTTCTGGGTTTCATCGCCACATGAAGTGGAACTTATTAACGGGCATGGCGATTATTTAAATCTGATATTTTCTTTATAATCAGCGGTTTAAAACAACCAGCCAAGATCATCATTGATCTTGGCTGGTTGTTTTTTAATGATCAGGTTTGGTTTTCGGTCATGAAAGTTTTTACGGTTGGCGGCTCATATGTATTGAATTGATCTAGCAGTCCGTTTGCTTCAACATCTACCAGCGCCATGGAACGGAATTTTTCATGGAGGAACTGTTCGTCGGACATATGATTGAATAAGGCGACCAACGGATCATAATAGTGATTGATATTTAAGAGTCCGCAAGGTTTTTGATGAAGACCTAGCTGAGCCCAAGTGAAAATCTCAAAGAATTCTTCCAAAGTTCCTGGACCGCCTGGCAAGGCCATGAACCCATCGGCAAGCTCGGCCATCTTTGCTTTTCTTTCATGCATCGATTCCACGACGATCAGCTCGGTTAAGCTCTTATGTGCTATTTCCTTTTTTTCTAGAAAATCCGGCATTACGCCAATCACATTTCCGCCTGCCGCCAAAACGGAATCGGCAACTGCACCCATGATTCCTACACTCGAGCCGCCATAGACAAGGGTAATCTTACGTTTTGCCAGCTCCTTGCCCAGGTTTTTAGCTTCTTCTACATAGACAGCAGATGCCCCTTTGCTTGATCCACAAAATACAGCTAGACTTTTCAAAATATCACATCTCCCATTTAGTAATCTTCCTTTCTTATCATACAAAATTTAAGGGGAATTGTTAAACTTGAATGATGAAAATTAATTATCCCCTTGGAAGAAGTATTTGATGCCCTAGGTAATCAGCTCTTCTTTTTGTGGGTCGAAAGGTTTGTTTTGAAGCTTATTTTCTTATAAAAATAAAAACAACCAGTCTTTTATCCTTAATTCACTTACGAATAATTCACAAATTATGGGTACTACGCTCGATTGAGATTGGGTTTTATTGGGTATACACTTGCAGTGATAGGAATGAACGTTCATTCCGTATTTTTGGATGAAAGGCTGATTCATTATGATAACGGCAGTAAATAAACGAGACAGCATCGTGTCCAGCGCCTTGGAGCTATTCGCTGAACGGGGATATGATGCGACGACGATTCCGATGATCGCAACGAAGGCCGGGGTCGGAGCTGGTACCATTTATCGTTACTTTGAGAATAAAGAAGTGTTGGGCAATAAGATTTTTCAAGGGTACGTGGATATTTTCACGGCTACGATCAAGAACGGATTTCCATATGAGGAATCGATTCGCAATCAATTTCATCATATTTTCAATTCAATGGTCCATTTTACTAACGAGCAGGATCAAGCGCTCTATTTTATAAAAATCCATAGCGGGGCCCATTTCTTAAATGAGGAAAGCCACACTAGCTTTCAATGTCTTTTGGATCTATTTAAAAATTTCTTCGATTCAGGTAAAGAAAGAAAGGAAATCAAGAAATTGCCCTCTTCCGCTTTGATCGCGATTATTTATGGGGCATTTCTTGAGCTGCAACGACTTGTCCGGATAGGGGAGTTGGTCCCTGAGGCGAAACTTTTGGCAGATGTGGAAGAAAGCTTTTGGGATGCTGTCCGCCTGCACAGTTAAAATAAATTCGATTTTTCAGCCATTAAACGGAATGAACGTTCATTCCGAAAAAATTTGTAATAGAGGTGCTAAGCATGACAAAGACAACTCAAATACCGCAGCCAAAGACATATGGGCCTTTAGGGAGCCTGCCTGTCATCGATAAGGATAAACCGCTTCAGTCTTATATGAAGCTGGCGCGTGAACTTGGACCGATTTTTCAATTTCAATATCCGGGCCGTATCGGTACATTCGTATCAAGTGCAGCATTAGCTAAAGAAATTTGCGATGAAGCAAGATTTGACAAGAAGGTTGGTCCGGCTCTGCAAAAAGTGAGGGCATTTGGCGGTGACGGCCTCTTCACAAGTGAAACGGCGGAGCCGAATTGGAAAAAAGCGCATAACATTTTGCTGCCTAGCTTTAGCCAGCAGGCAATGAAGGGCTATCATGCCAAAATGGTCGATATTGCCGCCCAGCTGATTCAAAAATGGGGTCGCTTAAATCCAGCAGATGAAGTTGATGTGCCTGAGGATATGACTCGCTTGACGCTGGATACGATTGGCCTATGCGGATTCAATTACCGCTTTAACAGTTTTTATCGCGATACGACCCATCCGTTCGTCGCAAGCATGGTCCGGTCGCTCGATGAAGCGATGAGCCAAACGCAGCGACTCG
Organism: Peribacillus muralis; assembly: GCF_001439925.1. Taxonomy (GTDB): domain Bacteria; phylum Bacillota; class Bacilli; order Bacillales; family DSM-1321; genus Peribacillus; species Peribacillus muralis. The sequence goes on from NZ_LMBV01000008.1 coordinate 114,341, forward strand.
GCATCCAGGACAAACTGATGCTCAAATCAAAAAAACAATTCCGCGAAGACATTCAGTACATGTTCTCCCTTGTGGATGAATTGATTGCCGAACGAAAGCAAAACGGCGATCAAGGCGAGGATGATCTACTCTCCCATATGCTGAAGGGAGTCGATCCAGAAACGGGAGATAGATTGGATGATGAAAACATCCGGTATCAGATCATTACCTTCTTGATCGCTGGACACGAAACGACGAGCGGTCTCCTCTCGTTCGCCATCTATTTCCTAATGAATAACAGAGACAAATTAAAAAAAGCGCAGCAGGAAGTCGATGAAGTACTCGGTGAGGGAATACCGGACTACAAGCAAGTCAAGAAACTGAAATATGTCCGGATGGTGTTGAATGAAACGCTTCGTCTATGGCCGACAGCTCCTGCCTTTACGGTTTATGCGAAGCAAGACACCGTACTTGACGGAACATACGAAGTGAACAAAGGTGATGTATTCTCGCTTCTCATTCCTGAGCTTCATCGTGATCGAACCGTTTGGGGAGATGACGTAGAATCGTTTCTTCCGGAACGTTTCGAAAATCCAAGCTCGATTCCTTATCATGCGTATAAACCGTTTGGAAACGGGCAGCGTGCCTGCATCGGACAGCAGTTTGCCCTTCATGAAGCCACGCTTGTGCTCGGAATGATTTTACAGCACTTTGAACTGATCGATCATAACGAATATCAATTGGACGTGAAAGAAACGTTGACGCTTAAACCGGATGGATTAACGATGCGCGTTTCACCACGGAAGCCATTGATGTCGTTTACCGTTGATGCTCCTGAACCGGTATCTGTGAATAAAGGAGACGCTGCCCCTTTAAACGAATCCGCTCATGACACGCCATTGCTCGTCCTGTTCGGATCGAACATGGGAACAGCGGAAGGAATGGCCCGTGACCTCGCCGAAACAGGAAAACGACAAGGATACGATACAGAGGTTGCCCCTTTGAATGATTATGTCAATCAACTTCCTCGAGAAGGAGCTGTCCTGATTATATCGGCGTCCTACAATGGGAAAGCCCCTGATAATGCGGGTGATTTCGTTTCGGCACTGAAGGAAAGCAAGAATGGCAGTCTGGGTGGAGTTCACTACGCAATCTTTGGATGCGGAGACCGCAATTGGGCCAATACGTACCAACGGATTCCGACCTACATTGATGAACGTCTGGAACAATGTGGAGCCATTCGGTTGTCAGAAACGGGCTACGGAGATGCCAGCGATGATTTTGAAGGAGATTATGAAAAGTGGACGGAGGCGCTTTGGCCGAATCTTGCTAGAGCCTTGAGCATTGAAGTCAATGCGGATGATCGCGAAACAAGCTCGATTACGATGAACTTCGTCAGTAATGTAAGCGGCACACCACTCGCCCGCACCCATCACGCCTTTTCAGCAGTTGTCAAAACGAATGTTGAATTACAACATACAGATAGCGGAAGAAGTACACGACATATCGAACTAGCGCTGCCAGATGGCATAAAGTATCAGGAAGGTGACCATATGGGAGTCCTTGCGCAAAATCCAGCGGAACTTGTCGAGCGAGTGCTCAATCGATTTGGCTTGAACGGCCAAGACTATATCACACTTACAGGTGATTCAGGTAAAGCGGCTCATCTCCCTACAGGAACACCAGTTAAACTCAAGGAGTTACTCTCAAACTATGTCGAATTCCAAGAATCCGCTACCCGGTCCCAAATACGGGCGCTTGCCGCTCATACTGTATGTCCACCACATGTAAAAGAGCTTGAAGCACTGCTGGAGGACAATACGTATAAACAAGAAATCCTGAGCAAGCGCATGACCATGCTGAATCTGGTTGAAAAGTACCTTGCGTGTGAAATCCCATTTGCAGTGTTCCTGGCATCGCTGCCGCCATTAAAAGCAAGATACTACTCGATTTCAAGCTCGCCGCTTTACAAGGAAGAAGAAGCGAGCCTCACAGTCAGCGTCGTCCGCGGCGAAGCATGGAGCGGCAACGGGGAATACAAAGGAATTGCTTCCAATTACTTGGCAGGGCGCGCAGAAGGCGATAAGTTAGCCTGCTTTATCCATACACCGCAATCCAACTTCCAGCTTCCGAAGCAACCTGGAAAACCAATCATCATGATCGGACCTGGAACAGGGATTGCACCGTTCAGAGGCTTCCTTCAAGCCCGCCGCGTTCTGAAGGAAAAAGGTGAAACGCTGGCAGCTGCCCACCTGTACTTTGGCTGCCGCAATCCGGAACACGATTTCCTCTATCAAGAAGAACTCGTCCAAGCCGAACAAGATGGCATCGTAACCTTGCACACCGCATTCTCTAGGTGTGAGAACCAAGAAAAAACATATGTACAAAATCGCCTAGCGGAGAACGCCAAAGTTATTCTTCCTTTATTAAACGAAGGCGGACACCTATACATCTGCGGAGATGGAAGTAAAATGGCCCCAGATGTTGAACGAACGCTAATCGAAAGCTATATGCAATACCACCAAACAACCAAACAAGAAGCAACCGCCTGGCTCCAATCCCTAGAAGAAAACGGCAAATACGCAAAAGACGTCTGGGCAGGAGCATAAACCAACAAGCAAGCAGCGACCCCGAAAGGGAACTCGCTGCTTTTCTGTTTATATACCAAAATAGCATTCATGAGTACGCGCCGTGCAAAATAAGCGTTAAGCGCAAACTCACGAATAAAATGCTTGAATTCACGAATAAAGTGCCCAAACTCACGAATAAAATGCTCGAATTCACGAATAAAATGCTTGAACTCACGAATAAAGTGCCCAATTCACGAGTATAGTAGCTGAATTTGCGATTAAGCCGCCAAAATCGGCGAGTAAAGCACCGAATTCATCGACGAATCGCCCAAACTTTCGAGTAAATGCGGCTTATAGATGTAATCATAGTTTCCTCAAGCTGGACATAAAACGCTCCAATGGTGTAAAACCAATGTTATATGAGTTGCGACTTTCATTTTTTATAAAGTTGAAATCGATCGTTACGTCTGGGGTTGTATGTATGTTTAGGTATACAGTTTGTTTTGTGAAGAAAAAGAATGAAATCCTGATGCTTAATCGGGAGAAGGCTCCCATCATGGGTGTTTGGAATGGGGTGGGCGGCAAGATAGAGAGCGGGGAAACCCCGGATGAGGGTGCCGTGCGTGAAGTGTTCGAGGAGACGGGCATTCGTGTCGGGCGCTATTATTCTAGCGGAACGGTAACGTGGGAGACCGCAGGGGCCCAACGCGATGGAATATATGTTTATTTATATGAAGCGAATGATGATTTAATCTATGAAACGCCTAAAAAAACGCGAGAAGGCATTCTTGATTGGAAAACGATAGATTGGATCCTTGAGCCCCAAAATCTTGGGATTACGGAAATGGTTGGCGAGTACTTGCCCGTTATGTTGAAAGAAAAAGGCAGCTATTCTTTCATTTACAAAGATGGTCACACCTATCTTTCGTAATCTTCTTAAAAAGAGATACTACCAGTTTCGGTAGTATCTCTTTTTAGCCTATTTTTCAAATATCGTATCTTTTTTGAAAGGTGAATCCTTAAAGGTGAACTTCATCAGGAGTATATAAGCTATGCCTGCCACGACAACACCAATGATCCAGGCGAGCTCCACTTTTAGAAAGGCAGCACCAGCGCCGATCAGCATGGCCATCAGTGCGCAGGGATTATACCCAGCGAATGGTCCGTCTTCTTTGTACAAATCGGCCACATTCATTTTTTGCTTTCTTAATAGATAATATTCGACTAATAGAATTGAAACGATCGGACCTAAAAAGGCAGAATAAATCAGGATGAACATGCCGAGGCCCTTTGCCGAGGAATCCTGGACAAGCACCCAAGGGAAGGAACAAGATGCGAGCAGTCCAGTGACGATAACGGCGGCCTTATATTTCATTTTTGTCAGCAAGGTGATGACATAGGTGGGGGGGATGATATTGGCCACCATGTTGACCGCGATCGCACCTATGACGATGAATGCAGATACACCAACAGTAATATAAGGATTATCCACGACGATGGCAAACGCCTTGACCGGATTGGATATGCCGGTGGCGGATGCGAGCATGACACCGATTGTCAGGACGAAGCCGTACGCAATTAAAATCGGTGAAAAATACAAAAAACCACGCTTTGCATCACTAATGCCAGTTGTAAGCTCTCTGGAATAGTCCGCTGCGCTTAAAAAAATCGCTGCATAATTCCCCAGAAACATCATGATGAATGCGAAGAACGGCAGCCCCCATGAGCCTTTGGCATGCACCCATTTTTCTGCAATGATTTCACTATGGGACGTAAGCAGAACGCCGAATACATAGACAAGAGCGAGCATGATGACAAGCGAAGCAAGCATTTCCACCCATTTGATGGCATGGAAGCCATACAGGGAGAGGGTGATTTGCACCAGTTGAATGACGACAAAGCATATGAAGCTATTGTCAAAAGCCCCGCCCGTAATGATTTTTATGATTTCATTTAAAGCGGTACCGCCGATCCAACTTTGGAAACCGTACCAAATGATGGCCGGGATGCCACGCAATAGTGATGAGAGAATTGCGCCTTTCATCCCGAAGGACATTCTAAGCTGTACAACATAAGGAATTCCCGTTCTGTATCCAATTCGATCATTCAAAGCAAAAATGGTGGAGATGATGGCGATTGCGACGGCCGCTGCCGTAAATGTCTGAACGATGTTCAACGTAGCGGTTCCAGCCACGACCAAGCTCGCCCCTAGTGTCATATTGCCTAAATTAACGCCATCACCAATCCACATGAAAGTATAAGAAACCGGACCGACCGTCCTGTCTGCTTCGGTTTTCGGCAGCAATGATTCATCGACATCCGCAGCTCGGTCGATTTTCGCATCCTCTACAACGTGATTTTTTAAATAGGTCGACAATATACACTCAACTCCTTTTGTTGTAAGAATAATTAACTGTTTTGTGTCAGGTAAAATAACATGTGAAAAGTATATAAAACAATGATATTTTAGTCATTGATTTAATTGTGAAATTTCAGATTATTCGTTGTGCTAATTAACTAAAATGATTGGTAGAAACACAAAATCACAATGGGAAAAACTTATGATTTAGTAAGCCCATTGGTTTTAGTTCATTTATCATCCATCCCCCATTCAATAGGAAAAGGATATAGATCGGTTAATAGCGAAAATAATCTCTGTGAGATAACGTGATAAGGAGCGATAATTTGAAAATAATGAGAGAAGCTGCAGGCAAGGATATGGAAGCGATTTATATGATGGGCTATGACGTTTGGGGAGACAATATGCCAGCAAACGAATATATAACCATGTGTCAGAATTCCGGTAAATACAAACAAGGTCAATGGCATGTGCTGGAAGAAACAGATACTAAAAAGCTAGTAAGTTCGCTGATCGTATATGAACTAAATCCTAAAGAGAATTTGATTGTTAGAGGAATTGGTTCGATTGCGACCCCTATTTCTGAAAGAAAAAAGGGCTATGCATCTCTATTGATTCAGAAAGTGATAAACGATTTGGAGAAAAGAATGAATTGCACAGATTTCTTACTCTATAGCGATATTGGAGCAGAGCTATATGAAAAACTTAATTTCAAGAAACTCCCATCGATGGAACAAAAATATAAGGATAGTATTTGTATGTATTATTCAAAAGAAAAGGATATGGAATCCATATCCTTTGAAATTCCCAATTATTTTTAAAGGTACTTTTTCAACAATCAAACGTACAACCCACCTGTAGTTACTTCAAGCTTTCTTTTTCACCGTAAACATAAGAACAGGAAATGCCCTTTAGACGCTCACTGGTGGCGAGAAATATTGCCGTCTGTGCGCCTTTTTTTTTCGCCTATATTCGTCCTGCCCATCATCCAGCCGCTTTAACGAATCGATCAGCAATCGAGGTGATTCACCCGTGCATATAATCAAAGTGTCATAGCCTGATAAAGGAGACGCTGCTACGGTGGGAAAATATCGTAATCTGTAAAAAGGCTTATAGTAAAATGGTATAATTATCATATATTGTATAAATGATTACGTGTACCATTTGGCATATGGATCATGTAGGAGGCGCAAACATGAAAGCAATTAAATATATCCTGGCGGTGACCGTCATCGCTTTATCCGTTTATCAGCTCATTACTGGGGATACTGAATTGATGCCGTATTCGATGTTTTGCCTGGGGGCCATGGTGCTGGTGATGGGACTGGTCGATCTTCGAATGGATCGGAAAGGATCGTGGTATAGGTCCCTTGTTATCTCATTATTTCTTTTCTTTGTCTCAATCTTGGGGTTCTTCGGGTGATGTGGAGCCTATGAACTACCCGATTCCGGGAAGGAGGTTTTTTTGTGAAAATAATCTTGATGTTCGCGATTTTAATGAGTTTAATGTTCTTTATCGATAAAATTGTAAGAAAATGGGTTGGTTTGGAAAAGAAAAAGGTGTCGGAAACGCCTGGGAAGAATATCGATCGTTGGGGAAGGGGGATCATTTTAGTCATTTATTTATGCACTTTACCTTTTATCATAGAGGAGCCAAAGCACATGAAGCTGATTTTTTTGTGCTATTTCACAGTAATATTCGGGTTTCAGTTAATTATGGAGAAAACGTACCTGAAAAACAAAGAATATTTGTTTACGCTTGCTAACGTATTGATATTATTAGTTTTGTTATATTATATCGATCACTTCATTAACTGGGCCTGAAATTAAGTGGAAGGATGATTACATGAAGCTTTTCAGAGAGATGTCTGCAACGGAGTCAGCTCATTGGAAAAAAGGCGCAATACTTGGTTTTTACACGTATATGCTGTTATTATTCATTGACCATATGTATTATCTTTACTTTGAAAAAAACGTATTTTCATCCAACATGATTTTTTGGTCAGGATTGCTTACTGCATTTGGATTGCAATGGGTTTTGGATCTTCGTGAGAAAATGAAACGTTGAAGAAGAGGCGCGGAGTCACTGAATATGAAAGGCAAACCACCCCATGAATCCAGGGTGGTCATCAGTCAATTTAAGCCTACCTGTTGTTCACTCCAATGCCAGAAACGCTCGACAAGCTCGTCATCTTGGGCAAGCTTTGATATCGGCGCTTCTTTTTCATCGTAAAAATAAGAACCGGAACTGGTTTTGACACGCTCGCTGGTGGCGAGAAATATTGCCGTCTGTGCGCCTTTTTCCGGAGTTCTGAAAAAGGGGACAAGAAGCTTGATGAACCGTTTGCCGAAACCGGTGTCACGATCAACGCCTATATTCGTTGCGACGGCCCCGGGATGCAGGGCGTTTACGCTGACAGACGTCCCTCCCATTCTTTTCGCTAATCCCTTCATGAACCAAACATTGGCTAGCTTGGAACGTCCATACCCTTTAACAACATTGAAGCCTTTCTGAAAGTAAGGATCGTCAAAGTCGAACTTCCCCCATTTATGTGCTCCTGAAGAAACGATGACAACCCGCCCATCATCCGACCGCTTTAACTCATCAATCAGTAGATTGGTCAGCAAGAAATGGCCGAGGTGATTCACCCCCAACATCGATTCGAACCCGTCCTTCGTTTCCTGCCGTTTTAATGTGACAACGCCTGCATTATTGATCAATAGATCAAGAGAATCATGCTTTGCCTTGAACGCACCAGCAAAGCGGTGAATGCTTTCGATGGATGCTAAATCAGCTATCATTAATTCAATGCTGCTGGAATGGCTTTCTTCCTTGGCCATCTCAAGCGCTTTTCTACCCTTCGCTTCATTGCGGCATAGCATGATGACGTGCAGCCCTTTCTTGGCTAGGGCTATCACGGTTGCCAGGCCCATTCCTGAATTGGCACCCGTTACGATCGCTAGTTTCTTGTTCATGAATGTGCTCCTTTTTATTCTATTTGATTTTCATAATCAGCTATCCGCTTGTTCTTTTAAGTTTGAATGGAGTATATCATGAAAAAGACAAACCGGTACGTAAAGTGAACTCTTAATAAGGCTAAACAATTCAAATACAAATTCGCGAGTAAATGATTAAAACCCCAAGAACTAAAAAATATAGGCATTCATCATCAAGCGGCATTTCATGTTGCCCTTGGTGCAGTAAAGCATTATTTGCAGGAAGCTGATTGGCTAAATATAAGTGCAGAGGGAGCGGGTCCGTGGGGATTGTATTGTCGAATGGAAAAACGATCGATGTGGACTGTTTGAGCTGTGCCATAACAGTCGGCTTAATCGAGCCTGATGGCGGTGTTATAATTGAAACGGAGTATCTTCATGCCCATCAGGATGTAGCAAACCCGCTTAAAGGATTGGTCATTTTAGCATCGAAACGCCATATTACGTGTTTTGATGAGTTGACTGAAGAAGAAAAAATCGATTATATCAATCTATTGACGAAAATCAGGCAGGCTCAAAGGAACGTATTGAATATAGAGTATGTGAATTATTTCTACAACGAAGATACGACGCAACATTTCCACACATGGATGGTTCCGCGTTATGACTGGATGTATCAATTCGGCCGTTCAGTCGAATCCGTAAGGCCGATTCTTTTGCATTCAAGCACACTTGAACGGTAAGGAGAATATTAAGGAAGTGTTGCTTGCAATAGCGGCGCTCACTCAGGAATTAAAAGGGAAATAAGTTTCCCCAGCTAACGTCCCGATGTTTTTAGTGCTCGGTTGATATTCGGAAATCAGAAGTCCTACTATCGCGGCTATTCGCCTGTGGATTATCTTGCTTTCGCTAAGCGTCGTGCATATAAATGATTGTATACGACCTGTTTCATGAGATAGGTTGAAATTGATTGATCATTGGCAGCTTCAAATGAATGGGGCGAATCCCACAATTTCTTGAAGGTGATGAACAGCAGATTCTCGGCATTGATTTCAGAACCGGTAAGTTTGATTGCGGCATTTTTTAGCATCTTTTCATGTTGAGAGTAAAGCTTTGAAAAGTAAAGCCGATCCCTTTCTAATAGGTGGTCCATGATTTCTTGTTTATTCATCATTATTTATCCTCCTTCCATTTTAGGTTGATAGGTATAAGTACCTTACTTTGCTTGAAATGAAACCTGATTTTGAAATATAGTGAATTTGATCCAAAAACGCATGCCCCGGAAGAAGGGCATGCGTGAGGACATATTACTTTATGATTTCCAACTCTTTCAGGGCTTCCAGTGTAATTGCCTTGGCTGTGCTTCCGCTGCCGTCCAAGTTCGTGGCGAAAGCCCATTTTCCTTTGTCCGTTTCTACATAACCGATATACCAGCCCAAGCCCATATCAGAAAGGCGCGTACCTGTTTTTCCATGAAGAACATAGTCGTCGGCTTCTTCATTGATCATGATTCTCTTTACCGTCCTCATATGTTGCTTATCGATGGGCAGCTTTTCCTCCACCAGGTTTTCAATAAACTGTACCTGTTCCTTGGCAGAGATGTTCAGGCTGCTATCCAGCCAGAATTGATCAATCCCGCCAGTTATGTCTCGATTGCCGTAGTTGATCATGTTCACATAATGCTGCATGTTCTCTGCCCCTATATCGCGGGCCATTTGCTGATAAAACCAGATTACGGAATATCTCATGCCTGAAGCAAGTGAATGATCCCTGTTCCAATCCTCGAATTCCCGGATTACCCCATCCCATCGCTTCACTTCATATTCATCTTTCACTGCTTTTGTCTGTAAGCCGATCAATGCATTCGCCACTTTAAACGTCGACTCCGGAGTATAGCGAACGTTACTCCTTTTTTGGTTATACATATACTTTTTATCAGTATTTAAGTTTTGGATGATCATCGTCCCATCCACACCGCCGAAAGATTCCCCTATTTGCAGTTCTTTCACCTTATGACCGTTTGCACTTGCATGAATCGTACTCAACGAACCAGAGACCAACAAGACAAGAATGAAGCATAACGTTTTGAATTTCATTACACACTCTCCTTTAAGGGTTGGATTCATTTTTTTCCAAAAAATAGGACAACAACTAAATTATACTTATTATCTTCGGGAAACGAAACTATTAAATTATGATACTCAAGCAGGGATGCAGCAGGAAGTTGATGAATAGGTAGGGTGAATGCTAGAATGTGGGGGTTTATATATGAAAGTTAGTCAAAGAAAAATAAATATGATTGAAAAGGAAATTACATACACCTATATCTAGTAATAGGAGAAAAAGACCCTCATTTTAATCCTGAAAGAATTCAAAGGATCAACACTAAAACGAGCATGAGCATGAATATTGTCACTGATGCTAATCATTCATTGGATACTTTTTAATGCTTCAGGGTCGATAATGGCCCTAGATAGTGTCATGAAAGGATTGGCGAAAATTAAAAACTGAGCCTTACCAGAACAAATCCAGTTTTCATAAGGCTCAGTAAATGATTCGTCATTTTAAAATGCATGGAGTCCATTCAAATAAAGCCCAGTTTTTCAAGCGAAAGACTGGGCTTTGGTTTAATTGATTATATTTTTTGTGGATGGGCCAAAGCCTTTTATCATTTGTGTCATGTCCTGTGGCGCTAATTGTGCCACTTGATAATAGCGATGCTTGTTTTGATACAAGAAAATCTCATAGGCCATTTCAATAAAGTTAGGAACGCTGTCAGCGATCACCCGTCTAAGCACGGGGTTCGTGATTTCGGGAGCTGTCATGGCAAGCAGTGATGCCGAGGATTTAATTAGCCCAAGCATATGACCGGAAACACCCTGTTCATTCATCTCATTAACAGATTGATTTGGTTTTTTTGGCTGAGAGGGTGTGAGCCCATAAATGACGTCATTATTTTGTTTCATTTCGTAGGGCTGGGATACGTGCGTCGGTTTTTTTCCTGTAGAGAAAGCTTCTACAGCAATGTTATATACATCTGTAACGAAGGTATACTGATGGTTAAGGATCGCCTTCAACTCTTGATCTTTAATGTGCTGGTCAAAGAGCTGATACTGATCTAATACATTTATTAATCCTGAAAGGACCTCGTGAGCGTCAAATAATTCATGACCACCATGATTCATGTTCGGCACCATGCCTTGTGGTTGTTGGGTATTCGACATATTCGGTTGAATTTGCAAAAGTATTACCTCCCAATTTTTTTTAGCATACCCCTTTAACATGGTCAGTGATGTAAAAAAATATGTAAGTATTTAATGAAAAAGGTGATTTGTCGACCCAAACTGGAATAATTCGACCTGAAGCCGGAATAATTCGACCCAAACTGAAATAATTCGACCTAGAGTGAAATAATTCAACCTAAAGCCGGTATAATTCGACCTACAACACTAAGAATAAATGGCTATAATATAGGATAACGACATTGTGATGAATGAAAGGGGAAATCATGGAAGGAACCAATACGTTTCAGACAATTGATGAATATATTTTGCAATTTCCCGATGAGGTACAGAAGATCCTACAGGCGTTAAGAAAAGTGATAAAAGCTGCGGCACCGGATGCCAGTGAAAAGATAAGTTATCAAATGCCCACCTTTGCTTTACATGGAAACCTGGTCCATTTTGCTGCCTATAAAAATCATATAGGGTTTTATCCAACACCTAGCGGAATCAAAGCTTTTGAAGATGCTTTATCCGACTTCAAGCGGTCGAAAGGGGCCGTTCAGTTTCCCCTTAGCAAGCCAATTCCTTATGATGTAATTAGCGAGATCGTTACATTCAGAGTGGATCAGAATATTAAAAAAGCCGAAGCCAAAGCGAAAAAGAAATAATCAATCGAATTCAGGATTAAAAGGAGCGATTTTTCTTTAAGAAGAATCGCTTCTACTGTAGATAAGTTTGTTTCCATCATGAGTATTTTCTTTGAGTGGAAACTTGGTACACCCTAAAAAAATGTATCCAATGGGGAAATCTATCTTCGTGCTCAGTGCAATGAAACGGGCTTAGTGCAAATTTTCAAATCTGCGAGCAATCGGAATTCCAGCTTAATTTCCACGCAGAGTAAAATGAAACGGTCAAATTTTTAAAAGCGATTCTTCTCAAGGAAGATTCGCTTTTTCTTATGCCTCTTCAAGATAATCGATCGCCTCTTGCACGGCGCTTTGGAACCTGATAATTCTCAAAGGGGAGTAACCTATGATAAGCTAGTATTATCGGAATTAACGAAATATTCATGGCCTTTTGGCGGGAATTTTGGTGTACGCTTCATTTGAAGGTAGGAAGCCGACGTTTATTACTGATCGCTCCACATTAATGGAAGAATTTAACGAAGCGAAATTCAAAAGAGGGAAAAAAATCGGTCGGGGAAAGTAGCAGGTCAATTCATGAAGCCTTTATTAATGTCGGATTCATACAGCACTTGTTGAAAACATCTCGATAAATTTGACTAAGAAAGAGGAAGGTGACTATTATGTTCAAGAAATTATTCGGTAAAAAAGAAACGATGGAGCAACTGCTTGCTCCTATAAATGGACAAGTAATCAAAATTGAGGATGTTCCGGATCCAGTGTTCTCCGGGAAGCTAATGGGGGATGGAATTGCAATTCTTCCTGAGGAGGGTTTGGTTGTATCTCCTGTTGAAGCAGAAGTAATCCAGGTTTTTCACACAAAGCATGCCTTAGGTCTCCGTACCAAGAGTGGTATCGAATTGCTTATACATATTGGTTTGGACACTGTTAATCTGAAAGGCGAGGGGTTTGAGCTGCATGTCGCAGAGGGACAGCATGTAAAAGCGGGGGATAAGCTTGTGACATTCGATATCGAATTCCTTAAAGCGAATGCACCTAGCATCATAACTCCGATCGTTATCACGAATGGCGAGCTGGTTGAAAAAATGGAGAAAACAAATAGCACTGTAGCAACTATAAACGAAACGGAAATTATGACTGTTCACTTGAAGTAAAAGAAATGGGTGAACTATCCCCGGAATGATGGACACTGTCCTCCATTCCGGGGCTTTTTTGTTTTATAGGGAGATAGCAATTAGGGTTGGGTACTTTTTAAGTAACTTTCAAACAATAAATCAATAAGCAGCATCAACGTGGATCTTGCGGTGATATCATATCCGGCGAAGTTCACTTTCTCTACAGTCATGCTTAAGTTGGTTTTAACCAATTTCCCTAACGTCGAATCGGAAGAATTGGTTATCGCTGCCGTTTCAACTACTTGGAAGGATAACTTTTCCGCTGCTTGGATGAGTGTTTTGGTCTCCCCGCTCGTAGAGATGAAGAAGACCATGTCATTGGGTTTGATCATGTTTGGCAGAAGATCGATCATATGCGATTCATATGTATAGTGAGTTTGTTTATTAGTTTGCATGAGCAGCTTACTGAAGTATTCTGCCAGCATTTTGGACAATCCCACTCCAATAACGATCACACGCTTTGCATTTTTGATTTTTTCGCTCAGCTTATCCAAGTCTTTTATTTGAATCGTTTCCAAGGCGGCGATGAACTCTTCTTTGTAATGTACGAAAGGGAGGGAGTTTACCGTCGTTTGCTGATAATCACTTGTTTTTAATAGGTACTTTAGTTCTGAAAATCCTTCTAATCCAAGTTTGTGTGCCAAACGGACAATCGTTGTCGTGCTGACATTGTTGACCTTCGCTATTTCGGTTAGTGAAAGGTTTTTTGCCTCATCTACATGCTGATCTATGTAATACAGTACTTGTTTTTCAGTAGGTGTTAAGTTTGCAAGGCGATTGCCGAACTGATCAAGAAATTTCCCCAATTACATTCCCTCTTTTCCCTCTGTTTCTTTTCTAGTATATCATGCCCACTTTTCGATTCTGTACAATTATACAGAGACTGTACAAAGTTCACGAAGTATAAGTGGTATAACATTATTAGGACATAGAAAAATGAACACGGTTTCATACTAGTGAGAGACGGGAGTGAATGGCATGGAATTAAAAAACATGACCCATCCAAATTTAGTGCTGTTTGATGTCGAGGCTTCAAGTAAGAAGCAAGTCATTGGACACTTAATATCTGAATTATATAAAGAAGGCTATTTAGAATCAGAAGAACCATTTTTGAAAGCGGTTTTAAAACGGGAGGAGGTTTCTCCCACTGGTTTAGAAAAAGGCTTGGCGATTCCACATGGTAAGTCTTCTGCGGTTAAAAAAGCCGCCTTTGCGGTAGCTCGGTTAAAAACTCCAATACAGGATTGGGAAAGCATCGATCCAAACAATAAAGTTCAACTTGTCTTCCTGATCGCCATTCCAGAAAGTGAAGCCGGCACGACTCATTTAAAAGTGCTGTCCACTTTAAGCACGAACTTAATGCGTGACGGTTATTTGGAAGGACTAATGTCTGCAGAAAATCCTGAGATTTTTCTAGAAAGGCTGGATCAAGAAAACCAAATCGAGCCAAAAGCCAATCAAGTGTATGAACAAACCGTTGTTGCGATAACTGCTTGTGCAACCGGAATCGCTCATACGTATATGGCAGCTGAAGCACTTGAAAAGGCTGGCCGTGAATTAGGTATAGACGTACTCGTGGAGAAGCAGGGCGCGAACGGGATAGAGGACAAGCTGACTGAAGAGGTTATAAAAAAAGCGGACGCGGTCATTTTCGCAACAGACATTGCGCCAAAAGAAAAAGAACGTTTTGCTGGTAAGCCTTACGTGCAAACCCGCGTTGCAGAGCCGTTAAGAAAGGGTAAAGAAATCATTGAATCAGCGTTGAACAATCCGGCTGGAGTAATCGCAGGGAATCAATCAGATGAAATGACAAGCAACACCTCTTCAGGCGGAGGAGGATTTAAAGATGCCGTTCAAGCTGTCATGACAGGTATTTCATACATGATTCCCGTCATTGTAGCCGCAGGTCTCATGATGGGGATCGCAAAACTTGGTGCGATGCCTTTTGGTCTCGTTAATGAATTGGGAGATCCGAAATATGCCACAGATCCTAATGAGTTACTAGTCATCTTGCATCATCTGGACAAATATGGCGCATTGATCTTTAAGTTCATGTATCCGATCTTTGCCGCTTTCGTAGCCTATTCCCTGGCTGATCGCGTCGGGTTAGTTGCTGGTTTCATTGGCGGTGCTTTTGCTGGTGGGCTTCACTATACATTCTGGGGTATTCCAGATGGTGTTGCTTCCGGATTCTTAGGTGCCTTAATTCTTGGTTTAGCGGCTGGTTACATTTCCCGTTTCGCAAATCGACACATTCATTTAAGCAAAAACTTTCAGGCGATGAAACCGATGTTCATCATCCCGGCGATTGGTGTCCTATCGATATTCTTCCTGAATTTTTACATCGTGGATCCTGTCTTTGGCAGTTTGAATGTCGTTCTTCGCAATTGGATTGAACATGCTCAAGGTACAGGTGATGTTGTCCTTGCGTCCATTATAGCTGCTGCGACTGCTTTTGATTTAGGCGGTCCGATAAACAAAGCGGCAGGTGCCATCTCAATTGGACTTGCAGCAGATGAGGTGTATCCAATAACGGCTCGGGTGCTGGCAATCGTTATCCCGCCGATAGGTCTTGGGTTGGCAACAGTGATTGATAAATATATAGTCGGACGTCGCGTATTTGATGCAAACCTTCGCATAGCGGGAAACAGTTCCTTGATTTTAGGTTTTCTCGCAATCAGTGAAGGGGCGATTCCATTCATGCTGCGAAACCCGCTAATCACGATTCCGATCAACATCATAGGTGCAATCATAGGTGCATGTACAGCCGTGCTTTTAGGAGCTGTTCAATGGTTGCCGCTGCCGGCAATCTGGGGCTGGCCATTGGTGGAAAACTTATGGGCCTACTTGCTTGGACTCGTTGTCGGAGCAGCATTTATTGCATTTGCTAATATATTTGTGCGTTTTTCCATTATTAAGAAAAAGGAACGTCAAGCGTAAATCAAATAAGGGGGCATCTTGTAAAGGATGACCCCTCTTTCTATTAAACGCGTAAGATCTTAGGAGGGACATTGAATGAAACAGAAAAAAGTATACGTCGTACCGCATTCCCATTGGGACAGAGAGTGGTATTTTACAATAGAAGATTCGAACCTTTTACTAGTTGAAAATATGAACCGTTTAATGGATGTGATGGAAAAAGATCCAGCATATAAGGGATATGTATTCGATGCTCAATCTTCCATTATTGATGAGTATTTGAAAATCCGCCCTGAGGAAAAAGAACGATTGCAAAAATTGATTACAGACAAGCGCATTTTCGTCGGACCTTGGTATACACAGGCGGACTCACTGCTAGTGAACAAGGAATCGTTGATTCGTAACTTGCTGTATGGAACGCGCATAGCGGAAAAGATGGGGCATAGCATGAATATCGGCTATTTGCCTGATATTTTTGGCCAAAATACGTATTTGCCTTCCATTTTCCAAGAGTTCGATATCGACTATAGCATTTTGCAGCGTGGAATTTATACAGATCAACTGAAAGGGGATTTGAATTTCACGTGGAAATCTCCAGATGGGAAAAGCGTTAAGGCGAACAACATCTACTTTGGATACGGACCTGGAAAGTTTTTAGCGGATGATGATCAATACATGGAAGAGCGTTTGCTTCCGATTTTAGAAAAAATCGCAGAGATGAACAAAAATACAGACAATCTGCTCTTACCTGCAGGGGGCGACCAAGTACTAGTGCGTAAGGATTTTCCTAACACGGTGAAAGCACTGAACGAAAAGGATATCAAGCATGAATATGTCCTTTCCGATTATGAAACGTTCATGAATGAAACGTTTGCCGATCATGACCGATTTACGAATGAGATTGAAGGGGAGTTAATTGCCACTCAAAAATCACGGATCCATCATACAATCCGTTCACAGCGCTATGATATTAAGAAATTGAATGCAATAGCGGAAGAAAAGGTCATATATGAGCTGGAGCCTCTAGCAAGCTTAGCCGGCACATTGGGCTTTAGCTACCCACAAGCTTGGCTCGATGAAATGTGGAAGATGTTGTTTGACGTACATGCTCATGACAGCATCGGCGGCTGCAATTCGGATGATACGAATCAGGAAATTGTCAATCGATTAACGAAAGTCATTCGCTTGGCTGATGGTTGCTTGAACTTATTGAAAAAGCAAATGACGGAAGCGGTGAGCCGTAACTTAGGAAAGAACTCTATTTTTCTACTGTTTCATTTGCTGCCAAGTACTTTTAAAGGCTCGACAAGAGTGACTCTCTTTACAAGGGAAAATGAGTTTTCCGTAAGACAATTAAACGGAAAAAAAGTGATGCTGGATGTGTTGAAACAGGAGTTCATTAGTGGCGGAAAAACGATCGTGGTAACGGCTGAAGGTGAAAAAGAAGTAGAAACACCTGGCTATTACCGCAATGAAGTTCAGCTTAACGACATACAATTGCCATCAATGGGATATGAAACATTTGACGTAATCGACGGTGGTAACGGCGGCTCCCTCGAGAAGGTAGACCGTGATTCCATTGAAAATGAGCATTTTCGCATAACCGAGGAAAACGGTGCACTGCATGTACTTGTTAAATCAAATGCACAGACAATCAAGGATTTCATCAAGTTTGAGAACGTAGCGGATGCGGGTGATTCGTACGACTTCGCACCGTTAGATAAAGACTTGCCAATTATTACGAAAAACGTTCAAATTGTAAGTGTTGAAGCAAGTACGGGTGTCGAGTTTATGGATGTTCAACATACCCTTTTGGTACCTGCAGACTTAGCCGAACGAGAAGCGGGTCAAACGTCCAAAGAACTGGTGATCACATCACGGTTTGAACTGCGTAAGAACGAGACATTCATAAGAGTGACACATATCATCGACAATGATGTAAAAGACCATCGTGTGAGGGTGTTGTTGCAAACATCGCTTACGGCACCAGAGCATTCATTTGGAGATCAAGGCTTTAGCTTGATTCAGCGTCCAACCATCAATCCGTATATGAAGAGCTGGAATGCGCAGAAATTTGCTGAAGCTCCCGTACCGATCTACCCCCTTGAAAACCTGGCTGGAGCAACGAACGGTCAAATCACAGCGGCTGTTGTCACGAAAGGAATCAAGGAATACGAGCTGCTTAAGGAAACAGGAGAACTGGCATTGACGTTGTTCCGAAGTGTTGGATTGCTCGGTAAAGATAATCTAGCATGGCGTCCAGGCAGAGCATCTGGGATCAATAACAAGGTGGTCTACACGCCAGACGCACAAATGCAGGGTACGATGACATTTGAATATGCGATCCATTTTTCAGAGGGCTATCATGAAACAGATCTGTTTTCACTTATCGAACGATATTATGGGCATACCGTACATTACCAAAAGCAAGCCTTGAACACCTTTGAGGAAAGATTGGATCGTTTCGAGATTCCTTATCCTGTCGATACGTTGCCAAGCCGCTTTAGTTTGTTTGAAATAACGGGTGATGAAGTGTTTTTTAGCACATTAAAACAGGCACATGACGATGATTCGCTTGTGGTCCGCTTATTTAACCCTGCAAATGTTGCGCAATCCGTAAAAGTTATAAGTGAGCATATAGAATTCATTTCCGAAACAACATTGAACGAAAAAAATGTGAGCGAAATAAACAATGAAGTGACGATAAGTCCAAAAGGGTACGCAACACTTAAACTGGTAATGAAGGAGAACCGATCATGAATATTACCGTGAAAATCGAGAATTGGTTAAAGCTGATTTACAAGGAAGATTATTCATCGGCGTTTACCAATCAATTAGTGAATGCAATAAACGAATGGAAGCAAAAAGACTGGAAGGAAACGATGCCGCTTTCCGAGAAAAATGTGTATCTAATCACGTATGGAGATGCAATCAGTGAAGATGGGGAGCCTACGATAAAAACGTTAAACAAGTTTTTGAACGAATATGCACGTGAAGAAATTACCGATGTTCACTTGCTTCCTATGTTTCCGTACACATCCGATGATGGCTTTTCCGTCGTTGATTATCATCAAATTCAGCCGAAGCTTGGTGATTGGGCCGACATTGAACGCTTCTCTGGCGATTACCGCTTAATGTTTGATTTCGTTGCCAACCATATGTCTAAATCAAGTCAATGGTTTCAAGAGTACTTGAGAGGCTGTTCAGCGTACAAGAACTATTTTATTCCTAAAGAAGCTGGATTCGATTCGTCCAAAGTGGTGCGGCCGCGAACTTCGCCACTTTTTCACGAATATGAGGGGGGAAAAACAGCTTGGACAACGTTCAGCGAAGATCAGGTGGATATAAACTTTAAACACTTCCCTGCCTTGCTTGAGATGACCAATATTTTACTGGAATATGCCTATCGAGGTGGGACGAGTATCCGCTTGGATGCCATCGGTTTTATGTGGAAGGAAAGCGGAACAACTTGCATCCATTTACCTCAAACGCATGCAATCATTAAGTTATGGCGGGAGATTTTGGAGGAACTGCAGTTACACACCTTACTTATCACCGAGACCAATGTTCCGTATAAAGAGAACATCAGTTATTTTGGCGATGGCAAGAATGAAGCACACATGGTCTATCAATTCTCCCTGCCTCCGCTCGTTTTGCATACGCTAACGACCCATCATGCGGATACGCTGACAAAATGGGCAAAAACGATTGAAAAAGTATCGGACGAATCGACTTATTTCAATTTCTTGGCAAGTCATGACGGGATTGGCATGCGTCCGACGGAAGGGATATTATCGGATGATGAAAGAACCGCTTTAGCGGAAAAGGTTCTCGAAAATGGCGGGCGGGTATCATACAAAAGCAATCCTGATGGTTCCGAGTCGCCGTATGAACTTAACATCAACTATATGGACGCACTCATTAATAAAGAGGAAGATACAGACGAAGCTATTCAAGTTCAGAAGATGCTTGGGGCACATTCGATTTTGTTTTCCGTCATCGGTGTTCCCGCCGTTTATTATCATTCATTACTAGGTTCAGGCAATGACTATGAAGGTCTTGAAACATCTGGAATCAACCGCCGCATCAATCGTGAGAAATTTGACTACGAAAACCTTGTCAACCAGCTTCATACGTCAAAGAGGCGCGAGAAAGTCTTTAACGGCCTAAAAAAATTAATTCGCATTCGCAAGCAGCAAACCGCATTTTCACCATTTGCCGAGCAGGAAATCTTGGAGATGGGTGATCAGGTGTTTTCATTAAAACGGAGAAACGAAGAGACTGGTGAAACGATTTTATTTGTGATAAATGTCGCCAATGCCGTGATCGATGTTGAGCTCCCTTATAATGGGTACGACCTATGTAGTGAAAAACGTGTAGAAAAGTCGATCGTGCTTACTCCTTATCAATTCATGTGGATAAAAATATAAGGTAGGTGGATGGAATGAAGATTGTGATCGCTCCTGATTCATTTAAAGAAAGCATGACAGCTGCAGAAGTTTGCGTGGCTGTTGAAGCTGGCTTTAGGAAAACGTTCTCTGCTGCCTCTTATTATCATGTTCCGATTGGTGATGGAGGTGAAGGAACGGTTCAGTCCGTCGTGGATGCTACGGGTGGAAAAATCATCACCCGTGAAGTAAGAGGTCCGCTTGGACATGCTGTCGAAGCGTTTTATGGCATTACGGGCGATGGAAAGAAAGCTGTCATTGAAATGGCGGCAGCATCAGGATTGCAACTTGTTCCGAATGCGCAGCGCAATCCGTTGATAACGACCACGTATGGAACGGGTGAGTTGATAATCGATGCTCTGGATCACGGAGTAGAGCGGATTGTATTGGGACTTGGCGGTTCAGCAACAAACGACGGTGGCGCAGGTATGGCGCAGGCTCTCGGAGTGAAGCTATTAGCTGGAAATGGAGATGAGCTTCAACCCGGTGGAGGAGCTTTATGTAAAGTGGCATCAATAGATATGACCACGATGGACTCTCGCTTGAAGTTTGTCAAAGTGGAAGTGGCTTGTGATGTAAGGAACCCTTTAACAGGCCCGCTTGGGGCATCAGCTATATTCGGCCCTCAAAAAGGGGCCACTCCTGAAATGGTGGAATTTCTCGATAGTTGCCTGAAACGATATGCACAAGTGATAGAAAAAGACCTTGCCATCACTGTTGACGCATTGCCGGGAGCCGGTGCTGCAGGAGGTTTAGGTGCTGGAATCGTTGCCTTTTTGGACGGGAAGCTGCAAAGCGGCATTGATTTAGTGTTGGATGTAATTAATTTTGAGGATGTCGTGCAAGGTGCCGATTTAGTCATCACAGGGGAAGGCCGAATCGACTCACAAACCGTTCACGGGAAAGCCCCGGTCGGTGTTGCTGGCCGAGCAAAGTTGGCTGGCGATATACCAGTCATAGCGATCGCAGGAAGTATGGGGGACGGGTATGAAGCCGTGTTCGAGCATGGTATTGACGCGGTATTTAGTGTAGTGAATGGGATCGTCACTTTAGAAGAAGCGTTAGAAAACGGAAAAATCAATATCGAAAAAACCGCAGAAAACATCGCGCGGGTGTTGAATATAAAAGGTTTTTATACTTGATTTTGGAAGGGTGTTAGTTCATGTATCGAGAACCCATTTTTTTAAAACCTGTCTGTCAAGATCGAATCTGGGGCGGGACAAAGCTTAGGGAAGAATACGGGTATGAAATTCCATCTGAAACAACAGGGGAGTGCTGGGGGATTTCGGCACATCCAAACGGCCCTTCGATAGTGGAAAGTGGACAGTTTGCAGGAAAATCCTTAAACGAACTATGGAAGAAACAGCCTGACCTTTTCGCAAATCCACCAGAAGCTGAATTCCCGCTGTTAACAAAAATCCTGGATGCCAACATGGATTTATCTGTACAAGTTCACCCGGACGATCTCTATGCAAAAGTCCATGAAAACGGTGAGCTTGGAAAGACGGAATGCTGGTATATCATTGATTGTGATGAAGATGCGGATATCATCTTTGGACATTCTGCGCAAACGAAGCAAGAACTTGAAACAATGATAGAGGAAGAGAAATGGAGCAAACTGCTTCAACGCGTAAAAATCAAACCAGGCGATTTCTTTTACGTCCCAAGCGGTACCATCCATGCCATTTGTAAAGGAACGCTTGTACTGGAAACGCAACAAAGTTCGGATACAACCTATCGTGTCTATGATTATGACCGAACCGACATGGACGGAAACAAGCGCGAGCTTCATTTGCAGAAAGCCATCGACGTGACGACGGTACCTCAGACAGAGCAACGTACACATGATAAAGTCGAGCGAGTAACAAGCGCAGAAATTACGACTTTTACTGAGGCGGAATATTTCTCTGTCTACAAATGGGACGTCAATGGTACTTTTGAATACAACAACGAGAAATCATACCTACTGTGCAGTGTTCTTAATGGAGCGGCGAGCATACTAACCGAGGACGGCGAGTTTCCACTGAAAAAGGGAACACACTTCATAATCCCTGCTACTTTGAAACGCTTCAAGATAAAAGGAGAAGCTACTCTAATCGTTTCACATACTTAAGGATAAACAATACACATATGTTAACTGCCGCTGTGAAGCATCAGCTTTTGTTTTTTATTCTCTAGAGTTATCTATCTCTATTAGGAATCTACTTCTTTCTATATCATTTCAGCGCCATTTAACACTTTAAATGAACTGAAATTTTGAAAGTTTATGTAAAATAAAAGATTAGGTGTTTACAATAATGAAAACCTGTAAAAACAGTCCTTTCAGCCAATGCTGGAAGAACTGTTTTTATTTATGAGACACTTATTACCAAACACCCCCAGGAGATACCGCAGCATTTCTTTATCGTTAGCATAGAGGGGATTGGCTCCAATGTTTATAGCTTCAGCTTCACTTAGCATAGTGAACCTGAAGTCTCGCATATACTCTATAACACTATTTAAAAGATTTAAGATTGTTAATTAACTTGCTAATATTTTGGATTGGACCGCTATCATATAAAGCCTCTCTAAATGTTAAGTACTCAGTCCCCCTTTCTATAATATAATTCAACAATACCTTTTCAGGGAAGCGCACGGTCGATTTACTAGGAATGTCATTCCATTCTTGGCTAGCGAAACCATGATGCCATGTAAATAATATAGTGGAATTTTTTTTCATTAGCTTTTTCATTTCCCAATCCATGGAACGTTCTGAAAAGCCACTGCTGCCAAAACCGGTACATAAACAATCAGTCATTGCCTGTAAAATTGAAAGCCATATACCATCAACATCATCCCAATCATAAAAGCTCGAGAGATATTGATGTTGATAAGCTATAAGTACTGTGCCGTAAAAGGTCGTGCCTTTTGTATGAATAAGCTGCTGATTTGCTAATTGCTTAGCATGTAAGTGATGGATTGGGATAAAATCTTCGTTAACTAATATTTGCTTTTTATTTATAGTATCATAACCATTTTTTGATATATATGTTTGAATGGTAAACATCTATGAACCACCTATCTAGGGTTGAATAATGTTATTCTATATTTTTTTATAATTAACCTGTACTTTTTGCCATCAACTGTTGTATTAATCTCAGCGTAATCGTTTTCAGATTTAATTTTAGTATGACATGAAATTAATTGTTTCTTGTTTCCTAAAATGGAATGATGTGTTTCAATTAAGAAACCCTATTTCAAAATAATCATCTTTGAAATCACATAAGATTGTATGGGCATCTATTGATATAACAGCTATGTATACAAGCAAAACTCAGACAATGCTGAGTAATAGAAAGATACTGCTTGAGACCGCTTGCAGTGAACTAACTTACAGATTAGATTATGAGCTTTAACACCAACGTCTTAAAAATGAAATATCATGTTTTATATTTGAAGGAACCCTGCTTATTAGTGGATGGCGAAACCCAATGGAGAAGTAGAAAATTATCTTCTTCCTACCATTACTTCTTAAAAGTTTTTCTCGGATATTCAATTAGGAAGTGAAGGAAATATTTGCTGCCAGCAGGATAATCAAAAAAAACAACGAATAGTAGGGCAGTGAACGAAAAAATTAATCAAGTGAGGGTGAATGTAATGAGAGTTCAAGCAGATAAGATATTCGTTAACCTGCCAGTCAAAGATTTGGATGCTTCGATACAATTCTTCACCAAGGTGGGCTTTACCTTTAACGAGCAAATGACCAATGAAAACGCAACGTGCATGGTAATCAGTGAATCCATATACGTCATGCTGCTGGTCGAGGAGTACTTCCAATCGTTTACGAAGAAGGAAATAGCTAATTCAGAGACCAGTGCAGAAGCGATAGTCGCCCTATCGGTAAATAGTAAGCAAGAAGTAGACGAAGTCGTCAATAGAGCATTGAATGCCGGCGCACAGCCTTTTAATGAAGCCATCGATCATGGGTTCATGTACGGCTGGAGCTTCAAAGATCCCGATGGACATCTTTGGGAAATATTTAACATGGACGAAAGTGGATTCAGTCAAGAATAAACGAACAGCCCTTCACTTAAAATATATGCCCTGGACATTAATAAAAAAGATGCGGTCTGTATTTGCAGACCGCATCTTTTTTTAACTCCCACTCCCCTCATTTCATTTACCATCCTATGAATCCATGCACCTTTCAAACATGCAAATGATTGCTCAAATTGATATAGCGTATGAAAGGCAATAGTAAGATACCTCCTTCCGATACAGAAAGCGAATGCCTGCAGTGTAATGAAACGGTCTGGGCAATCGAAATTCTATCTCTATTCCCATGTAGAGGTGAATGAAATGGCATCTCACTCATCTTGAAATGGTTTATTTGTTAATAATTAACTATATATGATACTATTACCTATAGTTTGTTTTAACATGGAAGAAGGTATTAGATGAAGGGGATTTTCCGAACTAAAGTTTTTTATGTAACTATTTTGGCCGTAATGTTGCTTGTTGGCCTTGCTATTAAGTATTACGATCATGAAGAGCCGAAAGAGGCATTGACCGAAGCTGAATTTTATACAGCCTTAGAGGCTGGAAACGTGTCTTCGTTAAAATTGGAGCCGAAAAAAAGTGTATATGAAATAAGTGGTCGTCTGAGGGGGCATGGGGAGGATCAATATTTTCAGGCCATTGTACCGATTAGTGAACACGCGTTAGATACAATCAACAGAGTTGTAGGTGAACAGGAAATAAATCAAATTGTGGTGATACCGCCAGATACAGAAGTAAGCGAGTGGGTCACCGTTATTACAACGACACTGCCGTTCATTCTCCTTTTAATCATGAGTTTTGTCATTTTTCTCTTGGTACTCGTAATAAAAAGATGGAACCGTCCTGGCTGGTAAAAAACTCGCTTTTCCACTATTGGAAAGGCGAGTTTTTTTAATCAACATGTCGAGTCGTGTACTCTCTACATCACGTATAAAAAATTACAAAAAATGGCGTATTATCGTAAATACTATTTGGTGGAGTTTTTATAATATTATGGTAGCCATCTAGAACCGATCGTTTTGTCATGGTCGGCTATAATCACGCAGTCGGAATTTTCAGGGGGAGGGATCATCATAAAAAAATGTGAGCATCAACAGCTGTCGACAATCAAGCAGGTAAGTGGGCCGACGTTGATCATGTGTACAACATGTAATGAAATCATAAAAATCGTAAAGGGATAAAGCAGAGTTATGTTAGTGGAAGCGGGAGCCCCACATAAAAAAGCGATACTTATCGTAAACCACTTTACGATAAGTATCGCTTTTTTTCTTTTTTGCTTTCAGGCATCCTCCCATTGTTACATCAGATGTAAATGACATGACAAAAAAACGAAAAATTATAAATAATCCTGTTTTATTATAAATACATTCTCCTCTTTTAGCTGTAATCTAATGGTGAATAACTCAAAGGGGGATATGGAATGGGGAAAACAAAAAAAGGTTGGATGCTATTATTTGCTTCATTAATGACGATCTTTTTGTTGGCAGGCTGCAATAGTGAATCATCCGGCTCAAGCAGTGATGGCGATTCAAAAGGCAAGGGAGATAAAATCGTAGTAGGCTTCTCACAAATTGGGGCGGAAAGCGGCTGGCGAACAGCGGAAACGGACTCCATTAAAGACACGTTGGGCAATGACCCCCAATTTGAATTGAAATTCTCGGATGCTCAACAAAAACAAGAAAATCAAATTAAAGCGCTTAGAAGCTTTATTGCTCAAAAAGTGGATTTGATAGCATTGGCTCCCGTAGTTGAGTCAGGCTGGGAAACGGTACTTAAGGAAGCTAAAAATGCTGATATTCCCGTCATCTTATTAGATCGTGGGATTAATGTTAAAGACGAAACACTTTATACAAGCTTCATCGGGTCCGATTTCATTACCGAAGGTGAAAACGCTGCTAAAGAGTTGATCAACTTGATGGGCAAGGATTCGAAAGTGAATATCGTGGAACTGCAAGGAACGGTCGGAGCAAGTGCTGCAAATGACCGCATGGCTGGATTTGCCAAGGAGATTAAAGGAAATGCCAATTATAAAATCATTAAATCGCAAACAGGTGATTTTACACGTACGAAAGGTAAGGAAGTCATGGAGGCATTCTTGAAATCCGATGGCGATAATATCGATGCGGTGTACGCTCATAATGATGATATGGCGTTAGGAGCGATACAAGCGATCGAAGAATACGGATTGAAGCCAGGTGAGGATATCAAGGTGGTTTCTGTGGATGGCATTAAAGATATTTTTAAAGCGGTCATTGCAGGGAAAGCAAATATCATCATTGAGTGTAATCCATTGTTGGGACCTCAGCTTGCGCAGGCAGCGAAAGATTTAAAAGCTGGAAAAGAAATTGAAAGATGGATTAAAACGGATGAAGAAGTGTTCGTTGGGAAAGAAGCGGCAGAGAAAGCATTATCTTCACGACAATACTAATAGTACGGGAAAAATCGGAATTGTTTTTAACAATTTCGATTTTTGTATGGAATCAACATTTGAAAAATGCATTTTGATTATTGTGAATTTTATTGAAATTAAGTAACAGATTGGTAATAATATAACCATGACCCAAAGTAAAGGGAGAGGGAGAGTTCACTATTGCTTTGAAATTGCTAGCACATTTCAATAACAGCAGCATTCGATTTAAACTATTTTTCTATTTTTTTATCATCATCATTTTGTGCATCATGACCCTCAGTTTTTTTGGTGGGGAGATTTACAAGAAATCGATTGAAAAAGAAGCGAATAGGCACACAGATCAGATGATTGACCAAGTGTGGAACCACATTAAAGTACTAATTCAAGAGAATGATAATATTATGTATTATTTAGCGAACGAAGAGGCCATTGACCAATTTCTTAAACAAAAAAGCCCATCTGAAATGATAGAGCAAAAAGCAAAGGGGAAAATAGAAATCTATAAAGACCGGCACGAGGAAATTGCAGGAATCATTATCGTGAACCGATACGATCAATTGATTAGTAATGAAATGACCAGGATTTCCAGAGATCCGCTTACGAAAGAATCCTGGTATAAAAAGGCGATACAATCACCAGGGAAAATCCAGTTGATTTCAAAGCCGATCGGCAGGAATCTTACAAACACATCGGATTATCAAGTCAATAATGTGCTATCGCTTGTCAAAGCCATCGAAAACCCGACAACCAAGGAAGTGGAGGGTGTCATTTTAATAGATCTTAAGTTCGATTTCATCAAAAACGTGATAGAATCGATCAAGCTTGGGAAAAGCGGCTTCATATTTATTATGGATAAAGAAAACAAAGTGGTTTATTCACCGGTAAACTCGACGGTTTATCGCATACATCCAAGCTGGTTGGCCAATGATGAATCTCCGCCGATTGAAAAGGAGATTGATCATGACAAGTTCCAGATCATTTATAATACGGTTCCTGCTATTGGTTGGAAGATTGTCGGTGTGTTTTCCATCAATGAAACGACAAAGGTTGTATCTAAAGTACAAGGCTTTACATTAATCATCGCCATCATCACGTTAATCCTCAGCTTGATCGTGTCCTTATTCTTTGCGAATACGATAACGAAGCCGTTAACAAAACTCAAGACATTGATGGGGAACGTGGAGGAGAGGCGCTTCGACCTTCGCTTTCACTCGAAGTATAACGACGAAATTGGCCAATTGGGCAACAGCTATAATAAGATGATCCAGGAAGTGGAGGAGCTCATTGAACTCGTCTATAAGGAACAAAAAAGTAAAAGGGAAGCCGAGCTTAAAATATTGCAAGCACAAATCAAACCGCATTTTTTATACAATACATTAGACACGATTCAGTGGATGGCAAGCGAATATAAAGCCGATAAAATCATCGAAATGGTCAATGCGCTGACAACCTTATTCAGGATAGGCTTGAATAAAGGGAATGAATTCATAACGGTTGAAGAAGAGGTCGAGCATATAGTCAGTTACCTTACGATACAGATGACCCGCTATGAATCCAAATTAGAATATCAATTGGATGTTGATGAAACGGTAAAGAATCATCAAGTGCTGAAACTCATTTTACAGCCTTTAGTGGAAAACGCGATCTACCATGGAATCAGGAATAAAAGAGGGAAAGGGAAAATATCCATCAGCATAAGTAAGAAGGATGATAAGCTTTTATTTGCCGTAAGGGACACAGGAATCGGTATCGAGAAGGAGCCTTTGCAAAAATTGAATGCTGCGTTAAGAGATATGAGTGTTGACCATAAAGGTTATGGCTTATTTAATGTGAATGAAAGAATCATGTTGTCATATGGATCTCTTTATGGCTTAGAGGTTTTTAGTGAATATGGAACCGGCACAACAGTAATAGCGATACTTCCTATAAGCAAAAATTAAAGCGCTTACAAATTTATCGGCTATCGTGGAGGGTTTATTATGTGGAAGTTATTAATTGCCGAAGATGAAACGACGATAAGAAAAGGGCTCAGGTTCGCAGCTGATTGGAACGATTACTCCATTGACGTAATAGGGGAAGCGGAAGATGGGGAAATAGCATTGTCCATGGCCATCGAATTGAAGCCACACATCTTGTTCGTCGATATTAATATGCCGTTCCTAAATGGATTGGAACTGATGGAACAATTGCGAAAAAACCTTCCGGACGCCATCTTCATCGTCATATCGGGCTACGATGAATTTGGCTATGCACAACAGGCGATCAAGATGGGGGCATTTGATTATCTAATAAAACCAGTTAATAAAGGTGAACTAATAAAAACGGTGAAAAGAGCTGCGGATCATCTGGAGAAAAACAGCAGAAGCAAGCGGCTTGCGCAGCAATTGGAGGGCAATAAACCACTGCTTAAAGAAAAATTCCTGCAAAACTGGTGCTCAGGCTCATTGTCTTCGGAAGAAGTCGATGAACAGTGCCAGCTACTGGAAATCAAGCTTGACGGCCATATAGGCATGTCAATCTTCAAGGTAGTCAGAGGCATCGATGACGGCGGAGCGGAGCGGTATTGGAGTGATAGTTTAATAAGCTTTTCGTTGAAGAATATCGTCAAACAGATGTTGAATGCGTATCCAAACGTCGAGCTCTTTGAAGACCACTCAGGTAATATTGTCGTCCTTGTTCCAGATGTTAATATGGAGCAGCTGCTCATGAAGAATAGGGAAATAAAAGAATACACTGAGAAATTTTTAGGCAAGGTGATCGTGTGTGCAGAAAACATGTTTGATGATCATCTAGCTTTTCCAAAGCAATATACGCAGTTAATGAACGAGATAAAAACTTCCAAAAGTTTATCGCCAATGGTTTTATTGGCTAAAAACTATATCGATCAACATTATTACGAGCATTCGATTTCATTGAAAGAAGTGGCTGCCATTGTCCAGGTAAGCCCTACGTATTTAAGCAAGCAAATTAAAAATGAATTAGGGGTCTCGTTCATACACTATCTTACAAAAGTACGAATTAATAAAGCACTATTGCTGATAAAGGACCCTTATTTAAAAATCTATGAAGTGGCTGATATGGTTGGATATAGTACTCAGCATTACTTTTGCAGTGCCTTCAAGAAGGTGATTGGCATTTCACCGATGGTTTATAAGAGTGGAGTAAGAAGTAATGACTAAAAAAAAGGTATATAGAAATATCATGATTGGATTAAGCATCTGCGGCATAATCCTGTCATTGCTTCATTACAAAACTAGCGAAAAGAAGGCAAAAGGTGAGAAAGAAATAGACTATGTCATTGGTGTTTCCCAACCCAACCTGCTAGAACCATGGCAAGTGCTGATGTATGAGGAACTAACAGAAGAAGCTGCGAAACATCACAATATAAGAGTGATATATACGGATGCAGCGCACAGCACGTCCCAACAGATAGAAGAAATCGAGACCCTGAAGTCCTATGGAATCGATCTGTTAATCGTATCCGTAGATAATACAGCTGCCATGACCCCTGTGATATCGGAGATTTATGAAGAAATACCGGTCATTGTCCTAGGCAGGGGAGTCGAAGGGTACAATTATACCCTATATATCGGTTCAGACCATCATTTCATCGGTGAGATGGCAGCAGAGGCTGCCATGCAATTGCTTGGCAATAAAGGCGGTGACATCATTGAACTGCAAGGGACCGGGAGTGCCTTGCAAGTGGAGGAGCGAAGTAAAGGTTTCCGTGAGAAAATAAGTGAAAACTCGGCTTATAAGATAACCGATTCACTTGTTGCGAATTGG
Source organism: Peribacillus muralis (assembly GCF_001439925.1). Lineage (GTDB taxonomy): Bacteria > Bacillota > Bacilli > Bacillales > DSM-1321 > Peribacillus > Peribacillus muralis. Next base: position 144,830 of record NZ_LMBV01000008.1, read on the forward strand.
CAAAGAGATAAGGCGGAGGACATGCTGAAGCAGCTATTGCGCTATCGATCGGATCCGCCTGCCTTGATATATGCCTACAATGATGCGATGGCCTTAGGGGTCCGTAAAGCCATCGAAGCTCTTCATCTTAACGGAATTTATATCATTGGCAGCGATGGGGTGAACAAGCCGGACGGTGGATTGCAACTAGTAAAAGAGAAGAAAATCGATACGACATTCATTACCCCGACCGGTGGTAAAGAAGCGATTCGGTATGCAATCGAAATCCTGAATCAAGAAGCGGAAATCCCGAAAAAAATAATAGTCAGGAACCATCAAGTGACACCGACGAACGTAAATGATTATATACACCAAAAGGACGTATCGATTGACCGGCAGAAGACTAAGCATGTAAAGGTCACGCTCGGCTTCGCGCAAGTCGGTAAGGAAAGTGGCTTTAGGGCAGCCAATACGAGTTCGATCATTGCCGCAGCAAAAGACGAAGGAGTAAAGCTGATCCTGAAAAATGCCAATAATGATCAAGAAAAGCAAATCGAGATAATAAGGGGATTCATTAATAAAGGAGTGGATGTCATCGCCTTTTCCCCAAAAGTGGAACATGGCTGGGATGAAGTGCTGCAAGAAGCGAAGGATGCCGGAATTCCAGTCATTCTCTCCGATCGAGAGATTCAAGTGAACGATTCCTCCTTGTGGACTTCCTTTATCGGTTCGGATTTTGTTGAGGAAGGTAGAAGGGCTGCCCGGTGGCTAGTCAATGGAAAGAAGGTACCCGGGAAAGAGGTGAATATCATTGAATTGGAGGGGACGAGCAATGCAGCACCTTCTATTGGCAGAAAGGAAGGGTTTGAGGAAGTGCTTCATGATCATCATTCCTATCGGATTCTAGATTCATTAATTGGTGATTTTACTTATCAAAAGGGGAAGGAAATGATGACCACGGCCTTAGCCCGCTATGGCCGGGACATTGATGTTGTGTACGCTCATAATGATGATATGGCTATTGGTGCGATTGAAGCCATTGATGAATATGGCTTGAAGCCCGGGAAAGATATTAAGATCATTTCCATTGATGCAACCAAAAAGGCTTTGACGGCATTGAGTACAGGCAAGCTGAATTTCTCGGTGGAATGTAATCCATTATTGGGTCCCCAACTCATGAAATCGGTTAAAGATCTTAAAGCGGGGAAAGAAATACCGATGAAAATCATTACTTCGGAAAGGACATTTACGAAAGATGAAGCAAAGCAGGAAATTTTGATGAGACACTATTGATTGTCGATAGTTTTGGAGGAATTGTACTTTGACCGTTTCATTGCACTGCAGGCACTTAGCTTTCCAGAGGCGGGCCTTGAGCGTCCTCTGCTTTCAGCCTGTGGGGTCTCACGTAGACGCGCAATTCTAAGCAGGTGTTCACCTGCCATTTCATTCCACTCTGCTTTAAAACAGGGTGGATTCCTATTTGTCTAAAGGCTTGAGCCGTGGTAGTTGATGCCAGGGCTCTTCTTTTTGCTTATGTGATGTATTCACTGAAATGTGTAAAAAAAGACCCTTTTTTTTAAATACATAAAATAATCGCTACTTTATACTTAATTTAACATTTCACATGATGATTAAATAGTGATAAAGAAGGTGTTATAGATGGGTGCAATTTTATTGAAGGCTGAAGGGATCACGAAAACCTTTCCAGGTGTTAAAGCATTATCTAATGTAAATTTCAATTTACAAAGGGGAGAAATCCACTCTCTTATGGGAGAGAATGGAGCCGGAAAATCGACATTGATCAAGGTGTTGACAGGCGTACATGAGAAAAACGGGGGTACCTTCTATTTGGAAGGTGAAAAGATAGAGCCGGCTTCTCCCGAAGAAGCACAGCGTTTAGGCATCAGTACCGTATATCAAGAAATAAACTTGTGTGAAAACCTTTCTGTTGCAGAAAATATCTTCATAGGCAGAGAGCCGATGAAGAAGGGAAGAATCGACTGGAAGGAAATAAATCGAAGAGCAAAGAAGGTCCTCTTGGAACGATTGAATATTAACATCGATGTAACAAAAATTTTGTCTTCCTATTCCACGGCGATACAGCAAATGGTTGCGATTGCCAGGGCTGTCGATATTTCCAGTGGTGTATTGATACTTGATGAACCGACATCAAGTCTGGATAAAAACGAAGTGAAGCAGCTGTTCGATGTTATGCGGAGCCTGAAGAATGAAGGGATGGGCATCATTTTCGTCAGCCACTTTTTAGATCAAATATTTGAAATTACCGATAAAATCACGGTGTTAAGAAATGGTGAATTCATTGGTGAATACGAGACGAAAACGATCTCGAGGACAGAACTTGTATCGAAAATGATTGGAAGGGAATGGGGAGAGGATTCTAGACAAGATCACAAGAAAATAAGGCAAATCAGTGAGAAAGTTTTTGTGGATGCGAGCAGCTTGGGCAGGCAGGGAACGATAAATCCGTTTAACTTAAGCCTGCGACAAGGTGAAGTCTTAGGATTGGCGGGACTGTTGGGTTCGGGCAGGACCGAGGTTGCCAAGCTGATTTTTGGGATAGAAAAGGCGGATGAAGGAATGATGTCCATCGATAACGAAGCAATCAGGTCGATGAATCCTAAGGTCGCTGTGGATAAAGGACTAAGCTTCTGCCCGGAGGATCGTAAAGTAGAAGGAATCGTGAACGATTTAACGATTCGCGAGAATATCATTTTAGGATTGCAGGCTAAGCGAGGTTTATTCAAATACATTCCGATGAAGGAACAAAAGGAAATCGCACAAAAATATATCGATTTGCTAAGAATCAAAACACCTAGTATGGAACAAAAAATCGATAATTTGAGCGGCGGGAATCAGCAGAAGGTAATCCTAGCAAGATGGTTGGCGACAGATCCTAAATTATTGATATTGGACGAACCGACACGGGGAATCGATATTGGTTCTAAACGGGAAATTCGCAAATTGATATTGGATCTGGCAGCGGAGGGAATCACGATTTTGTTTATCTCATCGGAATTGGAAGAAGTGATAGCCTGTTGTGACAGAGTCATTGTGCTGCGTGACCGGAACATCATTGGTGAATTGCAAGGTGATGAAATGAGTGAATCCAAAATTATGGATATGATTGCAAAGGAGGCTGAAAGTAATGAATCCATTCCTGTATAGGATGGCCCAAACGAAAATATTTTGGCCGCTCGTTGCACTATTGGTGCTCCTGCTTTTGAATTTCTTTTTGATTCCCGGTTTCTTTTCTGTAGAAATTAAAAATGGGCATTTATTCGGAAGCTTGATCGACATTATGAACCGTGTCATCCCCTTGCTAATCATTTCCATCGGCATGACGTTGGTGATTGCAAAAGAAGGAATCGATATTTCGGTTGGTTCCGTTTTGGCCATTTCAGGAGCCTTGGCTGCCTATATCATGGAAAGCTCCACGGTTTGGGTTGCGCTTATTGCAGCCGTGGGCGTCGGGATCGTGTGCGGCATGTGGAATGGCGTTCTTGTTTCCATATTCGAGATACAGCCGATGGTTGCCACGCTCATTCTCCTGACAGTTGGAAGAGGAATCGCCCAATTGATAACGGGTGGACAGATATTAACGATCGATGATGAACTATACAAATATATCGGTTCTGGTTTTTTAATGGGACTGCCATTTTCAATATTCATTGGCGGGGCCATTTTTCTGATTATGTTATATATGAAGAAAAGAACGGCAATGGGATTATTCCTTGAATCGATCGGCAATAACATCACGGCAAGCAAATTCGCCGGGATTCAGCCAAGGAAGATCATTTTTCTCGTGTATACCATTAGCGGCGTGTGTGCAGCGATTGCAGGGATCATTGTCAGTGCCAATGTAAGCAGTGCTGACGCCAATAACGCAGGATTATGGATTGAGCTCGATGCCATTTTAGCCGTTGTCATCGGCGGTACCTCCATGCGCGGCGGAAGGTATTTCCTTGGCGGAACAGTGGTGGGGGCTTTATTCATTCAAACACTGTCGACAACCATCTATTCGGTCGGGATAAACCCTCAAATCGTGATGGTCGTTAAAGCCTTTGTGGTGATTATTGTGTGTCTCGTCCAGTCCGAGCAGTTCAGAAGCATATTTATGCAGTTTAACAAAAAGAAGGTGTCCTTCTAATGAAACGTGAAAAATTCGGTATAAAAGAAAATCATATTTTCATAATCGCTACGATGGCATTAATTGTCTTGTTATACGGATATGGTTCCATTGCCTTTGCAGGTTTTTTTAGTACACAAGTATTTCTGAATCTGTTTATCGACAATGCTTATTTAATCATTGTAGCTACAGGTATGGCTTTCGTGATCATTACTGGCGGAATTGACCTATCCGTCGGGGCCTTGGTTGCCTTGATTAGCATGGTTTCCGCCTCGTTGCTGGAAGCGGGCTTAAATGGATTTGTGGTCATGGCTCTTTCGTTACTGATTGGCATCGCTTTTGGTGCCTTCCAAGGCTATTTCATTTATCGCTTCGACCTGCATCCCTGGATCGTCACACTTGCGGGAATGTTCCTGGCAAGAGGTGCAAGCTTCCTCATCAGCACGGATAGTATCGTCATTACAAATGAAACGTACAGTGCGATTTCACAAGCGAAGGTCTATTTATTTGGCGATCACTACATTTCAATTGGGGCAGTCGTTGCCATCATTGTTGTGGCCATTGCGATTTATATCGCCAAATGGACAAGGTTCGGCCGGAATGTATATGCCATTGGCGGCAATGTCAAATCAGCCGGATTGATGGGCTTGCCTGTGAAACGAACCACCATCCTTGTGTATGTGTTTTCAGGGTTTTGTTCCGCTTTAGGTGGAGTGGTATTTACATTGTATATGTTATCGGGGTACGGTCTCCACTTATTGGGGATGGAAATGGATGCGATTGCGGCCTGTGTCATTGGCGGTATCCTATTAACCGGAGGGTTTGGCTATTTAATCGGTCCGACACTAGGTGTAATGAGCATGGGGATCATTCAGACGATCATTATGTTTCAAGGTACGCTTAGCTCATGGTGGACAAAAATCGCAGTCGGGTTTCTACTGTTTGTATTCATTCTCCTCCAACGGCTGATTGTCATGAAAAGAAGGAAAAGGAACGTCATTCGCCTCAAGAAAGTACGTAACAATGTAAAAGTCCAGTCGCCATCACAGTCTGTTTCAAGTGAATACAAGTAGATGTTTAAATCAGAGAAGTCCCAATTTGCTTATCATTGGGGCTTCTTTGCATTTCGTTTCATGGAATGGGTTGTCTTTACTGCGATTTCCACCAACATTGCAAACGACCTAGACTTCGTCATCTCGTTTGGTCAGAACGACCTATCGTGCTTTATGGTGGTATGAGACTCCCGACGTATTCAGGTGGATAGCGAAGAAATAATTATCTGAAAAGTATAAAATGTAACTGCTTTTTACAAATAATTTTTCTTGAAGGCTTGGTAAAGTAGTAAGGGAAAGGAGTAGATATAGAGATGAATTAACGGAATGGTGCTTCTGTTCATGAAGTTCCGGATCTGGAATTTGAAAGCGGTAACATAAGTTGCATGAGCAATTGACCGTACTTAGGGGAGGTAATTTTATCGTTATGAAAAAGACATTGATGGGTTGTTTATTCGTTAGTTCTATCATGATTGGCGGTGTTAATGGATCATCCGTTTCGGCAGCCGGTGATGCTGATAATGAGAATCACGGGTTGAAAGGTGAGTACTATACCTCAACCAAGGCCGGCGCATTTGATTTCAATCAATTGAAAACGACAATAATGGATTATAATATCGACTTCGCGGATCTTAATCCAGCTCTACAGAATTTCACCGGGCAAAGTGATGCTGCTGCGGTGAGGTGGACTGGAAAGTTGGTACCGGAGCATTCAGAGGATTACACGTTTTATATGAAAGGCGACAACGGGTTCAGAGTATGGATCGACGGAAAATTGGCGATCGATTTTTGGGAAGATAAATGGGACGTTGAACAAAAAAGCCAGGCGATTTCGTTAGAGGCAGGTAAGGAATACGACATTAAGATTGAGTATTTCGAACATGAAGGCGGAGCGAATTTAAAAATGTTCTGGTCAAGCGCCAGTGTTCCCAAGCAGATCATCCCCAGCAGTGCCTTTTATTTGCCTGAAGACTATGTAAGGGACGAGACGGTTCAATCTGCACAAGTTCTCGAGGATGGTAAACAAGTGGAGCTGACCTTTGCCAACCCATTGGATAAACTGCCTCGAAATCTTGATGAGCATGTCGCTATCAAGTTGAACGGCCGAGATTGGGAGATTGAGAATATCGCTTTCAAACAGAATAGCAAATCAACTGTCGTTATCCATACTAAACAGCCCATATATGAGCGGACAGGAAATCAAGTCCTGATCACTTATGATGGCAAAGGAGCTTTGCGTTCGGAGGGGAAGGATGTTCCAGCCTTTTTGAACAGGGTGGAAAATCATTCACAATTCAACATTGAAACGCCATGGGCAGCTAAAGTAAGTAAAGACAACGTGCTGCCAGAGTATCCGAGGCCTCAATTGGCCAGGGAAGACTGGATGAATTTGAACGGGGAATGGGAATTCCAAAGTGCCGCCGAGGGAGATGAGCTGCCGACAGGGAAAAAATTAAAGGAGAAAATTTTGGTGCCTTTCCCGGTTGAGTCAGCTTTATCCGATGTTGAAAGATTGGAAGACCATATGTGGTACAAACGCGATTTCACATTACCGGATAAATGGAAGGGCGATCATATTAAATTGAATTTTGGCGCAGTCGATTGGAAATCCACCTTATATGTGAATGGGGAAAAGGTCGGGACCCACACTGGCGGATATGATGCTTTTAGCTACGATATTACAAAGTATTTAGTGAAGGGCAAAAATGAACTGATCCTGGAAGTGCATGATCCAACTGGCGGCGGGCAGGCGAGAGGTAAACAAACGACTGTGCCAGAAGGCATTTGGTATACACCGACATCAGGCATTTGGCAAACGGTATGGATCGAGCCCGTTCCAAAGGCAAATATAGCTTCATTGAAAACGACACCGGAAATAGATTCCGAGCAATTGAAATTAAAAGTAAAGGCAGATGGCGTATCAAACGAAACGGTAGAGGCGATCGTTTATAAAAAAGGCAAGAAAGTGAGCACGGTAACAGGAAAAGTAGGAAAGGAATTTACCGTTCCAGTTCCTGATGCACGCTTATGGTCAACGAAAGACCCGTTCTTATATGACTTGGAAGTGCGCTTGAAAAAGAAAGGGAAAATCGTTGATACGGTAAAAAGTTATTTCGGAATGCGTGAAATTACGATAGGCAAGGTGGATGGTAAACTTCGTCCGTTAATCAATGGGGAATTCGTATTCCAGATGGGACCGTTAGATCAAGGGTACTGGCCAGATGGAAACTATACGGCTCCTACAGATGAAGCACTGAAATTCGATATTAAAAAGACAAAGGATCTTGGCTTCAATATGATCCGAAAACACATTAAAGTGGAGCCTGCCCGCTGGTATTATTGGGCGGATAAGATGGGCATGATCGTTTGGCAGGATATGCCGAGCTTAGAAGGTTCATCCGCAGGAGGCAGGGCAACTGCAGATGAGAGAAAGCAATTTGAACATGAATTCAAAGAAATGATTCAAGAAAAGTACAATCATCCTTCGATCGTGCAATGGACCGTCTTCAACGAAGGCTGGGGACAATACGATACGGTGCGTTTAACGAATTGGGTAAAAGGATTGGATCCTACACGATTCGTTACAAACGCAAGTGGCTGGACCGATCATCCTGTCGGCGATGTCATTGACTGGCACACCTATCCGAATCCAAAATCACCGAACGTGGAGGAAGACAGAATCGCGGTCATTGGTGAGTATGGCGGTTTGGGATTGGATGCACCAGGTCATGAATGGGGTACAAGTGGCTGGAGCTATGCGATGCAGTCCGATAAGGATGAAATAACGGATACGTATATCGAGTACATTGAATCATTGAAAGGGTACGTCCATGGCAATGGGTTAAGTGGGGCCGTTTATACGCAAACAACGGATGTTGAAGGCGAATTGAACGGGTTGCTCACATATGACCGAAAAGTGACGAAAATGGATGCAAAAAGAGTGGCTGAGGCTAATCAGTCGCTGATTAAATCCGCATCACCAAAGTATGTTCTAAAGGAAGAAATAGATGAAACGAAAGCGGTATTAAAAAATGCAAAAATGGGCAGCACGCCTGGAACCTATCCAAATACGGCGATCTTTTTCCTGAAAAAATCAATAAAAAATGCCGAGGCGGTCTATGACAATACAAAATCCACATCCGAGGAATTTTTTAAGGCAGCGGACCAGTTGAAAAAGGATATCCAAAGCTTTAAATACGAGGTGAACTCACCGATTGCCAAAAAAGCGAAAGTGGACCAATTTGAAGGAGAAGTGCTAGACAAGAAGTGGTCGGTGTTCAATGAAAGCCCAGCTAATTGGAGCTTGAAGGAAAATCCAGGCCACCTTACAATCACTTCCCAACCTGGTGATTCATTTCAGGATAGCAATACACTGAGTAACCTCTTCCTGCAGAAGGCTCCAGCAGGCGATTTTGAGATAACGACGAAAGTTAACGCATCAAACAGGAATAACCATGAACAAGCTGGCCTTTATGTATGGCAGGATCAGGATAATTACGTGAGGCTTGGTCATGTTTGGGATAATGGTTTGAAACTGGAAACGGCAAAAGAAGAAGCGATGAAATACAGCAAAGCCCCAAATTCGGCAGCACATCCTGGTGACGATACATTGTTCCTGAAGATTAAAAAAGTCGGCAATGTCTATTCGTCCTATTATTGGGTCAATGGGAAATGGGAGAAAGCGGCAGACCCGATCACTGCTAAGCTAACGAATGTGAAAGTTGGATTATATGCTGCAAGTCCTGCTAGCGGGAAAAATGTGAAAGCGAATTTTGATTACTTTACCGTTCAGGAAGTTAAATAAAAAGTTGGTAGACGCCCCATGTGAAACCACATGGGGTTGAATAAATTAAGACTGGAAGAAGCGATTTTAGAGAATTCAACAGACGCTGGGAATGCCTTGGAGATAGGAAAGGCCGAGGTTGGTCATACGTTTCAAAAGGCTGATGCCGGCAAGAAGAAAAGCTTCTACTAAACACTCTACATAAACTATATAGAAGGAAGGTTATGAATAATGGATGCTACTGAATTAAGAAAAAAATTTGCCGAAAGCTATGGATACGAGGAAGGTGTCCGGACCTTTTTTGCTCCGGGCCGAGTTAATTTCATAGGGGAGCATACCGATTATAACGGTGGTTACGTACTTCCAGCCGCATTAACGGTCGGAACATGGGCGGCCGTCTCTACACGTGATGATGGTGTATACCGGTTTTGCTCGACGAATTTTGGTACGCGTTTGGAGTGCAGCGTTCACGAGCTCGTTTATAAAAAAGAGGATGATTGGGCGAATTATCCAAAAGGTGTCTTATCTGAATTGATCCAGTTTGCCGGTCCGGATAAATCCAAGCGGTATCTTGGTGCCGACATTCTATATCATGGCAACATCCCAAACGGAGTCGGCCTGTCATCATCTGCATCGATTGAATTGGTGACTGGACTTGCTTTAAGCGAATTGGCAGGGTTTGATATTCCGATGATCGAGTTAGTAAAGCTGGCACAGCGCGCCGAAAACAATTTTGTAGGGGTTAACTGTGGAATCATGGACCAATTTGCAGTTGGCATGGGGAAAGAAGGACAAGCACTTGCTTTAAAGTGCGATACACTGGCATACCGTTACATTCCAGTTAAAAGTTACGGTTATAAAATTGTCATCACCAACACGAATAAACGGCGTGAACTTGCCGATTCGAAATATAACGAACGCCGCAGCGAATGCGAACAAGGTGTGGAGCTGATCAAAAAAGTAATGCCGCATGTTCAGGCTTTAGGCGATCTTGACTTGGAGGATTGGGAGAGGGTCCGCCACGTTATAAAGGATCATGTTATCAGCCGCAGGGTTGAACATGTGATTACTGAGAATGAACGAGTTTTAGCAGCAGTGAAGGTCCTTGAAGCAAATAATTTAACGGAGTTTGGTGCATTGATGATTGCATCACATGAGTCACTGCGTGATTTATATGAAGTGACGGGAATCGAGCTTGACACCATTTTTGAGGAAGCGTCGAAAATCGACGGTTGCATCGGTACGTGCATGACAGGGGCAGGATTCGGCGGATGCACCGTCAGTCTCGTTAAAGAAGAAGCCGTCGCTGACTTTAAAGAAACCGTGGCAGAAAATTATACAAGGAAAACAGGTCTTGTGCCAGCGTTCTACATTTGTGAAATTGGCGGCGGAGCAAAAGAAATGCAAGAGGTAGAGAAGCAAAGCCAATTGTAGAGATTGATGGTAATGGACAGATCGGCCTCCAGGCAGTTGCGTAAACGAAGATATCCGGAAAGCCTTTAAACCTCGAAAAGGACTTTGTGGAAGCCACGGACATACAGGCTAGCTTACTTCAGCATAGATGATCAATGGTAATGGCAGTCCGAGCTTCGTTCTATGAATCTAAAAAAACCAACGCCCCCGACTAAATAAGTAGGGGGCTTAATAAACTAAAAAACCCACTTCATTAATGCTTTTAAAACGCCTCCAATTCTCCGTTCCGCATAGAATTACATCAGCGAATGCCCTCTTTGCTTTTGCGGAAAATCACAAAAATTCGATGTTTATTGTAAATACATCCTGTTGAGAACCATTTATGATGAATGTAGGCGCGTCATGATAGCGCTGCCAATTTGAGTGTGAAAAGGAAGGTTTATATGAAGAAAAACTTATGGCTATATATAGCTCTCTTACTCGTTGTAAGCTTTGCCACCTTCCAGGCTGTGAAAAATATGGCAGCCACCAAGGCAGCAGACGTAGGAGAGGTTCACGGTTTAGATGCCGAGGGCTTGGAAAAAGTCGTTAAGCGGGCCGATTCTGGACAAGAGCGAGAATCAACAAATGTCAAAGCACCCTCGTTTACTCTGAAATCATTGGATGGCTCCGAATATGTATCGATTGGAGGAAAAAGAAAAAAACCGGTCGTTTTGAATTTTTGGGCGAGCTGGTGTGATGCCTGCTCATTGGAAGCTGTCGAGCTTAGGAAGCTTCATGAGCAGTATAAGGACCGAATCGATTTCTATGGAATTAATGTGACAACAGAGGAACAGCCCGAAAACATTAAAGCCTTCGTTACAGAAAACGAACTTACCTATCCTATTTTGCTGGATGAGCATAAGCGTGCGGCCGATCTTTACGAACTGCATTCGCTACCCACCATGTTCTTGATAGATGAAGAAGGCTACGTGGTCGATACCTTCCACATGGTGGATCAGCTTGAACTTGCAGAGAAGATAGGGCGTCTCGCAGGAAAGTGAGTTCCCTTTTTAACAAAGGAGGTGATCGATACGCGAAAAACTTATAGCAGTGAAGGGGGGATTTCCGGTAAAAGTGGAAGGATCGAATTTTATTAAATTGATAGTGAGGTGGATTCGTTGAAAGGCAAATTAACAATTGTTCAGCTTCTTATTCTAACTTTATTCATAACGTGTGCGTTCCCGTTTTCTACGCAAGCGGCCGTACCAAAAAAACATGAAATTCCGGACTATTTCGCGGATCATTTCGACAAAACGGTCATTAACGATAACTGGAATGTAATCGAAGGTCCATGGTCCATCGATTCAGGCAAGCTTACGGTAAGTAAGGGCGCGGGATATAAGGCCATCGCCAATCAAACTGCCGTTCAAGACTTTACGGCAGAGACTGATATCAGCCTCGCAGACCAGAATGGTGATGCTGGGGTATTGTTTCGGGTTAACGGAGCTGTACCTGGTGTTGACAACGTCAAGGGCTATTATGCGGGCGTGTCGGCTAACGGAACCGGGTCCGTGTTTCTTGGTCGCATGAACAATAACTTTACTGAATTGAAACGGACTGAGGTTACAATCAAACCGAACACCTCCTATACGTTAAAGGTGACAGCTGTTGGAGATAAAATCCAAGTCCACTTAAATGGTGACCTGGTGCTTGAACAAACCGACAGCACATATACAGAAGGCAGTATCGGCATTAGAAGTTACAACTCCCAGCCTTCCTTCGATAATTTTAAAGCCAGCACAAAGGGCGGCAGCAGCCTTTTCGAAGATAAATTCGACAATGCTCCAAACCAGGCCATCTCTTCATGGAATATCGTGAAGGGAAGCTGGCAGCTCTCTTCAGGGTCCTTACGGGGAAATAAGGATGAAAACAATAAGATCCTCATTAAGGATAAGGCATTCGATGACATGACCTTGGAGGTTAATCTAAAATTACCTGGTGATACAGGGAATGGAGATGCGGGTCTGTTATTCGGGATGAAAAAAGCGTACCCTGGAGATGCCAATATAGACGGCTTTTATGCAGGCATAGGCAGTGATGGCAACGTAACGCTTACTGAATGGAAAAATAAAAAGCGGACGGTGCTGGAGTCTTTGAAGGCATTTGATCGCATGGAAGCGAATAAGCCTTACCACCTAAAAGTCGTGACGAGCAAAAATACGATTAAGGTGTACGTAAACAATACGGTCACTCCAATGATCGAATATCATGGTAAAGGCAGGGCGCTTAACCTTAAAGGTGGAGTCGGGTTGCAATCTGACCAATTCGAAGCGTCTTTCGATAACTTCATTGCAAGTGCATATGTAGTGCAGGAAAGGACGTTTAAAGAACCGGTTGTTAACAAAAAACCGCTTAGTGAGACGCCATTTACGCCACTTCCTCTTGGCTCGGTGCAGGCCAAAGGCTGGCTTCAAGAGCAGCTTGAGCTTCAGCGTGACGGAGCTACCGGTCATGCGGAGGATCTGTACGGAGAATTGGGAACGAATGCAGCATGGTTAGGCGGCAGTGCTCCTGAATCCGACTGGGAACGACCTGTTTATTATTTGAAAGGCTTGGTTCCGCTTGCTTATACATTGAATGACAAGGATCTGATTGCCACTTCCCAAAAATGGATCAACGCCATTTTGGCGAGTCAGCAAAAGGACGGATCGTTCGGTCCGGAATCCAATGAGGATTGGTGGCCGCGCATGGTAGCTCTTTATGCGATGAAGGATTATTACGAAGCGTCAGGTGATAAGCGCGTCCTTCCATTCATGACGAACTACTTTAAATATCAAGCCGCTAATTTGCCGGCCCAGCCTTTAAAGGATTGGGGCAAGATCCGGGTGGGAGATAATATTGATACCGTCCTTTGGCTTTACAACCGAACGAATGATGCCTTCCTGCTGAAGCTGACGGATACGCTGGCAGGCCAGGCTTACCCGATTGCCGACATATTCAGCCAAAATAAGTTTCAAGACTTTGGCAGCGATTTTCAGCCAATCCATTCAGTCAATGTGAATGAAGCCATTAAAATGCCTTCGATTTATTATCAACGTTCACATGCCAAAAGCGATCGCGACGCGTTCAATGCAGGGGTCAAGAATTTAGCCAATCATAATCAGATCACCGGGATGACTTCCGGTACTGAGATGCTAGCTGGAACATCTTCCACGCAAGGTGTGGAGCTGTGCGCGATTACAGAACGAATGCAAAGCAATGAGGAAGCGGCGATGATCCTCGGGGACCCGCACATCGGTGATGATCTGGAAAAAATCACCTTCAATTCTCTTCCGGGGGCGATGGATAAGGAAATCAAGAACCACCAGTATTATTCATTGCCTAACCAAGTGGAGAGCAACCATGCAGATCATGGCTATAAACAAAATTATTCCAATGGCATGATGCCTTCGCCGACTTCAGGATATTCATGCTGCCGCTTCAATATGCATATGGGGTGGCCATACTTCGTGAAGAATATGTGGGCAGCATCCAATGATGGAGGCATTGGCGTCATTGCCTACGGACCGAGCCAGGTATCCGTAAGGCTGAAAAAAACAGATGTTACGATTAAGGAGACGACCAACTATCCTTTTGAGGATAAAATCAAATTTAACATCACCACTTCAAAAAAGGTGAAGTTCCCACTCAAGCTGCGCATTCCCGCGTGGTCGGTCAAACCTAACGTAACGGTGAACGGAGAGCCTGTTAAAGGTATAAAAGCAGGTGAGTATGTAAGCATCGACAGAAAGTGGCAGAGCGGTGATAAAGTCGTTCTTCAAGTACCGATGAAGCTAAAAACTACAACGTGGATCAATAATTCGATTGGCATTGAACGCGGTCCGCTCGTGTATTCCCTGCAAATGAAGGAAAATTGGCAGATTCAAGACAAGCCGATTGCTGAATTGCCAGGATTCGATGCGTCTGAGCTAGGATTCAACGAGTATACGGTTAAAGCCGATAATCCTTGGAATTACGGGTTGCTCATCGACCGGGAGCATCCGGAGAAATCCATTGATGTGATTACCGGACCAATGCCGGACAATCCGTTCAAGCAAGCGACGACTCCGGTTAAGCTGGTAGCCAAAGCGAAAAAAATTCCAACATGGGGCAAAGCGGCCAATAATGTAGAAAGCGCAGAGCCGCCTGTTGGTCCACTTCTCTCTAAGGAGCCGACGGAAAACATTACACTTGTACCATATGGAGCACAGAACCTGCGCGTCACCTACTTCCCCGAAGTGACGGAGAAAATGACGGATACAGGTGCAGCCAAATATGAAGCGGAACAAGCAGGACTATTCCGCGCATCCGTGAGAACCAACGAACCCAATGCATCTGGTGGGAGCTATGTCGGTGGTATCGATTATGATGACAGTTATGTGAAGTTCGATTCAATCCATGTTCCTGAAACGGGTAAATATAACGTTGATATTTGGTTCGCTAATGGACTCGATCCCGCAACAGGCAAACTCACTGTCAATGGGAAAACACACGCATTGACCTATCAAAATACAGGTAACTGGGGTCGCTTCATGGCCACTAAAATGGAAGTACCATTGAAAAAAGGCACCAATACGATCACGTTCATGAAGAATCAAGGGTTTTATGAGCTGGATTATATCGTGGTCAGGCCGCTGCAATAGGATGAGCTAATTAAAAAGGCACTGACAAAAGAACGCAGTCAAAGGGGAGGACCGGACAAGAAGGGAACATTCCTAGCGGCCTGCTTATCATCTTGATTGATAGATTATATCTGATAGCATGGCAGCCTTGAATTCTATAATATTCAGGAATCCAACTCAAGGAAAGAAACAAAAAAAGAGATAAACTTTAAAATGAAGTTGAAGAATGCTGAATACTTTGATAAAATAAAATAAATGAAAAGACTATGTGCAACTGGCGAAACACGGATAACCGTGAGGGAACACATAGTGTCGTAGCCGTTCGCCTGGGCAGAGGTAAGGGATTTTATCCCTTGCCTCTTTCTGTTTATTACCAGATTTTCATGAGTTAACATTTTGAAACCATCATAATTGAAAAGAGGAGCAAACGACATGAGTACAATCACTTTAGAAAAAGCGAAAACGATCAAAACGTTAAATAATATTGCCCAAAGCGGGTTAAATGTATTCAATAAGGATGGCTTTACAATCGATAATGACAGCGAAAATCCTGATGCCATCGTTGTTCGCAGCTTTAATATGCACGCAATGGAACTTGGATCCGATTTAAAAGCGATCGCAAGGGCAGGGGCGGGAGTCAATAATATTCCGGTCGATAAATGCACGAAGCAAGGAATCGTTGTTTTCAATACCCCAGGTGCGAACGCCAACGCAGTAAAAGAGATGGTTCTGACGTCATTGATGGCGTCATCTCGTAATCTCTTTGCCGGTGTGGCATGGACTAAGGCGTTAGAGGGAGAAGGAAAACAAATTCCTAAGCTTGTAGAAGCAGGGAAGAAACAATTTGTCGGGAAAGAAATCAAGGGTAAAACGCTGGGTGTCATCGGCTTGGGAGCGATCGGTGCGCTAGTAGCGAATGATGCACTCGATTTGGACATGGATGTCATCGGGTTTGACCCGTTCATTTCCGTCGATACAGCTTGGAATCTATCACGCAATGTTCAGCGCGCGATGACGCTTGAACAGCTGTTTGCTGAATCGGATTACATAACGGTACACGTTCCATTGACTGATGACACAAGAGGTATGTTTAACCAAGAAACATTTAGCATCATGAAGCCTGGCGTTCATATTTTGAATTTCTCACGCGGCGAGCTTGTGAATGAAACGGATATGGAAGCAGCACTAGAGAGCGGGATTGTCGGTCAGTTCATTACAGACTTCCCGAATGAAAATGTGTTGAACATGAAAAATGTTGTACCAATCCCGCATCTTGGTGCTTCTACGCAAGAATCGGAGGAAAACTGTGCCATCATGGCAGCTCGTCAAGTGAAGGGCTTTTTAGAAACAGGGAACATCAAAAACTCCGTGAATTTCCCGAACACCTCCCTTCCTTTTACAGGCAAGCGACGTGTAGCCACTTTCCACGAAAATGTTCCAAACATGGTTGGACAGATCACATTGGCTGTATCAAGCTTGAATTTGAACATTGCTGACATGGTGAACAGAAGCCGTGGGGGATATGCATATACGATCATTGACATTGACGGTGAAGTAAACGGTGATATCATTCCTGGCTTGGAAGCAAAAATCAAACAAATCACGGGTATCGTCACGACTCGCATCATTTAAATTTACGTTGAACGAGCAGGAAGACTTTCCTGTTCAAATGAAAAAAGCCTCAATTCCGTTTAGGAGTTGAGGCTTTTTTCTATAGTAAATGGATCGTCCTGTACACTGTTGACCCTCCTCCTTACTTTTACTTATAAAGATTTGGATAAAGGGATATCGCAGCCTTTGAAGTGAAATTGAACATACGATCCGCACAAACCCACTTAATAAAAAAACACTTACCCCTATCATTAGTGTTATTAACAATTGGGATAAGCAAAAATATATCAAAAATTCAGCCTTCAAATAAATTCAATGATGATGTTCATGACTTTCTTCTTGTTTTTGAATTCCTTTTTTCAAGAATTTCAATTCACTTTCAGAAAGTCTTCCTACGACAAACTGTTTTTGAGGCATAATGATTGAACCATCGTTACTAGCATGAACCTTTATATAATATAAGCCATCACCATCAAAGCTTTTACTTAAAGTATACGTACCATTTCCCTCTTTCTCAGCTTGTTCCATGCTATATTTGAGAGAGCCATCATGTTTCCATATTTTAAAATGAACAAAATCCGCGTTTTCAACCTTATTCCCACCTTGAGTGAGTACAGCCTTTATGGTCTCCTGCGTATTAGCTGAAAACGATGCTGGTATAATTATTTCAGCTTCAAGTGGTGTTTCTTCTTTGTATAGAGCAGTAACATCCTTTTCAAGTGAACATGCACATAGTAATATGCTAAAAATAAAGATTAAAAAAATACATATATTTTTTTTCACGCAAAAGCCACCCTTTACATTTTGAATTATGCATTTAAAAACTTTTTAACTGCAGATATTCTCTTAATAATGAACCAGTCAATTAGCCAAACAACAATGAGCGACAAACCAACCAAAGGAAACAAAAATCCTAGACCTATTAACAGAAATAGAAAGGATTTCATGTTCTTTATTTGTGGAGCTTTTGGCGCACCTAATCCTTTTTGGGGCTTTCGCTTCCACCATAAGTAAAAACCACTAAATGCAACAAGCATGATTCCTAAACATATAAGAAGGCTGAATAGTTGGTTAATCAAACCAAATTGAGTTCCTTTGTGCAAGGTAATTCCCCAAGCGACGATTTTTCCTACTAAACCATAATGATCATAACGATAATCAGCTAGAACTGCACCGGAATATTGGTCAATATGTATAGTTGCTTCATCTTGTGCTTTCGGTGGAAAAGCTGACAATGTATAAACGCCATCCGCTTCTGTTGGAACATTGATGCTATAACTTGGATGCATACCTTCACGGTTCGCAATCATGACTACATCTTCAATGGACAGTGGGATAAAGCCTTGAATATCTGAAATGGGTACATCTAAATTCTCTGCTGCCCAAGGAACATCTGCAATGTCTTTTGTCTTGATTGAGGATGTTGGAGCACTTCCTGTCCATATGGAAGGAGGGTACCCTGATCCAGAATTGGTCGCAATTGATTGAAAGTTACTTCCCCAAAAACCCGACCAAGGCAAACCTGTCATAATTAAAAATAACATTCCTGCTGATATCCAAAAGGCAGGTACTGCATGTAAATCTCTTCTTAAAATATTTTTCCCTTTATTCATCCTTGGAAAAAGAATACCAGAAAGACTTTGCTTCTTTTTTGGATACCATAAATAAAGCCCGGAGACAATTAACACAACTGCCCAACACGCAGCTAACTCTACAATTCTATCTCCCAAGGTGCCAGCCATCAGTTCACCATGAATTTCTTCAATTTTATCCATGATTCTGTCTTCATCATTTAACTCTCCAATGGATTTACCTGTATAAGGGTCTATGAAAATAGTAAGAGACTCATCATTAGAAGTGATGCTTACTTCGCTCGAACGAGATGCACTTTCTCCGGGATGATATTTTGTCACCACTGCATCAGGGTAAAGTTCCTTCACTTTCTCAAACTGTTGGGATGGCTGTATTTTATCTCCTCGCGGAACAACCTCTTGGTAATCTTGATAAAGAACTTGTTCAATCTGTGGCTTAAATAAATAGATTGATCCAGTAACTGCCAGAATAATAAGCAAAGGTGCAAAAATGATCCCAGCGTAAAAATGCCATCTCCATACGGTTCTATACAGAGAGGTGTTTGGTTGTTTAGTTTCCATTTATAAAAGACCTCCAGTAGTACTATTCTATTGACCTATATAGATGATAAAAGAAAATTGTGAGAAAAATATGAAATTTGTTAAAAAAGGAAGTTTATAACTGTTAAAAATTTGAAAGAGATAGCAAGTAGTAGAACAGGGGAAATGGAGGGAAATGATGAAAGTGTGGCGAAAGTAATCGATAGGCATATGTTCCACTTGAAGGAAGAACCCGGACAATAAGGCCACTCAACTAAGGGAATATTGTTGAAGGCTAGGCGCTAAGAGAAACTGCACTCTTGAAATCGAAAAAGATAGCGTATGAAATAAAATCATGAAGGAGTGTCCAGTATGCATAAAAAAGACTGTTCCAAATCGATGTGCCAGTGTTTCATCGTACCTACCTATATTTTAGAGAATTTGGCCCAGAATGAGGTGGAAGCGGCAAGAGTCACGATAGCGAAGAGCCGGCAAATGCGCAGGCGCAGAATCTTTAAGGAATATGATATCAATGGCGTTGTCGCGTTAACCGACGCTGGCTCGGGACGTCATGGTGAGTCCGCGCGGCATGTTTATGATTGCAAGGGGAAAACGAAGCTCAGGGTAAATGAGGCGAGGAAAGAAGGAGACCGCTCAAGCGGTGATTCGGTCGTTAACCAAGCATACGATTATAGTGGGGTCGTGCGGGATTATTTCAAGGATATCCTGCAACGTAATTCCATTGATAACGAAGGCCTTGATATTATTCTCAACGTTCATTACGGTAATAAATTCACGAATGCCTACTGGGATGGCGATGAAATGGTTTTCGGTGATGGCGATGGGATCATCTTTAGCAATTTCGCCAATTCACTCGATGTGATTGGACACGAGCTTACACATGGGGTAACGCAGTTCACGAGTGGATTGGAGTATGAAGGTCAGTCAGGGGCTTTGAATGAACATCTTTCTGATGTGTTTGGTGTTACGATTAAGCAATATCATTTGAAGCAAACGGCTAGTGATGCCGATTGGCTGATTGGTGCCGATATAATGGGGCCGTCATTAAAAGGACAGGCGCTCCGATCGATGAAAGCGCCAGGTACGGCATTTGACAATAAATTGATGGGGAAGGATCTCCAGCCGGATCATATGAGGAACTACTATAAAGGCGAGCGCGATAATCATGGTGTCCACATAAACAGCGGAATTCCCAACAAGGCTTTCTATCTTGTCTCGATGGAGATTGGAACGGACAAAGCAGCGCTGATTTGGTTCGAGGCGATGCAGCATTTATTTGCGACAGCGAATTTCAATCAATTCGTCCAAATTGTTCTCAAGGCTGCCCATAAACTTGTGGATGGTGGAAAGGTGCCTGATACAGCGATACAATCGATTGAAGCTGCTTTTAACGCTGTTGGGTTGCCTGAGTCGTTAAAATAAAACGAATGGGAGGCTAAATCGAACATGCACATCCAATTTAGCTGTGTCGGGGGTATGGCCAACCTTGATTTGAATGTGGTGATAGATACAGACGAATTACCGCAGGCGAAACGAGACCAATTGCAGCACTTAATGGAGACAGCCGATCTTTCCAATCTCTCCTTGGGTAAAATGATAGAAGCTAAAGCCAAAGGAGCAGATGCGTTTTCCTACAAGCTGGATATATTAGAAGAAACGGAGCAGCAATCCTTCACATTTACAGATACTACAGCTTCAGGGAAGGTACGGCCATTATTGGATTATTTACGTAACCTGGCCATTGAAGTGAAGCTGGCCGAATAACAATTAACTAAGGCTGTCGAGATTCCTCGGACAGCCTTTTCCTTCGATATATCTCATTATTAGAGGCATGCCCTCATTAGTCACATGATTCGTCTGCTGCTTCAACCGTATACATGCTCAATTTTGGGTTAGGGTTGATCCAAGCGCTTTCAAACACGAAAACGATTTTATAAATTTCGTTATCCGTATAAGTGACATAGTACATCCCCTCTTGCTCCTCGGCACTGTCAGGTTCACCAATCAAATCCTTTAGCTCGGATAAATGAATCGTTTGCAGCTTCGGACTAAAATCATCAATGGCGGTAATCGTTTTTTTGGCATTTGACTCGTCATAGAAGAAACGAACATCGTGGCTCCAATAATTGGCTGCGACTGTACTTAGATCTTCCGGTTGCCCCCATGATTTTTCTACTTTTTTCAACGAATCACCGACGGAAAAAGGTCTACTGCTAATCGATTGCTGGGATTCAGAGGCTAGCCTCATGATATTGCCAATCAGCCGATCAGACGCAGACTTCGCTGGTTGCGCTGCTTTAGTTTCATGAACAGTTCCCACGTTAAACATGAGCGCAACAAGGGTTAACATTGTGAAGCTTCGAATCAACCGATTCATATGTTTCAAGCTTGAACACCCTTTCTACACTGAAATTGACGAATTACCTAAATATCATACGCCTTTATCATAAAAAAAGAACTTAGGTGTCCCATTCGGGATATCGGTCATACAAGCTGAGCTGGTTCATGAAACGTATCTTTATGGGCCATATAAAGCAAAATAATCTTTATGGTTCTGAAAGGTTCAGTTTATTTTTTGCGGAGGTTTGTTTTCTTTACAAAAATGTCATTTAATTGCCCTTTTAGGATCATTTTTTGCAGTTAGTTCGCAAAATGGACACAAATTAAGGAGCAAATAGCCAGTGCAACGAACAGATTCGAAATGGAAATCATAAATTATAACCATTTGTTTGATAGTTGTAAAGAGTAAGCCAATCTATTAAGTTATCTAGCCACAAAAGGAAATGAATTTTGAAATGTAAAAATGAAAGCGATTTTACAAAAAAAGCAGAAAATAGGATAATGGTCGCAGAGAGGTGAAAATCATGATATATCAAGAAATGAAAGTGACGATTACTGGGGAAAGCTTTACCCAATTCGGGAAAAGAATATTAATCTCGCAAATCCAATTTTCAACATTGGAAGCCATATTCGAAGTCGATGAAGCGGTTCAAAGGAAGCTCGATCTTCATAGAAGAGCAGAAATCAGGGAGTTCATCATTGACTCTGTTTCAGAAGGTGATTTTTACTTTTCGCCGTTCATCTTCTCGAGCAGGGGGGCGATTCATGAAGTGCCCGAAGGCGGGGAACTGCCACCAGGAAGTAAGATCTACATACTGGACGGACAGCATAGAACGTACGCCCTCATCTCGGCCATCAGCCACTTAAGGGCACGCAAGGAAACGGAAGAAGAAATGGGGCATTTCTCAGAAGCAAAAAAGCTCCAAAGCCAAATCGATAAGTTGAAGGCGTATCCAGTCACCATCCAAATTTATTTAAACCTGGAGACGATTGAAGAAAGACAGCTCTTCAATGATATCAATACGAAACGAAAAGAGCCTCATGTCGGCTTGGTGATGAAATACGACCAGCGTGATGAATATGCTGAACTAACGAGGGTCATCGCCAGTCAATTAGAAAGTAAGATGGAGATAGAAGCTACGCTGTCCAGAATAACCGTGAACAGTACCGCCTTGACTTCGCTGACGATCATGAGGCGCTGCCTAATCGCTTTATTCGAAGGAAAGATCACCGCCAAAACCGGTAAAGCCCAACTTGGAGAACTCAAAAAGGATGAGATACTCACGATTGCACGGTCCTTTTTCGAAGCATGGCTGAAAATCTTTCCGAAGAAGATGACAAACAGGAAAACATTCACATCAGGCTATTCCGGCATCCAAATAGCCCTTGCCCAAACCGTCCAACAACTCCATAGACACCATGAAATCCCCTTTGAAGAAGCAATCGAACATATGCTGCGACTGAAGAATGCCTGCACTTGGAAGCATGACGACGAGCTGTTTGCACACATCTACGATCCGGTAAAAAAAAGAGTCAAAAATCATTCCACCACGAACGCCATCCAGAAAACGGCTCTCCAGTTCAAACGGAAAATCGAAGGAGGAATGATGCATGATACTAAGTGAATCAGACCTGAAGCGAAGGACAATCGTCTCCTATTCCATCATGGAACTGGTCGACATGTATCGTAATGGTCAAATCGCCACGAGGGAAATGAACCAGCTGCGGATTCGATCGATCAAGAACTATCTTTTGGAAAATGCATTAACGAAACAAATCTACTTGCCTCCGCTCGTTGCCAACCGCAGGCAAGGAAGCCTCGCCATAAAAGAAGCCACTCAGCTGATGATTATCGATGGAACCCAGCGGATAGCGGCCCTCGCCCAACTGGAGGACAGCATCCTTAAAGCATTAAAGAAGGATGAAGAAAAGGTTAAGCAAGCCTACAAGCTGGATTCACTCATGAAGGACAGCTCGATTGCCGTCCAGGTATTCGATGGGCTTACAGAGGCGGAAGAATCACAGTTATACTTGGATCTCAATCTAAAAGGCAAGAAAGTGGCCCTTTCGAAACGAATTTCGTTCGACTCGCGAAACAACCTCAATGTCATCACCAATCAGGTGCTTCATACCCATCAAGCATTAAAAACAGCCGGTGTCGAACTCGAAAAGCGATCGATCAACCGTCCGGCAAACAAGAACCTGCTTTCCTTATCGCAGCTAAGGCAGATCATCGGCATCTTCATGACGGGCAGATTATACGCAAACATCGAAGAGAAGGTAGCTTCATGCCCGCTATCGAACAGTGAATACATCTCGCTCATTCATCTATATTTTAATGAATTATTCGGTATGTTCCAACCAGAACAAATGGGGGATTACACGAAATGCATGCTTGCCAGCTATCCGCTTTTCGTTGCGGTTGCCCTTTATGCGAACGATAAGATGGAAAATCAACACATCGAACAAAGAAAACTGCTGATCTCCACAAGGTTGTCAAAGCTGAAAGCGGTGGACTGGAGCCCAGCCAACCCGATTTGGAGGGAGTTTAAAGGAACCTATAAAGGCAGACCGTCCTTATTTCAGCTAAGCAATGATAAGCACAATATCAAAGCAATGGTCAGATGGCTGTATACCCTTTAAGGGAGGTGAGGAAAATGTGAGGGTAAACAGCAAAAACCCCCTAGGTGAGAACGTCCTGGCAGACTGTCACCTAAGGGGCGCGAGCAGGCGTATACCTGACTCTATGTCTTAGTATACTCCTAAAAAATCATTATGGAAATGAGGAGTGAACGGAATGGTAATACGAAAAAATTATGTAATGAATAAAGAAACCGTAGCGATGATGGAGCACTATGATGCAAATGGTGTACAGCTTACGATGGTGGTGGAAGGAGAAAACACGTTCCTTGTCGCCCGACCGCGCCTTGACATCCTCAATCATACGCTCAATCACTTTGGACTGGATCTTGATGGCGGACTTGCAGGAGCCAGATCGGTGCTTGGCGGAACTTACAGGCTCCCCGTCTGCATCAATGCCCAGCTTGGCATGGTCTGGTTCTCCTCCCGCTCATTCCGAAAAAGCGGCGGTGTCTGGTTTTCCTACATTCACATTGATGACTTCGATGAAATGAACGGAAAAGAAACCCTGGTCTACACAGACTATGGACATTGCCTCCCTGTACCCTTGAGCAAAAAGCAACTCATCTTCAAGAGGGACCAAGCATCCTATTTGCATACCACCTTCAAGCAACGCTCTTTAGGCAAAAAAACCTATTACTATGAACCGGGAAGCGGAATCACCTTTTGCAAGGAACCTGGCGGGATGCATTACAGGGTAAAGCGAAAGAAATAGAAAAAAGGACGATGACAGGAAGACCGCCGGAGTGGCGGTCTTTTTTAAGCGCCATAACCGTGAGCAATCGAGATCCTGCTAAAAAACTATGCAAAAAGTTATTGTAAAAAAAGAAATGATACATTATGATTAGTAAAAAGTTAATTTTAGGAAAGGGAGTACATAATATGAAAAGATTAGTTACTATTTCACTATCTTTAAGCCTAGTTTTTGGACTTTCGCTTGGAGCAAACGATGTGGCCAATGCCAAAACGAAGGTGAAAGAATATAAAAACTGTACAGAATTGAATAAAGATTACAAAGGAGGCGTAGCCCGTACGTCTTCCGTTAAAAATAAAGGCGGAAAAACGAAATACAAGCCTCACGTTTCAAAAGCGCTATACGATGCCAACAAAAAAAGCGATCGTGACAAAGACTTGATCGCTTGTGAAAAATAAAGATTGTTTCAAGGAGACCTTTTAAATAAAAGGTCTCTTTCTTTTTTATTCGTTGCTTGTAACATAAAAGATAGATATATAGTGTAGGGCTTTCCATTTTTAAGTCCCGAATAATTAAGCCGAACCTACGACGAATCAAAACGGGATGCGAGGACACGTATATGTTAAACATCATTAAAATAACCAGTCAAGCATTTAGCTCAACTGGTTACTGAATGTATATGTTGAATGAAAGTTTTAAAAAACAATTAGGTATGAGGGCAGCAGATGTGAAATATACATTGATATCATTCGGAAATTGTGATAAATTAGTATAGAAACACATTTTTTAATATGTAAAATCAGTTTACCCCTTACTATAAGTATAAGGTAAAACTCACCTCTAGTCAACCCTAATTTTCATTATTTAAAGGAGTGTCTCATATGAACAATGAAATTCGGCAGGAGCAAGAACGTTTGGATGAGGTGATGGAAACAATCACGAAGCAAATCAGCAAAATGGAAGGAGAAACTTCCCAGCGTAGAAAAGAAGTTGTTACGATCCGTAAACACTTTTGGGATGACCTTAAGGTTAATATTGATACGTTCGATGATTACCTCGAGACGATCATTGGCTTAAGGCAACAGGCTCAAGAGTTGTCACAAAGCGAAGGTGCGCATAGATATACGTTCAAGCGGTTGGCAACACTGCGCCGCATGGAGGAAGTGCCTTATTTCGGCCGGATAGATGTCACTGAAGAAGGGTCATCCCTTACGGAACATATTTATATTGGGACCGCTACTCTTACTGATTCAACAGGAGAAAACTTCATGGTCTACGATTGGAGGGCTCCGATTTCGAGTGTTTATTATGACTATCCTCCAGGTGCTATAGAATATTCAACTCCAGAAGGCGTAATTCGGGGGATGCTGGAGAAAAAGTGGCAATACATCATCAAGGAAGGCGTCATCGAAGCGATGTTCGATACGAGTCTCACCATTGGAGATGAGATCCTGCAGCAGGTGCTTGGTAAGGGGACGGATAAGCATATGCGCAGTATTGTTTCCACCATTCAACGGGAGCAAAATAAAATCATCCGGAACGATCGCGGACGTCTGCTCATTGTTCAAGGGGCCGCTGGCAGTGGCAAGACATCCGCTGCACTCCAACGGATCGCTTACTTGCTCTACAAGAATCGGAATAAGCTAAAAGCCGATCAAATTATTTTATTCTCTCCTAATTCGATGTTTAATAACTACGTATCCACTGTGTTACCCGAACTTGGCGAAGAGAATATGCAGCAGGTAACATTTCAGGAATACTTGGATCATCGCCTGACTGACTCATTCCAAGTGGAGGACCCTTATGAGCAATTGGAATATTTGTTGACGGCAGAGGATGACCCGTACTATAGCACCAGGACAGCGAGTATTAAGTTTAAGGCATCACTTCGCTTCTTTGAAATCATCAAAACATACAGGCAATCACTAGAACGATCGGGGATGATGTTTAAAGGAGTGAAGTTCCGGGGAAAAACGCTCGTCTCCGCCAAACAAATTTCCGAAAGATTTTATCACACAAACACCACCCTGAAGTTTCACAATAGAATTGAAAAGTTGAAAGAGTGGTTAAGTGACTTACTTGATAAAACGGAAAAGGTCGAGCTGAAAAAACCTTGGGTCGAGGAAGAAATCGAGTATCTTAGCAAAGAAGATTATCAAAAGGTATACACCTACTTGGAGAAAAAACGCGACTCTTCGGAAGACTCCTTTGATGATTACGAGAAAGAAAATACGATGCTCGCGCGTATCATTGTTCGCAAGAAATTGAAGACGTTACGCAAACGGGTAAACGCACTTCAGTTTATTGATATGAAGGGAATATACAAGCGACTTTTTGATGAACAAATACGGATTGAACTTTGGAACGAGGATAAAACACCAGTCGAAACGGAAATTTGCTTATCTACACAAAAAATGCTCGACGAAGGTAAACTGCATTACGAAGACGCGACGCCATTTTTGCTGCTGAAGGAGCTAATTCTAGGGTTTCAGTCGAATACCGCTATAAAATACGTGCTTGTAGACGAAGCACAAGATTATTCTCCATTTCAATTCGAGTTTTTGAAACGGTTGTTTCCTTCTGCAAGGATGACCGTGCTCGGTGACTTTAATCAGGCCATATTCGCCCATGCCAGCGAACGGGTCGATTTCCAGACTTTGACCAGCTTATACGGAATAGGTGAAACAGAGAGTATAACCTTGGAGCAAAGCTACAGATCCACAAAGCAAATTATCGAATTTACACGGCAACTTGTTCCTGAGGGCCATCGAATCAAGGCCATCGACCGTGAAGGCGAGCAGCCTGTACTGACGCAAGTGAACAGCCATGACGCATTGCACGGCAAGATTGTAGCCAAAGTCAAAGACTGGCAAAGCCGCAAGTATAATACGATGGCAATCATATGTAAATCTGCTGCAGAAAGTGCCGCTGCATACGATGCCCTTAGCAGCATCGAGGAAATAAAGCTCGTACAGAAAGGCACAAATGAATATGAACAAGGTGTTGTCGTTATTCCCGCTTATCTGGCCAAGGGCATCGAATTCGATGCAGTCATCATTTACGATGCATCTGTGCAAACATACGGTGATGAAAGCTTACGAAGATTGTTCTACACCGCATGTACAAGGGCCATGCATGACTTACAGTTATATTCGATTGGCGAACCGACGCCTTTCTTGCTCAACGCTGCAACGGACAGTTTACTTCTGACCTTGGATTAATAAAAAAATAGCTTGCTGAAACCTGTGTAGACGATTGTTCTATGCAGGTTTTTTATTGATTGCAAGTAATTTACAACCGGTCGGACATAATAATCTTGGAGGTGAAGGAAATGAGTAAAAAGTCAGCAGGAAGAGGCCAAATCGCACCAAGTGTTAACCCGCAGGGACAAGGAAAAGACGTCGAATTCTCGACTGAGCCTAAAAGCGAGCTTGAAAACAAAGCAAAAAAGTCCAATACAAAATAATTGTACTTAGAAAAATAAGCCCTTCTCTTAGTCGAGAGGGGCTTTTATAATTTATAACAGTGCTCTAAATGCATTAATAAATCCTCGATTTTTGATGAATCATACGTTTTAGAACCGTGAAATGTGAAAGAATAGAAGAATGGAGCTACTGTGAGAAAAGTACCAAATCCGTCTGTCTCTGTGCTAATATTAAAGATTGAGCTAAACCTTAATAAAATGGAGAGGAGTTACAAATGAAAATAAATCAATTAATAGCGAACAATATTAACAAGCTTGATGCACAACTGCCAGGCGATCAATCTTTGGGGATTGCAGGGTTATCTGGTTCCGGGAAAACGACTTTTTGTCAAACCATTGGGGAAGAATCGAAGAAGCGCCTTGTTTCCTTATTGCCGAAATCGGAATATCAATATTTATTTTCGAATATTATGGAAACCAATTTCAGCGCCATCAAGATGGAAGAAATGCCACTCGTCCTTTTTCTCGGCAAATCATCCATTTCATCCAATCCCCGTTCAACCATTGGCACGCATACTGGTGTGTTTAAAGAAATTCGTGTTTGTCTTGCTGAAAAATATAATCTTTCTCCAGAAGTTTTTTCCTTTAATAATGCCTTAGGCTGGTGCCCCAATTGTAAAGGACGCGGGACGACGAAGAACGTCGAATGTCCGAAGTGTGAGGGAAAACGCTACAATCAAGAAGTCGAGCAATATACGATTGAATTATTCGATCGTCCGCATACTATTTCCGATATTAACAACTTAAGCATCGAAACGATCCTTTCACTCGCAGAGAACTTACATATCAGTGAAGCTAAACAACATATTCTCCAAAATATAATCAATATGAATATTGGGTATTTAAGCATAAACCGGATTATGGGAACTGTATCAGGGGGAGAATTAACCCGGCTTTACTTGGCAGAATTCATGGCAACAAGTGAAAATACGGTGATTATCATCGATGAAATCTCCGTCGGTCTTGATCATCAAACCCTTTTGAAGATCTTGGAGCAGATTAAACAATTGGGCTATAAAAATCAAATATGGCTCATTGATCATTCAGACACGGTGTTGGATAGCACAGATGAACAATTGTTCTTTGGACCAGGCAGTGGAAAATATGGCGGGAAAATCGTGGAGGAATCACCACGTCCGAAACCAATCAGCTGGGACCGAAATGAAGTGGCGCCCACGGAATCCTATCATTTTCACGATCTTTACTGCCGTAATATTCAAATGGAGGAAATTGGGCTCCCTAAGAATAGACTCATTACCTTTACGGGTGAGTCAGGCTGCGGTAAATCTACACTTGTCAATGAATGTATCGCCAAAGATTTTCAGAAGCGCTATCCAAAGGATAAACTGGTCATGGTCGGACAGGACCGAAATAAATCGATTACAAGTCGGTCAACCGTTGCCACGTTTCTTGACATTAAGAAGAAGCTCACCAAATACAGTGATGAAATTGATGATATTTTTCTGCGTTCGATTGAAGATATCATTGAAGAATTGCCAACGGAGGATATCGCTCATAAACGCTTGAGTTTATTGATCAAGCTTGGGCTTGGTTACTTGACGTTAGAGCGAAAAACCCAATCACTATCGACCGGTGAATTTCAATGTGTCCACTTAGTTTCAGAGCTGTTCGCGAAGACAAGGAACCCGCACACGCTGTTCATTTTTGACGAGCCTTCAAAAGGGTTATCGCAAAATATTTTAAACCAATTCATCGATAGCATCAGAGTCATCCTCGAGGATGAAAAAGTCTCGATCATCATGATTGAACATAATCGGTATATGCTGGAAAGCTCGGATTATATCGTTGATTTTGGTAAACGGAAGCTTGCGCCTGTCCAGCACCTTGATGTTGTCAGTCATGATGAATACTTCCATCACAACAACAATGACGATCGAGTGGAGCCGCTGCATATCTCTTCCACACTTCGGTCGAAAAACGGCATGAATTATTTGCAGGAAAATCACCTGGACTATTTCAAACGTGCAGAGAATGTCTATAAGGGCGGCATTTTAAAAAGCTTATCATCAATGGCGCGGCTGATTTATGGTGAGTACGAGTCTGACACGATTGCACCTGTGATCGCGATTGATCTTGAACGGCACCTGTACAGTCAATATACATTTCTTTATGAATTGGGCGGCATGATCAATCATCTGGTCGCGGCACATCCGACTAATAAGGATACAAGAAGCTTCGATTTCTATTCTAATGAAAATCATTGTCCAAGCTGTTCCGGCCGCCGCGTCATCGAAAAATTTGATATCAATGTCGTCATTCAAGACAAAAACGTACCCTTCTGGGATGGCTTGTTACATCCTGATGTGATGGAAGTCTTGAAATATTATCAATATCCAAAACTGCAATTTTTGTTTGATGAGATCAAGAATGAACTCGGTCACGACATGAGTAAAAGCTATAACGAGATGACTGATGAGGAAAAGCAAACCTTCTTATATGGATATTGGGAAAAGTCCTTTTACGATAAAGCAGGCAAGGCATCTCGGACATGGGAAGGCTTCAATCTCATCATCGGACGTTATATGTTCATCTCGAAATCGATCATTAAAGAGCAAATGAAAGCATCAAAAGAGAGTATCACCTGCCCGGTCTGTCTTGGAACAGTCTTGAATCATCATAAAAAACTGACATTTGCTGATACGGACATTCGCGAGATCATCCAACAGCCAATTGATGAAGTCATCAAAATAGCTGGAAACTTGCCAGTACTGGAAAAACTAAAAGCGATTGTAGGCGGCGAAATCACACTGACGGCTGATGTCTCATTCCTTTCCCGGGAAACGCAAGCAGCGTTAAAAATGCTCGAACTGGAACTGGCAAGCTTCAAAGGCTATGAAGTGGTCTTGCAGAACACGTTACCTTTCTGGAGCAGCATTACAGGCAGCATCGAAGCGATCAGCAGCAAAAATCAGATCACCATCTGTGATTTTGCCGATATTAACGAAACAAGGGAAACGATTATCGATAAATACTTCACCAATGGCAAATACAAAAAACTGACTTATGTGTATGAAGCGTTTGGCTACAAGAAAATCGTGACCCAAATCAATAAAATAAAAGCAAAACATAAATGCCCATTCTGTGATGGGAAGAAAGTCATTTCCGAAGATGGCCTCCACGACGGGGTCCATAAATTAACGATACCTTGTGTGAGTTGCCAGGCCAGTGGCATCAATGACGAAGGGCGTAAAGCAATCGTCGAAGGCATCGACGTACAAACCTGGCTGACAGGGAAAGTAAGCGATGTCGTCGCTGAAGATGAACGGACCGAAGCCGTTGCCAAGATCCCCATTTTCGCCCGAATTCGTGAATTGAACAAACGTGATATGATGGCAGTTCATACATGCCTTGAACGGAATAAATAAATTAAAAAGTCCGCCGTCACTGGCGGACTTTTTAAATGATAAGATTTTATTTTGCAGAAGAATCTTCATCATAAACAGGGAGTGTTACGGTAATCGTCGTTCCTTTACCCGAAGCGCTATTAATATGAAGCGTGCCATTCAGCGTTTGGATGGTTTTGACGGCCACCATCGATCCTAACCCTGTGCCTTTTTCTTTGCTGCTGTAATAAGGCTCGCCAAAACGATGAATTTGTTCTTTGTTCATGCCGATTCCATCATCTCTTATTTCAATAATGAGGTCGTCATGAGTTACATAGGAAGCAATACGAAGCTCCCCGCCGTTTGGCATGGCCTCTATCCCGTTTTTAATCAGGTTGAGGAAGCATTGCTTGAAATGCTGGATATTACCCCGGATGATGCCTGGAGTCAGCTGTTGGCATATCGTAACGGAATTCATGTTAGCTAATGGTTTGATCATTTCAATCACATAGCCAATTTCCCGGTCGATGGAAATAGGATCGACTTTTTCGATGGCAGGCTTGGCGAATGCCAAGTATTCACTAATAATCGATTCGGCACTATTCAGCTCGCGAACAACATGCCCTATATATTGTTCTTTCACATCCTGGGTAAGATCAGGTGTCTTTAGCAGTTGAACAAATCCTTTCACAACCGTTAACGGATTTCTAACTTCATGTGAAATGCTGGCTGCAAGCTGACTGACTACCTCCATCTTTTCAAGCCGTACCATTTGTGTGCGAATTAAAATCGCATCTTTTAAAATCTCCATAATATATACAGCTAAACCGATAATGAAAGGAGGAAGGATGATGAAGTAAAATACGTACGCCTCCGTTATACGAAAGTAATCAGACATAACAAGTGAAATAAAGCTGGTTAGTATTCCTAAAAACAAAATCAATAGGATGGGGCTTCTTAGCTTATTTTTTCGATTAAAAGATTTGAATTTTGATGAAAATAGAGCGGTAATAATGAAGATAACGATATAAACAATGACAGTAAGGAAATTGAAGCCATAAAAAGCAAACCTACCTGCTAAAAGGATGACTAACAGAGCAGCCCCTACAGGCCAACCACCATAAAGTGTCCCGATGATAAAAGGGATTTGCCTGAGATCATGAACACAGTATTCATCGATATAAATAGGAAACTTCATACATAATATGATCGGTATGCTCATGCACGCCGTGATCAGGGTCTTGCCATACTGACTTAACCTTTTGCCGTGATCTAAAAAAATGTAGTAAATCAAAATACTTACTAAGATATAAAAGAGATTATCTAATATGTTTTGATTAATATAAATAAAATTCATCGGATTCTCTCCTAAAAAATTAACAGTATGGTCTATTATACAAGAATACCATTAAAAAGGAGCGTTTTAATTAAGTAATTTATTTACAGAAAGACAGTGCATTAAAAAAAGCGCATGTAAGGTGTAGATGGGTGAAAAATGTAACTTTATCGCTTGTGAATTTGGTTTTACCTGATAAAGGAAATATAATCTAGGTAGAGGTGATTTTTAATGAAAAAATGGACAAAAGCAATAGAAATAAACGCTCCAATCGAACAGGTTTGGAAATATCTTGATGGTTCCGTTGAAAACATGCAAAAAATCATGCCCCAAGTAATTGAACAAAAGCCCGTCAAAATAACGGAGGAAGTGGTCGGAAGTATATACCGCCAAAAATTTAAAGAAGGAAAACGAACAGAAGAATATGATATCGAAACACTCGAATATACCAATGAAGCTGATGAGAAAAAGGTAAAAGTAGGCTTTATCCTTGCGAAAATGTTTGAGATTACCGCTCTTTACGAACTAAATAAAATCAATGACACCAAGACTTCCCTTACATATACCGTCACCACCCGCCCGTTAAAGTGGTATCTGAAATTCCTATTAATATTTGCCACCGATAAAACCGTCGTTGAGTTTTTGGAACGTTTCAAGAAGGTAGCTGAAGCGGAGTCGGGTAGATAATGAATTAATTTTACCTAAAACTGTAGATAAGAATGGAAATGCAAACTATATATAACCTTTCAAACCCTTGACACTTCTAGTTTCAGGGGCTTTTTATTGTGGGGAGAAAGGTATCACATGAGTGTTTGAGTGATCCTCTTTTTCGGTGTTTTTGTGAGTGGATCAGAGAAACGAAGGAGAGGTGTTCCTATATTGAAATGCCACATTTCAATATAGGAATATCTAAATTTGAATTTTCGGCTATTATGCCATTAGAGAATAAAAATAAAATATGAGGAAATTTGGAGGACTATTCTTTGAAGAAAAAAATAGGAATAATTGTAACGGCAGCATCTTTAGTATTTATGCTTGTGATACCAATGAGTGCTTCAGCAGCCACAGTTAAAACATTATCTTGGAATCTTGTAGACTCTGGGAAACATATGGACTGGGATGGAAGTACAAAATATCAAACTCAATTTAATGCAGGAGTAAAAACATTCAATGGCTATAAAAGTGGAGTTATTAGAAAAGATACGGCAAAGGTAATACAAGATGTTGCGATTTCTGATTATAGTGAAAAATCCAGTGTTGCAGGAGTAACTTCGTCTCGAGGGACTATAAAGTTTAATAAATATGTAATGGACACTTTAACTGCTACAAAAAAACAAAATGTGGCAACACATGAATTAGGACATGCGTTAGGTTTGGCACATAATACATCAAGTGATGTCATGTATGGATATGTTTCTACAAAGACATCATTAAGTGCAAATGATAAAGCTTCTTATGCCGCTGCTTATAAGAAATACTAACAGAAAGAGGAGGAATAAAAATAATGGGTAAGAAAAAAGTTCAGTTAGCTTCACTTTTATTTATCGTAAGTCTCTCTTTGCTAGTTTCAGCTTGTTCTAATTCCAAGAAAGATATAAGTAATATAAGTTCGGAGGATAAAAAAAATCTAAAGGTAATTCTAATGGATGGTACTTTTGCTGTAGATGTGGATGATCCGAAAGAAACTGTAGGTGATGCGGATTACGTTTTTATAGGCCGAGTTGATGAAGATGTTGACACTGTATATAAAAATCCTGTAACAATAGAAACTAGAGACGGTACTAAAGAGGTTTCAACACCGTATACAAATTACAAAGTTACTGTTCTACAAAATATAAAGGGTGATTTAGTTACAGATACTTCCATACCTATTCAAAAGGCTGGAGGGATAAATGAAGATGGTTCTTCTGTTGTTTTGTATGAAGATGATGCATTACCGGAGGAAGGAAAATCATATGTGTTTTTAGCGTATGCACAAGATGATGAATCTTTATTAGTATCAGGTCCAAATTCGAATGAATACGTTGAAGGTATTAAGCAGGATGTGACTAGCGAAAAAATGGAAAAAGGTACAGCTTCATTGAATGAGGAAGCTATAGAGGTAGTGTCTGAATATGAAAATGCATTTGAAAATGAAAAACCTACAGAAAGAAACCGTTCAGAATCAGAATTTGATGCTGACCAATAATTTATATGAAAAAGAAATGCAACTTCGCGAATTTATTCCCTCCAAAAAGAATTGAGGAAGTAGCTTATATATTAGAGCATGATCTAGAGGGAATAAAGATTAATAAAGAGGATGAACGTATAAAATATATACTGGCTGATCCTTATGCTCCAGACATTAAGTTAATTAAAGGAGTCTATTTAATCTATAATAAAATGATACTAGAATTACTCACAGGAAAAATTCATTCTATTAATAGCTATGAATTTAATTATCCTAAGAAAAAGAATAGAAAGATTTCAGATAAAGACATAGAATATGCACTGGACATAGCAACAATAGTAGTCCTTGCAAGCACAAATAGCAAAATACTTACGAGCTATTTTATTAGTGGTTCTGCTGAAAAACTAAACAGTATATTAAACTTATGTATTGGCTACTCCAAAGATTTAGAATTCGAAGAATATAAAGCTAGTTTACGGAATTTTAAAAATGATATTGAAATAGTTAGTCAGATGGGGTTATTAGAAAAAATACTTGGAAATGATTTGGGTATAAGTTAATTGAAATTTATGATTATTGAATAGTTAAACACACCCAGTTATTTTTTTATGGGTGTGTTATTGTACGGTCTACAATGGTACCTACATCCAATGTCATTTTTATGATATTTCTTTAGCACCCTCTTCATGCCAAAGAGGTACTTTTCCAATCATGACTAGTTCAAGCTGTTGATAAAGTCGACAGCTGTTTATTTATAAAAAGTTTAGCAACCTAAGGCCACTTACTAAAGAGAGGTATAATTTTTCATGAATAATACAACTTTTAAAATAATTCTTTTAATATTACTAACCATTTTAATAGTGGTTCAAATATTTATGACAAAAGCAGTATTTGATGTTATTGACCAGCTGACAAATATTGCTCAAACATTACCTGGTTTAGTGAATCAATAAGCTTATTACGGAGCGACACTGCCGTTTTAATCGGTAGTGTTTTTTATTGGTTAACCGTAACTTTGTTATTCTCATACAGCTTATTGTAATAATGATTGCCTCTACACACTTTTTTATTTATAGCGTATATGAATCTAATAAAGATGATAATAATCATTCTTATCTAATTCAATTATAAGAAAAGCCAAAGGAGTGTTGTCTTTGGCTTATTTTAAGTGGTAAGACGGAGCTGATTGGGATTGGAATTGTTTAGCTGTTAATTTGTGTCTTTGCAATTGGTCCGCATTAGTTGATAAAATGGTGTTTCTTGATGATAGTATAATGAGGGGCGCAGAGACTTATAATGGAAAGTGGGATTTTATGATTAACCTGCATCAAGTGAGTAAGAAGTTTTCACAGTTTCAGGCAATTAAGGCTGTGACTTTGACGATACCTAAAGGGGAAGTTCATGGAATAATTGGAGCGAGCGGAGCGGGGAAGTCAACGCTGCTGCGGTTAATGAATTTGTTGGAGTCACCAGATGCGGGCGACGTGGAGGTAAACGGCCAAAGATTGACAGCATTGAGCAATAAAGCGCTTCGAGAGGCACGAAAGTCGATTGGGATGATTTTTCAGCATTTTAATCTTGTCGCGAATAAAACGGTTTACGACAATGTCGCAGCTTCTTTGGAGCTGGCACATTACCCTAAGCAAGAACGTCGGAGCCGCGTTGTGGAGTGTCTTCAATTCGTCGGCTTGGAGGGTGAGATGGAGAGATATCCTGCACAATTAAGCGGGGGACAAAAGCAGCGTGTTGCGATTGCGAGGGCATTGGCCAATAATCCGCAAGTGTTGTTATGTGATGAACCGACATCTTCGCTTGATCCGAACACAACGGCTGAAATATTGGACGTGCTGGCCAATATAAACAAACGCTTCGGTGTGACGATTGTGATCGTTAGTCATGAGCTGGATGTGATTAAAAGTATTTGCAATCGTGTAACGGTCATGGCAGCTGGGGAGATTTATGACACGATTTTAATTCAACCAACGGGGATTCAAAAAAGGGATAATCGGCCAGAATACTTTATTGAACAATTAGCGAAGAATGGTGGGCTCGATCATGCCTGAGATTTTAGTACAATACGAGGCAGAAATCTGGCAGTCGATTGGAGCAACGATTACGATGGTTGGGGTGTCCATTTTAGCGGCGATTGTGATTGGATTACCGGTCGGGACGTCGCTATTTCTATGCCGAAAGGGCCAGTTGCTTGATAATCGGTTGGCTTTTTCGATTGTGAATTTATTGGTCAATATTATTCGTTCTTTTCCATTTTTATTATTGGTCGTTTTTTTGATCCCGTTTACAAGACTCGTAATCGGCACAGCCATTGGCACAGCAGCTGCTTGCGTTCCATTAGCGATCATTGCGATTGCCCATTATTCACGATTGGTCGAGCAATCCTTATTGGACGTGCCGAAGGGTGTGATCGAGGCAGCTCTTTCCATGGGGGCTTCCGCATGGGATGTCATCTTTAAATTTCTATACGTGGAGGCTCGTTCCGGGCTTGTCCTTGGACTAACTACATCGATCATCAGCTTTATTTCTTATTCAACGATCATGGGAGTGGTCGGAGGCGGCGGTATCGGCGATTTCGCCATCAGGTACGGCTATCAGCAGTTTCAAACAGAGTTAATGATTTATATGATTATCATCATGATCATTCTCGTACAGCTAGTCCAATTCATTGGTACAACTGTAGCCAGGATGATCGACAAAAGATAAATAATGGAGGAAAACATCATGAAAAAAATACTCTTTCTCGTGGCAGCAATGATGTTGCTTTTAGTAGGATGCGGCAAGGCGAATGAAGAAAAAGAAAAGGACACTGCGCAAAATAAGGAGAAGGAAGAGGTAACCTTGAAAGTGGCCTCACTCATTCCGCCAATGACGGAAATTCTTGAACTGGTTAAACCGAAGCTGGCAGAGGATGGAATTAACCTCGAAATCGTCATATTAAGTGATAATGTCCAGCCTAACACGGCACTAGCGGCAAAAGAAGTGGATGTGAACTTCTTCCAGCATGTTCCGTATATGGAGGAATTCAATCGAAACAAAAATGCCGACCTTGAACCAGTGCAACCGATTTATTTTGCCAATTATGGTGTCTATTCCAAGGAATATGATTCCATGGATAAATTGCCAGAAGGAGCCGTTATTGCGATTGCCAATGATGTATCGAACATCGATCGTTCATTATCATTGCTAGCACAGCATAAAGTGATAACGCTAAAGGAAAAAAAGGGTCCATACTATGCGATGACTGATATAAAAGAAAACCCAAAAAACTACAAGTTTAAAGAAGTGGATCTTTTAATGCTGGCGAGAACGTATGATGAAGCAGATGCGATCGTCATAACACCTGCTTACGCTGCACCGCTTGGTTTAACACCAAAGAAAGATGCTCTTCTCACAGAGGGTGTTGAAAACGACTTTGCAATTACATTAGTTGCACGCAAGGATAACGTCGATTCCGAGCCTGTTCAAAAGCTGGCCAAGGCGATGACAAGTCCGGAGGTACGCAAATTTTTAGAAGAAAAGTACAGTGAAACGGCCATCCCGGCGTTTTAAAGATAATACGAAGAAAGAGCTATTCCAATCGGAATAGCTCTTTTTTGTGTAATAGTACGACGTAACTGGAGAATTCGGATGAAAGCTGGTTACAAAAAACAAAAACAAATGTTGGCAAGATAAAAATTCCACATGTGAAGAACCTTATTTCATTTTTGGAATTAGTCAAGCTTCGTTTTCTGTTATTATGCCATTATCAGGTTCAGGAGGAGGAAGAAGATGCTAATTGAAAGTATGAGTGACTATTTATATGAGCCATTTTACATACCGATTTTATTGCTGCTGCTTGGAATATTATATATAGGTATTTTAATATATAGTTTTACAAACGTTACATTTACTATCATAGGCTATGGTTTAATGGGAATATCTATCCTAACGTATCTTCTTGTTGGCTTGTATATGACCGGAAAAGGATATTATTTAGACGGACATGCTCCAGATATATTGGTTTTTGGAAGTATGGGTTTTTTAGAGCTTACTATATTAACGTATCCTTATATTTTTCTTACCTTGGCAGTGGTACTCGGTAAAAAAGGCGAGTGATTATTTCCTAGCAAATAAAAAGAAGTATCAAAGAACTCAATGTTCTAGATACTTCTTTTCATGTTTTTCATTACGTTCCTAAGCTTTCTTCAATGCTGCTTTCTGTTGTTGTTTTTGATCCAAGCGATAACTAAGGAAAGTTAGCAGACTTGCACAAATGGCAACCAGCCCACCGACCCATGTCACATTCAGCAAGTTTCCCTGATGGTAAACAACTCCGCCGAGTGCCGAACCAAAGGCGATACCGACATTGCTTGCGACTGGCATCAGTGAAGCAGCCAGCCCTGTTGCTTTTGGCTGATAAATACCAGCAAGATCTATCAAATAAAGCTGGGTGGATGTTGTTAAAAGGATGGCCATTAACGACATCAAGCCAATGTTAATCAAACCAATGATAAAATGATTCGTCGTCCAATATAAGCCGATCAGAACGATCGCCTGCATGAGGAACACGAACCGGAGGCGTCCGATCGCATTGTAGCTGGCAATTTTACCAGCTAGTATGTTGCTGAAAATGGATATGAATCCGTAGCCAAACAATATTATACTAATGGAACTGCTTGGTGCTTCCATTCCTTTCAGAATCGGAACAAGATACGTATAAACGGCATACGTCGCCCCAAATCCAAGAGATGGAATGAAAAAAGCCATTAGAATTCGCGGGTGTGTTAACAAAGAAAATTGATCACGCATCGAACTGCGAATTGTACTGTTCATAGTAGGCAATACGAAGAAAGCTGCCAAAAACGCAATAGCTCCGAGAAAAGTCGTTAACAGGAAGCTTGCATTCCAGTCGTACCATTCAGAAATGACAGTGCCTATCGGGACGCCAATCACGTTTGCCAGCGTAAAGCCGCCAAAAACGAATGATATCGCAAGTCCGCGTTTAGCAATCGGCATGGTTTCACTTGCAACAACCATCGCAAGCGAAATTAACACGCCCGTTACAATCGCCGTCAGCATCCGCAGTGCAAGAAGCATGATGTAGCTCGTCGAAAACACACACAAAGCATTCAGGACGATGAACGAACCGATCAAAAACAACATCCATTTACGCTTTGGAAAATGACTCGTTGCCGACATCACGAGCGGTGTGGCAACGGCAAACGTAAGCGCAAACGCAGAAACGAGTGTGCCTGCTTTAGCATTCGTTATATGAAGGCTCGAGGAAATATCGGTTAAGATCCCGACGATAATAAATTCACTTGTCCCGAGAACGAATGTTAATAAAGTAAGTGTTAAGATGAGTAACCAATGGCGCTTGGTTAATTCTGTGCTGTGCATAATTACCTCTTTTCTTAGCTGCATGTATATGTGTACAAAGTAAATAAACAATTTACCTATCATACCATAAAAACATTTTTACGAGGAAAACCCTTGCTTAGTTTTCGTTGGTAAAAGGTGTTATGTTAAAAACCTCACTAAATATGGTGTGAATTCCCCTTCCATTGTTGAATAAATGAAGAAACTCTTCTAAACTATATGTAATCCACAATTTAACAATAGAAAAACCTATACATACAAATGAATCTAGTTAGTAGAAAAGCAGTTGAAAGGACTTTCCACTATGTCACTGATCTACGAATCTCAAACACTTTTATCTGCCATGCAAACACGTGTCGAACAATATAAAACGCTACAAGAACAGCTCAGCGAATTGAAAAAAGGATTTCAGAGCATCGTTACTTTGGATGATGAGCTGCAAGGGCAAGGCGCTGAGGCCATCAAAGGATTTTACAAAGCGCAGATCGATGTCGTCGATGCCTGGCTGCGACTGATCCAACGCCATATTGCCTTCTTTAGTGGCATTCAAGGCGACGCAACCGAAGCGAACCTTCATGAAACCGTAGTCACGGTCCCTTTTTTAGAAGAAGAACTGGCTAACGCCAATCGCAATGCCAAGGAAATGGTCACAGCCCAAAAAAACGACCTAAAAAAAATCTTCGCCGAAATTGATGACATCATTCAGTTACAGCCCTTTTCCGATGACGCGTTCTTTGACAACATCGAAAAAGCCGAAACGAAACGGACCGAAACGATACACAAAGTAAACGAAATCGACCACAAGTGGACATCTGAATACGCAAAATCCGAACAAGACCAAGTTGCATTAAGCGCACTTATGGAACAACTGAAACTATCCAGCACAAGAGGAGGAGAAGTATCTCCGCTCTACTTTAACGCAACAGCCTACAAAAATAGCGAAGCCTATAAAAACCTGGAAGTAAGGAAAAAAGAAACCGCGGAATATCTGCAAGTGAAGCAAGCAGAAGCGGAGAATCGCCGGATCAAAGACCTGAAGGCCCAACTCGAACATGTCACAGATCCAGACGAATACCTCAAAATTGCCAAGCAAATCGGATACGAAAACCTAGCACCCACCCAGCAGCAACTTGTCATGCAGCTAGAAAACGCCAAGCAAACCGCAGACATTGCCAAAGGAATCGGCGTAGGCCTCTTTGATGTCGGAAAAGACTTCGTCACAGGAATATATGACCTCGTCACAGACCCAGGGCAAGCGGTCGAAGGCGTAGCAAACTCGATCATGCACCCGATTCAAACCTATAAATATATCTCAAAAGCCATATCAGATTCATACGAACGAGACATGATAAATGGCGATGCCTACTCCCGCTCCCACTGGGTCACCTATGCCCTCGGAACCGTCGTAACGACAGTCGTCGGAACAAAAGGCGCAGGAGCCATAACGAAAACAGGAGTAGCCACAACAAAAGCCGCTGCAGTAAAAGGCGCAACCAAGGCAAAAGAACTAGCCTCCATCCCTAACCTATTGCCATACAACCCGAAAAACCAACTGTCGATGGCAGGTGGGGTGCCTTATAATGTGGTTGATGGTGTTGGGTTGAAGGATCAGTTAATTTCTATGGCGAAAGTGGTAGGCAGTACTATTAATCCTAGAACAAGGTTGCCAAGAACAAACGGAAGATGGGAAGGTAATCCTGGAAATGGAAAATGGTATTCAGAAAATCCAGAAGTATTAACAGTTACTGGTGGTGTGCCGGTAGAGTTTAAGAATAAAAGACCAATTTTCTCTCCTTGGTCAAAGGGTCAATTGAAATTTAAGGAAGGCCAACTTAATGGATCTGATGGGGACTTCAAGTTAGTCTATGAAAAATTAATGAAAGCCAAAGGGTTTAGTAGTCAAAACCAGGCGAAAAACTGGTTGAGGGAGAAAGGTCTAACACCCCACCACGCAGATGACATTACAATTCAGTTAATACCTACAAAGTTACATAAAAATATACCACACATTGGTTCTGCATCAGATTTAAGAGGAGGGTTTTGATTTGAGTAACAATTATAAAGATCAAATAGAAAATAAATTAAACACCTTAAATATTAAAAAACAAGCAGTCTTTACTTTAAGTTTGAGAGAAAATCTGATTAAGAAAATAGAGACGATGTATGATATTAACATTACAAAAGATTATAGGGAGTTTCTTCTTAACTATGATGAAACTTTTTTTGAAAATGAGGTAACATATAAACCGATTGAGACATCACCTTGGACAACTAAGGAGGGTACTCAAGTATTTGAAGGTTTTTATGGATTATCTAGTGAAAATAATTTATTCGACCAAATCGAAAGTTATTTAAATCGGATGCCAGATTGTATGATTCCAATTGGGGAAAGCCCGGGTGGAAATTTAATTTGCATAGGAGTAAAGGAAAGCTTCATGGGTAAAGTTTACTTCTGGGACCATGAAAATGAACGTGAAGCTAAAATAATGGTAGGAATAGAAGTTGCTTCAGATGATGTTAACTCATATTGGGAAAATATACATCTAGTTTCGGAAACATTCTTAGGTTTTTTAAGTGGATTACAATTAATTAATGAAACTGAGAATATAGATGTTGATGATGTAGAGTTG
This sequence comes from Peribacillus muralis, assembly GCF_001439925.1. Classification (GTDB taxonomy): domain Bacteria; phylum Bacillota; class Bacilli; order Bacillales; family DSM-1321; genus Peribacillus; species Peribacillus muralis. Next base: position 187,602 of record NZ_LMBV01000008.1, read on the forward strand.
TGGCTAGATGATGATTTATTAGATGATTAAATTGTTTTAAGCAATTGCGGTTAGCCTTAATTGGTTAACCGTATTATTATGATTACCATTTTAAATGGATAACATTTTCAAACAATATATTGGAAAGGACATTTTAAATTCAATATTAGTAGGTGATTTTAGTGAAATATTTAGCTTTACAGGAATTTATTAAGCAGTATGGCGAAGATGATGATTTTACAGGTGGAGTAAGTGAAGACAAAGTAAAAGAAACTGAACAAAAATTACAGGTCTCATTACCGGAAAGTTACAAGTGGTTTTTAAGAAACTATGGTTATGGTGGATTTTTTGGTGTGGACATAATTGGATATGGTTTTACGGGTCCAGCAGTAGTAGATGCTACCAAAGGTCATAAAAAGTATTATGATTTAATAGATGGACTTGTGGTCATAGAAGATATTGATGAATTTGCTTATTGTCTCGATACTTATAAAATGAAAAATGGAGAATGTCCAGTTATTACGTTGGATAATCAGGAGGGTTATGGTGTTAAACTAGCTGATAGTTTTTTAGACTATTTTATTGAACGCCTTGAGGAAGCTAAAGATAATTGGGATGAAGATGAAGAAGATTGGTAAAAGCTGAAGGTAATAGTTATTTATCTTGTTCTTATAAAGTAAGAAATATTTTTATATAAGAAGAAGTGGATAGAGCCTGAAATCAAAGGGACTATCCATTTTTTTGTTCATTTATATCTTTTTAAGGCTGATAGGATGGAACACAACAGCTTATTAAAACAATTCAACAACTTCAGAAAGAAGTACTGGAGATGGCGTTCTAATAATCTAGATTGAGGTGATTAATTATGAATAATGAACTATTAGAATTAATAAATCAATATATGGAAAAAGGGGACTTTATTGGAGAAGTTTCGGATGATTACATAGCGAGAGCAGAGAAATTACTGGAAGTGAATTTCCCACCAGAGTATAAAGAATTTGTTAAAAAGTTTGGTTCCGGAGGGATTTGTGGAGTTGACGTACTGGGTGTTGAAGGCGCAGATTACGCATCTGTAGTTGAAAGTACAAAGCGTTATAGAAAGTTAGGTTTACCAAAAAAATATATTGTTATAGAGAATGTTGATGAGTTTGTTTACTGCTTAAGCACTTTAAATGAATATAATGTTGTGCGATGGGGTGATATAAGCAGCAAAAAGGAATTAGATAGATATACAACGTTTTATGAATATTTACAAGACAGCTTTCAGGAGGCAATTGATAACTGAGATTGATGGTTGTATCATCATGGAGTTGTAAACTAAACTTAGTATTTTAAATAAGAATTGAGATAACTAGGCAAATGGACATTTAAAACTTACGAAGTATGGTTAGAGGGAACAAATCAAAAACTAACGAAATTAAACAAGCGAGTGTTTGTGACATATTTTATATAGAACAGATAAAAAAGCACTTGGTTGTCTCTTAGGCAACAGGTGCTTTTATCTTTTTAGCATGAAATGTTAAAAAACGTTTATATTTGTATTCATAGCCCATAACGGAATTTTGTTTTAATTATGTATTAGGGTATGGAAAATACCAACAAGCTAGGTCTAATAATAGTGTGTATTAATTATTTGAGTAATTCTTCAGAATTCTCTATAGCGACAATTTTATTAATAATATAAAAAATGAATATATCGACAATAACTGACATATTTCTTCGGTGTTTAATAGTAAAATATTTACAGGGATATAGTCCTGAATAATTATATGAGTGATAAAGGAAAACTCTAGTAGATGGAGCAGATTTGTATTTACTTTTATAAATTTAGTATAAAAATATTTCATATTTTGTGAATGTATCTCTGGGAGATTTTACTCTAAAGATTTTTAAATAATAAGGGTCGATTTACTATATAGGGAAGTTCTACTTCATTTTAAATACCCTATTATATAATTACAGGTAAGTAGAAGAAGGAGAGATTGTCTATGCTGAATAACTCATTAAAAAAAGAAGCTGTAGAGAAATTGAAAAGGGCTATGGATCATTATGAGAAATCTTCAAAAACATTACAAAATAATGCAGTTAAATTGCATAATACACGTACTTATGGTGTAGATGTAATTGGAAAAGTAGAAGAATATATAAATTCGTTGGCAAATACGCCAAAAGAATTAAAAAAAAGCTTTGAAATAGTCCGTGTTAATCTAGCAAGCTTTAAAGTACTTAGCGAAATTTCATATGATGAGAAAGAAATGATTAAGCTAGCTGGTGGAGGTGCAGCAGCAGGTGTTGCAGCAGGCGTAGCTACAGCTGCACTCGCTCCAACAGTAGCTATGGCGATTGCTACAACTTTGGGCACTGCGTCAACAGGTGCGGCTATTTCTACTTTATCAGGAGCAGCAGCAACTAATGCAGCTTTAGCTTGGTTGGGAGGAGGCGCTCTTGCAGCAGGCGGCGGTGGTATTGCAGGAGGAAGTACCTTACTAGCATTAGCAGGTCCTATTGGTTGGGGGATTGGTGCAGCAAGTTTAGCAGCGGGAGGATTCTTTGCAAGTAAAAAGAATAAAGAAGCTGCTATTAAAGCAGATGAAGAGCGTGTTGAGATTGTGAAATCAACAAGAGTTCTTGATGCTACATCTACTGAAATTATCAATTTAAAATCTTCGACACAATCAATGGCTACGAAATTAGAGCAAAGTTTAATTTCATTTATTAGTAATACTAAACATGTCAAATCTTTTACTGCTTATTCACAGGGTGAACGTAATTTGTTAAGAGCTATAATTAATAACACAGAGAGCTTATCAGTATTATTTATGAAGGAAGTTGGCAAGTAGATGTCAACAATTGTGTGGAAAGACCAAATTACTGCAGCTGGAGTAGATGGCTTTAATCAATGGAAAAGTCAATCCATTGCGAAACAAATAGATCAAATCGTTAATGAAAAATTGCAGAGTCAACAAAATCAAAATTTAAATTTTGAAACTGCATTAAACTATATGATGAAAATGCGTCAGTTTCTCTCTGAACCAAAAAAAATACTAGGTTCAGAGCAAACGAAACATGGAGAAGTAGCGGAACATCTGGAAGTCAATGTACGGAATGCTTGGGCAGCCATAAAGGGGCAAAGTGAAGTTGCTACATTAGATGGTGTGGCTCGTACCGCACCAGAAGACTTCATATTTGATGGCATTAAGTATCAATCAAAATTTATCAATGGTACTAATAACACGCTTAAACATGTACTTGAACATTTTTGTAAGTATCAAGATAGTTCTATGAACTACTCTATACCAATGGATCAATTTAATATTATTAAAGCTATTAGATTAGGTCAAGCTCCTAGTGATTTAAATGATAAATCGATTCGTGCCATTCTCCAAAAAGTAGAGGAAATAGAGCGTCAAACAGGCCGAAGTTTTCAAGAAATAATAACACCATCTGTTTCAAATTATAGTGAAGCCCAATTAGGTGCAGTTGGAGGTACGGTTTCAAAACATCAAGATCAAATTGTTGATGAAAATCAAAGAATTCAAGATCAAATTCAAAAAGATGCAAGGGAAAAAACGAAATTAATTGAAGCTAAAAAAGGACCTTCAATTGGTGTAGGGGTAAAAGTTGCTGGTTCAGCAGCAGCAATTAAGGCTTTATTAAATACGATTACAATAATTTATAGTAAAGTAAAAAATGGGAAGGAAATTCAGGATTTTGATAAAGATGATTGGAATGAAATTGGTATAAGTTCTGCCAAGGTAGGTACCAAAGGTGGTGTTACTGCAGGGAGTATATATGCTTTAACTAATTTAACTTCTCTCTCAGCACCATTTGCAGGAGCTGTTACAAGTGCAGCTATGGGGTTATCATCTTTACTGGGGGATTTAAATAAAAATCAAATCTCTATGGATGAATTTGTCACACAAGGTCAGATTCTTTGTATTGAAGCAGGTATTGCAGCAACAGGAGGAGCAATAGGGCAAATGTTAATACCTATTCCAGTATTAGGTTCTATTATTGGTACAGTTACTGCAAATCTCGTTTGGGGGTTTGCAAAAGATAAATTAGGTGCGAGAGAACAAGAATTAAAGAAAATGTTAGATGCCTACACAAATTCTATATTAGCAAAAGTAGATAAGGTTTATCAGGACATTATTTCTAAAATCAACGCAACTTATGCTCGTTATAATTCTCTTATTGAAGCCGCGTTCGATGTTCATACAAATTCATCTGTATTAGCAGCTGCTTCCATAGATTTGGCACTAGAATTAGGTGTTGATGATTCTAAAATTTTAAGAAGTGATGATGACTTAGATTCGTTTTTCTTAGGGCAGGATGGTTTTTAATAACGGAACCTTATGATGTAAGAGGAAGTTAAGGTTAAAGATAACAATGTAAAAATATAATGATTTATTTTTTTAGAAATCATTACCGGGGCAGCACAAGGATTGGTTACGTATTGCAGAATCTTTCATTGAAATGGAGAAGCAGCTATAAATACAGCAAAAAAAATTAGGTAATGCAGAAGGGTACAAAGTAAAAGTAGCAGACGAAAACAAACGTAAAAGCTGCTGTCGATCAAGTTATTGTAGAACTTACTTTGACGTATTAACCAATATTTTAGGACTTCAATTCATTTCTCGAAGATTTCCATGTAGAAAAGTGGGACCTTGTAAATGACATCATTTTATTGTTGACCAAACTAGCACTGCCTGGACCGTACGTATAGTACTAGCAGAATAAGATAGCACAACAGTAGAAGTAACTTTAAAACACCTCATCCTAGTCAATGGTTCAAACGTTTACTTGAACCATCAGAGATTGGTGAACAGTTGTATTCCTAGCATCAGATGGTGCAGCGGGCACAGGCGGGATTTAATGATTTTGGACTATCTCCTATACTAAAATGAGCACGATTGATCGGAAAAGAGCATGATTTCAATTGAAACATGCTCTTTTTTTATAACTAGCCCGTCCAATCAGATATGTTACTTAAACCAGGATTTGAGTCAAAAGAAATAATCTATTTAAAAAAATGAAATTAAAATCATGGTATTTGTAAAAGCAAACATTGTCAGTTGGAGGAATGTTTAACTATAACAATCTGAAATATCGCCTCACTCGCATCGTATCATCAGCAATTACCAAACACGCTTTCATCCCCAATAAGGTCTTGCTCATTTGCATACTATGGTCCAAGTAATTTTTAATATTATATACTTGCTACAATATTCTTTTTCGAATACAAGCGTTAAGACAGCAACCTTGATTAGCAAGCATTTATACGCTCTTATATCACTTCTAAGCGAAAGTATAAATCCGGGTATATTTTTTAAAGAAATAATTATACATAGCATTAATAATAGGTTATATTTACTATAAAATATAATTTATTGATTATTTAGATATATAAGCAAAGAAATCTAAATTGTTTATATAAGGTTTGATATAAATCTTAGTAGAATCGCGGTGAAATTCGATGAGTTTTAAAGAGAAAAATATTAGAACCGAATACCGTTCTTTTAGTAATAATGTTGTAAAGGAATTTTATTTGCCTCTATTAGAAGATGCTGTACTTTATAAGCGTGCTGTAGGGTTTTTCTCATCATCTGCGTTAGTAGAGATCTCAAAGGGTATATCTGGTTTAATTAAGAATAATGGCAAAATACTCTTGATTGCTTCCCCGAAATTAAGTGAAAAAGATATAGAAGCAATTAATAAAGGGTTTGAATTAAGGGATAGTGTTATTGAAAGAGCTATAGTTAATTCTTTTTCAGCACCTAAGGATATTTTTGAAGAGAAAAGGTTAAATTTAATTGCTAATTTAATTGCTAATGGACAGTTAGACATTAAAATTGCATACCTGGAAAAAAATAAAAGTTTGGGTATGTTTCATGAGAAAATGGGTCTTATTTATGATATTGAGGAAAATATAGTTGCTTTTACTGGATCTATGAATGAGACAAGTACTGCTTTTTCCCATAACTATGAGTCTATAGATGTTTTTTGTTCTTGGACATCGGATAAAGAGAGAGTTTTAGCTAAGGAACGTGCTTTTAACTCGATGTGGAGTGGGAAGGATTCTACTTTATGCATAGTTGATTTTCCTGAAATAGGAAAAGATATATTTGAAAGTTATAGGAATTCAAATACTGTTGATTTAGATATTGATGAGGAAGAAATTATTAAGGAAGAAAATGCTCAGGTTTTAGAAGTGAAAAGGAATAACGGTCCGAAAATACCTGAAAATATCAGTTTACATGACTATCAAATACAAGCTATCGAAGAATGGGAAAAAAGAAATTATAAAGGGATATTTGATATGGCAACAGGTACTGGAAAAACTTATACGGGACTTTCCGCGATATCTAATTTATATAATAATTTAGAGAATAGATTAGCTGTAATAATCGTATGCCCTTATCAACATTTAGTAGAGCAGTGGGTAGAGGACATAATAATGTTCAGTATGAAGCCTATCATAGGATATTCTACTTCTAAGCAAAGGGATTGGAAGAGAAGATTAAAGGATGCAATAATTTCATTCAATTTAGGGGTTTCCAAACATTTTTGTTTTATAACCACTAATGCAACTTTCTCATCGGAATTAGTTCAGAATCAGATAGAAAGGATTAAAGGTAGCATCGTATTAGTTGTAGATGAAGCACATAATTTTGGTTCTAAACATCTAAGCAATGCTTTAAACCCTAATATTCCTTATAGATTGGCTTTATCTGCAACAATAGAACGACATGGAGATGAAGAAGGTACTCAAAAACTTCTTAATTACTTTGGAGAAAAATGTATTGAATACACGTTAAAACAAGCAATAGATAGTGAGAAATTAACGCCATATTTCTACTACCCTATTGTCGTTAGTCTAACTGAAGATGAACTTCTAGAATATAAAAATATTACAGCACAAATATTTAAGTATTGTTCAAAGGATAGAAAAGGAAATATTAAAATCAGTGAAACAGGTAAAATGCTATTAATTAAAAGAGCACGGTTAGTAGCAGCAGCACAAGATAAAATAAAAAAATTGGCAGATAGTATTGAGAAATATAAAAATGATTCTCATATACTAGTGTATTGTGGTGCTGCTTCTTTAGAAGATCCGCAATATACTGAGGGCTCTGTTAGCAAAGAAGAAAAAAGACAAATCGATATTGTAACAGAAATGTTAGGAAACCACTTTGATATGAAAGTATCAAAATTCACCTCAGAAGAGACTTCTGAGGAAAGAGAGAATATAAAAGTAGCTTTTTCTGAAGGAAGGCAAGTACAAACTTTAATTGCAATTAGATGTTTAGATGAAGGAGTTAATATTCCTAGTATTAAAACAGCATTTATCTTAGCAAGTAGTACTAATCCTAAAGAATATATACAGCGAAGGGGAAGAGTGTTAAGAAGGTATCCTGGGAAAAATTCAGCTGTAATATATGACTTTATTACATTACCTTTTTCATTAGAGGAAATAGGCTCTATTTCAGAAGAAGATATTCGTATAGTTCGTTCCTTAGCAAGTAGGGAAATATTAAGAATGAGAGATTTTGCTTCTATAGCTGAAAATCCTTCAGCAGCAGACCAGTTAATAAATGATATTACAGCGGCATACAATTTAAACGAAATTGGAGGAGATTATGATGTCTGAAAAAAGATCGGAAGTTATTATTGATGAGAAGAAACTTAATCAGATGAAATTAGGCATTATATTAGTTGAAAGAAAGAATTTAAAGACTCGAGAGAAATCTAATGATGAAATGGTAGAGACCATTAGAAAAATAATTGAAAACGAAATAAAAAAGAATTATTAAGGGGGCTAACAAAATGCTGTTAAAGTCACTAACCATGAAAAATTTCAGACAGTATCGAGGAGAGCAGCGTGTTGAATTCTCTAGCTATAAAAATCAAAACGTAACAGTAATTTTAGGGAATAATACAAGTGGGAAAACAACTCTACTGCAGGCTTTTAATTGGTGTTTATATGGGGTAGCGATTTTTGAGACAAAAGCCTTTCTTTTGAATTTAGATGTTTCAAGGGAAATGAATATAGGAGATAGACAATATGTTGAGGTTGAGATCAACCTAATTCATGACAACACTGAGTATTTTATTAGTAGAAAACAAGAATATACTTGCGATTCCAAAGGTACTAGGCCTTCCCCGTTAAAGCAAGTGAACATATCTTATAAAAAACCTGATGGGCAAATAGAACCTATAAAGCAAATGTTTGTTGAAAAAAGTATAAATGAAATATTACCTAAAGAGTTATCTAATTATTTCTTCTTTGACACAGAACGTATTGGGAATATTAGCTCAAAAGCGGATGTTACCGAAGCAGTAAAAGGATTACTAGGGTTATCAGTATTAGATAATGCTATGAAGCACTTAGGAAATACGGGAATAAAGTCAAGTGTTATAGGTAAATTGAATTTAAGTATAAACTTGGATGGGAATGATAAAGCTTTACAGGCTTTAAAGATTATACAGAGTAAACAATTAAATCGGGATAACATAGCTAAAAAATTAGAAACAGTTAAAGCTGAAATTACGCATTATGAAAATAGAAAAGATCAATTAGATGAAATACTACGAGACAATCAGTCAACCTCAAGATTGCAAAGTAAAAAAGAAAGATTAGAAAAAGATATAAACCAGGAAGAGTCTGCTCTTGAATCAGCGTATGAGAAGCTTCTAAATAATTTCAATACTAATACAACTAGTTTTTTCGCACAGCCTTTAATGAGAAGAGCCGAAGCACTATTAAAAGAAGCTAAAGTTGATGATAAAGGTATAAAGGATATGAACGCTCGGTCTATTGAGGACATTATAAAACGCGGAAGGTGTGTATGTGGGACAGAAATTAATAATGAGAATGATGCATATAGACACTTACTTAAAGAACTCGAGTTTCTGCCACCACAATCAATAGGAACCATAATAAGAAATTTTAAAGAAAAAATAGTTACATATGATAGTACAAATAATTCTTTTTACGATCATATCCAATCAAAATTTGAGGATATTTACAGATATAAAGGTCGAATACAGGAATGGGCGGACGAAAGGGATGTGATAAGCGATCAAATAAAAGGAAAAGAAAATATGAAAAAATTCGAAGACGAAATAATAGATGTAAAGAATCGTTTAAAAGAGTTTGAAGCTAAAAAAGAAAAATTAATTCATGAAGATGGGGCATGTGTTTCCGAAATTGAGAGGTACCAAAAGACATATGATAGCTTAGCTTCCGTTTCAAGCAAAAACCAACAGACATTGCTTTATATAAAATATGCGGAAGAAATTTACACCTGGATAGAAAGAACCTATCGAGAAAAGGAATCTGCAATCAGAGAAAAACTCGAAAAAAGTGTAAATGGAATTTTCTCTAAAATGTACCACGGCAGAAGAAAAGTAACCATTGATGAAAAATATCGTGTCTCGCTACTTACAGCATATGCTGATGAAGATATTAAAACTGACGAATCTAAAGGACTTGAAACTGTTAAAAATTTTGCATTTATTGCTGGTTTAGTTGATTTAGCACGAGAGAAGATTGTAAGTAATGCAGGGGAGAGTACTATGGCATTAAGCTCAGAGCCATATCCTTTAGTAATGGATGCTCCATTCTCAAACGCTGACGAGAAACATGTAAGTAATATTTCTCAAGTACTTCCTGAAGTAGCAGAACAAATAATAATGTTTGTTATGGAAAAGGATTGGAGATATGCAGAAACCGTAATGGGAAAAAAAGTTGGAAAGAAATATTTTCTTGATAAGCAGACAGAAACACTAACTTACTTAAGGGAGAGTGAGATGTAATGTTTGAAAGAGATTTGGTAATATCGGGAAAACATGCGACATATACAAAGTTCTTAGTGAATGAGGCAGACATATTTAAACGTTACATAGATGTATATATGAATGGAGCAATTCTAGGATTTTTATACGGGAGAAAAGTTGAAAAAGATAAAGATTCAAGTGACAAAGCTAGTATTTTTGCGGATGCATTTGCCAAAGAAAGAATGCGTTGTGATTTTATATACCGCCTAGTAATGTTATTAGATGATTCGATTACTATTGAGAATAGAGTTGACCGTGCTTTTAGGGATGATTCTAAAGGTGAAGAGGATGAAGATCATAAGGCCAATATGCAATTATTTCAGTCTTATGTTTTAGGTGGTATTGAAGTTTTATATGAAAAATTCATTGAAGATTGTACGACCAAAGAAGATTATATTAATAGAATGTATGAGGTAGTATCTGAATTTAAAGAAGAAATAGATGGTGTCGAATATAATGACCGAATTAAAGAAGCAATTGAAGAATATTAGGCATGAGTATTATTAATACAGAGGTATATGAAGTTGAATATGTACTTTCAGATTTCATTAATAAAGAAAAAAAGCTAGTGTAGTAGTTTTAATTTATATAAAGCACTTAATTATCCTATAAAAAACCAAAACCCATAAACTGTATAATTTAAAATTTTTATCCTCGTAATTTGGAGACATTGTATTTACTGTTAGAGAAAATAAAAGTTTTACAGAAATCAGTTCAATTTCTGTCCTTTTTACTATAAATAAAGAAATTTTTCTATCTTCCCAGTGCTATAAACAAAATTTTTTTCATAAAATAGCATTTCTTGTTATAGATTTGAATTCCATTCGTAGAGATAGAAGTATAGTTATACCCATTTTAACAAAAAATTTAACTAGGTATTATAACTACCCAATATTAACCCTGTTTATTCAAGAAGATAATATAGCATTTTCCGGTTTAATCTATGATTTTATTGATGAAAATTAATAAGTAAAAAACTCTAGAGATTCAGGATATATATAATATTCCCTTGAAATTGAGTAAATCATGTCATAAGTTCTTGTAAACTAAACTTAAAATTTTCTCTTCTTCTAAGTTTGAACAGCAATACCAATCTGATAATAACACTTCTACTTTATATAAATAATATTAATGCTGACCTTTTATATATTGAAGACCAAATTTATTTGGGTGATCTCGAAGAAAAAGACATTTGAAGAACACATAGAGTTTGGAGAGATAGAAGAGAATTTTGATGATGAAAAAGATTTTGAAAATTATAGTACACCTGAAGAAATAGATGAAAATAATTTTGATGCCAACGAAAATGTTGGAGTGGTTTGAAAGTTTTAATTAATATATGAATTAGGTTAGTAGTTTAGTAACCTTAAAATGGTGTGCCATTTTTAACCAATATAATTTTGGGCTTTTTTACTCTATTTATAAATATGTTCTCTTAAAAATTATTGAATTCTATGTTTTTATTATAATTTTATATGTATATTTTACTATTATGAAAGTAGGGGTATTATAATAAGATAGTGGTTTACTAACATTGAAAGAGGACTAACTTGGATAATAATTATCTGAAAACTGAGACGAATAAACATAAAAAAACATAATAGTTAAAAAGCTATTGTAAACCTTTATTGCCCTGGTATGAAGGGCACAGTAAGCAAAGGTTGAAATGTGCGTCCGTATTGGAAGTTTGGGTAATACCGACTCAAATATAGAATACGAAAGTTTAAAAATTGGAGGGCGAAAATGGTAGGGAATCCTTTTGTAGACTATCTTAACCAATTTAACGTTATGTCACCTAATCATTCAAAAATATACGATGAGTATACTTATGAAGCAAAAGAGAATAATTTTTCATTTACCATTGAAACTAAAATTGAGGATCATTTAATTTCTTTATTTAAAAATGAGCCTCATAGTGTTATTTTAACAGGTAATGCTGGAGATGGAAAAACGAGACTTTGTCGCTCTATTTACAATAGTCTTAGCTTCTCTGAATTGAATGATTGGCCAAACGAAGGGATTATTGACCTTAAGTTTGATAAAGGTATTATTCGTTTTGTAAAAGACTTGTCAGAGCTTAAAGATGAAATTATAGAAAATGAATTATTAAAGTTACAGAGCTACATACAAAATAATCATCAAGAAAAAATTTATTATCTAATTGCAGCAAATGAGGGAAAGTTAACAAAATTTTTATCTCGAAATTCTCAAATGAATTACTTGAAAGAAAGTGTCAGGGATAGGCTAAAGGATTATTCAAATAATAAAAAACAATTTAGTGTTATGAATCTTTTAGACGTTACTTCCTCATTATATGTGGATAAAGTTCTTGAGGAGTGGAATAAGGATTCCAATTGGGAGTTATGTAATAGGTGTTCTAGAAAAAAAACTTGCATTATACAATTCAATCATGAAAAGACATCTAATGAGCAAGTGAAAGATAGATTGGTAGAACAATATAGATTGCTAGATTATCTAGGCACTCATATTACAATGAGGGAATTACTTATCCACATAAGTTATGCTTTAACTGGTGGTTACGATTGTTCTGATATTCAGAATGCAAAGCATGATGAATTTGCTAAGCAAATGGATAGGCCTTTTTATGAAAACTTTTATGGTCATGGAATAGAAGCAGAAGCTTTTTCGGAAATGAGAGCGTTGAAAGCTTTTAGAGAAGTTGATCCTGGTAATTACTCCATTTCAAATATTGATGATTTTATTATAAATGGAGATTTAAGCAGTAATAAAAGGTTAGAAGAAATTCATAGACAAATCTTTAACGCAGACCTTGATTTAAAGTTAGGTTATTTTATAAAAAAACTAGATATATATAGAAATCATAACAAAGAAAGTAATGATAATTTCGTTAATGAGTGGATAAACAAATTAAGAAGGAAATTCTACTTTGAGTTTCCTGATGAAAGTCTGTTTGATAGAAAAAGCCTTATTCCCTTTAATTATGTATCAGATTATGGAGATTTATTTAATAATATCTCGAAACTAGGAAAAATACGAAGAGATATTATAAATGGACTTAATAGAGCATTTTCTAAAAAGTTAGTTGCTCCTACAAATGATCTGTTAGCTACAAATGATAACTTAATGATACATGGGACATATAAAATGAAAAATTTAAAAATAAATCAAGAAAATGCTCGTCCCGAGATGGATCATAGGGCTTCAAAGTTTTCATTGTCAGTAGATGGAGTGTTAATACCTATGGATTTACATTTATTTGAATATTTAATGAGGTTGAATGCCGGGAATACCCATAATCTATTAAGAGAAGATGTAGAAATTTTATTGGACACTTTTAAGAATGAATTGATTAAATTGTCTGAACCTGATCCGGATATATTGAGTATTCTTAGATATGATAGTGACAAAGGTATGTATATAGAGGATGAAATATTTATCCCATAAGGGGGCTACAACATGGCTAATAATGTAGAACAGTTCTCTTCACAGCTTTCTGCTAAAATTTGGGGACACAGATTCAAAGATGGACAACGGGGACCTGAATATGTATTAGAGTTTTTTAATGTTATGTATGGAACAAAATATCAATTAAATGCCGATATGTATTTCAGGAAAAAATCCACCAATCTCAGAAAATTTATATTTGAAGGTGTTAAGGAAGGTAGTAAAAGAGATACTGCTAAATTAGATGAGGAGTCAAAGGATTCCCTTTATGGATTATATGATGCCATCGGTGAAGGGAACGAAAAGGTAGAAGTAATTCGAGAGTTTTTTAGGAATTTAGAAGTGCCATTAGTAGATGGCAAAGGGAAAGAAGCCGATCGTTCTTGGTATGCAAGGACATTATATCCTCTTCATGAAAGCCTATTATTCTTTGAACTTCGCAAAAAAGGAGAAAGTATTTCCTACGAACGTAACTTTTTTGCAAGAGGCGGAGAGTTATATTACTTAATGATTTCATATGGAACCCAGAAGGACTCTTGTTTAAAACTCAGTATAGAAAATAAATTAAGTGCACTTTTAACAAAAAATGTATCCATTGAGAGAATTGTAGATACTATTTCAAATGCTTTAGGGGATAAAAAAAATGAAAAGGATTTATATCCTTTAAAGAAATATACTCAAAATAAAGAAAATAATGAATTTCCTTTTTTACCAATACATGAACACTCATTATTTGATAAATTCGCCCTAGAACTTGATCAACTATTATCCTTAAACATTGATGTATATGAAATGTTTAAATTATTAACAAGTTTGGTTAGTTTCCAACTAACTCGATACATGTATGAACGTTCTAAGCCAGATGAATCATATGATACTTTATACTTTTTCGATTGTTTAGACGGACAAAATAGTCAAGTTCTCAAACATTCAGCTAATTCTTTTAAGCGTAATGAGTTACTTATGAAAGATAAATTAGAAGAGTATTTCGTTAAAGAGTTTATGAATAATATCGGAACAGAAGAGGCAGTAAATAATCAATTAGAAATGTGGAAAGATAATCCTGATATTTTTTTAGAACTACAAGGTCTTTCTAAGCTGCAATCTAGAAAACAACCTGTTGTAAAAGCATTGCTTTCTTGTAAAAACTATCAAGATGTTACTACAAAGCTAATAAAAACAGTTAGGGAAGTAGTATCAGATCAATTGAAGAGACAACAGACTGCTATTGTAAGAACCCTTTGTAGAGACGGTGGTCTAGGAAACTATAAAGCAGGCACCAATTATCGATATACAATGACTGATAATTTTTTACAATCGATCGTATTTATAAATGTTAAGCCAGGCGAGACAATGGAATTCAGCGAATTTTTAGAAGCTATTTATTTAGAGTATGGTTTCGTGATCGGAGATATTCAAGCAAAGCAAAGTGGACTATATGATTCCTCAAAGTTAAATATAAGTTACTACAATAAAAATGTACTGGCCTTAAGAAGTAAACTAAAGAAAAACGGTTTACTTATTGAATATTCTGATGCTACTGCAATGATAAGGAATCCATATGATGTAGTAGAAGGAGTAGTTGTCTAATGAATGAAAACAATTTAATAGGATCATGGATAAATAAATTACTAAGCGACCATTTTAAAGCTGAAAAACAAAACCACACCGAAAAATTGTTTTTGAAAATTACAGGTCTTAATCAAGAAAATATAATAAGCTTATTAAATGAATTTAGGAAAAGTAAGAGCATTTTACAGCAATCATATTATCCTATTATTCGTACTATCACCCCAATTAATAGTTTCGAAGAATTTTCTTTCCATGGGGCGGAGACAAGTACTTGGCTAAGGAACAATACAAGGGTTAATCAAGCACTTATACTTGTTATAAATGAAATTAATCCTGAATCACAAAGCTTAGAAAATATCTTTACTATTGATGAATCCTATTTATTGTCGAAACAAGGACTTGAGTCTCTTTTTAATCTCTTTTCTGAGAATGGAATTTTGGCAGCTGATGAAATAGGAATTTTAAATGACTTTATAAGCCTATTTAGGAAAGTTTCTGAACCACAACTTAGAAGTATATTGCAATTTCTAGTTCATTTAATTAATGATGAATCTCCTTCAGTAATCGATAAGATTCAAAAAAACTTACCTTATCTAAACCTTTTTAAAGATACAAAATTAACATTAAGTGATATAGGTAAATTAAAGAAAAACTATGAATTGGCTAATTTACAGGTAGGGAGTAGAAATTTAGATACTGAACAGCTGCAAAATAAACTCTATTCCTTTTTAGAAGAAGAGGAGCGAGTTTATTGGGCAGAAGATATATGGGAAAGTACTTCTTCTGAACAGTTTACAAAGGAAGCAATAGATTTCCTTAACAATAATGATAATACCTTTTTGTTTAATGAATTTAGCTTAGTAGAAAAAGTATTTAGTTTTAAAGTAGTAAAGAATATTAATGAAATGCTTATGGATATAAAACAAACCTATACATTTCAAGATGATAGAGAAGAGGAAGATTTTGAAAGCGGATATAATGACGTACTAGACGGTATTGATCCAGAGGCCATTCAAAAGTTCATTGACGATTGTGAAGATATCCTAAATGTTAAGCAAGGTTTGGTGAAAAAGTTAACAAGAATTGTAGAGAAATTAAGAAACCCTTCAGAATATGGGGACCTTTTCTATGGATTAACGAGAGAAATATTCGTATTTCTTGAAGAAAATTCAGATAGAGATGATATTGATAAACTATACTTTAACCTTTCTATTATTAACTCAAAGCTTCCAGAAAATATTTTAGCCATACAGAAATTATATTTGAATAATATAAATAAATTAATACCACGGCTTACTTTTGATATTTTATCATTAGATAAATATGATAACACCAGTAAAGAAACAGATGTATCCTACAATTTAAGTTTTCATATTGAAGAAAATATTATTGAAAACAAAAAATTTAAAATAAAAGGACTTAATCGTCTAGAAATTTATAGTCTGTATAGTCTGGTATCAAAAAAATCTATTCCTTACTTACAAAATTATGCGGAAAATGAAATAGAAATAATTGATGTGCGAAATTTTGTAGATGAAAAGGTAAAATACTATTTAGCTGGAAATGAACAGCAAATGAAAGATCATTTTGAAAAATTTTCGAATTTCCTATCCATTTATAGTGAGTTATTATCAATTGCTATAGAGGATGGATTAAGTGTGCTAAGTGTGAATAATTTAGAGGCTGAAGTTACAAATTTATTAGAAAATATATATGAGTCCTCTCAAGTTGCTAAGCATATATATCAGTATATAAATATTATCGGTGCTATTGACACATTTGAAACAAATAAAGGTGAAAGTTCAATACCTTATAGCAGAGTATTGACTATCCTTAATCCAATTCGATTAATATCTATAATTAAAAGATATGAAGAATTAAACATTCAAATTGAATCTTGGATTACTGCTGCAACGTCCGGCACTCTACAAGTAGAAAAATTGGATGATTATTTAGGATTTATTTACGAAAAGACAAGTAATTTAGCACCTAGATATTTCTCCACTAATAATGATAGGGTATTCCTAATTGAACAGGAAGAACGATTAGGTGAAGGGATATTTACCCTTAGTAGTAAGCCTCATCAATCAACAGATACTTTAGTAAATGAGCTATCAGAAGAACTAGGAAAAACGATTAAAAATTATTTAGAGGTATATCCATACTCAAAAGATGGACTCGATGTACTGATGCTATATTGTCAAAGTGCTGACATAGTCACAAAATGTATAGATGAAATATTTAAAAAGACGAAGGTGAATAAGCTTAGATTAACTGTTCATAGTGAACAGGCTGCCAAAATTCATGGGAATTTGAATAAATGGATTGAACAAAAAGAAGAGTATACAAAGCCACAGTTGGGATCTAAGTTTCCTAAGCTTGAGCTAAATGTTATATCCGGAAAAAATATTTCGTCCATTCAAGAAAGTGTTAATAGCCGAATGGCAGATGCGGATATCGTTGTATTGGCTGATTACTTTTCACAAGTAAACCAAATTCAAAATAACTTTGAAAGAATTAAACCTTCGACAAGTTCATCTTGGTTTGAAACTTTATATAAAGAGCCATTAAATGATGATGAAGCGGTAAAACGACTAAGTTTCGTAAGCGAACATTTGCCTGTTGCTTTGCAATCCTTTTATCAACTTCAATACATCATAGATACAAATCAAATGCCTGAAAGAAATAATATAAATGTTCTAAAAAATACGATTTCTATCTCTAATGTGAGTAATAATGCATTGATTGATTTTATGCATCAACGGTTCAATTGGGTTGTTATTCTTGATAGGTATCTAGATAAGACACTATTAACTAAAGCTTCTTCTCAGGCAAACATTATCCAATATAAATCTAAGACTGGTACGAATAGTAACTTCAAGTTAATTGTATCTTCTTCCAAATATATTAGGAAAATAAGTGAAGAAACAAGTGATTATGCCTATTATGATCGTTTGCATAGAAAGCTCGTTTCCATCCTAAAGAATGAAAACGTAAGTCGAGAAGAAGTTATAGCAGCAGTTAATAAAGTAAAAGATATTTCAGGAGCATTAGTTTTAAAAGTCATAGGAAAAGGAAAATATGCTCACGAAATGCTAGCTACTTATTTAACTACTAAAAAAAGAGGTAACGGTGATTCCACATCTTTAGAAGTGTGGTCTTCGTGTGACGATCTTCCATGGTTTTCAAATAATAAGAGAAGGCCAGATTTGGTTTTAACTTCAATAAATGAACAAGAGGGTAAATTAAATATCCATTTTGAATTAGTTGAATTGAAATTTGTAAGCCATACTATCATTGAAAAAGAAAGATACGATGCACTTAAACAAATTAAAAGTGGTTTGAGTTTATATGAAAAACTATTTAATTTTACTTCACCCAAACTTGATACTGAAGTTTGGCGGGAAGAATTAGTGCAATATTTTATTGAGAAGAGTTCATATAAACCTGATCAGATTTATTTGTTAAAAAAACTACAACATATAAATCTATCGGATATAACTGTAACGATGAGTGGAAGTGCTGATGTTTATTGCTACACATCAAATTTAACTGAATCGAGTTTCCAAAGGATTGATGAAGGTATCTATTTAGAGAAAATTGATTCTCAGACTGATAACTTTATATATACAAGATCTTTTATTCTTAAACAATTACAAACAAATGAACAGATTACTCCTGATTATGAAGAGTTAGATGAAGGTTATCTTATTGATATTCCAACGGGAATAATTGATGATGAAGAGTCTGGTGATATGGTTTCAAAAGATTCCGGAGTTCAAGTTGAAGATGAAAACTTCGGGGAAGACAAACAGCGGGAGTCGATCAAAGAACCAGACAAAGCTCAAGATGAAGAGCCAGACAAAGAACCTAGAAATATAATACCTAAAGTGGTTTCTTCTCCATCCTATTATCCTGAACAAGCTGCTTTAGAGCGCGTATCTGTTACATATGAAGATACTAAGGAAGATAACGAAGAATTAAAAAATTCTTATATAAAAAAATTAAAGTTAAAGTTGAATCAAGAAGGAGTTCACATCAATGTTAAAAAATCTATCATTGGTTCTGGAGTTATAAGATTGAACCTAGAGCTTCCTTCCGGTTCTTTTAAAAAAATATCTAATCGTTCCGAAGACATTCAAATTTGGTTAGGACTTAGTATGGAACCACATATTTTTATAGATAAAAACGGAATTAATATTGATGTCATTAGAGATGATCCAGAAACTGTATATTTTGAAAAATTTATGGAGATTGTTAGAGAACAACTACAGAATAAAATTTCTGAAACTAACTTAATTGCACCGCTAGGACTTGACCCTTTAAATAATATCGTATATATGGATTTTTCGAGCTCTTTGTCTCCGCATTTACTTACAGGCGGTACAACAGGAAGTGGTAAAAGTGTAACTTTAAACTCTATTATTCTAGGAATGATGTGTCTTTATTCTAATGAACATGTCGAATTTTTATTTATTGATCCTAAGAAAGTAGAATTTATGATTTATGAAAATAAACAACATACTATTGATGTTATTACAGAAATTGATGGTGCAGTAGGGAAATTAAATGAATTAGTAGCTGAGATGGAAAATAGGTATACCGTCTTTGCTGAAAAGCAGGTTACAAATCTAGAGGAATACCTAGAGGAATACAATAATACTCCGAAACTACCAAGAATTGTTTTAGTTTTTGATGAGTTTGCAGATTTTATGACTAGAGATTCAGAAACCAAGAAGGAAGTTGAAATAGCTATTCAACTTCTAAGTCAAAAAGGGCGAGCAGCAGGAATACATTTAATTATTTGCACACAAACCCCTAAAGCAGACATCATTAATACTAATATTAGAAATAATCTAGTGAGTAGACTTGCATTAAAAGCTGCCGATGCTAATGCTTCTAATATTATTCTTGATGAAGTAGGAGCAGAGAAATTGGCAGGAAAAGGAGATTTTCTTGCTAGGGTAAGTGGTACTGTTATAAGAGGAAAGAGCCCTTTCTTAACTACTAAAGTGAGAAGAGCGTTACTAAATTACTTTTCAAAAGAATAAACTTGAAGAACATCTAGATTTGATTCTAGATGTCTTCTTTTCAACAAATCAATTACTGGAAAAGCTTCTCCAGTGAAAAATAGAAAGGCGTTAGATGTGATATGGCATATGGGCAACATCAAAGCTTTTATTTAAGAGATAGATGGTTAAATAAAGGTATTAAGCATTTGGCTACCGATGAAAGATTTTTCTATGATAAAGATGCTTTTGAAAAAATCGGACTTGGAAAAAATATGGTTCAATCTCTACGGTATTGGGTTGTTGCTACAGGTGTAGTTTCAGAGGTATATAATGCTGAAAGAAAGAAAATACATCGCATCACTGACCTTGGCGATTTAGTATTTAAATACGATAAATTTATTAAATTTCCGGAAACAGCGTCTATTTTACACTATCAATTGGTTAAGGATATTGAGCCATCTTCTACATGGTATTGGTATTTCAATGTATATAAAGAAACAGTTTCAACTAAGGATAGCCTTCTCAATGAGCTCATAAAATGGGTGAAGGATACAGAGAAAAAAGCTGTTTCAGAGAAATCATTGAAGCGTGATATTGATTGTCTAGTGAAACTATATACGGCAGGACAAAATGTGAACGACCCTGAAGAAGTCATTCAAAGCCCCTTGCATAAATTAGGTTTAGTGGAAGAGATAAAAGGAGTTATTTACAAAAAGGCTTCTAACTATAATCATATTGGTTTAACCGCTTTAATGTATGTCTTATTGGATTACAGTTTTCAAAATGATGTTGATACTGTCAGTGTGGATGATTTAGTTCATTCTATTGGCTTATGGGGTAAAACTTTCAATATTAGCAGAAGTTCAATTGTGAATGCCCTGAATCAATTAACATTACATCCAAAGTATCCGGTAAGTTTTATTCGAACAAACAATTTAGATTTAATTAGAATCCCAAATATTACTCCACAGAACTTTTTACAAGATGAGTATAGCCGAAAGGTGGAAGTAATTAAATGATAGTTAAAGAGACCCCATTTAAAACGAGTGTCAATATAAAATTTGACTTAGGAAAAAAGGAATTTATCAATCGATACCTGCCTACACCTTCACACGCAGAATCTTTATTAGGTCTCTTAGGAGGATTTTCTGGTAAAGAAATTAGATCACATATTATTATTGGTCCTTATGGCACAGGTAAATCACTAATTGCTACCATTGTAGCCGGGCTAGTTTCAAAGAAAGTAGATAAGAGAACTTTCAATGCTTTATCAAAGAAATTCAACAAGGTACATGATGATATTTTTGATGAATTACTTGAGGTTAATAATATAGAAACAACCTACTTAACTGTCGCACTGAACGGGAATGAAGGAAGATTTAGACAATCTGTTTTAAATTCAATCATTAGAACTATTAATGAGAATAAGATTAATATTACTCTTCCAGGGCAAAATGGGAAGGTCATCCAAACTGTTGATTTATGGTCACAGCAGTTTCCAACAACATATAGGGCATTTAAGAAAATCCTGAAAGAAAAAGGAAAAGATATAGATACCTGGAGATTAGGAGTATTAAACCAAGAGAAAGAAGAAATCGATTGGTTTATAGATATATTTCCTTCACTAACTTCTGGGTCTGAGTTTGTTGTGGATTATAAGGAATCTTTTATTGATCAAATTAAGTTTGTGCTACATGAATTAAAGAAAAAAAATATTGGGTTATTCATTGCCTATGATGAGTTTGGCAGAATGCTCCAAACGATCGAACCTCATCTTGTTCATGAAACTATGCAAGATTTACAAGATCTAGCGGAGTTGACGAATAATACAGCGGATAATTTGCATTTGCTATTAATTACACATCGTAATTTAGCTCAATATTTAGGCTTGTTAAATGAAGAATTCAAGAATGAATTTCAAAGAATTGAAAAGCGATTTAGAACCTACTATGTAGAAAGTGACCGCTTCACTTTCATACGGATCGTTGATAGCTATCTTAACGATATAAACAGTAACAGGTTAGTTAAAACTGAAAACATACCGGATTTAATTGATCAATTAAGAAAATATCCTTTATTCCCAGAATTGAATCAACAGGAAGTTGAAAAGATCATTATAGAAGGAACGTATCCTTTACATCCAGTGACCCTATACTTATTACCATACTTATCTAGTTTTTTTGGACAAAATGAAAGAACGTTATTCACATTTCTAGAAAGTAGTGAAACTGGTGGTCTAACTAATCATCTCAATAAAAATGACGGATACTATCTTCCATCCCATTTATTTAGTTACTTTTTTCCTTCCTTACATGAAGTAGATACTGGTAATGATGGCTTTGAAGCAATGAAGATATACAAAAGCATTATTCATAAAGCACCCTTATTACTAGAGGATAAGAATAATTTGGAGGTTATAAAATTCATTACGCTATGGGATATGGCAGGTTTACAATCAAAATTTAAGCTGACAACAGACTTTTTACAGTTTGCCTTGAACAAAACAAGAAATGAATTAACCAATGTTCTTACAAAGTTATCATCAATAAAAACGATTAGATTTAATAGAGTAATGGGGTATTGGGAGTTAATGGAGGGTAGTTCATTCTTTATTGAAGAAATTATAAAAGAAAGACGGCCTTTTATTAAACTTAATTTAAATTTAAGAGAAACAATTTTAAAAAACTTGTTAACAAAACGATTCTTTTTATCCAATGATTATAATGATGAGAAAAGTATGACTCGATATGCTGAAATAGAGTTTCTATTCAGTTCAGAAATTTTACAGGATGAAGGTTGGAGAGAAAAATATAAAAAATCAAAGAAATCAGACGGGGTAGTTTTTTATATCATACTCGAATCTTTAAGTGATTTGGAATATGTTAAAGAAAAATTAAAAAATTCTAGTGAAGAATATTTTATTTACTGTATTTCTAAATATTCTTTTTCACCAATAGATGAACAAGTTACGGAACTTGTGGTCATTAATGACTTACTGAATGATATTGAATTGTTAAAAGAGGATAAATTTTTAAAGGAAGAATTGATATTAAGGAAAGAGGATCTAGAGTTTTCAATCAGAGATTTTATTGATAAATATACGAGCTATAGTTCTGATTGTTTATGGCTTTATAAGAACGACGAGATTGCTCTTCAGAGTGAAATTGCTTTAGAGCAACTTTTAAGTAATATTATGTTCAAAAATTATAGACTAACTCCAGAAGTTAGAAACGATTCATTTAATAGAAGAAAAATTAATAACATGCAGCGTAAAGCAGGTTATACCGTTCTTGATAAAGTTATCAATAATTATAGTAAACATGATCTTTCTATAGAAGGACAAGGGCCTGATTATTTAATCTATGCCACAGTATTTAAAAACAACAATTTTGATATTAGAGATCTAGATAATATAAGTTCAATTGAATTAAGAGAATTAAGAGAAAAATTAGTACATTACTTAGAGAGCAATGTAAATGGTTGTCTGAGTGATCTTTCAGCAATCTTACAAAGAGAACCATTTGGGATTAGAGCCCCTTTAATTCCTATATTTGTGGTTTCTTTATTAAGAGATAGATGGGATCAGTTGATGTTCTATAGAAATGATATGTATATAGCTGGGATTACAAGTGAGATTTTATATAAAATGTTCGAAGAAGCTAAAGAATATGAATATGTTTATTATAAATTTGATCAGCAATACGACGAGTTTTTCTTATCATTAGAAAATATTTTTAGTCATTATGAGAATGATCTAATAAAGAACAAGCCTAAATTTATTCGCTTGAATAACGCTATGCTTTCTTGGCTTAGAAGTCTTCCAAGGTATACTCAAACTACATCCAAACTTAATGAGAATATATTGTGGTTAAAAGAAATTATTAGAAAAAGCGAGATAAATCCTCAAGAAACTTTTAGGAAGTTATATGAGAGATATAATAACAACATTGACTTACTTTTAATGGAAAAGAAAGAGATAGAATTGGCTTATACGGAATTTAAGACATCCCTATGCCATGAAGTATTTAATATAGTAGGTGTAGTCTCATTTGATCAACTACATTCATGGGCACAGGATAATAATGTAGAAGTAAAGAAGAAAAATAAATTTGTAAAAAGTATAATTAATTTAGATCAATTAGAAAATTGGATTGAAGAGTTTGCCTACTCTTACTTGGGTATTGAACTATTAAATTGGTCTGATATCACTACCGAAATGTTTCTTAGACAAATCAGATCAGATTTCCAAGATACATCAATTCATAATCTAAATACTGGTAATCGAATAGAGATTGAATATAATGGAATAGTAAAGACTCTTAATAAAGTAAGTTTATCAACAAAGTCCGAAACAATTTATAAAAATGTTGAGCGGATGATTCGTAATGCAGGGCGTAATGTACCAAAAGAGGAAGTAGAATATCTTGTTTATAGTTTGTTTGATCAATTTGTAGAATAGAGAAGGTGACTTGTGTTGGATAGAAAACCAGTACATGTAGCTATGTTTAGCGGGGGCGCTGCAAGTGCCTATGTTGCTTATCAAATGGTACAAGCGCATGGAAAAGAAAATTGTATTCTTTTTTTTACTAATACATTGTGGGAAGATGACGATAATTATAGATTTATGGATGAGGTATCTGAATATATTGGACTTGAAATTACTGAACGAATAGATGGTAGAACTCCAGAAGAAGTTTTTTATGATTATCGATTTTTGGGAAATTCAAGGTTGGCGAAATGTTCAGAAGAGTTAAAAGTCTATCAAACTATTGTTTTCTTAGAAGAGCTTAGAGATCAACATAACTTAGAACCAATCCTTTACTTTGGAATTGGCCCACATGAGTCTCATCGGGCTGATAATTTAAAGGAATTTTATAGCC
Organism: Peribacillus muralis; assembly: GCF_001439925.1. Classification (GTDB taxonomy): domain Bacteria; phylum Bacillota; class Bacilli; order Bacillales; family DSM-1321; genus Peribacillus; species Peribacillus muralis. Next base: position 212,311 of record NZ_LMBV01000008.1, read on the forward strand.
ACCGCCCTCTTGAACCTATTGAAACTAGATTTCCTATGATTGAAACCTTTAGAGAGGATATTGATGCTAAAGGTATCATTGAAGGAGAATGGAGAATAAAATTACCAAGAATGTATGAAATGGGCTTTTCACATGCAAATTGTGGGGGGCGCTGTGTAAGGGGCGGTTATCAACATTACGCACAATTATACAAAATTTGGCCGGATAGATATGCGTTACAAGAAGAGATGGAAGAGAACTTTCGTAAGAACTTTGAAAAGAACGTATCTATCTTGAAAAAAGATGGAGGGCCCTTTACTTTAAGGGAATATAGAGAGCAAATGGATAGTGAAGGTGTAGAAAAATTCTTGAAAACAAAAGATGAAACAGTTCCATGTGTTTGTTCTTTCTCGTAACAATTAAGGTACTGTTGTAAACGATATTAAAGTAAAAAACCATGATTGAGTAAATCATGGTTCTTTATTGTACTCACCATTTGAATAAGTCATACATATAATGGGAATAAATAATAATACATAACCAGATATAAAATCTATCTGCAAGGGTGTTAATATGTTATATGTCAAGAATGGTCATGTTCTAGAAATAGGACAAAAAATAAGAGTATATCGGAATTTACACACAGGAACCTTCTCTATTCAAGATTTAAAGACCAGAATAGTCATAGCTCATGGAGATGGATTTATCCTACATGACGTTGATTTTAAAGTATACAAAAAGGGTCAAGAAAGAGTCAGAAACACTCTTCAAAAAAGGGTCCATGCTTATGTAATTGGAACTTATTCTGATGAAGAATGTAATTTAACATCTGAATATAGCCCCATTTTTTATGATCCATATAAAACAGATTACTTTGTTGAATTGAAATCATTTAACCCAGTTCACAAATCAGATTTATGTCTTTGTTTAAATAATAGATGTTATATAAAATGAACTTTAACCTGAAATAATTTATATAAGTATAAATTATTCAAGGAGTATTCTCTCAGAATTATGCTTGAATTCATCAGTTAAAATTCGCTTTTTTCAAGTAGACAAATGATTTATAAGAAAGGTATCTTGTACTATTTATACGAGATTAAAATTAGAGTGATAGAGACTTGTGAGGGGGTAATTATGGTTATTGAGAAAATACTAATAGAATTAATAAAAGACTTAACACAAGTAAATACATTAAGTTCAAAAATTTTTTACATAAAAAGCATCAACCAAAACGTAGTAGATATTACAGTCAATAAGTTCGATGGAGGGAAAGAGCGGGATATACAAATCCCTTTCAATACTATATTTAAAGCTTGGTATGAGTTTGTTTCAGTAAGAACTGCTTCTCCTTCAGATTTTGTTTTGACCAAAGATTTTTCTATATTAAATATGGCTTTCATATCTAAGCTTCCTTTTGTTGAAGTAATTCATTTAGCTGAGGAGCCAGCTATAAAACTACGAGAATTTAAAACAGATCAGTTACCTGCCGATAATTATGATAACTTTGAGATTTTCCTTGATGAGGTGTATAACGGCAAATATGACCCGTCTACATTAAGTGAACAAATAAGCGGAAGTATGTATCATCTTAAGTCTCGCAGTCGCCAAGACTTAAGATTAATAGGTTTGATAAACGAGGAAAATAAAATAAGTCAAACTCATATGAGTGAGTACTTAAATAGTAAGAATAAAAAACAATTCCTTAAAAAATTGGTATTGGTACAAGATTACTTTCAAATTGCATTAGAGTGCTTAAGTATTATGAAAAGGTGTTCTAAAGTTGAAAAAAGAACAGCTCTTATCGAGATAGGTATGTTAATAGTTCGTAATTCTCAAGGTGAAAACTTAATGCTTGAATCTGTTGCCAAGAAAAGAACAAATAATCTACTCTCATGGCTTGAAAATCTTCAATTAGTGGATCAAAATTGGATACCTATTAATAAGGAGTTGCAAAAAATGGACAGTAAACTACGAGAGTATTTTCTGAAAATATCGAGTGAATATCTAACAGCAAAAAGTGGGGGTTTTGGTGGAAATGTTATTGCTAGTTTTATAAGAAATGATGTACCAAAGGAGATTAGTAAGGTATCGTTTCTTGATAATAAGTACTATACCGTTGCAGCTTCTGCTGGTAAAGGGAATTGGGCAACGGTTCCTTGGATTTCTATTTTAAATAATGAGGTAACCAATTCTACACAAAGAGGGTATTACTTAGTTTACCTTTTTAGTGAAGATATGAAGCGACTTTATTTGTCTTTTAGTCAGGGGGTTACGGAAACGTCTAAAGAAGATATGCTGAGAATCAAAAAGGACATTCGTGGTCATATCACAATGGATTCTTCAGTCAAAAAAGATGATAACATGTTTATAGGATATAGCAATAAAGCAAAGCAATATGCAGAGTCGACTGCTGCTTATATTGAGTATAACCTTTATGATCTACCTTCTGAAACGAAGCTTGTTCAAGATCTTAATATGATGGTCGGCTATTATGAAGAGTATATAGCATTTAAAAGGAATCCTCTTATAGATCCTTTATATAAGCCAGCTCCGGGTAATGTGATTACATATGAAAAAGAAAAATGGTTAGCGAGTAACAAAGATCTAATCACTCACATCCATTCCTACATTACAGCTAAAGGTTTTTTATACTCAATAGAAGAAGTCACCAATTTGTTCCTATCTCTTAAAACAAAGCCATTTGTAATTCTTTCCGGTATTTCTGGTACAGGGAAGACGAAGGTTGTTCAGTGGTTTGCGGAGAGTGTGGGGGCTACTGAGGATAATGGGCAATTTACATTGATCCCGATTCGTCCGGATTGGAATGATGGGTCGGATTTGCTTGGGTATGTGGATATTAAGGGAGATTTTAAGCGAGGTCCGTTTACGACCGTTATTGAAAAAGCGGAACAGAATCCGGATGATCCTTATTTTGTGTTGCTCGATGAGATGAATTTGGCGCGGGTGGAGCATTATTTTAGCGATGTGTTGAGTGTGATGGAGAGTCGTAAGTGGGTGGATGGGAAGATGGTTACGTCTACGCTTCTTTCTGCGGAAATGGCTAAGCGGGATATTAGGCTGCCAGTGAACCTTTATGTTATTGGGACAGTCAATATGGATGAAACGACACATCCTTTTAGTAAAAAGGTGCTCGACCGGGCAAATACAATAGAGTTCAACCGGGTGGAATTATCGAATCTTGCTTTTCTGGAAGAGCAGGTGGAAGTGGAACCAAAATTGGTTCAGGATCATATATTCAGGTCCAAATATTTGCACTTGAAAGATCTTTATTTGGGGAATCAGGAGCTTGTTAAAAAGGTTACCGCTGAATTGGAAGATATCAATAAATCGTTGCAGCTAACCAATGCCCATATCGGTTATCGGGTTCGGGATGAGATATGTTTTTATCTTGCTTATAACGAAGACAATGAATTAATGAGCTTTGAGAATGCCTTTGATCATTGTATCTTACAAAAGATCCTGCCGCGCATTTCAGGAAGTGATACTCGAGTAGAGAGGTTACTAGAGGGTTTATATCGTTTGTTTACTACAAAAGAATATATCGATGATGAGGAAAGTAATGATATCAGCATACGTACAGCGAGATATCCGAAAAGTGCCGCTAAGGTAGTAGAGATGCTTAGGAGGTTGCGAGATGATGGCTTCACATCCTTCTGGATCTCCTGATGATGTCGACTTGGTCAAAATAGAGGCCGCGGCATTTTCATTAGTGATTAAGGGAAAGCCGTATCATCACCGGTACGAGGGGTTAAAGCAGTATCGAAAGATGGATTATCATGATGTTATGCAATTTTCTGTTTCAGGAGGAGACGTTCAAAGTGTTGAAGTCTATGATATTGAATCAGGAATGTTTACTGATTCCCAGCAGGTGCGGCCGATTTTCTTTGAAAATGGGACCTACCAAGTGCTTATCATTTCAAAACAGAATCAAGAACTGGACTTTTATCATGAACATCCATTGTTACGCAAGGCAATATCTCGTATGGAATTGAGTGGTATGTCGCTATTAACAGGGAATCTTCAATTTCAAAATGAGGTAGGGTATACGACTTTTGAAGTTCGATCAGGAGCACAAACGTTAGTGGAAGTAACGCTTGAAATTTTTCCTGTTAAATTGGATTATCAAAAAGATTATCGACAGCTGCTTGAGGAAGTGAATGATGAGATTTACAACTTGGCTTTTCACTTTATCCGGAAAACGTATTTAGGGTCAACCATCAAGCTTGAAGGCAAGCCAAGCAGGGCTGAATTCTATCGTTTGATGACGAAGCATTTTAAGCAGTTTATTCAGGCAGTAAACCGAATCGAGAGGCAGCCGCATCATATATTAGAAACATCATATGTAAAAGCGCGCGGCGATCAGCTCAGCAAAACTGATTCTTGTACACGGAAGTATTTGCAAAAGCGGAGTCAATCTTTTATGGAAGTGGAGAATGGAATTAGAATTCATGGGAAAACGATGATGCCGCGTGAAGGGGTTAAGCCTAAAAAAGAGTTGCGTTACGATACGATGGAAAATCGTTATGTGAAATGGATGATGGACAGGCTGATTCATAAGTTTGATGATTTGTTGGGCGCTTTAATGAATAAGAATAAGCGCTGGAAGGAAGAGCCTGATACGGAACTTCTGTTACGGCTGAATCAAATGAAACAGCAGCTAGAGTCAAGGAAGAACAATGTCTTTTGGCGCTCGATTGGCAGACTTGATCGTTCGGTAATGAGTTTGGTCTTGCAAATGGCACCAGGCTATCGTGATGCCTTTCAAATTTATTTAACTGTCTCAAAAGGCCTTATGCTGCAAGGAAAGCTATATCAAATGTCTGTTAAGGATGTCGCCACTTTATATGAATACTGGACTTTTTTAAAGCTAGGACAAATTTTGAGCAGTAAATATACCCTATTGAGTCAGGATATCGTCTGCGTGAACAGAGAGGGGCTGTTCGTGAATTTAGAGGCAAATAGAACGGCAAAACGAGTCTTTGAGCACCCAGTAACAAAGGAAAAGATTGAACTTATCTATCAAAAATATGAGAAAGATTTACCTACCATTCCGCAAAAGCCTGACTCGATGTTGACGATTGAGAAAAAAGGCAAGAATCACCGCTATAATTATGTATTTGATGCCAAATACCGAATTGATTATGCACAACCTGAAAGCTATTATGAATCCCGTTATAAAACGCCGGGACCGGTGGAAGATGATATTAATACGATGCACCGCTATAGGGATTCACTTGTTTCGATGATTAATGGTCCATATGAGCAGACAGCCTTTGGAGCGTATGTGTTATTTCCTTGGTCAGATGAGCAAAGGTATGAAGACCATCATTTTTATAAAAGTATAGATCAAGTCAATATTGGCGGTTTGCCTTTTTTGCCAAACGCTACCGATATGGTCGAGCGATTCCTAGAGTGTCTCATTGGAAAAAGTCCTGAGGAAATTCAGCGTGAAGGGATTTTACCTAGGGGGACGAAAGAGGAATGGGAATCAACTTTAGAAGAAAAAGTACTTGTCGGAACAATTTCGAACGAAGCAGTTTATCGAGACTTAATTCAGCAGGGCTACTATCAAATTCCTGTTAATAGCCTAAAAAGGGGCTGGCAAGAAGCAAAGTATGTAGCACTTTATACGACTTCAGAACTTGGGGAGAACGGTGTTAGAGAGTATAGGAAAATCAAGCGAATTTCGACTGAAGAAGATTCTGTTCTATTCTTTGTGGAAGTTTGGAAGAATACAAAGCAGGTTATCCGCCCTGTAAAATACGGCATAGCAACGTATATGATGACAACTCTTTCTTTACTAAACGAGGCAAAAGAGCTGCCAGAGCTATACATGAAAAACAAACAGGAAACCACTCTTTGGAGGATGCTTAGAAGGATTTCAGATCAGATAGAGATTAACCTGGATAACAAGGTTTTGGAGGACGCATTAGGAGTAGGGACTTTCTCATTTAAAGGAATCGAAATCCATTTGGACAAAGAGAAGCAAATCTTATCAATTAGAAATGATAGTCAGGAACGAATATTAGGTACGGATTTACTAATTCATCAGCCATCTAAAGTATTTCGAGAAGTGCTTGGTTTGCTTTAAATCACTATACTTTTGTATAGTGGTTTTTTTATATTTAACTTTGTTATAATTTTTGGGGAAGAGATATCATGCCAAATGAAAGTATGTTCTCCTTCATAAAATAATAACCCTCTCATCTTCCTTTACATAGATCAGTTAATAACTTAGCATTTTATTTGGATTAATTCACAAGACCTTGCACAATTTGAGAAACCATAAATACCAACAAACTTGAAATAATAGCTCCGACCAAAATATTATAGCCTGAAGTGAAATCATGATAGAATCCAATTGCTCCAACCAATAAAAAAATCAGCATAAAAACATATGATAGAGAGAGGGAAATTAAAATTTTACGAAAAACACGTTGATCTGCTACAACGTAACTATCGTTCCACTTATCATTTTTTTTGTTGATTAAAAAATTAATGACTTGATAGCCCATAACAAGAAAAGCTATCCCCCACAAAACCCATAAATTACTTCCTGTTTCATCTGCAAAAATTGAATAAGATGAATATCCAAAGCCTAAGAATAAGCACATGTAACCAACTAAAATCATCCATTTTTTCAAACGCATAAGAATCCCTCCTGAATTTAATCTGTTTTTTCTTCTAAAAAAAATAATTTATCGATTGGTTCATTTAATACAGCTGAGAGCATCAAAACAATTCCTATTGAGGGTTCGTATTTTTGTTTTTTCAAAGCAACAATGGTTTGTCTATGTACACCGATTCGATCCGAAAGTTCTTCTTGAGTAAAATCATGTAATCTTCGAAAATAGCGAACGTTGTTTTTTACTTTTCCTCTTTTCAAATTTTCCACCTCTTATGTATAGTATTTTATACAAAATGGATTGAAAAGGAAATATTTTCAGGTGTAAAAGGGTTTAAATGGATATGTATTATTGGCCAACAAACATGAATTGATTTAGAAGCAGTAGAGAAAAAGCAGTGGATACCATGTTTAACAAATGGTATCCACTACTTTTTTCATCAAAAACATCACCCCTCCCCAGCTACCTCCACCTTCCTTACAGCAGCATCCTTCCCGAAAATAACCGAAAGTACCACGATCACGGCGATTACAATCGTAAAATAGGTGATGGATTCATGTAGGAATAGGGTGGCGAATAGGATCATCAGGAATGGCTGCAGGTATTGGATTTGGCTGACTCTGGCTATTCCGCCGATTGCCATTCCGCTGTACCAGGCGACATAGGCGAGGAATTGGCTGACGACGGCGAGATAGATGAAGCTGATCCAGGCTTGGAATGGGGCGTGAAGCATTTCCGTTGTTACGCTTAGGGCGACTGGAATGATGAAAAAGGGAGCACCGATGATGATTGCCCAGGCAATCACCTGCCAGCTGCCTAATTCTTTTGCTAATTTTCCTCCTTCCGCGTAGCTAAGGCCGAGGATGATCACGGCTGTCAGTAAAGCTAGGTCGGCATATTGCAGTGAACCGAATCCCAGGTGGAGGGCATAGATGATGACGGCTAAGGAGCCGATTGCGCTTGATATCCAGAATTTGAGTGAGGGGATTTCGCCTGCACGAAGCATGGCAAATCCGGCTGTTGCTAATGGTAATAGCGCTACTTCCACTGCGCCATGGGAAACGGGCAAGGCTTCCATGGCCCACGAGGTAAGGAGCGGAAATCCTAATACGGCCCCGACGGCAACGATAAGGAGACTTTTGAATTGTCGGGGAGATGGTAATTTTTCTTTGCGTACGATCAATACGACCGCTACTAACATGGCCGCAATGACTGTTCTTCCTAAGCCGACGACCGTCGTTCCGAAGTGCTCGACGGCAATCCTTGTAGCAGGGAGCGTTAAGCTAAAACAAATGACACCCACCAATCCCAATAATAATCCGAGTTTTTCTCTTTGTTCTCCCTGCATCCTATCCAACTCCAATTCTGATATTTGTTCAGATCTGTACCATTTATAAAAAAAGTTTTGCTATAATTTACATATTATGAGACCGTATATTAATAATAAACACTTATTTTACTGATCTGTCCTGGTACAGTTGGAGGGAGGGCGACAGAATGAGCTCGAAATATAGTAGAATTATGGCGGACATGAAGCGCCGGCTGGAGGAGGGTTTACTTACTGCAGGCAGTAAGCTTCCTTCTGTTCGTCAGGTGTCTGAGGATTATGGCTGCAGCAAGAACACGGTCATGAAAGCTTATGATGAGCTTGAAAAAGAGCATGTTATTTATTCGGTTCCGAAAAGCGGATACTATGTTGTCAATGAGTTTCAAAAAGCGAGGGAAGAGCTGGAGGTGATTGATTTTTTGTCTGCCGGTCCGGATAAAAATATCATGCCTTATGTGGAATTTCAGCATTGTTTGAATCAGGCCATTGACCAATACAAAGAAGAGCTTTTTACCTACTCCGATCAACAAGGGCTGTATTCGTTGCGTGTGGAGTTGGTGAAATATCTGCAAAATTTACAGGTGTTCACCGAACCTGAAAGATTGGTCGTTGTATCTGGCTCGCAGCAAGCTCTTCATTTATTGGTTTCACTGGCTTTCCCAAATGGAAAAAACAATATTTTAATAGAGCAGCCTACTTATTTCGGCTTCATCGAGTCCCTTAATTTGCAGCAGGCGAATGTGTTAGGGATTGAATTAACGATGGAGGGGATTGAGCTTGAGCGGCTGGAATACATGTTTCGAAATAATGATATAAAATTTTTCTATATAATTCCGAGGTTTCACAATCCGCTTGGACATTGTTATACGAATCGCGAAAAGAAAAAAATCGTGGAGTTAGCGGAAAAATACGATGTCTATATCGTTGAGGATGACATTTTAGGAGATCTTGATCCAGATGCGAAGGCTGATCCGTTATTTTCCTATGATCCTTCGGGGCGGGTGATTTATATTAAAAGCCTTTCGAAAGTTTTTCTCCCAGGGTTAAGAATTGGTACGGTCGTTCTGCCAGCACTGATGATGAACGATTTTTTGCGAGCTAAATTCTGTTCGGATTTTAATAGTTCAGCACTTTCCCAAGGTGCGCTGGAAACCTATTTAAAAAGCGGGATGTTCAATAGCCATCTTAAAAAAGTAAAAGAGGTGTACCGGACGAAGATGCATCTCGTTCAAGAAGCCTGTGAAGCATTGCTGCCGGCTAATACCCAGTTTTCGAGACCAGCTTCAGGATTTTATCTTTCCATCAGCTTGCCTGAGCATGTGAAGGCGAAACAGGTCGTCCAGATGCTGCACGAGCAGCATATTTATGTGGATGATGCCTCCAGGATGTTTTTGCCTCAATATAAAAAGGAAAACCTGATTCGCTTAAGCATCTCCCAGGTGAATGAGAGTCAAATTAAACTAGGGATCAAGATGTTGGCTGACTGCATTGCAGTCCTTGACAGCAGAAAAAATCATAGAAAGCCGCCTACCTTTTTGCCCATTTAGGTTGAGTGCAGATAAAAATAAAGCCCTCCAAAGTATTTGGAGGGCTCATCATTATAGTCGGTTACGGCAGCACATTGCCTGCCGCGCGATAGATGCTATACCATTCTTCGCGTGTTAGCTTGATTTCGGTTGCCTTGCAGCAATCTTTAAGGCGGTCTTCATTCATCGTTCCGATGACCGGCTGCATGTGAGCGGGATGGCGCAGAAGCCAGGCGATGACGATCGTCGTGTTGCTGACGTCATATTTGCCGGCGATTTCATTGATTTGTTTGTTCAATTCAGGGAACTTTTCGTTTCCGAGGAAAACGCCTTCAAAGAATCCGTATTGGAAGGGTGACCAAGGCTGAATCGTGATATCGTTCAGTCTGCAAAAATCGAGCACACTGCCGTCGCGGTTCACGGCTTGATCATTTTCCATATTCACATTAAAGCCATTGGAAATCATGTTGGCGTTGGTGATGCTTAATTGCAGCTGGTTTGCGACAATCGGCTGCTTGACCGATTTTTTTAGCAGCTGGATTTGCATCGGATTTTGGTTGGAAACGCCGAAATGGCGCACTTTTCCTGAGTTTTCAAGAATGTCGAACGCCTCTGCCACTTCTTCCGGCTCCATTAACGTATCCGGGCGGTGGAGAAGAAAAGTATCCAGGTAATCCGTTTTCAGGCGCTTCAGGCTTGCGTCCACAGATTCGAGGATATGTTCTTTGGAGAAGTCAAACATCCCTTTGCGTATGCCGCATTTGGATTGTACGATGATCTTTTCGCGAATGCTTGCGTTCATCCCGATCGCGTCGGCGAAAATTTCCTCGCATTCGCCACTGCCATAAATATCAGCATGGTCGAAGAAGTTCGCGCCTAATTCCAACGCCGTTTGCACAAAGTGCTCAGCCTCGGTCTTGTCCAGCGAGTTGATTCGCATGCAGCCGACTGAAACGACCGGCACCTCTAATGTGCTGCTTCCAAGTTTCATAGTCCTCATGAATTCATGTCCTCCTTAATTGTGTACAGGGTGTGAGAGTCCGTCACCTGCAGACCTTCATTACAAGCGGGTTGCTTCACGTTACAAGTAAATTTGCGTAGCTCTTTTTGATTGTGACACATCTTGCTAGTAGTTTTCAAGATTTAACATAGGGTGAAGGAAAATTAATGAAATTCATAAAAGCTGCTACGTTTCAATATAGTACTACTTTATATTTCGCCAGGATGAGCTTCCTGGAAGAATATAAATATACTCAAAAAAAAGAAAGTCCAACACTAAACTGGCATCCATGTCAAAGACACTTATGCTGAAAATGTTATTGTACTCATGATGTCTCCCAGTCCCCTTATTGTGAAATAACTATATAAAAAATACCTGTAAATTGGTATTATCCCCTTCAGGTAGACAGAGAAAAAAGAGAACATGATAAAATGTTCTTAACTGTCAATC
>NZ_LMBV01000010.1:0-65873 GCF_001439925.1 Peribacillus muralis
ATCGAATGTGAGGCAGGTTCTCGTAAAATTGAGATTTCCATACGCAATTGCGGCCGTTTCTCGCCAGCTGGTTGCGCGTCACCCTCGAATTTTCGTGAGTTCCTGCAGCAGAAAGAGCCCTCGCTGTTAGGCGAGGGCTTCAAGGGCGTTGCAATAAAAATTGGTTAGTTAAAAGAATTTTTGTGCTTCTTCTTTGGGATGATAACTTCAGGGCATATTGCCTTTTAATGCAGATAGGGGCAGCCGGTAAAGCTTATCATCTTTGTCATCCGGATTTCCTCGGCCGTCTGTATTGTTGCTTATAAAATAAAGGAACTCTTCATCTACGAATACATCTCGAATCCGGCCGGCATTTGTGATGATATCAGTCATTTTTCCGCTCTGAATATCATAGCTCTTGAGCGATTCACCTCTAAGGGCTGCAACATAGAGCTTTCTGTCAAAATAGGCTATTCCCGAAGGGGCCCAAGTGGTTTCACCTGAGTGGATCAATGGCTTGACCATATCCGGTTTTTGCTGATCACCTTCCGCGTCTGGCCAACCATAATTCTTGCCTGGTTCAATTTTATTCAATTCATCGTGCGCCGAATTTCCGTGCTCACTTTCGTACATCTGCCCCGCCTCATCCCAGGCCAAGCCTTGTGGATTGCGGTGGCCGTATGAATAGACGTATGAACCGGCGAAAGGATTATCTTTTGGAATGGTTCCATCCAGATTCATGCGCAAAATCTTCCCGCCTAAAGATTCAATATCTTGTGCAATCTCCGGCGTTCTTGCATCACCTGTTGTGGCGTATAACATACCATCGGGGCCAAACTGGAGGCGGCCGCCATGATGGAAGTCACCGCTTGGTATTCCATCGATTAACGTTTCCTGCTCCAGCCACTTATCATCGTCCTTTTGCAAGGAGACGATCCGGTTGATGGAATTCCCGCTTCCATCTTCATACGTATAATAGGCAAAAGCTCTTCTGCTTTCAGAAAAGTCGGGCGCTAATATAAACCCAAGTAATCCGGCTTCCGCCTTTGAAGATAATGTCTTCTTAAGCTCGACCGGCTGGCGTGTCAGCTTGTCTTTGTCCCATTCGACGATGGAGCCTGTACGCTCTGAAACATACATCGTGTCCCCATCCTTTTGAATTGACCATGGAGAATGCAGATTCGTCACCAGTACCTCCGGATCTTCACCTAAAGTACCCGCCACTTCTTTATCAGGCTTTGGCTCGGTTTTGCTGTCCTCTTTATTACCATTACAACCAGTCAAGGTCAATGAAGCCATAAGGAAATATAGAAGCCATCGTTTCAAACGCCTTTCCCCCTTCGAGTCGTGAGTTTAATAGGCTGACTGTTTTAGTACCTTTAAAATTGCCTGCGCTACACCTGATTCATCATTTTTTCCTGTCACTTCATCACACAGCTTTTGAATATCGAGCGGAGCATTTCCCATGGCGACAGATAAGCCTACCCGTTCAAACATGGATACATCATTATAATTATCGCCGATGGCCATCGTTTCCTGCATGGAGCCGGATTTTTCCTTCACATAAGTTTCGAGCGCCGTGCCTTTTTGGGCTGCCGTACTCATGATTTCCACATTTTCACGTCCTGATGAGGTGACGGTGACTTCGCCTTGCCCGTTCAATTCAGAAGCAACTTGATTCAATAACTGTACATCTTTTGAGAAGCTGAGGATTTTATAATATTCGACATTAGAACGGCTGAATAACTCGGAATAGTCGGAGATGGACGTTACCTGTCCGAGCTGTAAGCGCTCTTCGGCAAATTTCCTCATTCTCTCGGGACCGAGCTCGGGATTGGCTGTTACAAATATATCCACTAAAACGGATATTGCGTTTTCATAATCCTTGGAATAGATGCCTTGGCTCGTATAAATTTCGAAATAAATTCCTTGTTCCTCGAGGAATTCGGCAACCATTTTGGCAGTGACAGCAGACATCGGATTGGAGGTGGCAATCTTTCCGTCCTCGGTGAACACGGCAGCGCCATTTACTGAAATGACAGGGCAATCAATCCCCACTTCATCTAAAGCGAATCTTGCTTCGACGTATGACCTTCCAGTGGCAATGATCACTTCCACTCCTTCAGTTTGTGCCTTCTGGATTGCCTGTTTATTTTCCTCACTAACCTTTTGCATTTTGTTTAGTAATGTTCCGTCCATATCAATCGCAATCGTCTTTATCAATTCAACCGGCTCCTTTTTTTACATGATAATCCCTATTTTAACCGAAAGAGTGTCGATAAACACGTTTAACAAACTTGTCGTGATCGTTGATCATAAAAAAAAGCGCCAAATATAAATAAACTGCACCTTTTTTAGATAGGTGCAGTTCGTCTGCTTAGTGTAGAATCGTTTGGCTGTCAATAGCCTGTGCCCGTTCGATAATTTGTTCGTTGATGTCACTTTTAATATCATCAATCGCGGTAAAGTCCATTGCTTTTACATAAATTTTTTCAAGTTCGTCGTGCAGTTCTTTTGCTTTAGCCAAGCTTGCTGTCGCTTCATTCATTTTCTCCCTGTACCTGGTGGAAACATCCTTGATCTGATCGGCATAAATTTCATCCGTCCCCGGCAGGATCGCCGTTTTATATATATCGATGATTTCATCACCTTCACAGCTCGGAAAATATTCATGAGGTGATGTGCTGTCGAATATGGCGATTCCCACTTCCCGGACGATGACCATGTCCAGGCTGTGCGGATCGAACCCACAATGATACACTTCCACATCAAAGCCTCTTTGCTCCGCAGCACTGGCAATCTTTTTCAGCATCGTTGATTTGCCTGAACCTGGACGCCCTTTTAAAAAGTAGCGTTTTTGTACGCCCTCCGTAATATTGGGAATGAAATCGACCGCTCCCTTCGGTGTGGCAGCACCTAAAAAACGGTGGCGGACATCCGCCGTTTTGTTAAGAATGATATCTCGGTAAAATCCTTCTATTAGTTTATTGGTCAGCCCATTCAATTTAGCGAAATCGATGTTTGCCTTATATATGTCTTCCCATTCATCATGTATCTTCAACGCTTCCGCAAAAAGGGCATAGGCCTTCTCGAAACTCCTGCTTCTCGCATTCGTCAACCTAATGATGGTCGCTCGTTCAGTTGCCAACTGTTGAGAATTCCAGGCAGCCCCTAAATTGACATACTCCTCAATCGCCCCTGGTGCCTTCGGTTCAATTACGTGCGGTGCGGTCCCATCCACGAGACCGATTTTCAAGGCCGGTATGATGACCCCATCGATGGAATCATTATCGGAAGAACAATGTAAATATTCGATATCATAGTTTTTATCCGACCATTCCTGGCCGATTTTTTTCATGATGGTTGATTTGCCCGAACCAGGTCCGCCTTTTAAAATGAATAATCTTTCCAAACCTGCTAAATTTGAATCATATAAGCTGTAAAAACCTTTAGCGGTATTGCCGCCGGCGAAATAATGCATCACTTTTCCCGTCACTTTCGCACTCTCCCCCACAATACAAATGTGATCAATCAAGATAGCGTATGCAGAAAAAACAAAGTAGGTGAATGCCTAAGGATGTTTCATTCTATTTTATAAGGGCCACAGCCTCCGCTTGAGTAACTTCCAGGAATTGTGTCGGTTTTAAGACAATCTGTGTCCCGATCCTCCCACCGCTTACGATGATTTCAGGCAGACTGGATGCACTATCATCAATGAAGGTCGGATATTGCTTTTTCATGCCGATTGGCGAGCAGCCTCCCCGGATGTACCCTGTGTATTTTTGTAGATCTTTAACGGCGAGCATTTCAATTTTTTTTGCGCCTGCTGCCTTCGCCGCTTTTTTCAAATCGAGTTCGGTCGCTACAGGAATGACAAAAACGTAAAGCTGCGGGCCGCTATGGGTAACAAGCGTTTTAAAAACGGTTTCAGGCGCTTTTCCGATTTTTTCGGCGACGGTAATTCCATCAATCTTTCCATCATGTGCATCATAACTCATCATTCCATATTCAATTGAATGGTTATCAAGAATTCGCATTGCATTCGTTTTACTGGCTCCCATCAGAAAATCTCCTTAGCTTTTTTTTCCATCTTACCAAAAACAAAAGCACAGCGCTTATGCATCTGTGCCTTGCACTCAAGTTCATTCCAAGTGACGTCTTTGAAATTCAGCAATGCGGTTGTAGTCGCCCTCTAACTGCCTGCCTACGGATAAATAAATCGATATCAGTTCTTGGTATACGTTAACGTTAGCCTCGATCGGGACAAGCTCATTCGTATCGCCAATCATGTCTTCAACCTCATCGAGGCTTTCAATTTCACCTAAGGCGTATAATCCAAGAACGGCAGCACCTAAGCTTGAACTTTCAAAGCTTTCAGGAATTGTCACGTTTTGATTGAATACATCTGCCATGATTTGTCGCCATAGCTTTGAGCGGACAAACCCGCCGCTCGCATTGATTTTTTCGGGTGCACCAGTCAGTTCCTTAACAGCAAGGAGGACACTGTAGAGGTTATACATTACACCTTCAAGTACTGCCCGGACCATATGATCACGAGTGTGATGAAGAGCCAATCCAAAGAAGGAGCCTCTTGCATCGGCACTCCATAATGGCGCCCGTTCCCCAGCCATATACGGGTGGAAAATGAGCCCGTCCGAGCCAGGTGCAATTTTTGAAACCATATCAGTCAATATTTCATATGAGTCCTGTCCCGATGCTTTCGCTTTTTCGATTTCCACGCGGCCCAATTGATCTCTTGCCCAGCGGAAGGTGATTCCGCCATTATTCACCGCTCCGCCGATAACCCAATGATTTTCAGTAAGGGCGTAACAGAAGGTCCTGCCTTTAGGATCTGTAAGCGGTCGGTCAATGACGGTCCTTACTGCACCGCTCGTGCCGATCGTCACTGCCAGAACCCCTGGCTTGATGGCATTTTGCCCTAAGTTGGCAAGCACACCGTCACTCGCGCCGATCACAAACGGGGTACCTTCCTGAATGTTCATCGCTGCGGCCAATTCCGGACTCAAGCCAGTGAGTACCTGTGTTGTCGGAACAATTGTCGGCAGCTTGTCCGCATCAATTCCCGCAATGGTAAGTGCCTCTTCATCCCACTTCAAATCATTCAAGTTGAACATACCGGTTCCGGAAGCGATTGAGTAATCCATCACATATTCATTGAATAATTTATAGAAGATATATTCTTTGATTCCGATGAATTTGTATGTATCGTTAAAAATCTCTGGATGCTTGTTTCTTAACCACATTATTTTCGTGATCGGGGACATCGGATGAATCGGCGTTCCCGTCCTGTGATACAATGGCATCCCCAGTTCCGAACCCTTCAATCGCTCCGCATAGGCAACACTTCGATTATCTGCCCAAGTAATGCTATTCGTCAGCGGATTACCGTCCTTGTCCATGGCAATCATGCTATGCATCGCTGAACTGAAGGATATGAAGCCCAGTTCATCTTTGTCTATTTCACTTGTTATCATCACTTCAGCTATCGCCATGATGACCGCTTTATATATTTCTTCCGGGTCTTGTTCCGCAACGGAAGGAGTGGGACTGTGAAGAGGGTATCCTTTCGAACATGATTGGATCACCTTTCCCCCTTTTGAAAAAAGAACAACCTTCGTACTCGTCGTACCGATATCGATTCCCATCATATAACCTGCCATGCTACCATCATGCTCCTTTCTATAGTAAGAGATAACATAAGTGAAACGCTATAACCATCTAGTTTATTAACGTTTGTGAAACGGTTACATTAAAGTACTCGTACGTAAGCCCATTTAAAATCCAGCCAGTTAATCTTAACACACGGTCCTGAAGAATAACGCGCATTGCCGTCCAGATACGATAAACTGACCACTGCACCACTTTACTAGAGTATCCATATATCCTATTTTAGAGACGATTCTCTCGATATATCGGGAGTAATAAAAAGAGCATCGAATCCGTTCATGATGAACTAAACCCGATACCCGATCGTTCTTGACAATCAGTCATTCCCCGATAAAGAGTGAACCTGATTGAAGCTTGATTTCATCCTCCAGATGTTCGGGATAAGCAATGAGGAAGCAGGTGGATGGTCCGGATGATTTAGCAATATCCACTTTACTGCTTATATGCTCAGAAACGCCTCCTCCACTTCGGTCGAGATATTTCCATTCATACGCTATCCCTTTTGACCCGACTGGAAGCACCTGAACTTCTTCCATCTCACAAAGGCTTTTATATAAAGATAATGGTGCAATCGACGCTTGTTGCTTCATCACTTCTTCCCCAACGAGCGGCCTTCCGATCAATCCGATTTTACACTGGAGAATCTGTTTATTTACACGTTCATTCCTTCGTTTGCCAATTACAATAAGACCAAGTGCGGATTGAAGAAGCGGCATGTTCGTTTCCGTGCTTCCTGTAACGGGGAGAGTGATCCCCAATTCGTCCAACCCTTGCTTGATACCCGAGGTCAAACCCTCCCAGGCTTCAGCACCGCAGAAATTATTCATTACAATCGATAAGGGAATCCCGCCGACACTTAAGCACTCCATGACGGCAACCCTGAAGGAGTAATAGCCAACGATTTCATATGGAACCTGGACAACATCCTTTTCCTTCATTCCGATCCCGCCACTGTTATCACTTGAGATAATTAATGATTCCGATGCGGAAAACGGCAAAACCAATGAATCACTCATTCTATCGGTCCACCTTCAGCAACGATTTTCTCAAGATAGGCTCCAAGCGGGGCAGCAAAAGGGCCGCCAATGCAATGTTTATTGCCGATGCGGCTGTTAAACCAGGAACTGTCAGCATATAAAATCCGGGACTGACCAGAAACACAAACGGCAGGCCCAAAATGAAGGAATTACCGATAAAAAAGAGGAAATATGCGGCCAGTTTTTTTCCTTGTACAAATAAAACGCCAAACATCCAGACAAGCACTGCCATTTCAGCCATGATCAAAAAGTGAAATGGCCCAAGTAGCATCCCGCCGATGAACGCTGAAATGATATGACCAAGCCCAGCCACAATGGCGCCGGGGACAGGGCCGAGTATGACCGCCGCCAACAGGGCCGGAAAACTGTCCAAGGCGATACTGCCGATTGGGGAAGGGATTTTGATCATGGCCCCAACTGCCGATAAAGCAATGAATAAAGCCATTGCACTTGTTTTTCTTACGTCCATGTTCACTCTTTTTCCTTTCTTTTCCCCCCACGGAATACATTTGCGCTGCGGATGTATTCAACATCTTTCACACCAAGGCGGAAGTTGATCACACGAGCTACAGCAAAGAAGTAATCCGATAAACGATTTATATATTGAAGAGATAGCGGTGAGACGGCTGCGCCCGATTTGATCAAGGAAACGACCAACCGTTCCGCCCTTCTTGTAACCGTACGGGCAATATGGATGGTTGCTGCCGCTTTCGATCCGCCTGGCAGGATGAATTTTTCCAATTCCGGCGCTTCGACGATGAATGCGTCAATCCGTTCTTCCAAATATGTAATAACATCATCCGTCAGCTTTTGCGGAGCCTTCTCGGAAACCGTCGCCAAATCACCGCCACAGTCGAATAATTCATGCTGGATTTTCTCGAGATCTGCCAGTACATCGGCAAATATCGCTGCGTCCAATTCAGTCATCGCAAGACCGATATAGCTATTCACTTCATCGACTGTTCCATATGATTCGACCCGGATGTCATCCTTGTCCAGCCGACCTCCAATTACGCTAGTTTGCCCCTTATCTCCTGTACGTGTATAAATTTTCATCTCTATTACCTCCTCTATTTTATTCGTTGGTTTATTCCGTACCAAATGATATCGACACGGCTACATACGGATGCAACATCTTGATAGACCCAGCCGCAGGCATCGCGCCAGCGGCGATCTCTTGCTTCGATTGGGACGATGCCCTTGGAAATATCAGAACCGATCACAATGCAGCTGCGTTCTTCCTTCTCACTCTCCCATATTCGCCAGTCAGCGATGATATCCTTCCACCTTTTTCGAATCGAATGTGAATCCATCCCTTCGGCAGCATGCTGAATCCACGCCTCCAACCCTTGCAATACAACTGTATTGCCCTGAAAATCAAGCATTTCCGGCTGTTCTTTTCGATAACCGGATAACCAAAGAACATCATTTTCCAAACTATACAATTGCTTTACCCATTTAGTTTTCCCGTTATAGGCGCCTCCTGTAACAAAGTGCATCTTTCTCCCCTCCTTAAACTGTTCCGGTCTTCCCATATCAGCTTATATCCCCTGCCGTGGGAAACGCTCCAATCAAAAAAGGACTTTTTCATCGGCGCATAGCGGACCAGCAATTCACGAATTACCCCTCCATGTGTCATGAGAACATATGAACTTTCCCCGCTGGCAATGAGTTGATTCCAGCCATCATGAACGCGATTGGAAAAATCGGGATAACTTTCGCCTCCAGGCACCATGGCAGCCATCGGACTGTCCAGCCAATCAAGATAATGGCTATCAATCTTCAACTCATCGTATGTTCGCCCTTCCCAATTGCCGAAATTCATTTCACGGAACGCTATATTCTTGACCGCCACAGCATTCGGAAACAACAGTTTTGCCGTTTCCACGCAGCGGTGCAGATCACTTGTGTAAACCTTTTCGTACGTTGGGTAAGAGCCCCTTAAAGCTAGAATTTGCTTTTCACCTTCGACACTTAAAGGTGAATCGGTCCAGCCTAAATAGGCTCTTCGTTCGTTTGCTTCTGTCAGCCCATGGCGAAGTAGTGTAACAGCCACAATATCAGCCATAACCAAAGTTCAACTCCCTCCACGGATGCACCAAGCACATCGCCCGTTATCCCACCGAACCAATTGACGATTTTCCGTTTGATATAAAGCAGGAACAACAGTGCAGCCAAACACATGATGGCAAATAAAGTGACAAGCTTAACATCGATGATCCAGGCAATAGCCAGGCTTGCAAGGAGGTACAGCCAATAAATAGGCAGGCTGCTCTTCTTTACTGCACGTTGAAAAAATGCGCCAAGGCCCTCATTTTTAGCAAGCGGCATTTTGATAAGCAAATAACCCATCACGCATTTGCTTAAGAGCGGAACAGCGATGATCAAGGCGTATGTCCATTCATTGACGCGTTCGACGATTTCATAAATGAAGAGGAATCTCGCGGCCAGTAGAATGATGACGGAGATGACACCGAATGCTCCTGTCCGCGAATCCTTCATGATTTCCAAGCGGCGCTCTTTATCTTGATAAGAAAAAAAAGCATCACTTGCATCGATCCAGCCATCGAGATGCAGACCTCCCGTTAATGCTATCGTCAAAAACCAAAGGAAAAAGGCAATCGCAAGCGATGACAATGGGGTCCATTCCACTAGTGCATACAAAAAACCGCCCAATATCAAGCCTAGCAATAGACCTACTAACGGAAAGGTTTGAATGGCACGGTGAATGTATTTCTTCTCCATCGGTAACTGCTTCTTAATGGGAAAAACCGTAAAGAATTGCAGGTTAATGATAAATCCAATCACTCCGCTCATTGGTGTCTTCACCCTCTCTTCCGCAACGGAATTCCCGATTCCACTAGATAGGCTTCATCCGCCTGCCCGACGATCGCTTGATGAAGCTGGCCCAGTATTTTTCCATACGTATGCAGGATTTCATTCTGGAAAATCGGTTCCTGCACCAATTCATTACTAACGACTATTAAACAGCTGGATTGCTTTCTTATCACCTTGATCGCATTTATTATTTTTGAAAAAACACTGTGTAAAAATTCCTTTTCAAGCGGATTACCGGGACCAAATAGTTCATTATCAAGCAGGGTTGTCAAACAATCGAGCAAAATTATCGAATCCTGATCAATGTCAGCTCCTATTCTTGTAATATCCGTTGCATATTCAGACGTTTTCCATGCAATGGGGCTGCTTTCTCTATCCTTCCGATGCCTAAGGATCCGTTCACCCATTTCAGCATCACGATCACGGCCGCAGGCGAGATAATGCAAGTTTCCATCCATTTGGAGCGCATATTCCAGAGCCTTGCTTTCTGCGAATCTGCTTTTTCCGCTCCGAACACCACCGGTTATAAAACAGAGCCTTGCTTTCTCCACTGTCTTACCCCCTCCATCAATGCTTCGTTATCACGTTCACTCTTTACGGCAAACCGGAGCCACAAGCCTCCCAAACCGGGAAAATTATTGGTATGACGCGGTACGATTCCTTTTTTCAGCAAAAAGGGAAAAAGGGTTAAAGATTCATCTTTCACTAAATAAAAATTTACCGAGCTATCGGAGACCATTAATCCTTGCTCCTCATAAAATTGGAAAAGTATCTGTTTTTGTACTTGTATATACTGTCTCGTTTTGCTTATATATGCCTCTTCCTCAAGACAGATCTTCCCTACTTCCAATGCCAGATGGTTGACGCTCCAATGCGGTTTATATGTTTTCACCCGACTAATGATATCAGGTGCCGCAAGCAAATAGCCTAATCTCAAACCCGGAATTGCAAAGATTTTAGTCAAGGATCTTAAAATGAATAGATGTGGAAACTGGGTAAGTAGCGAAGCATAAGTAAAGGCGTCTTCCGTAAAATCGTAAAAGGCTTCATCGATGACAACCAGGCAATCGGCTTTTTGGCATTCGTTGATTAATTCCATAACAGCTTCCCGCTTAAATGAAATGCCTGTCGGATTATTGGGCGTACATAAGAAAATGGCATCATAATCTAGTAATCGAGGAATCAGTCTGTCCAAATCCAGGTGCCACCCAGGTGCATCAAGCTGATGAAAATCGACTGCACATCCGGCCGCCAAACAAGCTTCTGCATATTCCGCAAACGCCGGCTGAATGATCAACACCTTTTGATTTGCTAGTAGATTCGCTACCAACATGATGATTTCAGCACCTCCGTTTCCTACCAAAACGTATGGTTCGGGAAGCGCTTCTTTTTTTGCAATTGATCTTGTCAGTTCAACGGCATGAGGATCTGGGTACTGTACTATTCCTTCAAAGAATTCGGCCCACCGTTCCTTGATTCGTGAAGGAGGGCCCAATGGGTTGATGTTAGCACTGAAATCGAGAACAGAATCAGGCATCTCGATCTTTAGCGCTTCGTAAAGAAAATGCGGATTAGAGCCATGAGTTGGTAAAGACAAGCGTAAGTCCTCCTAACCAAAGCATCAGTAAAAACAGAAAAGAAGTCCGATGCATGATGGTAATCGTTTTTTGTATATGAACTGCTTCTAATGGAACAAGCGGAACCCCCATCCTGGCACGGTCAGAAGCTATTCCTTTGTACATATTCAGGCCGCCAAGCTGCACGCCCAAAATGGCGGCAACACCCGCTTCACACCAACCACTATTCGGACTTGGATGTTTTTTGGCATCATTGATTAATATCTTCCATCTACCGAGGAAACCATGATAGGTGGATTTCGAGCTTAGCAGCATCAGGAAGCCCGTGAGCCGACTTGGTATCCAGTTCACGATATCATCGAGCTTAGCTGAAGCCCAGCCAAATTGCCCGTATTTATCATTTTTGTACCCAACCATTGAGTCGCATGTATTGATTGCCCTGTACATCATGGCCAATGGCGCACCGCCTATTGCTGCCCAAAACAGGGGAGCTGTAACGCCATCACTCGTATTTTCTGATACGGTTTCCACGGTGCCCCTGACTATTTCAGATTCATCAAGATCTGCAGTATCACGACCTACAATATAGGAAAGCTTTAGCCTCGCTTGAGGAAGATCCCGTTCATTTAGCGGCTGATACACATCGATTCCTGCCTGCTTTAAGCCCTTCTGCGCAATCGTCGTAGCAATGATAACGCTCTCCCATAAGATGCCGGCTAGCGGATGGATACGGTATGCAAAATAGGCGGTTAGACCAGTAATCACCACTACTACCGTTAAGATGATCAGCACCATGAGAAGTCCATTTCGTTTCTTATATGCACCTCTATTGAACGCCTGATCCAATCTGCTTATCATCTTTCCTATCCATTTAACAGGATGCGGCCAATTGGGCGGATCACCTAGTAATAGATCAAGGAAAAAAGCCAACGTAACCGCAATAAGATGATGGTATATCATTGTTCCTCAATCCGTTTCCGATTCTTCTTGATTGCTTCCACTATACAATCATATACACCGCGGCTGATCAGCTTCCCTAACGGTGTGATGGTGCCTGCATATTGAAGCTTTGTCCCTCTTTGTGCTGCGGCAATCAAAATACTGTCTGTCGATGTTCCTGTTGCACATGTATTCGTCACCTTATCCAACACTTGCAAATCATGAAGTGCTTTTACTTTTGCCTCGGTCGCAGTAACGATGCTGTGGATGAAAGCTTCTTCTGCCAAATGTCCATTTACGAAAATCCATGTATTGATCGTTCCTGGAGCGGCACTCCAAGAATGCTGGTCAGCTAAAGAAGCGTCGATGGCATTCCCGACTCCAGCTGTCACGACGATAAACACCGAGAAGTCTTCTGCTTTTAGTAACTTACATTCAACCGAGTCGAGGAAAACAGCCGTCATCATCCCAACCGTTTCCTGCGGATCGATGTTATTTGCTCTTAGATAGTCCGCCATTTCAACATGATGATCCTCGCAATTATAATCACGATGAACGTGCCTATTGACGAAATATCGATGCCAGCCCGTTCCCGAACCAGTCACACCAGACGACATCGTTCTTAAAGGAATCGGAGCGTCCAATTGAATCATTTCTGGGCCAACTGTCATATATGAAGCATCGATTTCCAAAGGAATAGTCTCACTGCTATGCTTTTCGGGAACGATGAACATTTGCGGTTTCGGAAGAGCGGGATGTGGATGTTTTTCGATCTTCGTCTGATATACACCTTGGATCCGGTCCTGCTGGAGCACTTCGTTCGGCACATCAATAACTTGAATTTGCCCTTTTTCAAGCAACATAAGCCGATCACAATATAAACCAGCCAAATTCAGGTCATGGAAGATTGAAATAACCGTCAACCCTTGCTCCTTTGCCATTTTCCTCATTAAATCAAGCAATTCCTTTTGATAGGAAAGATCGAGGTGGTTCGTCGGCTCATCCAAAAAAAGAATTTCCGGCTCTTGGGCAAGTGCCTGTGCCAGTAAGACCCGTTGTCTTTCCCCTCCCGATAAGCGCTCAAAATGGAAATCCTGAAAATCAGCCACTCCCGTTTGTTGCATCACCCGTTGGACGATGGCTTCATCTTCTGTCGTCCAGCTATGGAACCAACCAGTTTGATGCGCGTATCTCCCAAGTGAGACCGTCTCCTTTACGGTGTACGAGAAAGCTAAAGAGGAATGCTGAGGAAGCACAGCAATGACCTGTGCCAGCTGTTTTGAGGAATAATCCTTCAAATCCATATCCCTTATCCGTATGCTCCCGCTCTTATAATCGAGCACCCCGCTAAGCATGCTTAACAGCGTCGTTTTCCCGCTGCCATTCGGACCTAAAATCCCGAATAATTCTCCTTTATTCACCCCAAAAGAGACAGATTCCAAAACTGCTTTATTTCCATATCCACCCGTTAACCCTATAACATCAAGCATCCGTCCTACTCACTCTCCGTCCCTGTAATAAAATCAACGCAAATGCCGGGGCCCCGATAAGTGAGGTGATCACCCCAATCGGCAGTTCCGACGGGGCGATGATCGTCCGTGATACTAGGTCCGCCAAAATTAAAAACCCACTTCCTATCAGCAAAGACAGCGGCAGCAAATGCCTATGATCAGGTCCCCAAATCCTCCGCACCAGATGAGGGATGACCAATCCGACAAAGCCTATCGTCCCTGACACGGCAACAGCTGCCCCTGTCAATATCGAACCAGCTATCAAAATCCACATTTTTCGCCTCCGAACATCCACACCTAAATGCTTTGCCCGGTCTTCCCCGAAAGTCATCGCATTCAATTCACTTGTATTCATGAACAAAATCAACGAACCGATGATAAAAAACGGTAAAATGATCATGATATAATTCCACCCGCGCATGGAGACGCTTCCCATGAGCCAACCGATGATTTGTCTTAATTCTTCTCCTGTCAAAGCAATCATCAATGAAATGAAGGCACTTAAAAACGAGCTAAAAATGATTCCCGTTAAAATGATCGTTTCCACTTTCATTGTTCGATCCAATTTTTTGGCAAAGGCGAGCACACAGAAAATCGTGATCACTGAACAGGAAATACTCAATACAGGCAGGGTATACAAACCGATGAATGGCAGTGATATATTCAAGAATAAGGTCAATACCGCACCGACTGAAGCTCCTGATGAAATACCTAATGTGTAAGGATCAGCAAGCGGATTTCGGAGCAGCCCCTGAAATGCCGCACCAGCAATCGCAAGTGATGCCCCAACCAAGCCTGCAAGCAGCACACGCGGCAAGCGGATGTTCATCACGATATTCGTCAGCATCACATCGGGATCAACGGCAAGCGGCAAATGAAAAACCTCCTTGCCGATTATTTGCAGTAGTGCTGGAATGGGTACGGACACCGAACCGAAGGAAATGCCGATCAGACTAGCAAAAAGTAGAAATATTGACGCAATCAAATAAGCAAACGTCCATTTAGTTTTCAAATACGTTCGGATAGATTGATTTGGCAAGTTCCTCTACTCCCTCTATTAAGCGTGGACCAGAACGGGTCACCAAGTCCGAATTGACATCAAAGACTTGAACGTTCTTAACGGCTTTTACGTCTTGCCACCCTTTTCGGCCCGTCACATCACTTACAGGATCTTTTGTATAATTACCATACGTTGTAATAATGACATCCGGATTAGCAGCAATCATCGACTCTTCATTTATCTTGGCCCAACCGTCCAAATCTGCAGCTGCATTATCCGCTGCAATCATCGTAAGCATTTCATTCATGAACGTATTTTTCCCAGGCGTGTATATTTCCGGTGACGGCGAAACCTCCACTAACACGTTCTTTCTATCCTCTTCCTTTATGGATTTGGCTTTTTCAGAAATAGCCTTCAGCTTCGTTTTCATATCCGCGATGATCTGTTTCGACTTTTCATGTTCACCTGTTGCCTGTCCAATCATATCGATAGACTCATACACCGCTTTAAAGCTTTGTGCATCATTGACTACAAGGACATCTATCCCGGCATCCTTAAGCTGCTGCAGTCCTTCATTTGAATTATGGGCACTGGATGCATGGGCAAGAACAAGGTCGGGCTTCATGGAGACAATCAACTCTGTATTCATTTCCATTCCGCCAACTTTTTCAATATCTTTCGTTTCTTCCGGGTAATTATCATTGTCGGAAACGCCAACAACTTTGTCACCCAAACCAAGTGCAAAAACCACTTCCGTATTACTCGGTATCAAGGTAACGATTTTCTCCGGTTTTTCCTCTATCGTCACTTTTTCTCCCGTTGCATCTTTAATCGTAATCGGGAAAGCATCGTGTTGAGCATGATTCGTTTGCTGCTTTTCTTTTCCTTCATTAGATGTGTCACCGCAACCAACGATCATTCCTACTGTCAGCAACATCACCAGTATCAGACCAAATATTTTCTTCATTTTCATTCCCCACAATCTTAATTATTTCGTTTTTTTCACCTTAACCGAAGGGATTTGCCCCAAAACAAAAAGCATCCCCCAAACGGAAGATGCTTGCATGGCAACAATATCAATACGGACTTTTTAAGGTCTGCCACACACCTCCCCATCCGCGTGGGTTAATAGGTGTACGAATTGTGGCAGGTCTCCTGGCTCATGGTCATCGTCAACGGCACCTTCCCATATTTCATACAGTGGTTCACAGCCGTCAGCTCCCATATACAGTGGCGGGACCGCGCTGGCATTTCACCAGCTTCCCTTTTAAGTCATTAAGACACCCATTCGCTCATATGTATATAATTTCACTGCTTATCATTATACACCATGCACGAGTTCATTATGATAGGATTTTTCCGTGTAATGCTTAAAATGCCCCATCCCGCTTAACTCATTGGAAGCATTTTCAATCATTGAAGCAAATCCCTCGGCCGATATTCCAGGTGAGATCCGAACGCGATGCAGGCCATACATCCCCTGAGCACTCGTTGCACCACCAGGCTCGGTCGTGACTGCCATCTTGTATCCTGCTTCTTTTGAAAGCCTCAGGCTATCTTCATTATACCGACCGACTGGATACGAAAGTACTGTCGTATCCTGGTGCAGGATGCGATCGAATAATTCCTTGGATTGGATCATTTCGGCTTCCTGCTGCTCCGAAGTCATCCGGTTCAGCTCAAGATGGTTGATGGTATGACTTTCGATGGAGATCCCGCCCGCGCTCATCTCCACCATTTGATCTTTCGTCAAATGATGAGCCTTATCAATGGTCTTCCCGATCATGAAGATCGTCGCTTTCATGTCATATTCCTTCAATACTGGGAAAGCCTCTGTATAATTATCCGTATAGCCATCATCAAAAGTAATCCAGACACACTTTTCACTTGGCATTCGATTTTCGGTTAAAACGAGAAAAGCCTCATTAGGCGATAACGTCTCGTACCCATTTTCCTGAAGCCAAGCCATTTGCATTCGGAATTCCTCCTTTGGCACACGGAGGTTATTACCCTCTGATATGCTATGGTACATCAAAATCGGAAGCCGAACTGCGGACTCGGCCCGGATCCAGTCACTCGTATCAATTCGTTCATGACTTGCTACCTCCTCAGAATCTATGTCGGCATTCTCCGCTGCTTCAGCCACCTCAATAGGATCTTCTGTAATCGGCGCAGCCGTCTTTGTACCTATTTTCTCTAAAACCCCTTGTGAACATCCAGCTAAAAATAACACTCCAAGCAATGCTGCCATCCATATAAACTTATATTTCCCCACTATCATTCTCCTATTTTTTTCTAGCCTAATAGTACCAGAAAACTAGTGAATAATAAAGTCTCCCAATAAAAACATAAAAAGGAAAAAAACGAGGAGTAAAGTGACCCACAAGCATTTTTTTTCATAATTATAAGCTACTCACTTGAAATGTTTGCCTATAACAAATATAATAAACAAGTCGTCGACCTTTATAATATGTCCCAGTAGCTCAGCAGGATAGAGCGACAGCCTCCTAAGCTGTAGGTCGTAGGTTCGATTCCTATCTGGGACGCTAATATACAGACAGTAAAAACCCCTTATATAATAAGGGGTTTTCTGTTTTATATGATTTCATTTTTTTTATATAACAGTTTGTTTGCCGAAAACAAAATTACCACCTGTGGTTTAACGCCATATCGGAGTTTATATTGTTAACTAAAATAGCAAAATCAGGGAATAGTGTTTCAGTTCTAATATCGAAGGATTCAAACAATATTTTCTTAGCTTCTTTTTTTAGTTCCGGAGAAATGGCTATAAAAAGAATCCCCCCTATGACGAACGGTAATTCTTTTTGAAACAACTAGAGGTTCCATGAATACTGGTAAGTCATAGGTTAATAATTCTTGCATTAAACTTTTATAATCTCTTGTTTCTAAAAAACCTTCATAACCTAAGCCATCCAATTGAAAAGTATGTACACCTGTTAACAGACCTGTTTTATCAATATTTGAATTTTAAAAAACCACAAAGCTACTAGCATACCCTTTGAAAAGTCTACAGTAGGAAATTTCATCAATTCGACAAAACTTTCAGGCATTTGAATTTTTCCGAAAATCTCACTATTGAAAGTATCCATTTTAATCCCCCGTTTTACTTCATTCCTTTTCACAATCCAACACTAGAAAACTGATATCTTCAATACCTTGTTTATTCTTCCTATCTTTACTATATGAAAAGGAAGTGCTTGAAACAATTCATAAACCTGACTTCTAACTATTTTTAACCACTGGTGTATATGCTTGGGTTCGTAAATTCAATGCCCCCACCGCCCTATATCGTAATTTGTAGCGATATATTTCCCTACTGAAGAAACAAAGGAAGAGCTGGAACCTAGTTGAAGAAATAAGTTCAGTTAGAAGGTCTCTAGGATCTTTATAATTTTATCTGTACATTGACCTAATTGTGCGTATGGGGTTTCAAGTGTGCTAATTTGACTTATGTATTTATCTAAGTTGCAATAAGTCGTTTATACGCCAAAACATCGTTAAATTTATGACCTTTTCATATCGTCATATTTTCTTATAATAAGTTAAAAATTTAAGCAATTTTTTAAAAAACCTGGTAAATATACCTATTTAGTGTAAGATATAGTAGTAAGGATGTACTATTGCAATTTAATATTTTACTAGGAGGTCAACAAAAATGAAAAAAGTAGCTTTAAAATCTTTTTTAGTATTTACATTAGTAGCTACATTGTTTAGTGTATCTCCTATAGAACCAAAAGAGGCAGCAGCGTGTTATCCTGCTTACAAATGTATGAGTAAATCTCATTTACCTTCAAGTTACAAATTAACTTATCAAAACAAAGACAGGTCAGCAGGGATATATGTGGGTGGAACAGTTTTACTGGGCGCTGCAGGATTGATTCCAGGAATGACTTATCCAGCTCTTCTTGGAAGTGTCGCTTATGGTGGATTTGAGCTAACTAAAGGGTATCTTTCTTATAAAACTTATACGAAAAAAAATCCTGCATCGAATAAAACTGGAATGATTAAGATCGTACATTACAAAGATAAGAATTTTAAAGGGAAGACAAAAACGACATATAGCGAGTGGTGAAATTATGAAAACATATTGGGTTCTTAAGATTTTAATAATTGCTTTATTTATGACTGCTTTATCGATTTTTTATCTTAAAGCTTTTTCAAAAACAGGATTCGTATTTTTAGTAGTAGCAGGTATTATCGTAGCTATTTTAAATTTTCTAAATGATAAAGCATATAAAAAAAGGGGTAATAACTAATTTTTTATATGCATATCATTACTAAAAAGAGCGATGGAAGTTTGCGTATGGTACACGGTTAAAAGGCAGTAATGCTTTATATATCAATATTTATAAGCTTTACCAATACAACTAAGGAAGTACTGTTTTTGACAGCCTCCTAAGCTGTAGGTCGTAGGTTCGATTCCTATCTGGGACGCTAAAGTATAAACCCTGATATAATGCGGTTTCTCCGTGTTGTAGCAGGGTTTTTTTCTGTTGGTATGACCGTAAAAGCCGTAAATTGTATGTAGGATAAAAGCATTTCTGAATGTCGAAAACATTGGTAATTCCACTCGCTAAATGTTTTCAATGTTGGAGATGTTTTTTTTTGTGGATGATATTGAAATTAAACAACGAGGTGCTCCCTTGAGGGAACGGGCGGAAACAAAAAAAATATCAAGATTGTAATACTAAACGTACATTCACATTACAATTAATAGTAGACCACTCTACTATCACAACCACTATAACATCAGCTTTATAGTAGCTCTTTGCCGACATAATTAATTGGACGGTTTTTAGACCTACCTTTTTCTTATACTGTTTTGCTGCTCTAATTAGTAAATAATACAAGTGTAGCATCTGAGAGTGTGATATCTATTCCTACAGAAATTAGGGCACTTCCTATAGAAATTCCAAATGGTTTAGCAGGTTAAAATGAGGCAATTGAATCACGATATTCTTGATAATAATATATACTCCTGTCTCATATTAGTAAAAGTAGTTGATACAAGTTGAACACATCCTTCTAAATAGCTGCCTCATGATTTATGTTTTTTCTGATGCACTACCATCTTCCTTTTCCCTTCAAAAGTACATATAACCTATCTACTTTCTCCCTTTTTAAATGATGCTATAAGGAGGTTTAGAAAGAAGTGTATGGTTAAACCAACTACGAAACTAAGGATACAACCAAATATTGTTGCTTCAGATGAAAATGTTTGATCCTTTATCTCAATAAGGTATAAGTACTCTCCGAATAAGGCAGGATTTGATAAAATATTTGTATAACCCATTAGCATTAAAAATATTGGACTTATAAATACGACAAGTAGATATAAAAATGCAAAAACAATTCCATTCGACATTGATTTTAAAATTTTTATCATCTAACCCCCTTCCATTCTTTAACTGCAATAATTATATTCCTTCCAACAGGAAATCTAGGATGAAGCATCGTTAAATTTGCAAAGCTTAGTAATGTAAATATGTTTGTAAATTGGTTGTTTATGATAAATATTAAAATGAGTGATAGCAACACAGGCAAAATCGGACCTGACGCTGCAACTAGAATATTTTTGAACTGTTTTGTATATTTTTCATAAGTTACTAGCTGCCTGCATGTACACTTACCCAAATTAAACTTAAATCACATCACAGGTATATAGTACCAAATATTTTTATAAAAAAAGTTACATAAATGTGTTAATTTACCTTAAGTAAAGATATAAATACAAAAAAATTCATGAAAATAGTATGTATTTTATTAAAAACATTTCCATTATTGTAATAGAAAAGCATTTAGGGAATTAAAAAGTGACAAGTATGTGTCATCGGACTGAAAATCTGAACAGTATTTGGGGGAATCATTTTATGAAGATAGATATTTCGTTGAGGGAAAGCATTTTTCAGAAGGATTACGTTTGTAAATATATAACTGAAAAAAATAATGGAGGTTTGAATATCATTTTCAACATCGGAGCTAAATTGGGCGGTTAAACAAAGGAACCACAAGTACATCAATCCACATAGATATTAAAAAATCTGAGTCCTGTAAACAGAACCCAGATTTTTTATACATCTTTACACTTCAAACGATATTCCCTTAAATTATACTTACATTCAATCTAAGTCTATCTTGTCGATTTCTTCTTTAAAGATAGGTCCGAAACTTTCAGAATAAGTATTCGTTAAATGCCTATTGTCCCTGTAAATGATTACATTACCGATAATCGGCTGGAATGTACCGTTTACTTTGAAGTAATCTGTTAAGTCAACTTTGTGCAATGATTTATTCTCTTTTTCGAATTTTCGCCAAAAGCTTTCGTCTTTCTGATTATCTACTGAATTCATTTTTTTGGTGGTTTCTTCTAGTCCATGCGTTTCCAGTGATTCCAGTACATTGAAACCGTATCTCGGATCATCGCGAATCGCTAACACTTCCATACCATATTCATCTTTAACAAACTGCAGCTGATCCACCATTTGTTGATGAATTTTATGATTAGGTGTATCTGAAGCTGTTGCGTGAGAAATGACAAGATCAACATCGGCATCCTTTAGATAATCCAGAACATTATTGACCCAAATGCCCTTCGAATCATCATCCGAATAACCTGTTGAAAACCGTGTACCTGAACGGGTCATATTCAATACACGATAATTTTCATCTTTTGTTGCTTTTAATATGGCACCTAGCCAATGTTCTGAATGGGAACTGCCAATCAGGGCAATGGTCGCATCGTAGTCTTCAGTTTCGCCATATTCTCCTATCTTCAAGTCACTTTCCTTCAGCCCCTGGTTACTGCCGTCCAAATGGGCTTGTGGAAGATCATTAAAAACTTCCGAATATGAAGGTATTGGTTCTTTTTCAGGTATATCATCTGGATTTTTTGCAGCTAACGCTCCAGGATAGTTTTTATCGGTTATATTATTTTCCAGCCTATTTTGGCCTATATATGCATTAAGCAATAAAGAGCCAATTAAGAGGACATTCACACTACCCATTATCCCTAGTCTCTTAAACGAAAATTTATTGTCATGCGAGCTTCGAATTGGTTCTTCTATAAACTTTGTCATTAAGAAAGAAAGAACAATTGATGAAATAATAATGATACATCCAACGATGAATCCTGGAGTATCTTGGACATTATAACGATAGAACTCCAATAACACCCAGTGCCATAAATAGATTCCAAAAGCGATTCCACCTAGCTTAACCATTACAGGCGAACCTAAAAAGCGTTTAATGCCAAACCTTGTATCACATGTACCTGACAAAACAATAAATAATGCGCACGTCATTGGCCATAGCGCAATATATCCCGGAAACATTTCAGATACGTTAAAAACGATTCCAGTTAGAATTAATCCGATCAATCCAAGCCAACCAATCACTGTAGCAACGTATTTATTTATCTTGATAGATGATAAATTGATGCAGAGCAAACTTCCTAAAGCAAATTCCCACACACGTGTCATCGTAATGAAATAAGCCCACGGCTGATTGACGGTGGTTAAATATATTGAGTATATAAAGGAAGAAACAAATAATATTCCTAAAATAGTATTGATTAGTTTTTTTACTTTAGTTAATTTATATTTTTTTATTAAAATCAAAACAAATGTGAAGACCAAAAACCAAATAATATAAAATTGTCCTTGGATGGATAGAGCCCAAAAGTGTTCAACAGGTGTTTTCATTTGGCTCGAATCTAAATAATCCGTGCTCGAAAAAGCCAGTTGCCAGTTTTGGTAAAAAAACATCGAGGCAAAAACTTCATGTATCGTTTTATCCAAAATCGATTTAGGTAATAAAAACCAACTTAAAATAAGAACGATTGCAAGAATAAAAAATACAGAAGGAAGTAATCTTTTCATTAATTTTGTAACATATGGCCGAAAACGAAAATCCCCTGTTCGATTAATGGTGGAAACAATTGAAGTTGTAATAAGAAAACCTGAAATTACAAAAAACACATCAACCCCACCAGAAACACGATTAAACCATATATGATAAACCGCTACCAAAAGTGCGGCAACAACGCGTAACCCTTCAATTTCGGGTCTGAACTTACTTTCAATATTAATTAATTTTTGATTCATTTGATTTTTCTCCTACCTTTTTCGTCATGCATACAATGTCAAATTATATCACTTACTAATAATGTTTTGTCAACATAGTAAAAAAGGTTCTGAAAAAATCACGATTGCGGTATTTTTTCTACCTTATTAACCAGCAAATCTTACAAAAAATGTACGTTGCATAGGTACGAAGACTACTTGAAAGAAGTTACTGGCACACTTATTAAAAGTACGATTGGCTAATGTATATTACTTGGGCAAAATTATATTAAAACTACACAAAGTACGGTGAGGTTAATGTGAGGTTAATTTGCAAACGAAGAAAATAAAAATCAAGCTACTACACGGCGTATGGCAGCCTAAGCAGGTGTTTTATTACTGTCCGTCTAATTCGGCGATTTTATTCTAAAAAATCCCTTCCCCCTTTACCATTATCCCGAAATGGAATTTCTCTAATTTGTCTAACTAGTATTCATCATGAATGTCAGCTGATAAGTGCCCATACCACTAACGCATTGAATATCCTCACAACGAATTGAAGATCATATATGAATTCAGCGTATGGCCCAAATAAAAGTCTTTTCGTAAAGATTGTTGTTTTTAAAACGAAACGATTTATATAGAAAACCTTTGCGTGAAATGAGGTTCGTGCAGAATTTTAAAAAATATGATTTTTTTAAAAATACATGTTTCAACCTGTCCCACCCGGGTATATAAATACTGTAAGACATTCTCAACACCAAAGGAGATGATGTGCATGAGTACAATCAGAAGCCAATGGAACAGGGAGAATGACGCAGCGGTGTTTAGTCCCGGTGATCAGCGTTAGAGTCAATTGAAGTGTTAGATGCTAATCAAAATGGGAATTACTACATCTCATTCAAAGGAGGAGGATACTGATCATGAGTATTTACAGCCTATGGAATCCAGAGAATGATGAAGCGATTTTCAGTCCAGGTGATCAGCAGCCATTCAGTACGCTCATACGAGTAGATTCGAATAAACACACACACAAAATGGACAACACATTATAATATGAATGACATGGCACCGTACTGAATGAAATTTAGTCGAAGCAGTAATATATCGAAAAAGGATGGAGCGATTGCTCCATCCTTTTTCATTTTTTTATCGGATTTCAGGTTGGCGAGGGTGTTTTGATCGGCTCTTCTTTTTTTGCCCTGTTTGTGCTTCTTCTTGATCAAACATTTTCGGCATCTGCATTTGTTACACGTGAAACACCTATTTTGTGACCACATTCACGCTCCTGTCAGACAAGCATCAGCTTGCCGCAAACCGTGCTTTTCGTTCCTGACCCATTATTACCTTTTCACTGTTTTTGATATTATGAACGATTCTTGGCGTAGGTGCACATATCGTCGATGAAGATTTTGCTTACAATATGCCTTCAGAGCGGGCGATCGCAGGTCTTCAGGTGCCTACTCGAGGAGTTGCGTTCCTAGGTTGTTCCCTCTCTTTTCGATCAGGAAGCTATTGAACAGTGTTCACTCGCCCTAAAAGGAGTGTAGGGCCATTTTCTTCTTGGAATTATGTTATATTAGACGGTAAATAGTTAGTAAGGGAGTTTGAACACATGTCAAAAAGTGTGGTAATTGCTGAGAAGCCTTCAGTTGCACGTGATATTGCAAATGTATTGAAGTGTAATAAAAAAGGCAATGGATTTCTAGAAGGCGATAAATACATCGTTACGTGGGCATTAGGACATTTAGTTACACTAGCAGATCCAGAGGCATACGATATTAAATATAAAACATGGACACTAGAAGACCTTCCAATGCTTCCTGAACACATGAAGTTAGTTGTCATGAAACAAACTGGAAAGCAATTTAATGCTGTTAAAACACAGTTAAGTCGCAGTGATGTGAATGAAATAATTGTGGCTACTGATGCAGGCAGAGAAGGAGAACTAGTTGCACGCTGGATTATTGATAAAGTAAAAGTTCATAAGCCTATCAAACGTCTCTGGATTTCTTCTGTAACAGATAAAGCTATTAAAGATGGATTCAATAACTTAAAGCCTGGTAAAGCTTATGAAGACTTATATACTTCTGCAGTAGCACGTTCGGAAGCAGATTGGTATATCGGCTTAAATGCAACACGTGCCTTAACAACAAAGTTTAATGCACAATTAAACTGTGGGCGTGTTCAGACACCAACGGTTGCAATGGTTGCAGCACGTGAAGATGAAATTAAGAATTTCGCACCTCAAACTTATTATGGAATTGAAGCCAAAACAGACGGACTTAATTTAACGTGGCAAGATGCAAACGGGAATAGTCGTAGCTTTAATAAAGAAAAGACCGATGCGATCGTCAAATCACTTGGAAGTAAGGATGCGACTGTTGTTTCCATTGACCGTAAAGCAAAGAAAACATTCGCACCTGGTTTATATGATTTAACAGAATTACAACGTGATGGAAATAAACTCTTTGGCTATTCTGCCAAAGAAACGTTGAACATCATGCAAAAATTGTACGAGCAACACAAAGTCTTAACTTATCCCCGCACAGATTCACGATATATATCATCTGATATCGTTAGTACGCTTCCAGAGCGTTTAAAAGCGTGTGCTGTGGGTGAATATCGCTCTCTTGCAAATAAAGTGTTAAGTAAGCCCATTAAGGTATCAAAAGCATTTGTCGATGATAGTAAAGTGAGTGATCACCATGCCATTATTCCAACTGAAGGTTATGTGAATATTTCATCCTTCACTGACAAGGAACGCAAAATCTACGACCTTGTCGTGAAACGTTTCTTAGCTGTTTTATTCCCTGCGTTTGAATATGAGCAATTGACCGTGCAAACGAAAATCGATGATCAAAAGTTTATCGCTAAAGGAAAAACAGTGATTCACTCTGGCTGGAAAGAAGTTTATGCAAACCATTTTGATGATGAAGACTCAACGGATGATGTAAAAGATCAGCTATTGCCTCGTATTGAAAAAGATGATGTATTAAAGACAAAATTAATCACTCAAACGTCAGGCCAAACAAAGCCCCCTGCATTCTTTACTGAGGCGACTTTACTATCAGCAATGGAAAATCCTGCGAAATATATGAAAACAAATGATAAAAAGCTTGTAGACACGTTAAAGTCGACTGGAGGACTTGGTACAGTAGCCACTCGTGCTGATATCATCGATAAATTATTCAATTCGTTCTTATTCGAAAAACGTGGCGGTAAGGAAATCTATATCACATCTAAGGGACGTCAGCTTTTAGACTTGGTGCCAGAAAAACTAAAATCTCCTGCGACAACAGCTGAGTGGGAACAAAAGCTCGAGCTAATCGCAAAAGGGAAACTGAAAAAAGATGTGTTCATCAATGAAATGAAGAATTACACAAAAGAGATCGTCAGTGAAATCAAAAAAAGTGAAAAAAAATATAAACATGACAATATCTCTACGAAATCTTGTCCAGACTGTGGTAAACCAATGCTTGAAGTGAATAGCAAAAAAGGCAAAATGCTAGTCTGCCAAGATCGTGAATGCGGCCATAAAAAGAACGTCGCCCGTGTAACGAATGCACGCTGCCCACAATGTAAAAAGAAAATGGAACTACGTGGTGAAGGCGATGGCCAAATCTTCACATGTAAATGCGGATATCGTGAGAAACTATCTGCTTTCGAAGCCAGACGTAAAAAAGAGTCTGGTGGAAAAGTGGATAAACGTTCCGTTCAGAAGTATTTAAAAGAGCAGGAAAAAGAAGCCGAACCGATTAATAATCCATTTGCGGATTTATTAAAAGGATTTAATTTAGATAAATAATCATTTATAAAATGACACCACTATCTCTTATCCAATGCA
Organism: Peribacillus muralis; assembly: GCF_001439925.1. Classification (GTDB taxonomy): domain Bacteria; phylum Bacillota; class Bacilli; order Bacillales; family DSM-1321; genus Peribacillus; species Peribacillus muralis. The sequence continues at coordinate 26,498 of NZ_LMBV01000010.1, forward strand.
CACATGCTGATTTGAAAAGTTTACTATCGTTGCTTTAGATAAACTAACCAAGAGCAAGAGCGTTTCCTGAATAAGCAAAACACGCTCTTAATATATCCCGATATATCACCTTTTATATAAAAGATCCTATCTGGTTGTTTTACCCTCCTCCCTCGAAAATGCGGATTTGGGGAGAGGGGGCAAAAACATCTAAACTCATTCCCGCTACCCAAATCAGTTAATTTGAGATAAAGAAAGTATATAGTCATCATAAAATGGGTGATTAGGAAGCTATATGAGGTGCAAGCTGTACGTACGGTGTGGAGCAGGGGAAAGATGGACATTATATCAAAGTCTTATATTATTAAGTGTCAATTTACGCCTATTTAACAGGTGTTAAGTAGAAAGAAACATTTTTATTAGTCGAAAATCCACTTTGGTTAAGTTCCAACCATGTATTCTCCTTCAGGTCAACTTCAAACTGATTAGCATCTCCAAAGTCATCTCCTCCTATAATTTTTTGCAAATCGGCAGATATGATTTGGAACCATGGATCTTCCTTTAATGATTCATTATTCCTAGCTTCATAAGTAATGATATATTTTCCGGATTTTATTTGTTCATCAATTTGATAAAAACCAGAATGCTGTATTTTATAAACATGACCAGCTTTACTAACTGGTGAAAGTGCTGATTTTTTAAGCTTAATTGTTCCTTTTCCAGTAACTTGGGCTATATTTTCATCATAAAGTTTCAAACCTAAAAAATGATCACCATCTGAAAGTTGAGTACCATTAAAATAATTATCACCATCGCTTGTAACGTCATAATACCCCTCTGGAATATCGTTTCCTACCCGGAAGTTGCCTTGTGTGAGTCTGTATTCAATACCTCCTCCCTTGATTTTTTTTGTTTCAAGGCGTTCATTTGGCGTAAGAGATTTTATGAATTCAGGTATGGATATGATTGTGAGTAAACATACAAATGTTATCACCAAAAAAGTCATTTGAGATTTTCTCATAATTTTAACCGTCCATTACTAATTTCTATAATTTCATCACAAATCGGGAAAACATCATCTTTATTATGAGTGGAAATAATGATGGTTGCTCCTCTATCCCGTTCTTCTTGCAATATATCAAGTACCCGTTCCACACCTTTTTCATCAATTGCATTAGTTGGTTCATCCAATAAAATAATATCAGGTTTCTCAAAGATGGCTTGTGCAATATTTAGTCGCTGCTTCATACCTAGAGAATACTTTCTTACTTTTAATGTAGCGAACCGATCCAGCTCAAGTCTCTTTATGGCGTGCTGTATATCTTTGAGCGACGCTGTTTTCTTAATCGCAGCCAAAATTTTTAAATTAGTCTCGGCATCGAATTGGGGAAGCAATTCGAGATTTTCAATAATAATGCCGATACTTGGCGGAAATGAAATATCCTTATGCAATACTTTACCATCAATGGTTACACTGCCTTCAGTTGGAATTATAAGTCCAGCTATCGCCCGAAGCAACATGGTCTTCCCAGATCCATTCTTTCCAACCAAACCATAAATCCTCCCTTTTTCGAAGGTGTAAGTGATGTTTTGTAAAACATCACTTTTTTTTAACTTTTTTGATAAATCATCGATTTCAATCATTATAATTCCTCACATTAATTCTATTTTTTTTATTCTTATTACGGAAAGACAAAGTAGAAACAAAATCATAACAACTAAAAAAAGCCATAACTCATTGAATGGCCCTATGATTTCTTGCAAGGTAGGATTAGCAATCATGCCATTGCGAAAACCCATTGAAAGGTTCGGGAAAAACACATGAAACAGCACTTTTTTTTGAGAAAAACCTTCAACAATCGTTATTGATAGAAGCACATAACAATTGGTTAAAATAAACGCCAATTGAGATTTCATATGCAATTCCAATATCATTTGTATGGATAAAATAGCCATGATTGTTAACACATAAAACAATATACCTTCAAACGGGTGTGTCAATTCAAGTACAGGATTAGAATCCAAGGTTGTTTGAAAAAAAGTGGTAACGATTAATTGAGAAAAAACTAAAATTAATACTACCCTCCACATATGGATGGCTTTAGACATTAGCCATGAAATCCTACTTTTTCCCCTTAAAATGATATATTTTCCGTAATCTAATAATGAATCCGATATGTGCCCTAATAAAATGAAGCTACTTGCAGCTATCGATATATACCAGCCAACTAAATAGGAAACTAAGTGAGGATAACTAACTGGTGTCGGTACACCATCCAAAAATGGAAAGGAAGAATGGGCTAAACTATCATTCATGACATATACATATTGGATGAGTGCAACAATAAACAAGATGAACGCATCATTTCTAAATTGAGTCATTTTTCAGGTAATCCTTCCTTTGAAACATGTTCCACCCAAGGACAAGCAGGACTACAACAATCGTTATTTGGCGCAAATAAATCGTTACTATACTGTACATATCCCCAGAAGCTACTAATAATGAAACGATATTTGCTAGATCTCGAATCGGTGTATACAACTCTTGCATGACTAACTTATTGAAAAAGAAAACCAGTGTCACAATCAAAAACACAAAAGAGTAAGATAATATATCTGAATTTAGAATCGTTTTAATCGCTATGTAAAGAAGAGCTACCGAGAAATAATAAAAAACAAGACCAAGAAACTCAAATAATACGATTTGAACAAAACTTACATCCTTTAAAAAAACACTACCCAAATAGAAAAAGTTATAGCAACTTAAAATGAAAAGCTGGATTGTAACGAAAATAAGAACTGCATAAAAAGCATTTAGAACATCCTTCCGATATTTTGCACCACGCATTAAATATCTAACTGTTGCTGCCGCATGACTTGGAGTTGCAGTGCTTTTTACGAACATCAAAAAAGGATAAGTGAAAAATAGCACATGTGCTTCGATTGAATTCGGCGAATACATATTAGAGTTTATTGAGAGAAACCTGTTATAAAGTGGTTGAAGATGAACAAAGTCACTTGTTTGCTTATACCAAAGCACCACCATAAATAGGAATAAACAGAAAGTTGAAAGCAACCGTTTAGATTTCATTTATCTTCACCTCATGGAGGTACGTCAAAATATACAGAGCAAGAAAGGCAAGAGTTGACGTAATAAAAATGGGTACTAAAGTCTCTAACCCGTACTCGGCAAACGGTTGAAATAGATACATCACCGTTCCCTCGTTTGAAATAAGGATATACCAAAATGCAAACGTTACTGGATACGTTATTTTTTTATCGTAAGTCAGCAAACTAAAACATGTACCAGCAGCCCCTATCAAACCCGCAAAAAAAGAGGTTATTAAAGAAAATAAAAAGATACTAAGATAAGGACTTTCCACTTGCTTCTTTATAAAAGCTTCCCCTGACACTCCATCATAATTGTTTGCTGAACTAAATCCGGCCATATCAAAGATAAGGGAATTAATTAAAAAATTTATTGTTAAGGCTAAAAAAATCACAGAAAAAGACACAATAAAAGATGTTTTAAGCTTAACAAAGAAGTATTTCTTTTTTCCTAATTTAGAAATCCATATGTCTCTAACACCTGTCTTTTTATCTTGTATAGGATCATCTGAACAAATCACCAGTAAGTAAAGTGGGAGAAACCACAGTAAAATAATTTGTGTTACATGTCCAATGGTCGACCCTGAAAGAAAAAAGGCCTCCGCCAGATAAGAATCTTCATAAATATCAGCCGATAACTGAATGATCTCCAAACAAGGAATCAGCATGATAACTAAAATTACAATACGACTTAATTTATTTCTTAATACTCTATTAAATTGACTTTTCATTTTTTCTCCTTGTTATGCATTCTAAATCTCATAAAAGCCCCCTTCTTACGATCATAATTACCTGTCAAAAAATTAAAGAAGCTTTCATGATGGTAAAAGGAGGCATATATTCATATTGACATCCTATCTTTGTGTTAACGCACTGCAGGATCCCAATATCCTTCTACAATATGTGATTTTGCTGAAAGATTATTATTTTCAGCGCCAATACGTACTGAACCACTGACAGCACTTTTAACTTTAATAGTATATTTCTTTCCTTGGTAATATTTGCTTGGGTGTGAGTAGGAAGTACTGCCCTTAGCAAGCCACATTATCGAAATTGTTCCTGCACCTTCTGAAGAATAGGCAAGATTCAAATACCATGGGGCATTCATTTCTGCGGTTGATCTTGATTGCGTTTTTGAGTAGCCATTCTCGTATGTAGTTCCCTTATCTGGGTTGCTAGATGCAGGAACAGTAAAACGAAAACTTTTATCATCGCCCGTATTGTTAGCAGCAAAAACACTTGAACCAATACTAAAAATTGAGGCGATAATCAATACAAACATTAAAAAATTTGATTTTCTTGAAATAGTCATATTTTTCTCCTTAAATAATTATTTGTAACCAACTAATTTTTTTAACATACCGTTAATTACAATAATCTATATTCACTTAAATAATAGTTCTTTAACGGCGCCAATTTAAAGACACTACTCTTTAAGAAATACAACGAATGAAAACCCACGAAAAACCGCTTGAACCATTAAATACAGAAACTAGATTGTTCAATTTAAATATTTAGTGCAAAAAAAAGACCTTTATAATGGAATTTCGAATGAGCTTTTTTCTAATTTTTGAATGTTAATGCGATTTCCCGAATAAAGCATAAATTTAGCAGGCAATTCGCAGTAACATGACAAGTATAGAAATGATTGCCCACTAACAGTCTGGATGTAATATTGTTATAACTTCATTTTATAAGAATTGAAGACACAAGGAGTTCCTAATTTGAAACTCCTTGTGTCTTTTTTGGAATTTAATTGAGTGCTTTTTATGATATGTAGTAGAGAGTATCAACCACTCGCGGTGAAGGCAGGGAGATTCATAACACAGAAATCGATGGGCCGCTTTTCAAAACACCACTCTCGTTCGTAAAATAAGATTTTTAAATGTACAGAACATGCTTTTTTAAAAAAATGAACACATTTGAGGTTCGGTTCATCTTATTCAATTCATAATACATGTCCATTTTTGCTTCGAGCCCATAACTGATATCACATAATACATGTCTAAACGCTCAACAGGGACATCTATCTACGAAAATACCTCAAGGCTCCCACTCCAAGTAGCTCCCCGCACCCACATATATGTAAATGAATAGATTAGATAGCAATCCATCACAGTTTTTAGTATGATGAAACGTAGGGATTTTTTCAAATTAACTGGGAGGTTCAACATACATGAGCTTACTTTCAATAGATAAATTAGCACACAGCTTTGGCGATCGCACTTTATTCAAGGACGTTTCCTTCCGTCTCATGGCCGGAGAACATGTCGGGCTGGTCGGGGCTAATGGTGTCGGAAAATCAACGATGATGAATATTATCACAGGGCAGCTTATCCATGATGAAGGCCGGGTCGAGTGGACTCCTGGCGTCGAATATGGCTACCTGGATCAACATACGATCCTTGAAAAAGGAAAATCGATCCGCGATGTCCTGAGGGATGCTTACTTACCTTTATTCGAGCAGGAGAAGGCGCTGAATGAAGTAACCGAGAAAATGGGGACAGCTTCTCCCGAAGAGCTTGAAGAGCTTTTAGAGCAAATGGGTGAAATTCAGGACAAGCTTGAAGCGGGCGGCTTTTACAATCTCGATATTAAAATTGAAGAAGCGGCGCGCGGTCTGGGGTTGGATGCAATCGGGTTGGACCGTGATGTTTCGGCGCTAAGCGGCGGACAACGGACAAAGGTTTTACTGGCCAAGTTACTCTTGGAACAACCGCAGGTCCTATTGCTCGATGAGCCGACCAACTACCTCGATGTCGAGCATATCCGCTGGCTGAGCAGCTACTTAAAGGAATACCCGCATGCGTTTCTATTGATTTCGCATGATACCGAGTTCATGAACGGTGTTGTTGACGTCATTTTCCATCTGGAATTTTCCAAGCTTACCCGATATACGGCAACTTACGAAAAATTCCTTGAGCTTGCTGAATTGAATAAGAACCAACATATCAACGCCTACGAGAAACAGCGTGAATTCATTAAAAAGCAGGAAGATTTCATTGCTAAAAACAAAGCCCGCTACTCAACGACAGGCCGGGCAAAGAGCCGTCAAAAGCAATTGAATCGCATGGAGCGGATCGATCGTCCTGAAACGGCCATGAAGCCGACCTTCGACTTCAAAGAATCACGTGCAAGCAGCCGTTATGTCTTCGAAGGGGAAGATCTGGAAATCGGCTATGACCGTCCATTGCTTCCGAAGCTGTCGATGACCATCGAGCGAGGGGAAAAAATTGCCGTGGTCGGCTGTAACGGAGTCGGGAAATCGACGCTGTTAAAAACGATTCTAGGTAAGATCGACCCTCTTGGCGGAAAAAGATCACTTGGCGATTTCCTCTTTTCTTCTTATTTCGAGCAGGAAGTGAAGGCCGGAAATACGACACCTATCGATGAGGTCTGGAATGCCTTCCCGCATCTCGACCAGCCGCAGGTACGCGCGATCCTTGCCCGTGTCGGTTTGAAAAACGAGCATATCACCCGTCCAATGAACCATTTAAGCGGTGGTGAGCAAGCTAAAGTACGGTTATGCAAGCTGATGCTTACGGAAAGCAATTGGCTATTGTTCGATGAACCGACGAACCATTTGGATGTCGTTGCCAAGGAAGAACTGAAGCGCGCATTGAAAGAGTATAAAGGGACGATTCTCCTCGTATGCCATGAACCTGAATTCTATGAGGATTGGGTCACGAAGGTATGGGATGTTGAAGAATGGTCGAGCAATAATTAACTTGTTCTATTTAGAGGGTGCCCGTTGCGAGACGGGGCACCTTCTTTTTATGTCAAAAAAGACTGAAAGGGTTATAAAATCGCCCTTTCAGTCAGCATCACTTTTACTTATTTTATTCGTTCAAATTTTGCCGCCAATTCAGATCCTAGATACTTCGCTAATTCTAGCATGCCATATTGGCCTGCTGCTTCCTCGGCGTCATGGTTATAATTCGTATTCGTATTGATATCATACGTGTAGATTTCACCAGCGCTGTTTCGAATGAATTCAATTGCTGCAATCGAAATATCATTCGCTTGTAAAAACGCTTCATATCTCTCAAGAATCGGATCATGAAAATCCTGGACAATTTGAAATTTCGGTTTTTCTTCCACCTCTTCGCCGATCGGGCAGAATAAGTCCCCGATTTGGCATGCATCTGCAGGGCAAAGCTCGAAACCTTCGGATGTATCAACCTCCACTGCATAAATAAACTTTCCACCCACGAATTCACAACGAGTGATGAATGGCTCCGGCGCTTTTATGTATTCCTGAATCAATGTAATTCCATCAACTGGCTCATCGAATCCTGGACCTTCCACATATTGTTTCAATGCTTCTATAGAGTGAAATAATTGAACACCAAGTCCTTTACCTGCACGGTTATGCTTCGTGATGAACGATGCGACATTTAATTTCTCTGCTGCCTTGATGATATTTTCCTTGCCTACTGCGGCGATCGTTTTTGGTGTCTTAATTCCAGCCTTTGTCAGTGCCGTATATTGATTGACCTTGCTGACCTCCAAACGAAGCGCCCGTGATCCATTGAAGACCGTGCGATCATGCTGTTCAAGCCACGCCAGCACGGACTCTGTCAATTCAGGCGCAAAACGATGCCCACGAGTATGTGAGCTTGCACTCATCCGGCTATAAAAAACTCCCTCTGGCGGCTCCTCCGTTAAATCCACTACACCCTGATCGAGATGCCATTCTTCATAGGGAACTTCTAACTCTTTCATTCTTTTAGTTAAATGGGCAGTCCATTCCTCGTTTTCATGAATGATATAAACTTTGCTCATAAAAGGTTCCTCCTGATTGTTTAACATTTTATCTCTTTAATTATGATTGTATCTCTACACCCGTTCAGCCACCAAAGTATATGTCTTTGGAATCCCGATATCGTGGATTTTATGGTTCGGTTCTTCCTCAAGCACTTTAATGACAAGACCTGATTGACCTATTGCCGTGATAAGCTCGCCGATTGTCCATTTACGCTGGACGACCTTTGAAAGGCCGCCTTTCTCTTCATCAGGCATATGCTTGGAAAAAGCGACCTCATTGTTTTCGATTTCCGGAGCGAAATAGTTGCCTGCAACCTTATGTTTTTTTCCATTGGAGGTAATCAGTTTGGTTGAAATCGGATGAAATTCATGGAGGATGAATTGTCCTCCTGGCTTTAGCAGCGCTTTGATTTTTTCAAATAATGGCTCTAGGTCGATCAAATAGTGAAGCACGCCCAGCTCCATTAACACCAAATCCTGATTCCCGGATGCATGCTCTGCTGGTAAGGAAAGGACATCGGAAACGATATAATCGATGGAGACATTGGCTCCGCTAGCCAGCTCCTTAGCAAATGCCGCGTTTTCCCGGGAAAAGTCGACAACCGTAACGGAAGCTCCCAATATCGCCAGGGCAACCGCTTTAACACCGTTTGACCCCATCAAATGCGTGATCTTTTTACTTGTTGCATCGCCTATATATTTATAAAATGGATGCAATCTCCATTTGGGATTTTGCTTGATTTTAGCTGCGACTTCAACGGGATCACCATAACGGTTAACAAGTGCCAAATAATTATTTTGGTTCCATGCCTGTTCATTTTCGGCTGTGAATCCCTGCTGCTCGGCAGATAAGTAAGCATGGATCTCGGCACTGTACTCGTTCATTTCGTCATCGTACAAATAACTGTACAGAGACCTGCACCAGACAACCGTATCTCCAAGTGTTATCGACAACCGGTAAGGATCGGTTTTTATGGTCGTGTTATACCTACAGCCAACCGTGACGGAAATACCCTCAACTTGGATTGTGAATGAGGAACGCTCAGGATTTCTTTCCGGGCTTGTCGGGGAGTATGCGCCAAAATGAGCCAAAGCCTCATTAAAAACGTCCCATTGCACGTCCAGATCGATGCCCTCGACCTCGACTTCCACCCCTTGGACAAGGAGGGCCGACCGTCCTGTATATTGATAAGGAATAGTAGCCTCATCCAGCATTTTCCCCATTAATGTGATTGCATGATAATAGCTTGCCTTCATAGTAACCTCCTAATCATCTAAAGCGCCTTCCGATTATTCTTCCATGGCCAGTACCAAGCCATTTTTCGTAATCGCAATCAGCTCTTCATCCTCTCGATCAATGCCATAGACGAGTAATGTAACGAGCATATATACGGCTCTGAAGCGGGCCAACCGCTCCGTTTCCTTGTCGATGCTCCCATAGATTTCAAAAAATGCTTGGCGCGCATTGCTCGGGAAATAACTGTATAAAAAGGCGATGTCTATGGCTGGACTTCCGATATGGACATCCCCCCAATCAAGGATGCCAGCAAGAATGCCCTCTTTATCCAGTAAAACATTCCGGACATGAATATCCCCATGAACGAGTGCTGACGGCTGCTGCACCTTCATATCGCCCAGTCCTCCAACAAAGCATCTAACCGAATGAGCCTGTTCCAGATATAGGTGCTTTTCTAGAGTTGCGACATGTTCCAGCAGCGATATTCGCCGGAAGGCCACATCGAGCCTTCTCAACCCATCAGGCTCCACACCTGCCTGCCTAGCCTTACCGAGCGGAAAGCTGTGGAGAAGCTTCAGGAAGCTAGCCAATTTTTTCGCCGATTCAACCTTATTTGCAACAGATTCTTCTACAGGCAATTGTCCCCTTACCATTTTATAGCCGGTAAAGGGATAAGGATATAAGTCACTTGGCTTCCCAAAAAAGACCGGTTCAGGGATAAAAAGCGGAAAAGTTCCGGCAATGGAAGGCAAAAGACGATTCTCCACCTGTATCAAGGCAACGGCAAGCGGCCGGCGCGGGAAACGGAATACAAATTCCCGATTGATTTGCATGACTGTGTTATCGAACCCTTCCCCTAGCTGCTTGATTTCTTTCCATTCAATTTCAGGAAACTGCTGCATGATCAATTTACGTGCCAGCTCCAACGAAACTGGATACTCTGCCACCCAAGGCTTTTCCACTCCCGTATCCTCCTTTTATCGGTTTCTCCCTCTATTGGAGGTGCTGTTAGAACCACCCCTGCGGCTGCTCGGTCCTGGTGCACCAGTTGATCTACGGCTGTCTCTTTGAACCTCCCTGCGGATTGTCCCGCCTTGGGCCACGACTGTCTTCAGAGCGGCCTCCCCGTGAATCCTCACGTTTTGGTCCACGACCGTTTTCGATTCGGCCTCCTCGCGGTTTTTCCCTCTCGATTTCACGATTGTCCGTTTGGTTTACAGAGCGGTGACTGCCTCGATTAGGTCCTCTCGTATCAATGCGCTCCCGGTGGCGCCTTCCTCCTCCTGTACGCGGTCGACGGGCACCTTCTTCAGAAGCATCTTCATAACGCTTCTTTTTATGTGCCACTTCATCAGGCTGGAACATTTTCACGCCTTCAATCGTCCTTCTTTCAATCTTCATGGAGATTCCTTTTTCCACTTCCCTTAAAAGCTGAAGATCCTTCGTCGCAATGAAGGTAACAGCCAAGCCATTCTCGCCTGCCCGGCCAGTACGGCCAATTCGATGGATGTAACTTTCTGCATCCTCTGGGACATCATAATTAAATACATGCGTCACGCCCTCTACATCAAGCCCTCGTGCCGCAACATCGGTTGCCACCAAGTATTGAAGCTTTGCATCCCTGAAGTTTTTCATGACACGTTCACGCTTTGCTTGTGACAGATCGCCGTGCAATTCCTCGGAATTGAAGCCAGCAGCCTTAAGGGCATCATTCAAAACGGAAACACGGCGTTTCGTGCGGCAAAATATAATCGCCAAATATGGCTGTTCTTCCTTGAGCATGTTCATTAACGAAGACTGCTTGGCACGGTCGGTCGTCTCGATGACAAGCTGCCTGATTTGTTCGACCGTCACCTGCTCAGCCTTCACGGCAGCCGTCAATGGTTTATCCATATAGCGTTTAGCTAGCTGATGGACTTGTTCAGGCATCGTGGCGGAAAAAAGCAGCGTTTGGCGTTCTTCTGGAAGCTGTCCCATGATCTCTTCCACTTCGGGTAAAAAGCCAATATGAAGCATTTGATCGGCTTCATCCAGCACGAGCGTGTTAGTTTCGGACAGGTCGATGGTTCCTCTTCGTAAATGGTCCAATAGCCTGCCTGGTGTGGCAACGACCACCGATATATTCCTTGTCAGCTTTTTCATTTGCTGCTCGACGTCTTGTCCGCCATAAACGGCAAGCACCTGCAGCTCTTCAATTTCATTAGCGAATTTTTTCAATTCCGCAGTGATTTGCAGTGCCAATTCCCTTGTTGGCGTGACGATCAACGATTGGATGTGGGATGCCGCGGGATCGACTTTTTCCAGGATTGGCAGCAAGAACGCCAAGGTTTTTCCCGTCCCGGTCTGCGCCTTGGCAATGACATCCCTTCCTGCCAGGATATCGGGTATCGCTTTCTCCTGTATCGGAGTTGGAGTGGTTATTCCTATTTGCTTTAATATCGTATTAATCGCCGGGCTCACACCAAGGTCGATGAAGTTTTTCATGTTATAACCTACTTTCTATAATTTCTTCATATGCATTCAACAGTAAAACATAGAAGGAGTGGATGTATCTTCCTTCACATCTGGTCATTTTTCTTATTCTGAGCTATTTGTAAGTATATCATTATCTAATTTCGAGAAAACCCGTCACATAAAATTTTTCACGCTATTGTACTTTATTTATTTTTCTAATATAATTTATAAGATTTTATTTCGAATCATGTATCGAGCTACTTACTTAAGAAATGGTAAGCATCTCCTCCTTGTATTGCTTTGCAAGGATTTTTTGTATATAAAAAAGGGAGTGACCGCATGTTTAAATTAAAAGAACGGAATTCAACTATTAAGACGGAAGTGCTTGCGGGGCTTACAACCTTTTTAACGCTGGCTTATATCATCGTTGTAAACCCAATGATCCTTTCCGATGCCGGTGTTCCTTTCGATCAGGCATTCACGGCAACCATCATTGCAATAATAGTCGGTACCCTATGCATGGCCCTTTTAGCCAATTACCCGATTGTCATAGCGCCTGCAATGGGATTGAACGCCTACTTTGCCTACTCGGTCCTTGGGACCCATGATATCTCATACACTGTCGCCTTCTCGGCCGTCTTTGTTACCGGGATCATCTTCATCCTTTTATCACTTACTTCTTTCCGGTCGAAATTGATCGAAGCCATCCCCAATAATTTAAAGCATGCCATCAGTGCCGGGATCGGGCTTTTCATCACGTTCATCGGGCTTCGCTTATCTGGAGTCGTGACACATCATGATTCAAACCTGGTCACGCTTGGAAGCTTCAGGGATCCGGGTGTAGCGCTCACACTGGTTGGTCTGGTCATAACGATCGTGCTGATCGTTCGTAATGTACAGGGAGCGATATTCATCGGTATGATCATCACGGCCATCATCGCTTTCTTTACAGGTCAATTGAAAATCGATGGTCTTGTTTCCACTCCATCATTGCCTGAAGGCATCATCGTCGCCAATCCGATCACGTCCATTGCGGATGTCATCAACTACGGACTGTATGGCGTCGTCTTCTCCATTTTGCTTGTCATGCTTTTTGATACGACGGGAGCTTTGTTGGGAATCGTGCGGCAGGCTGGATTGCTGAAGAATAACAAGCTTGAAAAATCGGGCAGTGCCTTTTTTGCCGATTCGATCGGCACGACCGTTGGCGCCATGTTCGGTACAAGCCCGACGGCAGCATCCGTCGAATCCTCCGCCGGGGTGGGAGCGGGCGGCAAAACAGGTTTAACCGCACTTGTAGTCGCAATCCTGTTCTTAATAACCGCTTTTTTCAGCCCACTGATAGGAGCTGTTTCAAATGTTGCGGCCATTACGGCACCAAGCTTGATTATCGTAGGAAGCATGATGATCAAAAGCATAAATGAAATTGACTGGACGCACTTTGATGAATCCTTCCCTGCCTTTTTGGTCATCGTCGCCATGCCGTTAACATCAAGCATTGCCAATGGGATTGCCCTCGGGTTCATCGCCTATCCCATTTTAAAAATGGCAAGAGGGAAGTTTCGTGAAGTGCATCCCTTCGTGTACATCTTTGCCATTCTATTTCTTTATCAACTGATTTTCCTAGCTTGATTCTACTAGAGGGGCCCAACGGGTCCCTTTTTTTTACAATCAAAAGAAGGATATCCAACTAGACGTCAGATATCCTCCATATATTCACTGATTCATTTGATCAAGAAAATCACCAAGAAGATCATCGAGATTTTCCTCTTCCGGTTCTATTTCATCCTCTTGCTGGGAGGGTTGATCCAAACTCCAATCAAAGTCATCCAAATCTTTCTTAGGCAACTCTTCCTGAACCTCCAAAACTTCCTTGACTTCAGGCTCTACCTGCATATAATCCTCATTCGATCGGTTGCTGTTCAAAGAGGCAAGCAAGGCGGTGGCGCGTAAAGGATCGGACAAAAGATTATACATAATCGTTCCAAGCATAGCTTCTGAGTGGGAATGCTTGAGCCAGTCACGCTGAGATTTGCTTAGCTTGTTCGGCATGGGCAAGGCAATCATTTCCCGATCCTGATGGGTGGATTGCCCGACACCATCGAGAACATATTCGGCAAGTTTACTGGAAAAATTCCGTCTTTCCGTTTCCTTCAATTTCTGCAGCTGTCTTAACGTATAATCTGATATATCCGAAGGGATACGAAAAGTGATGGCTTGTCCTCTTTTAATTTCAGAAGAAGCTGTTTTTTTCATTCTCTCACCTATTTAGTAGATCCGGTTCTTTGTTCTTTCTTCTTTTGCTGAGATTGGTTCTGTTCCTTTGCATTCCGGCGATTAAAATCGGAAATCAATTTATAATAGGCGTTTGCCATCATCCAAACGCTTTCCCGTTCGTCTTCGAAAAAGTCAATATTGTAGCCATCGAAATTTTGATTCAATGTTTTCAAGTAATCTTTCAGGACAATCGATCCACCGCCAACGAAATAGCAAATTTCCGTTTGGGAATTTTTTTGCCATACGTTGCGCAGGTGACGATATTGTTTCTTGGCAAGCTCACCTAAAATACGGTCGACGATATCATGGACGCTTGTCCGGCTTCCGCGAACCATGATATGATTGCGGTCATTTTTCTTCGTGATGATTTCAACGACATCACGCCTGCTGTCCAACTCAACTCCATGTTTCTTCCTGATTTCCTCGCGAATCGATTCAAGGGCTTCAGCTACTCCTAAATTGAAACCTTGTGCCTTGTCATCGTCAACCTTGCGATTTTTTATGACGGCGATATCCGTCGATAATCCACCGATATCCTGGATAAGGATTCTTCTATCTATCAATTCACGGTTAATGATATTCAGATCATTATCCATGACTAAATTGATGTATGCCGCAAAGCCCTCTGGATAGACTTTCACTTCATCGAATTTGATGTTGATCTTCATGCCTTGGTATTTAGGGGTAATTAAAAATTCCACCTGATGGACGGAGCCTAGTAATTTCGAGCGGTACCCAACGTCTTTTCCTTCTTTAACCTCCCGAAGCGGCAACCCTGTCCCAAGCGTATAATTTGCTTCCACTACGTTATTCACTTTTTTGAATTTTTCATTGTTCCCCTGCTTGGCGGCGTCTAATGCAAGTGCCGCAAAAAGCATGACCAATGTTTGATCTTCTTCTGATTTACTGCTTCCCATATCCAGTTCTGAAGGGTTATCGCTTTTTGTTGCCAAATTTCCTACGCGATAAATGGCATTATTATCTTGAAGGGCTGGTGAATGAACCCTAATATGAATCCCTTCAAGTGGTTTTTTTTCATTAAGTTCCTCAATCCCGATGACCGGACGGTCTTCTATGTCCTTCGCAATGACGTTTGGTATATATAGTTCAGACTCTAGCTTTCCAAAAATAGCTTTGATAGCATCGTTACCTACGTCCACTGCTGCGATTCTAGAACTCATCTAAAAACATCCCCTTTTTATTGAAAAAAATTTAAGTGAAGCATTCCCTTTAAGGATAGAAAAAATTCCCTTGATAGTCAATGCTTCTTAAGTTGTAGCTATAATTGCCGAATTGTTTTCAAATTGTTTACAATAGGAACAAATATGTACACACCACTTATATAGCCATGTGTACGTGTTTGTAAACATGTATACACATTTGTGTACAAAACACCTATTTTTGTTTACATGCATACGTTTTTGTAAACAAGCAAATAATGTATTTTCTAAACACCTTCCTTTTACAAAAAACAGGCGTATAAATACTAATTTTGGGTATGGTAATAAATGGACAATTCACAACGAACTGTAATGGAGGTAATTAAATGACTGAGAAAAATACAGATCTCCCTCAATTTCCCGAACCCTTTTGGCGCGCATTAACTCTCCCTTCTTTTTCTAAGCTAGATAGAGATATTACCACGGACACCTTGATCGTAGGCGGAGGTATTACAGGGATCACTTCAGCTTATCTACTAGCAAAACAGGGGGTTAAGGTCACACTGATTGATGCAGGCGAAATCCTGAATGGAACGACGGGGCACACGACTGCCAAAATCACGGCCCAGCATGGCCTTATTTATGATCAATTGATCACCGAGCATGGAGAAGAAAAGGCCAAGCTCTATTATGAAGCAAATGCTGAAGGAATGCAGCTAATCAAAGACTTGGTTTCCGAGCATTCCATCGAATGCAATCTGACCGCACAGGATGCCTATATTTACGCGAATACCGATGAATACAAAAACAAAATTCAAAAAGAACTGAAAGCCTACCAAAAGCTTGGCATTAGGGGTGATTACACAGATGAAATCCCCTTCTCGATCCCTTGCAAAGCTGCCGTAATCATGAAGGATCAAGCCCAGTTTCATCCTTTGAAATATTTGAAGGCACTGATCTCCGCGTTTCAGGAGGCTGGGGGCATAATCTATGAACAGACAACGGCAATGAAGATTGAAGACGGAGATCCACCGACTGTCTTGACCGATAGCGGGCATAGCATCAAAAGCAAGCAGGTAATCGTGGCCTCCCACTACCCTTTCAATGATGAGACGGGCCTATACTTCGCCCGTATGCATGTCAAAAGGTCCTATGTACTGGCAATCAGGACCGAGCAGGAATATCCCGGAGGCATGTTTTATTGCGCGGATACCCCTTCTCGATCCCTTCGCTATACGGAAGGAGACGATGGCGAAAAGCTGATCCTTGTCGGCGGCGATGGCCATAAGACTGGGCAGGGAGTCTCGATGATCGAGCATTATGAAGCTTTGAAGGACTTCAGCTCGCACTATTTCAATGTGGAGGATATCCCTTATCGCTGGTCGGCACAGGATATCGTGACTCCGGATAAGATCCCCTACGTCGGCCCGGTGACCGCCAATCATCAAAACGTCCTGATTGCTACGGGTTATGCGAAATGGGGCATGACCAATGGATCGATCGCTGCCAAGATCATGAGCGATCATATTTTGCAAAAGGACAATCGGTATGCCGATTTGTATAATCCCTCCCGCTTAAAGGGCTTGAAGAATATGGTCCAAGACAACGCCGATGTGGCGAAGCATCTGATTAAGGGGAAATTGGCCGTCATTCATAAAGCACCAGAAGATTTGGGCATCGATGAAGGCGCAATCGTGAAGGTTAATGGAGACAAAGCTGGGTGTTACCGCGATCAAGACGGTAAACTGCATATCGTCGACTCCACATGCACCCATATGGGCTGTGAGGTTGTCTGGAACAGCGGCGACCGTACATGGGACTGTCCATGCCACGCCTCTCGTTTCTCCATCAGTGGCGAGGTTTTAAATGGTCCTGCTGTCGAACCCTTGAAGAAAATACGTTAACCGACAAATCACCTAATGGTCGACGAGGTCTGCCGTTTTCCTTATACTGAAGTTACATGCACTCAATCGTTGCAAATAACTCCAAAGGATGGGATCGAACATGAACGGTAAAAACCGGAAAGATATTACACCAGGTACGTCTGTAGATATTGTACTGAAAGCAGATCAACGCAGCGGCAAACTGACAAGCGGAACGGTAAAGGACATTTTGACCAACTCCAGCAGTCACCCACATGGGATAAAAGTAAGATTGACCGATGGCCAGGTTGGCAGGGTCCAAGTCATCCATAAGTAAACTGCACTCGGTCCAGGCCGAGTGTTTTTTTATATTCTACTGATTTGATGAAGCTGACGATATTTCAATCATGTTTCCCGTTCATACTTCGTACAATAAGGTTATGTATCTCTTTAAAAAGGCTGGTGTCAACATGATCCAACAATATAATGCCCGCAACGATGAACATACATTGAAGGTTTCCGGCTCCGAGACGCTGCAAGCAGCCCCCGACCAAGCCACCATCACCCTTGGCGTCATGACGGAGAATGAGGACCCTCAACAGGCCCAGCAGGCCAACTCCCAAGCAATCGCGAACGTCATCGCAGCCCTTAAATCGGCCGGCATTCCTGAAGAACATATGAAAACGAGTGAGTACAGAATCGATCCACAATATGATTATATCGACGGCAAGGAATTGTTCAAGAATTATAAAGTCCAGCACATCATCCAGGTCCGAACGACCGACATCGAAAAAATCGGCAGTTTGATTGACACGGCTGTCAAAAGCGGTGCCAATACGGTCACCAGCATCCGCTTTTCCTTATTAAATCCGGAAGCTTACTATAACCAAGCACTTTCGCTCGCATTAAAACATGCAAACGAAAAAGCACTCTCCATGGCCAGAACGATAGGAATTACCTTGAACCCCATTCCCAACCAGGTTGACGAGATCTCTGAAACAACGTCTCCAACGCTTTACCAAGCAAGCTCCTTTGCACAGAACGCTTCCACCCCGATACAGCCCGGGGAATTGAACATCACCGCAACGGTAAGGGTCGAATATACGTATTGAACACCCCACTTTCCATGCTAAAAACCCCCTTGGTTTGCCAAGGGGGCCCTTTCCACTTTAAAAGACTACCGTTTTATTTTCATGGACAAGAACACGATCCTCCAAATGCCATTTAACGGCACGAGCGAGCACCCTGCGTTCAGCCGAACGTCCGATTTTCTTCATATCCCCCGCTGAATCACGATGGTCCACACGTTCAATATCCTGCTCGATGATTGGACCTTCATCCAAATCATTCGTCACATAATGCGAGGTTGCCCCAATCAGCTTGACACCCCTGTCATAGGCTCGCTCATAAGGCCTTGCCCCAATGAATGCAGGTAAAAAGGAATGATGGATATTGATGATTTTATTCGGATGGGCCGCTACGAAATCAGGCGTCAGGATCTGCATGTATCTAGCCAGCACAATCAGATCAACATTATATTCTTCCAAAAGACTAAGCTGTTTTGACTCTACTTCCTTACGTATATCCTTATTCGCAGGAATGTAATAAAAGGGAATTCCCATCGATTCGACAATTTGCCTCGTATCTTCATGATTGCTGATGACAAGCGCAATATCGGCCAATAAATCCCCGCTTTGCCACTCCCATAG
Source organism: Peribacillus muralis (assembly GCF_001439925.1). Classification (GTDB taxonomy): domain Bacteria; phylum Bacillota; class Bacilli; order Bacillales; family DSM-1321; genus Peribacillus; species Peribacillus muralis. Next base: position 45,051 of record NZ_LMBV01000010.1, read on the forward strand.
CAATTCAAGCAGACAATGCGGCTCCTTGGAAACGAAAATGGCCGTCCGCTTCAAATCACTCACATGGGCAAGCGTCCACTCCATCGAAAATGCTGCCGCAACCTCTTCAAAGGCCACTTCCATTTCCGCTGCCCTCTCCTTTAATCCAGGGCAATCAAATTCAATCCTCGTGAAGAAAGTACCGCCCTCAGGATTCAACGAATACTGACTCAACTCGACGATATTCGCATCATACTCCTTAAGAAACGCCGTAACTGTCGAAACAATTCCTGGCTGGTCCGGACATTTAATAATTAAACGGGCTCTATCTTGATTTTGTACCCGAAATTCCTCTAACTGCTCTTGCACAAAGTTGCTCACCATTTTCCCAACTGCCCTTCTACTATTTTGCTACATTATACTTCATGTCATATGCACAATTAAAGTCGAGCCAACCATATGGGGTTGAATACTGCTTCTCATTACAATGTATGCTGGCATTTTTCAAACAAAACTTCAGCATGCCGTTCAGTTGAATACAGGAGGAAACTTGCCTACAAATAGGCTGAACAAGTCTTCCTTTCAGCTTTTTTCTCTCCGATATATATACCATATTTACTAATTGATATTGTTCCAAAATTGGAATTTATCCTCTCTATATTGGAACTCATAAAAGCATTATTCATGTTACTTTTAATACAAGTCGAGGTTTTCATGGAAAATCTCAATCGGCCTAATAGTAGTATTAAATTGGAAAGGGGAAAGAATAAATGAGCTATATATCATTAGTAGCAGTATTTATATTTTCTTTTAGTTTTGCAACAGTAGGATTTGCTGAGGAAAATGGTACAAGCGTTAGCGAAGAAAGACTAACACAAAAAGAGTTAGATTATCTTGTAAATGAAGTTGGTAATACTGAAGAAGAAGCTGAGGATTTACCTGTTGAAGTTTCCAGACACTTAATTGAAGAGGAAGCTCAAGTTATTGATTCTGGTACAGAAATCATGGATATATATATACCAGAATTTAATCAGCCAGGGCAAGTGCAAATTAGTACATTTGCAAACATCGCTGCTTCAACGTTAAAACTAGGTGGAACGGTATATAAAGTTAAAAGTGATCGATCAAAAGAAGATAAATTTTATATGTACGGTAACTTTCAATGGCTGAAAACTCCTTCATATACTTTAGTTGATAAAATGACTATTGGTTTCCCTTCAAGTTCAGGGTTATATTTACCAACCAGTGGAGGAAAAGTAACACAACACCAACACAGATATTCTCAAGATCAACAAGGAAATGGGAGATGGATTGATTATGCCATCAAATACTCTCCAAGTAATTGGGAGCCAAGTGCTGGTGTGGCTGGTTCATATGATTTAAAAGCTTCTACTAGTAAAACTAAGCATAAAGGGTATATTGGACAATACGTATATGTTCCAACATCTAAAAATGGTAAAATCAATATAAAAATAGAGTATGGTCATAGAAGAGTTGGTGGTACACCTACTGTGTCCGTTTTTCCGGCCGGTTTATCCATTACACCCACTAATTCAACAGATACAAGGGCCTATGGATTAACTCTGTCTTATTGATTTGTTGTTAGAAAGGAAGGGCCATGAGACAAACCATTATTAATTTCATTTCCATTCTATTCGTATCTGTAGTGTTATTTTATATCTTTATCTTTGTTGCACCTTTAGATGAACAATTTATTATCTCATTTTTAATTATCATTTCCCTGCAACTATCATTAATATTAGCTATTCTATTAAAAAGAAGATAACACAGGGGCTTGTTAAATAAGTCCTTATAATGAAGCGCACGAAGAAAAATGAAGGAATAAAAAGAAGCGGTCACAAACCTCAACTGTAATTCATAAATTGGGCTTTCAAGTGAACTTTTTATTTGACCATAAAAGTGGTGAAAGTTTAATCCCAAAACTTTCACCACTTTTAATTTTTTATAAGAATGCTCTAATTTATCTTCCAGCTTGTTCAATTACTTTGAACAAGCTGGGCCTTTTTCATAAGTCTGAATTTTTTGCAGTTAATTATCCTTTTTTGTTCACTTGTTTCCACAGCCTGGACTTTTCGTGATTACTTATTTAGAAAACGCTTAAATCTTTGAAAAATGATTGAGGAGGCATAACATGAATGAAACAAATGTGAATTGGTTTGATGTAGGATATCAAGTTACTATATTTATATTATTTGTCCTATTTATTTCTTTCATTGTCTATTTTGTGAAACGAAAAAAGCGTAATAAATAATCTAACTATTAATATTCAAATTTAAAGACAGAGAGGCTCAAGATAAACCGGGAACGTCTTTAAGGCGTTCTCTTTTTTAAGATATTGCCAGCTGCACAAGTGCCATAAAACCTTAATTTTTCATGAGAAATTCCTCTAACTGCTTTTGCACAAATGTCTCTTTTTTAATACATTTGATGTATTAAAAAAGAGAAAATAGACGTATAGCAAATATTTATTCTTCTTCGTATACTCGAAATCCATCATAAGTTTTTAATTTTATCCCATTCTTTTCTTTAATAGAATGGACTGTAATTTTAGCACCTAATTTAGTTGCATTTGCACCAGCATACATAATAATTTTTTCATATTTTTCTCCATTTATTTCGTAGGAAATTGCTAAATTATAGTCCTGGTCAGGAACGAATTTTGTGTTGAAACTAAAAGTATTCTTTTCTTTTAATTCAGGGAAATCGCTTAAGACCACCCTTTCTTCATCTCCATTTACCAAATAGAGTTTAGACTCTGGAATTGTATCTTGGGATGCATTGTATATACTTACATTAATACCATCTGGTAATGTTGAAAATTCACCTTGAGAAATTTGCTTATAAGCAAAAAGGGCACCAACAACTAAAATCAATAAGCCAACAGGAATACTTAATAAAACGAATATCTTTTTCTTTGTCACCTTTTACACCTATTTCTTTAATTTGGTATTAAGAAAGTCGTGTTAGTCGCTGGAAGAATTCAAAATTTTAAAGAATACAGCGATTTTAACTGCAAAAAAGAATTTAACAATACAATTTAAATATTCCTAGCCAAACATAATAAAGAACGGAACTCTCATAAAAACCATTAATAACTAATTGAACTGGTTTTCATTTATTTTTTTACATTTTATAATTTATATTTTGCAGCAACCAAATAATTAGTAAGAAAAATAACGCCCATATAATTCTAAAAAATAAATTTAGTATAAGATTGTACTGTTTGAAAAGATCATCTTGAATAATGAAAGTTGATAAGATACCTATTATAAAAATAACTATGTGCCGCAGCAGCATATTTTTACCTCATCTTTATGTTATAAGAACATTTTTTCATTTCTGTTTCTCCTTACCTCTTAACTTTTTAAACACAAGAACTAATAAATAAAAAAATAACAAAAGTCCTCCAAGATTCAACAATTGCCAAATAATATCTCCCACCAAAAGACCTCCCCTATTTTTTAGCAAAATATATAAAGTAATATTAATGTGGTATTAAATAAAAAAATCTTCAAACCAATGGTAAGAACACGGTACAATAACCGTTACCATAACCAGTTTGCCCCCAAGCAACGCTGAACTAGGCAATAACACTCCAAAAACTTGGGCCAACTAATCTGCTAGTCGTGGGGGCCATTAATCAAACAAACGCTATTAAACATCTAATTAAAATCCTGCTAATCATCAAAAATATATTTTTCATTTAAATGAGATACAATTTAGATTACATATCTTTCAGACTTACATTTTTAATGTTTGTAGCAATCATAAAGATGCTGCTGACTAATACATAATAAATACCTAAAATGCCGAAGGCATCACCAAAGAATAATGAGAATTCTTTACCCTGTAGAAGATACCTTACAATAAATGAACTAACTATATATAAAACAGGAAGTAATACGAATAATACGATATAAGAAAGTCTTAATTAATTTGTCAATGTAACACTCCTTATTTACATACATGTCTCCCTTTATTAACCAACACAAGTCACACCATACGATGATCTGGATACAGTAAGACCTACAACGTCTCCTCGAATACCCATTTTAATAATTAATTTTGCATCCTCTTTATCTGCTTTTTTCACTAAGTAAGGACAACATCCTCGGCAAAAAGCATTGTAAGGGTTCACCTAAGATGCGCCCATATCATCTTCTTTAGAATTAATTATGTAGATAAGTAAACTTTTACGTGTTCCAATATTGAAACACTAGGTTAAAGGGGCCATGAGGCAAACCATTATTAATTTTTACGCCAAAGCGAAAGAGGTAAAAAGCCTATCTCCTTTACGTTAAGGAATCGACTTTTTACTTCTTCTTAGTGAACAAACGCACCGGTTAGCCATCCATGAAGCGCAAAAATCAGCGCTTCACCCACAGAGAATGAAAAACTGTTAATATGGGTTTTAAATTTGCTAACAAGTGTTTATAAGATTGATTATGTGAACTTACTCGAAGGTCATAGATAGGGTACGACGACCGAGATACCTGTAAAATTCTATCACAAGCATTAGCTGACATTGATGAACCCTTGATGATACTGTTTTTTTGCTGATTTATCCAACAATGGAGCATATGTTCACTAAAGCAAAGATTAATGCCCAAAAACATATCCGCTAAGATCTATGATAAGTTATTACATGTATCTCCGCTGTACCCCTTGATGGACATGTATCTGTACCTCTATAATCAGAATAAAACTATATTGAATTTAATGATTTTAAATCTACTTTTTTCATAAAGTCGTCTTTAAAAATTGTAAGTGTATATCCATTTAAGTTATAGCCCTTTAAATTTTTAATTTTATAAACATACCTTTTGTTATTAGTTGAGTAGATACGTAGGTTTTGAGAACTGTTTTCTTTAACGTCCAAAAATAATAACCAATCTTTATAAACAATTGTTATCTCTGCAGAAGGATATTCCTTCTTTTTATTTGAAACTAATTTCCCCTCTGAAGACTTTAAATACAATTCTTCATTAATATTATAAATCTCGGAACCGTCTAAATTATTTTTTATCAACTCAATCTTATTTCTTTCTGTTAAATTTGATTCATACAAGTCATGCTTTTGTTTTTTTTCATTATAAGAAGTAAAAAAAAATTTTTTCTTTATAACACTAACATCCATAAGTTTACCAACATCAATAGCTAAATCATCCAATTGATTATTCTTTTCATTATACTTTGATATAACTCTTTTTTTCTCAGTTTTATCATCATTATAATAAATTCTACAAAAATACATATTATCTTTATCATCAATTGTTAGTGGAAACAACGCTTCGTTTTCGGGTAATTTTAATAATGTCCTAACTCCCTTTTCAGTATAACGAATAATTGAGAAATTATTTTTTATACTGTTCCCACTCGTCAAAACATCGCTATATTCTTTAAAATTATATTGAAACTCATTTTCAGTATCTTTCCAATATCTAATAAACTTATAAGTATCTTGATTATATACTTTCAGTTTTTGATCCCAATAATCCAAAACATATAGTTCTTCTATTTTTTTTTCGCTTCTATCATTTTTCATTTCAAAAGAACCCTTAAATTTAATAAAACTAAACAATAAAATAATTACTATGGTTAAAGATAATACAACGTATATTTTTTTATGCTCCTGCTGAAATCTCATAAGACTTTTTATCTCCTGATAATTTCACTTTAGCAGTATTAGTTACTGAAATAGTCCCGGTTCTATAGTCTCCTTTAGGTGAAATAATTACATTGGATCTATATGAAGATTCCTTAGCTCCACTGCTATTTTCCCAGTACTTAGTTTTCGTTGAAGTAGTAGTCCATGCTGAACCTCCACCAGTATTAACTCCACTGCCGGATATTCCTAAAGATATATTCGCTGAATTTCTCATTGATGCAGAAGCTTTCCAAGTTGTTCTAATAGATTCCACTTTTTTAGATCCTGAATAAACTGCAGAAACTTGATAATCCCATTGCAAAGTGTTTCCAGAAGTTTGTCCAACTTGTGATCGCCAAACGTTAGACGTTAATTTCCCTTGATTACCAGGTATATTATAGCCTTTATCTTGTGAAGCTCTAGGCATCGGGATCGGGCGAAGTGGTGACATCTCTTCTAGTGTCGCTGGAGTTCCCCCCTCAAGATAATCAAAAGGATCAACCTCCGAAGTATGATACGGATCATAAGTGAAATCTTCTTCCTCTGCAAATACAGTATCTATCTTCAACGATAAAAATAATAAAGATGTTAACAGTAACAACGATATTCTTTTCATTTCTTTTCCTCCTGAAATTTTACATTTGAATTTTTACTGATAATCACTTGGATTCCTATACGTTCTGTAAGTCCTGACGACAGAGTAGCTGTTCTAGCCCTCAGAATAACTACTAGGAGTAGTACCAGCCAAGATCTCACCACCCGTAATAAGAAGATATTCCCTACAATGATTTATCTTAATTTTGCTATTTAATAAATCCCCTCCCTATTACTTTTTTATACTGGCATAGTTATTATTGGTAATTAATGCTTTCTTTGGATGGTTAAGAGTATCAATAGTAATGATCAAGGTTCTATGCTGGGGATTATGACATTTCAATCTTTTTTTCTAATTCTTTTATAATAGTATTCCTCTCTGACAAGCTTTCTTGCGCCAATGTATTGAACGGGCTAAGAATAATGCAGGTTAAAATACTATAATTTTGAACTTCATATTAATCTTCCTATTTATTTATAAAATTTTTACATTTTAAGCCAGACACATCCTCGACAAAAATCCTGTAATATTTGATTAAAATTAGTTATTTAAATGGTCTAAAAAAAGTTATAAATAACTACTTCTAAAAACTAATTAGAACACACCCCATAAAAAAATTTCATAGCTAAAACGCGCTTCTATCTATTAAAATTGAAATTTACAACATTACCGTTCTCACTATAAACTGCAGCTTCTTCCATTAAAGATCCCTGTGCATCTACAATAGATAATAATAATAATAATAATAATGCAAAAGAACACAGGAAAATAATAAAAGTTATGATTGCATTTATTTTAACTTTCCGTTAGATGCCCCTCCTCCACTTATATAATATTCTTCAACTGTCTTTCGTTCCCAGACGGATACATCCTCGACATTATCATGTAATGGTTCACCTAAGATGTGCCCATGTCACCCCTTTGTATGCCCATAATTTAATTGTATCTAATACTCAATTTTGTATTGTTCCAACATTGAAACATCAGGTTTCATTTTTGAGATAGTAATGATATTAAATGAATTAAAAGTCACTAGTTTCCACTTTAGTAACACATATAAAATCATCAGTAGTCCCCATAGGCCTAATTTACCACTCCTATTCATATCCCACTATAAATTTTTATAATATTCTGTTTATTTTTCTGATAAAATGAGGTTATTCGTTACTTAAGAAGGGTATAGACCTTTCGATTAGTTTTTTTGAAGGGAGAAATGAGATTATCATGAAATCATCCGTTACATTCATTATATCTGTACTGGTTATTCTTGGACTTTTGTCCGGCTGTGCTGAAAAGGATCAGCTAGAGGATGGGAGTAAGCTGATTGATGAGGACCAGTTTGTTTTCGCTGCTTCAGGTGAATTCAAGCCATTTAGTTATGTCAATGATGACATGACCGTGACAGGTTTTGATATTGAAGTGGGCGATGCCATTGCCAAGGAGCTTAACCTTGAGCCTGTACCTAAACGGATTAAATTCAAAGGGATCGTCGAGGGCGTTAAAACCGGCCGGGCGGATGCCGCGGTTGCCAGCCATACGATCAATGAAGAACGAAGTAAACACGTTGCCTTCTCGACCCCCTATTATTACTCGGGGCCCCAAATCTTCGTCAGATCAGATAGCGATATTAAAACGGTTGACGATTTAAAGGGAAAGGAAGTTGCGGCTTCAAAAGGCTCTACATATGCAACTACTGCAGAAAAGTATACAAATCATGTAAAAACATACGACAGTGATATCACTGCGCTTAAAGCGTTGAGCGAAGGACGTCATGATGCGGTCATCACCGATTTCGTCACCGGTAAAGAAGCGTCCAAGGAAGGTTTCGATATCAAGGGCCGGCAATTGATCGAACGGAGCGAGCAGGCGATTGTGCTGCCCAGCGATAATCCTCAGCTGCTAAAACGGATCAATGAAGCACTAGAGAACCTTCGGGAAGACGGAACGCTTGCGAAGATCAGCAAAAAGTACTTTGGTGAGGATATCACTACTAAGCCAGAATAAAGATTAATAGAAAGGGAGTCATTACATTGCCAAGTTTTTCACATTTTTTCGATACATTATTCAGCTCGTCCGACGTGTTCATACGTGCCATGCTCCTCACACTGGAACTTACGGTAGTCTCCATTATTGTCGGGATCGTAATCGGTTTGCTTTTTGCACTTTTAAAAATTTCCAATATAAAGGTTCTTGCCTGGATTTCTGATGCTTATGTATTCCTCGTACGGGGTACACCGCTAATCGTCCAAATCTTCATCCTCTACTTCGGTATCAGCAATCTGTTTTTATTGCCTGACTTCTGGGCAGCGTCTCTTGCCCTCGCCTTCCATAATGGAGCTTATATCTCCGAAATATTGCGAGGTACGATTCAATCGATCGATAAAGGCCAAATGGAAGCCGGACGTTCCCTTGGCATGAGCAATTCACTCACATTGAGGAGAATCATCCTGCCACAGGCCTTCCGTCGCGCATTGCCGCCGCTAGGCAACCAATTCATCATCGGGCTGAAGGATTCTTCTCTGGCAGCCTTCATATCCATGAATGAGCTATTTAACGTAGCCACTACGCTCGGTTCGAATAATTTCGATGAAATGACGTATTTATTGATCGTTGCGGTCTACTACTTGATTCTTGTCGCATTCCTGACCATTGTCGTCAATTTATTCGAAAAGAAACTATCCATTAGTGATCGATAGGGGGAAATGAAATGGAACAAAAAGAAATGATTCGCATTAGGAATTTACATAAATCGTATGGAGACCTGCATGTACTGAAGGATATCGATATGAAGGTATTGGATAGCGATGTGGTTTGTTTGATCGGACCAAGTGGTTCGGGGAAAAGCACCCTGCTCCGCTGCTTGAATTATCTCGAGAAGAAAGACAGCGGGCAAATCCTGATTGAGGGGACGGAAGTCAAACCGGATACCCATGATATCAATAAGATTCGCGAGAAAGTCGGAATGGTCTTCCAGCATTTTTATCTATTCCCGCATATGACGGTTCTTGAAAATGTCATTGAAGCACCTACTCATGTCAAAAAAGTCCCTAAGGCCCAGGCTATTGAAGAAGCAAAGGCATTGCTTGCCAAAGTAGGTTTATCAGATAAGGCCGATGTCTATCCAAGCAAACTCTCAGGCGGGCAGAAACAACGTGTTGCCATCGCCCGTGCCCTTGCGATGAAGCCTGATATCCTTCTCTTTGATGAGCCTACCTCCGCTCTCGATCCCGAGCTTGTCGGCGAGGTACTTGCTACGATGAAGGAGCTTGCCATGGAAGGGATGACGATGGTTGTCGTAACGCATGAAATGAGCTTCGCCCGTGAAGTTGGCGATTGGATCGTGTTCATGCATGATGGCCGAGTAGTGGAGAGCGGCCCGCCAAAAGAATTCTTCACAAATCCAAAAGAAGAGCGGACAAAAGAGTTCCTGCAAACGACAGTCTTTTAATTGTGACGGGAAGAATCCGGCCTTCACTGCTGATAATTCGTCCTAAACCACATTAATCCGGCCGAAACCGGGAATATTTCGTCCTGATCCACTGATAATCCGGCCAAGGCCGGAACTTCATTATAGGCAATACAGGAGTAAATGCCTGTATTGCCTATTTTGTGGAATTTGTTTTTCTTTCATTGCCAGTTAGATAGTTTCTTCAATCACTCAGGGATATTTTCTTACCTTCTTGCGCAAACTGTTTACTTAATGAAAGGGTTTCAGTACGTATCCACAAATCCTGTTTCCGGCTCGAACATGGAAAAATATCTGTATTTATGGTATATATACAGGTAAAATCAAAAGAAGTATATAAATGAAAGAGGTCGAATTCAGTTGGAAAATAACTCTTCGAATTTTATTAAAACGATCATAAAAGATGATCTGGAGTCCGGAAAACATGATCATATCATTACACGCTTCCCTCCTGAGCCAAATGGATATTTACATATCGGGCACGCCAAATCAATCATTTTGAATTTTGGGGTGGCGGATGATTTCAACGGTAAAACAAACCTGAGATTCGATGATACGAATCCGTTGAAGGAAGACATCGAGTATGTCAATTCGATCAAGGAAGATGTAAAGTGGCTCGGCTACGATTGGGACAACCTTTTCTTCGCTTCCGACTATTTCGATGAAATGTTTAAACGAGCTGTGCTGCTGATCAATAAAGGGTTGGCATATGTAGACGACCTTAATGCCGATCAAATCCGGGAATATCGCGGAACGCTGACACAGCCAGGTAAAGACAGCCCCTACCGCACTCGAACGGTCGAGGAAAATCTTGACCTATTTGAAAAGATGCGCAACGGTGAATTCGAAAACGGTACAAAGGTATTGCGTGCAAAAATCGATATGAGCTCGCCTAACATTAACCTGCGCGATCCGGTCATATACCGTATTTCCCATACCGAGCATCATAATACCGGCAGCAAATGGTGCATCTACCCGATGTATGCCTTTGCCCACCCAATCGAAGATGCCATCGAGGGAGTCACCCACTCGATTTGTACACTTGAGTTCGAGGATCAACGCCCACTTTATGACTGGATCGTCGAAAATTGTGAAATGGAAAGCCAGCCGCAACAATATGAATTTGGCCGTCTTAATCTGACCAATACCGTAATGAGCAAGCGAAAACTGAAGCAGTTAGTCGATGAAGCCTTCGTGGACGGCTGGGACGACCCCCGGATGCCTACCATATCAGGCTTACGCAGGCGCGGATATACACCTGAAGCCATTCGTGCATTCTGCCAAGAAATTGGTGTCGCAAAAACAAGCGGTGTCGTGGACTCGCAAATGCTCGATCATTTCGTGCGTGAGGATCTAAAGCTGAAGGCTCCACGGACCATGGCTGTATTGAACCCGCTTAAGGTGGTCATCACCAACTATCCGGAAGGCGAAGTCGAATGGCTGGATGCTGAAGTCAATCCGGAAGTTCCGGAAATGGGCATGCGTAAAATCCCATTCTCACGTGAAATCTATATCGAACAAGACGATTTCATGGAAAACCCGCCGAAAAAGTATTTCCGTCTTTTCCCGGGCAATGAAGTCCGTTTAAAGCATGCTTATTTCATCAAATGTGAAGAAGTGATTAAAGACGAAGCTGGTAACGTCATTGAGCTTCACTGCACGTATGACGTAGAAACGAAAAGCGGCTCCGGCTTTACTGGACGGAAAGTAAAAGGCACCTTGCACTGGGTCGAGGCTTCACAAGCGATCTCAGCGGAATTCCGCAACTACCAACCTTTGATCTTGGATAGCGCAGCGGAAGATGAAGAAGAAAAATCATTCTTGGAGCGGGTTAATCCGGAATCGATCGAAATTTTACAAGGATTCGTCGAACCGAATATGAAAGATGTTCAGCCTCAGGATAAATTCCAATTCTTCAGGCATGGCTACTATAATGTCGATAATAAGCTTACAAAAGCCGATCACTTAGTATTCAACCAAATCGTCGGATTGAAAAGTTCATTCAAGCTGTAACCCAAAAAAGAACCAGGCCCCCGTGGGCACTGGTTCTTTGCTTATTTTCGCTCATAAAGTTTGATCCCTTGCTTGGAAAGGGCCTGTTTTAGCGTGCTATGTGTCGAAACCTCACTGAAATCAAGTCCGAGCTGAATCGACGTCTGGGCCACCTCGGGACGAATTCCGGAAATGGTCGATTGTATGCCTAATAACTTCAGGGTACTTATCAATTCAAAGACTTGATGGGCAACCATCGTATCCAAAAGCGTGACCCCTGATAAATCGATGAAAAGGTGAGAAACATTTTTGCTGATGCATTTGCTTGGAGTCGCATTCAAGATTTCCTTTGCCCGATAAGTGTCAATTTCACCGATCAGCGGCAATACAGCAATGGCGTCTACAATCGGAATGACAGGTGACCCTAATTCATTGATCAAATTCTGCTGAGCCAGCAAACGTTTTTTGGTCAACAGATAATACTGCTCAGTGAACTCACGGTTCAATTGATCGAATGCATGGTTAATAAGCCGGCTCCACCGAATGATTGTATCCTTTGTTATTCCATTATTATCCTTAAGCATATGGTCAGTGATGAAGTCCCAATATGTTTCCCTCACTTTATTAAGCGCTTCCAAAACCTCGTATATCGGCGTGTCCGATTCAACCCTGCTTTTCGCAACCATTGCCGCCCATTGCTCCATATTTTCAATAAAAGAATTTTTATCCTCAAGTAGAGCACTGGTCACGGTCTTGATCGTCAACGTATTCTGCTTTCTCAAAAGCTCCTCCACTTTCACATCGGTATCCACGGAATAAATCGAACCCGCCTGCTTTTCCCTTAAAGCGAGCCATGTTTCCGTAATCGTTGATGAATGATCAAGGATATAACGATATAAAACTCCATCTACTTTTTCCATTTGTGTTCCCCTATCCCCAAAAAGTTATTTCAGCTTAAAAAGTAACAATAAATCACCATATCCATCTTTCTCCATATCAATTCTTGGAATGAAGCGAAGCGCGGCGGAGTTCAAGCAGTATCTTGTGCCTTTAGGACCTGGTCCGTCAAGAAATACGTGACCAAGATGGGAATCAGCTTCCCTGCTGCGTACCTCAGTGCGGGTCATTCGATGGCTAAGATCGACTCTTTCAGTGACACTTGCCGACATGATGGGCTTCGTGAAGCTCGGCCAGCCACAGCCGCTATCATACTTATTCCTTGAACTGAATAACGGCTCCCCAGAAACGACATCCACATAAATGCCCTCTTCAAAATGATTCCAATATGCATTATCAAAAGGTGGCTCCGTACCATTTTCCTGGGTGACATGGAACTGGGTCTCGGTCAAGCTATCTCTAAGATGGGCATTATCCTTAGGCCAATTTTCCTTTAGGAAGGCTTCCCGTCCTGAGCCTTTGCGATATAAGCTATAGCGAAATTGATTTTTTTCATAAAATTGTTGATGATATTCTTCGGCGGCGTAAAACTGTCCCGATGGTAAAATATCCGTAACAATCGGCTTTTTAAACCGACCGCTCATCGTCAATTCTTCCTTCGATCGCTCAGCTTCCTGTTTCTGTCGTTCATTATGATAGAAAATGGCTGCCTTGTATGGCTGGCCTCTATCAGAGAACTGCCCGCCGTCGTCTGTAGGATCGATCTGACGCCAAAAAATTTCTAATAACGCTTTATAGGTAATGATTGTTGGATTGAACACCACTTGCACCGCTTCAACATGATCAGTCGATCCGGTAATCACTTGTTTATAACTCGGGTTGGGGGCATTACCGCCCGTATAGCCTGATATCACTTCGATAATCCCAGCTCTTTCATCAAAGGGAGCGACCATGCACCAAAAACAACCTCCTGCAAAGATGGCCGTTTCATTCTCATTCAAAGTTCCACCACTCCCTTCATGACAAGTCATTTTATGTATTATATACCAGCTCGCCGATCCCCTTCAATTTCCAAGAAATTTTTCAACACAAATATGAAAGAGGCACTTAGAAGTAAATCCAAGTGCCTCTCCTGATAAATCCGCTTTCAAATCATAACATCCGTTATTTAAATGATCACACTAACGATGATTGCCGATAGGATGCTGACGAGCGTCGCACCATATAGCAACTTAAGTCCGAATCGAGCTACTACGTTACCTTGCTTTTCATGAAGCCCTTTGACTGCCCCTGCAATGATCCCGATGGAAGAAAAATTCGCAAAGGAAACCAAGAAAACGGAAACGATTCCAATTGTACGGTCACTCAATGTTTTTGCGGCATCCCCTAGGCTCAGCATCGCAACGAATTCATTCGTCACTAGCTTAGTCGCCATGATTCCGCCAGCCGTCACGGTTTCCGACATCGGAATACCCATGATGAAAGCAAATGGTGCAAAGATATAGCCCAAGATGTCTTGGAAGCTGATGCCGAGAATCATATCGAATAAACTGTTGATTCCTGCAATCAAGGCAACGAACCCGATTAGCATTGCTGCAACCGTCATCGCTACTTTAAATCCATCCATGATATATTCGCCTAGCATTTCGAAGAATGACTGCTTCTCTTCCCCTTCTTCAACAACGAGGATATCATCATCATCGGTAACCGTATAAGGGTTAATGATGGATGCAATGATAAATCCGCCAAACATATTGATGACAATGGCCGTCACGACATACCTTGGTTCGATCATCGTCATGTATGCACCGACGATCGACATCGATACAGTTGACATCGCTGATGCACAAAGCGTATACATCCGTGCTGGCGGGATGGCACCAAGTTGTTTTTTCAAGGTTATGAAAACCTCGGATTGACCAACTATTGCGGATGCAACAGCATTGTAAGATTCCAGTTTACCCATACCATTTATCTTGCTTAACAGTAGTCCAATCCACTTCATGATGAATGGCAGGATTTTGAAGTGCTGTAGGATCCCAATCAATGCCGAAATGAAAACGATGGGAAGAAGGACATTTAAAAAGAATGGTGCTGCTCCTTCATTGGCAATGCCGCCAAATACGAAGCTAATCCCTTCATTTGCCCATTCCAGCAGTTTTCCAAAGCCATCGGCAATCGCATTGATGATCACTAACCCGAACTTCGTATTTAATAAAAGATAAGTCAAAATAAGCTGAATGATCACCATCAAGATAATCGGCTTAATTTTAACCTTCTTCCTGTCACTACTCACTAATAAAGCTAGTCCAAAAACAATAAGCAGGCCTAAAATAGCAATCAGAAATTTCATATTCTGCCTCCACTAAGGTGTATTTAATGATCGTGCATTAATAGTAGGGTACCCTCAAAACTTTTATGCAAACGTTTTCTATTTCATCCAAAATAGTTGTACGTACCTCTTTAGAAATATATCTTAAACTAATTCTTATACAAGTGCAATCATTATTCTCTTTTTTAAAAATGGCAATTAGTAACAATCAAAAACTTCATTAAAAAAGGGAGGTCCCTTCTCGAGGAACCCACCCTTTTTTGAATTGTGTTTAGCATTTTTTTGCTTCTGTCTTTCTCGACATGATCGCGATAACGATTCCAGCTCCCCCGATTAAAAGGAGGATGATCGACGCCGCCAAGCCGCCTGCCCCATGATAAAAATCGATGTACTTACCAGCTAGAGAGTTCCCACGTTGGAAACCACCGCCATTTGGCATCTCTCCTGGTGTTATACTGCCATTAGCCCCTCCTTGTGGGGGTGTCCCCATATTGCCGCTTGTCTCATTAGGTGTGGTTTTGGTGGAATCAGCCGCGGCTTCTGTGCTACGATTTGCAGGCTGACCGACATTCATCGGCACACTGTCGCTTCCGCCAACAAACATCATGATCCCGATGACCCCTTGTATCAGTAACAGGAAAAATGCCAAAATTCCTACAAAAAAATGCATGGTACCAAGTCTATTCATACTGTTCCTCCTTCAAAAAGAAATGTATTTCCGATAAAGGCATTATCTAAAAAGACCCTTAATTTTTCCTTAAGCAGCAAGGTAAAATTAAGGGCATTTTACATTTTCTTTTGATTTCGGGGAAAAATGATTTCAAAACGAGTGCGGATATTCAGTTCACTGGTAACCTTTATGCTTCCTTGATGTGCATCTACAATCCATTTGGCAATCGATAGGCCTAAACCAGAGCCTTCATTTGCTGTACGGGATTGCTCCACTTGATAAAAACGATTGAAAATCAAGGGGATTTCTTCCTTCGGGATGCCAATGCCATTGTCCTCTACGGAAAGGATGATCGATGATGCATTCTTGACGCAGGAAAGGAAAATCTCCCCGCCTTCCTCCGTGAACTTCATCGCATTATCCACCAGAATCACCAAAAGCTGATGAATTCTCTCTTTATCGCCATGAAAAACGACCTGGTCGGGAGCATGAATAATGATTGTTTTTTCTTGAAAAGAAGATATATCAGAATACTGTTCCACGATATCGATAAGTAAGTCATCAAGGAAAAAATTCGCTTTCTTGACCTCCATCTGATTCGAATCGCTCCTGGTCAAGGTTAACAGTCCATTAACAAGCTTATTCAATCGGCGCACTTCCTTAGAAATGATCGATATATCGACGGCTTTTTCCTCGATTGTCGCGTTGGGCGATTGAAATAACAAATCAGCCCGCGATTGAATGACGGCAAGCGGCGTGCGGATTTCATGCGATGCATCCGAAACAAACTGCTGCTGCTGATCCCAGGAACGCTTTACTGGAATAAGGGCCCTTCCTGCCAGTAGATAGCCTGCGCCGACCGCCACCAAACTGCCAATGCCCCCGCCAGCAAACAAGATAATAAGCAGGCGATCGAGCATATCTTTTTCTGAATCGACATTCCTGATGAATTGTACGATCATCTCCCCGTACTTCGTATCGATCTTGGTCGAAAGGGCCCGATACGTATATCCATCCACGGATATTTCTTCAATCTCATCATATTTTCCGGGGTGAAAATCGGTTTCATTCACCTTGAAGAAATCGTCTCCAGTCAGCCTTGGCTCAATGATTGTATCTTCCGGTCCCCAAACGATGACACTCGGTCCCGGACCCAAGAGAAACTCACCTTGCGGGCGTCCGCCGGGCATGCCCCCATTGATGAAGCCCCCGTAATCCTTTTTCAGTGAATCATTGACATCCCTATAGATTTGATCTTCCGTATAGAAATAAATCGTTCTGCCTAATATGGCTAATAAGATGATAAAGACGATAGAATTCAATATTGTTAATTGAAGCCTTGTTTTTTGGAACATAGCGATCCCCTTATGGTTGTTTTAGCATATAGCCAATACCCCGAACGGTTTGAATATCTTTATGGTAATTGAAAGGTTCAAGCTTTTTCCTGAGATGGTGGATGAACACTTCGACAATCGCAATCGTCGTATCTGAATCAAATCCCCAAATGCGGTCGAAAATTTGCTCACGGGTCAATATTTTTCCATTGTTTTGAATGAGGTATTCCAACAGTTCGTATTGCTTCAAGGTCATTTTAATGACTTTTCCATCAACCGATATATCCTTTTCTTTTTCCAACAATTCGATTCCACGATATTTCACATGCTGAGATAGCGTTATGATACCGCTTCGGCGAAGGAGGGCTCGAATCCTTGCCTTAAGCTCAGGAGCCTGGAACGGCTTCACCAAATAATCATCGCCGCCCATTTCAAGACCTCTGACACGATCCTCAAGGGCATCCTTTGCCGTCAAAAACAATACGCTTGTATCGATTTTTGCTTCCCTGATTTTCCTGACGATTTCAAATCCATCCATTCCTGGAAGCATCACATCCAATAAAATGATGTCGTAAATGCCTTGAAGGGCCATGAATAGCCCATCCTCCCCATTATCACCTGTATCGACTTCATATTCCTCCGTCAGAATTTGCCGGATCGATTCCAATAATGAAGCATTATCTTCCACTACCAAAACCTTCATGAAGAACTCCCCCCTGACCGTTTCAACTGCCATTTATGTTGATTTTATCCTTTTTCATAAACAAAAGAAAGCGAGCTTATTCCTAGCCGCTTTCTTTATGATTTGTCTGCTCATTCGTGACGCAGTGCCTGGATCGGATTCAATTTCGATGCTTTATTGGCAGGAAATACGCCAAATATTATCCCGATGAATATCGAGAATAAGAAGGAAAAAAGTGTCACTGACCATGAAAAACTAATTGTTAACGTTGAAAAAGTTGATATCGCCTTTGCGATTCCCAATCCAATGGCCACTCCCAACAATCCCCCTAAACAGCTCAAGACGATCGCTTCAATCAAAAACTGCAGCAAAATCGATTTCCGGTTCGCCCCGATTGCTTTTCGGATCCCGATTTCCTTCGTCCTCTCGGAGACGGAAACCAACATGATATTCATGATTCCAATTCCGCCTACAAGTAACGAAATACTAGCGATTCCGCCAAGCATGAGTGTGAACGTATCGGACACTGAACTCATTGTATCCATCAAATCTTCTTGATTGGATACGGAATAATTATCACTTTGACCCGGGAATGAGGTGGTCATCACACCTAATAGTTCATACATCGCTCGCTCTACACTATTCTCGTTCTCCGCTTTTGCATATACCATTCCGATTGACGTGCTGCCCGTCGCCCGCTCCGCAGTCGTGATCGGGGCAATGATCACATCATCGCCGCTCGAGCCCATGGAGGTACCCACTGATTTCAGTACACCAATCACTCGATAGGAAACACCGCCGATAAGGACGTTTTGATCCAGCGCGTTATGATTTTCAAAAAGCGTACTTGCTGTGTCAGAGCCAAGGATAACGACCTTGGAGCGTAAATCCATTTCCAGATCAGTCAAAAAACGTCCTTGACTGAGTTCAAGATTCCGAACAGATAAATAGGATGAAGTGGCTCCGGTCATTGAAACCTGTGTTGAGGTTTCACCGTTTTTTGCATAAACACGTCCTGTGACCACAGGTGCCACATCCGCTATCCCTTCAAGTTTCTTAAACTGATCTATTGTTTCCTCCGTCAGCTCAACGGTATCCGTATCCGTGACGCTTACCGTCAACAAATTCGTTCCCAAACTGTTGATTTCATCCTGAACGGACTGAGAGGATCCCTGCCCGATCGAAACCAGGACGATTACGGAAGCAACGCCAATAATGATTCCAAGCATCGTTAAAAAAGCACGGACCTTATTGGTTTTGATAGAGCGCATGGCCATCTTCATCGATTCGCTCAGGTTCAATCCAATCACCTCCATTTTCAAAAAGCTGTCCGTCCTGAATCCGAACGACACGAGTTGCTTCTTTTGCCACTTCCATGTCATGAGTAATAAGAATGATCGTTTGTCCCTTTTCATTTAAATCTTTTAGCATCTGCAGCACTTCTTTACTCGTCCTGCTATCAAGCGCACCCGTCGGCTCATCCGCCAATAAGACGGGAGGGTTGCCCGCTAGTGCCCTGGCGATTGCCACCCTTTGCTGCTGTCCACCGGAAAGTTGATTCGGCAAATGGTTCATCCTATCACTTAGGCCTACCTTATCCAGACAGGCAACGGCGACCGCTTTTCTTTCCTTCACGCTCACCCCTCTATAGACAAGGGGAAGCTCGACATTTTCCAACGCTGTCAATTTCGCCAACAGATTGAAATTCTGAAAGATGAAACCTATTTTAATGTTCCGAATGGCAGCCAACTCATTATCCTTCAGCTTTCCCACTTCTTTTTCATCAAGAAGGTAATTGCCTGTGTCCGGCTTATCAAGGCATCCTATCATATTCATGAACGTCGATTTCCCTGATCCTGATGGACCGATGATGGAAATGAAGTCGCCTTTATCGATGGTAAGACATACATCTTGAAGGGCATGTACGGTTTCACCGCCCAGCTCATATAATTTGGACATATTTGTAATTTTTATGATGGAATTAGCCAAATCACTGACCTCCCCCGCTACCTGGCATACCGCCACCGTTTGGCATCCCGCCTCCGCCCGGCATTTGCATTTCTCCGCCACTTGGCATTCCTTGGCCGCCCCTCATTCCATTGAAGCCGCTGCCTGTCCGATTTTCATTCGAGACGGTTATCGGTAAAGAAACTATCTGCCCCTCTTCAAGTCCAGAAGTTATTTCAATATATCTATCATTACTGATTCCAGTCTCGACCAATGTCTTTGTACCAGCAACCGCATCCGTTGCACCTTCTTGCTCAATATTGACGTATTTCTTGTCACCGTTCATTTGGACTGCTTCGATTGGAACGTATAAGGCATCTTTCGCTCGGTTCGTCAAAATGCTTACCTCAGTTGACATCCCTATTTTAATATCACGAGGTTTGTAGATTTGAATCGTGACATCGAATGATGATACACCATTTTCATACGTACCTTCCTTTGCTACACTCGTCACCTTCCCCGTAAACGTTTCATCTTCAAAGGCACTCGCTTTTATATCGACCGTTTGTCCTTTTTTGACGCTTGTGATATCCAATTCATCAACACTGACCGTCGTTTTCAATCTTTTATAATCCGTAACATGTGCCACCACATCGTTGCCTGATAGTCGATCACCCGCCTCTACACCCAACGTCGTTACCGTACCATCGAATGGAGCCGTTATCGGATCACTTCCATCCGTGAAGGTAATCAGTTCGTCACCCTTCTCAACCACTTCATTCTTCTCCACAAGAACCTCATCCACCTCAGCCGTAGTCGAAGCAGTAATGTCCTCACTATTGATTGCAGCGACAGAGCCCGAACCGCTTATCTGCACTTCAAGATCTCCCTTTTCAACTTTAGCCGTCACTGACTTTGCCACAGCGGGCTCCGCTTTTTCCTTCATGAAAAACCAAACCGATCCCCCAACGGCCAACACCAATACCACTCCTAGCATTATCCACTTTTTCATCATTTTTCTCCTTTCAGATATCCTTTGCTGAAAGAAGTATCGCTAAGGAAGCTTAATTTTTCCTTAAGAGCTGTTTTATCGTGAAACCTTCCGCGTTTGGCGCGGATAATTTAGCCTTTGGCGCGGGAATTTCGGCCTTGAGCGGATTTATTCGACCTGTAGCGTGGGTTTTTCGACCTTAATTGGATTTATTCGACCTGTAGCGCGGGTTTTTCAACCTAAATTGGATTTATTCGACCTGTAGCGCGG
>NZ_LMBV01000010.1:65905-116335 GCF_001439925.1 Peribacillus muralis
GACCATTTGATGTCGAACGAAAAGTGGATTGTTAAAGGATTTATAATTTACAATATATTCTGAAAAATGTATACTGAGATTGTTATGGTAAAAATAGGAATGTAAACTAAATTAGTGTTGATGAAGGGGGAACCAACTTGGCAGCAAACGATTCAATTGCTAAGGAAACCGAAGTAGACGCTTCCACAGACTACACCAAAATCGTCCAAACCCAATCATTTCAAGAGCTCCTGAGGAAAAAACGTAATTTCATCGTCCCGTTATCGATCTTTTTCATGGTCTTTTATTTCACTTTACCTATCCTTACTTCCTATTCAAAAGTTCTTAACTCTTATGCTTTTGGGAACATCAGTTGGGCATGGGTTTTTGCCTTTGCACAATTTATCATGACCTGGACCTTATGTATTCTTTATTCCAGGAAAGCGGCACGCTTTGATCTATTAGTTGAAAAAATCGTTAAAGAAGCGAAAGGATAAAGGTGAATTTACAATGAATGTACTTGCTTTTATATTATTTTTAATCATTGTCGGATTAACATTGGTGATTACCTTTTTTGCTTCTAGGCGCACTAAGACGACAGCTGACTTTTATACGGCCGACAGCTCCCTGACTGGTTGGCAGAATGGCTGGGCGATTGCGGGTGATTATATGTCTGCCGCATCCTTTCTCGGGATTGCCGGGATGGTCGCACTCTCTGGATTTGATGGTTTTTTTTACAGCATAGGGTTTCTTGTCGCTTATCTGGTCGTTCTTTATATCGTGGCCGAACCGCTGCGTAACCTTGGCAAGTATACATTGGCGGATATGATCGCCGCCCGTTTCAATGAAAAGAAAGTACGCGGGGTTGCTGCCCTTAACACCATTTCCATTTCAACCTTTTATATGATTGCCCAACTAGTCGGTGCAGGTGCCCTTATAAAACTCTTACTTGGAATTGATTATCTATACTCCGTCATCATTGTTGGTGTTTTAATGACCGTCTACGTCGTTTTTGGCGGTATGACGGCCACCAGCTGGGTCCAGATCGTTAAGGCCGTTTTATTGATGGCGGGAACCTTCATCATCTCCTTCATCGTTTTGGCGAAATTCGACTTTAGCGTGATCGAGATGTTCAAGCAGATGAAAACAGCCACTCCTTTAGGCGGGGATTTCCTCAATCCGGGTAATAAATTCAAGGATCCTTTGGATACTTTATCCCTTAATTTAGCACTTGTACTCGGTACAGCTGGACTTCCTCACATTCTCATCCGTTTCTTTACGGTTAAAGACGCCATTACAGCGAGAAAGTCCGTCGTATATGCCACTTGGATCATCGGCATCTTTTATATCATGACCATTTTCCTTGGATTTGGAGCGGCTGCCTTTGTTGGGTATGACAAAATCATAGCTGCGAATGCTGCGGGCAATATGGCCGCCCCGCTGCTTGCCGAAGCCCTTGGCGGTGACTTCCTATTCGCCTTTGTGTCTGCAGTTGCCTTCGCTACCATACTGGCTGTTGTCGCAGGTCTTGTTCTATCGGCAGCATCTGCCTTTGCCCATGACTTTTATGGCCATATCATCCGCAAAGGCCAGGCCACTGACAAAGAACAAATCGTTGCGGCTCGTTGGGCATCAATCGGGGTATCGATTCTTTCCATCATCCTTGCCTTATTTGCCCAAAACATGAATGTCGCATTCCTTGTCTCCCTTGCCTTTGCAGTCGCTGCCAGTGCCAATCTGCCCATCATCATCTTCACGGTGTTCTGGAAACGCTTTAACACCGCTGGGGCTGTCACCGGGATGATTGTCGGGCTGGCCAGCTCTTTAATTCTTGTTTTCCTAAGCCCCAATGTGTGGTCACCGATAGAGGGAGCGGCCATATTCGTCGGAGAGCCATTATTCCCGCTTGCCAATCCAGGCATCGTCTCGATTCCAATCGGTTTTATCGCCGCCATCGCCGGAACATTGCTGTCCAGCAAGAAAGCCGATGCCAAAAAATATGACGAAATTTTGGTGACGGCCAACACCGGCATGAAAGATTCTTTATAAGTGTAAATCAAAAAAGAGAAAGGAGATCCAGGACTCACCTCCTGATCTCCTTTCTCTTTTGTTTATCTAACCTCTCATTCTTATCTTTCTTCTATTGTACTTGAGTACCAGCTGGTTCATTACTTCCGCAAAGATCAAGCCCATCGCAATGGCACCAGCCAGCATGAAAACCTTAGCCGCCATTTGAACCGCTACATAAAAGTCATTCACGACAAAATGCTTCATTGCATTATATGATAAACCGCCCGGTACGAGGGGGATGATGCCCGATACATTGAATATGGTGATCGGCGTTTTAAACCTTTTAGCAAAATACTGGCTGATGACCGCTACGATAAAGGCAGAGGCCATCGTCGCCATGATGCTGTTTATATCGTTTTCAACCAAGAGATAATATACGATCCATCCTATCATGCCTACTAGACCACATTGAAACAATGAACTTTTCGGTACATTGAAGATGATCCCAAAGGCGGCAGAGGCAATGAAACTTGTTATAAGCTGTGCTAACATCCTTCTTCCTCCCCTTCAATCATAAGAAAACAAAGGCAGCCGATATTCCTGCGCCAATGGCTAAAGCAGTCAACCCTGCATCCGCTCCCTTGGAAAGACCCGAAACTAAATGACCTGCAATGAGATCCCTGGCTGCATTCGTAATTAACAGTCCTGGAACAAGCGGCATCACCGCACCAATGATGATCGTGTCCAAATGACTTCCTACGCCAATATGGACAAAGAAAATGGCGGCCAAGCCTACCACTAAAGAAGCAATGAATTCAGCAAAAAAACGAACTTCCAATAGCCTATGTAAATAAAGCAGACAGGAAAAGCCCATGCCTCCAGCTATACAGGACCAAATGAAGTCAGTCCACTGTCCCTGGAACATGATCAAAAAACAACCGCTCGCTATAAAAGCGGCAAAGATTTGTCCCCATAGCGGATAACCCATTCCAGCCCTTTCAATTTGCTTTAAGCGTGAAAAAGCCTCCGCTGGCGTCATTTCCTTGCTCGAAATGCTCCGGGATATACTGTTCACAAGGGTTACCTTATGTAAGTCAGTAGATCGGTGGGAAACCCGGATCAATTTAGAGGCTGGGTGCATGCCATCGAGCGAAAAAATAATTCCCGTAGGGGTCGAAAAGCTGTGTGAGTCCCCGCATCCGAACGCCGCAGCAATCCTGACCATCGTATCTTCAACCCTTGATGTTTCCGCTCCATTTGAAAGCATGATTTTACCCGCAAGCAAACATACATCTATAATTTCATTGTATTGTATCTGATCATCCATTTTATCCTCTCCATCACTTTCCGTATGAGGTACTCTCATCTTAAGAATCACGAAATTACCCGCTAAATCCACCTCATAATAGCCCAATTCCCGTGAAAAGGATATAAAAATGTTTTCCATATGCTTTTCACATCATGACTTACATGAAGACGATTGTCCTTCGTTCCAGTATTCCCCTTATTGCTTGCTGAAACCAATTAAATGGTTGTAGCTTAGACAAGCCATTCGACAGCACCAATATACTAACGAAGCAGCCGTTTGGTTAATTGTGGTAAAATATTAATTAAGTAGACTTGTTTAACAAGACATTTGATAGGAACGATATTACCATTATTATTTTTTTATTCAGTAATAATAAGCATATGAAAGCAGGTGCTAATTTTCAGCTCCGATTTCAAAGGAGGGAAATATGGAATTACTAGTTGGGATAGCTCTAATACTTATCGTATTTTTTTCTTCAAATATCATTGAAAAAAGATTAAAGAATATAGAAAAACAAAACAATCGTATAATAGAAGTTTTAGAAGAAATTAGAAATCAGAAATAATGGCTCTTTCATTAACAGATCCTCCAATATTGCGTTAGCGTATCGTACTGAATGCCCTTTTCTTCTATCTATAACCGTTGGAAAACACCGTTACCTACCCTATGAAAACAAAAAAAAAAATTCTTTTTAATAATAGTGATCCAAACCCATCCCTCTCTCCGTTTATTAGGTGTAAAGAAAAACGGAGTAAAAAACATGATAAAAGAGGAGAGTGGATAAAATGAGATTCAGTAAAAAATTTATTATTCCTGTATTGGGTGCTTCACTACTAATGCCGACGATGGCAAATGTAAGTGCTGCTGAAATGAAGCCAACAGCCGTTACACCGGCAGCCGATTTACGATCTGACTTGGACTACTTATTATCCGAACACTTCACATTAGCAGTAGCAGCAATGACAACGGCTTACGACGGATCTGAAAACGCAGACGAAGCATTCAAGGCATTGGATCAAAATGCGGTTGATATGGAACCGGCCATTGCATCCATTTATGGAGAAAAAGGCGCTGCTGAGTTTGAGAGAATTTTCAGGGAGCATAACAACTATACAGATGATTTTGTGAAAGCTACAAAGGATAATGACCAAGCTGCGATGGCTGAAGTTGATAAAGAGGTTGAACAATTTGTAAATGAATTTGCGAAATTCTTAAGTACGGCGACTGAAGGTAAACTACCTGAAGCTGCTGCAAAAGAAGCACTTCGCACGCATGAAGACCAAGTAAAAGAGACATTTGAAGACTACGTAGAAGGCGATTATGAAGGTGCTGCAAAAACATATCGTGAAGGCTTCCAACATATGTTTGCCATCAGTAAAGCACTATCCACTTCCATTGTAACGCAAATGCCGGATAAATTTGAAAATACAAAAGCGGATACACCGGCTGCTGATTTACGTTCTACATTGAATAGTCTAGCAGCTGAACACTTTGCTTTAGCAACAATGGGCATGCAAAAGGGCTTCGAGGGTGCTAAGGACTATGACTATATCGGATGGTCTGAAAATGCGAATACAGCTGATTTCAAAGCAGCGATCGGTTCCGTATATGGTGAAGAAGGTGCAGCCCAATTTGAAAAAATTTGGCAAGGTGATCACATCAATGCACAAGCTGAATTCGTAAGTGCACAAATAAAGGATGATAAAGAAGGCGAACAAGCAGCAAAGGAAAAACTCCATAAGTTTGCACAAGAGTTTGGTACATTCTTAGGTGGTGCAACAGAAGAGAATCTGCCAACGAAGGCAGCTCAAGATGCAGTTAAAGCACATGAAGATACAGTGATCAAAACGTTTGAACAATATGTGGAAGGCGATTATGCTGGAAGCTATGACACATACCGTGAAGGATACAAATTAATGTTTGGTGTCGGCCAAGCGCTTGGTGATGCCATTGTAAAGCAAAACCCAGACAAGTTTGCCGGAACAGCAATGCCAACCGATATGCCTAAAACAGGTATGGGCGGTGCATCCGAACAAACAACGAACCCATTAACAATCATTTGGACTGCGTTAGGTTCATTAGCCGCGTTAATGGCAGTAGTGGTCGTACGTAAAAGACAGCTGTCTAAATAAGAAAGATCAAACCTTCCTTACCCTATAGATTAATGAAAAAAAAGAGAGTATTCCCTCTCTTTTTTTTTCAAATTGAGTGATTGAAATGAGGTAATGATATGAATAAGCTAATTCATTTCGCTTGTTTTATCTTAATAGCCATTATTTTAGTAAGTGGAACGATTTATGTGAAACAATTAATGGTTCAAGCATCAGAAACGAAAGAACAGGATTTGAAACAAGTTAAAGAGAAACAAACACAAAAGGAAAATTTAAAAAGTCGTATCACACTTGCAGAAGAATTTACGGTATTGAAGGAGCATAAGACGGAAAAGAAACCGCTCAATAAAAAATTCACTGGCATTATCCCAACAAATGTAACCATTCCTTCCATTGATGTGAATGCTTCAATTGAGCAAGTCGGTTTATTGGAAACCGGTCAAATGGCTGCCCCTTCGACTGAAGACGGTGTCGCTTGGTTTGAACCTGGTTCAAAACCAGGGACGAAAGGAAATGCCGTATTGGCAGGGCATGTAGATAGTAAGTCAGGACCGGCCATTTTTTATCATTTAAAAGACCTCGAAAAAGGCGATGAAATTACGATTAAAGACAAACAAGGAACAACACTCACGTTTGTGGTCAAAAAGAAGCAAAGCTATCCACGAGACAAAGCCCCTCTTAACGAAATCTTCGGATATAGCAAAGGGCGCCATTTGAATTTAATTACTTGCACGGGTACCTTCGACCGATCAAAAGGCACGCATCAAGAAAGATTGGTCGTATATACAGAGTTAAAAGCAGAAGAAGCGATGCAGCTTGAAGATGAAGCTAAGCTTCCAGTTACACCAACGAATGTAAAAATAAGCGGAAATTTGTTAACATGGCACGCCGTACGTGAAGGAAACATCATTGGTTACCGAATATACAAAAAAGTGCCTGGCAGGACATTCACGCATATTGGCAGCATATCAGAGTATGAGCGTAAGAGCTATGTAGATAAAAACAGCTCCAATGCTCACTACTATGTGACAGCAGTTGATGAATATGGCCTAGAATCAGCTCCGTCCAGCATGGCTAAATGATAAAATGAATCTGCACTTACTGCCTTCAAGGATCGAGTCCGGCATTGCACCGGACCGATCCTTTTAATTTTGTGATCAGCGCTTATTTTAAGGGTTTTTCGCGCCCTCCATACCGTCATCTGTTTCCTTTTGAATAAAGTCATTTACGGTTTTATTAAACAAATCGCTTTCTTCCAGGAAAGGACAATGGCAGCTATTTTCGAAGATCACGAGTTGCGAATCCGTGATGTTATCATGCAAATGCTCCCCGGCAGCTACCGGAATGACTTTTTCTTCCCTTCCAAAACAGAGAAGGGTGGGAACAGTAATATTGGGCAGGAATTCACGATAATCAACGATCGATTGGTCGAATAAGATGCTGCTGGCAATCGATTCAGGCATTTTAGTTACTTCCTCGAGCATCCAGTTTACATCCTCCTCGGATAATTCATTTTTAAACATGGAGGATAGGAACGTTCGTAAAAAAGGGGTGCGATTCGTTTGAATCTCTGTCATGAAGGCTATTAATGTGCCAATATCAAATGCACCTATGTCAAAATCGGGCCATTTAAAATCAGAGGCCAATTCATCAACGATAACCGTGCTATGAACATTTCCCTCGCCAAATTGCTTGAGATAATCCCAGACGATAAAAGCTCCCATCGACCAGCCTACGAGTATAACATCCTTTAGTCCCCGTTTACTAATGAACGCATGAAGATCTTTTGCATAAACCGAAACCGTATTGCCATGATGAACATGATTTGATCTGCCGTGGCTTCTTAAATCAAGTAGAATCGTTTTATATTTCCTTGAAAAGTACGGTAGTTGCTTTGCAAAGAATCGGCTGCTCATCCACACTCCATGAATAAAAATAATTGGTCTCCCTTGACCCTCTTCTTCATAATACAACCGGACTCCTTCTTCAACCTCAAATAGTGCCATTGTACCCCTCCCGAACGTTTTTTCTATAATGCATTCCCTATTATTATTTATTTCGTTTCAGCTATTAACAGACCTTCCTATAAAAAAATATTGTCAAACCGCTTTTTAGAGTTGATAATGAAGTATATTTTTATTGACATCTTCAGCCTGAAAGGACGGAATTTTTCATGAAGAGCTTTTTCAAAAACTATCGATCCTCTTTAATCCTTCTCACAGCCATTATTATCGGCGGAATAGCGGGTGTCGTTTTCGGTGAGAAAACCTCGGTCATACAGCCGCTAGGGGACTTATTTCTAAACCTGATGTTCACGATCATCGTGCCGTTAGTGTTTTTCAGCATTGCTTCCGCGATTGCAAATATGAGCGGAATGAATCGTCTTGGCAAGATCATGGGCAGTATTGTTGTCGTTTTCCTGACAACTGCCGCTTTGGCTGCCATCATTGGATTTATTGGGACAACCATCATCAATCCTTTGGAGGGTACAGATACGACAGCCATCAAAGAATTGATGGAAAACAGTTCCTCTGAGGAAAAGATTGAAGAAGTTTCTTTCTTCAGTCAACTCGTCAACACAGTAACCGTGTCCGATTTTCCAGAGCTGTTCTCTAGGAGCAATATGCTCCAGCTTATCGTTTTCTCGGTATTAATTGGACTTTCAACAGCGTTGGTCGGCGAGAAGGCTAGACCGATCACTGAATTTTTGACAGCTGGTACAGCTGTGATGATGAAGGTCGTGAAGATCGTCATGTACTATGCACCAATTGGACTTGGCGCTTATTTTGCGACGATCATCGGGCAGCTCGGGCCGCAGATTTTAGAAGGCTATGCCCGTACCTTCATTCTTTATCTCGTCTTAGCCTTGATTTATTATTTCGGCTTCTTCACGTTGTATGCGTTTATCGCAGGAGGGAAAGAAGGCGTTAAACTTTTTTGGAAAAATGCCCTGGCACCCTCCGTTACAGCCATCGCAACTTGTTCCAGTGCCGCGTCCATTCCAGTCAACCTGGAATCAGTCAAGAAAATGGGCGTACCAAAGGATATCGCGGAAACTGTCATCCCACTCGGGGCCAACACTCATAAAGATGGGTCCGTATTTGGCGGGATAATGAAAATCGTTTTCCTATTCACCTTATTCGGTAAGGATATGACCAGCATTTCAAGCATATTGAGCATTCTTGCCGTTGCCTTTTTGGTTGGTGCTGTCATGGGTGCCATTCCTGGAGGAGGGATGATCGGGGAAATGTTGATTCTGAGCGTATTCGGATTCCCGGTTGAAGTGTTGCCGATCATTGCTGTAATATCCACGATAATCGATGCACCTGCTACACTGCTTAACTCAACAGGAAACACGGTTTGTGCCATGCTTGTCACCCGACTCGTCGAGGGCAAGAACTGGTTAAAGCAAGCATTTGTTAAAGAAGATTCCGCCGTTTGATTGAAAAGACGCCTGGTTAACCAGGCGTCTTTTTTTTAGGGGCAAGGAGTTCCTTCCCGATGCATATAGCAGTGAAGGAGGGATTCCGATGCTATTGAAATGGTTGCTTGTGGCCATCCTTATTACGGGACTAGCCTATATGTTCGTCATACCGGAAGAGCCATTGCTTATGAAAATCATCTGTAAAGTGATTCCGATGCTATTGATTTTTGCTTTACGCCAGCAAAACAGGAGAGAAAAGGAATCGATACCAAATTGCGATACTTCTTGGACTATTCATTTGCATACTTGAAGATGGTTTGTTAATTTGGTTTCTTATCGGCCTCTCCGCATTCTTGATCGGACATCTTTTCTATTATTTAAGCGTAATACCTTTTACCAGTTCAAACTTTAACGACTCTTCATGTCCATTATTAAAACCGCTATATAAGTTGGAGGAGTAGTTAGAGACACTAAGTATTTTTAACTCGTAATTGGTTTACTCGTAAATAATAACTATACGGAGGAGAAGACTAATTTGTTGTGCCATCAAATAATTGATTATTAGTAATAAAGTTCTAGCACTATAATAATTAAAATAATTTATGGGTATATTGTAACGTTTAGTAGGTCTATTGTAATGCGGTTTTTTTCTGATATACTCAAATTGAAACGGGAGGTGAATTTTACCATGAATTTAACTTTAAACAAAAGTTCTTTATTTTATGTTACAGGGATGATTTTGGCATTATCGTTTTTAACTGTATCTTTTCCATATTTAGCAGCTAATTTAGGTATTTCTACAGCTGTTGCTGGAAAAATAATTACAGTGATTGATACCTACAGTACTATAGCAACAATTGTAAGCCTAGCTTCTATCATTGTTGGATATGGGGTTATATCAACAGCATTAGTCATAACTGCAAAAAAAGTTATCTCTAAGTATGGTAAAGGCTACGCTACGACTTGGTAAATTAAAAGAGAAAAAACATACTTACTAATAGTATGTTTTTTCTAGGTTTTATAAAATGAAGGAGAATTAGGGATAACAGGTATGATAAAAGCTATATTAAAACTCAAAAAGGAAGAGATTAATGCTGTTTTTGACAGCTTATTAATAGGATCTCCAATTAATAAAATTTTTTTTAAATATATTATGTTTGTACTTCTATTTTTTTTGTTCATTATTTTTATTGTTTTTCCTGAACAACTAATAGTGTTATTTACAACTTTAAATTTATCAATCTTTTCAATAGAAATAAATTTATTATATCTTATTTCAATATTATCCATTCTTAGTGGTAACAAGAACCTTTTATCTGTTTTAAACAATGAAGTTTTTAAATTTTATGGTAATAAATATTTATTTATTTTTTATTATTTAAAAGAGAAGTTTTTTATCTTATTTCTAATACTTATTGTTGAATTATTTATTCTTGAAAGCTTTATTTTCTCTTTTATTTCTTTAAAAAGTTTTTTAATATCAATCATTTCAACCGTGCTTTTTATAATTATTAATACTTTTCACCTTAAATATTCAACTAAGTACTCTTTCGACATTGAAAGATTGAAATTGATGTTATTATTAGTAGTTTTTTCAACCATACTTTTATTAATATCTATAGACTTTTCAATTTTAAAAAGGATTCCAGTTTATTTAATAATTAATATCCCTTTATTTATTTTTGTTGCGAATCTTTTTATATATTCAGAGTTAATTTTTTTAAATCTAAATTATAGACAGTTATTTTTCATGCATAAATATTTAAAAACTTCAATTTTAAAACATTATAAAAATTCAATAATATATAGGAAAACTTGGCCTATATATTTTAGTATGTGTTTTTTAATTGTTCTTTTTTTACTTTTTAACGATTTAGCATATAAAAATATCGGTATATATATTTTAAATTCAATTGTTAGTTTTTTTATCTTATTATTTCTAACTTACAAAATTGTCATTAATGAGTCTTATAAAGGAAAGAAAAACTATGTTATGTATTTTATTTTTATGGAGGTATTCTTTGTTTTTATCGCAATCAATATTTTTTATTTTAGGTGATTTTTATTAAAAAGCTAATAAAAAAAATTAATTTATTATTTATCTTAAACATAATTATCTTCCTTTCTTTTTTTCTTATTTTAGAGGTGGATAAAGAGGATACTAATGTAGTTCCCTACGGACATCAAAATACATTTTTTTTCAATGTATTAATTATTTTCAAAAATAATTTTATGGCAATATTCTTTTACCTTATACCAGTTATTGGTGCCGGC
Organism: Peribacillus muralis; assembly: GCF_001439925.1. GTDB lineage: Bacteria > Bacillota > Bacilli > Bacillales > DSM-1321 > Peribacillus > Peribacillus muralis. Next base: position 77,013 of record NZ_LMBV01000010.1, read on the forward strand.
AAATTTTTATTAGATGTTTTTATTACAGTTAGCTCTATAAAGGTCTTTATGCTAAATCATTCTGCTAGTGATTTAATCTTCTTATTTTTACCACATTTTTTCATAGAATTTTACGTTATGTCTATATGGTTATATTTATCTTGGGCATTATTTAATGTTTTTTTTTATAAGTCTTGTGAAGGATACAATAAAAACTATTTCTATTTAATATTATTATCAATTTTGTTGCTTTTTTTCAGTGCAATAATAGAAGTATTAGAAGGGAGTTTCTTTTTTGATTGAGTTAAAAAATATTGACTTTTTTTATAAAGAAAACGAATTTTTATTAGAAAATTACACTTTATTCTTGAATGATAGAACTAAATATTGGCTAAAAGGGAAAAATGGAACTGGGAAAACAACTTTACTAAAAATTATATTAGGTATATTAAAGGTTAAAAATGGATCATGTGTATTGAATTACAATAAAAAGAAAACCTTATTTATTCCATCTACTCCGTTTTATGAACCTTATATGTCTTTGGAAGACTTTTTAACATTTTATTTAAATAAAATGTTAAACATGAATCTAGGTCATAATAGCATTAAGAAATTAATTGTGAAATTGGAATTAGAAAGCAATAAACAAACTTTATGTAAAGATTTATCAAAGGGAACTATACAAAAAATTATAATATCCCCACTTTTTACAGATTTTCAGTGGGACTATTTATTTATGGATGAACCCTTTGAACATTTAGATATGGATACTTGTAATTTATTAAGAAATAAAATAATAAGTCTGAATTCTTTTTTATTAATTATTAATCATAAGGAACACTTATTAGATAATGTTGACTTCGAGAGGATAAATCTATGAAAACCAGTTTTTCTATAAATTTCATTGCATTATTCGCTATACATATCCTAATTTTATTTGAAATAAAAGATTTATTTGATTTTGAATGGAATTTAACTACTTTTATAGTTTCTATATTCGCATTCTTTTTTGTAATGTTAATTTTAATAATTTTTATAAATATATTATTTAATTTTATTCTAACTCACTTCACATCATATAAATTAGACTATGAAGAAAATCAAGGAAAAGTCCTAAATTCAATTTTCTTAGTCAATGAAATCCTGTTCTTATGTTTGTATGTTTTACTGTTATTCGATAAAAATTTATTTTTCACTTTACAAGATTATAAATATATAACGCCTTTTATATTTTCAATTTTGTTTTCGATATTATTAAATTTAAGATTGAAAGATATATTTCTTTTTAATTTTGGAATACTATTGGCAAATGGAATGTTAATGGTATCCCAGAAATTATTTCTTTATATTTTTACTAATTCATTATAATTTACTAGGTTATATCTCCTTTTCCTGGCTTCGATTCGCAACGATTGTGCCGATTGCCGTTTACTCGACAGTGATAGGCCGTGAAATCGTCCTGTCCTTGATTGATACAGGTGAAACTGGCCTCATCATTCCTGTAATCGGTTATGTGACGGTCATCTCCCTCATGGGCTGGACGGCCATTATGAGTGGAAATGCCACCGTGATCACTGGCGGAATCCTGTTTGTGATTTCCGACTCCATCTTAGCTTGGAACAAATTCATCGACGTTATTGCCTTTTCCGGTCCACTGATCATGCTTACCTATTATGCATCCCAGTTTTTCGTCGCTGATAGCATTCGCAGCGTGCCTTCCTTCGGGTTGGCGAACGATCTGAAAAATGACACTCCTATCCAATGAAACAATGATGCTGGTTTTAGTTCCACATGAAACAATAAAAAAGGCAGTCACAGCTCTATTTGTATTAAATTTGGTTTTTCCCTTAAAAACAATAACCATCTATCGACTTATTAGATAGATGGTTGTTTTTAATGACTTATGTTATTTCAAAACATGAAAAATAAATGATTTCGTTTCTGAAGTCGCTTCTTGAAAGACCCAATCACCATAAACTCGGATTTGTGAAAAACCTATATTCTTTAATGAATCATAAATCGCTTCTCGTGGCCGAAACTTTAATCGCATTTTTTGAGAAATTAATACTTCAGTCGTTTGAGGATTTTTAACACTTTCATGAAATGTATAAATGTCTTCAACAAAGCCATCATTTCTGTCCAAATTTCAAGGCGCTCACGAGTCACTGGATGCATGGCCACATCAGGCGTAGAGTCTTTTTCCCATTGTTCCCATACTTGTGCTAATGGGTTGCGCGTATCAAAAATAAAATGTCCTCCAGGTTTTAATGCGCGATAAGCATCTGAAATGACTTGTTCCCAACTTTCATCTGTAAGAAATACTTGTGCGACATTCGCAGTCATAATAACTACATCATAGGCGCTGGTTTGTAAATTCGAGCTATCTCCAACAATCCAAGTAACTTTGTCTGCACCGTTCTTAATTCTTGCCTGTTCAATCGCTTCATCATTTGGGTCAATCGCTGTAATTTGATAGCCTGCTCGTGAAAAATGGGTTGTCAGTCTACCTGTTCCGCAGCCTAAATCAGCTAGTTCTTTACAGTTTAATTTTTTTAAAAGTTCTAAGAAAAACTCATCATCTTTTCCCCAGCCATTAATTTGGTCATATACTAACGGAATTATATGATTACCTTCTCTCTTCATTTCATTGAAATTTTTCAACCCTTGATTTTCTTAATGAAGACCACCTTTAAATAATTGCCTTCCTTATATTCCGAAACTGTTTTAAAATCGGTTGGTAAAGAAAATTCCTCGATAATCTCGTACTTCCCGTTCATTTCCCTGAAGGCTGCATCAATGAAGCTCTTGAACTTTTTCATGTCAAACGTGCTGCAGTTCGTTGATGCGATAATGACCCCATTGTCTTCCGTAATGGCAATGGTATCCTTCAATAGATTCGTATAGTCTTTTCCAGCACTGAAAGTAAACTTCTTCGATTTGGCAAAGCTCGGTGGATCGAGAATGACCATATCAAATTTCAACGCTTTCTTCACTGCATATTTAAAATACTTGAATACGTCCATCACGACTATGTTCTGCGTTTCAGGATCTATTCCGTTCACACTGAACTGTTCAATTGTCTTCGGTAAACTGCGATTTGCCAAATCGACACTCGTTGTTTTTACGGCACCGCCTAACGCAGCAAATACGGAAAAGGCTCCAGTGTAAGAGAACATATTCAATACCGTTTTCCCTTTTGCATATTCATCGCGGATTTTCCGTCTGACATCACGCTGATCGAGGAAAACACCGACCATGGCGCCATCGTTCAAATAAACAGCGAACTGCACACCATTTTCTTTTACGAGAAGCGGAAATGCTGGTTGTTCACCCATGACGAAATCGTCTTCATCGACATATTGACCCTTCGTATCAAAGCGTTTCTTTTGATAAATCGATTTGACCTCGACCGTATCCTGCAATGCCTTGATAATGGTGTCCTTAAACGAATAAATCCCTTTGCTATACCAGCTAATGACATAGTGACCATCATAATGATCGATGATTAAACCGCCGACCCCATCGCCTTCCCCATTAAACAAGCGAAAAGCAGTCGTCTCGGGATTTTCAAAGTAGTTCTTGCGAAATTCTACGGCGGCGCGGATTTTTCCATTAAAGAAGGTTTGATCGATTGTTTCATTCTCGCTTTTGGTCAATACCCAGCCATAGCCTTTGTTTTGTTTCCCATAATACCCTTTTGCTAGAAAACGGTTATTTTCATCGACCAAGCGCATTATTGATCCTTCTTCCTGAAGGACATGAGAGTTGGCGATCGACTCTTTAATAACTAAGGGAAAGCCCTTGCTGATTTTGCTTGCGAATTTAGTCTTCACTTTAATATTTAGTTCTTTTCCCATCTATATCATCCTATCTATGTTAATGCTTATCTCACCATTTTACCCTAATTGCTTTATAAATAAAAACCAGCCTGATTGCTTCACCAGGCTGGCTTCACGAAAATCTTTGATTATGATACTTCTAAATGCAGGTCGCCCGGCTTCACTTTACCCATGATTTTCAATACTCGATGCAGGGCAAGGGTGATCACTGCTGGCAAGACCATGCCAACTGCTACATAAACCAAGAACGTGTACAGCCCTTGACCAGTAATGATGGCAATCGGGGCAATCATTGAGCTTAATCCCATGCCTCCAAGCTCATACGGTACTTGGAAATCAAATGCCAAAGTAGCGATGGGAGCACAAATGATGGCCGCAACAAAAGGCGGAACGACATATAAAGGATTTTTGATTAAATTAGGAAATTGAACCTTTGGCGTAACGACCATCTGGGCAAGGAACCCGCCCATGTCATTATCTTTATAAGACATCACAGTGAACCCGACAAACTGAACGGTACATCCGATTAAAGCTGCCGCACTAGAGACGGGATCTAATTGTAAGGCAATCGCAAGGGCCGCGGATGACGCTGGGGTCATCAATAAAACGCTCCAAACCAAGGCAATGACCATGGAGCCGATTAAAGGCGATCCTCCAACGGCAGCGGTGATTTGACCGCTTAACCAGGTTAGGAATGGTGTGGTTACAAGAGCAAGTCCATATCCCGATACTCCACCGACAAGAACGGCACCTAACGGAATCGCCATGATATCCAACTTTATTTTGCCGATTAGGCGCTTACCTACATAAGTTGCAATGACTGCTGCCAGGACGGCACTTAATGGCTGCCCCGTAACGATCGTGAAGGCTCCCTCGGCCGTTCTGTGAATCGCAGCACCGCCAACGGCACTCGAGGCCATGGCGCTAAAGATGATCAAGGAATTCCCGCCAAGCTGATATGCGATTCCAGCCCCTAGCGCCGGTGCAAGCAAGACCTTCGCTGCTCCGCCTATTGCAAGGAACACCTCCCAATCCAAATACCCTCCTATGGATTCAAACAATAACCCAATTCCTAACGTAACTAGAACTGCGTTAGCTATTCCTGTTGAAGCCTTGTACATTCGATCCGTGATGTATGCTTTCCTGCTCAATATATTTCCACTCCTCATTATCTATCAGAATTATCACTAGTAATAAAACAAAAAAATCCCTGTCCATATGAAAAATCACTAAGCGGACCTGATGCCTGTTGGTATAATAACATGAATTTTCTGATAATGTAAGTCGTATTTATATACTAATAAAATAAAAACGCTTACAAAAAGTGTGATTTTAATAGGGTTTTATACAATTAATATGCAAAATTGTATTATTTCAGTATATTCGTTCTGTCTTCCGGTGGTTAAGGAATGTAATATACACGAACTATTCGTCACCCTCTTAAGTCACCAACACAATATGATTCCTAGACCCTAATCCATAAAAAAAGAATGCCGGGAACAGCTCCGGCACTCTCAGTATTTGCTTTTTATTCTTTCGTGACCAATTTCAGTGGAACGGAGATGGTTTCCTCCACTTTGTCACCTTTCAACACCTTTTCAGCCGCATTAACCGCCTCTTCACCAATCAGGGCCGGCTGCTGGGCAATTGTAGCTTTTAGTTCTCCGCTCTCGACTGCCTTCAATGCATCATCATTGCCATCGAAACCAACCACGATGATGTCTTTGCCGGCTGCCTTGATCGCTTCAATGGCACCTAAAGCCATTTCATCATTATGTGCGAATACCGCTTGGATGTCTTTATTTCCTTGCAGGATATTTTCCATGACGTTAAGACCTTTTGTGCGGTCGAATTCTGCCGTCTGGCTTGTCAGAACATCCAATTGCTTGTCCGCAAGATTGTGGAAGCCTTTTCCGCGTTCACGAGTGGCAGACGCTCCAGATACACCTTCAAGCTCCACTACCTTTGCTTTTTCGCCAAGCTCCTTAACTAAATATTCCGCAGCTATTTCACCACCAGCGACATTGTCTGAGGCGATGAACGTTTCGATATCGCCTTCGTCGGCTGAGCGGTCAATCGTAATGACGGGAATGCCCGCATCATTTGCATCTTTAACGGCTGAGGATATCGCGGCAGAGTCTGTTGGATTCACAAGAAGAACATCCACCTTTTGCAGGATTAAATCTTCAATTCCGCTAGTTTGTTTAGCTGTATCATCCTGGGCATCTACAACTGTAACTTTCATGCCTTTTGCTTTTGCTTCTTTTTCAATGCCATCCTTTAATGAAACGAAGAATGGATTGTTTAACGTTGAAATGCTGACGCCGATTTTGACGCCTTTTACAGAGTCTTTCTTTTCTTTTTTATTTTCTTTCAGACCCGAATCCATTGAGCAGGCAGCTAAGACCATTAAAGAAAGAATCATGATGATCGATACGATTTTTTTCATATATTACACCTCTGCTTATGATTTTTTACGGTCAAGTAAGACCGCGATTAATATAACTGCACCTTTTACCACTTGTTGGTAGAAAGAGGATACACCAAGTAAATTCATTCCGTTATTCAAGGTGCCGATGATCAAGACGCCCACGAGCGTGCCGAACAATCGGCCTTTACCGCCTGAAAGGCTCGTTCCGCCTAGCACCACGGCTGCGATGGCATCCATTTCATAGGATTGCCCTGCCGTTGGCTGTGCCGAGTTCAGACGCGAGGTCAATATCGCACCGGCAATGGCTGCCATCGTACCTGCCAGCCCATAAATGGCCACCTTCACGCGGTCAACTTTAATTCCGGAAATGCGTGAAGCCTTTTCATTTCCGCCAATGGCATAAGTTTTGCGGCCAAACGATGTTTTATGCAATAGGAACCAAAGGATGAAGAAGGCGATGACCATCACGACCGCCGGTACTGGCAAGCCCAGGAAGTAACCCCGTCCAAGCATTTGGAACGTGACCGAATCACCAATTCCCGTTATTGGCTTCCCATCCGTATAAACGAGCGTCAATCCACGGAAAATCGTCATCGTAGCCAGAGTAACGATGAAGGGCGCCATTTTTCCTTTTGATACGAGAATTCCATTGATTACACCCATTATTGTCCCAAGCAGGACCCCTACCAATATAGCAAGGATCGGGTCCATTCCCGAGACCATCATGCCAGCCATAAGCGCACTGGATAGTGCCAGAATGGAACCGACTGACAAGTCGATGCCGCCTGTCAGGATGATGAAGGTCATCCCGAATGCAATAAGTGCATTGATGGAGGTTTGACGCAATAAATTCAAAATATTGTTCGGTTCCATGAATGATGGATTTAAAACGGTTATTACGATAAATAATAGAACCAAGGCGAGTAACGGACCGAATTTTTGCCAGATCCCGCTTTTTCCTGTAGTCTCAAGTTTCATCCTAGTTCCCCCCTGTCGCCAATGCCATAATTTTTTCTTGTGTCGCTTCCTGCTTTAACAATTCCCCAGCAATTTCACCTTCGTGTACCACAAGGATCCTATCGCTCATACCAACGATTTCCGGAAGCTCCGACGAAACCATGATGATGGCGATCCCCCGTTCCGTCAATTCATTCATCAATTCATAAATTTCCCGTTTTGCTCCAACATCGATGCCTCTCGTAGGCTCATCCATAATTAATACCTTTGGGGAGGTGCCGATCCATTTTGCGATGACCACTTTTTGCTGGTTGCCTCCGGATAGGGTGCCGATGATCGTCTCAGCAGAAGATGTCTTCACGTGAAGTCGTTTGATCATCATATCTGCAAAATTTCTCTCATCCCCCGTTTTTACGAGCCCGCTTGGAGCAAAGCTTTTTAAATTCGGCAACCCGATATTTTCCCTTACGGAAAAGTCGAGGATCAGCCCCTCTTCTTTACGGTTTTCCGTAATGAAAGCCAGGCCGTTCCGTACCGCATCCGAGGGTTTTCGTATGGAAACCCTCTTGCCTTCCACGGTAATCTCACCGCGATCTATTTGATCGACACCGAAAAGGGCGCGCACGATTTCTGTTCTGCCTGCTCCCATCAATCCGGCTACACCCACAATCTCGCCTTGCCGAACTGAGAAATTAATATCCTCAAACATCCCTTTTTTCATTAATCCTTTTACATCAAGGACTACATCGCCAAGCTTCGCTTCACGGTGAGGGAACCGATCCTCCAGCTCCCGCCCGACCATTTTTTGCACCACCTCATCGAAATTCGTCTCGACGATTTTTTTCGTATCAACCGTTTTACCGTCACGCATAACGGTGATCCTGTCACATATGGCGAATATTTCTTCCATCCGGTGCGAGATATATACAAGTGATACTCCCTTTTTTGTAAGGTCCTTCATCACTTCAAAGAGCTTTTCGATTTCCCTATCGGTTAACGCTGCGGTCGGTTCGTCCATGATGATGACTTCTGCCTCCGTCATAAGTGCCTTGGCAATCTCAATCATTTGCTGTTCCCCTACGGAACAAAGTCCGGCTTCCTTATCAAAGGGAAGGGAAATATTAAGTGTTTTAAACACTTCTTTTGCACGCGCTTTCATTTGCTTCATTTTCAAGACGCCAAAGCCATTTACCATTTCCTTGCCGATAAATAGGTTTTCCAGCACGGTCATTTCCGGCCATATATTCAATTCCTGACGGATAAATGCCATCCCCGCCTCTTCTGCTTCCTTTGAATCCTTGAATGAGATTTCATTGCCGTTGATTACAATCGTTCCTTGATCGTGCTTATGAAGACCAGTCAAAATGTTCATCAAGGTTGATTTACCCGCTCCATTTTCCCCCATGAGTGCATGTACCTCACCAGCCTCTAACGAAAAGTGAACACCTTCCAATACCTTGTTTTGACCGAATGCCTTATATATATTCTGCATTTCGATTTGCATCGCTCTTCACCTCTTTCTTTAAAAGAATACTCCAGACTGCAAAATGCAATTTGAATACGGCGTCGTCTCCCCGGTTCGGATGATCGCTTTCGCTTTAGCTGTCAGCTTCTTGAAATCCTCGTGTGAAACATATTCAATTGCTTCGCCGAATTGCTGATCCATATATTGATGCTGATCTGGATTTTTCTCTTTCACCTCAGTGGCGGCGATGACCTTTTCAATGACCATATCATCGTATACGGCACCGACGACAGCTTGAAACGACGGGGTCCCTGGTGTCAGTGCTAAGTCTATCTTGATGACCCCCGGCGGCACCGGCAGCCCGGCGTCACCTACAACTATATAATCGGTATGACCAAGGTCGACAAGGACCTTGGCTATTGAACTATTGATGATGCCTTGACGTTTCATCCTTCAAGGCCCCTTTCCACTTCCGCCCTATGCGGCATGCCTCCTTGGGCGCCTAGCTTCGTCACGGAAATGGAAGCTGCCCGGTTCGCGAATATCAAACATTCGTCATAGCTTTTCCCTTCTGCAACGGCCACTGCGAAGGCAGCGTTGAATGTATCACCTGCACCTGTCGTATCCACTGCTTCAACTACAAAGCTCGGAACAATCTTTTCTTCATGTCCGTCGAAATAGCGGACACCGTTTTTTCCTTCTGTAATGAATAATTTATTGGGATACTCAGTCAGAGCCTTCGTTCGATCTCTCCCATCGAAAAGGATTTCGAATTCATGTTCATTGGGCGTCAGGAATGCTGCCTGTTGAATGACAGCCTCGCTTAGCTTTCGGGCGGGAGCTGGGTTCAAAAGCAATCTTTTTTGGAGTGTTTTGCACAACTCAGCCACATATTCGACCGTTTCCTCGGGTATTTCCTGCTGAACCATGACGATATCCGCTTCCTCAATCGCCTTTTGAGCCTTTTGGACATAATCGGGAGTAATGAAATCATTTGCCCCTTTAACGACAATAATGCTGTTATCACCTTCAGAAAGGATGATATGTGCCGTACCGGACGTTGAACCTGTAACCGGTTCCACATAGTCCGTATTTACGCCATTTTTTTTCAGGTTTTCTAAAATGACTTCTCCATAAAAATCATCTCCTACACAGCCAATCATTGTTACATCTGCACCAAGGCGAGCTGCTGCCACTGCCTGATTGGCTCCTTTTCCACCTGGGACCGTGATGAAGGAATCTCCTAAAACTGTTTCTCCTGCTTTTGGGCGCTTAGCTGATGTCACCACTAAATCCATCGAGGAACTCCCCACTACTGCAATTTTAATCACGGCTTTTCCACCTTTCTTCTCGTTGTTTGTCTTTCCACAAAAGAAACAGGTAGCTTCTTATGTGTTTCTGCAATTTTTTCCTGATTGATTTTCCTGATTAGCATTTCCGCAGCTTGTGCACCCATCTCATAGGCTGGCTGGCGAATTGTCGATAACGGCGGATGCAATAACTGCGTGAAGGCGATATCATCATAGCCGATCAATTGAATATCCTCCGGAATCCGGATTCCCCGCTTCAAGATTTCTTGAAGGGCAGCAGCTGCCACAATATCATTACAAGCGATGATTCCATCCGTGTTTGGATATTGCTCGAACAGCTGTCGCGCACAAATTTGTCCGCCTTGAAGGGTCAAGGATGAGTCCATCACCTGCACATTCACCTTCGCTTGTGTCAGCTCCTCCAATGCGGCCATATACCGTTCATAAACAGGCTTTATTTCCACTGGTCCTCTAATCAAAACGATATTTGTACTGCCCCTATCTAGCAATACCCGTGCTGCCAGCCTGCCGCCCGTCTTTTGGTCGGAATACACGGCTGGCAATTTCTCTCCCGTCCGATCTAGAAGAACGACTGGAATTTCGAGATTATCAAAATTTTCATTGGCTTCTTCACTTGTCGAAGCAATCATGCCCACTACATTATTCTGTAGAAAAGTATCGATATATTCTATTTCCTTCTCTCTCTTCTCATCGCTATTCCCGAAGATCAGCCGATATCCAAATTGCTGCAAATAATCCTCGACACCCCTCGCCATTTCTGGGAAGAAAGGATTCGTGATGTCCGGTAAGATCAAGCCAACCAATTTGGATTTACGATTATAAAGGGACCTTGCCACTTCATTCGGTTTATAATTCAGTTTTTCAACAGCCGCCATGACGACCTTTTTAGTGTCTTCATGTGCATAGCCGCTGCCATTCATGACTCTAGAAACCGTTGCTACGGAAACTCCTGCTTCCTTCGCAACCTCCCGAATAGTTGCCACCATTTCCACCTCAATAATATTGTGTAACCGTTTACATAAATCTTATCACTATTTTATCGGAACGGCAAGCTTTATTGTAAAGATAACTTTTAGGTAATCGAGACCAAATGACATGACATACTCGATGATAAATTTTTTGTTGACGATTTGTACTTAGACCGTTGCTTTCCACTACATTTTTGGAGACGTGAACGCTTCCCTTCCTATCCAATAAGAAAGCAAAAGATGCTGGCTCAGCGATTTGAGCCAGCTTATTGATTAAATGGATTTGGCAGGTAGCTTTTCGTAAAGAGCATTATTGACATATCCGAATTCTGATGCATGCGGACGATCTTCGCCATCACTGTAGCCATATTGAAGCATCCTGTTTCTGTTTAAACAGAGCTTTGTTAATTTCGGGGCGAAGAAATTGAATAGGTCGAAACGGTCCTGCAACTGCGGGAACTTTCGCTGATGTGCAAGGATGGCATTCGTGACGCCTTCCCAGAAAACATTCTCATTCAATAGTTGCCTTTTCATCAGGATGGTGGACAAGTAACGGAAGTGACATATAAACAGTCCCGTGAAAATGAATTGAACGAGGCCTTCAGGCGGCTCGCACCTTAATACCTTTTTTAAATCATCAGGAAGCTTGCTCAATTCAGGAAGCGGCTGATCACTTATGTTTACGTCATCAACAAAATCCTTGATTGCCAGTCTATGCGGCTTGTAATCCTTCAATACTAAAATCGTATTTTGGCCATGTGGTGAAAAAACAACTCCATATTGATAAATGAAATGTAATAACGGTGAAAGAATGACATCGAATAGTTGGTCTGTCCACTCTCCAGCGGTTAACCCCGATTTTTCGATTAGGCTTTCTACATACGGCTTGCCATCATGGTCCACATGCAACAGAGAAGCTAACGTAACGGGCTTCTCGCCTTCTTCCATATAACTGTATATGCTTTCCCGCCATATACCGCCGAGCATTTCCAAATATTGATAAGGTACGTTTTTCAGCTTAGAGAAATAAGGATGATCGACATTTAAACTGGCGATTTCACCAGGAAGCACCACTTTGCATTCTTCTTTTAAATATCGATCATTGTCGTAAATATCCTTAATATACTCCGTGATTTTTGGTGCGATGACTGTACGTTCTGCTGGCAACCCGCGATAGACGAGCGTATTTAATATGCTCATTGGCAGCTTGACGTGGTGTTTGTCCTTATTGGATAGGTTAACAAAGGTCCGAATCGATTGCTGCGGCAAATACTCATCGGGACCATTTCCCAAAGCCACGATCAGCTCCTTTGCCAAATCATCGGTGAAATTTTGGATGATGACATTCTTCCATTGCCATTCATGGATTGGCAGGTAATAGTAGTCTTTCTCTTCTAGCCCCTTCTCTGCCAATCTATCGGAAAAAAGTTTTCTCGTTTCGATATCCAGTTCGTTTTCCATCAATTGCTTGTAGTTTAAGGCCCCGATGGAATTGAAAGCAGCTCTTGTTTTATGGACGGCTATCCATGATAGCTGAATTTTCTCCTGGTTTTCCGGAGCATACTTCAAGTAATCATCATAACCGAATCCGATCCTCCCCTTATTATAGGCGATCCAAGGGTGGCCGCTCATTTCTCCCTCAAGCCATGCATAATCCAGCTCGACTAAATCATCAGCACTTTGGTCTGGTTTGGTTAGCAATTGCAGGTCGGCAAGCAATGTATGATTGAATTCCTTAATCAAATGGCCGGTTGTTTCTGCCGTCATCCCAATTAGCGGCTGAAGGTCCAAAATGAATTGGATGGCATCATCGGCTTGTGTAGCTTCCCCTGTTGCCATTTCATAGACTGAAATCGAACCAGCCTGAACTTCATAGCTGTCAAACAAGCGAGGCGAGGCTAAAAATCGATACGATATTTCTTCATTTATCTTTAACTCGTATACGTTTCCACCTGCATCTTCCATCAAGACAGCTGGATGGATCATATCCTCATACATATATTCGGAAATCATTTTGGCGAGCAGATTTTGGTTTACGATCGACCAGTTTTTTTTCGTTGCCACATTTTCCACTTCATTTACGAATTGCATACACTTATCTCCCCTTCACTTATTAGTAGGCCGCGACAGGTGTTTTGACACGGAATGATTGAAATGCTCCTTTTGGTTCGGCTGGATAAACGTCCCTGCCTGCTAATTGATTAATAATAATTGAATTTCGGTATGCCCCTAACCCTAAATCCGGTGCACCTACACCATGCGTATGTATCTCTCCGTTCTGAATGAAGAGGTGATTGGAAGTAGGGACGGTCGTGCCAATCCGGTAGTCCTTGCTTATTTCCAAACGGCCAAGCTCATCTCGGACAAGAAGGTTTTCCATGCCATCAAGAAAGGTAGGAACGGTTGATTTATATCCTGTTCCGAATACTATCGCTTCTGTATCGACATCAAAATCACTATCCTCGACCCATTGTCTACATTTCAATGTCCATCCACCTTCACCCGGTTTTAATGCAGTAACCTCCGTCATTGCCCTAAGTTCAATGGCAAGTTCGGCATTTCCAATCGTTTTCTCATAAATTTTGTCGAAAATCGATGCAATCGTCGTCGCACTGATTCCTTTATACAAAAGGTCCTGCTTTGGCAGAATTTCATCCTTCTTCTCCTGCGGCAGACGATAAAAGAAATCGAGATAGTCCGGCGTGAAGTATTCCAAACCAAGTTTTGAATATTCCATAGGGAAAAATCCTTTTGACCTTGTATACCAGTTCAGCTGATAACCATGATTTTCCTGTTCATTCAACAGATCCTCAAACACCTCGGCTGCACTCTGGCCCGATCCGACAACCGTTATCGATTTTTTATTCAATATATTTTCCTTATTCCGCAAGTAATCGGCAGAATGCAGGATACTTTCTCCTACAAATGGGCTAAAAGCAGCCGGCACCGCTGGGGCACTTCCGATTCCCAGTACCACATGACGGCTATGATATACCTCTACCTGTCGAGTTTGTTCATCCCTTACGTGTATCTGGTAAACGGGCTCCTCTTGATCCTTTGTATACTCTATCGTTTCCACCGCTTTTCCAAAACAGCAGCTATCGAGCTGATTGGCAGTCCAGCGACAATAATCGTTATATTCTTTCCTAGGTATCAGAAACTTTTCAAGAAAGTAGAAATGATAAAGCCTGTCATGCTGCTGTAAATAATTCAAAAAACTATATTTACTAGTCACATCCGCCATGCTGACTAAATCAGCGAAGAACGGCACTTGCAGCGTCGTCCCCTCAAGCAGCATCCCTTCATGCCAATTAAATTCCTGCTTCCTTTCAAAAAAGAGAGCATGTAGTTCTGGAGTTTTCTCCAATAAGGCGGCAAGGCCCAAATTAAAAGGACCAATACCGATCCCGATCACATCATAGATAAATGGTTGCTTCTCCATATTTCCACTTCCTTTCGAAATTCTCACGCGTGCAAGCCATAAGCAAACCGGTTTTATCTGGAAGTTCAACTTCTTTAATTGGAGTGAATCCGCATTTTTTAAATAAATGAATCATCTTTTCGTTTCTGATATCCGGTTCAGCCATCACCTTTTTAGTATGGGCAGTCATGAGCTGGTATTTAACCATCGACCGTAAAAGTGGCAAAGCCAGTCCTTTTCCAAGATATTCAGGATTGCCAATGAGCAAATGAATGCCCTGGTCCCCCTCCTCGGCCTCATAATAGTCCTCGATGATATCGCCTTTAACCCAATACGATTCCCAGTAGCTCATTGGTATTTCATCGAGGCAGCCTAAATAGAGAGTTTGGTGTGAATCGGCCAATGCCTTTTGTAAATGGCGCGAAAATTTCTCTTTAGTGAAATTCAAATTCCAATACGGTATCACATGTTCTTCGTGCATCCAATCATGCAGCGTATCGATATCCCTATCAAAGTCGACTTTGACAAATGATAGCATCTGATTATATTCTTTGAGCATTTCCTCATACCTACATTTCATTGACGGCCGGGACCCCTTGCGCAAATGGATTTTCGATGGTCGTATAGACGGATTGTGTCTCAAGTGAACCCACAAGCTCATCCAAGTCATGGAAACGTGTCAGTAAATTCGCTTTACAAGGCAGTTTTCGCTCCTGAAGCAGTCTGAATACGACTCGATTCAGCCCTTCATCATCGCTCTTTGCGTTGATCGATTCTAATAGTTTATGAACGACTTGTAATAGTTTCTTTTCCGATATCAATCCCTCTGTACCAAAGTTGTTGATCAGCCCTAATAAGTGATTGAAGAAGAAATAGTATTGCAGTCTTTCTTCAGCGACTTCATCGGAACAAATGGTGAAGCTTTTTTTGCTAAGCTCCGGCAGGATGCCTAGCAAGCGGTCCACCTTGGATTGACAATAATAATAACCTTGGTTATCACGGTAATGGAATGTGGACGGATACCCATTTTGTAGCTGAATGATCGAATTTTGTTGATGAGCCTCTAAAACGATTCCATACTTTTCGAATAACCAAAGCATTGGCTCTACGGTCATCGACAGATAGCTAGTGAACCAATCGATACTCACTTCTTCTGTCGTTCGGTTTTCATCAGCGGACAACTTGCGGATGATCGCTGCAAGCCTTGAAGGTGCACCAAAGGCATTATCTTGGCAGAGGCCTGCGATCAAGCTAGTTTGCTTATCGTCGTCATGAAAAGGATTTTCCCTTATATCTACATCGAAGCCTGAGTCTTGTTCCGTCGTTTTTATCGTTATGTACGCAGGATCCTTTATGATACGGAAGGCCGGATGGTGTTTTCTGAGTTCATCGCCTAATTCCGAATCTAGTAATCTAGCGATTTCGACACCACGATCCAGTTCCTTTTGCAGATTCGAACGTAATGAATTGGTGATTTTAACCGGTACCGAAAACTTATACATATACCGGGATGAAGCACTATAGACGGTCCTGAATGAAGACGTTGCCGTGAACTTCTTCCCGAGCGGACCTGCATGGATAAGCTGTCCCGACTCGATTAACACCTTGACCTCACCTTTTTCGACAAGATCCTTTGCCTGTAGCGGGTGTGCCGGAATAATGATATATTGGCTATCTTTATTGCAATACTTATCACGGAATTCTTGCGAAACTTCAAGGTCTGCCATTAATTCCGTTTTGATGATTTCACTTGCAGACAAGGTCTCACTGGAGTCCTGGATGACGATTGCAGGATCGGCCAAAAAGTAATGCAGCTGGAACTCGCCTTTTAATTCAGGTGAATAAACCGCTTCATCTCGTTCTGAAATACCTTGCTTACTTTTTGGAGTAGGATGGAGCAGGTGGCCTAGTAAAAGGGACTGCTCTGCCTCGATATATGTAAAATCACAGCTTTGAAGGGCATCGAAGTCTTCAATCCTGGCTTCGACATAGCGTTGGATATTTTGGCTGCTCAGGATGACGCGCAGCATCAGCTCATCTTCGCTATCCGTTCGGCCCTGTTCAAGCAATAATTCTTTGCTTATGGCGGAAACCATTGTCACGTAGTCCAATTCACGGATTTGTTTGGATGATGTTCGGTAATAGGCTGGGAAGGTAAAAATATGGCGCCCCGTTTCCGACCAATATTTAATTGGAACAAGCAAGGTAATATCTTGGGATGTAAGATTGCAAACGATTAAAGAATCCGGAACCCCTTCCTCCAATTCAGGATAGTTCTTCGATTCTTCCAATCTGCCATTTCCGGTTTCCCTGAAATAACAATTCAGAAAGCTTTGCATCGTCGCCCTTTGAGCTATTTGCTTACTATTCATCTTCATTCCTCCATCATATTGAACATTTCACCTAATACGCGGATCTCATCTAGTATGTCTTCTATATGCTCAAGCCTTGTCATCGGATTCAAAAGGGTCATTTTTAAATAAACTTGTCCCTCGAAACGTGTTTTTGCTAAAAATGCCCGGCCGCTATTCAATAATTCCTGTTGGATCTGCTTATTTAACTGATCTACCAACTGAACACTCGCTCCATCTGGATCATAACGGAAAACGACTGCATTCAATTCAGGATGCTTGTTCAATACACGGAAACCGTCCTCTTTATCGATCATTGCCGCTACGTCACGCGCAAGATGGCATGTATAGTCAATCATTTCAGCAAAGGTATCAAGTCCGACAACCTTCAATGACATCCAAAGCTTCAGCGCATCGAATCTCCTCGTCGTTTGAATAGATTTATTGACTAAGTGGACCATGCCTTCTTCTTCATCTTCCTCGGGATTCAAGTAATCGGCATGATGCTGGATATATTGAAAATGCTCGCGATCGGAGACAAGGAAAGCACCGCAGCTTATTGGCTGATAGAATAGCTTATGAAAATCGACTGTAATGGAATCAGCATCTTCCAATCCCTTTACAGCGGCTTTGAAATCGCGACTTAACATCATGGCACCGCCATATGCGGCATCCACATGCAGCCAAATCCCGTTCGCCCTCGCAAGTTCAGCCAATTTGCCCACTGGATCGATCGAACCGAAATCCGTCGTTCCACAAGTTGCAACAATGGCAAATGGTAGTAACTCCTGCTCCTTCAAGAGCTCGAGCTGGTGAGTTATTTCAGCGATGGAAAGACGGTGATTTGAATCCGTCTTGATCGTAATCACCGCCTGTTCTCCAAGCCCAAGCTGCGCCGCCGATTTACGAACCGTAAAGTGGGCGGACTCCGAGCATAAAATTCTTAGTTTACTCGCATCTGCAGGAAGTCCATGCTGTTGGACATCGACATCCCACTTACGCTTGCAATAAGCATCCCTAGCCAGCAGCAGGCCCATATAATTCGATTGTGTGCCACCGCTTGTAAAAACCCCATCCGCTTGCTCCGGTAATCCTGCCTGCTTGCACAACCAATGGATCAGTCGCTCTTCAACAAAGGTTGCAGTCGAGCTTTGATCCCATGAATCCATCGATTGATTCAACGTACTGATGATCAACTCGGCAGCCACTGCAGGTATTAACGTCGGGCAATGCAAATGCCCAATACAGGTTGGACTGTGTACATTCATGCTGTCCTTGATTACAAATTCAGCTAGTTCAGCCGCTGCCGACTCAAAGTTCTCCCCTTTTATGGAAGCGATCGATAATTCATTTAACCTTGTTTCCAATTCATGCGGTTTTTTGCCAGAGTAGGGTGAATTGTTACCGTTTAAAAAATCAGCTAACGTGTTCTCTATGATTTTTAAAGACTGCGTGTAGTTTTGGATGCCTTCCTCGTTATTCAAGAAAAATGGAGCATAAGCAAAATCAGCTTTCTTCACTGTTTCAATCATTATTTTCAGCCCCTTGCTATTGCTGCACGAACAGCTTGTTCAAAGATTGCAGTAGCTTCCCATAGTTGGGCTTCCGTTACGATTAATGGCGGCAAGAACCTCACTACGCTTCCGTGTCTGCCTCCTACTTCCAAAATCAAACCTCTTTGGAAGCACTCCTGTTGTATCGCGCTGGCAAGTTCCGAATTGGCTGGATAACTTCCATTTTGATTTTGAGCTTCTTGATGATTAACCATTTCAACGCCAACCATGAGGCCGCGGCCTCGGACATCGCCAATCTGCGGAATATCCTTTTGCAAACCCTTCAGGATGTCTTGTAATCTTTCACCCATTTTCGCTGCATGCTCAATAAGGTTGGTCTCCTTCATGAACTTTAAACTTGCAGTGCCTGCTGCCATTGCCAACTGGTTCCCGCGGAACGTCCCAATATGTGCACCTGGAGACCAAACATCCAAATCTTTATGATAGATCACAACAGATAAGGGAAGGCTGCCACCGATTGCTTTCGATAGAACAAGAACGTCCGGAATGATCCCTGCATGTTCAAAGGCGAACATTTTGCCTGTACGTCCTATGCCTGATTGAACTTCGTCAATAATCAAGGGAATGTCCTTCTCTTTTGTTATTCTTCTGATTTCCTTAAGCCAAGGAATTGGTGCAGGTATCGAACCGCCTTCTCCTTGTACGGCCTCCAAAATCATTCCCGCAGGAGCTAATAATCCGGATTCAGGATCATTCAGCAGATTTTCGATATATTGGCTACTGATTTTATGACTTTCCTCTCCGCCAATTCCAAAAGGACAGCGATATTCATAAGGATATGGCAGGAATTGTACATCTGGCATCAACCCTTGAATCTTTTCCTTCGGTTTTGTATTTCCGCTAATTGACATCGTTGCGTGCGTTGCCCCGTGATAAGCACCTTGGAAAGATAAAATGCCTCTGTTGCCTGTAGCAGTTTTAACTAACTTAAGTGCGGCCTCTATCGCATCCCCGCCAGTAGGCCCGCAAAATTGGATTTTTGCATTTTTTCGGAATTCTTCAGGCAGCCATTCAAAAATTTCATCAATGAACTGCTCCTTTATCGGCGTAGTAAAATCCAATGTGTGCAAAGGACTTTTATTTTTAAGAACTTTTTCCATTTCTTCTAGCACGGCCGGATGATTATGTCCAAGTGCTAATGTTCCGGCTCCTGCAAGGAAATCTATATATTTTTTCCCATCCATGTCTGTAAGGTAAATGCCCTCCGCTTTTTCGATGGCCATCGGTAATCTTCTAGGATATGAACGAGCGTTTGACTCCCTTGTGTTTTGCTGTTCCAGCAATTGATCATTTTTAGTAGGGGTAATAGTTGCCATAATGAGCCTCCTAGTTAATTTATATAAAATAGTTAATTGATAATAATTATCATTTTCATTTACGCAAGTTTCATTCTAATGATAATGATAATTATTATCAATGAGCAAAAACACTCATTTTCCTGCAAATAAATTCCAATTAACTTGCAGGAATGGTTAAAACTGGGACATATTCTCTATAAACTATTTAACATAAAAAGGCTCTTACGATTTAATTAAGATTGAGTTTTGTAACTGAATGCGGACAATAATCAGTAACAAAGTGTTTGAGTTTAAGGCAAAAGACACCGGCTAAAGAATGCCGTACCCAAAGCAGTGCCTATTGCAACGTAACGGTCGAAGTATAAACCTCAAAACTGGGGGCAACAGAAATTCAACTTTCGTATTCACCCAAAGTGGGATGGAACTGACAAAGAATCACGAAATATGTGGGGAGAGATGCTCTTTCTGGATATTAAAACTGAGTGGAATGAAGCGGGTGTGCGACACTCCTGCGGGAAATGCGTGTCTTCGTGAGACCCTGCAGGCCGAAAGCCGAGGAGGCTCACGGACCGCCTCTGGATAAGCGAGCGGCTGCAGTGCAATGCAACGGTCGATGTCCTATACACCAAACCTGTGTCCGATATGATACCTTCTCCCGGTTATTCCTCGACATTTAAATATATTTTTTTAGCAGCTCACCAATATAAAATACCCTTATCTGGTATAAAATAGTAAAATAGAAGGAACAAATGAACCTCCAGAGCATTATCCACTTGTTTATCATTTGAATTTTAAGGGTAATGATTTCCATTATTAGTTTATCCGATCGTGCAGTTTCAATTTTGCAAAAACGCGTCGGTGTCAGGGGGGAAACGGATGAAAAGAAATCATACGATGATGCAATTTTTCGAGTGGCATCTTGAGGCAGACGGGTCTCATTGGGACAGATTGAAACATGCGGCCTCCAAATTGAAGGATACAGGAATTGACTGCGTCTGGCTTCCGCCTGTTACCAAAGGGCAGTCCGTTGGTGACAATGGTTATGGAATATACGATGGGTACGACCTAGGGGAATTTGACCAAAAAGGCACCGTTCGTACCAAATACGGGACAAAAGAAGAATTGCATCAAGCAATAACAACCTGTCATGACTACGGTCTTTGCGTATATATCGATTTAGTCATGAACCACAAAGCCGGAGCTGACGGAACCGAAAAATTTGAAGTCATCGAGGTCAATCCCGACAACCGTATGGAAGACATCTCAGAGCCATTCGAAATTGAAGGCTGGACAACGTTCGATTTCCCAGGCCGCAATAATAAATACTCTAACTTTAAGTGGAACTACACGCATTTTAACGGGACTGACTATGACGCTAAAAATGACAAAATGAGTGTGTACCGGATTACAGGAAATAATAAGCACTGGAACCAGCATGTCATTGATGAATTCGGCAACTATGATTATTTAATGTTCGCGAACATCGATTACAGTCTGCCTGAAGTTCGCCAGGAAATGATTACCTGGGGGAAGTGGATGGTTGATACGTTAAAGTGTGATGGCTTCCGTTTGGACGCCGTTAAGCATATCGATTATGAATTCATTAATGACTTCTTACAAGAACTCCTTCCATATACAAAGGAACATTTCTTCATGGTCGGAGAGTTTTGGAAGGCAGATGTTAAAGCTTGTCAAAATTATTTGGAACAAACCAATCATGACCTCAACTTGTTCGATGTTTCCCTGCATTATAAGTTTCATGAGGCATCAAAAGCAGGTTCTGACTTCGATCTCTCAACCATCTTTGATGATACCCTCGTAAAAACCAATCCGGAACATGCTGTCACTTTTGTTGACAACCATGATTCCCAGCCACATGAATCACTCGAATCGTGGGTGAAGGATTGGTTTAAACCGTCGGCATATGCCCTAACTTTGCTTAGGCTTTGCGGTTATCCCTGTGTTTTTTATGGTGATTACTACGGAATTGGAGGCCCTTCGCCTGTACCGGGAAAAAAGGATATATTGGATCGCCTTTTATATGCCAGATATGATAAAGCATATGGGGAACAGAAGGACTATTTCGATGATCCGAATACGATTGGCTGGGTTCGCTTTGGGGTCGAAGAGCTGAAAGGCTCGGGCTGTGCCATCATTGTCTCCAATGCAGACCACAACAGTGATAAAAGAATGTTCGTGGGTGAACATCGGGCAGGCGAAATCTGGACTGATTTAACCTGTCATAGAGATGATCACATCACCATTGAAGAAGATGGCTACGCGACCTTTCCCGTACATGGAAAAAGCGTATCCGTCTGGGCCTTGAATGATGCACCGCATGAAACCGCATAACTTTAGCATTCCGATAACGAAGAACAGCATGCCGTTTCGTGTATGCTGTTCTTCGCTTTGAAAAGATCGAAAAATTTCTCATCCCCCGCCATGTAAGAACTGTTAACGATACAACCATTCATGGTAAGATAAGGAAAAAAGGAGTTGATGGACAAATGAAGAATGATATCATTACTAGATTTACTTCTTATGTGAAAGTGGATACGCAATCGAATGAAGAAAATCCCTCATGCCCCTCTACACCTGGTCAGTTGACCTTGGCACATGCATTGGTAAAGGAACTGCAGTCCATAGGTATGGAGGAAGTGACCATTGATGATAATGGCTATGTGATGGCGACTCTTCCATCGAATACGGATAAGGATGTCCCGACGATCGGTTTTTTGGCCCATATCGATACAGCAACGGATTTCACAGGAAAAAATGTAAAACCTCAGCTCGTTGAAAACTATGATGGCCGCGATGTTACTCTACATGAAGAATTGGAAATCATTCTCTCACCGAATGAATTCCCTTCGCTTAAGAATTATGAAGGGCATACTTTGATTACGACTGATGGGACAACCTTGTTGGGCGCAGATAATAAGGCCGGCATTGCAGAAATCATGACCGCCATGGATTATTTGATTCAACACCCGGAAATCAAGCATGGAAAAATTCGTGTCGCCTTTACACCAGATGAGGAAATCGGCAGAGGTCCCCATAAGTTTGATGTGGATGCTTTTAATGCCCAGTTCGCCTATACAGTCGACGGCGGCCCCCTTGGCGAGCTTGAATACGAGAGCTTTAATGCGGCATCGGCCAAGATCAAAATCAAAGGGACGAACATTCACCCTGGTACCGCTAAAGGAAAGATGGTCAACTCGGCTAAAATCGCGATGGAATTTCAAAATTTGCTCCCAGCGGCAGAAGCACCGGAACACACCGAGGGTTACGAAGGCTTTTACCATCTGCTATCCTTTCAAGGCGATGTCGAAGAGACGAAGCTTTCCTACATCATAAGGGATTTCGACCGCCAAAAATTCAATGAACGCAAAGAATATATCTCCCAAATCACCAAGCAATTAAAAGAAAAATATGGCCAAAAACGCATCCAGCTTGAATTGCAGGACCAATACTTCAATATGAAGGAGAAAATTGAGCCGGTCAAAGAAATCGTGGACATCGCCCATGAAGCTATGGAAAAAATCGGTATTAAACCAAAAATCTCGCCAATACGCGGTGGAACGGATGGCTCTCAATTATCGTATATGGGCCTGCCGACACCCAATATATTTACCGGCGGCGAGAATTTTCATGGCAAATACGAATTTATTTCCGTCGATAATATGATGTTGGCCACAAAGGTAATCGTTGAAATTGCTTCCCGCTTTGAAGGAAAAGCGAAGTAGCTTGATAGAAATATATGAAAACCCCAAACCTTAATGGTCTGGGGTTTTTTTATTATACGCGTATCCAGTGTCGGTGCTTGGCAATGGCCTCGATAAAGGCAGTACTGCTATTTTCATCAGTAATGGCTACTACACCTGCATTTGAATCAAAAGAACCTATTCCTGCCTTCGTTAAGATATCGACTCCTTCTTTTCCTGTACCTATTGCCTTGAAATGATCGTAAGCTTCGGTCACAAAGTAAATCGAGTCCTTCAATGTTTTTAGAGCATCAACACTTTCCTGACCTCCTGCTACATACACCGCATCGAACAATACCGAATCGGCTGTCAGGAATGTTTGATTCACTTCAACCTGCTGTCCTGTTGAACTTGTAATCATTCCTCGATTAATGCTGACGATTTCCGCAGTAATTCCTGCCATCTTAAACGATTCCAATACTTGCTGAACCTCAGTTCCATTAAAACCATCTGCAGCCAAGATTGCCACTTTTCTTGTTGCGGCCGTTTTCACTTTCATCTGCTCTTGGCTTAGAGCAGGAGAGGACAGCTCCGTTTCGGCCTCTTTCTTGTTTGTTGGAGGATTCACTCCGACACCGCTGGCGATTGCTCGGGCCAGATCGAGATCTACATGGCTGAACATCTCGACAACCTGCTGCTGAACGTCCATACTTTTCACTTTTCCCACTTCAAAGTGGAAAGCAGAAATAATATGCTCTTTCTCCACTTCCGTCATGCTATTCCAGAATAGCTTGGCTTGGCTATAATGGTCCTTGAAGCTTTCACTGCGCTCACGCACCTTCCTGCCATCGACCTTTTCCTGGTAGTGTGCATAGCCGCCTTCCGCTTCTGAAGCAGGTTCTGGCGAGTTACCTGCAAGGGAGTTCTTATGGTAGCTGACCGGTCCTGGATTGATTGACATTCGATGCATCCCATCGCGCTGGTTGTTATGAAAGGGGCAAACCGGCCTATTAATCGGAAGCTCATGAAAATTCGGGCCTCCCAATCGCGATAACTGTGTATCGGTGTATGAGAATAAACGTCCTTGAAGCAGCGGATCATTGGAAAAATCAATGCCTGGTACAACATGTCCAGGATGGAAAGCGATCTGTTCCGTTTCTGCAAAGAAGTTATCAGGATTTTGGTTCAAGACCATTTTCCCGATTATTTTCACCGGCACCTGTTCTTCGGGCCATAGTTTAGTAGGATCGAGAATGTCGAAGTCAAAATTGAATTCGTCCTCCTCCTTGATCAATTGCACGCCAAATTCAAATTCAGGATAATTTCCTGTATCAATCGCTTCCCACAAATCCTGGCGGTGGAAATCGGGGTTCTTTCCGGCGATTTTCTGCGCTTCATCCCAGACAAGCGATTTAACCCCAAGGACAGGCTTCCAGTGAAATTTAACGAAATGGGCTACGCCTGCTTCATTTACAAAACGGAATGTATGGACACCGAACCCTTCCATCATCCTAAAGCTTCTCGGGATCGCCCTATCGGAAAGATGCCACATAATCATATGTGCCGTTTCCTCATTATTGGCGACAAAATCCCAAAAAGTATCATGAGCGGAAGCGGCCTGTGGTATTTCGTTATGAGGCTCAGGCTTCACCGCATGAATCAAATCAGGGAACTTAATCGCATCTTGGATAAAAAATACCGGCATATTATTCCCGACCAAATCATAGTTTCCTTCCTCAGTATAGAACTTTGTCGAAAATCCCCTTACATCACGAACCGAGTCTGCCGATCCCCGCGAACCGGCTACAGTGGAGTAACGAACAAATACCGGGGTCTTGACCGAAGGGTCTTGAAGAAATTTAGCCTTTGTAAATTCAGTCATCGGCTCATATACTTGAAAATATCCGTGTGCCCCTGACCCACGTGCATGCACAATTCGCTCAGGAATTCGCTCATGGTCGAAATGGGTCATCTTTTCACGGAAATGAAAGTCCTCCATCAATGTCGGACCGCGGGTTCCCGCTTTCAAAGAATGCTCATCCTCCGAAATGCGCAACCCTTGGTTAGTCGTCATCTTTTTCCCGGTATCATCCACTCGATATTGATCCAACTGTCGATTTTTGCTTTGTTCATTGATTTTCCCGCTTTCATTTACCATTTTTTCATTCCCCTCCATATCAAAAAAATTAAGGTCGATTCATGTTGTATGTATTTTTATTATTGAAAATATTTACTGTATACTTCCTCATATACCACTCTATTTTGAAGGATAAACAGCATTCCAAAAAATTATTATTAGGTTGATATATCTCCGGATTTGGTCGAATTATCTCCCAACCAGGTCGAATCACGCTCGAATCCTGTCCAATCACGCCAGGATAGGTTGAATTATTCCTCCCCCTAGTTGTGTAAGACCGGGTTGGGCTACAAAACATAAAAAAAGAAGCAGGAAGACCAATTTTTTGGTCTTTCCGCTTCTTTTCATTCAACACTTTTAGTTTTTAAAGGCCTCCGAAACCTTCAAAAGCTTGCCTTTGACCTTCGTGTTTTTCATCGCTTTCAAGACGAGCGGTCCTTTTTCATTGAGGATTTCCACATAAGAGACATTATCTTGAATCGTGATGATTCCGATATCTTCTGCTTTCACTCCTTCAATTTTAGCGATTGTGCCGACAAAATCTACCGCTCTGATTTTCTTTTTCTTCCCGCCATTAAAGTACAGCTTCATGATTTGTTTATTCAATTTTTCATTTTTGTCTTTTTTTATTTTTGGACGAGCTTCCAGCTTCGCCTCGAAGTCGGTTTTTTTGTTTGATACCTCTTCTTTTGAAGGAGCAGCCCTCTTTTCGATTTCAAAGCCGATGTATTCTTGGATCTCAGTCAGGAATTTGTCCTCATAAGGTGTCACGAACGTGATGGCTTTGCCTTTTTTACCGGCACGGCCCGTTCTTCCTGTCCGATGTACATAGCTTTCCTTCTCCAGCGGCAGGTCATAGTTAATGACGTGGGTGATATTATCTATATCAATTCCGCGTGCGGCAACATCCGTCGCCACCAAGTAGCGGAATTCGCCTCGTCTGAATTCATTCATCACCGCAAGCCGATCTTCCTGAAGCATGCCGCCATGTATCATATCACAAGGATAATCCAGCTCCACCAGCTGTTCACATACTTGGTCGACCCGATCCTTCGTCCTGCAAAAAATGATGCAGCTATCAGGGTTTTCGGTAATCGTGATGTCTTTGAGCAGAGAGAACTTGTCATCCTCTTTCACTTCAATAAGGGCATGTTCGATTTTATCCGTCGTTAACCCTTTAGCTTTAATTTCAATATCCAGGGGATTCTTCATATATTGCTTGCACAGCTTCTTTATACTCTCGGGCAACGTCGCAGAAAACAGCATCGTTACTCGCTCTTTCGGAAGCTCTTTAATGATGGCCTCCACTTGTTCGATGAAGCCCATATTAAGCATTTCATCCGCTTCATCAATCACCAAATGTGTAAGGCGCTCCAAGGCAAATGTCCCTTTCTCGATATGATCGAGAACTCGGCCCGGGGTTCCCACGACTACATGGCTTTTTTGCTTTAATTCCGCTTTTTGCAGGGCAAATGGATGTTTTCCATAAACCGCAGTGGCCTTGATCCGTTTAAATCTGCCTATATTGGTGATATCCTCTTTTACCTGAACCGCAAGTTCACGTGTCGGCGTTAAAATAAGCGCCTGTGGCTTATTCTCCTGCCAATCGACCATTTCACATATCGGGATCCCGAAAGAAGCGGTCTTGCCGCTTCCGGTTTGCGATTTCACGACAAGGTCCTGCGCTTTCAATGCGACCGGTATCACCTCACGCTGCACTTCCGTCGGGCTTTGATATCCTAAGCTCTCCAATGCCCTAACAATTTCATCACTTAATGTATAATCAGAAAAATTTAATTCATTCATATAACAGCCTCTTTTATTGTTTAGTATCTTGCCTTATTGTTTCCATGATCGTAATTGCCTTATACAAGGTTCTATTATACGCGATATAGTACGATAAACGATGCAATTATCCATTTGCAATGAAAAACTTGGGTAATCGAGGAAACGATCGTGATCAATCAAAATGGACCGGCTGCTTTTCAGCATGCTAAAATATGTATGAAAAAAGGTGTAGCTTGAATAACAGATATCCAAAAGGAGAGCTGATTTATGGTAATCGTGACGAATAGAATCAGAGTCAAAAAAGGGATGGGGGCAGTTATGGCTCCAGGATTTACTGCACCAGGTCCACTTGATACGATGGAAGGTTTTGTGAAGGTGGAAGTATTATTGACCCAGAACTTAACGGATCATGATGAACTGAGCGTTAATATGTACTGGGAGAACCTCGAGAACTTTACTGCTTGGAGAAATAGCGATGCATTTAAAGCTGCACATAAACGACCAGAATCAAGTTCCGATTCACCTAAAAAGGAATCACCGATCTTAGGCAGCGAGCTTACTACATATGAAGTTGCCTCGGTAAAGGAAATAGCAAAATGAATTTATGGCAAAGAGGCCGCTAATGCGCTGCCTCTTTTTCTTGTGCTTATTACCCAGACTTTATTGCGCCTCGGCTTTCTTGATTTGCTTACTTCTTAGCTGTCCGCAGGCTGCATCAATATCCGTCCCATGCTCTTGGCGGATTTTACAATTGACGCCCCTTTTTTTCAACGTATCGTAGAACGCGAGAACGGACTCCTTCTCACTTCTTTGATATTGACTATGCTCATCTACCGGATTATATGGAATCAGGTTAACATAGAGGCGATGTTTTTTATCGTCCAAAAGATCGGCGAGCTGTTCGGCTTCTTCTTTATGATCATTGACATCCTTCAATAGGATGTATTCAATCGTAATTCTCCGATTCGTTTTTTCCAAATAATAATCAAGTGATTTCATTAATTTTTCAATTGGAATCGCCCGGTTGATTTTCATGATCTTTGTCCGAAGCTCGTTATTAGGTGCATGCAAGGAAATTGCCAGATTCACCTGTAATTGAGTATCGGTGAATTCATAAATTTTCTTGGCAAGACCGCTCGTCGAAACGGTAATGCGCCTAGCAGCAATGGCAAGACCCTTATGATCCATAAGCACCTTCAAAAAGTCGATCATGTTATCAAAGTTATCAAACGGCTCGCCAATTCCCATTACTACGACATGGCTGACGACATCCTTTTGCTCCAATTTATCGAGATGCAGTTGGACATTCATGATTTGCTCGACAATTTCCCCGCTGGATAAATCACGGCTTTTCGCCAATAAACCACTTGCACAGAAACTGCAGCCGATATTGCAGCCCACTTGGGTGGTGACACAAACCGAAATTCCGTATTTATGCCTCATCATAACGGTTTCGATAAGGTTTCCATCCTGTAATTTAAACAGAAACTTGATCGTGCCGTCAGCTGATTCCTGCTTAACGTGCTCAGTCAAGGTCTGGATTGAAAAATGCTCCTCCAGTAGCTGGATACAATCTTTATTAACATCGGTCATTTCAGAAAAACTCGTCACACGTGTCCGATAAAGCCACTCCCAGACCTGCTGTGCTCTGAATTTCCTATGACCACGGTCCAAAAGCCATGCTGTCAATTGTTCGAATGTTAAACCATAAATGGACTCTTTCATCATTAGTTACCCTCTTTTCATACATTAAGATTTAAATCTATAGCCTTACAAGCCATTCCTCTATAATCAGCTCATTTATGATAGGGCTCATTTCTATTTATCCGGAAGGCCCGATATATTTGCTCCAATAAAACGAGCTTCATCAATTGATGCGGAAAGGTCATTTTGGAGAAGGAAAGGGCATAATCACTTCTTGAAATCACCTCGGTGCTAAGCCCGAGCGAACCGCCAATGATAAAGGCTATTTTGCTTTTCCCATAAGTGGCCAGCTGGTCGATATGAGTGGCCAGCTGATCGGAGGTAAGCTGCTTCCCGTTGATCTCAAGCGTTATGACGTAGGTGTCGGGGCTGATTTTAGCGAGGATGCGTTCACCTTCCTTTTGCTTTACAATCTCCATGTCCGCTGCACTCAAGTTCTCTGGTGCTTTTTCATCCG
Source organism: Peribacillus muralis (assembly GCF_001439925.1). Lineage (GTDB taxonomy): Bacteria > Bacillota > Bacilli > Bacillales > DSM-1321 > Peribacillus > Peribacillus muralis. The sequence continues at coordinate 106,414 of NZ_LMBV01000010.1, forward strand.
GTACTTCAACAAGTTCTATAGTAGCATAGGCACTTAACCTTTTTGTATATTCAGCGATACCTTGCTTTAAGTATTTTTCTTTTAGCTTGCCAACCGTCATGATCGTTATTTTCATATATAAATATCCTCTAGCTTTCCTTATGTTTGTTGGATTTGCCTACCTATTATCATACCTCACAGATGCCTATAAGCAAAACAAGCAAATCACTTCCAATTACAAAGATGGCAGCATCACCTAAAAAAACGCTGACCCTATACGAGGCAGCGGCAACCAGTGGTTCAGCGAGAAGGAAATTGGTCAACATGACCCATCCCCTTGATGGATGTTGCGAAAATAGTTACGCGGATATCTGCACGTTAGCTTATCCCCAGTCCTAATGAAATGCATCGTGAAAAAATGTTAAGAACAGGTTACAAACATGTTATCCACAAAAGTTATCCACATATCCACATTTTCTATCCACATCTTGTATGGGAATATTAGTTCCCTACTAGATATATTGCCACGTTTCGACAATATTCACAGGTTGTTGATAACTGTTTTTCTTCCGAAACTTGCGTTAAAACCGGATAAGTTTCACATTCGTATACCACTTCATCCAACGCCATTTCCACGTGCTCCTGACAGCAATATAATTCCATCCTTGCTTCCCCCTTTCTTAAACTATTATCCACAAGGTACTCAGTATCTTTAACTTCTCATATATCCACAGGTAATCGTAACAAAAAATAAAAAAAGCGCAAGAGAATATAAAGAACAGGAAGCAATGCTGCCCCCTGTCCTATGCATGTTAAATTTCGCTGTTTGAAAGTGTAACTTCAGCCGATTCTTTCTTTCCGTCACGGTAATAAATGATTTTAACCTTATCGCCGATCTTCTTCTCATTATAAAGGTATTTTCTTAGTTCCACGACGTCATGGATTTCTTCATTATCCATTCCAACGATGACGTCAAATTCCTTCAATCCCGCTTTAGATGCCGGGGAATTGCTTTGAACGCCCGTTATCGCAACACCTGCCGTTACTTTCTTTGGCAGTTTTAACGTATTTTGCTGATGGTATTGTGATATTTCTTCTACGGATGCCAAATTCACACCCAAGAATGCGCGTTTCACTTCACCAAATTCCTCTATGTCATTGATGATTGGAATGACCGAGTCGATCGGGATCGAAAGTCCAATCCCTTCTACGGCATTTTCTGCAATCTTCATCGAATTTATTCCGATGACCTGCCCTGACATATTTACGAGGGCGCCACCGCTGTTGCCTGGATTAATCGCCGCATCCGTTTGGATGACCTCTGCATTCCAATCCACTTGTCCGTCCTCATTGATATCGACCTCTATCGTACGCTCCAAACCGGAGATGATTCCTTGTGTGATCGAACCAGAGAATTGGAGGCCGAGAGGGTTACCGATAGCAATCACTGGCTCACCCGGCTTCAATTTTTCCGATTTTCCGAACTCTGCAATCGTCTTGATTTTATCACCATTCACGACGATGACCGCTAAATCTGTCCACGGGTCGCTTCCTTGCAGCTTTGCAGGCAGTTTAGTACCGTCACTTAATGTCACTTCCAGCTCATTGGCGCCCTCAATAACATGATTATTCGTAACGATATAGGCTTTTCCGCCATCCTTTTTGTATACGACACCTGAGCCTGTGCCAGCTTCGGCCGAACTGTCATCAGCATTTTTCCCTTGGCCCCAGAAGTTCGTTTCCTGGATGTTGGTGATGCCGACCACTGCGTCGCTTGACTTATCGACTGCATCGGTGACGGCACTTGTTACATCTACAGCAAGGCTTTGCTGCGATTGCCTCGAAGGCTGGTTACTTGTTGATTTCTGTGTTGACGTATCATTATTTTCGTCATTAAGTATTCCGCTTCCGGGAAAAACCAATAATATAAGTAAAGCACCAATGATCGCGCCTCCCAAGCCAGTTAGAAAATAGCTTGCATGACCCTTTTTCCGTTTATTTCGGTTCTCATCATGATCATCATAATAACCCAAGACCGCTTCATCCTCTCATTTTAGGAAAGTAATAATAGCCATTCTATTGTTTCGTATCCTCCCTCAATTATACTTAATTAACGCATTTATTCTAAAAAAAGGTATCCTTATTTCAAGAGGGAGCTTATTTGACTTAGGTCAGCCGTTTTTCCTATACTTATACAGTTCTAACCAAACGATACCCCAATTAAACCAGTTTGTAACGTTCGAATGGAATTTTCAGCAATAAAAAAAGGAATGAACAGGTTTCCCTTATCCATCCCTTTCCTTTATAACGTAACGAGCTCGGTTGGTCGTTTCGGGTCAGTATCGAATAAGGAAAATTGCTCGCCAACGACTATCCCCTTTGTCTTCAAGGTCTGCTCCACCGACATTCTTGCTAAATCCTTCATATTGTTATCAAGGCTTAAGTGGGCCAGGTAAATGCGTTTCGTCTTATCACCGGCCACTTCACTCATCGCAAGAGCGGCATCTTCATTGCAGACATGTCCAACATCACTTAGTATCCGGCGCTTGATGCTCCATGGATATTTACCCATCCTCAGCATCGAAACATCATGGTTGCTTTCGAAAACATAGGCATCGGCATTCGATATGATCCCTTTCATCCGATCACTTACATACCCTGTATCAGTAATGACCACAAGCTTCTTATCTTCATGATGGAAAACATAAAACATCGGTTCGGCAGCATCATGCGAAACACCAAATGACTCTATATCAAGACTGCCGAACGTTTTGACTTGTTCCATTTCAAACGTGAATTTTTGCTCGGTTGAAATGGAGCCGATTGAGCGTTCCATCGCATTCCATGTCTTAGCGTTCGCATATATCGGCAGCTTATATTTTCTGGCGACCACGCCCAGCCCTTTAATGTGGTCACTATGTTCATGGGTAACAAGGATCCCGGATAATTTCGACATATCCCGGTCTATATCCTGGAACAATGCCTCCATCGCCTTGCCGCTTAATCCGGCATCGACAAGAAAGGATTGATCCTCCGTTTCCACGAAAAAGGCATTTCCTGTACTCCCGCTGGCGAGAACACTAAAATGCATAGTCATACATACTCACTCCAGTATTTTTTCTTCAGTATTTAATTCAATGACCTCTCCGTCAAAAGCATTCACGAAAAGATCCGTTTCGTTATCAAGGACCACCCACCATGTCGGCACAAGTAAATGGGACATGGAAGTCGTCTGCAGCGAATTATAAAAACCCAGTTTTATGTTCGTGACTTTGCTTTTTGGAACAATATCACGATTGTCATATAAAGCTCTAATCGCTTTGATAGGAGTGACCAGTTCTTTAGGTTTATTGAACTTTTCAACTTCCTCTAAATACATCTGTTCATAGGAGACGATTTCACCTTTTTTATTCAAATATAAAGTGACCTTCCCCTTACTGTTATTAAAAAACATCTTATTATCTGCCACTTGATAACAGATGATCGTCTGGTTGATCTTGTCATAACTCCAAAAGCGGTACTCATTACCTTTTAATACATAATCCTTCAGGAATATATCTAGGTCTGCCTCATTAATGTCCGCCTTCATGCCCACCGGTGTTTTGAATGTGCCTACAAGCTTCTTATCATCAATGATCTTTGCTTTTTGATTTTTCAAATACTGGATATCTTTCTTCTCGAACGTCTTGCTTTTCGCTGTCAGGAACTGGTCCTTCAGCTTTTGTTTCGGAAGCTGGACTTCTATGGAAATATCATCTTCCTTCAAAAGCTCATCCGTTGAGGATTCCGCGAAATTCTCATATTGGTAGTCATTGATTTTTTCAAGGAATTGATAAAGAAGAAAGATATTCAAAACGAAGAACACCATGATGAATATTGACTTTGTATTATTCCAATCCACTTTGATCGCCTCCCGTATCTCCTTCAAAAGGCACAATGAACCATTTATTGCCGATACGATAATACCAAGTGGGTTCAAGGGTGACCAAGGTAACTAGCTTGGAATCAAGGGATTTATTCAGTCTATACCCGATAGAGATGTCCTCCACGTTCTTGAAATCGATATTATCTTTCGATTTCAACTGATCCAATACTTCCCTGCCGCTTGCCAACGTCTTCAGTGCGCCTTCTGACGGGAGAACCGAGGCAAGTGAGAAGTATGGACGTTCATAGCTATAAATCTCTTCCTTGCCCCAGATTTGTTCAATCTCAGTCATTCCGTTTTCATTGAAGGCGGGATAACCGTTTACGAATAACCGGAAAACCACCCGTTGCTCAGTCTCCGACATATAGGCGTAGCGGTAGTTGTTATCTTCCCAGCCAGCATGATCATTGATGAAATCTATGCTTTTTTGCAGAAGATCACTCGAACTGCCAAATGACTTGCTCTTTTGTCCCGGATTGATATAAGAGATCAGGTAATTTTCTTTATTGATCGTCATCAGCCTTGTTCCATCCGTGTATTCATCGCCGACCGAAACCGATTCCTGGCGCACATACTTAGGAAAATTAAATAATGCATTTTTCAGTTTCGCTATATCCAAATAGTCGATATAATACTGAAAGCTTTTAATCTCCACCGGCTTTTCCGGTACGAACAGCGTCTTTTTGCTGTTTATCACTTCTGCCGTGTATTCAGGGTGCTTATTATAAGAACCCGTATAGAACTTACTCATGAAACCTTTTATTCTTTTGGAATCCACCATACCCTGATAGATTTTCTCTTGACTGTATGAAACAAAATATACGGCGGATACTTTTTCACCAATATCCCTTTGCTTAATGATAATCCGGTCAAAGGAAAAGGGAGGCACTTCCTTATCGGTAATATTCAATAACGTTTTATAGATGGATATTGGGACATCATCGGAAAATTGAATTTCTACCGATCCGTCTTCATGGACGAAATCATCGAATTTCCTTTGTAGCCTCTTTACCGATATCTCTCTGACACCGCTAAAACTCCATTGCGAATATTCCTTCTCCATCCTGCCTATTTCGATTGGGTCGGAAGTCCGGAAATGCTGCCCGTTACCATGAAAAAGGATACTAACCGGTTTAATGATATCACTGACGATCTGCACATCGCTTTTTATCTTTATATAGTCCGTCGATTGACTCAATTGATCATACTCAGGCTCATACGTCCAAATGCTCCAGGTCAAGAAAATGCTCGTCCCCACCAAAATTATCAGTATAATGCTTTTTGCACGTTCAAAATTCATGACCAATCATCCTCTTCTTCCTGCTCGTAAGGAAGTGTAAAGAATACCGTAGTTCCTTTTCCATCCACACTTTCCGCCCAAATTTTCCCGCCATGCGCCACGACCATTTCTTTTGCGATCGCTAAGCCAAGACCGGTTCCACCTAAGTTCCGCGCCCTTGCTTTATCGACACGGTAAAACCGGTCGAATATTTTATCAATGACGTTTTTCGGGATGCCCACGCCTTGATCTTTAATGCTTACCACGATAAAGCCATCGGAAGCCATCGCTTTGAAGGTCACTTGCCCGCCTTCAGGTGAGTATTTTAGCGAGTTGGAGATTACATTATAAAGAACCTGAGTAATCTTATCCTCATCAATATCGACGAAGTAAGCTTCTTTAGGCAAATCACGCTTAAACGTGATATCGTCATTTTTCGTCATTTCAAAACGATCGATGATATGATCATAGAACTTATTGAAATTGACCCAGCCGGTTTTAAGCCTGTAATCCTTGCTGTCCATTTTCGAAAGCTGCAGCAAATCATTGACGAGCCTGATCATTCGCTCCGTTTCATTTTGGGTCACACTTAAGAAGGATGGAGCGATTTCCTCGTCCTTCCATGCCCCTTCAGCCAAAGCCTCCAGGTAGCTCCTCATGGTCGTAAGCGGGGTCCTAAGCTCATGGGATACGTTGGCAACGAATTCCCGGCGTTCACTCTCGATTTTTTCCTGCTCGGTGATATCATGCAAAACAGAAATCAAGCCATTGACGAAGCCCGTTTCCTTTTGAATCACCGAAAAGTTCGCCCTCAAAATGAACGGCTGGTTCTTTTTGCTGTAATCAAGGATGACGGATTCCCGTTCTTCCAGTAAATCATCAAATTTATATTCTTCTTCAAGACCCAATACCTCAATGATCGGCTGGTTCATGACGGTTTCACGCGAAATGTTCAATAGCTGTGCCGCCGGTTCGTTGATCAAGTTCACCCGGCCGCGCCTGTCCGTCGAAATCACGCCGTCCGTCATATTGGTAAGGACGGATGAAAGCTTGCGCCGCTCTCCTTCCGTGCTTGATTGCGACTCTTGAAGCTTCTTGGTCAAATTATTGAAAGTGACGGCAAGCTGACCAATTTCGTCATCACCATATACCCTGACCTTTCTGGAAAAATTCCCTTTCGCCATGACCAGGGCCTGTTTTCTCATATCCGACATGGGCCGGGTGATCGTTCGTGCGAGCAGGATCCCCAAAATGGCGGTGATGACCAAGGCAATGGCCGTACCCGTCATGAAGATACTATTGATTTCATCCATCTGCTCAAACACATTTTCCATCTCGGCTATTACATAGACGGCTCCAATGACCTCGCCATTTGCTTCGATCGGTGTCGAAAGAACCCAGAGCCTCCTGCCTGTCTTAAGATCGCGGAAAACATCATTATCCTCTTTCCCATAAACGAGCGTATTCTTGATGAGGATCTCTGTGGTCTTTTTTCCGACAATATCCTGTTTACTGGGGTCAGAGGTTCCGATCACCCGCCTGCTGCGGGTATCGATAACGCGCACCTCAGAAATATCATTGGATGAATTATCACGGTCTTTCAATATCGTATCAATCGCTTCTTCGAGGGTTGGGTCTTCCTCTCCCCTCTCTTGCTCCATTTCTTCCCCTATACTATAGGTAAGCAGGTTAACGTGACCCTTTATCGATTTCGTGAAGTTCCCGACAAGATTTTCTTCCAATTCCCCAACAAAATATACCCCGATTATTTGCATCGCAACGAATATGAGCAACACATAAATCAGGACAAATTTAAAATGAATTGAGCGAAAAAACCCAACCTTTTTCATAAGGACTACTCCTGCTCAGGGTTACGCAAGTAATAACCGACCCCTCTTCTAGTTACAATCCAGCCAGGATGGCTTGGATTATCTTCGATCTTCTCGCGCAGGCGTCTGACCGTTACATCGACAGTCCGTACATCACCGAAGTAATCATAGCCCCAAACGGTTTGCAACAAGTGCTCCCGTGTCATGACCTGACCGATATGCTTGGCCAAATAATGAAGCAGCTCAAACTCACGGTGGGTTAATTCGATCGTATCGCCCCGCTTTGATACCACATAGGCATCCGGATGGATCGTGAGCGTCCCGATCGTAATTTCCTTCGGTTCGTTGGCATCTTGATCAGGAACAGGGACAGCTTGCTGACGCCTTAAATTCGCTTTGACACGGGCAATTATTTCCCGGGTACTAAATGGTTTTGTGACATAGTCGTCTGCACCAAGCTCCAAACCTAACACTTTATCAATCTCTGAATCCTTGGCAGTCAGCATGATGATCGGCGTTTCATACTTCTTCCTGACCTCCCTGCAAACCTCCATGCCATCGCGCTGCGGCAGCATGATATCAAGCAGAATCAAATCAGGCTGACGTTCTTCCACCATTTTCAGCGCTTCATTGCCATCATAAGCACAAAATACCTCATAGCCTTCTTTTTTCAGATTGAACTGCAATATATCAGCGATTGGCTTTTCATCATCCACTACTAGAATTTTCTTATCCATATGCTTATCTCCTTTTTAATAACTAACTTCAATCTATTAAAAACCGTGTCCTTATCCGGGACCTTTATTCACTTTTCCTTCTGCCTGCACCAATCTATCTACCCTGGATTAGCAAAAGTTCTATACATATACCCAATAAGAGGGCCTGAACACCTGAATGAAAGCGAATTGTATCTATTCTACTTTATCATTTTATAGGCATTAAATCACCTTTTTCCTATTATTCTCATCTATATGGGAAGCAGAAGAAGCCTTCGAATATTTTTCGAAGACTTCCATCAATTACTGACTTATATAGTTTAGCGGATTTACAAGCGACCCGTTTTTATATACTTCAAAATGGAGATGGACGCCTGTCGAGTTCCCTGTTGAACCCATCATCCCGATTTTTGCACCCTTTTCAATCTTTTGTCCTGCTTTAACATCAATTGAATTGAGATGGGCGTACACTGTCTTATATCCATTATTATGATTGATCGTTATCTTGTTTCCATACCCGCCGGAGTTTCCAGCAGATTCAATGATTCCATGATCGGCGGCCGTAATGGTTCTCGAGGAAGGACGAGCGATATCAATTCCCTTATGGAGTTTCCCCCATCGTTGGCCCTGCTTACTGGATATATAGCCTCCATCTGCAGGCCATGCATATGTGCCGCTTCCCTGTGACGGAATGACCTTCGTGCCCTTTTTGATGATTTCCGTTTTGGCCTTATCCGTTATTTCTTTTTTCGTGATCGCTTCACTGATTTTTTTACCGTTCGTTTCGGAAACGTTATAGGTGAAAGCCTCGATCCCGTCATTGCCTACTTGTTCAGTGATGATCTCTCCCTTTGGCAGGTCGTCATCCTCCTTGACCTTCTTTTCAAAAGGAATGTGATCTTCTTTATATACTTCCCTTTCTACCATTACGTTCACATAAGGCACAAGCTCAGTCACTAAGAGACGATCGCCCTCCTTAAGGTCCTTGCCTTCATTCCGGCCTGGGTTCAGCTCCAACAGTCGACTAGCGTCCATATCATGGCTAGTTGCAATTGACTCCAAATCCTCATTCTTCTTAGCCTCATAGATGACCTTTTCTTCCTTGCCTTCTTCGAGCATGGTGATGGCTTTCTCGACGGTCATGATTTCATCAGGATCGACCTTTGTCTCGTTAAACGTAACCGGAAGCGAAAATTCGATATCAAGGATTCTGCTTCCTGGTTCCTTTAACGATTCATCAGCTTTGTCATCCTCATCTTTAGCTGTTTCATATTGTTCGTATTCCTCTTCATCGACATAGAGTAGCATGAGCTTTTTCAACACTTCCTCCGCATCACCCTTTGATGGGACATAAGCGACCGCTTGATGATCTATATCAATTTCATACGCTTTTGCCTTAATATCCAACCGATCGGAAATTCCCTTAACAGCCCGATCGTCTTTCACTTCCCGATCGAATACCTCTTCAGGTACAAACTTCAGCTGGGACTCTTTATCGAATGTATAATCAGGATATTCTTCCTGTGCTTCCTCTACCTTATCCGCGACAATTTTCTCTACCTTTTCTTCATCCGTCACACTCCCGACGAACTCGTCGTTAACATAAACATGGTGAATGGTTGTAGTATCCGAGAGGCCTGCAGCCGTAACCCGATTTACTGCAAGCATGAATACGAAGGAAACGAGCAACAAGGTGATTCCCTTTGCCTTTGAGCTAAACATATATGTTCCTCCTTACTGGCTCAGTCACCAATTAAGAAACTAATCAAATGTATGTTGAGATTTATTAGTCCAATTTAAAAATGCACGTGCCTATGACTGATTTCATAATATTTTTCCACTCATTACTCTACCATATGAGGAAAAAAAACAAGAAATAGACTTCATAATGTAATAGAACTGTATAAATGTTTACAACATGTTCCAATAAATATTTCTACATAGAAAGATGAATCTTAAGCATTAATAAGGGTGGATGCAGGCGTAGTAAAGGTTAATCCGAAGCGAAGTACTAACTGGTGAAAATTGTTATATTACAAATCAATAACAATCCAATAACGAGATTTCATTTATAATACGTAGGATACAAAAAAAACGCCCCAAGCAAGGGCGTTTTCATTAAGAATGGCTCAGGACGGAATCGAACCGCCGACACAAGGATTTTCAGTCCTTTGCTCTACCGACTGAGCTACTG
>NZ_LMBV01000010.1:116349-116427 GCF_001439925.1 Peribacillus muralis
TATTTCATTTTAAAAAATGGCGGTCCCGACGGGAATCGAACCCGCGATCTCCTGCGTGACAGGCAGGCATGTTAACCG
>NZ_LMBV01000010.1:116477-116563 GCF_001439925.1 Peribacillus muralis
AAAGAGAAAATATAAAGAAGTGACCCATACGGGATTCGAACCCGTGTTACCGCCGTGAAAGGGCGGTGTCTTAACCGCTTGACCAA
>NZ_LMBV01000010.1:116628-116701 GCF_001439925.1 Peribacillus muralis
GAAAAAAATGGTGAGCCATGAAGGATTCGAACCTTCGACCCTCTGATTAAAAGTCAGATGCTCTACCAACTGA
>NZ_LMBV01000010.1:116713-128886 GCF_001439925.1 Peribacillus muralis
ACTAATGAAATGTCACTGTGTAATGCATGTTGCTTCGTCGTATTATTGTGACGACGCTTATGATAATATCATGAATAATATCATTTAGGCAATAGTTTTTTTAAAATAAAAATATTTTTTATTTTTTCCTTCTTCGTCTTCAAGTCAGACCCTCGTAATCATGAAGAAGAGCCGGCAAAAAAGCCAGCTCCTTGTTCATGAAAAATTACGCTAGACGCCAAGGGCTTCTCACGATATTTGTTTGGTTACGGTCAGGACCGACAGAGAAAGTCGTCAAAGGAATTCCCACCAATTGTGATACACGCTCAACATAGTGACGAGCATTACCCGGTAGTTCATCCAATGATTTGCAGCCTGTGATATCTTCAGACCAGCCTGGAAGCTCTTCGTAAACTGGTTTACATTCGCCAGTTGCTTTCAATGTCGCTGGCACCTCATGAATCACTTTTCCTTGGTATTCATAAGCAACACAAATTTTGACCGTATCAAGTCCTGATAACACGTCAATCGAGTTCAATGAAAGATCGGTAATCCCGCTGACACGGCGTGCATGGCGAACGACAACAGCATCAAACCAGCCAACACGGCGCGGCCTGCCTGTAGTTGTACCATATTCACGGCCGACTTCTCGGATTTGGTTACCGATTTCATCATGCAATTCCGTCGGGAAAGGACCATCGCCCACACGGCTTGTATATGCTTTACATACACCAACGACATGGTTGATTTTCGTAGGACCTACGCCTGAACCGATCGTAACGCCGCCTGCAACCGGATTGGATGAAGTGACGAATGGGTACGTTCCTTGATCGATATCAAGCATGACTCCTTGTGCCCCTTCGAATAATACTCGTTTTCCTTCATCAAGTGCATCATTCAATACAACCGAAGTATCGCAAACATATTTCTGCACTTGTTGTCCGTACTCATAGTACTCATCCATGATGTCTTCGATTTTGAAACCTTCCGTCTCATAAAAACGCTCGAACATACGATTTTTTTCGACAAGGTTATGCGACAGTTTTTCCTCAAAAATCTCACGGTCCAAAAGGTCTGCCATCCGGATTCCGTTACGAGCTGCTTTATCCATATAAGCAGGGCCGATTCCTTTTTTCGTCGTTCCAATTTTATTGGCGCCTTTACGCTCCTCTTCGACCTCATCCAATTTGATATGATAAGGAAGAATGACGTGGGCACGGTTCGAAATACGGAGATTATCCGTACTCACTCCATGGCTATGCAAATAAGCAAGCTCCTCTACAAGAGCTTTTGGATCGACCACCATACCATTTCCAATGACACAAATTTTATCACTATAAAAAATCCCTGACGGAATTAAATGCAGTTTATAAGTAACACCGTTAAATTTTATTGTATGTCCTGCATTGTTTCCACCTTGATAACGAGCGATGGCTTCTGCATTCTGGGATAGAAAATCTGTTATTTTACCTTTACCTTCGTCTCCCCATTGTGTACCGACTACTACAACTGATGACATCTGAATAAAGCACCTCCAAAGGTTCACGTAATACCGATCAATAACCGGTTCTTATCAAACAAACCTATTTTATCAATAATCCAAAGGGGAAGTCAATACAATATCCGAACATTACACATTTTTATAAATAATTTGTTCGTAAAAAAGGGAATGGAATGCTTTCCCGGCTTGATTGGTATTGGATTATCTCCTATTATTTCCGGCAGTTGCTTTTATTATTATCACAGGGCACTCCTTTTTCAAGAAATAAAAAAAGCCCGCCATATTTTAGATGACGGGCTGTTCCTTATGCTCCGGGCGACATCGAATCGTCGTCGAAACGCCGTTCGAGGTTAACGAATTTATTGTACTCTTTCACGAAGGCAAGCGAAACCGTTCCTACCGGACCATTACGCTGTTTCGCTATGATGATTTCAATGATGTTTTTATTCTCCGATTCTTTATCATAATAATCATCACGATATAAGAATGCCACGATATCAGCATCCTGCTCGATACTTCCTGATTCCCGGATATCAGACATCATCGGGCGCTTATCCTGGCGCTGCTCCACTCCCCGTGATAGCTGGGAAAGGGCGATGACTGGCACTTTAAGTTCACGAGCGAGCGCTTTGAGTGAACGTGAAATCTCCGATACCTCCTGCTGACGATTATCGCCTGAACGACCATCGCCTTGAATTAACTGCAGGTAATCGATCAAGATCATGCCAAGGCCATGTTCCTGCTTCAAACGGCGGCATTTCGAACGAATTTCACCAATCCTCACACCTGGCGTATCATCGATATAAATGCCGGCATTGGACAAGCTGCCCATCGCCATCGTAAGCTTGCGCCAATCCTCATCGGTCAGGGAACCTGTCCGTAAGTTCTGGGCGTTAATGTTTCCTTCGGCACAGAGCATACGCATAACGAGCTGCTCTGCACCCATTTCAAGACTGAAAATCGCTACATTTTCCTCTGTTTTGGTCGCAACGTTTTGAGCGATATTCAAGGCAAATGCCGTTTTACCTACAGAGGGACGGGCACCGACTATGATGAGGTCGTTACGTTGGAAACCGGCCGTCATTCGATCGAGTTCAGCAAACCCTGTCGGTATTCCCGTGACATCCCCTTTCCTGGTAGTCAAAATTTCTATGTTATCGTACGTCGCAACCAATACATCTTTAATATTTTGAAAAGACCCGGAATTTTTACGCTGGGCCACTTCCATGATCGTTTTTTCTGCTTCCCCGAGCAGCTCCTCGACCTCGTCCTCGCGACTGTAGCCTTCCTGAGCGATGTTGGTCGCTGTCCTGATCAAACGGCGAAGCAAAGACTTCTCCTCGACGATTCGGGCATAATATTCAATATTGGCGGCCGTAGGGACCGACCCAGCCAATTCGCTTAAATAAGAAACGCCCCCAACTTCTTCGAGGTTTTTTGTCGCAGCCAGTTCTTCCGTCACCGTTATCAAATCGACAGCTTTGCCTTCGTCATTCAAATTAAGCATCACATTAAAGATCTTTTGATGAGAGCTTCTGTAAAAATCCTCCGGAATCAAAACTTCCGATGTAACGGTCAATGAAGATGGCTCAAGAAAAATGGCACCTAGTACCGCTTGCTCCGCTTCTACATTCTGAGGCGGGATTCTATCCTGAAATTGTTCTATCATATCTTAAAACCTCCCATTCTAAGAGGATACCTTTTTGCTCATAAGTTTCTAGTCAAAAGAAAAAAGTGAAAGGACTACATGCCCAATCACATTTTTCGTCTAACTCTATTTTATCAATTTTTCGCAGATATGAAACAGCTAAAATTAGTTAATTTCTTTAACATGCACGGTTAGTGTCGCAGTTACTTCAGGATGAAGCTTGACAGGCAGCTTCGTATGTCCTAGAGAACGGATGCCGTCAGCAAGTTCCATTTTACGTTTATCAAGCTTGATGCCATGTTTTTTCTGAAGCTCTGATGCGATTTGCTTCGTCGTGATCGAACCGAATAAACGCCCGCCCTCACCAGCTTTAGCAGAAAGTTCGACTGTTAATTTCTCCAATTGCACCTTCAAGTCTTCGGCATGCTGCAGCTCTTCGGCAGCAAGTGATTGTTCTTTATTCTTCTGTGCTTCCAACGCGCTTACATTTGTATTATTTGCTTCAACGGCCAATCCTTGTTTAATCAGGAAATTATGTGCATATCCATCCGCAACATTTTTAACTTCCCCTTTTTTCCCTTTACCTTTAACGTCTTTTAGAAATATGACTTTCATTCTTTTTGTCCTCCTTCTAAGTATTCATCGATTGCCGCTTTTAACCGGCCTTCGGCTTCTTCAATCGAGCACGCCTGCTGAGTGGCGGCATTCGTTAAGTGTCCGCCTCCATTCAGCATTTCCATTATTACCTGGACATTGATATCCCCTAGGGAACGCGCACTAATGCCAACTGTGTCATCAGATCGCTTCGCCATGACGAAGGAAGCAACGACGCCATCCATCGTCAATAGGGTGTCGGCAGCCTGAGCAATGAGCACCTGATTATGGACCTGGTCGGTTTTTGCCGAGGCAATCGCAATTCCCTTTTTATAAAAGATCACTTCTTCAATGAGCTTCGACCGTTTAATATACGTGTCCACGTCTTCCTTCAAGAACTTCTGGACGAGCACCGTATCGGCACCATGCGCCCTTAAATAAGAAGCTGCATCAAAGGTGCGTGAGCCAGTTCTTAATGTGAAGCTTTTCGTATCGACAATGATACCGGCAAGAAGCGCGGTCGATTCCAGCATGTCGATCTTTGAGCGTTTCGGCTGATATTCAAGCAGCTCCGTTACTAGCTCAGCTGTTGAAGAAGCATATGGCTCCATATAGACGAGCAATGAGTTCTTGATGAACTCTTCACCGCGTCGATGATGGTCAATGACGACAACCTTGTCGATCCGATTCAATAACCGCTCTTCAATCACCATCGAAGGCTTATGTGTATCGACCACGACCAGCAATGTCTCATCCGTGACCATCTCAAATGCTTCATCAGGCGTTATAAACCGGGCATACAGATCTTCTTTATTCTTAATTTCTGCCATTAAACGAAGCACACTGCTATCAAGCTGTTGGGTGTTAATGACAATATATCCTTCACGTTCATTCATTTGGGCAACCTTCAAGATCCCGATCGCTGAACCGATTGCGTCCATATCCGGGTTTTTATGGCCCATGACGATAACCTTATCACTATCAAGGACAATATCCTTTAGTGCATGGGAAATCACACGCGCCCGGACCCTTGTGCGTTTTTCCATCGGGTTGGTCTTCCCGCCATAGAATTTTACTTTTCCATTCGCCTGTTTTATTGCAACCTGGTCACCGCCCCTTCCAAGGGCAAGATCTAGGCTGGACTGTGCAAGCGTACCTAATTCAGGCAGGGATGATACGGCAGAGCCGACCCCTATGCTCAAGGTCAATGGTACGTTTTGCTTGGCCGTCGTTTCCCTAATTTCATCCAGGATCGAAAATTTTCCCTTTTCCAATTGCTGCAGGATGTGTTCATTAAAAACTGCGATGAATCTCTCCGAGGAGACCCTTTTAAAGAAAACGCCATTATCCCTTGCCCATTTATCGAGAAGCGAAGTGACCAGGCTATTAATGCTGCTTTTACGCTGATCGTCCATACCCTGTGTCAAATCATCATAATTATCGAGGAGGATGATCGCTATTGCCGTCCGCTCATCTTCATATAGTTTCTCGATTTCCACTTGCTCCGTCACATCAAAAAAGTAAAGCAGTCTTTCCTCACGCTTATGGACCACTTTGAATTTCCGATCGTGGAGCGTAAGCGTTTCTGTCTCGATTTCTTGTTTAATTAACGGGACGATCGAGTCTGCGACATCATACAGAGACCTCCCTGCCAATGAATCCTCACTAAAACAGGAGGCAAGAAAAGGATTGGTCCATTCGATGTAATACTCTTCATTGAAGAGCATGATCCCAATTGGCATTTCCAATAACGCTTCCTCGCCGACCTTCTTTAATCGGTAAGATAAAGTCGTTATATATTCTTCTGTCTTGCGTTGTTTTTTTTCGACCATTCTTAATGTTAAATAAAATAAACCAGCAAGAATCAACAGTCCAAAAAGGGCAATAATCCAGTTATAATAAGCCAGGATGCCCAAAAGTAGCACACCTGCGGCCAGCATCCCATACAAAGGGGACTTAATCGAGTATTTTTTCAAATAAGATGTCATAGTTTCAGCTCCTAAAAGCATCTGTTTTACAAAAAGGCTTACCCCTATTTCTTTACGTTCTCCCTAAAAGGAAAGCCTAAATCTATTATACCTAAAAAACGAATGACCGTCTTGATAATCGGAAGCGGTAACAACAAGGAAACAACCACGATTATAACGGGAATGGCCTTGGCCCATGACTTCACATGAGCGATATAAAAAATCAGGGAGTATCCTTGCAATAATATGAAGAACTGCAGGATGAAAAATAAGTTCGTTATCGCCATATATACAAAGCCGTTTTTGTCCGTATTCACAAAAAGGGCAAGAAGCATCGTAATTAAATAATACCATAAAAGACTTTTCGGAAGTCGCAGATCTCGAAAATGAGGCCATTTTAACGGTTTTTCGCTGAATCTCTTCAAGATGGGATGTGCAGCGAGGAAAATGACCAATACCATCAAGACTGACATCAAGACGAACAGACTTGGCATTAAAGTGTAAAACAAATCGATTGCCTGATACAACTGTGTTTTGAACTGTTCTGTCTGTGCCTGCTCAAAAGAACCCATGATGTTAACCTGAGTCTCGGCAGATGCCTTAATCATGTTCAACGCTTTTTCTATGTAATTTACATCCGTTAACAATACGGAGGCTGCATATAGTATGATTGTTCCCATCAGGAACACAAGAACTGCACTTATGAACGCTGTTGCCATCGATTTATCCTTTTTCAAGCAAAGACCGATTACAATTCCCGTTGCTCCCATAAGCAAGGTCATTGGAATGGATAATACCGATCCGATAAGGAGCGTCAATAGTGAAGCGATGAATAAATATCCTAGGCTCCACGAAAGTTTTTGCTTTATTGCGAACAATATGAAAGGAGTTGGTAAAAAGAAAAGCGTAATGGTACCTATTATCGGAACATGGATGGTGATGAACAGTAACATGCAATATAGTGCCAGAAGGGCTCCGCCCTCCGCAATTCGTCTTCCGCTATTCATCTATTTTTTTCACCCCCTGCATTATGGTCTTAAGTTCATCTTTATATTGTATCCGTTACGGCCAAGATATTTCAAACATGACATCCTTTTTTCAAAATATGAATAGCATTCCCTTGGAAAACTTCATTTTCAATAAAGGACAATTGGATTTCTTTTTACTTAAAAACATATTATAAATCAATATGTAAGATTAATAATTATCCTTTTTTGTAAGGCTGTTTTAGCATACTTTGCTGCTAATCACCAACGTCTCCATTGCTCGCTTTGCAGAGGGGCGGCGTGAACGACCCTAATTCGTAATATAATGGATTCCCCTTAAAAGAGGTGAATTACTGAGTGTCAGATAACATATATATAATTCTAAGGGTAATCGAACTAGTAAAGAACTGCATAAGTATTAATTAAATCACATAAAGCTTATTTCATTAAAAAATGAACACAAAAAAGCACAGTAAAATTTAATTTCACTGTGCTTTTAATACTATCCAATTATTCACCAGATACGTATGGAAGTAATGCCATAGTACGTGAGCGTTTAATAGCAATCGTTAATTTACGTTGATATTTAGCGCTTGTGCCAGTTACACGACGTGGTAAGATTTTACCGCGTTCTGAGACGAATTTTTTTAGAAGATCTGTATCTTTGTAATCAATTTTAGTGATTCCGTTTGATGTGAAATAACAAACCTTTTTACGCTTACCGCGTCCTTTACGTCCACCCATTGCCATAATAATTTTCCCTCCCTGCATTTTGAATTTTCATTTTAAACGGCTGCTTAAAATGGAAGATCGTCATCTGAAATGTCGATGGTCTTACCGTCATTTGCAAATGGATCATCATCTACACGAGTGTAGTTGTTATTGCTCCGTTGATTCTGATTAGGATTTTGTCCATACGAGTTGTTGTCATTTCCGTTATTGTTACCATAACTTTTTTGACCGCCACCGTAAGAACCGCCTTCATTTCTTTCACCCGCTGAACTGCTTCGTGGTTCAAGGAACTGAACGCTCTCAGCCAGAATCTCCGTCACATATACGCGTTTGCCGTCTTGTCCTTCATAATTACGTGTTTGGACACGTCCATCCACGCCAGCCAAACTGCCCTTTTTCAAGAAGTTAGCTACATTTTCTGCCGGTTTACGCCAAACTACACAGTTAATGAAATCCGCTTCACGTTCACCTTGCTGATTCGTAAAACCACGATTAACAGCTAAAGTAAAGGTTGCTACGGGAACTCCATTAGGTGTATATCGTAATTCAGGATCTTTAGTTAAGCGTCCTACCAAAACTACGCGATTCATCATCAGAATCAACCCCTAGGTTTCAAGCTTGTTTCGTGTGAAACAAGATTAGAATTTATATGAATATCGAATTAAACTTCTTCTCTAGTAGCCATGTGGCGAATAATGTCTTCACTGATTTTAGCAAGACGATCGAATTCTTGGATCGCAGCACTTTCAGCGTTAACTTTAAGAAGCATGTAGTAACCATCACGGAAATCATTGATTTCGTATGCAAGACGGCGTTTACCCCATTCTTTTGCTTCTACTTCCGCACCATTATCAGAAAGGATTGTGTTGAAACGTTCAACTAAAGCTTTTTTAGCTTCTTCCTCAATGTTTGGACGGATGATATACATAATTTCGTATTTTCTCATCACTGTCACCTCCTTTTGGTCTAAGCGGCCCTATTGGGCAAGGAGCAATTATTTATAATTACTCACAAGATGAAATTATAGCATAGTTAAGGAATCTTTGCAACGAACGCTTCGACTTATTACAATTAATTGAAATGGAGTGAAGAAAAGACCCTGCATATGAAACTGCAGGGCCATTCATTCTTATACGTTAAAACGGAAATGGATGACATCGCCATCGTTAACGATGTATTCTTTTCCTTCCAAACGAACTTTTCCAGCTTCTTTTGCAGCACCATGACTGCCCGCTTCAAGCAAATCGGTATAAGAAACAGTTTCAGCACGAATGAAGCCACGTTCGAAATCCGTGTGAATGACGCCCGCACATTGAGGGGCCTTCATGCCTTTACGGAATGTCCAAGCACGCACTTCCTGAACACCAGCGGTAAAGTATGTGGCCAATCCGAGCAAGTTATAAGAAGCACGGATCAATTGGTCAAGACCTGACTCCTCGATACCAAGTTCAGATAAGAACATTTCCTTTTCTTCACCTTCAAGCTCGGCAATTTCTTCTTCGATTTTGGCACAAATCACGATTACTTCCGCGTTTTCGTTCGCAGCATAATCACGCACTTGTTGCACATATTCGTTATCGTCAGCATTAGCCACTTCATCTTCGCTAACATTCGCTACATAAAGCGTCGGCTTCGCAGTAAGCAAATGCATGCCTTTGACGATTTTTTGCTGTTCTTCAGTGAACTCAACGGAACGGGCAGGTTTTTCTGCTTCCAATGCCGCTTTCAAAGAGACCAGGATTTCGTGTTCAGCCAATGCGCCCTTATCTTTTTGCTTGGCCATTTTTCCGACACGGTCGATGCGTTTATCAACCGATTCCAAATCGGCAAGAATCAATTCAAGATTGATGACTTCGATATCATCGATAGGATTCACTTTCCCTGAAACATGGGTAATATTATCATCAGCAAAACAACGGACAACCTGACAGATTGCATCGACCTGACGGATATGAGAAAGGAATTTATTACCAAGACCTTCTCCTTTACTCGCTCCTTTTACAATCCCGGCGATATCCGTGAATTCAAATGCTGTCGGAACCGTTTTTTTCGGTTGAACCAAATCCGTCAATTTTTGTAAACGGTGATCTGGTACTTCCACAATCCCGACATTCGGATCGATCGTACAGAAAGGGTAGTTCGCAGATTCAGCACCTGCCTGAGTAATTGCATTAAATAAAGTGGATTTCCCTACGTTCGGCAAACCGACAATACCAGCTGTTAAAGCCATTTATATTTCACTCCTTCATGATAGTTCGTACATATGGAAAAAGGATTGATCTTCTCTAACGACCACCCAATTACCTAAACCTTTCCCAATTATAGATTTCGCTTCTTAAAAAGACAAGTAAATCATGGAGATGGGGGGACTACTTTCTTACAAAGAAAAAAGCATGATTACTTCTCATGCTTTTCCAGGACTTTTTTCATTTTCTTTGCGAATTCACGTCGTGCCAGCATTACGCTATGCCCGCAGCCTTCACATTTTATGCGGATATCCATACCTAGGCGAATGATTTTCCACTTATTCACACCGCACGGATGTGGTTTTTTCATTTCCACGATATCGTTTAGCGCAAATTCTTTTTCCTCCATGACCATTGAGCCCCCTAATTTCTACGACTCGCTGCCACTGTAAGTAGATTTAACGCCGATTAAATCAAGGGCAGCACTTATTTCTTTTCTCAAAATCCTGCTGAATTCGACATTCTGCAGCGGTTTTGTTTCCGCTGTAACCCGAAGGACGACTTGATCAGGATTTATTGTTTCGATCCCCAAAAATTCAGGAGCTTTAACCAAGGCATCGTATTGGCCTTCCATGCTGTTTAAAAGGTCTATCAGAACCCTTTCGACACGCTCGATCGATCCGTCATTGTTGATTGTCACATCAACTACAGCCTTGCTGTTCAAAATCGAATAATTGGTAACTTGGATAATGCTGCCGTTAGGGATGAAGTGCAATTCCCCAGCATTACTTTTCATTTTCGTTGTACGAAGACCGATTTCAATGACTTCTCCCTCATAGGTATTGATTTTAATATAATCACCGACCGAAAATTGATCTTCAAAGATGACGAAAAATCCTGTGATGATATCCTTGACCAAACTTTGGGCACCAAACCCGATAGCCAAACCGATGACTCCCGCACCAGCGAGTAATGGCATTACGTGAAGACCAAAAATTTCAAGGATCATCATCAAGGCAATGAAATTGATCACGTAGGTAATGATATTTTCCAGCAACTTTATGAGTGTTGTTTCCCTACGCTCCGAAACCCGAATCGGACTTCTAGAACGTGCTTTAAAAAATTTATTTAAAAGAGTCTTTCCTATTGTAATAATAATACGCGATAAGAGCAGAACAAGGAAGATTTTAATAATGCCCTCGCCCATCAACAACCATATCTTTTCATTCAACAATTCGTTTGTAACGTTATCATACATGCGGTTCATGATTTCCTCCTACCTATTGCATAATGCTGCAAAACTGATTTTCTTCTATGAACGTATTTCCTCTACCCCTCTTGCAGTAAACTAATCATGATTAAGAGAAGTTTTCTCTATTTTAACAAGAAATTTGGGTTTCTGTATAAAAAATATATGGGTATAGAGGTAAAAGAAATAAACGTAATTCTCCAGATGATGAAGTACGAGAACATATGGAAAGCAATTGGTAGAAAGGAAGCAAACATTTGTCCAACTCCGCTTTGCCTTTTTGCACACTCTACAAAATATGCCCTCAACGATCACACTAAACACCGTATATTTTTCCCTTTTTATCCGTATACTGTAATACAAAATGAAACAAAGGAGCTGAGTCGATGAATCTGAATTCTAGTCTATTTCACACTAATAAAAATAGATTAAGTCGCATCCTGCATGAAGATGCGGATGCATCCAAACAAATTGCCCAAGAATTGATCAGTCTTTTGCCAACTGGGAGGCTTCAGCCCATCGTCATTGTCTGCATCGGTACGGACCGTTCAACCGGCGATTCACTCGGACCACTTGTCGGCACTCTGCTAAGCGAGAAAACGGAAAACGGCTCATCTCCTTTCCATGTGTATGGTACTCTGGACGAACCGATACATGCGATGAATCTACAGGAAAAATTAAATGAGATTAATCAGGTTCATACCAATCCCTTTATGATCGGCATCGATGCTTGCCTAGGTAAATTGAAAAGCGTTGGCATCGTTCAAATCGGGCAAGGCCCCGTGAAACCCGGTGCTGGAGTCAATAAAGAGCTTCCTTCCGTTGGTAATGCCCATATTACCGGAATCGTGAATGTTAGTGGATTCATGGAATTCATGGTTCTGCAAAACACCCGCCTCAACCTTGTGCTGAAAATGGCTAAAACCATTGCCGAAGGAATTGCTGAGGCGCAAAACCTTTATCAAGTAAAACCTGCCATCACTCCATTCACATGGACAGTGAAGCAAGAAAAAACCCTTTAAATGAAAGAAGCTCCCGCTGCACCCAATCGTTCTCTCACTTATCAGCTCAAGTTTCAATACTTAAAAATGAAAGATCCTTTGAATGGAATGGAGCCTGCAGCGGGAATATAGGTTTAAATGGTACAACCCACAAAAAAAGAAGGAAGGGATCATTTAAACTGGCTCCCATGTCAAAGACACTTATAAAAAAAGAGGTTACTCTACTTGAAGATGATTCCTATATTGAATAGGGGTCATCTTTTTTCCTTGTATCTGTAAGTCCGATTAACCCATTTTTCTCATAAGCCTTCTTCCACCTACAAGCTGATT
>NZ_LMBV01000010.1:129005-151255 GCF_001439925.1 Peribacillus muralis
CAATTTCTGACTGACACGCTTTACATTTGAATTCTTTTGGAGTGCTTTGATCTCTTTAGCTGAAAATGTTATTTTACTCATGACGTCTCCTAGTCCCGTATTGTGAAATGTAAGTATAAAAAAATACCTGTAGATAAAACACTCTTTTTCAAGTGTCCTAACTACAGGTACCAGTTTAATTCCCTTCCTTCTTTTTTTATACATAATACATGATCGTGACGAGAATGGCTGTAATGAGAATACCCGGAAGCAGGTTTGCGACCCTGATTTTGGTGACACCTATGATGTTCAGGCCTATCGCCAATATCATGACTCCGCCAGTTGCAGTCATTTCGAGTATGAAGGAATCCATTAGTGCAGTTGGTATCATCGCATTGATCTGCCTTGAGAAGATTGCAAGGAAACCTTCATAAATGATGATCGGAAATGCGGAAAAGAGGACACCGATGCCTAGCGTGCTAGCGAGTACCAGTGCGGTAAACCCATCAATGATCGCTTTCGTTAGCAAAACATCATGATTATTCCGGATTCCGCTATCAAGGGCACCGATGATGGCCATCGCCCCGATCCCAAATATGAGCGTAGCCGTCACAAATCCCTGTGATATGGAACTACCTTCCTTCGCCTTCATCCTTCGTTCGATCCAATTGCCTAAAGAATTCAGCCTAGCCTCAAGATTAATCCATTCGCCGAGGACAGCTCCGCCTACAATGCTTAAGATGACAAGAATGAAGTGCTCACTTTTCAATCCCATCTGCAAGCCTAAAACCATGATGGCTAAACCGATTCCGCTCATGACCGTTTCTTTTATTTTTTCAGGTATACGCTGTAAATACATTCCTAAAATCGACCCGATTATAATGCACGCACCATTTACCAAAGTTCCTAATAATACCATCTTATTCACCTGATTTTCGACAGTTAAAAAAAAATCGACATATTATTTTCCAAGTTAAGAGGAAAGGTTCTCTTGATCAATTAAGTCCAGAATTCTCTCTAAATCTTCTTTTGAAAAAAATTCGATTTCTATTTTCCCTTTTTTCTTGCTTTGCTTTATCGTTACACTGGTTCCCAGTCTTTCACGCAAGCTTGTTTCCCGTTGTTTTATGAATATATCTTTTTTCTCTTGTTTCTTTTGTTTCGTTTCACGTGAAACAGAATCGTTCAGTTGATGTATGTATTGCTCCAGCTGTCTTACATTCATTCCTTCTTTGAGGATTTTATTCATTACTGGCTCAAGCATTTCCTTGTTCTTGATACCTAGTAATGCACGACCATGTCCCATCGACAGCTCCCCTGCCGAGATATGGCTTCTTATCCCTTCAGGCAGGGAGAGCAATCGAACATGGTTGGCAATATGAGGCCTGCTTTTCCCTAGCCGATTGGCCAACTGCTCCTGGGTGAATCCCCATTTCTCTAACAGCGTTTGATAGGCAGCCGCTTCCTCGATCGGATTTAAATCCTCCCGCTGCAGGTTTTCCAAAATCGCCAGCTCCATCATCTGCTGTTCATCCAAGTCCCTCACAACGACTGGAACTGTCTTTAAACCAGCTTCCTTCGCTGCACGATAGCGTCTCTCGCCGGCCACGATTTCATAACCCTTAATACTTTTCCGGGCAATAATCGGCTGTAATATCCCATGCTCCTCGATCGATTGCTTTAATTCTTCTATTGCTTCAAGCCGGAAGTTCTTTCGAGGCTGATAAGGATTTGGCCTTAATTCCCTTAATTTGATTTCGCGCACGATTTCATCTTTACTGATTTCTCCATTATTGAAGATTGCGTTAAGTCCTTTGCCAAGTCCTTTAGCCATTTGATACCACTTCCTTTGCCAATTCTAAATAGACCTCCGCTCCACGTGACTTCGGATCATAAATGATGATTGGTTCTCCATGGCTCGGTGCCTCGCTCAAACGCACATTGCGGGGTATGATCGTTTGATAAACTTTATCCTGGAAGTACTTTTTGACTTCTTCAATGACCTGGAGACCTAAATTCGTTCTCGCATCCAGCATCGTCAATAGCACACCTTCGATTTTCAAATCATGGTTTAAATGCTTTTGGACGAGACGAACCGTATTCAAGAGTTGACTTAAACCCTCCAATGCATAATATTCGCATTGAACAGGAATCAAAACGGCATCAGCAGCCGTTAAGGCATTAAGCGTGAGCAGGCCTAGAGATGGAGGGCAGTCGATCACAATGTAATCGTATTGGCTTTGCACCTCTTCCAATGCCCTTTTTAAGCGCACTTCCCTTGATATGGTTGGGACAAGTTCAATTTCAGCACCTGCAAGTTGAATGGTCGCAGGTATGGCATATAAGTTTTCCACCTTTGTTTCCAAGATGACGGTACTGGCTTCGACGTCATCCACCAATACATCATAAATACACTGCTCCACATCAGCTTTATCAATACCTGCACCGCTTGTCGCATTTCCCTGCGGATCGATATCGACCATTAAGACTTTCTGCCCTATGTAAGCAAGACAAGCACTTAGACTGACAGAAGTTGTCGTTTTTCCAACACCGCCTTTTTGATTGGCAATGGCAAGAATCTTACCCACGAATTCACCTGCTTTCAACTATCTTCAACACGCCAAACTTAATCGCTTTTACCGTAAATCGATTTATTTCTTTCTATTTTATCATGAAAATTACTGGAAGAAATCGTTTTCTTCAATTCCTCATGAAAATTGAAATATGCCTACACGGCACAAAAAATCGAAAAAAAGGGAACATTCGAAGTCGATAAGACTTGCGCAAGCAAGAAAAAAAGCTTGGTAATCGGAGACTACCAAGCTGAGCCAAAAATGGGGATTAAGATTTCTTTTTCGGTATTTTAATCGTGAACTGATAATACTCCTCGAATTCTTCTTCCTCTGCATCCAAGTTTATTCCATTGTCTGTAACCATGCTGAGCGATTGTCGGATCGTATTCACGGCAATCCTCATGTCCTTACTGAACGCCTTCCGCTTAGGCTTCGGCTTTTGCACCGTACCTGTCAGAAGCTTGACGACCTGCTCTTCCGTCTGCTTGACGTTCAACCCCTTTTCGATGATTTCCAAAAGCAGTTTGACCTGCTTTTCCGGATTTTTCAACGGTATCAACGAACGGGCATGGCGCTCCGTAATTTGCTTTTGAAGAAGTGCATCTTGAACCTCCTGGGGCAGCTTAAGCAGCCGCAGCTTATTCGCAACGGTAGATTGTCCTATTCCCAGTCGTTGTGCCAGGGCCTCTTGGGTTAAACTATGAAGCTCCAATAGTTTACCGTAGGCCAATGCTTCTTCAATCGGTGTCAACTCTTCACGCTGCAGGTTTTCTATCAGCGCAACGGAAGCCGTTTCTGTATCGGTGAAATCCTTGATAATTGCAGGTGCCAATTCCCAGCCCAGCTTTTGCATGGCCCGAAAACGGCGCTCACCTGCTATTATTTCATATTTCCCCTGTCCGTAAGCCCTTACTACGATCGGTTGAATGATCCCATGAGTATGAATCGTTTGAGCCAATTCAGCAATTTTATCGTCATTAAAAACGGTCCTTGGTTGAAATCGATTAGGCACAATATCAGAAATGGATATTTTTCTTATTTCTTCATTATTGTTGCTAGGTGTCTCCATCTCTAGTTGCTGTTCTTCTTTTTCGCCAAACCCAAAGAACCGCGAAAAAGGATGCTTCATCTTCCTACACCACCTTTTAAAACTCCCAAATAACATATTCTCTATTTAAAGGACAAGTCCTGCATACATTTCCCGACATGGTTATACATATGGTCCTTCACTGTAAAAAACATGTCGACTGGCGTCATCAAGGCAATATGAGAAGTGGACGACCAGTAATTATCTAATTCTGTCGGCTTGCCCCGGATTATTTCCCTATAAACAAAATGGAAATATCGCCGACTTTCCCGTTCTGCTTTGAAAGATTGGCACAAGGACGATATGGTGCCAAAATTCGCCTTCATGCTAGCTTATATGAATGAAATGATATCTTTATAGTAAAACAAAACGGGAACATGTGCCAGCTCAATACGTAATTCAACTAAAGGTCATTCAATGGGCTGTTTATTCGGTGTCCCTGGTTTTCTTGGGTATTTTTTTGGTGTTTTCTTCACCTTTTTGACAGTAATGATGTTTCTTTCACTATTTTCCTCTGGCAACGTGAAGTGATGAATTTCGGAAATTTCCCCGCCTAAAGTAGAAATCGCCTTTTTTCCTATGTCCATTTCATCCTGGGCACTAGCGGCTTTCATGGCGATGAACGTGCCCTCCGGTTTAACGAGAGGCAAACATAATTCACTCAAAACGGACATTCTAGCTACAGCCCTTGCCATGACAATATCATAGCTTTCGCGATGCTCCGGATTTTGGGCGAAGGTTTCCGCCCGGTCATGATAGAAGTAAACGTCCTTTAATTGCAGGGAATCTGCAAGATGATTCAAAAAAGAAATTCGCTTATTCAAAGAATCAACAATCGAAACGGAGATAGCAGGGAAACAAATCTTCAATGGAATACTCGGAAATCCCGCTCCAGCCCCAACATCGCAAATTCGATATGGTTTGTTGAAATCGAAATAAAAGGCAGCACTGATTGAATCGTAAAAATGCTTAAGATACACCTCTTCTTTGTCAGTGATGGCCGTTAAGTTCATCTTCTCGTTCCATTCAACCAATAAACGGTAATAGGCGTCAAACTGATCCAGCTGGTAAGGAGAAAGCTCGATCCCTTTCTCCTGCAGTGCTTGTTGGAACTGTTCTATATTCATGTTTTCTTCAATCCTTTTCGGGTATTTCCATTACTGAGATAGTCTGGAAATCTTTCCTTGTTCCAAATAGACAAGCAAGATCGATACATCGGCGGGATTCACACCGGAAATTCTTGAAGCTTGCGCTACAGATAGCGGGGTGACCTGCTTTAATTTTTGACGTGCTTCCGTTGCGAGACCAGAAATGGCATCATAATCGATATTCTCTGGAATTTTTTTATTCTCCATTTTTTTCAGGCGGTCGACCTGCTGTAATGATTTTTCTATATACCCTTCATACTTGACCTGGATTTCGACCTGTTCCGTCACTTCATCGCTAAGTTCGACATCACTTGGAGCCAAACTTTGAATATGGGAATAGTTCATTTCAGGCCGTTTTAATAAGTCGGATGCACGGATTCCATCCTTCAGCTCACTGCCGCCACTGGCAGTGATGACCTCTTGTACCTCTTTAGTCGGCTTGATGAAATGTGATTTCAGTCGTTCATTTTCCTGTTCGACCGCTGCTTTTTTCGAAAGGAAACGGTTGTAGCGTTCTTCCTTAATCATTCCGATATTAAATCCAATTTCCGTTAAGCGTAAATCGGCATTATCATGACGTAACAATAACCGATATTCTGCCCGTGAAGTCAGCAATCGGTAAGGTTCATTGGTGCCTTTCGTTACAAGGTCGTCAATGAGTACCCCAATATAGGCATCGGAACGGCTTAAAATCAGCTCTTCTTTACCTATTGCATTCAATCCAGCATTAATACCGGCCATCAGACCTTGGCCAGCTGCTTCCTCATAACCTGACGTGCCGTTAATTTGTCCAGCCGTATACAAATTCTTAACCTTCTTCGTTTCCAAGGTAGGCCAAAGCTGGGTAGGGACGATTGCATCATATTCGATTGCATATCCTGCACGCATCATTTCAGCCTTCTCAAGTCCCGGGATCGTCTGAAGGATCTTCACTTGCACATCTTCAGGCAGACTGGTGGATAACCCTTGCACATAAACTTCCTTCGTATTGCGACCTTCTGGTTCAAGGAAGATTTGGTGACGCGGTTTATCATTAAAACGAACGACCTTATCTTCTATCGATGGACAATAACGAGGTCCCGTTCCTTTTATCATTCCGGAATACATAGGCGAACGGTGTAAATTATCATCAATCAGCTGGTGCGTTCCTTCATTCGTGTACGTTAACCAGCAAGGCAATTGATCGGTGATGAACTTTGTCGTTTCATAAGAGAAGGCACGTGGCACTTCATCGCCAGGCTGTATTTCCGTTTTGCTGTAATCGATGGAAGAGCTATTGACACGCGGCGGTGTTCCCGTTTTAAAACGGACCAAATCAAATCCTAGTTGCTCCAAATGTTCAGAAAGCCTGATGGAAGGCTGCTGATTATTAGGACCGCTTGAGTATTTCAGTTCGCCTAAGATGATTTCACCACGTAAATAAGTTCCTGTCGTGATTACGACCGTTTTCGCACGATATACCGCTCCTGTTTTTGTGATGACACCCGTACAAATGTCGTTTTCTATAATTAATTCCTCTACCATTCCTTGAATCAAAGTAAGATTTTCTTGGTCTTCTATCGTCTTTTTCATTTCTTGTTGATAGAGAAATTTATCTGCCTGGGCACGCAATGCACGGACGGCCGGACCTTTTGCCGTATTCAACATCCTCATTTGAATATGAGTCTTGTCGATATTTTTTCCCATTTCTCCGCCTAAAGCGTCAATTTCCCGCACGACGATTCCTTTTGCCGGTCCACCAACGGAGGGGTTACACGGCATGAAGGCGACCATATCCAAGTTAATGGTAATCATCAACGTTTTAGCGCCTACCCTTGCAGCGGCTAGGCCTGCCTCACTACCAGCATGTCCAGCTCCAATTACAATGACATCATAGCTACCTGCTTCGTATTGCATGTCTTCTTCCTCCTTTTACACTTATTTTCCTAAACAAAATTGTGAGAACAGTTGGTTGATTAAATTATCCTGGACGCTTTCACCAATAATTTCTCCAAGGAGCTCCCATGCTTTCGTGAAGTCAATTTGAACCAAATCAATTGGCGTACCCATTTCAATCGCTTCGATTGCATCGGAAATTGAATGTAGAGCCTGTCCGAGTAAAGCTATATGCCTCGCATTGGAAACATACGTTAGATCTCCCGTTTCTAAAGCACCTGCAAAAAATAATGAAGCGATGGCTTCCTCCAATTCATCGACTCCTTGATCTTCAAGTAATGAAGTGGAAACAACTTTGTGGGATGCTGCATATTCCTTAACCTTTGCCATATCGATTTTTTGCGGAAGATCCGTTTTGTTAATGATGACGATGACATCCATTCCCTCGACAGCCTGGAATAGCAACTCATCCTCAGGAGTAAAAGCATCGGAAAAATTCAATACGAGCAGAATTAAATCAGCCTCTTTCAACACTGCACGAGACCGTTCGACTCCAATTCGTTCAACGATATCTTCCGTTTCCCGAATTCCTGCAGTATCGACAAGTTTAAGCGGAACACCGCGAACATTTACATATTCCTCGATTACGTCACGTGTTGTTCCGGGAATATCAGTCACGATTGCTTTATTTTCATGAACCAAGCTGTTAAGCAAGGAGGATTTTCCGACATTCGGTCGCCCTATGATAACTGTCGCAAGGCCATCACGGAGGATTTTTCCTTGCTGGGCTGTATGAAGCAGCTTTTCGATTTCGTTCTTCACATAACTGCCTTTTTCCAAAAATATACGATGTGTCATTTCTTCGACATCATCATATTCCGGATAATCTATGTTTACCTCGACTTGAGCGAGGGTTTGTAAAATTTCTTGACGAAGGCTTTGGATTAATTTTGAAAGCCTGCCTTCCATTTGACCTAAAGCAACATTCATCGCTTTATCCGTTTTAGCACGAATTAAATCCATGACGGCCTCCGCTTGGGAAAGATCGATTCTTCCATTCAAGAAGGCCCGTTTCGTAAATTCACCCGGTTCCGCAAGGCGAGCCCCTTGTGAAAGAATGAGCTGTAATACCCGGTTGACCGAAACGATACCACCGTGACAGTTTATTTCGACTACATCTTCCCTTGTAAACGTCTTCGGCCCCTTCATGACCGAAACCATGACTTCCTCTATGATTTCGCCTGTTTTAGGCTGGATAAGGTGGCCGTAATGAATCGTATGTGAATTGACCTCCGTCAACGCTTTTCCGCCTGGTCCTTTAAATATCCCATCGGCTATTTCTATGGCCTCATCACCGCTTATTCTAACGATGGCGATTGCTCCTTCCCCTAAGGGTGTAGAGATAGCGGTGATTGTATCGAATTCCATGTTTTCACCTCTTATATATTGATGTTTCCCTAATATTTTAATAATAAAATCGTCGAATCCCTAAATTACTACAATACCATAGTATATTCATGAAAAAAAGTAGATACTCCTTCCTTTCAAGAGTTATCCACACGCAACGCATCCATATTCTGTAACATTCATTTTAACTTATCCACATGTGAATAACAAATGTGGCCATCTGCCTCTTTCTTCGATTCCTTGACCGATTTTTGGGACCATCGTAAGGAAACGTGTCGGTTCTTGTTGAATGAGCTTTATTAATACTACCGTTCGACAAAAAAACTTATAGGTCGCCCTAAAAAAAGAACCCCTGCTAAAAAGCAGGAGGTTCATTTAAGCGGTGTGATGATCAAATGGCGATATGGTTCCGTGCCACTTGAAGTCGTTTTGATTGTTGAGTATTGCAAGAGTGCATGATGAATGATCTTACGTTCATAGGATGGCATCGGCTCCAGTGAAACGGCCTTCCCGGTTTTCACCGCTTTGTTTGCCATTCTCTCAGCCAACTGGATTAGCGTATCCTTGCGTCGATTTCGATAATCTTCTGCATCGACAGCAATATTCAGAAACTGCTTCGAATGGCGATTTGCAACAAGCTGCGTTAAATATTGAAGGGAATTTAGCGTTTGACCCCTTTTCCCAATCAATAATGCAATTTTATCACCTGATAATTGGAATGTTACGTTCTTCCCTTTACGTTGGACATCGATTTTTGCATCGACCCCCATCTGAAGGCTGACATTCTTCAGGAATTCAAGTGTCTCTTCGATGGGATCAGGAGGCAATGTCACATGGACAATGGCCTTCCTTGCTCCAAATAAGCCGAAAAACCCTTTTTTGCCTTCATCTTCAATTTCAATCTCGACGCGATCCTTCGTGCTGTTCAGTTGAGCTAAAGCTAAATTTACTGCTTCTTCGACAGATTGTCCTGTAGCAGTTACTTTTTTCACTTTTTCTTTGCCCCTCCCGCGTTTTCCGCAGCTGCTTTTCTAAGATCCGGTCCTTTAATGAAATATGTTTGAACGATACCAAAAAGGTTACCTACTACCCAGTAAAGAGAAAGAGCAGCGGGGAAATTAATAGCAAAAACAACAATCATGATCGGCATGATGTAAAGCATCATCGTCATTTGTGCCGCCATTGTTGGATTGGAGTTCATTCCAGCCATCGACATTTTCTGTTGGATGAAAGTCGTGATACCTGCAACGACCGGTAAAATATAGTAAGGATCCGGAGAGCCTAAATCAAACCAAAGAAAACTATGTAAGGCAATTTCTTCCGTACGGCTGATGGCATGGTAAAACCCGATTAAGATCGGCATTTGCACCACGATCGGCAAGCACCCTGCCAAAGGATTCACATTATATTTTGAAAATAGAGCCATTGTTTCTTGCTGTAGTTTTTGTTGAGTGGCAGCATCTTTTGAGCTGTATTTTGCTTGAAGTTCTTTCATCTCAGGCTGAATGGCCTGCATTGCTTTAGAGCTTTTAACCTGTTTAATCATAAGTGGAAGTAATGCTAAGCGAATGATTAACGTGACACCGATGATACCTAAACCATAGTTTTCACCGAATGTTTCAGAAAGCCAAATGATTAGGGCTGATAATGGATAGACAATGTATGAATTCCAAAAACCTTCACTATCCGCAGTAATTGGTTCTTTAATTTCCGTACACCCAGCTAACAGCATCATTATCGAGGCTAGTCCAATAATGAGTAATATTCGTTTTTTCAACCGTAATTTCCTCCTAACTGCAATCAATCTTTTTTGAAATAATTAGCGAAAGACAAGCCGACATCTGCGAGGGATGCTTCGCTTCCGCCATATAGGGGATTTCATTGTTTTTTCTTTGAAAAGTTTAGTGATTTAGAACGTTTCAGGACATGGATCAAGCTGCTTTTCACCTGGAAAAAGTCCATCTCCGCCGCTGGTTTTCGAGCAATCACGATATAATCCTTACCTTCTTCTATATCTTCTTTCAATTCCAAAAACGCTTGCCGTATGTATCTTTTGATTTGGTTCCTTACAACGGCATTGCCGATTTTTTTACTGACCGAAAGTCCGATACGGAAATAATCCTGACCTGGCTTTTCTAGGACATAGACGACGAATTGCCGATTAGCAGAAGATTCACCTTTTTTAAATACAAGCTGAAATTCATCCTCTTTCTTAATCCTTAACTTTTTTTTCATTTTTACACCTTCATTACATGAATTGAGTCTCAGTAAATCCCTTATTTTGCGAAAAAAGACCACTGAGACTTTTCAGTGGTCTATGCAGATAATACTTTTCTGCCCTTGCGGCGACGTGCAGCGATTACTCTACGTCCGTTTTTCGTGCTCATACGTGCACGGAAACCGTGAACTTTACTATGTTTACGTTTATTCGGTTGATAAGTTCTTTTCATTATATGACACCTCCCTGAGGAATAACAGTTAAAGACAGTCTTTACAATTATATAGATGGAGGTTTCTACTTGTCAACCTCATCCAGAAAAAATATGTTTTTCTTGTTCAAATGTCCAGTGGGCCTTTTTTTACTACCTAGCCTATTGTAAATGATTTTGCTCTGAACTGATATAGAAATTTTTGGTGAAAGGAAAATTTACATCATTTTTTCCATGAGCACAAATATGAGATTCACCAGTAATCCCCCTTGATAGACACAACTTTCGACAAATAATAAGAAAAAGCTGTTATTGCATACTTGTGGCTATTCACCAAATAGTTCCGTGTTGCTGATTTCCCCTCCAATGTTCGCTTATCCACCTTAATTTAAACAACAACGAAAAAAGCCTAAAGAAAAACCTCCATCTATATCCTGGAGGTTTTATCGCTTGTACAAAGGAGATCAAATAAAATCATTTGGGCCCAAAATCTAGCTCTGTGGATAAAATTCGACATGTTTTTTTCTATCCACAGCCCGTTTCATTGACTTTTGCACATAACAATAGCCTGTGGAAAAGTTTTTCCCACACGAGCGGTATGTTGTGGATAAAGTTTTCTAGCCCATTGCAAGACGCCTGATTTTCTGATATTATATTTGTGTTTTCACTCTGAATAACTTTATCAACAGGTAACGGTTATCCACAGACTGTGTATAACATGTGGATAGCTTATTCGACCTGTGTATATTATTTTGTCCACAGATGGTGGATATTGTCGAAAACCCTTTTTTCTTCTTTATTATATATTTTACTAAATACCTGTTGATGAATAAACATCCAAATCTACATCGGTTAGCAAGATGTAGTTTGTACAAAGGTTGTACAGTGCAATATCTAGTAATAGGGACACTTCATTTCACAACATAACATCCCTTATACAGCTCACCGAACCTTTGCTGTCCAATTGTATATAAAGACGGCAATCGATGAGTTTATTTGTGCATACATTCATTCATAAAAATATTTTGCAAAGGAGGGATAAGTTTGGACAACATCGATAGCCTCTGGAACCAGGCGCTCGGAAAAATCGAAAAAAAAATCAGTAAACCAAGTTTTGAAACTTGGCTTAAATCAACCAAGGCATATTTACTTCAGGGTGATACATTAACAGTCACCGCTCCTAACGAATTTGCCAGGGATTGGCTCGAAGAACGGTATTCCCATCTTATTTCTGATGTATTGTTTGAACTTACCGGTGAGGAATTGGAAGCAAAATTCATCATTCCCCCTAATCAAGAAGACGATGATTTTACCGTACCGGTTCAGCCTAAAAAGATTAAAAAGCAAGATAAAGAGCATGCTGCATTCCCACAGCATATGCTGAATGCGAAAAATACCTTTGATACGTTTGTCATCGGCTCCGGCAATCGTTTTGCCCATGCCGCGTCTCTCGCTGTCGCAGAAGCTCCGGCCAAAGCCTATAACCCCTTATTCATATACGGGGGCGTAGGTCTCGGAAAAACTCATTTAATGCATGCCATTGGACATTATGTTCTAGAGCATAATCCGAATGCAAAGGTCGTATATTTATCGTCCGAAAAATTCACGAACGAATTCATCAATTCCATCCGGGACAATAAAGCCGGGGAATTCCGGGATCGTTATCGAAGCGTGGACGTTTTATTGATTGATGATATTCAATTCCTAGCGGGAAAAGAACAAACCCAAGAAGAATTTTTCCATACATTCAATGCCTTGCATGAAGAAAGCAAGCAAATCGTCATCTCAAGTGACCGCCCGCCAAAGGAAATCCCTACACTCGAAGATCGGCTCCGCTCCAGATTCGAATGGGGATTGATTACGGATATAACACCTCCTGATCTTGAAACGCGGATTGCCATATTACGTAAGAAGGCAAAAGCGGAGGGACTGGATATTCCGAATGAAGTTATGCTCTATATCGCGAATCAAATCGATTCGAACATCCGTGAGCTCGAAGGGGCACTCATTCGCGTAGTAGCTTATTCTTCATTAATCAATAAAGATATCAATGCAGATTTGGCTGCTGAAGCATTAAAGGACATCATTCCAAGCTCTAAACCTAAAATCATCACCATCCTAGAGATCCAAAAGACGGTCGGTGAGCATTATAGCGTCAAGCTGGAGGATTTCAAGGCAAAAAAACGGACTAAATCGGTAGCATTCCCAAGGCAGATCGCCATGTATCTTTCCAGGGAGTTAACGGACTCATCGCTGCCTAAGATAGGTGATGAATTTGGAGGTCGCGATCATACGACCGTTATCCATGCACATGAAAAAATTTCTAAGCTCATGCAGACGGATACCCAGCTTCAACGTCAGGTCAAAGAAATACAGGATCAGTTAAGGGTATAATCTTATTCTGGATAATGTGTATAACCGACGACTACTTACACACAGTCTGTCCACAAGTGGATAGACTGTTTTTCCTTAGCTCGAATCGACTTATCCACATATCAACAGGCCCTACTACTATTACTACTATCTTTTTTATAAAAATTATTAATAAATATGCCTATTTGGCATTTAAAAAATTGGAGGATGAAACATGAGATTTATAATCCAAAGAGATCGATTAGTTCATAGTGTCCAAGAAGTTATGAAAGCAGTCACATCCAGGACAACGATTCCAATTCTAACTGGGATAAAAATAACCGTTACGAGTGAGGGTGTCACATTAACAGGAAGTGATTCCGATATTTCGATCCAATCATTCATTCCAGCCGAAGTCGATGGAGATGAAATCGTTGAAGTGAAAAAAAGTGGCGGTATTGTCCTGAATGCCCGTTTTTTCAGTGAAATCGTCAAAAAACTGCCGATGGATACAGTCGATATTGAAGTGGAGAATAACTTTCAAACGAGTATCCGCTCAGGTAAAGCTGAATTTAACTTGAATGGATTGGATCCTGAAGAATATCCACATCTGCCGATCATTGAAGAAGAAAACATGTTTAAACTGCCAACAGATCTTTTGAAGACGCTTATCCGTCAAACTGGCTTTGCTGTGTCCACGTCAGAAACACGGCCAATCTTGACAGGTGTAAACCTAAAAGTTCAAGATGATGAATTGACCTGTATTGCAACAGATAGCCATAGGCTGGCAATGCGGACGGCCAAAATAGAAAATAAAATTAACGGGACCTATAGCGTTGTCATTCCTGGTAAAAGCCTGAATGAATTAAGTAAAATCCTTGATGATACAAACGAACTGATAGAAATCGTCATTACCGAAAACCAAGTTCTTTTCAAGGCTGAAAATTTATTGTTCTACTCAAGATTGCTCGAAGGGAATTATCCCGATACATCCCGCTTGATCCCATCGGATAGCAAAACGGATGTGACCGTCCATACGAAAGATTTTCTCCAAGCAATCGACAGGGCATCCTTATTGGCGAGGGAAGGAAGAAATAATGTCGTTAAATTGACGACCCTTGAAGGCGGCATTATCGAGGTATCCTCCAATACTCCCGAAATTGGTAAAGTAATCGAAGAGGTCCCGGCTGAAGCCATTGAAGGGGAAGATCTGAAAATCTCCTTCAGTGCCAAATTTGTGATGGATGCTTTAAAGGCCTTGGAAGGAACCGATATAAAAATAAACTTCACTGGTGCGATGCGTCCGTTTGTCATCCGTCCGCTTCATGATGATTCGATGCTGCAATTGATTCTTCCAGTTCGAACTTATTGAAGGTAAATAATATCCTAGAATAATTAAAGGCTTGTTTAACGGGCCTTTAATTTTTTTATATCCAAATATAATCAGCAATGGTCGCTCCCTCAGCAAACGAAGTAAATGTTAAAAACAAGCGCTTAAAAAGCAATACTTTGTCTTAATGGGATTTTTTTAGTAAAATGAAATATTAAAGACTACTTGGGTAGGAGTGAGACAAGGAAATGGAATCCATAAAAATCAGCACGGAATATATTACACTTGGACAATTTTTGAAATTGGCCGATTTGATTCAAAGCGGCGGGATGGCAAAATGGTTCTTGGGCGAATATGAGGTTTTCATCAACGGTGAATTAGATGTGAGAAGAGGCAGGAAATTAAGGTCCGGAGATAAGATAGAGATTCCTGGATTTGGAACTTTCACAATTACAAGCTAAAACATAAGGGAAGAGCGGAATATGTATATTGAGAATATAAGTTTGAGAAATTACCGCAACTATACCGAATTGAATCTCGACTTTGAAAATAAAGTCAATGTTATCCTCGGAGAAAATGCCCAAGGAAAGACAAACGTCATGGAATCTATATTTGTTTTAGCGATGGCGAAATCCCATCGGACCTCAAATGATAAAGAACTTATTCGCTGGGATGAAGAATATGCTAAGATAGAAGGCAGAGTAAGAAAGAGAAATACCTCAATACCACTTGAGCTGACCATTTCAAAAAAAGGGAAAAAGGCGAAGTGCAACCATATTGAACAAAGAAAGTTAAGTCAATATGTCGGCAATATGAACGTGGTCATGTTTGCGCCTGAGGATCTAAACCTTGTAAAGGGCAGTCCTATAGTCAGACGCCGTTTTATAGATATGGAAATTGGCCAGGTTTCTCCCGTATACCTTCATGATATGAGCCAATATCATAAAATACTTCAACAAAGAAATCATTACTTAAAGCTTTTGCAGACCCGGAAACAAACGGATACGACAATGCTTGATGTACTAACTGATCAATTCATCCAGTATGCAGCGAAAATTGTCGAAAGAAGATATGAGTTTCTTTTAAAGCTCCAGCAATGGGCGGAGCCGATCCATTCGGGAATCTCCAGAAATCTAGAAGTATTGAAAATCCAATATAAACCGTCGCTTGATGTATCAGAATCTATGGATTTGACGAAAATGATAGAAGTATACACAGAAAAATTTGATAAAATAAAAACAAGGGAAATTGAACGGGGTGTAACGCTGGTCGGTCCTCACCGTGACGACCTGGTTTTTTTTGTGAATGACCGTGATGTCCAGACATATGGTTCACAAGGACAGCAGCGTACAACCGCACTATCTCTGAAGCTTGCCGAAATTGAACTGATTCATGAGGAAATTGGCGAGTATCCCATTTTATTATTGGATGATGTGTTATCGGAACTTGACGATTTCCGTCAATCCCATTTATTGAATACGATACAAGGGAAAGTGCAAACATTCGTGACGACACCCTCCGTTGATGGAATCGATCATCAAACCCTAAGAGAAGCGTCCACCTTTTATGTTAGTCAAGGAAGTATAAAAAAGATTAAATGATGAGGTGAATGTATGTATCTCCATATTGGTGAAGACATTCTTGTGAAAACGGACGATGTCATAGCCATTTTAGATAAGAAGCTGCTCCAGTCCTCTCCAATCATGAAGGAGTTTTTGGATAAAAAGGCTGATGTAACGTCCCATTTAGCAAAAAACTCGGTTAAATCGATTGTAGTGACGGATAAGCAGGTCTATTATTCACCGCTTGCTTCGTCGACGTTGAAAAAGCGGTCGCTGCAGCAATCGTTATTGATCGATGATATAGATGTTCTTTCAATTTAAGCAATAAGCGTAATGATCGCTCCTGAAAAATGATAAATGCCAAAAGAAAAGTGTAGGTGATACGAATGACAATGGAACAAAAAGAAGTACAAGCTCAGGCATACGATGAGAATCAGATACAGGTTTTGGAAGGCTTAGAAGCAGTTCGTAAACGTCCGGGGATGTATATCGGAACGACCTCTGCAAAAGGACTTCACCATCTTGTTTGGGAAATTGTCGATAACAGTATTGATGAGGCACTAGCGGGTTTCTGTACGGAAATCAAAGTGACGATCGAAGAAGACAATAGCATAACGGTAGTCGATAATGGACGGGGAATTCCAGTCGGAATCCATGAGAAAATGGGACGTCCGGCTGTGGAAGTCATCATGACCGTCCTTCATGCCGGAGGAAAGTTTGGCGGCGGGGGCTATAAGGTTTCCGGTGGTTTACATGGTGTAGGTGCTTCAGTAGTTAATGCCTTGTCCACGGTATTGGAAGTGTATGTCCATCGTGAAGGCAAGATCCATTATCAGCAATTCAACCGTGGGGTTCCTAAAGAAGATCTGAAGGTTAT
The DNA here is from genome assembly GCF_001439925.1 of Peribacillus muralis. Taxonomy (GTDB): domain Bacteria; phylum Bacillota; class Bacilli; order Bacillales; family DSM-1321; genus Peribacillus; species Peribacillus muralis. Next base: position 145,625 of record NZ_LMBV01000010.1, read on the forward strand.
CGGTGAAACCGATCATACAGGTACGACGGTACACTTCATTCCTGATGGCGAAATTTTTACTGAGTCGTTGGAGTACGATTTCGACACGTTATCCACCCGTATCCGTGAGCTTGCGTTCCTGAATAAAGGCCTGAAACTGATCATTGAAGATAAACGCGAAGAAGAAGAGAAAATCAGGGAGTATCACTACGAGGGTGGTATCAAGTCCTATGTTGAGCATTTGAATCGTTCAAAAGAGGTCCTGCATGAGGAACCGATTTTCATGGAAGGCGAGAAAGATGGAATTTCTGTCGAATTAGCACTGCAATATAATGACAGCTATATCAGCAATGTCTTTTCATTTGCCAACAATATCCATACTTATGAAGGCGGTACGCATGAATCAGGCTTCAAAACGGCTTTGACACGGGTCATCAATGATTATGCACGGAAAAATGGTCTTTTGAAGGAAGCCGATTCCAACTTCTCTGGTGAAGATGTCCGGGAAGGTTTAACGGCCATCATTTCGATTAAGCATCCTGAGCCTCAGTTTGAAGGTCAGACGAAAACCAAACTGGGAAATTCTGAAGTAAGAACGGTTACCGATTCCATCCTTTCGGAACGGCTTGATTCCTTCTTATACGAAAATCCTGCAGTGGCCAGAAAAATTATCGATAAAGGTCTGATGGCAGCAAGAGCCCGTATGGCAGCTAAGAAAGCCCGTGAATTGACACGAAGGAAAAGTGCTCTGGAAGTATCCAACCTACCGGGTAAATTGGCAGATTGTTCATCTAAGGACCCGGCTATCAGTGAATTGTACATCGTTGAAGGAAACTCGGCGGGAGGATCGGCCAAACAAGGACGTGACCGCCATTTCCAAGCTATTTTGCCGCTAAGAGGTAAAATCCTGAACGTTGAAAAAGCACGATTGGATAGAATCCTGCACAATGAGGAAATAGGTACGATCATCACAGCACTTGGAACAGGCATTGGCGATGAATTCAATATTGAAAAGGCTAGATACCATAAAATTGTTATCATGACCGATGCGGATGTGGATGGAGCCCATATCAGAACGCTGATGTTGACATTCTTCTACCGTTATATGAGAAAAATTATCGAGTATGGATATATATATATAGCTCAGCCGCCACTTTTCAAAATCCAGCAAGGGAAAAAAGTGGATTATGCTTATAATGATCGGCAGCTTGAAGAAATCATGGCTAGTATGCCAAGTACTCCAAAGCCTAACCTGCAGCGTTATAAAGGGCTAGGGGAAATGAATCCAGAGCAACTATGGGAAACGACGATGAACCCTGAAACGCGGACGCTGCTTCAAGTCAGTTTGAAAGATGCTGCCGAGGCAGATGAAACTTTTGAGATGTTGATGGGCGACAAGGTTGAGCCGCGACGTAATTTCATCGAAGAAAATGCAATTTATGTAAAAAATCTCGATGTTTGATTTTTTGACAGGATGCTTTTACATCCTGTTCTTTACATAGCGCACGAACAGTTAAAACAAAACGAGAGTATAAGCTTTTTATAGGAGGTTGGCTCCATGTCAGAAAATGAAAGATCAGGTGTAAAAGAAATAAATATAAGTACCGAGATGCGGACATCTTTTTTGGATTATGCGATGAGCGTTATCGTGTCTCGTGCTTTGCCTGATGTAAGGGACGGTTTAAAACCGGTACACCGAAGAATTCTTTATGCAATGAATGATCTTGGAATGACTTCGGATAAACCATTTAAAAAATCTGCCCGTATTGTCGGGGAAGTAATCGGTAAATATCACCCGCATGGTGATTCAGCTGTATATGAAACGATGGTACGGATGGCGCAGCCCTTTAACTATCGTTACATGCTTGTCGATGGTCACGGCAATTTCGGTTCGGTCGATGGAGACCAAGCTGCCGCTATGAGGTATACAGAGGCAAGGATGTCGAAAATTTCGATGGAGCTGCTTCGTGATTTAAATAAAGAAACGGTCAACTTCCAGGATAACTATGATGGTTCAGAAAGAGAACCAGCCGTTATGCCAGCCCGTTTCCCTAACCTGTTGGTGAATGGTTCATCTGGTATAGCAGTGGGAATGGCAACCAACATTCCGCCACATCAATTAGGTGAGGTAATTGATGGCGTATTGGCCATAAGCAAAAATCCTGAAATTACGATACCGGAGTTAATGGAATTCATTCCAGGGCCCGATTTTCCGACAGCCGGGTTAATCTTAGGAAGAAGTGGAATAAGAAAAGCCTATGAAACTGGAAAAGGGTCGATCATTCAACGGGCAAGAGTTGAAATTGAAGAAAAACCTAATGGAAAACAGGTTATCCTCGTTAAAGAAATCCCGTATCAAGTCAATAAAGCAAGATTGATTGAAAAGATTGCGGAACTTGCCCGGGACAAGAAAATCGAAGGCATCACCGATTTACGAGATGAATCGGATCGTAACGGCATGCGCATCGTCATGGAGCTGCGCAAGGATGTTAATGCAAATGTCCTTTTGAATAACTTGTATAAGCACACTGCCATGCAGACAACCTTCGGGATCAACCTGCTTGCCTTGGTGGACGGACAGCCAAAAGTATTGAATTTGAAACAATGCCTGCAATACTACTTAGAGCACCAGCAAGTGGTCATACGGCGCAGGACCGAATTTGAATTGCGCAAAGCGGAGGCCCGTGCCCATATTTTAGAAGGCTTGCGCATTGCGCTCGATAATCTGGATGCGGTGATATCGTTAATACGTGGTTCCCAAACGACTGATATTGCACGCGTTGGGTTAATGACACAGTTTTCACTATCCGAAAAACAGGCGCAAGCTATTTTGGATATGCGTCTACAACGTTTAACTGGTCTGGAACGTGAAAAAATCGAAGATGAATATCAAGCATTAATGGCTATTATTGCCGAATATAAAGCGATCCTTGCAGATGAGGAAAAGGTTCTTGAAATCATTCGTGAAGAGCTTCTTGAAATCAAGGACCGTTTTAATGATAAACGAAGAACGGAAATCACATTAGCAGGCTTTGAAAGCCTGGAAGATGAGGATTTAATCCCAGAGGAAAATATCATCGTGACCCTTACTCATAACGGTTATATTAAACGTCTGCCGGCAACGACATACCGCAGCCAAAAACGTGGCGGCCGGGGGATACAGGGCATGGGAACGAATACAGATGATTTCGTCGGTCACTTGTTGACCACTTCGACTCATGACACGCTATTATTCTTCACGAACAAAGGTAAAGTATACCGTTCAAAAGGATATGAAATACCTGAATATGGCAGGACCGCAAAAGGCTTACCGCTCATTAACCTATTGGAAGTGGATAAAGGGGAGTGGGTCAATGCCATCATACCGGTGAAGGAATTCGCCGATGATTGGTATCTATTCTTCACGACACGCCACGGGATATCGAAGCGAACCCCATTGTCATCTTTTGCGAATATCCGTAATAATGGTTTAATCGCTTTAGGTTTACGGGAAGATGATGAATTGATTTCGGTCCGTCTTACGAATGGAGAGAAACAGATCATTATCGGAACGAAGTCCGGGATGATGATTCGATTCCCAGAGACGGATGTCCGGACGATGGGCCGTACTGCAGCGGGAGTGAAAGGGATTTCCTTAAGGTCAAAAGATGAAGTGGTGGGCATGGAAATTCTTGAAGATGACGAAGAAGTCCTGATTGTTACGAAAAATGGTTATGGAAAACGGACCTCTGCGGAAGAGTACCGTATTCAAAGCCGCGGCGGCAAAGGGATAAAAACGTGTAATGTCACGGAGAAAAATGGTGAACTCATTGCCGTGAAAACCGTTACCGGAGAAGATGAGGACTTGATGCTGATTACAGCTGCAGGTGTATTGATCCGGATGGAAGTCGAAGGCATATCCAAAACAGGCCGTAATACTCAAGGGGTCAAACTCATTCGCCTTGAATCCGCAGACAATGAATACGTCTCGACAGTGGCCATCGTTGGAAGAGAAGAAGAGGAAGTAGATTTAGAGGTAGATCCAACAGTCGATCAAGAAACTGTATCGGAACCTACTGTTGTGAGCGAAAATGAAGAAACGGAAAAAGATACCGAAGAATAATGATTCCGCTAAACGATCCAGCTAAAATGCTGGGTCGTTTTTTTGTTTTTGAGTAAAAGGTCACGGTTATTATGTTCGGAAGGTGAGTTGGGTTAGGTATATAATCATAAAAAAGATAGTTTATACCATGTTTTTCAAGTAAAATGAAATCTATCAAAACTATTATCGAGGTGGACCATTTTGCTAGTGAAAACGCGCTATTTAACGGAAGGCTGTATTCTTTCCAAGGAAATTAGAGGCCTCTCCGACCGTCCCATCATGTATGAAAAAACAGTCTTGACCGCGGAGTTAATTGAGGCTTTACAAGCTTTTTTTATAACGGAGGTAAGCGTTGATAGAACTTTGATCGACGGAAAACGATTTTTTCCGAAAGAAGTGATAGATCCTGAATTGGATCAAGTGGAAGAGTCGTCCGATTTTACCGAATTATATCTAAAGTCCATCCAAGCCTATAAGCGATTATTCAGGAACTGGCAGGCAGGCAGCAAGGTAGATGTGGCAATGATTCGTTTAATCATGATTCCATTATTGGATAAAGCTTTAGAGGAACCACGAAATATTTTAATGTTGCACCACTATTGCAATAAGGAAGACTATTTGTTTCACCATGCCATTTCAATTGGGTTGATAGGAGGGTACATTGCCTCCAAGATGAAATGCAGTAGGGCCGATGTCTATCAACTGGCCATAGGCGGATGTCTGGCTGACTGTGGGATGGCAAAGCTACCACCCAAGTTATTAACTAAAACGGAAAGTCTGACTGTCGAGGATTACGAGGAGATTCACGAGCATCCTATTTTCAGTTACAAAATGATAAAAGATAGTTCCATCATTAAGGATAGTATGAAGACAGCCATTCTAGAACACCACGGAAGGTTGGATGGAACAGGTTACCCCAAAAGCTTGAAAACAAAGCCCATGAACTTATTCTCAAGAATCATTGCCGTTGCAGATGTCTTTCATGCGATGACCTCTGAAAGGACATATAGGGGAAAACAGTCTCCCTTTAAAGTATTGGAAATGATCCTGCACGATGAATTCGGTAAGTTTGATATAGAAGTAGTGAAGACCTTGTTATCAAGCTTTGCTAGCATTTCAATAGGTAGCAGTGTCAAGCTGAACAATGGCTTAATTGCAGAAATCATGTTCATTGACGCCAGTCACCAAACAAAGCCAATCATCAAGGTGAAAGATAGTGGGCAAGTCATTAATTTAAGTCTAACCCGGGAGTTATATATTGAAGAAATACTCTAAGAGTTAACAGGAAGGCCTACTCCTGAAAAGATATGCCCAATGTCTTTTTAGGGGGAGGGCCTAGATGCCGATTCTCTATCTTTCATTTAATTTAAAATAACGCTTGCTTTTGTTTCCGATACTAGATATAATAACTAAGTCGACAGCGAAAGAAAAAAAGTTGTTGACAAAAAATAATATATTTGATATATTATTAAAGTCGCTTCTGAGGAAACGATAAACAAATCGCTCTTTGAAAACTGAACAAAACAAAGCGCCAACGTTAAATTTTAAGTGAGCACACACTATTAAAAAAG